>NZ_JBHJYN010000010.1:0-273884 GCF_042270185.1 Streptomyces sp. NPDC055962
TTCCGGGAAAGCCCCGTGCCCTTGTGGCACGGGGCTTTTCTGCGTTCCGGGGCCTTTTGCACGGAGCCTCTGCGTGCGGAAGCCGCCCCACAGCCCCACGGCCGGCTCAGCGCGCGTTCACGAGGCGCGTGTCGTAGGCCAGGATGACGGCCTGGATGCGGTCCCGGGACCCCGTCTTGGCGAGGATGCGGGTGACGTGCGTCTTCACCGTGGACTCCGCGAGGTACAGACGCGAGGCGATTTCGCTGTTCGTCCATCCCTGTCCGATGACCGTGAGGATCTCCCTCTCGCGTTCCGTCAGTGCGGCGATACGTGCATCTCCCGAGGCCGTAGAGGCCGGGGTCGAGCCGGGGACGGCCGGCAGGTGGTGGATGTAGGCGTCCAGGAGCCGACGGGTGAGGCTCGGGGCGACGACGGCATCGCCGCTCGCGACGGCCCGGATGCCGGACAGGAGTTCCTCGGGTTGGGCATCCTTGACGAGGAAGCCGCTCGCTCCGGCGCGCAGGCCGTCGTAGGCGTACTCGTCGAGGTCGAACGTCGTCACGATGAGGACGCGGGTGGGTGCCCCTGATGCGATGATCCGGCGGGTCGCCTCGATGCCGTCGAGTCCTGGCATCCGGATGTCCATCAGGACGACGTCCGGGTGGTGGCGGGCTGTCAGGCTCACCGCTTCCGTGCCGTGGGCCGCTTCACCGAGGACCGTCATGTCGTCCTGGCTCTCCAGGAGCATGCGGAAGCCGAAGCGCTGCATGGCCTGGTCGTCGGCTATGAGTACCGTCGTCGTCACGGGGGTGCGTCCTCCAGGGGAAGGCGAAGTCGTGTCCGCCAGCCGCCTGCGGGCAGCGGGCCCGCTTCGATTGTGCCGTCGTAGAGGGTCGCGCGCTCCCGCATTCCGCTGATGCCCCGTCCGGTGCCGGCCTCGTCGCAGGGGAGGTGCGTGGAGCGGCCACCCGTGTCGGTGGTCAGGACCTCCAGCCCGGTGGACGTGTAGGTGACGGTCACCTCGGCGGTGGCCTCGGGACCTGCGTGCTTGAGGGTGTTGGTGAGGGACTCCTGGACCACCCGGTAGACGGCGAGCTGGCGTCCGGGCGAGGAGGGGGCACGCGGCGGGTCGCCCTGGACGACGAGTCGGACGGGCAGACCTGCCTCGCGTACGCCGTTCAGCAGCGCGTCCAGGTCCGCGAGTGAGGGCTGCGGTGACAGCTCGGGGGTGGGGGCCGCCTCACGCAGGACACCGAGCGTACGCCGTAGCTCCGCCAAGGCCTGGCGGCTCGTGGTCCCGATGGCTTCGAGGGCCTGGCTCGCGCGTTCGGGGTTCTTGGCCGCAGCGTACGCACCGCCGTCGGCGAGGCCGGTGATGACGGAGAGGTTGTGCCCGATGATGTCGTGCATCTCCCGGGCTATGCGCGCGCGTTCGGCCGCTGCCGCGAGCTGGGCCTGCTGGTCGCGCTCGCGTTCGAGCCGGTGAGCGCGCTCGACGAGGGCCTCGGTGTGCTCCCGCCGGGTGCGTACGGCGATGGCGAGCAGCGCGACGACGGCGAATCCCCAGAGGTAGGACACGAGTTGGCGGTCCGCTGTGCCCGTGATCCGGATCGCTCCCGCTGCGACGGGAAGGCACGTCAGGAACCCCGACAGGACCAGGGTCCGGAGGGGGAGGCGCAGACCGATCGTGTAGGCGGGGATCAGCTGGAGGAAGGCGGCCTGGACGATCGCGCCGGTCCAGATGTTCACCAGGGAGACGGGCGTCATGAGGGCGAGGACCGTGACGGGATGGCTGCGGCGCCAGAACAGGGGGACGGAGAAGCACAGGCTCATCAGCAGGACGAGGGGTTCCGGTGCTGCCGTGTTGCGGGCGACGGTGCGCCAGCCGCCGGTGCTGTAGTCGAGCACCGCGAAGACGACCCAGAAGGCGGTCACCGTGAGGTCCCAGAGGAGGGGCCGGCGGGAGTCGAAGGCACGGAGCCGTTGCAGCAGGGCCTGGAGGTGCTGGGTGAGGGGAGCGGGGGCCGCAGTCGGGGGAGCGGGGCGCGGGCGTGTCCCGTCCTCCACGCCGTCCGCCCTTCGTCGGTGTCTCACCGTCTTCCTCCGGCAGTTCCGTCACACGTCCCGGCGGCGCAGGAGCACTGCGGCCGCACCCAGTGCGGCCGCCGCCCAGAGGCACAGGGCCAGCAGGGCGGGTCCGGTGTCCGCGGTTCCCGGGAGGGGGGTGGCGGTGCCGAGCGCACCGGCGGCCTGCGTCGGGAAGTATCTCAGGACGCTGTCCACGGCATCGTACGGAAGCATGCCCAGCACCTCGGGGAGGATCAGGACGCAGCCGACGTAGGCCCCGATGCTGCCGGGCACGGAGCGGAGGGCGGCCCCCAGGCCGAGGGCGACCAGGCTGAGCAGGGTGATGCCTGCCGCGTTGCCCGTGATCGCTGCGAGGATGCCGTGGTCCATGAGCCCGGCGGCCTGGTCGGTGTTCTGCAGGAGCAGTTGTGCGGACACGAAGGTGATCAGTGCGGTGGCGAGCATCCAGCCGAAGGTCACGACCGCGAACACGGCCGCCTTGGCCCCGAGGACGGGGAGCCTGCGCGGTACGACGGTGAGCGAGGCGCGGATCATTCCGGTGGAGTACTCGCCGGCTGTCACGAGGATGCCGAGGACCGCGACGCACAACTGGCCGAGCAGCGTGCCGTACAGGACGAGGACGACGGTGTCGACGTCGGAGTCGCCGCCGTCCGACGTGTAGGTGGTGCCCATGAGGAGGCCGACGCCGAGGACCACGGCCGACGCCGAGAGGAGCGTGACCCAGGTGGAGCGCAGGGTCCGGAGCTTGTGCCATTCGGAGCGCAGGACGTGGCGGGCCGTGACGCGGTACGGAGAGGTCGGGGCGGCAGTGGTCATGCGGGGGCTCCGGTCAGGGGTGCGGCGGTCCGGTAGGTGACGGACTCCTGGGTGAGGTCCATGAAGGCCTGCTCCAGGGAGACGGTTCGGGGGGTGAGTTCGTGGAGGGTGACGGCGTGGGCGGCTGCGGTGCGGCCGATCTGGGCGGCGTCCGTGCCGTGGACGGTCAGCTCGCCGGCGGTGCCGGTCGTGATCCGGACACCGGGGCCGCTCAGCAGGGTGCGCAGGGTGTCGGCCTGGGGGGTGACGACCTTGACGGAGGCGCCGCCCGCGGCGCGGATCAGCTCGTCGACGGTGGTGTCGGCGAGGAGTCTGCCGCGTCCGATGACGATGAGGTGGTCGGCGGTGAGCGCCATTTCGCTCATGAGGTGGGAGGAGACGAGGACGGTCCGGCCCTCCGCCGCGAGCGAGGTGAGCAGGGTGCGGATCCAGAGGACGCCTTCGGGGTCCAGCCCGTTGACCGGTTCGTCGAGGACGAGGGTCGCCGGGTCACCGAGGAGCGCGGCGGCGATGCCGAGCCGCTGCCCCATGCCGAGCGAGAAGCCCTTGACCCGCTGGTGGGCGGCCGTGGTGAGGCCGGCCAGGTCCAGGACGTGCTCGACGCGGCTGCGGGGGATGCCGTGGGTGTGGGCGAGCGCCATGAGGTGGTGGAAGGCGGTGCGTCCGGGGTGGACGGAGCGTGCCTCCAGGAGGGCGCCGACCTCGGTGAGCGGTGCGGGGTGGGTGGTGTAGGCGCGGCCGCCGATGGTGGAACGTCCGCCGGTGGGTGCGTCGAGGCCGAGCAGCATGCGCATGGTGGTCGACTTCCCGGCGCCGTTGGGGCCGAGGAAGCCGGTGACGGTGCCGGGCCGGACGGTGAAGTCGAGACCGTGGACGACGGTGGAGTCCCCGTAGCGTTTGGTGAGTTCGTATGCCCTGATCATGTGGTCGACGCTACGGAGCGGGCGTGGGGCGGTCGTCCGACCGCGGGCTGTGACGTGCGGGCCGCCGTAGTACCGGGGTACGACGCGGAGCGTGCGGGTTATGCGGGGGACCTGCCCTCGATGACCGGGGCCAGGCCGTCGAGGAGGGCCTTGAGGCCGAGCTCGAAGAGGGTGTCGAGGCGGAGGTCGTAGCCGTCGTCGAAGGAGGAGACCACGTTCGCGAAGGTCGGGAAGCGGCCGGAGTCGACGAGGCTCCGGAGGGCGTCGCCGCGGCTGTCCATCCACTGGTCCTCGTCCTGTCCGGTGGCCGCCGCGGCGTGTGCCTCCCGTTCCAGGTGGACGGCCAGCCCCTGTACGTGGCTGTAGAGCAGCACGTGGATGTCGAACAGCGTGGTGGTGTCGAGGCCGTGGCCGTCGAGGGCACTGAGCGACCATTCGCCGTGGACCATCAGGTTGGGCAGGAGCAGGGGGCGGGTGAGGGACGAGAGCTGGGCGAGCCAGGGGTGCCGCTTGTGCAGGGTCCACAGCGTGCGCGCACCGAGCTCCAGGCGGGCGCGCCAGCCGTCCGGAGCCGTGGCGGGGTAGAACTGCTCGCCGAACGCGGCGTCCGCCATGAGCAGGATGAGGTCGTCCTTGCCGGTCACGTACCGGTAGGGCGACATGGCGGCCACGCCGAGCCGGGCGGCGATGCCGCGCATGGAGAGCGCGGGGAGTCCTTCGGCGTCGGCGATGTCGACGGCGGTGCGCACGATCCGTTCCAGGGACAGGTCCGGCTCGGCGGCCGGGCCGGGAGGCGTGGTGGTGGGCGGTGCGGACCTCTGCCCGCGGACCGGGGCGGTGGGCGCGGCGACGACGGTGCCCACGCGCGGCTTCGCCTCGACGACCCCTTCCAGCCGGAGATGCGTCAGGGCCTTCGTGGCGGTGGCGAGTGCGACGCCCCATTCCCTGGCGATGTGGCGGGTCGAGGGGACGCGTTCCCCCGGGGCCAGTTCGCCCTGCTCGACGCGGCGGCGGATCTCGGCCGCGATCCGGAGGTACGGCGGCGTCCCCGAGCCTCCCGTGGCGTTCGTCACACTGCCCGCCCTTCATGGTCTGTCCTAGTGCAGCCGGTACCGGCGACGACCCTGTCCGCAGCGGAACTGTCCTAGTGCAGAGGGGAAAAGCTCCTGGTGGCGGGCAGGGTGCGTACGCCGTACGTTCAGTCAGGTCCATCCTACGAGGGGAGATTCTGATGCGCACCGTTCTCATATCCGGTGGCGGTGTCGCCGGACCTGCTCTGGCCCACTGGCTGCACCGCCACGGCTTCGTGGTCACGGTCGTCGAACGGGGGCCGGGCGTGCGGCACGGTGGGCAGGCCGTGGACGTCCGGGGGGTCGCGCTCGACGTGATCGAGCGGATGGGCCTGCTCGACGAGGCGCGGCGGGCGCGTACCCGCATGCGCGGCATGTCGGTCCTGGATCCCGAAGGGAAGGAGATCGAGCGCTCCACGGAGATGGCCCTCAGCAGCGGCCGGCTGGACAGCGCGGACATCGAGCTGCTGCGCGAGGACCTGGTGCGCATGGTCTTCGCGCGCACCAGGGGAGACGTGGAGTACCTCTTCGGGGACACGATCACCGCACTCGTCGAGGGCGCCACCGGTGTGCGGGTGGACTTCGCCCGCGAGCCGTCCCGCACCTTCGACCTCGTCATCGGGGCGGACGGCCTGCACTCGACGGTACGACGCCTGGCGTTCGGGCCCGAGGAGCGCTACGCCCACCATCTCGGCAGCTATCTGTCGGTGTTCAGCGCGGACAACTTCCTCGGTCTGGAGGACTGGCAGGTGTGGCTGCGGGACGGCGATGTCGGCTTCGGCATCATGTCCGTCCGCGAGAACAGGGAGCTGAGGGTGGCGTTCGGGTTCGAGTCCGGTCCGCTCCCCCGGGACGCCGACGCCCTCCGGCGCACCATCACGGAGCGGCTCTCGGCGCTGCGGTGGGAGGGGCGGCGTCTGGCGGAGGCCGCCCGCGACGCCCCTGACTTCTACTGCGACGCCATGGCGCAGATCCGGATGGACCGCTGGTCGCAGGGCCGGGTCGCTCTGCTCGGTGACGCCGGATACTGCCCTTCGCCGCTCTCCGGGCAGGGCACCAGCCTGGCGCTCGTGGGCGCGCACGTCCTGGCGGGCTGCCTGGCCCAGGCCCCCGGCGACCACACGGCCGCCTACGCCCGCTACGAGGAGCGGATGCGGCCCTTCGTCGCTCTGAACCAGTCGCTGGCCACCGAGAACCCTGGTGGTCCCGCCGGCGAGGAGTCCGTGGCGCACGCCAAGAACGCCCTGACGCTGGACGGCTGAGGGGCGGTGTATCTCGTTTGCCGGGGCCTGGGGCGGCAGGGCACGATCGGTGGATGGACTATGTCGTGCGTGCAGTGCGGGCCGGTGAATGGGAGCGGGCCAGGGAGATCCGGCTGGCCGCGCTCCAGGACCCGGTGGCCCCGATCGCGTTCCTGGAGTCGTACGAGCACGCGCGGGTCCGGCCCGACGCGTTCTGGCAGGAGCGCACGGCGGGCGCCGCCTCGGGGGAGCACGTCCGTCAGTTCATCGCCGAGGCGCCCGACGGTCAGTGGGCCGGGACCGTGTCGGTGCTCGTCGAACGCCCGGCGTCCGAACCGGGTTTCGGGGAGGCGGCCGAGGTCGACCAGGGGCATCTGGTGGGGGTGTTCGTCCGGCCGGAGCACCGGGGGCGTGGGGTGGTGGACGTACTGTTCCGCGAGGCGATCGCATGGGCGTGGTCCCTGTCCGGCCCGCCCCTGGAGCGGGTGCGGCTCTACGTCCACGAGGCCAACGCGCGTGCGGCGGCCTCCTACCGGCGGATCGGTTTCGTCCCGACCGGGGGAACGCTTCCCATGGACGGCGATCCGACCGCTCTGGAGCTGGAGTTCGAGCTGCCTCGGCCGGGCAGGGGCTGAGCGGAGGGCGGGCGCGGTCCGGGTGCCTGACGGAGGGTCAGCGCGGTCCGGGTGCGGGCAGAGGGTCGCGCCAGCGGGCACGGGCCTGTTCCTCGGAGCGGAGCAGGACCAGGGCGGGCAGCCCGTGGTCCCGGCCGGTCGACAGGAGCTCCGGAAGCTGGGGAAGCGGAGCCACGGCCGCGACGTCGTCGAGGACGAGCGTCATTGGTGGGTCGAGCCGACCGTCGGTTGACCGTGCGGCCATGCGGCGGCCGTGCTCGACCACGTGTGAGGCGAGTGCGGTGAGCAGAGGCATCGCACCGGGGTGGTGGCGGGGATCCTCGATGGGTTCACCGACCAGATAGAGCGTTCCCCCTTCACGCGCAAAAGAATCCAGTACGAGCGCATCGGCTCGGTTGGGTGTGCACGCCTCACGGACGTGGACCGAGGAGAGGGCGGCGAAGGCCCGCACGGTCAGTTCCTGGGCCGCCTCGCGGCGTTCGGGATAGGCGGTGAGCGCGGACTCCAGGAGGCCGGCGAGCCCGGACGCGGCCTTGGGGTGCGTGCGGAGCAGGCGGACCGGCTCGTGGCCGCCTGAGCCCGACGCCCAGCGGTGGACCTGCCGGAAAGGGCGGCCGTCCACGGCGGCGGCGTGCAGCCAGCACTGGAGGAGGGTCTGCGCGGTGTCGGCGACGGCCGCGTCGATCCTGGCCAGAGGGCGGACCGGGGTGAGGAGCGCGGCGGCGCGGGAGGCCGCCGTGGCGGGGTCCTCGCAGCCGGCGGTGGGCGACCAGTGGAGACGGGCCGGGGTGTCGCAGAGGTGGCCCGGGTCGTAGACGGGGACCGGGCCGAGCTTGCTGCGGGCGTCCTTCGTCTCGGCCCAGACGGTGGGGTCCGACGTCACGACGAGGGCGGGACCCTCGGCGTCACGGATGGCCCGCACGACGGCGGGGCGCCGGGTGGCGGAGGCGCCGTAGAGGAGGTGCGGGGTGCGGGGCGTGGGCACCGGCGTGGCCGGCTCGGAGGCGTACGCGGCGAGAAGGTCGGCGGGAGCGGGCTCCGGCGTGCGGGAGACGGCGGGTGGCGCGGCCTCGAAGGCGGCCCGGGCTGGTGGCGGGTGCCCTTCGGCGCGCAGGGGTTCGGGGCCGCGGTGTGTGAGGCCCGGCCCGGTGTCGTGGAGCACGGGCCGGTCGTGCACGGGGGGCCGGCCGGCCTCGTACGGTGCGGGGGCCGCCTTCCTCTGCTTCCGGACCAGGCGCCAGCGCGTCACCACCCCGAGCGTGAACACCGACAGGACCAGCAGCACCATCACCTCGCCGATGAACAGGCCCCAGAACAGGCCGTATCCGGAGAGCGAGACGGGCGGGGTGTCGGGCCAGGCACCGGCCAGGTCCGTCGGCTCGACGACCAGCGCGCGCAGGGCCAGCGGTGTCCGCATGAGCGTGACGCCGTCCGGCCAGCCTCCGTGGGCGAACAGCCCGGCCAGGCCGGTGGCCGTCCATGCCAGGACCGTCAGGGCGAGGAAGAAGGCCAGCAGGCCGATCAGCAGGCCGTCCGGGACGCCTCCCTGGCCCTCCCCGCCGCGCCCCGTGCCGGATGGTGCCTGGCGTGCCATGTCATGCCACCGTTGACTCGGAGGACTCGTTCAGCCGTTGCTGGTGCTCGATCCGTGCCGCCCGCTGCTCCGCCTCCAGCTCCGCTGCTCGTACGTCCTCGGGGAGCAGGTCCACCGCGGATCCCTCGGTCATCGCGCGGTCGGTGAAGACCAGGGGGCGTTCTGCCTCCGTGATCAGGTGTTTGACGACCTGCACGTTGCCGTTGACGTCCCACACGGCGATACCCGGGGTGAGCGTCGGGATGATCTCGACCGCCCACCTGGGCAGACCGATGACCTTGCCCGTCGCTCTCGCCTCGTCCGCCTTCTGTGCGTAGATCGTCCGGGTGGAGGCCATCTTCAGGATGGCCGCCGCTTCCTTCGCCGCGGCTCCGTCGACGACGTCACTGAGGTGGTGGACGACCGCCACGAACGACAGCCCGAGGCGTCGGCCGAATTTCAGCAGGCGCTGGAAGAGCTGTGCGACGAAGGGCGAGTTGATGATGTGCCAGGCCTCTTCGACCAGGAAGATGCGCTTCTTCCGGTCGGGCCTGATCCAGGTGTGTTCCAGCCACACCCCGACGATCGCCATGAGGATCGGCATCGCGATGGAGTTGCGGTCGATGTGCGAGAGGTCGAAGACGATCAGCGGTGCGTCGAGGTCGATGCCGATCGTGGTCGGGCCGTCGAACATGCCCCGCAGGTCACCGTCGACGAGGCGGTCCAGGACGAGGGCGACGTCGAGGCCCCAGGCGCGGACATCGTCTATGTCCACGTTCATCGCCTCGGCGGACTCGGGCTTCGGGTGGCGCAGCTGCTCCACGATGTCCATCAGGACCGGCTGCCGGTCGGTGAGGGTGTTGTTGACGTACGCGTGGGCGACCTTGAGCGCGAAGCCGGACCGCTCGTCGAGGCCATGGCCCATGGCGACCTCGATGATGGTGCGGAGCAGGGCCAGCTGACCCGTCGTGGTGATCGACGGGTCGAGCGGGTTGAGCCGGATCCCGTCGTTCAGCGCGGCCGTCGGGTCGAGCCGGATCGGGGTGATCCCCAGCTCCTCGGCGATGAGGTTCCACTCGCCCACGCCGTCCTCGCCCTGGGCGTCCAGGACGACGACCTGGCGGTCACGGAAGCGGAGCTGGCGCAGCACGTACGTCTTCTCCAGAGCCGACTTGCCGTTGCCGGACTCGCCGAGCACCAGCCAGTGCGGGGCCGGGAGCTGCTGCCCGTACAGCTGGAACGGGTCGTAGATGTAGCCCTTGCCCGAATACACCTCACGCCCGATGATCACGCCGGAGTCGCCGAGGCCGGGCGCGGCGGTCGGCAGGTAGACGGCCTGGGCCTGGCCCGTCGACGTACGGACCGGCAGCCGGGTCGTCTCCACCTTCCCGAAGAGGAAGGCGGTGAAGGCATCCGACATCGCGGACAGGGGATCTCGCATGGCGTGACTGCCCTCTCGTTAGCGACGGATGCCGGTGGCGAACGGCAAGGTGTTCACAAAGGCCCGGTGGTGCTCCCGGTCGCACCACTCCAGCTTCAGATACGACTTGCCGGCCGACGCGCGGATCGTCCGCTTGTCGCGGGCGAGGGCTTCCGGGGACCGGGACGACACGGTGATGTACCCCACGAGATTCACCCCGGCCGCGCCGCTCGCCAGATCTTCACCCCGCTGGTCGAGCCGGCCGTGGGCGGCGATGTCACGGGGGTCGACGGTGCGGTTCATCTTGGCCTGACGGCTCGCCTCGGCGTCGTCGTTGGTCTTCTCGGTCAGCATCCTCTCGATGGCGATCTCGGTGGGTTCGAGGTCCATGCAGACCGCGACCGTGCGGATCACGTCGGGCGTGTGGACGAGCAGAGGAGCCAGGAAGTTCACGCCGACCGGAGTCATCGGCCATTCCTTCACCCAGGCCGTGGAGTGGCACCAGGGTGCGCGCGTGGTCGACTCGCGGGTCTTGGCCTGCAGAAACGTCGGTTCGACGGCGTCCAGCTCGGCCGGCCAGGCGTTGCGCTTCGTCATCGCCTGGATGTGGTCGATGGGGTGGTCGGGGTCGTACATCGAGTGCACGAGCGAGGCCAGCCGGCTCTGGCCGAGCGGCTGGCGGACCCGGATGTCGGCCTCGGCGAGCCGGGCGCAGATGTCGGTCAGCTCGCGCGCCATGACGACCGCGAGCCCCGAGTCGCGGTCGACCTTGCGGCCGCCGTGGGGGCGGATGGCGCGGGCCATGGCGTTGGCCTCGGCGGCCAGGTCGCGGCTGTAGTGCATGCACGCGACGAGGTAGGCGCGGTGCTGTTCGCTGGAGGTGGAGACCATCGACTGGAGCTGGTCGTACGAGTCCTGGAGCCAGCCGGGCGCGTTCCTGTCGCCGCGCTGGGCGACGTCCTTGGCGTGGGCGTCGGGGTCGGCCGGGAGGGTGCGGGCGAGCATCTGGAGGCGCGTCACGAAGCCGTCGCCGTTGGCGACGTGCTTGAGGAGGGTGCCGAAGCGGTCGACCAGGGCCTCCTGGTCCTCGCTGTCGCGCAGGCCGACCCCGGGGCCCTCGATCTCGATGGCGGCGGTGACCGTGCGCCGGTCGGCGTGGAGCAGTACGGCGATCTCGTCGGGGCCGAACGGTGCGGCGAGCCAGCTGATCCTGCCGATGCCGGGCGGCGGCCCGATCTCCACCTCGCGCCCGTCGGCGCTGACTCCCGCCTCCATGGCGGAGGAGCGGTAGGCGGTGCCGCGGCGCAGGGTCCGCTTGAAGCTGCGGTTGATCTCGAACCACTTGTAGAACGTGCGGCCCTTGTAGGGGACGTACACGACGGCCAGGGCCAGCATGGGGAAGCCCACGAGGCAGACGATCCGCAGGGAGAGGGCGGGGACGAGGAGGCCGCTCATCATGCCGAGGAACGCCCCGGCGATGATCAGCGCGATCTCACCCGTCTCGCGGTTCTTGCCGACGATCGCGTTCGGCCGGGCCCGGCCGATGAGATACGTGCGGCGGGGCGCGATCGTGTGGGACTGGATCGTCAACGCCCTCCACCTCCTGTGCTCGTGCTGCCTGTGCTGCCTGAACCGCCTCCGCGCGGGGAGCGGCTGCCGTGGGGGGTGCCGGAGGTGGGTCCGGACCCGCTGCGGGGCGAGGGCGCGGCGGAGCCGCCACCGCCGCCCGGGTTACGTGAGCTGTGTGCGGCGACACCGCCGCTGACCGGGTTGGAGGGCCGGGCACCGCCGCCACCGCCACCGCCTTCACCGCCTCCGCGACCGCTGTGGGTCTTGATGCCCTGGGAGACGAGGGCAGCGGGCGAACTGATCATCGCGGCGGCCTGGGAGCCGTCGGTCGCCTGCTTGCGGTTGGTGCGGGCGCCCTGGATCTCGTCGCCGAAGCCGGGGACGAAGCGGTAGATCATCGCCGAGGCGAAGATCGCCAGCAGAATGATGGCGAGACCGGAGACGACGGCGGAGAAGGCGTTGGGCCCGTCGTCCGCCGAGAGAGCCCCGGCGAGCCCGAGCACGATGACGATGACCGGCTTCACCATGATCACGGCGATCATGATGCCCGCCCAGCGGCGGACATGGCCCCACATGTTCTTGTCGACCAGCCCGGAGTACACGACGACGCCGAGCAGGGCGCCCACGTAGAGCAGGGCGGCCCGGATCACGAGCTCCAGCCACAGGATGCCGGCGGCGAGGATCGACACGAGGGAGACGACGATCAGCATGATCGGCCCGCCGCCGATGTCGTTGCCCTTCTTGAGCGCCTCGGCGAACGACCCGAAGAAGACGTCGTTCTGTCCTCCGGTCGCGGTGGAGATGACCTCGGTGACGCCGTCGGTGGCCGAGACGACCACGTACAGGATGAGCGGTGTGAACGCCGAGGCCAGGACCGTGAGCCAGAGGAAGCCGATGGCCTCGGAGATCGCGGTGGTGAACGGCACGCCCCGGATGGCCCGCTTGGCCACGGCGAACAGCCACAGGACCAGGGTGAGGATGGTCGAGGCGGCGAAGACGACGGCGTACTGGGTGCGGAAGGTGGAGTTGGTGAAGTCGACGGTCGCGGTGCTCTCCACGGCCTCGCTCAGCTTGCCCACGAGGTAGGCGGCGGCGTCGGCGCAGCCGCGGGCGAGCGAGGTGAGGGGGTCCATGGCGTCGTCGGTGATGGGAGGTGTGCTGCGGTCGGCCCCGCCGGCTTCGCCATCCTCGCAGTAGTCGCGGGCAGCACCGTAGATCAAATCGCAGGGGTTGTTGCTGGAGCTGGGGCTGGGCGTGGGGCTCGGAGCGGCCGTGGCTCTTGCGGCGAACAAGACGAGCGATGCTTGCACGGTGGCCACGAGGCCGAGGAACGACGTTGTGAGACGCCGGGCTTTACCGGGCATAGGTGAAGCCTCCGAACCCGTTGACAGCACCGGCGATCTCGTCAGCGCTCGATGCCCTGTTGTCGCCGCCTACGGGGGCAGGGCCGTCCTTCTGTGAATGAGTGAGAGCCTTCCAGTCGCCATCGACCCACTGCAGTTCCATGGTGATGGTGAACCAGCCGTCCGTAACAGGCTTGGTCGACCCTTCGCCCGCCAAGCCGATGAGGCCGGAGCACCAGACTTCGACGGTCGTTTGGTCGGCGGATGCCCTCGTTGTCTTGGTGCCGATGGGGGTCGTGCGCGAGACGAAGGTGAAGCCGGCAGGGGCGGTGCCGTCGTCGTTGAGTCCGACATTCCTGAAGAAGCCGATCGAGTACGCCTTGTCGAGCGTGGTCCGAAACTTTTCTACGGACGCCGGTGCAATGACTGCGTCGAGGATGCCGTCACGCTGTGTCTTGTCGAACATCTCCGCAGACCCCAGCGCCACCGCGTAGTTCGCCGCCGCGCTCTGCGCCCCCTGCTCGTCATGGGCGAAGCCCGACGCGATCGTGCCGTTCCTGCCCTGGACCGGCTTCGTGCCCGTCGCGGCCGTGGGGCCCGCACCCGCCGCGTCCGTCGCCTTCTCGGCGCCGTTACCCGAGGTGTCACCGCCGCCGCCCTGGTTCGCGAACGCGATCGCCGCGATCAGGAGCACGACCACGCCGACCACCATGATCAGCGAGCGGGAGTTCCGGGCGGGCCGCCGGCCGTAGCCGTCGCCCTCGTCGCCGCCGCGGGGCAGGCGTGTGCGTGTCTGGCGCGTCCCGCCGAGGGTGCTGTACGCGTCGTCCGTGTGGCCGGCCGGTTCGTTGCCGCCGTAGCCGCGCTCGTCGCCCTGGCTCATGCCGCGTACGTCCCCTCAGCCGTGTGCAGTTCCGCGTGGTACGACGGTAGCGGTGCTGGTTTCCGCGTGGGCGCGGAGTGGTGACTCGACATCAGGGGACGCAACCTCTGCCGGTGGGCACGACGGACGGATGGTGTGGGGTGGACGGGCCCGGGCGGGGCTCCGGCTGACCTTGGGTCAGACGGCCATCCCGTACACGATGGTGAACAGTGTGCCCAGCGATCCGATGATGAAGACGCCGGTCAGCCCCGCCACGATGAGGCCCTTGCCCTGTTCCGCACTGAAGGTGTCGCGCAGGGCCGTCGCGCCGATGCGCTGTTTGGCCGCACCCCAGATCGCGATGCCGAGGCAGAGCAGGATGGCGACCGCCATCACCACCTCGATCATGATGCGCGCCTCGTTGCCCAGAGTCCCGAACGGCCCCCAGTTCGGGGCGATTCCGCCGATGATGGTGGTGATGTCGCCCTTTTCAGCTGCCAGGATCATGTAAGTCACCGCCCCTGTTGGGTAGTTCGCAGCCCGCGCCGTGCGGCACGGGTCGGTCTCTATCTTCGCTGATGAAACCGGCATCGCACGACGCCTTCCCGGGTCTCTTTACCCGGATCTCGCACGTTTGACCGGAGAAGCAGCCCTGACCTGCGACTCGTGTGGGGATCCACCCGCATATGCATGGTTACTCTGTGTATCACGCGGTGTGACGGCTAGCAACGACGGTGGCCATGGTTCCGGATGCGGTCGATGCGTTCACGGGGTGCGGAGTATTCGTACGCGCTGTTCGAGAGCCGTGTGTGCGCCGGTGGCTTCCGGCAAACGGGTCGTCAGGACCCGTGCGGGGAAGGCGTCGCGGCCGCGTGCATCAGAGCACGGTGCGTGTGGGGGCCGGGCCGCGGGACGGTGTGGTCCAGTGGGGCGGTGGCTTGAAGTCGCACCAGGAGCCGTCGAAGGGGAATGCTCTCGACTCGGCGAGGCGGGCCATGCGTTCCCCTTCGGCGCGGATCGCGGTCGCCTCCTCCGGGGACCAGTAGGCGGGGTGGCCGGTCTTTTCGGCGAACGACCGCTCGTCCTTCCATCGCCAGCTGTGGTCCGCCGCGACGGTGAGGTCCAGTTCGTGGTCGGTGACGTCGATGTCCTCGCCCCGGTGGGTCCGGTGCTCCAGATTCACGTACCACCCCCTGAACCTCTGCCTCCGCCCGAAGAGCCAGAAGACGGCGTGCCGGGCCCCGGCCGGCTGATGGACGAGCGCGCTGCCCAGGGGCCACCAGCCGGTCTTCGCCGGATATCCGCCGGCCGGCCGGTGCTCGGGCGGGATGTCCCGGAGGTGGGTCCTGCGGGGAAGGTCCGTACGCCACATCGGGGTGCCTGTCTCCAGCCACACCAGCTGGTACGCGGCCGTGCGTTCGACCAGGCGTACGGGTACGGACGAGCTCAGGTGGCCGCCGATGAAGAGGTTCCACCGCAGGATCCGCCCGGTCATGACGAGAGGAGGGCCAGGTCCTCGGCGCTGAGCCGCAGGGCGCCGGCCGCCACGTTCTCGGCGAGGTGGTCCGGGTTGCCCGTTCCGGGGATGGCCAGGACGTGCGGTCCCTGGTGGAGCGTCCAGGCCACCCGTACCTGGGCGGGTGTCGCCCCGTGGCGGTGGGCGACGGTGAGCACGTCCTTGTCCTGGATGTCGCTCGAACCGGCCTCGCGGCCCTCGCCGGCGATGGCGTAGAAGGGTACGAAGGCGATGCCCTGTTCGCCGCAGGAGCGTACGAAGGCATCGTCCTGCGCGGACGAGCCCAGGCCGTAGGCGTTCTGTACGCAGACGACGGGGGCGATGGCCCGGGCCTCGGCGAGCTGCTCGGGTGAGGTGTGGGAGATGCCGAGGTGGCGGATGAGGCCGGCCTCGCGGAGTTCGGCCAGGGCGCCGAAGTGTTCGGCGACCGGCCTGGATCCGTGGCTCCTCGCTATGCGCAGGTTCACCACGTCCATGTGGTCGCGGCCGAGCTGGCGCAGGTTCTCCTCGACCTGCCCGCGCAGCTGTTCCGGCGTGGCCCACGTCCACACGCCGGAAGGGTCCCGGCCGGGGCCGACCTTCGTGGTGATGACCAGGTCGTCGGCGTACGGGGCCAGCGCGCTGTTGATGAGCTCGTTGGCGGAGCGGAGCGGCGAGAAGTAGAAGGCGGCGGTGTCGATGTGGTTCACGCCGAGTTCGAGGGCGCGGCGCAGGACCCCCAGGGCGCGGTTCCGGTCGCCGGAGTCGCCCTTGCCGAACGCCGCACCGTCCTGGGTCAGGCGCATCGAGCCGAAGCCGATCCGATTGACCGTCAGGTCACCGAGTGTCCAGGTGCCTGCGGCTGAAGCGTCGATCATGTCCAATGATGAGGTCATCGTCGGATTGTCGCACCGGCGGTGCTCCTGAGGCCTCGTCCTGAGGCCTCGTCCTGGGGCCTCGTCCTCAGTCCTCGTCCTGTGCCCGCGGCCTCCGGGTGTGCGGCGGCACCCCGCCCGGAGGCCCGCTACTTGATCAGGGCGTCGGCGGCGACGATGACCAGGCCGATCAACATGTCCATGCCTCCAGCCCGGCACGAGGACGGCCAGCTGTGCCCGGCCGTGCGGGCGGCCCAGGTGCCGCAGCCGAACAGGGCGACGGTGTTGACCAGCAGGGCCGTGTCCGCGGCCGTGGCCTCGGCCCACCAGCCGGCTGCCGCGGCGAGCAGCATCCCCACGGTGGGGAGCACCGCGGCGATCAGGGGCCACTCGGCGAGCACCAGCCGCAGCCTGCTCGCGGTGGCTGTCCCGTCGGTGGACACACGCTGGGCGATGACATGGGCGTACCCGTGGGCGGCGCCCGCCGCGAGCGCGGTGAGCACGACCCACAGTGCGTCGGGGCCGGGGTCGGCCTCCTCGCCCGCCGGGTCCAAGGCGGCCACCAGGGCGCTGGCCAGCACCAGGCCGTAGACGACGCTGAACAGCGGCTGTTCCGGCGGTCGGTACCGGGGCGCCGGTCTCGGCGCTGCGCCCTCTCGGTGGGCATGGTCGGCGCGGTCGGGCATCTCATCGCCTCGGTGCGGGAGGAGGGCTTGGTCCGCACATACTCACCCGCGTGGCGTCGGGAAGCGGGACGCGACGCGCTGAGGGGGTCAGGGCGCCGGGGTCCCGCGGACCGGGTCCCTCGGCCCGGCGGCGGGGCCGGACTCCTGGTGGGGGATGCCTGTTCCCGCGGAGAGCTCAGGGGGTGACGCTGTCGGCCGGCCGGCCGGCGGCGGGTGCGGCGACCGGAAGGTGAAGGCGTCGGGGCCTTCGCCGTTCGTGCGGATCAGGGCGATGCGGGCCATCGCCTCGGCCATGGTCGGGCGGTGCCCTGCGGGGACCCACCACATGGCGTGGTGGAACTCGGCGAGGCGCTCGAACCATTCCCGGCGGCGCGCCAGCACCTTGAGGTGTGCGCTGCGGTACGTGTAGTCCTGCAGCGCCTCGACCGATTCCCATACCGAGCAGTTGATGAGCAGCATGTCGTCGTCGTCCTCGGGGCGGAGGTCCGTCGAGTCGGCTCCGCCGTCGTCGACCATGCGCCAGACGAAGCCCGGGGCCTGGTCGGCGGCGGCGTTGATCTCCGGGAGGTGTGCGACGAAGCCGGACAGCTGAGGGCTGTCGAGCGGGGCGAGGATGCGCCCGACGTTGACCTGGGCGAGGTGGAAGTCGTTCACGAGGGCAAGCATGCCCGGGCGAACTCTCTAAAGTCAACGAGTTGTGTTTTTAGAGTGCTTCGGGAGCCTCCCGTGCTTCGGGAGCCTCCAGGGCCACGCAGCACCCGTGCGGAAGCGGGTCCATCGCCGCGCTCCACCCCTGGGCGTCCGGCAGGCCGGCGAGCAGGCCCTGGATCCTGGCCAGGTTCATCCCGCAGATCAGGGCAGGGAACTGATCGGCCAGCGCATGGAACGGGCAGTTGTTGAGCCGCAGTCCGGCGCCGTCCCGGAACGGCTCGTAGCCGCGTGCCCGCAGGGCCTCGACCGGGTCGGTCCCGCCGTTCGACGCGTCCCCCTCGGACTCCCCTTCGGCGCGTGCCGCCGCTTGCAGGGCCGCGTCGAGTCCGGCCTGCTCCACCACCTCGGCGAGCAGCCGGCCGGCCGAGTCGTAGGAGCGGGGCGGTACGGAGACCGTGTGTTCTCCCGCGGCCCGCCGGTACATCTTGGAGGGGCGTCCCGCTCCCGGGCCGCTGCGCCCCGAGAGCCGCCGGAAGGACACCTCCAGCAGCCCGGCGGCGACCAGCTTGTCCAGGTGGAACGCGGCCAGTGAACGGGAGATCCCGGCCGCCTCGGCCGCCGCGTCCCGTCCCACCTCGCCCGGTGTCCCGGTGACCTGCCGGTACAGTCCGCGCCGCACCGGGTCACCCAGCACGCCCAGCGCGTCGAGGGCGGAATCGTCACTGCTGTCCATGGGGCGAGTCTATGACCAGCGACGGTTGGTGTTTCAGGTCGCCGATGCCCGGGCCGGCGGCGGCGTGGCTCCGTCAGGTCCGCCCGCTCAGGGTCGCCGTGAAGCTGCGGCCGTAGGCGTGGTGGGTGGTGACGTCGAGGCGGGTGCCGCCGGGGACGTGGCGCACGCGCACGCCGGCGTCGGCGGAGACGTGCCGCAGGGGCCGGCCGTGCAGGGTGACCGAGACGGTGCGCCGCTCCGTCGTGGGGTCGGACACCGCGACGGTGCAGGTGCCGTCCGGGCTCCGGCGGAGCAGGACGGAGGCCGGGCCGTCGATCGAGAGCCGGCCCGTCCGATGGGTCCCGGGGGTGAAGGCGTTCGCGGCGGTGATGCCGAGGTGCCTGTGTGCCGCGGCCTGCAGGCGGACCGTGTTGGACAGGACGGAGAGCGGGCTGTCGGCGTAGGAGGCCAGCTGCTGTGCGGTGGCGTTCGGGACGAGGGCGTGTGCCATGGCGGCCGGCCGCTCTCCGGCGGCCTGTTCGTAGGACAGTGTGAAGACCTGTTTGGTCACTGCTGTGTCCGCATTGGCGAGACGCACGAGGCGTTGGCTGCGGGTGACGGTGCCGAGGGTGACGACCGGCGGTGGGCCGGACAGGAAGACGTAGCCGACCGCCGTCCCCCGGCTGTCGTCGGCGTACCGCAGCCAGGCCGGAGGGGCGGACCCGGTCCTCCGCCAGGGCGTTCCGTCGCGGAGGCCGCCGGTGAGGACGACGGGGGCGGACGGGGCGGCGACACGGCTGTCGACGGTGGTGGTCACCGCGCGGCCCGCCAGGCCGGTCACGCCCGCGGAGAGGACGAGGATCTCGTCGTCGAACATGAACCACGACCTTGTGGCGCCCGCGGCCCGGTAGGCCACGAAGCCGTCGGGCAGGGCGCCCGCCTGCCGGGCCGCGTACGCGGCGTCGTCGGACTGGACCAGGCCAGCCGCCCCGTAGGCGCCGAGGCGGACGCCCCCGGAGAACGGATGGGTGGCGCGAGGGAAGTAGACGTAGGTGTTCTGCGCCTCGGACGACGAGGTGAAGCCGTGCTCGGGGTCGTCGTACCAGAGCGTGCCGTAGAGCTCGGGGACGGTACGGCGCTTCTCCACGGGAGCGGTGACCCCTGCGAGGCGGTGGGGAGGGACGGCGGTGAAGTAGTCGATGCCGAACTCCTCCCGCTGGTCCGCGCCGGAGAGGTAGAGGTAGTGGGCGCCGGTGCCCTGGAACCACGGCATCAGGTTCTCGCCGCTCATGTACTCGTACATGCTGACGCGCGTGGAGCTGCGGGCGAGGGCGAAGGAGTAGCCCGGCCGGCGGTGGACCGTGCGGTCCATGGCGTTGAAGGCGGTGTGGGAGGAGGCGGCCGCGAGGTCGCGGGCGGGCCCGGGGGTGTTCAGGATGTCGGCGTAGCGGGCGATGCTCACGGGGGAGACGAACGACGTCGGGTCGAGGCCCGCCTTCGAGGTCTGCCGGACGTGTCTGACGTAGCCCTCCAGGGCTTCCGCGTCGCTGCCGGCCGTATGCGCGGAGAGGTCGACGACGGCCTCCACGACCGCGGTGACGTCCGCGTAGCCGGTGCCCGGGCGCGAGACGGCACGCCCCTTGACGATCTCCATCATCCAGCCCTCGTGGATCAGCGGGGCGAAGCCGTCGGCGACCCAGCCCTGGACGACGCCGGTCAGGCTGCCGTCGGGCACGTAGCCGGTGCCGTCGAGGATCTTGACGGTCTGGACGATCCGGGTGAGCAGCCCCTTGCCGTAGGACCCGGTGTACGCGACGGAGGCGTGCTGGACGAAGGACCCGTCGGCGTAGAAGCCGTCGGTGACCCCGTGCTGCGGCCGGTAGGGGTCGACCGTCGCGAAGACGGTCAGCTGGTCGGCCAAGGCCTTGGTGATGCGGGTGCCGTCCCCGAGCAGCGCCCCCTGGAGGACGCGGTTCGTCGTGATGTCGGCGAGATTGGCGCCGGTGTGGAAACGCGAGTCGAGATCGACGTCGCCGTCCTTGCCGTTGCGGAGGTAGGCGTCCATGGAGGCGATGTAGGTCGCGGTGAGGTCCGGCCGGTACGCGGCGATCTCGTCCCTCAGGAGGACCAGGGTCCTGGTCGCGTAGGAGGGGATCCCGATCTCCCAGTGGAACCAGTTGCCGTAGTAGCCCTTCGACTGGTCGCCGAACCAGCCGTCGTGGAGACGGACCAGGCCGTCGACGACCCGCTGCCGCACCGCTGCGGTGTCGTACGGGGCGGGCGCGTACCCCGCACCGGGGAGACAGGTGGCGAGGGCCGTCTCGTAGAGGTACTGGTACGACGTGCTCAGGCCGGTGTCGCTGGTGCCGAGGGGCAGGCCGGCGAAGACCTCGTCCTGTCCCGCGGCGTCCATCGCGGCGAGCCGGGCGTCCGCCGTCGCGCGCAGTGAGGCGAGCTTGGGGGCCACCTCGGGGCGGGCGTTGGACTCGGCGGTGCCGGCGAAGACCGCGACCGTGTTGCGGAGCAGGACATCCGCGGCCTCGTCCGTGGACGCAGGCGCGCCCGGGGCGGCGGACCGGCCCTGCCGGGGCGACGCCTCGGCGCGCAGCCCCCGGGACACCGCCCAGAGCGCCGCAGCGGGGATCACGGACAGTGCGGAACGACGTGAGAGCTCCACCAGCACGCTCCAAGGTCCGGGCTGTAAGCGCTTGTTCCCCCCCCGCCTCCAGCGAAGCAACCGGGGCTCGACGGTGTCAACGGCCGGGGGCGTTGTCAGTGCACTCGACTACGGTCGACGGCATGACCCCTGCTGCGATGCCTCCCGCCGACGGCCACCACGTCATCCAGGTCCGAGGCGCGCGCGAGAACAACCTCACCGACGTCTCGCTGGACATCCCGAAGCGCCGGCTGACGGTGTTCACCGGGGTGTCCGGATCAGGGAAGTCCTCGCTCGTCTTCGGCACCATCGCGGCCGAGTCGCAGCGTCTGATCAACGAGACGTACACCGCCTTCGTCCAGTCGTTCATGCCGAGCCTGGGCCGCCCCGACGTGGACGCGCTGCACAATCTGAGCGCCGCGATCGTGGTCGACCAGGAGCGGATGGGGGCCAACTCCCGCTCCACCGTCGGCACCGCCACCGACGCCTACACGATGCTGCGGATCGTGTTCTCCCGGCTCGGCACGCCGCACATCGGGACGTCGGGCGCCTTCAGCTTCAACCTGCCGGAGGGCATGTGCCCGCGGTGCGAGGGCGTCGGCCAGATCTCGGACATCGACATCGACCAGCTGGTCGACCGGGAGAAGTCGATGAGGGAGGGCGCGATCACCGTGCCCAACTTCGCGGTGGACTCCTGGTACTGGCAGGTCATGGCCAAATCCGGCTACTACGACCCGGACAAGAAGCTCAGGGACTTCACGGAGCAGGAGTGGTCCGACTTCCTCCACAGGCCGCAGACCAAGGTGAAGGTGGACAGCAACACCCTCACCTACGAGGGCCTCGTCCAGAAGGTCCAGCGGACCGTCCTCAGCAAGGACCGCGACGCCATGCAGCCCCACATCCGCGCCTTCGTCGACCGGGCCGTGGTCTTCCGCGAGTGCCCCGACTGCGGGGGGACCAGGCTGACAGCGGCCGCGCTCTCCTCGACGATCGACGGGGTGAACATCGCGGAGTGCTCCGCCATGCAGATCAGCGACCTCGCCGCGTTCGTCCGGAGGATCGACGACCCCGCTGTGGCACCGCTGCTGGCCGGTCTGAGGGACCTGCTCGACTCCCTCGTCGAGATCGGCCTCGGCTATCTCAGCCTGGACCGGCCCGCGGGCACGCTCTCCGGCGGTGAGGCGCAGCGGGTGAAGATGGTCCGGCACCTCGGGTCCAGCCTGACGGACGTCACCTACGTCTTCGACGAGCCGACCATCGGGCTCCACCCGCACGACATCCGGCGGATGAACGACCTGTTGCTGCGCCTGCGCGACAAGGGCAACACCGTCCTCGTCGTCGAGCACAAACCCGAAGTGATCGTCATCGCCGACCACGTCGTCGATCTCGGTCCGGGCGCCGGGACGGACGGCGGGCGGATCTGCTTCAGCGGGGACGTCGCCGGGCTCCGCGCCTCGGGGACCCTGACCGGGCGCCACCTCGAACACCGCGCACGGCTGCGGGACGAGGTGCGTAAGCCGTCGGGCCGGCTGTCCATCGAGGGCGCCGATCTGCACAACCTCCAGGACGTGAGTGTCGACATCCCGCTCGGTGTCCTCACCGTCGTCACGGGTGTCGCGGGCTCGGGCAAGAGCTCACTGATCCACGGCAGCCTGCCCGCCAGGCCGGGTGTGGTGGTCGCCGACCAGACGCCCATCCGGGGTTCGCGCCGCTCGAACCCGGCGACGTACACCGGCCTGCTCAACCCGATCCGTACCGCCTTCGCCAAGGCCAACGGCGTCAAGGCGGCCCTGTTCAGCGCCAATTCGGAGGGCGCCTGCCCCAAGTGCAACGGCCTCGGGCTCGTCTACACCGATCTCGCCATGATGGCCGGCGTCGCGTCGGTGTGCGAGGAGTGCCAGGGGAAGCGATTCACCCCCGAGGTGCTCACCTACACCCTGCACGGCAGGAACATCAGCGAGGTCCTGGGGATGTCGGTGGCGGAGGCCCACGACTTCTTCACCTCCGGTCAGGCGCGCGCCATCCTCGGACGGCTGCGCGATGTCGGTCTCGGCTACCTCCGGCTCGGTCAGCCGCTGAACACCCTGTCCGGTGGTGAGCGCCAGCGTCTCAAGCTCGCCATCCACATGGCGGAGAAGGCCGCCACCTACGTCCTCGACGAGCCGACGACCGGGCTGCACATGGCCGACGTGGACCAGCTCCTCGCGCTGCTCGACCGGCTGGTGGACGCGGGCAACACGGTGGTCGTCATCGAGCACCACCAGGCGGTGATGGCCCACGCGGACTGGATCGTCGACCTCGGCCCCGGAGCCGGACACGACGGCGGCCGCGTGGTCTTCGAGGGGACGCCGGAGGAGTTGGTGGCCGACGGAAGCACCCTCACCGCGCGTCATCTGCGGGAGTACGTCGGGGGCTGACGGGGCGGGCCCGGGCTCGGACACCGTGGAGGCCGCCTCGTGGCGCGGGGCGGTCCGGACACTCCTTCGAGGTGTCCGGACATGCGGGGAGAGCAGGGCTGTCCAGGACGGCTCCGGCGCGGTGATCCCACCAGCCGCTGCCCGGTCATTCCACTGTTCCAGCTTCCCCCTGTTCGAACGCGGTGCGGCAGCGTTCCACCTGGTCGGCCACCTGCTCCATGAACCAGCACATGACCTCGTAGGGGACCACACGCTCCTCAGGGCTCCAGACACGGACAGCCGGCTGCAGAGCCGGGTCCTCGTCCGGGACGAGCGCCACCAGGAAGCCGGCACCGGGCAGGTGGGTCACCGTGGCGTCAGGGCTTTCCGCCGCCTCAGCCACCGCAGGCACCGCTTCGCTCAGCTCCACGGCCCAGGCGTCGTCGGGCAGGGCGTAGTGGAACAGGACAGCGTAGTGGTGACCTGCGTGTTCCTTGAGTTCCCATGGCATGTCAGCAGGCTGCCACAGCTGCCATTCCGGTGGCTCAGCTGGGCAGGTCCGGCCTGGGAACCGCCGGACCAGTGTGTACGGGACACCCCTAGCGTGCGGCGAGCCGGTCCATCAGGGCGGCGCTGCGTGCCAGCACCTCGCGTTCCTCGCGGGTGAGTTCGAGCTCGATGGCCTGGGCGAGCCATCCGGCCCTGCGTCCGCGCTCCGCTTCGAGGGCGGTCCGCCCCGCAGGGGAGAGCTCCACCAGTGACTTGCGGCCGTCCGTGGGGTGCGCCCTGCGGACGACGAGCCCCTGTTCCATGAGCAGCCCGACCGCGCGGGCCATGGACTGGGGTCGTACGCGCTGATCCGCCGCCAGGTCGCTGGTGGTCATGGCCCCGTCGCGGTCGAGCGTGCCGAGCACGGAGACCTGCCCGAGCGGGATCCGGTCCTCGTGCTTCACGCGCCGCGTGAGCCTGCCCATCGCGGTACGCAGTTCGGTGGCGACGGCGGCGGGTTCCGGGGAGGGCATAGGCAACTTTAACCGGTGGTCGTCAGCGAAGCCGCGCGTCTCATCTGTGCAGCCAAGCTGTACAGCGCAACTGAACAGCATTGCTGTAGAGTTGGTCCCGTCGCGGCACGCGCCAGCGCTGTCGCAGCAGGGCCGCGGCGTGCGTCAACGCGAAGGACCTCCCATGCTTTCCACAGCAGTCGAGTCCACCGTCATCCGGTCCGTCACCGCCCGCAGGGTCCTCGACAGCCGGGGCAACCCCACCGTCGAGGCCGATGTCCTCCTCGCCGACGGATCCTTGGGCCGCGCCGCCGTCCCTTCCGGCGCCTCCACCGGCGCACGGGAAGCCGTCGAGCTGCGGGACGGCGATCCCGGACGCTGGCACGGCAAGGGCGTCGACCGTGCGGTCGCCCACGTCAACGGCGCCATCGCGTCGGTGGCAGTCGGGCGCGACGCCGGCGACCAGGCCGGACTCGACGCGGCGCTCGTCGCGCTCGACGGCACGGCCGACAAGTCCCGGCTCGGCGCGAACGCGCTCCTCGGCGTCTCCCTCGCCGCCGCGAAGGCCGCAGCGGCGGCCCACCGCCAGCCTCTCTACCGCTACCTCGGCGGGGCCGGCGCCCGGCTTCTCCCGCTGCCGATGATGAACATCGTCAACGGCGGTGCCCACGCCGACAATCCGCTGGACTTCCAGGAGTTCATGATCGCCCCGGTCGGGGCGGAGACCTTCGCGGAGGCCGTCCGTATGGGCTCCGAGATCTTCCACACGCTCCGTCGCGATCTGCTGGCCGCGGGCCACTCCACGGGCGTCGGGGACGAAGGCGGCTTCGCGCCGTCCCTCCGCACCGCCGAGGAGGCGCTCGACTTCGTCATGAAGGCCGTCGAGCGCACCGGATACCGGCCCGGCACCGACATCGGCCTGATCATGGACCCGGCCTCGTCGGAGTTCTTCCGGGACGGCGCGTACGCGTACGCCGGCGAGGGCGTGAGCCGTACGCCGACCGAGCACGCCGACTACCTGGTGAAGCTGATCGACGCGTACCCGATCGTCTCCGTCGAGGACCCGATGGCCGAGGACGACTGGGACGGCTGGCGGGAGCTGACCGCCCGGGTCGGCGGCCGCTGCCAGCTCACCGGTGACGACGTGTTCTGCACGAACGAGACCCTGCTGCGCGAGGGCATCCGCACGGGTGTCGGCAACTCGGTCCTGGTCAAGGTCAACCAGATCGGCACCCTGACCGAGGCCCTCGCCACGGTCGCCACCGCGCACCGCGCGGGCTGGACCGCCGTCATGTCTCACCGTTCGGGCGAGACGGAGGACACCACCATCGCGGACCTCGCGGTGGCAACGGGCTGCGGTCAGATCAAGACCGGCTCACTGTCCCGGTCCGACCGCACGGCGAAGTACAACCAGCTCATCAGGATCGAGGAGGAACTGGGCGCGTCTGCGCGGTACGCGGGCGGAGCCGTGCTCGCCCGCTCCTGACGGCAGGTGCGGGACGGCCCCCGTGGTCCCGGGCGGCCGTGTCTCCGCCGACCCCGGTACGGTCACCGGGCGATCTCCCAGATGTGGCCGCCGGGGTCGCGGAAGCTTGCCGTACGGATGCCCCAGGGGCGGTCCATCGGTCCGTTCAGCAGCGTCACGCCGCGGGCGGACAGTTCCTCGCACATGGCGTCCACGTCGTCCACCGGCAGGGTGAACTGCATGCGGGATCCGGCCTCGGGGCCGGCGACGGGCGCGGGGGCGATGAGGCCGGGGGCCTCGGTGGCCTTCAGCAGATTGATGACGGTGGCGCCGAAGCCGAACACCGCCGAGTTGCCGTCCTCGAAGATCACGGGCAGTCCGAAGACCTCACCGTAGAAGGCCCTGGTGGCGTCCAGGTCCTCGACGAACAGAGTGATGGCGCTGATGCCCGGAGGCCATGCGGATGTGTTCGCTTCGTCGGTCACAGCTCCAGATGATCTCGCCCCCGGGTCCCGCTGGGAACCGTCAGGCGGGGCGGATCTCGGTGAAATGGTCGAACTCGCCGGCCGCGACCCCCTTGGTGAACGCCTCCCACTTCTCCGCGGTCGTGGTCACCACCGTGGCGGGGTCGCCCGTCTCGCGCAGATGGACGAGGTCCCCCGGGCCGAACGCGATCTCGATCCAGGGCCCGGGGCCTTCCGCGCCCTCGGGGGCGGCGCGGGTCCAGACGAGGCCGGCGGGGAGGTCAGCCACGGCCCCGGGTCTCCTTGACGGTGCGGATGAGGGCGGCGAGGGCGGCGGGGCTGGTCCGGAGTATCGCGCCGCGGGGGTCGCCGCTCTCGGTGAGGACGATCGCACGCCGGTCTGCGGCGACGTGTATGCAGGCTTCGCCCTGCGCGCAGTACGAGGACTTCTGCCAGTCGGGGGTGGTCATTTCGTTTCCTCTACAGTTCCTGAGCGATGGCGTGGATGAGGTCTCGCGACTGATCCGTCGGCAGTGCGACCGTGTCGAGGCGTTCTAGCAGGAGCCTGTACTGGGCCAGTTGTGCCTCGGAGTCGATGAACACCGGCCCATGGGACTGATCGAGTTGAGCGGTGTCGAGAGCAGGGACTGTGCCCTCCACGTAGTACACGGACTGGCCGGACCCGGGGTAATTCGTTGCCGAGAACGGAATCACCTTGATGGTCACGTGGGAGCAGTCGCTCAGTTCGAGCAGGTGCTGGAGCTGGGCGCGGGCGACCTGAGGGCCACCGAAGCGCATGCGGAGTGCGGCCTCGTGAACGAGGGCGCGGTAGGGCACGGCGTGGTCCTGGTACAGGACGGTCTGTCGCTTCACACGGAACGAGACCCGGTGTTCGATCTCGGGTGGTGACATGCCGGGCACAGCCTGCCCATAGATCGACCTCGCGTGATCGACGGTCTGGAGGAGGCCGGGGATGTGCATGCTGTGCGCTGCCCGCAGACACGTGCCGTGATGTTCGATCTCTGCCAGATCAAGGAGCTTCGGAGGCAGGATCTCCCTGTACTCCTCCCACCAACCGCGTTTGCGGTCCCCCGTCATGTCGACCAGGGCATCGACCAGAAGTTGGTCGGTGCAGGAGTACGTGTGGGCCGCGACTCGCACTCTGTCGGCGCTGACGCCGAAACGGGCCACCTCTATGTTGCTGAGCTGACCGGCGCTTGTTCCCAGGAGGTCTGCGGCCTGCGTCGTGGTCAGCCCCGCGCGCTCGCGCAGCTTGCGCAGTTCCGCGCCCAGGCGCGTGCGGCGTGCGGTGGGCGCTGCCCTGCCTGGCATGTGAACTCTCCCTGGGATTGGCCGCATTGCGGAGCGTCACTCACACGAGTGGTTCGGTTCAAAGATTCCGCGCAAACGGTGCAAGGAATCCTTGCGTGAGTCTAGTGTCTGACCCAGGCCACCCGCCCGGAAGTACCCCGCTCGACGGAGCGGCCTCGTCACCGGGCCGTGCGACACGCACACCCCCAACGCTCCTCCGTGAACGGAGACTTCCATGGCTCTGGCCACCGTAACGCCGCCCTGGGCGTACACCCTCCAACTTCCGCAGGATCCCCGTGGTCCCGGGATCGCCCGGTCGACCCTGCGGACCGTGCTGCTGGTGCACGGGATGCGGGATCTCGTCGACACCGCCGAGCTGCTGGCGAGCGAGCTGGTCACCAACGCGTACCGGCACTCGTCCGGCCCTTACTCCCTGCGGCTGCGCGGGGCCGGGCGGAACCGGGTGCGGGTCGGGGTGTGGGACAGCAATCCGGAGATCCCGGATCCGTTCGGCGGCGGGGCCGTGGGCACGCCCTGTGCGCTGTCCGAGCGAGGGCGCGGGCTGCTGCTCGTACGGGAGTGTGCGGCGAGCTGGGGCGCGTACCCGATCAGGGGCGGGCTGCCGGGGCAGGGCGGCAAGGTGCTCTGGGTGGAGTGCGCCGCGCCGCGCCGCCCCTGACCGGGCTGGCCGGGTCAGCGCGTGGCGTACCGGGCCTCGAAGCTGCGGAACGACTGCTCCTGGCGCCATTCCAGCCGCGCCTTCGGGCTGTTCGCCAGCAGGCGGGCACAGCGGTCCGACCCGGGCGCCCGGCATTCCTCCACCCGGCGGAAGCCCTGGCGTACGGGGTCGGGGCGCCACAGGCTGCGGCCGGGCAGGAAGGCGTACTCCAGGGATGCCCGGGCCAGGTCCTTGAGCTCCGGGTAGCTGAGCTCATAGGTGCGGGCGGCGCGGAGGTACTCCCGGCCGATGTCTCCGCGCGACACCCCGGGGTCGTCGGTCGAGAGCACCACGGGGACCCCGTACTTCCGGTACACCGGGAACGGGTGCTCCTGGCCCTCGACCTGGAGGATCTGCGCGTTGCTGGTCAGCGGCACCTCGACGGCGATCTGCCGGCGCGCCATGTCGCGGGCGAGGTGGCGCCAGTCGTCCTCGTGCACGAGGTCGACACCGTGGCCGATGCGCTCCGCCCGACCGGTGCGCACGGCGTCGTCGATGTGGAAGGTGAGGTCCTCGGGCTTCACCAGGCCGGGCACGAGCTCGCCGGCGTGCAGGGTGATGTGGGCGCGGGGGTAGACCTTGTGGAGATGGTTCAGCATGCGCATGTGCAGGCGGTAGTCCCGCAGGGAGATCTCGCCGTCCTCCGGCTGGACGAGGTTCACGGCGACGAAGCGCTGGTCGCGCTCGGCCAGGCGGAGTCCGAGGGCGATCTGGGTGAAGACGCGCTCCGGGGCGCTGTTGCGGGACACCTGGGAGACCCACCGCACCGTGATCCCGCACGCCGGATCGGGGGCGTCGGTCGCGCAGTGCGCGGTCCGGCGGAACTCCGCGTCGGCGGTGTCGGCCTCCTGCTTCGCCGTCGTCACCAGCTGGTCGAGCCGGCCACCGGCGAGCAGCTTGCGGTGGAGGGAGGTCAGATCGGCGTCCCAGCCGACGTCCGCGGCGAGCTGTTTGGCGCCCGCGGCAGCGGGGCTGACCATGGTCTCCAGATACGTCTGGTTCTGCGCGGCGGCGGTGCCCGCCACGTCGGCCAGCATCTTGCCGCGGTGCGAGGTCGCCGCGGCGAACTTCCCGAACGTGGCGAAGAAGTGGTCGTGGCCCGACCGGTCCTGCGGGAAGTCCTGCATGGACCAGGCCCGGACGATCTCCTGCCGGAAGCCCGGGTCCGTGAGAGCGTCGGCCGCCGGGCGCGCGCCCGTACCGCACGGTGCGGCGACGGCGGTCAGCGTGGCGTCGATGCAGAGGCCGTCCTCGGCCGCGAGCTGGATGAGGTACTCGGTCCGGACCGCTCCGGAGAGGTGATGGTGCAGGTCACCTCCCTTGGGGAGGTCCTGGAAGAACCGGCCCGCGCTCTGCGGATGGGTGTCCAGCCAGGCAGTGGTGCGTGCCTCGGCGGCTGTGGCCTGCCGGGGAGGCGGTACGGGTGTGGGGGTCGCGGCCCGGGCGGCCGGCCCGGCGGGCAGGGAGACGGCGAGGGCCGCCACGGCGAGTCCGGCGGCCATCAACAGCCTGTGGACGCCTGCTGCGTTGCGGTGTACGGAGATCACGCCTCGCATGATCACGAAGAGAGGCCCTCGCCGCCCCGGGCCGCGTGCACGGGGCGTCGTGAACCATCCGCACGAGGGACAGCCGGCCGCTCCTGACCGGCCTCGCCGCGGTCCCGATTCAGACCCGGAGCTCCGGAGGGAATCCGGTCCAGCGGAGTTCCTCCGGGAGATGGCCCATGTCGTTCACCATGGCCAGGGCGGCGGGCCTGCCCGGCGTGTAACGGATCACCGTCAGCGCCGCGTTGGAGTGGTTGAGGCCCAACCAGCGCCATGCGGGGGCGTCGAGGGCGTCCCGTACGAACCAGGCGGCCAGGAACGCGTGCGTGACGACCAGTTCGTGGAGGGGCTCGGCGCCGTCCGCGGGCCCGGTGAACCGCTCCAGCGCCGCGTCCGCCAGCCCGGGGCCCCGGCTGCGCTCGGCCTCGGGGAACTGCTCCACGAATCCGAGGAACCGGTCCGCCGAGTCCGTCGGGAGTTCCTCACGCCGCGGGACGTACGGGACGTAGTCACCGGCCGGCTCCGAGACCAGCAGCGGAACGTCCCGCCGCAGTTGCTCATGGACCAGCCGGGCGGTCTCCGCGGCCCGGGGGAGCGGACCGTGGTGGACGGCGGAGAGCGGTACGTCCCGGAGCCGCTCGCCGAGCAGCGTGGCCTGCTGCCGGCCCCGCTCGGTCAGCTCGGTCTCGTCGGAGCTCGCTTCGGCGTGCCGGGCTACGTAGAGGATGCGGGTGGTGGCCGCGGTCATGGGCGGTCGTCTCCAGAAGGTGGGTGGGAGCACCCGGTCGGGGCTGCCTCATGTCCTGGGTGACGGTGCGTTCCGCGCGGTGGTTCCGGTGGGCGGCGTCGGCTCCCGGTCGGCCGGCATCCCGCCCGGGTCACGGCGCGAGGCCGTCGTCAGTCGTCGCGCCGCACACGGCGTGCGGTCCGGGCGTCGCGCGTTCGGGTGATGCCGGCGTACGGCCGCCCTTGCGGGGGCCGGGATCCGGCTCGTCGGGGCCATCCGCTCCGGCGTGTCGGCCCGGCCGCCTTTGACACAGTGCCGCTCCGTGATCAAGGAACGGGGTGAGCGGTGTGGCAGCGGCGGGCGTCGCGGATGATCCGGCGGGACCTCCGGGTACGGGTGACCAGGGACCGAGGCTCAAGCACAGCGACGGTCCGTGGCTGCGGGCCGCAGGGGGCGCGGAGGAACTGGTGGCCCACCTGGGTCCGGTCCGCAGCGAGCTGGCCCTGGCCCATGCGGGACTGATGGCGGGGGCGGGCCGGCTGACCGCCCTGGCCGAACTCGCCGCCGTACGGGAGTCGTGGGAACGGCGGATCAAGGCCGCGCAGGACGAGTGCGGCAGCCTGGCGGCCACGCTGCGGGGCGTCACGCGGACGCAGGGCGCCACGAACGAGGCGGTCAGGTCGTCCTTCGCCGCGGTGACCGTCCCCCGAGCGGGGGACGAGCCGTGACTCCGACGCTGACCTGGGCGCAGTTACGGGACCTGGAGTGCGCCGAGCTGGAGGGCGCGGCCGACGGGTGGGGCAGGTCCAGCAACCGCGCCGACGCCGCACGGGACCGCATCGAGCAGCAGCTCCTCACCGGCCTCCGTGACACGCAGGAGGGCGAGGCGGCGCAGGCGGCGGTGGGGCGGCTGCGGCAGCTGGGGCGCAACTTCCAGTACCTGTACACCGAGTGCGGGCTCCTCCGTACGACGCTGAACTCCCTGGCCCACGAGATGAAGACCCAGCAGCGGGCGCTGAGGGACGCGCTGGACGACGCGGCCGCGCTGAAGTTCACGGTGCACCCGGACGGGTCGGTGACCTACCCGGCAGGGGGCGAGGGGCTGGTCGACGGCGCCCCGCTACGGGGCGGCACGGCGGCGTCGAGCGGCGCGCCGGAGCTGACACCGCCCTCCGGCCTGGTCGCGCCCAACCCCGACGCGGGCAAGGCGCAGGACATCGCGGACCGGGTGACGGGAGCGGTACGGGCGGCGGCCGAGATCGACTGGCGGTACGCGGGGATCCTGCGCCGGCTCAAGGCCGAGGACGGCCTGAAGGTCCCTGACTCCACGTGGAAGGACGCGGCGGGCGACGCGGCGGAGGTGCGGGACGCGGCGGGGGCCTACCTCAAGGACGCCATCCCGCGCGACGCGTCGCCGGCGGAGCGGCGCGACTGGTGGGCGGGGCTGACCCAGGAACAGCGCGAGGAGTACCTCGCGGTCTACCCGGACCAGATCGGGAACCTGGACGGCATCCCGGCCCTCGTCCGCGACGCGGCGAACCGGGACAACCTGTCGCTGCTGATCGGCAAGCTGGAAGGGCGCGACGACGACAGGGCGGTCACGCAGCTGGCGGGACTGCGGCAGATCGAGCGGCAGTTGGGGGCGTCGACCGGGCCGGGGGAGCCGCCGATGCTGCTCTTGGGCGTCAGTGACGAGGGGAATGGGCGAGCGATCGTCTCGTACGGGAACCCGGATACGTCGAAGAATGTTGCGGCGTATGTGCCGGGGCTGAACACGGCTCTGGACGAAGACTTCGCGAAGAACGATCTGAAGCGTGCCCTGGACACAGCAAAAGGGTTGCGCTATCACGATCCTTCAGGTGCTGCGATTGCCTGGCTCGGGTACGACGCACCGCAGAGCATCGACGGATTCAGCAGCTTGGCCGTGGCGGGTGAGGACAGAGCAGTTGAAGGTGGCCGACGGTTCAACGAATTCACTGATGGCCTGGTGGCAACGAACGAGAACAGAGATCCGCACCTCACAGCGATCGGGCACTCCTACGGTTCGCGAACCGTAGGTGCGGCAACGCAGCAAGGTGACGGGATTCCAGGAGTCGACGACATCGTCCTGGTGGGGAGCCCCGGGGTGGGTGTCGATCGGGCTGAGGATCTGGGAGTGGGCAAGGAGCACGTCTTCGTGGGAGCGGCCGAGAACGATGTGGTGACGAGGCTGCCATCGAAGCCGCAGGCGGCGGTAGGCGCGGTTGCTGCCGCCGTGTCCGTTCCCTTGTCCTACGTTGCGGGTGACCTCGCAGACCCGGGTGACGATGACCTCTGGTTCGGTAAGGACCCGGCGAGCGAGGCGTTCGGTGCCAGGCGATTCCGTGTCGATGACGGTCCTGGGCTCGTCGGCGGTATCGGGCCTTCCATCGATGCGCATTCCCAATACTTTGATCCCGAGCGAGACGCAGCGTCGGCTCACAATATTTCCCTGATTGCTGCAGGGCGTTCAGGGAAGATCAACACGCAGGAGCATCGATAGTGCGCAGAATTTCCCTCTCGGTTGGTGCTCTGCTCATTCTTTCACCACTTGCAGGGTGCGCAGGAAACGAATCTCCCCTTGGTGGAGCAGAAAGGTATGAAATGGATATGCAGCAAGCTGCGGAGCGTGCGGATCGCATCCTGGATGGTCTTCTGAGTGAGATCGACCCGGAGGTGAAGTGGACGCACGATACGACCAGCATCGGCAGCTGTGACGTAACCAGGCGACGCGCAGTCATGACCATCATTTCCTCGGACCGCAGAGGCAGCTTCCTGGGTGTGGTGGACCGCTACTGGCGCAAGAGCGGGTACCGGATGAAATCCATCAACAATGATCCGGACGTTCCGGCCATGTTCGCCCGGACGAAGGACGGTTTCGGGGTCAGCCTCATCGTCGGAGGCGAAGGCCAGGTGTTCTTCGAAGTCGACACCCCCTGCGTGGAGGAGTCCGAGGTGGCCGAGTCCACCACCCGGGCGACCGCGCCCACCTATGAGGGCATGGAGCACATCCCCCGCCCCGACATCCGCTCGCCCTTCTGGTCGGCCGGCGCCCCCTGACCCCGTACAGCCGCCCCTGACGCCCCCTCATGCACCCATCCACCCGTACACACCAGCGAATCGCGACGTGAACCGCGCCCGAATGGGGGATGGTTGTGGGGTGCGGAAATACTGGGTGTTCGTCGGCGGTGGGATCGGGCTCGGTCTGTGCTTCATCGCGCTGCTCGTCGTCGGTACGTACTCCGCCGCCGCCGGGATCTCCGGGGCGAGCGGGGCTGTCGGGCTGGCCAAGGGTGCGGTGCCTGCGCGGTACCAGCCGCTCGTGGAGAGGTGGGGCAATCTCTGCCCCGCCATCAACCCGGCGCTTCTGGCTGCGCAGTTGTACCAGGAGAGCGGCTGGAACCCGAGCGCGCAGAGCCATGCCGCCGCGCAGGGCATCGCGCAGTTCATCCCCGGGACCTGGGCCTCGCACGGCATCGACGGTGACAAGGACGGTGACCGGGACGTGTGGGACCCGGCCGATGCGATCCCGTCCGCCGCGTCCTACGACTGCGAGCTCGCCGGGTACGTCAGGAAGGTGCCGGGCGACCCGACCGACAACATGCTCGCGGCGTACAACGCGGGTGCCTATCGGGTGATCCAGTCCGGTGGGGTGCCGGCGATCAGCGAGACACAGAACTACGTCAAGATCATCCGGTCCCTCGAGAAGAGCTTCGCCAAGCCGGTCGGCCGGGTGCGGCCCTCGCAGCAGGCGGCCGGGGCGATCTACTTCGCGCAGAAGAAGCTCGGCACCCCGTATCTCTGGGGCGGCAACGGCACGGCCGACCAGGGGGGCCGGTTCGACTGTTCCGGGCTGACGCAGGCGGCGTACCGGACCGTCGACATCGAGCTGCCGCGGGTGGCCAACGACCAGTACAACGCCGGGCCGCACCCTTCCCGGGAGGAGCTCCTCCCGGGGGACCTGGTCTTCTTCTCGGACGACCTGAACAACTCGCGGGCCATCCATCACGTGGGGCTCTACGTCGGCGGGGGGTACATGATCAATGCCCCGTACACCGGTGCCGTGATCCGGTTCGACAAGATCGACACCCCTGACTACTTCGGTGCGACACGCGTCACGAAGGACGGGGCCGCGGCGCTTCCCACCGCGCTTCCGGAGAGCTGACGCGCAGTCGCCCGTGGCCGGAACTCTCCGTGAAGCCTGGGCCCTGAGCTGCGACGATGAGTCACTCTTCGATAACGTCATGGTGATCATTCGGTGGAGAGCGGAACGTAGGCAGTCGGCAGGCCGTTCCCTGGACTGGGGCAGCATGCGCACATGACCAAGCGTGACTGCCCGGACCGGTCGGGCGTGACGGCACCATGGCGTGACGCGGCACCGAATCCGTACCGACCACGGGGGTCAGACCAAGGCGACGCACGCCGTTGTGCGTCGCAGCAGCAGACAAGGCAAGGGGCCGCGGCAGATGGCTGGACTCGCACTCGATGGGTCGAACCCCGATGTCAGCCTGCTCTACGACATCAACGGGCTGGCGAAGGCCGCTCCGACCTGGTTCGACCGGGTCATGGAGTTCGTCGGTGAATTCGGGATCATGTTCGCCATGGTCCTGGCGGTCCTGTGGTGCTGGTGGAGCGTGCGCCGACGCGGGACGACCGAGGACTCGGTGACGGCGGTTGCCGGGCTCGTGTGGGCGCCGCTCGCCGCCGGGATCGCCCTGCTCATCAACATCCCGATCCGGGGTTTCGTGGAGCGGCCGCGTCCGTTCCTCGACCACAAGGGGCTCGAGGTCCTGGTGGAGGGCAAGACGGACTTCTCCTTCGTGAGCGACCACGCCACGATGGCGATGGCGATCGCGGTGGGCCTCTTCGTGGCCAACCGGAAGTTCGGCCTGGTGGCCATCGCGCTGGCGCTCCTCGAGGGCTTCTGCCGCGTCTACATGGGCGTGCACTACCCGACCGACGTGATCGGCGGCTTCGCCCTGGGCACGGCCGTGGCCCTGCTGCTCGCCCCGCTCGCGATGATGCTGCTGACGCCCCTGATCGGGGCCGTGGCCCGCGCCGGGGTGGTCGGCAGGCTCGTCCGCTCGGGCGGAGCGGCGGAGGCCGACAGCCGGGTCGGCTCGCGGGGGATCCCCGAGCCGATGCGCGGTTCCGGTGCGCCCGACGAGAAGGACCTCGCCGCCTAGCCACAGCGGCCGTACGCCATGAGGGGAGTCCCGGTGGGGCTCCCCTCACGCATGTTCCGAGAAATGGCTGATTCCGATCGCTCCGTCGCCGGCCCTCCGATGACGGGGCATCATGTGCGGGGACCGCGGGGGTGGTGCATGTGGCCCGTCGGCGGCCGTCACGGCAGGAAGTCGGTCAGCGGCGCGAGCGCACGGGGTTCGTGGGGCGCCGCAACGAGCTGGCGGTCTTCCGGGAGACCTTCGCCAGGGATCCCGAGGAGGCCGGCTTCGCGTTCCTCTTGCATGTGCGGGGCAACGGCGGCGTGGGCAAGTCGACCCTGGTGCGTCAGTGGGAGGCGGCGGCGCGGGAACAGGACACCGTGGTCACGGCGTTCGTGGGCGACGACGTCCACGACGCGATCGAGGCGATGGAGGCGGTCAGTGCCCGGCTGGGCCGGCAGGGCCGTCCGTTGAAGAGGTTCGACAAGCACCTGACGACCTATAGGCAGTGCCGGCACCAGGCCGAGAGCGCCGTGCCCGCACCGCAGCACGGTCCTTCCGACGGCCGGGCCGCCGCACCGGCCGCCTCGCCGTCGAGCACGGTGGCGGCGCAGGTGGGGCTGGTCGGGCTGGTCGGGCTGGGCATGCTGCCTCGCTGCCGGAGGCAGCGGTGACGGCGGCGACGCCCTGGACGCGCGCCAGGGCCTGATCGTCCTCTCCTGCCTCCGGCCCGGCGACATGCCGAGGCCCGGTGCGACGCCCTTCTCGCGCTCGGGCCCGGGAGGACTCCGGTGCGGGAGACGGTCGACGACCTCTCGTTCCTCCGCGAGGTCTGTCCGGAGGCGGGGCCGCGCATCGAGCCGGTCCTGACCCGGCTGCGGGAGTCGCTCCGGCGTGGGCCGGAGGCGGAGTCGCTCTAGCGGGGATCGCCCGGGGGCCTGAGGTGTTCCTCCGCATCCGTGCGAGCCCGGTCCCGGGAGCGCCTGGCCGGGCCGGACCAGCCGCAGGCACAGCGCGCGATGCAGAAGGAGCCCCGTTCGACCGTGGTCGTGCTGTGCGCGCGTCCGGGGCCTTGCGAGGGGATGCGTACGGGGGCTTGGACCAGGGGGTCCGAGGGTTCCTGATGCACGCGTCCACGGTACCGGGGGCACCGTGCGGCGGTCGGCGAGTGGGCCGATCGGCTGTCGTGAGGGGGCCCGTGGCGTGACGGGGCGCCCCGGCCGTCGTTAGGCGGGACGGGCGGGAACTCGGTCAGGTGTACGTCGTTGGGGGTTGGCAGGCGATGGCGGTGCGGCAGCAGAGACGCGGTGGCGGGGCACTGGCCGTGTGTGCCCTGACCGTCGCCGGCGTGATGACGGTGGGCAGCGGATGCTCCGGGGCGGGTGGTGGCGGCGCCGACGGGGCGGGTGAGCGCGCCGTCGCCCAGGCCGGCCCGGCGGCCGACCCGGCCTCCGTGGTCCGGCGTGCGGCCGGGGAGCTGGCCGCTGCGGGCAGCGCCGAGACGCGTACGTCGATGGAGACCGCGGCGGGCGGGACCCGGGTGACGATCAGGGGCCAGGGGGCGTACGACTTCCGCAGGCAGCTCGGCCGGATCAAGGTGCTCCTCCCGAAGGACGCCGCCGGGGCCGAGGAGCACCGGCCCATCACGGAGCTGCTGGCTCCCGGAGCGCTGTACATGAAGAACCGCGGGGCCGGGGTGCCGGACGACAAGTGGGTGCGGATCGACACGACGACCCTGGAGGACGGCAACCTGGTGACGGGCGGTGTGACGGATCCGACGGCCGCGGCCGAGCTCCTGCGCGGCGCGGGCAGGGTGACGTACGTCGGGCGGACGGAGCTGGCCGGGGTGCCCGTCCGGCACTACCGGGGGACGGCGGACCTGGGGCGGGCGGCGCGGGAGGCGTCGCCGTCCTCGCGCGGGGCGCTGACCGCAGCGGCGAAAGGGTTCAGCACGGACTCGGTGCCGTTCGACGCGTATCTGGACGACGAGGGCCTGCTGCGGAAGGTGCGTCACCGCTTCACCTTCGCGACCGAGGGGCCCGCGGTGGCGGTGGTGTCCACGCTGCTGCTGTACGGCTTCGGGGCGCCGGTCTCCGTGGAGCTGCCGCCCGACGCGGACATCTACACCGGTCGGGTCCAGCAGGGCCGGAGTGGCCCGGAAGCGCCGTAGGGAGGGGGCCGAAATGGTCCTTCCGTGCCATGCGCGGTGCGTGCCGCGCTCCCTACGCTAGGGAGTCGGTGCGCCAAGGAGTCGGCGACAGCAGAGAGAGGTGACGCAGGTGGTGACGCTCAGCGCTCCGAACGCTCAGGACTGTGTGGCCCTCGCCGAGATCGAACTGTGCGGCGAGCTCATGATCGCGGCGGCCGACGCGCTGGAGGACCGGCTCAGTCCCGACCGCATCGACGAGGTGCTGAACGTCGGGACGGGCCGGCCGGAGCCGGCGCCGACGATCCCCCGGCAGGTCCGCCACCGGGGATGATCCCTCCCCGTCCCGTCCGCCGTCACGTACGCAGGAGGCGGGCGATCGCCTTGGTGGCCTCCTCCACCTTCGCGTCGATCTCCGCGCCGCCCTTGAGGGCGGCATCCGCGACGCAGTGGCGCAGGTGCTCCTCCAGCAGCTGGAGCGCGAAGGACTGGAGGGCCTTGGTGGAGGCCGATACCTGGGTGAGTATGTCGATGCAGTAGACGTCCTCGTCCACCATCCGCTGGAGACCGCGGATCTGGCCCTCGATGCGGCGCAGCCGCTTGAGGTGCTCGTCCTTCTGGTGGTGATACCCGTGGATACCGCGGTCGTGGTCGGTGACGACCGCGTCCGGATCGGCTGCGCCGGCGGCCTCAGTGGTGGTCATGGGGTCCTCCCGTTGTCCTCGTGGCCTGCGGTGAGCGTGCCGTTCTGTTCCGTCTGTATACCCCTGCCGGGTATATCGTAACGAATCCAGCCGAAACGTGACCGGGGGGCCGTGCTGATCACTGTGCCCGATGCGCGACACTGAATGACGCCGGTTAGCCGTGGCCGGATGATGCGCCTAGCATCAGCCTGACCGAATCCAAAGCACCCCGAGGACCCCACGTGCGCTTTCGTCTGACCCCCAGGGAGACGAGCTTCTACGACATGTTTTCCGCCTCCGCGGACAACATCGTCACGGGCTCGAAGCTCCTCATGGAACTGCTCGGGGCGGATTCTGCCTCCCGAGTCGAGATCGCGGAGCGTATGCGGGCAGCGGAGCACGCGGGGGACGATGCCACCCACGCGATCTTCCACCAGCTGAACTCCTCCTTCATCACGCCGTTCGACCGCGAGGACATCTACAACCTCGCGTCGTCGCTCGACGACATCATGGACTTCATGGAGGAGGCCGTCGACCTGGTCGTGCTGTACCAGGTCGACGAGCTCCCGAAGGGTGTCGAGCAGCAGATCGAGGTCCTGGCCAGGGCGGCGGAACTGACCGCCGAGGCCATGCCGAGCCTGCGGACGATGGACAACCTCACCGAGTACTGGATCGAGGTCAACCGTCTGGAGAACCAGGCCGACCAGATCCACCGCAAGCTGCTGGCCCAGCTCTTCAACGGCAAGTACGACGCCATGGAGGTGCTGAAGCTCAAGCAGATCGTGGATGTGCTGGAAGAGGCGGCTGACGCGTTCGAGCACGTCGCCAACACGGTGGAGACCATCGCGGTCAAGGAGTCCTGAACCTCGTGGACACCTTTGCGCTGATCGTGACCATCGGTGTCGCGCTCGGCTTCACGTATACGAACGGCTTCCACGACTCGGCGAACGCCATCGCCACCTCGGTCTCCACCCGGGCGCTGACCCCGCGGGCGGCTCTGGCGATGGCCGCCGTGATGAACCTCGCGGGTGCCTTCCTGGGCCAGGGGGTCGCCAAGACCGTCAGCGAAGGCCTGATCGCCACACCCGAGGGCCAGAAGGGGATGGGAATCCTCTTCGCGGCGCTCGTCGGCGCGATCATCTGGAACCTGGTCACCTGGTACTACGGCCTGCCGTCCTCGTCCTCGCACGCCCTGTTCGGCGGGATGGTCGGCGCGGCGCTGGCCGGCGGGACGATGGTGCACTGGGACGGGGTGCTCGAGAAGATCGTCATCCCGATGTTCCTGTCGCCGGTCATCGGCCTGGTCGTCGGCTATCTGGTGATGGTCGCGATCATGTGGATATTCAGGAAGGCCAACCCCCACAAGGCCAAGCGCGGCTTCCGTATCGCGCAGACGGTCTCCGCGGCGGGCATGGCGCTCGGCCACGGTCTCCAGGACGCCCAGAAGACGATGGGTATCGTGGTCATGGCCCTGGTCATCGCCGACGTCGAGGGTCCGAACGACGAGATCCCGGTGTGGGTCAAGATCGCCTGCGCGGCCATGCTCTCCCTCGGCACGTACGCGGGCGGCTGGCGCATCATGCGCACCCTCGGCCGCAAGATCATCGAGCTGGACCCGCCGCAGGGCTTCGCGGCCGAGACGACCGGCGCGTCGATCATGTTCGGGTCGGCGTTCATCTTCCACGCACCGATCTCCACGACCCATGTGATCACCTCGGCGATCATGGGCGTCGGCGCCACGAAGCGGGTGAACGCGGTGCGCTGGGGCGTCGCCAAGAACATCATCCTGGGCTGGTTCATCACGATGCCGGCCGCGGCGCTGGTGGCCGCGCTGAGCTACGGCGTCGTCGTACTGCTCTTCGGCTGACGGCCTGGTCCCCCGACCGGTATGGGTCCGCCCCCGCTCTCCTTTCCGGAGAGCGGGGGCGGACCCTTTTCCGCCTTGTGGTGGCACCGCCATGCAGCACCCCAAGGCCGTCCGTGGTGGTCCGAACCGTCTGTCGTGGTCCGAACCGTGTGTGGTGGTCCGAACCGTCTGTCGTGGTCCGAGCCGTCCGTGGTTATCCGAAGCGGCCCGAGATGTAGTCCTCGGTCGCCTGCACCGACGGGTTCGAGAAGATCCGCTCGGTGTCGTCGATCTCGATCAGCCGGCCGGGCTTGCCCACCGCCGAGAGGTTGAAGAAGGCCGTACGGTCCGAGACGCGGGCCGCCTGCTGCATGTTGTGCGTCACGATGACGATCGTGAAGCGCTCCTTCAGCTCGCCGATCAGGTCCTCGATGGCGAGGGTCGAGATCGGGTCGAGCGCCGAGCAGGGCTCGTCCATGAGCAGCACCTGCGGCTCGACCGCGATCGCGCGGGCGATGCAGAGACGCTGCTGCTGGCCGCCGGAGAGGCCGGAGCCCGGCTTGTTCAGACGGTCCTTGACCTCGTTCCAGAGGTTGGCGCCCTTGAGGGACTTCTCGACGATGTCCGAGAGCTGGCTCTTGCGGTACGAGCCGTTCAGCCGCAGGCCCGCCGCGACGTTGTCGAAGATCGACATGGTCGGGAAGGGATTCGGGCGCTGGAAGACCATGCCGACCGTGCGGCGCACGGTGACGGGGTCGACGCCGGAGCCGTACAGGTTCTCGTCGTCCAGCAGCACCTTGCCCTCGACGCGGCCACCGGGGGTGACCTCGTGCATGCGGTTCAGGGTGCGCAGGAACGTGGACTTGCCGCAGCCGGACGGGCCGATGAAGGCGGTCACGGAGCGGGGTTCCACGGTCATCGAGATGTCCTCGATGGCCTTGTGGGATCCGTAGTAGGCGGTGAGGCCGCCGATGTCGATGCGCTTGGCCATGGGAATCAACTGCTTTCTGCGTGGCCTCAGCGGCCGGACTTCGGGGCCTTCCAGCGGGCGATGCCGCGGGCCACCAGATTGAGGATCATGACGAAGGCGATCAGCACCAGGGCTGCGGCCCAGGCGCGGTCGTAGGACGCGGCCTCGCCGACCTTGTACTGCTCGTAGATGTAGAAGGGCAGCGAGTTCTGGGCGCCTTCGAAGGGGTTCGTGTTGATCAGCTGGCTGCCGAAGACGAGCAGGATGATCGGTGCCGTCTCTCCCGCGATGCGGGCGATGGCGAGCATGACGCCGGTGGTGATGCCGCCGATCGCGGTGGGCAGGACCACCTTCAGGATGGTGCGCCACTTGGGGATGCCGAGGGCGAGGGAGGCCTCGCGGAGCTCGTTGGGGACGAGCTTGAGCATCTCCTCGGTGGAGCGGACCACGACCGGGATCATCAGGATCGTCAGGGCCAGGGCGCCCATCAGACCGGAGGGCTCGAGGTCGGCGATCAGCATGATCGACAGGATGAAGAGACCGGCGACGATCGACGGGATGCCCGTCATGACGTCGACGAAGAAGGTGACGGCCTTGGCGAGCGCGCCCTTGCCGTACTCGACCAGGTAGACCGCGGTCAGCAGCCCGAGCGGCGCGGAGATCACCGTCGCGATCCCGACCTGCTCCAGGGTGCCGATCAGCGCGTGGTAGACACCGCCGGTGGCCTCGGAGCCGAGGACGCCGGCCATCGAGTGGGTGAGGAAGTAGCCGTCGAGGCGCTCGGAGCCGCGGCTGACCGTGGTCCACAGCAGTGAGGCGAGCGGGACGACCGCGGCCAGGAAGCAGACCCAGACGATGCTGGTGGCGAGGCGGTCCTTGGCCTGGCGCTGGTTCTCGACCGCGGTCGTGGCGGCGTACGAGAGGGCCAGGAAGATCAGGGCGGAGATCAGGCCCCACTGGACGCGGCTCTGCCAGCCGGCGGCCAGGGAGATCCCCACACCGAGGGCGATCGACACGGCGGCGAAGCCGAGCGGCGCCCACCGGGGGAGGCTTCGGCTGCTGAGGCCGGTCCCGCCGGGTTCCGGCGAGGTCCGCGGACGCTGGTCCTGGACGTCGGTGGTGGTGGCGTGGCTCATGCGTTGGCCCCCGAGTACTCCTTGCGGCGGGCGATGATGAGCCGGGCCGCGCCGTTGACCAGCAGGGTGAGGACGAAGAGGACGAGGCCCGAGGCGATCAGGGCGTCACGCCCGAACTCGTCGGCCTCGCCGAACTTGGCCGCGATGTTCTGGGCGAAGGTCCCGCCGCCCGGGTTGAGCACGTGCAGCGAGATGAGGAAGCTCGGCGACAGGACCGTGGCGACGGCCATCGTCTCGCCGAGCGCCCGGCCGAGACCCAGCATCGACGCCGAGATGATCCCGGACCGGCCGAAGGGCAGGACCGAGAGGCGGATGACCTCCCAGCGGGTGGCCCCGAGGGCCAGCGCCGCCTCCTCGTTCATCTTCGGTACCTGGAGGAAGACCTCACGGCTGACGCTGGTCACGATCGGCAGGATCATGATCGCGAGCAGGATGCCGACGGTGAAGAGCGAGCGGGCGACGCCGATCTCGGTCTTCTCGAAGATGTACGTCCAGCCGAAGAACTGGTCGAGCCAGAGGTTCAGGCCCTCCAGGTACGGGACGAGGACCAGCGCGCCCCAGATGCCGTAGACGATGCTGGGCACCGCGGCGAGGAGGTCGACCACGTAGGCGACGGGTGCGGCCAGCTTGCGCGGCGCGTAGTGCGAGATGAAGAGGGCGATGCCGACAGCGACCGGAACCGCGATGACCATCGCGATGATCGAGCTGACGACCGTGCCGAAGAGCAGGACCGCGATGCCGAAGACCGGCGGGTCACCCGCCGGGTTCCAGTCGAAGGTGGTGAGGAAGTTCCCCTCGTCCTTCGAGACGGCGATCACGGCGCGGTAGCTGAGGAACACGGCGATGGACGCCATGATCACGAGCAGCAGGATGCCCGAGCCGCGGGAGAGGCCGAGGAAGATCCTGTCGCCGGCGCGTCCGGTGGCCTTGGGGCGGCCGCGCGTGGCCGGCGGAGCCGGTGGGATGTCGAGCGGTGTGGTGGAAGCCATGGTCTTTCCGGTCTGTGTGGGGGAGCGGCTGGCTCCCCTGGCGGCGGTGCACCGGATGGGTCGGGCGGTGGGGGCCGGTCCGGAGGGGTGCACCGGACCGGCCCGCCTGTGCGTCGTGCGGTGGGACTACTGGAGACCGGCGACCGTCTCGCGGACCTTGGCGTTGATCGCCTCGGGGATCGGGGCGTAGCCGGCCTCGGTGAGGACCTTCTGGCCGTCCGCGGAGGAGGTGTAGGTCAGGAAGGACTTGACCGAGCCGAGGGTCTCGGCCTTGTTGCCGGTGTCGCAGACGACCTCGTAGGTCACCAGGACGATCGGGTAGGCACCCTCGGCCTTGGTGGTGTAGTCGAGGTCGAGCGCCAGGTCCTTGCCGGTGCCCTTGACCTTGGCGGCGGCGATGGCCTTGGAGGCGTTCTCCGAGGTGGCCTCGACCGGGGCGGCGCCACCCGTGTCGATGTCGACGGTGGCGATCTCCTGCGACTTGGCGTAGGAGAGCTCGAAGTAGCCGATCGCGCCGTCGACGGCCTTCACCTGGGTGGCGACACCGGAGGACTGCGAGGCGGCCTGGCCACCGGGGGCCGGCCACTTCTTCTCGGCCTCGTACTTCCAGTCGGCCGGGGCCGCGGCGTTCAGGTACTTGCCGAGGTTCTGCGTGGTGCCGGAGTCCTCGGAGCGGTGGAAGGGCTGGATCGCCTTGTCCGGCAGCTTCACGCCGTCGTTGAGCTTGGCGATCGCCGGGTCGTTCCACTTCTTGATCTTGGTGTCGAAGATCTTGGCGAGCGTGGGGGCGTCCAGCGTGAGCTTGTCGACACCCTCCAGGTGGAAGCCGATGGCGATCGGGCCGCCGACCATCGGGAGGTTGATCCCCTGGCCGGTCTTGCAGATCTTCTTCGACTCGGTGACCTCTTCGGGCTTCAGGGCGGAGTCCGAGCCGGCGAAGCCGACGGTGCCCTGGTTGAACGCGACGATGCCCTCGCCGGAGGAGGAGGAGCTGTAGTTGATCTCCACACCGGAGCAGGCGGCCATGTAGTTCTTGACCCAGAGGTCCATGGCGTTCTTCTGGGCGCTGGACCCGGAAGCACGCAGCTGACCCTCGGCGCCGTCGCACTTGATGTCCGACGCGGCGGCACTCGTCTTGCTGCCGCCGCTCGTGTCGGAGCCGGTGTTGTCGTCCGAACCGCACGCCGTGAGGACCAGGGCGCCGGAGACGGCGAGGGCACCGAGCGCGGTGGCACGAAGCCGGTTCTTGCGCTGAAGCTTCACTTTCGGGGTGTTCCTTCCAGGAGCCGCCGCGGCTGGTGGGGACGAGGCGGCGTGCGATGAGGAGTGGTGCGTGGCGTGGTGCCGTGCACCTGGTACGTCCGAAATTAGGCAGAACAGGTGAAGCGCCCTACGGGGGAGAGTGAACGGCAGGTGAACCGTGCCGGGCGGGCTGGTTCTGCTGGTATCGGGGCCGGGCCGGGGACCTCGCGATGCGCCGGCCGGCCGCGGAGCGGCCGAGGGGAGCCGCGCGCCCGGCACCGGGGCAGCGGTGCCGAGCGGGCCGTGGTGCGGTGGGGGAGCGGTGCCGAGCGGGCCGTGGTGCGGTGGGGGAGCGGTGCCGAGCGGGCCGTGGTGCGGTGGGGGAGCGGTGCCGAGCGGGCCGTGGGCGCGGCCTGGCCTCAGGCGCCGGGCAGGTCCGCGTGCAGGAAGGCGTCCAGCTGGACGCGGTCGCCCGGGCGGCTCAGGCGGGCGCGGGCCTCCTCGGGGGAGAGCCAGGCCAGCCGGTCGACCTCGTCGTTGGGCCGGAACGAGCCGTCTGCCGCCTCCGCGGCCCAGTAGCTGACCTCTTTGGGCCGTCCGTTCGCCATGTACAGGGCTGTCGGCAGCACGGCGCCCGGCACGCAGTGGTGGCCCGTCTCCTCCAGGACCTCGCGCAGGGCGGCCTCCAGTGCCGTCTCCCCGCGCTTCAGCTTGCCCTTGGGGAAGGACCAGTCGTCGTAACGGGGCCGGTGCACCAGGCAGATCTCCGGGCCGGCGCCGTCCGGGGAGCGGCGCCAGAGCACACAGCCCGCCGCGAGCACGAGGTCGCTCATGGCGCGGTCACGGCCGCCGCGCACGGCCAGGTCTCCCGGAACACGCCGCGCGCCGCCTCGACCTCGTGGCGCTGGTCGGCGTGGAGCACCCCGAGGGCGTACGCCGTCGCCGGGGCGATGCGCGGCGTGCGGGCCGCCGCGGCCGCCGCCGCGGCGGCCTCCGCCGCGTCGCGGTGCAGGTCCAGCGCGTGGCCCGGCCCGGCCAGCGCCGGATCGGGGGCGCCCCGCAGCATCTCGTGGGCGTAGCGGTGCAGCCGGAGCAGGAGGCGGGCCTGGTGCCAGAGGGCGTCGTGGGCCTCGTTGTAGGGCTCCACCGCCTGGTCGGGCGGGAGTGCGGCCACCGCGTCCAGCATCCGCTGCCCGGCGAGCTCCGCCGGGGCGTGCAGGACCCTTTCCGCGGGCTCCGCGGCCGCCGGCGACAGGGGGACCTCCGAGGCGAGCAGGGCGACGGAGTCGGCGACGGCGTGGAAGCGGGAGGAGCCCAGCGCCTGGAGCGCCGCCGAGTGGGCACGGGTCCGGGCGAGGGTCAGCCGGCGCTCCAGGAGGGCCCCGGCCCGGGCGGCGCCCACGCCGAGCGCCGCCCGCTCCTTGTCGCTCTCGGTCCGGATGTCCCCCGGGGCGGGCCGGGCCGCCGGGAGCGAGGCGCCGGAGAGCTGGTGCAGCGCCTCCAGCAGCCGCCCGAGCCGGGTGGCGTAGGCGTGCTCGCGGGCCAGGGTCCCGGAGAGCCATGCCAGCTCGGTGCGGAGCTGGTCGGCCCAGGCCGGTTCGAGTGCTCCCCGGAAGGTGTGCAGCGTGCCGCTGATCCTGCGTGCCGCGTGGCGCAGCGCGCGTGCGGCCTCGTCCGCGTTCGGTGTGCCGGCGTCCGCGGAGGCGCTGTGCTCGCGGTGCGTCCGCAGGCCCCGCAGGAAGCAGGCGGCCTGTTCGCGCAGATAGGGCGCGAGGACCGCCTCCGCGGAGAGGGTCGTCGTCGGGTGGTCAGGGCGTCGCACGCCGGCGCCTCCGGGCGTCAATGAGCATCTCTTGTACGTGCCTCAGCGGCTGTCCGTCCGCGTCCGTCGAGTGCCGGGTCCAGTTTCCGTCGGGGCCCAGGTGCCAGGAGGAGGTGGTGTCGGACATCCCTGTTTCCAGGAGCCTGCTGAGTGCGGCGCGATGCGCGGGGTCGGTGACGCGGACCAGTGCTTCGATCCGGCGGTCGAGGTTGCGGTGCATCATGTCGGCGCTGCCGAACCACACTTCGGGCTCGCCGCCGTTGCCGAAGGCGAAGACCCGGGAGTGTTCGAGGAAGCGGCCCAGTATCGAGCGGACCCGGACGTTCTCGGAGAGACCGGTGACGCCGGGGCGGATCGCGCAGATGCCGCGCACCCAGATGTCGATGGGCACTCCGGCCTGCCCGGCCCGGTAGCAGGCGTCGATGACGGCTTCGTCGACCATCGAGTTGACCTTGATGCGCACATAGGCGGGCCGGCCCGCTCGGTGGTGGGTGATCTCCTTGTTGATACGGGCGATCAGTCCGTCGCGCAGGGACTTGGGGGCGACCAGCAGCCGGCGGTAGGTCTCTCGGCGGGAGTAGCCGGAGAGCCGGTTGAAGAGGTCGGAGAGGTCGGCCCCGACCTGCGGGTCGGCGGTCAGCAGGCCGAGGTCCTCGTAGAGACGCGCCGTCTTGGGGTGGTAGTTGCCGGTGCCGACGTGCGAGTAGCGGCGCAGCGTGTCGCCCTCCTGGCGGACGACGAGCGACAGCTTGCAGTGCGTCTTGAGGCCGACGAGCCCGTAGACGACGTGGCAGCCCGACTCCTCCAGCTTGCGGGCCCACTTGATGTTGGCCTGCTCGTCGAAGCGCGCCTTGATCTCGACGAGGACGAGGACCTGCTTGCCGGATTCGGCCGCGTCGATCAGGGCGTCCACTATCGGCGAGTCGCCCGACGTCCGGTACAGGGTCTGCTTGATCGCGAGGACGTCCGGGTCGCCGGCCGCCTGCTCCAGGAAGGCCTGGACGGACGTCGAGAAGGAGTCGTACGGGTGGTGCAGCAGGACGTCGCGCTCGCGCAGGGCGGCGAATATGTCGGGCGCGGAGGCGGACTCGACCTCGGCGAGGTCACGGTGGGTGCCGGCGATGAACTTGGGGTACTTCAGCTCGGGCCGGTCCAGCGACGCGATACCGAACAGCCCCGTGAGGTCGAGCGGACCCGGCAGCGGGTAGAGCTCGGTCTCGGAGATCTTCAGCTCGCGGACGAGCAGGTCCAGGACGTACGGGTCGATGGACTCCTCGACCTCCAGGCGGACCGGCGGGCCGAAGCGGCGCCGCATGAGCTCCTTCTCCAGGGCCTGGAGGAGGTTCTCGGCGTCGTCCTCCTCGACCTCCAGGTCCTCGTTCCTGGTGACCCGGAACATGTGGTGGGCGAGGACCTCCATGCCCGGGAAGAGCTCCTCCAGGTGCGCCGCGATGATGTCCTCTATCGGGACGTAACGCTGCGGGGACGCCTCCAGGAAGCGCGTGAGCAGCGGCGGCACCTTGACGCGGGCGAAGTGGCGGTGGCCGCTGACGGGGTTGCGCACGACGACCGCGAGGTTCAGCGACAGCCCCGAGATGTACGGGAACGGGTGCGCGGGGTCGACGGCCAGCGGGGTCAGCACGGGGAAGACGCGCTGCCGGAAGAAGGTGAAGAGGCGGGCCTGCTCCTTCTCGGTCAGCTCGGGCCAGCGGACCAGCTGGATGCCTTCGTCGGACAGGGCGGGCGCGATGTCCTGCTGGTAGCAGGCGGCGTGCCGGGCCATGAGCTCTCGGGAGCGGGTCCAGATCAGATCGAGGACTTCGCGGGGCTGTAGTCCGGACGCGGACCGGGTGGCGACACCGGTCGCGATACGGCGCTTGAGGCCCGCGACCCGGACCATGAAGAACTCGTCCAGGTTCGACGCGAAGATGGCGAGGAAATTAGCCCGTTCGAGTAGCGGTGTGGCAGGGTCCTCGGCGAGTTCCAGAACACGTTCGTTGAACGCGAGCCAGCTGCGCTCCCGGTCGAGGAACCGGCCCTGGGGCAGCTCGTCGCCGTCCGGCTCGGGCTCGTACGCGTCCGGGTCGTTGTCCAGGTCGGGGTCCAGGTCGGCGGCGGTGGACAGGCCGGCGGGCATCGACCCCGCGACGGCGTGCGGCCGGTGCGCGGCGAGGGAGCCGACCGACGGCTGGGCGGGCTGGACCGGGACCTCGGAGCTGGGCTGCTGGCTCATGGACCTATTCTTCCGCGCGTTCGGCTCCTCAGGCGCGTCGGAGCCGAGAAAGATCGCGGAAGAAGCCGGAGTGGTCCCCGGACCGGGGCCACTCCCGTTGCGGGGGGTGGGCACAGCTGGCTGCATCCCGTGAGGGTCGCAAGCCCGTCTGAATGGCCGGTAACGATGACATGACGTACAGGAAGCGGTGTGGCTGCGGTGCTGCCCCTCGCTCACCGTCGGTGAACCCCCTGCCCGGACTCCCCCCCGGGGCCCGGACAGGGGCGCTGGATCAGCCGTGGAGGCGGCGCAGGGCGCGGAAGGCGAGCGCGAGGGCCACGGCGGCGAGGGCGAGCAGGATGCCGGTCTCGACGAGCTGGATCGGCCAGAAGTGCGAGGCAGGGTGGTAGTCGAGGTAGTGGCTGGTGACGTCGTGGTCGGTCATGCACCGGGCGTAGGCCTGCACGGAAGACACCTGCGCGCACACGTCCTGCGACAGCCGTTCGCCGGCGCCGGTGATGTGGCCCGTCTTCACCCACCAGATGTCGGGTTCCACGTCGAGGGACCGGCCGGTCACCGTGGACCGGGGCCAGAGGTAGCCGCGGGCGTAGACGAAGGTCCCCATCACCGCGCCGGTGGCGAGCACGGAGACGGTCAGCGCGGGGATCACGCGCCGGATCAGCAGTCCGGCGAGCGCTCCGACGCACAGGGCGAACAGGACGTGCCCCGCCAGGACGGTGCCTGTGGTGGTGAAGACGTGCGCGCTGTACCACTCGGGCCGGTAGGGGAGGTCCGTGAGGGCCCGCGCCCAGTTGAGGCACACGGCCAGTGCGGCTGTCCCGGACACCAGCAGCACGACGGGCACGGTCAGCCTGGCGGCCAGCCAGCGCGCCGGTGACACCGACTGCGTCCAGGCCATCCTGAAGGTGCCGCTCTCCAGCTCTCTTGCGATCACCGGGCCGGCGACCCACGCGCCGAAGACCGTGGGCAGGGCCATCAGGGAAAGGGTGTAGTAGTCGAGGATCCGTCTGTACGTGTGCAAGCTGTCCGCGTAGTCGCGGGCCGTCTGGTCGCAGGCCCGGCCCGCCCCGCCGTCGATGCGGCAGTTGCTCGCCTCGAAGACCCCGGAGACGTGCGACGAGCGCAGGACCAGGGCGATCAGGCCGATGACCGCCGCCAGGGCGAGCCCGCCCGCGATCCCCAGCGTCCACCGGTGCTGCCGCACGACGACCCGGGCGAGGCCGCGCAGGGAGGGCCGGGACGGGGTGGTGGGGCCGGAGGGCCGGGGCGCGGTGAGAGTGGTGCTCATATCGCGGCCGCCTCCGTCCGGGCGTCGGCGCTCGGCGTCAGCAGCGGCGGGGCCTCCGGTGAGCGCAGGTGCGCCAACAGCAGTTCCTCCAGGGAGGGATCCTTGACGTCCCAGGCGGCTCGGTCCACAGGTCCGTCCCTCCTTACCAGTGCGGTCAGCTGACGTCCCGTCGTGCGGGACTCGACGACCGTGTGCGGGGCGAGGTCGCGGACCTGGCCGGTGAGTAGGGCGTGTGCGGCGACGATGTCGTCGCTCTCGCCGCCGAGCCGCACCCGGCCGCCGTCGACGAGCAGGAGGTAGTCGCAGGCACCCTCCAACTCGGTGAGGATGTGCGAGGACATCACGATGGTGGTCCCGTGCTCGGCGGCCTCGGCCATCAGGACGCCCATCAGCTGGTGGCGGGCGAGCGGGTCGAGATCGGCCATCGGCTCGTCCAGGAGCATGAGTTCGGGCCGCTTCCCCAGCGCGAGGGCCAGGGCGAGCCGGGTGCGCTGGCCGCCGGAGAGGGTGCGTACCTTCGCGTCCTGCGGGAGCGGGGCGGCGATCCGGCCGGCGGCCTCGTGGTCCCAGGTAGCCGGGTTGAGCTCGGCCCCCGCCCACAGGGTGTCGGCCACCGTGAGCTGCGGGTACAGAGGCTTGTCCTGGGCGACGTACGCGATGCGGGGGCGGGCCTCCCCAGGGCCGGTTCCGAGCACGCGCATCGAGCCCTCGGTGGGCCGGAGCAGTCCGGCGGCGAGGCCGAGCAGCGTGGACTTCCCGGCTCCGTTGGGCCCGACGAGGGCGCATACCCGTCCTGCGGGCAGCCGGAACGAGCAGTCGCGCAGGGCCCACCCCCGCTTTCGTCCGTACGTCATGCCGAGGCCGTTCGCCTCGATCGCGGCACCGGTCATCAGTGCTGGTCCCCCTTGAATGTGCTGTCCAGTACATCGGTGAAGAGCGCGCTCACGTCGTCCTTGTCCAGGCCGGCGGCGCGCGCCCTGCGGGTCCACTCCGTCAGCTCCGCGCGCAGGGGCGGGTCGGTGGTGACCGCCGCGCTGCCGAGGGTGCGGCGGACGAAGGTGCCCAGGCCGCGCCGGGCCTCGACGAGGCCTTCGCGCTCCAGTTCGCGGTACGCCTTGAGCACGGTGTTGGGATTGATGGCCGTGGCCTCGACGACCTCACGGGCCGTGGGCAGCCGGTCGCCCGGCTCCAGCACACCGAGGCGGAGCGCCTGCTTGGTCTGCTGCACGATCTGGAGGTAGGTGGCGACGCCGCTGCGCCGGTCGATGCGGAATTCGACCGCTGCGGACTCTGCCATGTGCACCACCCTTTCACTAATTGAGTAGTGAAAGGGTGGCCTGTGAAGAGGGTGGCGTCAAGTGGGCTCCTGAAACGGCCTGTTGCGGGCCCTCTCCGCTTCCCGCCGACAGGACCGGCCGTCGGGGTCGGCCGCCGGGGCCGGCCGTCGGGACCGGTTGCCGAGCGATGCATGACGCGCACACCCGGAACCGCATGACGGGCTGACAGGAACTTCAAGGGTTCTTCATCACCTCCGTCCTACGGTCGGCCTGCCCACCGCTTCCGCGGCAGGGCCCGACAGGCGAGCGGGAGAACGATGAGGACGAACTGGGTAGTGCTGGCCGCTGCGGCCTCGGTCATGGCCTTCACGCTGACCGGCTGCGGCGGCGACGACGGCGGTGCGAAGGTCCCGACGGCCGGAGGCGGCGACGCGTCCGCCTCGGCCTCGGGGACGGGCGGGCAGGGCGGCGGGGACGACGTCGCCGCGTACGTGACGGCACAGCGCGCGTACGTGAAGTGCCTGCGGGAGAACGGCGTCGACGCGCCGGACCCGGACGCCAGGGGGAACATCGACTTCGGCGGCGGCGACCAGGCGCGCGCCCTGAAGAAGGACCAGAAGTTCAGGACCGCCACGGAGAAGTGCGCCGAGTACCAGGCCGCCGTCCCCGAGAGCGTGGAGAAGGGCAACCAGCCCACGCTCTCCGCGGAGCAGATCAAGGTCAAGGTCGAGTACGCCGAGTGCATGCGGAAGAACGGTGCCGCCGACTTCCCCGACCCCGGTCCCGACGGACTCGGGCAGGGCGAATGGGACCAGACCTCGGCCGGCGGGAAGCGCGCCGCGCGGATCTGCGGGCCGATCGTCGGAGTCCCCGAGAACCCGGGCAGGGGCAAGGGCTGATCATGTCGGAGACGGTGACGCAGATCGATGACGATCCCGGGCTTGCCCGCGCGCCGCGCGGCGGACGGGGGAGGCGCACGGCGCTGATCGTCTCCGCCCTGGTCGTCGTGACGACGGTCGCCGTGGTCGGTGCCCTGGGGCTCGGAGGCGGTGAGGACGAGGGGGCGGGAGCACCGCCCAGGTCCGGCTCCACCGTCGCGGTCACCCGGGCGACGCTGACCGAACGCACCGCGGTGGACGGAGCCCTCGGATACGGCACCGAGATCCCCCTGCCGGTCAAGGCGACGGGCACCGTGACCTGGCTACCCGCGGCGGGGGCGTCGGTGGAGCGGGGCGAGACCCTCCTGCGCGTGGACGACCGTCCTACGGTGCTCCTGTACGGGACGCTCCCCATGTACCGGGAGCTCGGGCTGCCCGCGGCTCCGTCCGCCTCGGCGACCGCCGGGGGGGCCGGGTCCGGGGAGTCCGGGGCACAGCAGTCCGACGGCAAGGCCCCCGTGCCCTCGGGCTCGCCGGCACCGGGGGACACCGGCACCGCAGGGGCGGGAGCCGACGCCCCGGGCCCGGTGAAGGGCATGGACGTGCTGCAGTTCGAGACGAATCTCTCGGCGCTCGGCTACACCGGCTTCACCGTGGACGAGACGTTCACCGCAGGCACCGCCGGAGCAGTCGAACGCTGGCAGAAGTCGCTCGGGCTGCCCCGGACCGGCAGGGTCGGTGTCGGGGACGTCATCTACTCCGCCGGGAAGGTACGGATCGGCCGGCCGGCCGTCCGGCTGGGTGCAGCCGTCGGCGAGGACGCCCTCACGTACACCGGAACGGCCCGGAAGGTCGTCGTCGACGCCTCCGCGGCGGATGCCGCCTGGGCGGTACGCGGTGCGGCCGTCACGATCCGGCTGCCCGACGAGACCGCGGTGAAGGGCGAGGTCACCTCGGTGGGCCGGCAGGCGACGGCGGCCGAAGGGGGCGACGGTGAGGGCGGATCGGGCGAGGGCGAGGCGACGGTGCCGGTGACCATCACCATCAAGGACCAGAAGGCCGTGGGGAAGTGGGAGAGCGGTCCCGTCACCGTCGAGTACGTGGGGCGTGAGGTGAAGGACGTGCTGACCGTCCCGGTCGCCGCCCTGGTCGCGCTCGCGGAGGGCGGTCACGGTCTGGAGACGGCGGACGGCACCTTCGTGGCGGTGCGGACCGGGCTGTTCGCGGACGGCGACGTGGAGGTGAGCGGACCGGCCGTCCGCGACGGGCTGAAGGTGAGGATCCCTGAGTGAGCGGCGAGTCCTCGGCGGTCGTGGAGTTCGATTCCGTCTCCAAGACGTATCCGGGCGGAGTGGCGGCGGTCAGTGACGTGAGTCTGCGGATCGGGCGCGGTGAGCTGATCGCCGTGGTCGGACCGTCGGGCTCCGGCAAGTCCAGCGTGCTCAATCTGATGGGCAGCCTGGACCGGCCGTCCTCGGGCCGCGTCCTGGTCGACGGTCACGACGTGGCGAAGCTGTCCGACCGGGAGGTCTCCGCGCTGCGGGCCACCCGGATCGGTTTCGTCTTCCAGCAGTTCCATCTGGCGGTCGGTGTTCCGGTGCTCGACGCGGTGGGTGACGGCCTGCTCTACGCCGGCGTCCCGCTGCGCCGCCGCCGGGCCAGGGCCGCGGCCGCGCTGGCCCGGGTCGGGCTCAGCCACCGTGTGCACCATCTGCCGAACCAGCTGTCCGGCGGTGAGCGGCAGCGGGTCGCCGTCGCCCGCGCGGTCATCGGGGAGCCGGCGGTCCTCCTGGCCGACGAACCGACCGGCAATCTCGATTCCGCGTCAGGAGCGGCTGTGCTGACCCTGCTCCGCGAACTGCACGCGGCCGGCACCACGGTCGTCGTGATCACCCACGACCGTGAGATCGCGGCCGAGCTGCCCCGTCGTATCGAGATGCGTGACGGCCGGCTGATCAGTGACATCACACGGAGCACGGTGATCGGAGAACCGTGGTGACGGAAAGTACGGCCGACTCCCCGGCGCAGACGGAGTCCACGTTCCGCCGTCCGGATCCCGGGCCGCCGCCCGGCCGTTCCCGCCGGCGGCCGGGCCTGCGGGCCGCACGGCTCGGGCCCGCCGATGTCGTACGGCTCGGGGGCACGGGGCTGCGGACGCGGCCCGTGCGCGTCTTCCTGTCGGCCCTCGGTATCGCGATCGGGGTCGCCGCGATGATCGCGGTGGTCGGCATATCGGGCTCCGGGCAGGCCGAGGTGGACCGGAGGCTCGATGCGCTCGGTACCAACCTCCTGCGGGTCGCCCCGGGCGAGTCCCTCGCGGGGGAGAAGGCCGAACTGCCCTACGAGGCGGTCGCGATGGTCCGTCGGATCCCGCCGGTGCAGCAGGTCGCCGCGACCGGGGTGACCCGTGCGCACGTCTACCGCAACGAGCGCATCGCCATCGGGCGCACCGGCTCTCTGGACGTCCTCGCGGCGGGTGCCGAACTCCTGCCCGCCGTCGGCGGTCACGTCCGCAGGGGGCGCTGGCTGGATTCCGCGACGGAGGAGTACCCGGCCGTGGTGCTCGGGGCCACGGCCGCCCAGCGGCTGGACGTGTACGCACCGGGCACCAGGGTCTGGATCGGCGGCCGCTGGTTCTCTCTCGTCGGTGTCCTCGACCCCGTGCCACTCGCGCCCGAGCTCGACAGCGCGGCTCTGGTCGGCTGGCCGGCAGCACGCACCTATCTGCGGTTCGACGGCCATCCGTCCACGGTCTACGTCCGGGCCGAGGACAGCGAGGTCGCGGCGGTCCGGGGAGTGCTCCCGGCCACGGCGTATCCCGAGAAGCCGGGTGAGGTGCGGATCTCTCGGCCCTCCGACGCACTCGCGGCCCGCGAGGCCACCGAGTCGGCACTGACCGGCCTGCTGCTGGGTCTCGGTGGGGTGGCCCTGCTGGTGGGTGGGGTCGGCGTGGGCAACACCATGGTCATCTCGGTCCTGGAGCGGCGGCCGGAGATCGGGCTGCGCCGCGCACTCGGAGCGACCAGGGGGCAGATCCGCACCCAGTTCGTGATGGAGTCGCTGCTCCTGTCACTCATCGGCGGTCTCGCCGGAACGGTACTGGGGACGCTGATCACCTCGGGGTACGCCCTCAGCCGCGGATGGCCCACGGTCGTCCCCGCGTGGGCGAGTGCGGCGGGCATCGGCTCGACCCTGGTCATCGGCATGGTCGCCGGGTTGTATCCGGCGGTCCGGGCGAGCAGGCTGTCGCCGACGGAGGCGCTGGCCGGCACCTGAGCGCAGGAGACCTGAACTCCGGGGCGCGGAGGGGGCGCCGAGCGCGCCGGCCCGTGGGACGGAGAGGCGGCGTCGAAGCCGGTGGCCGGTCGGCCGGAGGGGAAGAGGAGCGGATGGCAGGGCCGTTGAGGAACCGCGCCGGGGCGGAGCCCGTGCTCCCGTGCTCCGCCTCGAACGTTCCCGGGCGCTCCGGTACGACACAGGGGCGGCCCCGGCCGTGGCCGCCCCTGGTCTTTCGTCACCCCGGAACGCGCTCCGGCACGCCGGGTGTCACCGTCACATCGGTCCGGGTACGCCCGTCGACAGGGCGGACCCCGGCCTCCGGGCTGCTAGATCCCGCAGCTCACGAAGCTGCCGCCGTCGCTCAGCAGGTCGTCCCGGATCCAGCCGGTGACACCGGTCGCGTCGTTCCGCACGAACGTCCACGTGTAGCCGTCGTTGCCGACGGTGTAGCAGTGGTAGTCCAGCGCCTGCGTGTTGTAGGCGACGCCCTTGACGGCACAGCCGGTGCTGGAGCCGCTGCGCTCGTTGGCACCGTTGGCCGTCTTGCCCCACGAGCTGCCGTCCGCGTCCGCGACGGACTTGCCGCACGCGGCATGGGCGGCAGCAGGGGTGGAGAGCGACAGCGGGACTGCCACGGCGACGGCCGCGAGGGCGGGAACGATTGCCGCGATCTTGAGCTTCTTCATTCTGAATCCCCCAGGTTCATTTCTTCGGCGCCGCGCACACGGGTGCCCGAAGGCACCGGAGTGGGAGCAGCGTCCACTGCGTCGACAGGGACGCAGCGGCATAAGCACAATCAGCCCCGTAAATATCTGAAGAAATAATTCCGCCCGCCATTGACTCGATCTGGTTTCTGGTGGGCCGAAAACCTCAGGGCTCGAATGCGCCATGTCCGGTGCAGGACCGTATTCACCGGAACCGCAATTTCACGATCATGGAATTCCGTCCGGGCGCCCGTGGCCCGTGCCGTCCGACCGAAGGAGACAGGTGAGCGCACACGCATCGAGGGCAGAGGGACAGGGGGCGCGATGAGCTTCCGGCTGCGGGTCCTCGGCCTGCTCATGCTGGTCGCGATGACCGCGACCGCCGCCACCGCGTGGCTGACCCTGCGCCAGGCGAACCGCCAGGTCCAGGAGACCGTCACGGCGGGCCGGCAGGAGGTCTCCCGCATCACCGGAGACCTCCGCGCCTACGGGTTCGCGCACGGCACGTGGGACGGGATCGCGCCGGTGGTGGCCGAACTCGCGAAGGAGACCGGCCAGCGCATCCGCGTCGCCACGGAGTCCGACGTGCTGCTCGCCGACTCCGACGCCCTCGCCGGCCGTACGCCCCGCGCGCTGAGCGGTCAGCCCGCCGTCCTGGTCGACGCGCGCCCCGCCCTGCGGTTCCCCGAGGGGCAGGTGAAGCGTGTCTCGATGAAACAGGCCGCCGGTGCGATCTCCAACTACCGTGCCGCGACGGCCTACGCGACCTGCCTGACGCGCGCCGAGGCGGAGGTGGTGGCCGTACCGGACGGCTTCGGTGTCCCCCGGGTGAGCACGCAGGACGGATCCTCGCCGTGCGAGGCACCGAGCGGGGAGGCGGACCCGGCGACCCCGCAGGACCTCGAAGCGATCCGGCCGTGCGAGTCCGAGGCGCGCTTCACCACCTGTCTCCAGCGCGTGTTCGACGAACGGGTCGGTTCCGCGGCCCCGCCACGCCTGGAGGTCCGCCTCGGGGCGCAGGACGACGCGCCGCCCACCCTGTCCCCCGCGCCCACCGTGGCCGTCGCCGTCGGGGTGGCCCTCGCGGTCATCCTCGGCGGCCTGCTCCTGAGCCGGGCCGTCCTGCGCCCCGTCCGCGCCATGACGCTCGCCGCGAAGGGGCTGGGCGAGGGCGATCTGGGGCGGCGGGTACCGGCGTCCGGCCGGGACGAGATCGCGCAGCTCGGCGGTGCCTTCAACCGCATGGCCGATTCGATCCAGGCGAGCGAGGAGCACCAGCGCCGCCTCACCAGCGACATCGCGCACGAGCTGCGCACCCCGCTGGCCAATCTGCGCGGCTATCTGGAGGCCCTGCGGGACGGGGTCGTCGAGCCCACGCCCGAACTGCTGGACTCCCTCCACGAGGAGGCGTTGTTGCAGCAGCGGATCGTCGACGACCTCAGGGACCTCGCGCTCGCGGAGGCCGGTGCGCTCACGTACCACCCCGTGGAGGTCGACCTGCGCGAGCTGCTGGAGACCAGCTGGAGGGCTCACCGTGCCCAGGCCCGTACGGCACGCATCACGCTCGCACTGGAGGCGCCGCAGCCGGTGTACGTGACCGCGGATCCGGACCGGCTGCGCCAGGTCGTCGGCAACCTGGCCGGCAACGCCCTCCGGGCCACCGGGCCGGACGGCACGGTCACCCTGGCCCTGGCCGTGCACGGCGGGCGGGCGGTCCTGGAGGTGCGGGACACCGGTACGGGGATCTCGGCGGAGGACCTGCCGCATCTCTTCGACCGCTTCTGGCGGGCAGACGCCTCGCGGGACCGGGCCACCGGTGGCAGCGGCCTGGGGCTGTCCATCGCCCGGCAGATCGTCGCCGACCACGGAGGGACGATCGACGTGCGCAGCACGGTCGGGGCGGGAACGGTCTTCACGGTCGGCCTCGCCGGGGCGACGGCGGCTCAGGAGGGCGGTGAGCCCGGCGCGTCCGCGAGGCGGTAGCCGCGCCCGTACACCGTCTCCAGATGGCCGGCCCGGCCCGGGGCCGTGTCCAGCTTCCGCCGCATGTTCATCACGTGCGCGTCGACGGTCCGTTCCAGCACGTCCCGGTCGAAGCCGAAGACGCGCTCGATGATCTGGGCACGGGTGAAGACCCGGCCCGGCTCCCGGGCCAGGGTCTCCAGGATGGAGAACTCCTTCGCGGTCAGCTCCACCGGCCGGCCCGCCACCCGGACTTCGAAGCGCTCGGTGTGCAGCTCCACCTCGCCGACCCGCAGCACCACGGGTTCCGCCGGGCCGGAGCCCTTCCCGGACCGGCGCAGCAGCGCCCTCACCCGTGCGGTCAGTTCGCGGGGGCTGTACGGCTTGGTGATGTAGTCGTCGGCGCCGAGGTCGAGGCCGAGGAGCATGTCCTCCTCGGTCGCCCGTGCCGTGAGCAGAAGAATCGGGACGTCCGATTCCGCGCGCAGGATATGACACACGTCGAGTCCGTCGACCAGGGGCAGCATCACATCCAGAACGACGAGATCCGGTTTCGACGAACGGGCCTGTTCCAGCGCCGCGCGGCCGTCGGCCACGACCTGTACCGCGTTTCCTTCTCTTTCCAGATAGATCCGGATCAGACGAGACTGTTTCACGTCGTCCTCGGCGACCAGAATGCGCGCGCTCAACGTTTCCCCCCACCAGATCCCTGCGGTTCCGGAACCGTAATACAGAAAGGCCCGCACCGGTGCCCTCCGCCCACGCGGACCGGGGCGGAGGGCACCGGGGGGCGGGCGGAGCGCCGCGCGGGCCTGCCGGAGGGAGGGCCTGCCGGGGAAGGGCCCTCGGAGCCGGTCAGGACTCCGTGCGGTACATCAGGTCGACCTCGTGGGTGGCGAAGCCCATCCGCTCGTACACGGACAGGGCCGCGGGGTTGTCGGCGTCCACGTAGAGCATCGCCGTGGGGAGCCCCAGGGAGGCGAGGTGGCGCAGCCCGGTCGCGGTGAGCGCCTTGCCGAGGCCGCCGCCCTGGGCGTCGGGCAGGATGCCGACGACGTAGACCTCGCCCAGCTCGTCCTCGGCGTGCACCTTCGTCCAGTGGAAGCCGATGATCTCGCCGTCGCGCTCGGCCAGGAAGAAGCCCTTCGGGTCGAACCAGGACTCGGCCTTGCGGTCGTCCAGGTCGCGCTGGGTGAGGGAGCCCTGCTCGGGGTGGTGGGCGAACGCCGCGCGGTTGACGGCGAGCCAGGCCGCGTCGTCCTGGCCCGGCACGAAGGTGCGGACGGTGACACCGGGCGGGAGGGCCGGCTCGGGGATGTCGAGGGAGTCCAGCGGGCGCCGGAGCTGGCGCAGTTCGCGGAAGAGGGAGAGGCCGAGCACCTGCGCGAGATGCCGGGCGGCAGACTTGCCGCCGTGCGCCCAGACCCGCAGCCGTTTCCCGGTCGCAGCCAGGAGCGCGGCGCCGAGGGCGCGGCCGTGGCCGCGGCCACGGTGGGCGGGGGCCACGACCAGCTCTGCGGCCGGGGCTTCGACGGGGTCGGCATCCTCCAGCTGCGCGTATCCGGCCAGTTCGCCGTCGACGGTGAGCAGGAAATGCCGGACGCCCTCACGGTGCCCGCCCCTCAACTGCAGCCGCCCCTGCTCGGAGACGGCCTGCCGGCCGTCGGACCCGGCGGCCTCGCCGAGGAGGGCGAGGACCGCGTCGGCCTGCTCGGGGGTGAGCGCGTCGAGGGTCTCGATCTCGCGCCCGGGGGAGGGGAGGGGTGCGTCAGTCGTCATGGGTACGAGCGTACGGGGCGGGGCCGGGGAGCCGGGGGTGGTGACCGCGCGTCAGGCGTGCGGCGGGCGGCTGACGTTTCTGCTCGATATGTACGCCCTACGGGTGATCGACCCCTTTCTGGGCGTGCGGCAACCAGTTCGTAACCCCGAACATCTGTCGCGCTACGCGCGTTGACCTTAGGCTGCGGCACGCAGGATCCAGACACTCACAAGGGGACCGATGTCAGCGAATCCGCAGAAGAACCGTGCGTCCCGGCGGGCGCTCGCAGCCGTGGCCGGGCTGACCACCGTGGGCGCGCTCGTCGCCGCGATGCCGGCCGGCGCCCATGACCGGGGGCACGGTCACGGTCACGGCCACCCGTCCCGCACCGTCGACGTGCAGCTCCTCTCCTTCAACGACCTGCACGGCAACCTGGAGCCGCCGGCCGGCTCCGCGGGGACCGTCAGCGAGACGCAGGCGGACGGCACGGTGAAGTCGGTCCCGGCCGGTGGCGTCGAGTACCTCGCCACCTCGCTGCGCACCGCGCGCAAGGGGCACCCGTACTCCGTCACGGCGGCCGGCGGCGACATGGTGGGCGCGAGCCCGCTGCTGTCGGGGCTGTTCCACGACGAGCCCACCATCGAGGCGCTCAACGGGCTCGACCTCGACGTGACGGCCGTGGGCAACCACGAGTTCGACGAGGGCGCAACGGAGCTCGGCCGCCTCCAGAACGGCGGCTGCCACCCGGTCGAGGGCTGCTACGAGAAGGGCAAGAAGTTCAAGGGAGCGGACTTCCCCTACCTCGCGGCCAACGTGACGAGCGAGAAGACCGGCAAGCCGGTCCTCAAGCCCTACACGGTCTGGAAGAAGAACGGCGTCAAGATCGGCTTCATCGGGGTGACCCTGGAGGGCACGCCGAACATCGTCACGGCCAACGGCGTCAAGGGCCTGAAGTTCCACGACGAGATCGAGACGGTCAACAAGTACGCCAAGGAGCTGGACCGCCAGGGCGTCAAGTCCATCGTCGCGCTGATCCACGAGGGCGGGGCCCCGGCCTCCTCCTCGTACAACTACGACTGCGACAGCCCGGGCGCCGGTGACGGGATCTCCGGGCCGATCGTCGACATCGCCAAGGGCATCACGCCGAAGGTCGATGCCCTGGTCACGGGCCACACCCACCAGGCGTACGTGTGCACGGTGCCGGACCCGGCCGGCAAGCCGCGCATGGTCACCTCGGCGTCCTCGTTCGGCAAGCTCTACACGGACACCACGCTCACCTACGACCGCCGCACCGACGACATCGTGCGGACGTCGGTGAAGTCGCCGTCCTCGGCCAACCACGTCGTCACCCGCGACCAGGCCAAGGCCACGGACATGACGGCGCTGATCGCCCGCTGGAACACGCTCGCCGCCCCCATCGCGGGCCGCCCCCAGGGCTTCATCTCCGCCGACATCAACGGCCGCGGCTCCACGGCCCCCGAGAAGCCCCTCGGCAACCTGATCGCCGACGCCCAGCTGGAGGGCCTGGCCCCCGCGGACAAGGGCGGCGCGGTCGTCGCGTTCATGAACCCCGGCGGTATCCGCTCCGACCTCGTGTACACGGCGTCGGGCAGTGAGGGCGACGGGGTGGTGACCTACGGCGAGGCGTTCACCGTCCAGCCGTTCACCAACATGATGAACGTCGTCGACCTGACCGGTGCGCAGCTGGTCACCGCTCTCCAGCAGCAGGTCAGCGGCTCCAACGCGGCCTCCCCGAAGATCCTCCAGGTCTCGAAGGGCCTCACCTACACGCTGGACATGACGAAGGCGGGCGCCGACCGCGTGGTCGCCTCCTCGGTCGAGCTGAACGGCGAGGCGATCGACCCGGCGAAGAGCTACCGCGTCGCGATGAACGAGTTCCTCGCGGGCGGCGGCGACGGCTTCGCGGCCCTCGGCCAGGGCACGAACAAGCTGGTCGGCCCCTCCGACCTGGACCTGTTCAACGCCTACCTGGCGGCCCACTCCACGGCCGCGGCGCCGCTGGCCCCGCCGGCCACGGACCGGATCACGATCGTGCAGTAACTCCTGACGGCAGAGGGCACCCCCTCTGCTCGGACAGGACGCGGAACACCGGCGGCCCGCCACGGGAAGTGGCGGGCCGCCGGGCTGTTCAGGCCGGTCCGGGGACGAAGATCTCGTGTCCCCCACCCGGCGCCACCGGATGTGCGTCTCCCCGGCACGGACCTCGCCGCCGTACTGCCAGGTGGCGCGCCCGTCGTGCGCCCAGGTCATGTGATGACCTCCATCCAAAATTGAAACTTTGCGAGATTCGCATTTTCGCAAAAGGTGAGGCGGTGCCTGGTTCCGTGGTTGATGTGGACCCGTCATAATTCAGGCCCGCCCCCCACGGCCGACGGAGACGCATGAGCCCGTACACCGCCACACGCCGCACTTTCCTCGCCGGTGCACTCGCCGCCGCCGCCGGAGTCGCCCTCGGTGCGACGCCCGCCCGTGCCGCCGCATCGAGAGCGGCGGGCACCCAGGACTGGATGAGCGCCATCGCCGACGCCACCCCGCTGCGGCGCCTCACGATCCCCGGGACGCACAACTCGGGTGCAGGCTTCGGCGGTCCCTGGACGGAGTGCCAGAACACCACCGTCGCGGCGCAGCTCGACAGCGGCATCCGCTTCCTCGACATCCGCTGCCGGATCAGCGGTGACGCGTACGCCATCCATCACGGGGCGTCGTACCAGCACCTGAACTTCGACGACGTGCTGGGCGCCTGCCGGGACTTCCTGGCCCGGCACCCCTCGGAGACCGTGCTGATGCGGGTCAAGCAGGAGTACTCCGAGGAGAGCGACGCCGCGTTCCGGCGGATCTTCGACCTCTACCTCGACGCCAAGGGGTGGCGCCCGCTCCTCCGCCTCGACCCCACGCTCCCGGACCTCGGCGCGGCCCGGGGCAAGGTCGTGCTGCTCGCCGACAACGGAGGCCTGCCCGGCGTCCGGTACGCCGATTCCGCGCTCTTCGACATCCAGGACGACTACATGGCGGAGCCCTTCGCCAAGTACCCGAAGATCGAGGCGCAGTTCCGCAAGGCCGCGCAGCAGCCGGGCAAGCTGTTCATGAACTACGTGAGCACGGCGGCCCTGCTGCCGCCCCGCTGGAACTCCGACCGGCTCAACCCGCAGGTGCACACGTTCCTCGACGGGGCGCAGGCGTCGGGCTGGACCGGCCTCGGCATCGTCCCGCTGGACTATCCGGCGACCCGGTCCGGCCTGGTCGAGTCCCTCATCCGGCACAACCCGGCGGGCTGAGTCCCGGCCGCGCCGGGACCGGGCGGGCGTGCGGCCGGCTCGACGGTGCGGGCGCACAGCGCGGTTCCGCAGAGGTCCGGGCGTCGGCGGGACTCCGGCTCACACCCCCGGCGGCGGCTGCGGCGCTCCCGGGAGGCGGATCGCGGCGACCGTGCCGCCGCCCTCGGCCGGGGTCAGGGCGATGTCTCCGCCCGCCTGCTGGACCGTGCGGGCCACGATGGAGAGGCCGAGGCCGGAGCCGGGGAGCTGACGGGCCGAGGGGGAGCGCCAGAAGCGGTCGAAGACGTGCGGGAGGTCCTCGGCGGGGATGCCGGGACCGTGGTCGCGTACCGTCAGCTCGCCCCGGTGCAGGGCGACATCGATCGTCCCTCCCGCCGGGCTGAACTTCACCGCGTTGTCCAGGACGTTGACGACGGCCCGCTCCAGGGCGGCCGGCTCGGCGCGTACGTACCAGGGGGCCAGCTCGGCGGTGATGGTCAGCTCGGGGCCGCGCAGCCTGGCCCGTTGCAGGGCGGCACGGGTGATGTCGTGCAGTGCGACCACCTGGAGGGGGCCGGGCTGGGTGGCGTCGGGGCGGGAGAGCTCCTGGAGGTCGCCGATCAGGGCGGCCAGCTCCGTCATCTGCGCCTTGACCGAGGACATCAGGGCCTTGCGGTCGGCGGGCGGGATCGCCCGGCCCGTGTCGTCGCTGCGGGCGAGCAGCTCGATGTTCGTACGGAGCGAGGTGAGCGGGGTGCGCAGCTCGTGCCCGGCGTCCGCGATGAGCTGGGACTGCCGGTCGCGGGAGGTGGCCAGGGAGCTGGTCATGGAGTTGAAGGAGCGGGAGAGCCGGGCGATCTCGTCCTCGCCCTCCGCGGGGATCCGGATGGTCAGATCCTCGGTCTCCGCCACGTGTGCGACGGCGTGCGCGAGGTCGTCGACCGGCCGCAGGCCGGTACGGGCGATCCACAGTCCGGCGGCGCCGGCGCCGACGACGCCGATGCCGGACACCAGGAGGAGGACCAGGGCGAGCTGATTGAGCGGATCGGTGACCTGGTCCATGGGCATCGCCACGGAGACAGCGACCCCGGCCTGCCCCCCGGGCGTGCGGGCGGCCGAGGTGTAGACGCGCATCTCGGTGCCGTCCTCGGCCTCGGTGGTGTGGACAGCGCTCTCGCGCAGACCGGCGGCGACGGCACGGTCCTCGGTCTGCACGGGGATGGCGGTCTTGTCCGGCTGGGTGCAGGGGTCCGTGCCCGTCGCCGAGACCAACTGGATCGTGTACGGGGTCGGCAGCAGGCGAAGATCGTCCGGAAGCTGGCCGGAACAGCCCAACTGGATCAGCCTGATCGTGTCTCCGTTGGGCTTGACCTGGCTGAGTGTCGTGTCGAGTTGCTCGGTGAGCCTGTCCTTGGTGGTCAGCCAGCACGCCGCCGCCACCGCGGCCACCGCCACCGCGACCGCCGTCGCGACCAGCAGGGCGAGCCGGGAGCGGAGCGGGAGGGCGCGGAGCCGGCGGCGCAGGCCGGTCACCCGTCACCGCCGCCGGAGCGCAGGGCGTAGCCGACGCCGCGCACGGTGTGGACGAGGCGGGGCTCGCCGCCCGCCTCGGTCTTGCGGCGCAGGTACATCACGTACACGTCCAGGGAGTTGGAGCTGGGTTCGAAGTCGAATCCCCAGACGGCCTTGAGGATCTGCTCGCGGGTCAGCACCTGCCGGGGGTGGGCGAGGAACATCTCCAGCAGGGTGAACTCGGTGCGGGTCAGCTCGACCCGTCGGGTGCCGCGGGTGACCTCGCGGGTGTTCAGGTCCATGCGGAGGTCGGCGAAGGAGAGGACGTCGTCGTCGGGGACGGGTCCGCCCGCCGCTACCGCGTACGAGCTGCGGCGCAGCAGGGCGCGGATGCGGGCGAAGAGCTCGTCCAGCTCGAAGGGCTTGACGAGGTAGTCGTCGGCGCCGGCGTCGAGGCCGGTGACCCGGTCACCGACGGTGTCGCGGGCGGTGAGCATCAGGATCGGCGTCGTCGACCCGGTGGACCGGATGCGCCGGGCGGCCGTGAGACCGTCCATGCGGGGCATCTGGATGTCCAGGACGATCAGGTCGGGGGCGTACGACTCGGCCTTGGCCAGGGCGTCGTAGCCGTCCACGGCCACCTCGGTCCCGTACCCCTCGAACGCGAGGCTGCGTTGCAGGGCCTCGCGCACGGCGGGCTCGTCGTCGACGATCAGGACGCGCTGCGGATCGTCTTCGGCGGGGCTCATCGCTTCTTCGTCCTCTTCCTTCGGGCCCGTTTCGGGCGGTCGTCCCTCAGCGTCGCACGGCTGCCGCACGGCGTCGCGCGGCACGGCGCCCGCGGCTGCCGCCGCTGCGGATCCCGGCCGGGCGGGACGCCGTGCCGGCGGTGGCCGAGGCGGCCGGTTCGGCTGCCAGGGCCAGGGGGAGGGGCAGTCCGGAGGGGCCGGTGTCCGCGGTGTCGGGGTTCATCGGGACCTCCTCGGTCAGGAGCCGTCGCCGGAGCGCAGGGTGTCCAGGTCGGCCTTGACGGTGTCGACCGGGATGGCGAAGCCGAGACCCACGCTGCCCGCTGCCGAGCTGCCGGAGCTACTGGCGGAACTGGGCGAGTACATGGCGGAGTTGATGCCGATGATCTCGCCCTTCATGTTGATGAGGGCGCCGCCGGAGTTGCCGGGGTTGAGCGAGGCGTCGGTCTGCAGGGCCTTGTACGTCGTCTTGGACGAACCGGTGTCACCGTTGAACTGCTGGCCGCCGAACTCGAACGGCCAGTTCTGGTCGCCCTGTTGCTGCTGCTGTTCCTGCTGCTGCTCCTCCTTGGCGACCGTGACGTCCCGGTCGAGCGCGGAGACGATGCCGCTGGTGACCGTGCCGGTGAGGCCCTCGGGGGAGCCGATCGCCACGACCTCGTCGCCGACCTTCACCGAGGAGGAGTCGCCGAGGGTGGCCGTCTTGAGCCCGCTCGCACCCTGGAGCTTGATGAGGGCCAGGTCCTTGTCGGCGTCCGTGCCGACGACGTCGGCGGTGTACGTCTTGCCGGTGCTGAGGGCCACCTTGATGGTGGAGGCGCCGGAGACGACGTGGTTGTTGGTGACGATCTCGCCGTCCCCCGTGATGACGACGCCGGAGCCGGTGGCGTCACCGGCCGAGGAGCTCGCGCTGATCTCCACGATGGCGGGGGACACGGCCGCCGCCACGCCGGAGACGGTGCCCGCGCTGCTCTGCGAGACGGTGGTGCCGCTGACGACACCGCTGGAGCCGGTGCTGCCGGAGTTCCCGTCGGCGAGCTCGCCGATGAGGGTCGCGGTGCCGCCGCCGATCGCCGCGGCGGCGATGGCCACGGCAGCCAGCAGCGCGAGGGGCCGCTTGACCCGGCGCTCGGCCTTCGGGGTCTCCTCGGCCGGGAAGGGCTCCGGTGCCGGAGCCGGCCACGCGTAGGCGGGAAGCACGGTGGTGGGCTGTCCGGGCTCGTGGGCCGGAGGCGGCGGGTACGCCGCCGCGCCACCGTCGTGGGCGCCACCGCCGTAGGAGCCGCCACCGTGGGACGCGCCGCCGTACGGAGCGCGGCCCTCCGAGGGGGTGCCGTACGGGGAGCCGCCCTGCGGCGCGCCGCCGTACGAGCCGTCGTCGTACGAACCGTTGTCGCGCGAACCGTTGTCGTGCGAGGGGGGCATCGGGTACTCGCCGCTCGGGCGGTGGCTGTCGGTCATGTTCACGAGAGTGGCCAGCGAACATGAGAACAGCCTGAGCGTGCCCTGAGAAGCCCGGCAGAACCGCGTATGCCCGATATAAGGACGCGCTGCGCTACCGCGGCGTGACCGTCGGCTCCCCGCAGCCGCACGACCGGCGTACGACGAGCGCGGAGGGGAACTGCTTGAGCCGCTCGCGCCGTGAGCCCGAGACCCGCAGGGAGTCGTCGAGGACGAGGTCCACGGCGGCCCGGGCCATCGCCGGGCGGTCCGAGAAGACCGTCGTCAGCGGCGGGTCGGTCAGCCCCGCCTCCTTCACGTCGTCGAAGCCGGCCACCGCGAGCTCGCCCGGCACGTCGATCCGCAGCTCACGCGCGGCCCGCAGTACCCCGATCGCCTGGTCGTCGGTCGCACAGAAGATCGCCGGGGGCCTGTCGGGACCGGAGAGGAGCTTCAGGGCGACCTGGTAGGCGTCGTAACGGTTGTACGGGGCGTGGAAGAGGCGGCCCTCCGTCGAGCGCCCCGACGCGTGCATCGCGCGGCGCCAGCCCTCGATGTGGTCGGCGACCGGGTCGCCGACCACCGGGGTCGACTCCATGCCGCCGAGGCACGCCACGTACGCGTTGCCGTGCTCCAGGAGGTGCCGGGTGGCGAGCAGGGCCCCGCCGATGTCGTCGGTGACCACAGCGACGTCGTCGATGGCCTCGGGCCGCTCGTGCAGCAGGACGACGCGGGCGTCCCATGCCTCAATCTCCGCCGCCGCGCGCTCGCTGGGACCCTGGCTGACGAGGATCAGCCCGGAGACCCGCATGCCGAGGAAGGCACGCAGGTAGTGGACCTCGCGCTCGTCGCGGTAGTCCGAGTTCCCGACCAGCACCATCTTCCCGCGCTCGGCGGCGGCCTGTTCGACCGCGTGCGCCATCTCCGCGAAGAACGGCTGCCGGGCGTCCGGCACGATCATCCCTATGAGGTCGGTGCGCCGCGAGGCCATCGCCTGGGCGACCCGGTCGGGCCGGTAGCCCAGCTCCTTGATCGCGGCGAGCACCCGCTCGCGCGTGGCCGGGGCGACCGGCCTCGGTCCGTTGTTGATGACGTAGCTGACGACCGCTGTCGAGGTCCCCGCCAGTCTCGCCACATCGTCCCGCGTCACCTTGGCCACGCGCGGCAGTCTACGCGGATCGACCTACCGCTTGGCAGGCCGGACCGGGGCCTCTTCCGCGATCTCGGACTCCGCGGACTGCTCCGAACGGGTGACCTCCTGGTCCACCGGCTTCGACGCCGCCCTGGCCTTGGCCTCCTCGGCCGCCCGGTCGACCTTCTCGGGGGTGACGAAGCGGTAGCCGACGTTGCGGACGGTGCCGATCAGCGACTCGTGCTCGGGGCCGAGCTTGGCCCGCAGCCGGCGTACGTGGACGTCGACCGTGCGGGTGCCGCCGAAGTAGTCGTAGCCCCAGACCTCCTGGAGCAGCTGGGCGCGGGTGAAGACCCGGCCGGGGTGCTGCGCGAGGTACTTGAGCAGCTCGAACTCCTTGAAGGTCAGGTCGAGGACCCGGCCCTTGAGCTTGGCGCTGTACGTCGCCTCGTCGACCGACAGGTCGCCGTTGCGGATCTCCATGGGGGAGTCGTCGGCGGTGATCTGCTGGCGGCCCGTGGCCAGCCGCAGCCGGGCCTCGACCTCCGCGGGACCCGCGGTGTCCAGCAGGACGTCGTCGATGCCCCAGTCGGCGGTGACGGCCGCCAGGCCGCCCTCCGTGACGACGAGGATCAGCGGACAGCCGGGTCCGGTGGACCGCAGCAGCTGGCACAGCGAGCGCACCTGAGGGAGGTCGCGGCGGCCGTCGATCAGAATGACGTCGGCACCAGGGGTGTCGACGAGGGCGGGGCCCTCGGCGGGGGCGACCCGCACGCTGTGGAGCAGAAGACCGAGGGCGGGGAGCACCTCCGTCGACGGCTGAAGGGCATTCGTCAGAAGCAGCAGTGAACTCATCGCCGCCCACCTGCCTGGGTCGTCGGTCGATCGTGCACGTTCAGCTCGCCCATTACGTCGGTCCTCCTCGTTCCCTGCGAGAGGGGCACTCCCGGGTCGGACCCGGGGGAGTATGCGGCACTGCTTCGTACTCCCGTACGGCCATCACCCGCGACGGCTGTCATACGGTTTTTACGGTGCGGTCCCGCGCCCGGGGACCGCTGAGCTTGTGGAAACGCTGCTGTAACAACGCTCGGAAAGCACAAAAGGACCCGGGGGCTGCTTTGCCCGGATCCTCTTCGCAGCAGAATAGCCCACATGAGTTCTGTGTCCGAGGGTCGATTCCTGAGTTCTTCTGTTCCCTCGATCACGCGGGGTCCCCGTCGCACCACGTTGCTGACCGGTGACGGGGTCCGTATCGAGGCGGTGTACACCCCGTGTACGGCGGGTTCCGGGGCCGGCGGGGACGGGGCCTCCGAGGCGACGGCGATCGTCCTCGCGCACGGTTTCACCGGCGCCGCGGACCGGCCGGCCGTGCTGCGCGCGGCTGCGGTGTTCGCCCAGCGTGCGGCCGTGATCACCTTCTCCTTCCGGGGGCACGGGAGATCCGGCGGGCGGTCCACGGTGGGCGACCGGGAGGTTCTCGATCTGGCCGCCGCGGTGGCCTGGGCGCGGTCATTGGGACACCGCCGCATCGTTACGGTCGGGTTCTCCATGGGCGGTTCCGTGGTGCTCCGGCACGCCGCTCTGTATACGGCCCCGGAAAGCGGAGAATTCTTTGCCGAGGAAGAACACTCCTCCGGGACCGAACGGGTGGAGCGGCGCACTGGGGCGCACGAGGAGCGCAAGGGGCGCACACGGGCGCATTCAGGTGCGCAGGTGGACGGTGACCGGGCCATGCACACGGACGCCGTCGTCGCGGTGAGCGCGCCGGCCCGCTGGTACTACCGGGGGACGGCCCCGATGCGACGGCTCCACTGGGTCGTCACCCGTCCCGCAGGCCGCCTCGTCGGCCGCTACGGCTTCCGCACCCGCATCCACCGGGAGGACTGGGACCCGGTGCCGCTCTCGCCGGTGGAGGCCGTCCCGCTGATCACCGCGCCGCTGCTGATCGTGCACGGAGACCGTGACCCGTACTTCCCCGTCGACCACCCCCGGATGCTGGCGGCGGCAGCGGGGGACGGGGCCGAGCTCTGGCTGGAGCACGGCATGGGCCACGCGGAGAACGCCGCGGACGAGGGCCTGCTGGCCCGCATCGCCGACTGGACGGAGTCGGCGTGATCCATGATGGACAGCCGACGCACGACGAAAGGGGTGCCGCCATGGCAGCGGGGACGATCCGCTACTGGGCCGCGGCCAAGGCCGCAGCGGGGACCGCGGAGGAGCCGTACGCGGCGGAGACACTCGCCGAGGCGCTCGACGGGGTGCGCGAGCGGCACCCCGGTGAGCTGTCGCGCGTCCTGCTCCGATGCTCGTTCCTGATCGACGGGAATCCGGTGGGGACCCGTGGACATGAGACCGTACGGCTTGCCGAGGGCGGCACGGTCGAGGTGCTCCCGCCGTTCGCAGGAGGGTGAACCGCAGACCATGAGCAACAGCGATCAGCAGTATCCGTACGACCCGGGACACGGGCGGCAGGAGCCGGGCCGGCAGCCGTACGACCCGGCGTCGGGGCAGCAGAACCCGCAGAACCCGCCGCAGCAGCCGCCGTACGGACAGGGCCCGGCGTACCAGCAGGACCCGGCCTACGGCCAGGACCCGGCGTACCGGCAGGACCCGCCGTACGGACAGGGCCCGGCGTACCAGCAGGACCCGGCTTACGGACAGGGCCCGGCGTACCAGCAGGACCCGGCCTACGGACAGGGCCCCGGCTACGGCCAGCAGCCGTACGCGCCGCAGCCCTCGCCGTACGCACAGCCGCAGCAGCCCGCCGGGTACCCGCAGCAGCCCGCCGCGTATCCGGAGGCCGGGGTGTACCCGGAGCAGGGTTCCGGTCAGGGCGGCGACCAGGGTGCGACCCAGACGTGGCAGGGGCAGACCTGGGACACCCAGTACCAGCCGGCGGTCCAGCCGCAGCACCGGGCCGCGCCGCCCGCCGCCGTCGCTCCGCAGGCTCCGCAGAGCGCCCAGGCCGCCTACCCGCTGCCGCCCGAGGCCCCGGTGGCCCCGGCCGCTCCTGCGCCCGCTCCCGCCGCGCCGGCGGAAGCCTCCGACGGCTACAGCGCGCCCACCACCCTGGGCAACAGCCGGATCACCGACGCCCAGCGGGCCCGTGCCGAGGGGCGTTCGCCGATCATCGCCCCGGGGATGCAGCCCGCCGCGATCACCGCCGGCCTGGGGCTGCTCCTGGCTCTCGGCGCCGCGATCGGGTCGTACGCCCTGCTCGTGCCCCTGGTCCTGCTCCAGGCCGTGACGGCCGCGGGATGGTTCCGGCTGAACGGCATGTGGCCGGCCAGGCAGGGCATCGCCCTGGCCTTCGCCGGTGGCGTCGTCGCGGACGCAGCCCTGCTCGCCGCGGGCCGGAGCCATGCGCCGGCCGCCCTCCTCGGCACGCTCGGTGTCTGGGTGCTGCTCACGCTCGTCCTGCAGCTGCGCAGCCGTGCGGGGGCCGACGAGCGGATGTACGGGCTGACGGCCACCGTCGCGTCGGCCGCGCTCGCGGTGCTGGCCGCCGGTCATCTGGCCGCCGTCCCCGACGCGGTGACGGTGGGCGGGATCGCTGTCGCGGTGGCCGTGCTCGCCAGGGCCCTGCCGCTGCCCGGTCCGGTCTCGGTCGTCGTGTCCCTGCTCGCCTCGGCGGCCGCGGGCCTGGCCGCGGGGACGGTCACCGACTTCGGTGCGCAGGCCGTGTTCCTCGGCTTCGCCGCCGGTGGCTGCGCGCTGATCGGGCTGCGGGTCGCGAGCTACGACTACCCGTCCCGCTTCGTGCACATGACGGCCGGCGTGGCGCTGCCGCTCACGGCCGCGGCTCCCGCCGTCTATCTGATCGGCCGTGCGATCGCCTGACGTTCCGGACGTTCCTGACGTTCCCTCACTCCCTCCCCGGCAGTGGGGAACCGGGCGGGCCTTCCGCTCGTCGATCACTCCGGGCGCGCCGCGCGGCGGCAGTAGGCTCACGGACACCAGGGGTCCGGCCGGTCCGAGTGGGGGAACAACAGGCATGCGCGCACTGCGAATACTGCTGATCATCGCCGTGGTCCTGGGCGGCGTCTTCGTCGCCGTGGACCGGGCAGCCGTCCATTTCGCCGAGTCGGAGGCCGAGGAGCGGGTCGCCTTCGGCGGTGTCGAGACGGGTTCCACCGACGTCTCGATCAAGGGCTTCCCCTTCCTGACCCAGGTGGCGTCGTCCGAGCTCGACCAGGTCGACGTCACGGTCGAGGACATCCGCGCCAGCGCCGCGGGGCGGGAGATACGGATCAGTGAGATCCGGGCCCAGCTGCACCAGGTGACGCTGGGGGCCGGGTACACGAGTGCGACGGCCTCCCGGGCCACCGGGACGGCCGTCATCTCGTACGCGGCCCTCACCGAGGCCGCCGACGACGGCGTCACGGTCGCCTACGGCGGCAACGGCAAGGTCAAGGTCACCGGCACGATCCGGATCCCGCTGGTGGACCGCACCCTCACGCGCAGCGTGCTCTCCACGGTCACCCTGGTCGACGGCGACACGGTCAAGGTCCACGCCGACGAGGTCCCGGGTGAGGGCATCCCCGGGCTCGAGGACCTGGTCAGGAAGAAGACCGACTTCGAGCGCGGGATCAGCGGGCTGCCGGACGGTCTGAAGCTGGAGAAGATCGAGGTCGCGCCAAGTGGCCTGGAGATATCGATGACCGGCTCCGACGTCGAACTCGCCGGCTGACGGCACGGCACGGCACGGCACGAGACGCCGGGGCGGCGCCGGGCCGGGCGGCGCGGCACGGGCGGGGGTGTTCGCGGATAGCCCCCGGCCGCCCGGGGTAGGGGCCCGGCGGAGCCCGGGACGCGCGCCGATCCAGATGTTGAGACGGGCTCGTCCGCACCGCAGATGCCCGTCGGGCGCGAGGTGCGGGATCCTGAGCGGCGAGGACACCTCCGACATGATCCGTCTCGTATGCCGGACGATCGTGTCTCACCATCCGACACGACGGTGACATCTCCGCCCGTACCTCCCTACGATCGGATGCATGAAGCGACAGGCGGACCTCACGAAGCGGCGGGCAGTAGACCTGTGCCGCGTCGCCGCCATGCTCTGTCGCACCTTCTGAGCGGGATCCTCTCCCGTTTCCCCCGGCCCTTCGACGATGTCAGGGCCGCCCGTGCCTTCCGTACGCGTTCCGCTCCCAGCACCTGCGCGTACACCTCGCACACCGCACCACCCCGCCGCAGACTGCCCCGGAGGAGAAACACATGAGCCGCGCAGACGTTCTGGTCGACGCCGACTGGGTCGAGGCCCACATCGACGACCCGCAGGTCGCGATCGTCGAGGTCGACGAGGACACCTCGGCGTACGAGAAGAACCACATCAAGAACGCGATCCGGATCGACTGGACCCAGGACCTCCAGGACCCCGTCCGCCGTGACTTCATCGACCAGGCCGGCTTCGAGAAGCTCCTGTCCGAGAAGGGCATCGGCAACGACACGACGGTCGTCCTCTACGGCGGCAACAACAACTGGTTCGCGTCCTACGCCTTCTGGTACTTCAAGCTCTACGGCCACCAGGACGTCCGCCTGCTCGACGGCGGCCGCAAGAAGTGGGAGCTCGACTCCCGCGACCTGACCGACGCCGTCCCGGCGCGCCCGGCCACCCAGTACAAGGCCAAGGCCCAGGACGAGTCGATCCGCGCCTACCGCGACGACGTCGTGGCCGCCATCGGCAGCCAGAACCTCGTCGACGTCCGTTCGCCCGACGAGTTCAGCGGCAAGCTGCTCGCCCCGGCGCACCTCCCGCAGGAGCAGTCGCAGCGCCCCGGCCACGTGCCGAGCGCCCGCAACATCCCGTGGTCGAAGAACGCCAACGACGACGGCACGTTCAAGTCGGACGACGAGCTCAAGGCCCTCTACGAGGACGAGCAGGTCGACCTGTCGAAGGACACCATCGCGTACTGCCGCATCGGTGAGCGCTCCGCGCTCACCTGGTTCGTGCTGCACGAGCTGCTCGGCCAGGAGAACGTCAAGAACTACGACGGCTCGTGGACCGAGTACGGCTCCCTGGTGGGCGTGCCGATCGAGCTCGGCGCCAACAAGTAATTCCGCAGGACCCGATCAGCAGGACCCCGACCAGAAGGACAGAACACCATGTGTGGAGCACAGGCCGGCGGCCCCGACGCTTCGACGATCAAGCCGGGCGAGACGACCATCCAGGGCAGCGTGACCCGCGACGGCGAGCCGGTCACCGGCTACGTCCGTCTGCTCGACTCGACCGGTGAGTTCACCGCCGAGGTCCCGACCTCGGCGACCGGGCAGTTCCGCTTCTACGCGGCCGAGGGCACCTGGACGCTCCGCGCCCTGGTTCCGGGCGGCACCGCCGACCGTACGGTCGTGGCCCAGACCGGTGGCCTCGCCGAGGTCGCCATCGCGGTGTAGTTCACGCGCACATACGGCCGGAGGGCCGCACCCCAGGGGGTTGGACGCCACCTGATCAGGGGTGCGGCCCTCCGTGCCGTCCGCATGGGCTTCCGCGCAGGAGAGCCCTACGCTGGAGACATGTACGCCCGGCGCAGGCGCGCCTATTTCCTGATGATGGGCGGATGCCTCTTCCTGTTCGTCTCCGCCTGGGCCTTCGTGCGCCTGTGGTCCGTCCCGGCGGCCGTCGCGATGTGCGTGGTCGCCATGGTCATCCCGCCCGTCGCGGCGGTCGTGGCCAACCGGCGAGGGCCGGAGGACCGCTGGTGGGACGACGACCCCTCACGGGCCCCCCGGTCCGGGGAATCCCCGGACTTCCCGCCGCCGAACGTGGCACGGGACGCCCGCCCGCGCCCGGCCGGGAAGAACGGGAAGCAGCGGACCGGCGACCCCACGTCGGACGCCTGGTGGGACGAGCTCGACGGCAGGAACCGCCGGTAGCTCCTCCGGCGGAGCCGGATCAGTAGACGAGTGCCTGGGCCCCGTCGGCCATGGCCTCCTGCACGAAGACCTGCGCACCGGCGATCCGCACACCCTCCAGGACGTCCTTCTCGGTGATGTCCCGCCGTGCCGCGCACTGGGTGCAGAGGGTGATCCCCCCGCCCGCCAGGATCGAGTCGATCAGATCGGGCAGCGGTGCGGCGTGCGGCAGTTCGAATTCGGCGGCACGCCCCGGCAGGGCGAACCAGGCGGACTCGCCGGTCAGCCACAGGGAGACCTCGACCCCGCTGGCGACGGCGACGGCGGCCACGGTGAAGGCCTGCGAGCAGCGCTCGGGGGCATCGGCTCCGGCTGTCACCTTGATCACGAGCTTCTTCGGCATGTACCGAACTGTAATCCTCGACGGGGCAACCTCCTCTGTGACCTGTGGGTCAGTTGTGTGCGCAGGTAAGGGAACCTGCGCTTCAGGTCTCTTGGGGGGACCCTCTTGGAACCGAACGACACCGCTCCTGACGGAGCGGTCCAGCCGCCGTCCACGGCACCGGCCGAGCCGCCCGCGGCGTCCACGGAGCCGACGGCACCGGCCGAGCCGCCCGCCGTGTCCGTGCGCCCCCGCCCGCGCGGCCGTACGACGCTGCTCATCGCCGCCGCGGCCCTGCTCGGCATCTCCGGTGGCACGGCGATCGGCTACGGCATCCAGGCGCAGCGTCCTCCGTCGCGGCTGCCCGCGCTGTCGCAGACGGAGCTGGCCTACCCGGCGAAGGCGCTCCCCGCGGACAAGGCCCCGGCCCCGCTGCCCGCCTCGCAGGACCGGCAGGTCAAGACGGACGGCGACCTGCGCAAGCTGCTGATCGACCGCCCGGCGGGCTGGAGCGACAACGAGGACGAGGTCCTGCTGCACGACGGGTGGATGAGCGTCGGAGATCTCGCACGCGGCTACAAGGACGAAGGCGGCATGTTCGAGTACCTCCAGGAGTCCGGCATCCGCCGTGTCGCGGGGGCCGCCTGGAAGAAGGGCGAGTTCCGGGAGGCGACGGTCACGCTCGCCCAGTTCTCCTCCGGGACGGAGACGGCGGCGGCCGACTACGCCGAAGGCCAGCGTTCGTACATGGCCTCGGACGAGTACGCGGGCAACGAGGGAGACCCGCTCAAGGGCAGCGGAAACGGCCGCTACTACCTGTACGACGTCGACCGTACGCCCGGCTACCTGCCGTCGTACCAGGCCAGGGCCGTCGTGCACCGCGGCGACATCATGATCGAGATCGACATCTACGACACCCGGCCGATCAGCAAGAAGGACATCCGGACGCTGGCCGAGCGACAGCTGGAGCGCGTGTGAACGACATGACCCCGCCCGTGCCCCCTGGCGCGACACCGCTCGGCACCCTGGAAGCCGCCGGCACCCCGGTCGCACCCGCCCGGTCCGGCAGGGCCCGGCGGATCCTGCTCACGGCGCTTCCCTTCGTGCTGGTGCTGGGCGCCGTCGGAGGTGCTGCCGCCTACACGAAGATCACGGTGGACGGCGCCGACCGCACCGTGGAGACCATTCCCTGGGAGGTGTCCGACGGCGGGTCCGGCAAGGACCCCGTGGGGGACGTCGACCAGGGCCGTGCGGACACGGAGCTCAGTAAGCTGCTGCTGCCGGTGCCCAAGGGCTACCGGCTCGGTCCCGACAACGGCGAGCACGGCAACGACGACGAGGTGGACGGCCGACGCGCCGTCGCCGCGATGAAGGAGTCCAGCCGGGGGCTCGCGGGCAAGGAGCGCCGGGAGTACGAGAAGCGGATCGACAAGCTCCGCGTGCAGGGGCTGGCGCTCCGGTCGTACGTCTCCCAGGGCAACGACCTGGAGGTGCACGCCGAGATCGTCCGGATGAAGGACACGACCGCCGTCCGGAACTTCTACACCTTCCAGACGGAGCTGTTCGACCTCGTCGGGATCTTCCGCGACGGCCCGAAGGTCAAGGGCCACACCCGCAAGGCGACCTGTTTCCTCGAGCCCGAGAACGGTGACAGCGACATCGAGGACATGGTGTGCGCGGCGTACGACGGCGAGCTGAGCATCACCTACCGGGCGACCGGCACCAAGCCCGTCGACAGGGCCGCCGTCGCCGAACTGCTGAAGGACCAGCTGGACCACATCACGTCCCCTGGGGAGTACATATGACCGAGCAGACGGCCCCGCCGGCCGACGTGACCGTTCCCGCCACGGCCACCCTCCCGCCGGTCCCGGCGGGCCCGCCCCTCCCGGCGGGCCCGCCGTCTCCTCCCGCGCAGGAGGAGGGGCCGGCGCCCGCCGGGCCCCGCCCGCCGCGCCGCGTCCTGCGGGCCGCCCTGCGGTGGACGGCCGCCGTGCTCGTCATGGGCGGGCTGGGGGCGGGCACGGTCGCCGGCATCACGTCCATGAAGCGCACCGACGTGCCGGGTCTCGCCACGCGGGACGACGGCCGCTGGGACTATCCGGCACTGACTCTCCCCGCCCTGCCGGCCGACGCGCCCCGCCCGTTCAGCGACTCCAACGCCGCCGAGGTCCACCACGCGGACCTGCGGCGCCTGCTGCTGCCCGCGCCCGCCGGGGCTGCCGTGGACAAGGAGCTCGACGGCGGCTGGGTGGACACCGCCCGGTACACCGCCGAGTACGGCAAGGACGACCGGGCCGCCGTCACCCAGCACCTGAAGGACTCCGCACTGCGGCACACAGCCGCGCGCGGCTGGACCATGAAGGACGGCACGTCGTCCCGGGTCTATCTGCTCCAGTTCAACTCGGTGGCGTACTCCACCGCCTTCATCGACGAGATCTTCGACCAGGGCGGCTCCCTGCCGATCCCTCTCGCCGGGATGGCCGAGCCCGTGTACGACGAGGACTGGACCGCCACGGCCGGGGCGGAATCCACCACGGCGCACGTCTACTCCGAAGCCGAGCCGCACGGCGCCGAGCAGGTCCGCCACGCCTACGTGCTGGCCGGGGACACGGTCGCCCTGGTCGTCCACAGCCGCAAGGGCGAGGCCGGCACGGCGGCGGTTCCGTTCCACCAGACGCTGATCCTCCAGAACCAGCTCCTGGGCTGAGCCGACCGGGCCCGGGCGAAGCCCCGGACCGCCGCGCCGGGCCCCCACCCATTAGGCTGGGGGTTCGGCCGCCTGCTGCCGTCATGTCGTTCGTTCCGAGGAGCTCCCGTGCTTGAGGCTTTCTTCTCCGCCCTGCTGGTCCTGGTCTGCGTCGGCGTGCTCGCCTTCGCCGCCGTGACCGTGAAGAAGCTGTACCAGGGCCAGCGCTGACCCTCGCCGAACACCCCCCGTACACCCTCACAGATCGTCTGAGCCGCTCATGATCGAGATTCCGTCCGACCTCCACCCGGACCTCGTGCCGCTGGCCTTCCTCCTGGGCAACTGGGCGGGAGCGGGCGTCTCCGACTTCCCCGGTGCCGAGAAGTGCAACTTCGGCCAGGAAGTGACCTTCAGCCACGACGGCCGTGACTTCCTCGAGTACGTCTCGCACTCCTGGGTGCTCGACGCGGAGGGCAACCAGGTCAAGCCGCTGGAGTCCGAGTCCGGCTACTGGCGCATCGACAAGGACCGCAACGTCGAGATCGTCATGGTCCGGGACCAGGGCGTCGTCGAGGTCTGGTACGGCGAGCTGGCGAAGCAGAAGCCGCAGATCGACGTCGTGACCGACGCCGTGGCGCGCACCGCCGCCTCCGGCCCGTACAGCGGCGGCAAGCGGCTCTACGGATACGTAAACAGCGACCTGATGTGGGTCGGCGAGAAGGCCACCCCCGACGTGGAGATGCGGCCGTACATGTCGGCGCACCTGAAGAAGGTCGTCTCCCCGGAGCAGGTCGCCGAGATGGCGCGGGGCCTCGGGGACCTGCCCGACGACGGCATCGCGTTCTTCAAGTAGGTCGCCCCGACGGTCCGGTGCTCGCCCCGCCCTACACTGGGCCTGTGGTGAGCACCGACTGGAAGACCGATCTTCGGCAGCGCGGCTACCGGCTGACGCCTCAGCGACAGCTCGTCCTGGAGGCCGTCGACACCCTGGAGCACGCGACACCCGACGACATCCTCTGCGAGGTGCGCCGGACGGCGTCGGGTGTGAACATCTCCACCGTCTACCGGACCCTGGAGCTCCTGGAGGAGCTCGGGCTGGTCAGCCACGCCCATCTCGGGCACGGCGCCCCGACGTATCACCTGGCGGACCGGCACCACCACATCCACCTCGTCTGCCGGGACTGCACGGACGTCATCGAGGCCGACGTCGAGGTGGTCACCGAGTTCACGGCGAAGCTCCGGGACACCTTCGGCTTCGAGACCGACATGAAGCACTTCGCGATCTTCGGGCGCTGTGCCGACTGCACGGCCGGGGCGAAGGAGGCCGGGGCGGCCGAGGCGGAGGCCGGACCGGCGGAAGGACCCGGCGGCGCCCGGTAGTCCGAGCCGGACGAGTCGTACGCTGGTCGCATGAAGAGCCCCCTGCTGTCCCTGCCCGGCGCCGTCCCCGCCGAGGGGCGCGACGAAGGCGTCGCCGCGCACTACGGCGACCTGTTCCGTGAGCAACGCGCACTCGCCGACGGCAGCGGCCTCGTCGACCTCTCGCACCGGGCGGTCGTCACGGTCACCGGCGACGACCGGCTGGCCTGGCTGCACCTGCTGCTCACCCAGCACGTCAGCGACCTCGCGCCGAACCAGGCGACGGAGGCGCTGATCCTCTCCGCCAACGGGCACATCGAGCACGCCCTGTACCTCGTCGACGACGGCACGACGGTGTGGATGCACGCCGAACCGGAGAGCCAGGGCGAGCTGATCGCGTACCTGGAGTCGATGAAGTTCTTCTACCGGGTCGAGGTCGCCGACCGCACCGAGGACATCGCCGTCGTGCACCTGCCGGCCGGATCCATCGCCGAGGTCCCGGACGGCGTCGCCGTGCGGGAGACCCCGCACGGCCGTGACGTCTTCCTGCCCCGGGCCGGCCTGGAGGCGTACGCGGCGGCGCACGGCCCCGTCGCCGGCATCCTGGCCTACGAGGCGCTGCGCATCGAGGCGCACCGCCCGCGCCTGGGCTTCGAGACGGACCACCGCACCATCCCGCACGAGCTGGGCTGGATCGGCACCGCCGTACACCTGCAGAAGGGCTGCTACCGGGGTCAGGAGACGGTCGCCCGTGTCCACAACCTGGGGAAGCCGCCGCGCCGCCTGGTCTTCCTGCACCTCGACGGCAGCGAGGTCCACCTGCCCGGCCACGGGACGCCCGTGCGGCTCGCCGCCGACGGCCAGGAGGGCCGCCAGCTCGGCTTCGTCACCACCTCGGCCCGCCACCACGAGCTGGGCCCGATCGCCCTCGCGCTGGTCAAGCGGAACGTGGCGGTGGACGCGGAACTGATCGCCGGTGACACCGCGGCGGCCCAGGAGACGGTCGTCGAGCCGTAGAGGGCCTACGCCGGCCGTCCAGCCGGGCTGCCCGCGTTGCTATACCTCGATCAGTACGGTGAACGGGCCGTGGTTCGTGAGCGTGACCCGCATGTCCGCCCCGAACCGGCCCGTCTCCACCCGTGCGCCGAGTGCGCGCAGCTGCGCCACCACCTCGTCGACCAGCGGTTCGGCGACCTCGCCCGGCGCGGCGGCGTTCCAGGTGGGCCTGCGGCCCTTCCTGGCGTCCCCGTAGAGAGTGAACTGAGAAATGACCAAAAGCGGTGCATTCACGTCCGAGCAGGACTTCTCGCCCTCCAGGATCCGCACCGTCCACAGCTTGCGGGCGAGCTGGGCCGCCTTCTCCGCGGTGTCGCCATGAGTGACCCCCACCAGCACACACAGTCCTTCGCCGACGATCTCGCCGACCGTTCCGCTCCCCGACGGGTCGTCCGCGGAGCCCGCCACGGCGACGCTCGCGCCGTCCACCCTCTGTATCACTGCACGCATACAGACCAACCTATCTTGGGCTGAACGGGTACAGAGCACCTGCGTGAACACCCTCCGTAGTGGCACCATGCACGATGTCGGTGTGCCGACGCACCGGTCGAGGGGACGGAACATCATGACGACACAGGGAACCGGGCCATCCCCCGGTGCCGTACCAGTGACACGTACCGCAGCGGGCCTGCGGCCGCCCGTGCAGCGGACCGTCGCTGCTCCCACCCCACCACCCGTGCACCTGCCCGGAGCGGTGTCCGTGCCCGGGCAGACCGCGGGCGGTGCCGTCGACGGGCTGGCCTCCGTGCGCCCGCAGCCGGAATTCGGCGGGCTGCGGCTTCCGGATCTGCGCACCCTGCGCCGTGACGCCCAGCGCGACGAGGCGGACCTCAGTTACGTACGCCGTCTGGTCCAGGGCCGGATCGACATCCTGCGGGCCGAGCTCGCCCGCCGGGTCGATCCCGAGTCGCCCGTGGTGGACCGGCTGTCGGAGATCCTCGCCGACACCCCGTCCGTCCACCGCTCCTCGGTGCGGCACGTCACCCTCACCACGCCGCGCAGCGACGAGTACCGGCAGCTGGCGGCGGACACGCTCGCCGAGGTCGAGCTCTCCGACCTCGACGCCCGTACGGACGAGGAGCTCCTGACCGCCATGGGACGCCTCGTGCGCTACGAGCAGCAGGTCTCCCGGCGCCGCCACCGGCTCCAGCGCACCGTGGACGATTGCAGCGCGGAGATCGCCCGCAGGTACCGTGACGGGGAAGCACAAGTAGAGGACCTGCTCGCCTGAAGCGACCCTTCCGGGGGCGGGTCACGCCCGCCCCCGGAAGGCCACCCGCCGTATGACGTCCTCCATATCCACCCCCGCGTCCCCCGTGCTGCCGGTCCTGGCCGAGGTCGTACGGTCCGGTTTCACCGAGGGCCACCACCGGGGTTCGCTGGTCGTCCTGGCCGCCGACGGGAGCGTCGAGCTCGCGCTCGGCGACCCGGCGGCCCCGGTCTTCCCGCGCTCCTCCAACAAGCCGATGCAGGCCGCCGCGATCCTGCGGGCCGGTCTGGACCTCTCGGGGGAGCGGCTGGCGCTGGCCGCGGCGAGCCACTCCGGTGAGGGCTTCCACCTCGAACTGGTCCGCACGATGCTGGCCGAGCACGGGCTGAAGCCGGACGACCTGCAGACTCCGCCCGATCTGCCGCTGGACCCCGCCGAGGCGGAGGCGTACCTGGCCGCCGGGGGTGTGCGGGAACCGCTCACCATGAACTGCTCCGGCAAGCACGCGGCCATGCTGGCCGTCTGTGTGCGCAACGGCTGGGACACCGCCACCTATCTCGACCCGGCCCACCCGCTCCAGCGGCTGGTCGGCGAGGTCGTCGCGGAGGCGGCCGGCGAACCCGTCGCCGCCCTCGGCACGGACGGCTGCGGGGCCCCGCTGATGGCGATCGGCCTGGTGGGCCTGGCCCGCGCGTTCCGGACGTTCGTGCTGGCGGAGCCCGGCACGGCGGAGCGCCGGGTCGCGGACGCGATGCGGGCGCACCCGGAGTACGTCGCGGGCACCCGGCGGCCGGACACCTGGCTGATGCGGGAGGTGCCGGGGACGCTCTCCAAGATGGGTGCCGAGGCCGTCCAGGCGCTGGCACTCCCGGACGGCAGGGCCCTGGCCTTCAAGATCGACGACGGCTCCACCCGCGCCCTGGGCCCGGTGCTGGCCCGCTCCCTCGGCCTGCTGGGCGTCGACGCCCCGGTCGTCTCCCGCATCGGGCGCTCTCCGCTGCTGGGCGGCGCGGCGGAGGTGGGCGAGATCCGGGCGGCGTTCTGAGCGGCGTGCCGGGCTGCGTGCCGGGCTGCGCGCCGGGCTGCGTCCTGGGCGGCGTGCCGGGCTGCGTTCCGAGCAGGGGCGGCCGGCACCGTGGGCGGCCCGAAATCCGTGCGACATCCCGGACGCCCCCGGCTTAGCGTGGCGGCATGAGCCTTGATCCACGTACCGTCTCCGCCGCCGAGTTCCCCGAGTGGCTGCGATCCGTCGGCACCGGATTCCTCCGGGCGTCGGCCTCGGTACCGGCGGAGGAGGAGGTCGCGGTGCGCCTGGAACACACCGATCTCTCCCGCGTCCAGGGGGTGTTCGACGCCGGGCGCTGTGTGGCGACCTTCCGGTCGTTCGCGCAGGAGCTGACCGTCGTCGGCGGCGCGAAGGTCCCGGCCGACGCGATCACGGCCGTGACGGTGACCCCCACGCACCGCAGGCGCGGGCTGCTCAGCCGGATGATGGCGACGGACCTGGCGGCGGCGAAGGAGCGCGGTGACGTGGTCGCGTCGCTGATCGCCGCCGAGTACCCGATCTACGGGCGGTACGGATTCGGGCCGGCCTCCTGGACCACCGAGTGGGAGATCGACGTCCCCCGGGCGGGTCTGGACCCGCGCGTCCGCGTCCCCGCCGAGGCGGACGGCGGCCGGATCGAGCTGGTCGACGGCGCGGACGTCCGCAAACTGGGCCCCGAACTCCACGCGCGCCTCGCCGCGCGGCAGCACGGCGTGGTCTCCCGGGACGAGCGCTGGTGGCAGCGGAGCACCGGTGTGGACGTCCCGGCGTACGAGACGTGGACCGAGCCGTTCCACGCCGTGTACCGGTCGGCCGGCGGCGAGACGGACGGCCTGGTCGTCTACAGGGCGGACGCCCGCTGGGGCGACCGGAAGCAGCCCCTCAACACGGCGACGGTGAGCGGCCTGATCGCCGCCACCCCGGCGGCGGAACGCGCCCTGTGGCACTTCGTCTGCTCCATCGACTGGATCACCACGGTCCGCACGGGCTACCGCGCCCCCGACGACCTGCTTCCCCTCCTCCTCCCGGACCCCCGGGCCGCCCGCGTCGTGACCCAGGCGGACTGGCTGTGGCTGAGGGTCCTGGACGTCCCCCGCGCCCTGGAGGCCCGTACGTACGCGACGGAGTCGGCTCTGGTCCTGGACGTCCGGGACGGAGCGGGCCTGGCGGGCGGCCGTTTCCTGCTGGACGTGTCGCCGTCCGGCGCGTCCTGCACCCCCACGACCCGGGACGCCGACCTGACGCTGGACGTGGCGGAGCTGGGCGCGCTCCTGCTGGGCGACGAGTCCCCGGTGCGGCTGGCCGCGCTGGACCGGCTCGAAGAGCACAGGGCGGGCGCGGCGGCCTCGGCCGACGCGCTGTTCCGGGCGCCACGGCGGGCGTGGTGCCCGGATGTGTTCTGAGCGGTGTCAGAGGGCGGTGCCCACCACGACGACGGCGAGGAGCACCGCCCCGGCGATGGTGCACTGCTCACTGCCGGACTTCACGCCGCCGATGAACAGCGAGGCGGCTCGGTGAGATCGGCGTCGAGCGGATCTGTCTCCCCGAGGACCGCACCGAAGACGGTGACAGCGCCGGCTTCCTGGCCCGGCTGGTCCGGTTCACGCACCACCGCGTCTACCGGGAGCACGGCGCCCCTGCCACGGCCTGTTCGAGCGGCTGGGCGTGGGCGACGCCGCGATGGAGGGCCTGGCGCAGCAGGCGGATCGACTGGGGTCGCGGCCGTTCACCCTGGTCCACGGCGACCTGCACCGGCAGAACTTCATCGTCGACCGCCAAGGTGACCTCTGGACCATCGACTGGGAGCTCGCGCTGTTCGGGGATCCGCTCTACGACCTGGCGACCCATCTGCACCTGATGCGCTACCCGGAGCGTGAGCAGGAGCGGATCTGCCGCATCTGGGAGTCGGCGGTGGAGGGGGCCCGTCCTGGCGCCACCCTCGGCTGGCGCCGGGACCTGCCCGTGATCCTCGCCTACAAGCGGGCGCAGTCCGTGTACACGGATGTCATCCGGGGCGCTCTGGCGCTGGAGCTGCCGGGCGCCGCACTGAACTGGCGCGCCCTCCCCCGGGTGGCGCGGCGGGTCCGGCATGCGCTGGCCGCCGCGCACGAGGTGCAGGGGATGCCGGCCGCCCCCACACTCCGGCAGGTGTCGAGCGCCTACGCCGGGTGGTTCAGGGCGCGCGCACGCCTCACCGCGTCCGCCTCCTGAAGAGCACCCCCGACAGGCTCAGCGCCAGCAGCAGGAGTCCTGCCGCCCAGGCGAGCGCCGTCCAGGGGGCGTTGCCGACCGGCTGGTCCAGCAGGAGGCCGCGCAGGGATTCGATGGCCGGGGTGACCGGCTGGTGGTCGGCGAAGCCGTGGAGCCAGCCCGGCATGCTGTCGACCGGGACGAACGCGCTGCTCGGGTAGGGCAGGAACGACATGAAGAAGGTGAATCCGCCGGCCGCCTCGGGGGTGCGGGCGAGCAGGCCGATCGCCGCCGAGATCCAGGACAGGGCCACGATGTAGGCGATGAGCACGGCGGCGACGGCGAGCCAGCCGGCGGCAGTGGCCGCGGGGCGGAAGCCGATGAGCAGGGCGACGGCGAACACCAGCGTGGTGGAGACCAGGTTGCGGACCGTGCTGGCCGCGACGTGTCCGGCCAGGACGGGCAGCGCACCGATGTCCAGTGAGCGGAAGCGGTCGATGATGCCGCCCTTCATGTCCTCGCTCACCGCGACCGCGGTGGTCGCCGAGCCGAAGCCGGCGCAGAGGAACAGGACGCCGGGGACGACGTACATGACGTACGAGTCGTAGGCGGTGCCGGTGTCGATCGCGCCCCCGAAGAAGTAGACGAAGATCAGCATCAGCATGACCGGCAGCATCATCGAGGTGATGACGGCGTCGATGTTGCGGCGGCTGATGAGCAGGCTGCGGCCGGTCATGACCGTGGCGTGGGTCAGTGCTCCGGGTGCGTCAGACATGGGCCGGAGCCTCCTTCTTCTCGGCGGTGAGGGCGAGGAACACGTCGTCGAGGGTCGCGCGGTGCAGCGAGAAGCGGTCGACGTCGGTGCGGTGCGGGTCGATCTCGTCGAGCAGGGAGCGTGCGTGGGCGGCGGTGCCGTCCGTGGGGATGCCCAGGGTGAGGGTCTCGGGGGAGTGGTGGACGGCGCGGGTGGCGAGCCGGAGGTAGGCCTCGCGGGTGCCGAGGACGAGGTCCAGGCGGTGTCCCGACACACGTGACTTCAGGGCGTCCGGGGTGCCTGCGGCGACGACGCGTCCCTCGGCGAGGACGCTGATGCCGTCGGCGAGCTGGTCCGCCTCCTCCAGGTACTGGGTGGTGAGCAGCACGGCGGCGCCGCGGCTGGCGAGGTCGCGGACCACCTGCCAGAGCTCGCGGCGGCTGCGGGGGTCGAGGCCGGTGGTGGGCTCGTCGAGGAAGAGGACTCCGGGCTCGGGCGAACCGACCAGTCCCGCCGCCAGGTCCAGGCGGCGCCGCATCCCCCCGGAGTACGTGCGCGCCTGGCGCCGGGCGGCGTCGGTGAGGCCGAACCGTTCGAGGAGTTCCGCCGCGCGGGTCCGGGCGCGGGCGCGGGGCAGCCCGGAGAGCCGGGCCATCATCCGGAGGTTCTCCTCGCCGGTCAGGGTCTCGTCGACGGCGGCGAACTGCCCGGTCAGGCTGATGGCGCGGCGGACCCGGCGCCGGTCGGCGACGACGTCGTACCCGGCGACGCGCGCGGTGCCGGAGTCGGCGGTGGTGAGGGTGGCGAGGATCCGCACCGTCGTGGTCTTGCCCGCGCCGTTGGGCCCGAGCAGTGCGTGGATCCCCGCGCGGGTGACGCGGAGCCCGACCCCGTCGAGGACCCGCGCCTCCTTTCCGTAGGACTTGGTCAGGCCGTGCGCCTCGATCATGACGTCGTCCGTGTCCGTACTCATGACGATCCCCCTTCTGCGTATGTCATACGCGTTACTGTGTAAGCATTACGCAAATCTAGGATGGTGGCAAGCCATGAGCGGGAAAGGGCGGCTACGCGTGACGGAGAACAGCAGTGCGTCGGGCGGCACGGGCCTGCCGGCCAGCATCGAGGCCGCGTGGGGGCTGCGCGACCGTCCGGTCAAGGGCCCGAAACCCGGCCTGACACTGGACCGCATCGTCGACGCGGCCGTGTCGGTCGCCGCCGCGGAGGGGCTCTCGGCCGTCTCGATGGGGCGGGTCGCCAAGGAGTTGGGCGCCTCGACGATGTCGCTCTACCGCTACGTCGCGGCCAAGGAGGAGCTGTACGTCCTCATGCAGGAGGCGGCCTTGGGCACTCCGCCGCCCCTGTCCGAGGCGGAGGAGCAGGCGGGCTGGAGGGAGGCGCTGAGCCGCTGGGCCTGGTCCCAGCGCCGGATGTTCCAGCAGAACCTGTGGGCCCTGCGCATCCCGATCGGCGGCCCGCCCGCCAGCCCCCACATGGTGCTGTGGTGGGAACAGGGGCTCCAGGCGCTGTCGGGCAGCGGCCTGTCCTCGGGCGACAAGATCTCGGTCATCCTCCTCGTCTCGGGTTACGTACGGAACGAGGCGACGCTGATGAGCGACATCGCCACCGCCGTCGACGAGAAGGGCGTGTCCCCCGAGGAGTTCATGGCGCGGTGGGAGCGGACGGTACGCAGGCTCGTCGACCCGGCACGGCATCCGGAGCTGGCGGCCCTGCTGGACACGGGGATCATGAGCGAACCGGACGCACCCGACTACGAGTTCGTGTTCGGCCTCGAACGGATCCTCGACGGGGTCGAGGCGCTCGTCGAGAAAGGACCGCCGGCATGAGCGAGGCGAGGATGGGACTGCGTGAGCGCAAGAAGCAGCTGACCTACCAGGCCGTGTCCGAGGCCGCGATCTCCATGTTCCTTGAGCGGGGCTTCGACAAGGTCTCGGTGGCCGAGGTGGCGGCGGCGGCCGACATCTCCAAGCCGACGCTGTTCCGGTACTTCCCGGCCAAGGAGGACCTGGTCCTGCACCGGTTCGCCGACCACGAGGACGAGGCGGCCCGCGTCGTCTCCGGCCGGGCGGACGGTCTCTCCCCGCTGGACGCGCTGCGCCACCACTTCCTGGACGGCCTGGAGCGCCGCGACCCGGTGACCGGACTCTGCGACAACCCGCACGTACTGGCCTTCCACCGGCTGCTCTACGGCACCCCGTCGCTCGTCGCGCGCCTGTACGCCTACCAGGGGCGCTCCGAAGCGGCGCTCGCCCGCGCCCTGGACCCCGGCATCCCGGTGGCGGCGCGGCTCGCGGCCGGCCAGATCGTCGCCGTACTGCGGATCCTCGCCGAGGAGAACTGGCGGCGGATCGACGCGGGGGAGAGCGCCGACCAGGTGCACGCGGACGCGGAGGCGGCGGCCGGCCTCGCCTTCGCCCAGCTGGCCGACGGCCTGGTCACCACGGATCCCGCAGAAGCTCCTCGGTGAACGTGCAGCGGTGCCCGGCCAGCCATGCCTGGTGGCGGTCCCAGCTCTCCCATCCGCCGCGTGCCGCGAGGACGCGTACGTAGGCGGGTTCGCCGTTGCGGACGCGGCGCTCGCTGGAGGCCCGGGCGACCGCGGCGGCCTGCTCGATCACCAGGGGGAGGGCCGCGCGGTCCCCGGCCCCCAAGGCGTAGCCGCCGGCGAGGACCCGGAGCCGGTGCGCGGTGTCCGGCCCCTCGGCGGACATCGGCACCCAGTAGCGTGCCGTCGTCGCCACGTCCCACAGGGGCCGGCCGGGAGCGGCCTGGTCGAAGTCGATGAGCGCTGCGGCGCGGCCCTCGCGGAAGACCACGTTCTCCGGGCAGACGTCGTTGTGGCAGACGACCAGGGTGTCCGGCGGCGCCTTCCCGGCCTCGGGGTCGGCCAGTTCGGACGGCCAGGGGACGGTGTGGTCCACGGGCAGGCAGGCGGACACCTGGTGCAGCCGCCGCAGCAGCACCCCCACCGAACGCAGCGCCTCGTCGGTACGGGCCCACGGCGGGGTCGGCGGGAGGGGCACATCGCCGTGGACGTAGGAGAGCCGTTCCCGGAGGCCGTCCCCGTTCACCCCGAGGGGCGTGGGGACGCCGTCGAAGCCCCCTGCGGCCAGGGCCCGCAGATGGTCGTGGAGCGCGGGCGCGTGCGGCTGCGCGGGCCGCTCGACGGTGTCCCCCTTGCGGACGACGGCGCCCGCGTTGGCCATGCCGCCATGCAGGACCTCTTCGTTCATACGTCTCCCGGGTCGGTGCCGAGCGCTTTCTGCACGGGGCCGAACGGTGCCCGCAGATCGGCCGGTCGGTGGAAATGTACGCCCGTCATGCCGAGCGCGGCGGCCGCGTCGACGTTCTCCCGGCTGTCGTCCACGAAGAGGCACCGGTCCACCGGCACCCCCGCCCGCGCGGCGGCGATCCGGTAGAGGGCGGGGTCCGGTTCGGCGACCCCTTCGACGGCGCTGCTGACCACGTGATGGGCCAGGTCCGCGAGTCCAGGGCGGCGAGGTCCTCGTCCAGACGCGGTGTGGCATCGGTGATCAGGACCAGGGGTACGCGGGCCGCCACCTGCCGCAGCATCGCCACGACCGTGGTGTCCGCGTGGAAGGGCGCCTCCGCGAGCGCCCTGCCCAGCTCCCGCCCCTTCGCCAGGCCGACCCGGGGGCGAGACCGAGCGCGACGGCCTCGACCCACGCCTCCAGGCTGATCCTGCCGAGGAGGAGCGGGAGGTCGACCTCGGGGGCGTAGGCGACGTCCTCCGTGGTGCCCTCGGGCAGCCCGGCCGCGCGCTCCGGTGCGGACATCGCCGGAAGTCTCCCAAGAGACCCGGACCGAGGGCCTGCCGGGGGAGCGGCTCACGCGGGTTCCGATGCGCGGAAGGTGCGCCGGTACGCCGCCGGGGCGACCCCCGACTCCGCCGCCAGGTGCCGGCGCAGCGAGGTGGCGGTGGCGAAGCCGACCTCGTGGGCGACCCGTTCCACCGGCAGGTCGCTGGACTCCAGCAGGTGCCGCGCCCGCCGCAGCCGCTGCTGGGTCAGCCAGCGGCCGGGGCTCAGTCCCGTCTCCTCCCGGAAGCGCCGGGCGAAGGTGCGGGTGCTCATAGCCGCGTGCGCGGACAACTCGTCGAGGGACAGGGGCTGTTCCAGTCGTCGCAGGGCCCAGTCGCGGGTCGGGCCGGTGCCCGTGCCGCTCGTCGGCGGCAGCGGCCGCTCGATGTACTGCGCCTGACCGCCGTCCCGGTACGGCGGCACGACGCAGCGGCGGGCGACCTGGTTGGCCACCTCGCTGCCGTGGTCCCGGCGCACCAGGTGCAGGCAGATGTCGACACCGCTCGCCGCCCCCGCGGAGGTCAGCACGTCCCCCTGGTCGACGAAGAGCACCCCGGCGTCGAGCTCGACCTGGGGGAACAGCTCCTGGAAGTGCTCGGTGAGCGCCCAGTGGGTGGTGGCCCGCCGCCCGTCGAGGAGACCCGCGGCCGCCAGCAGGAAGGCGCCGGTGCAGATGGACACCAGGCGGGTGCCGGGGCGGATCATGGAGAGCGCGGCGAGGGCCTGGGGGTCGGGGGCGGCGCCCGCGGCCCGGGTGATCGAGTACGGCGGGATGACCACGGTGTCCGCCTCGGCCAGCACCTCGGGGCCGTGCGCGGGGGTGACGGTCAGGTCCGAGTCCGTGCGGACGGGCCCCCCGTCCACGCTCGCGGACAGCACCTCGTAGCGGCCGTCGGCGGACCCCAGGACCCGGTGCGGGATGCCGAGCTCGAAGGGGTAGACGCCGTCGAGGGCGAGGACGACGACCTTGTGGGCGCCGGGCCGCGGGTCCGGGCGCATCTGGCGGTCCAGCTCGGCAGCACGGTCGGCGCGGTCCCCGGCCAGGGAGGGACCGGCGGGGGCGGGGCGGCCGGAGGGATCGAGAGGCATGGCACGAATGTATCGGAGGATGACCTTCTTGCCATCGTCCTGAGGGGGGCCGTGCGTCCAGGATCGAGGCATGACCACGACGAACACCTCCGAGAACCCCGGCTCCCCGGACCCCGCGGCCATCCCGGACCGCACCGGTCCGGACGGCGCCCCCTCGATGCTCGCCCTGTACCAGACGGCCCTCGGCGGCCCTGAGGTGCTGCGGCTGACCGCGCTTCCGCGGCCCGTGCCCGGCCCGGGCGAGATCCTCGTCGCCGTGCACGCGGCGGGCCTCAACCCCACGGACTTCAAGCACCGCGCCATGAGCCTCTTCCTGCCGCCCCCGCCGCTGACCCTCGGCTGGGACGTCTCCGGCACCGTGGTGGAGACCGGCTACGGCGTCACCCTCTTCCGTCCCGGCGACGAGGTCTTCGGGATGCTGCCCTATCCGTACGGGGCCGGCTCCCACGCCGAGTACGTGACCGGCCCCACGCGCGCGTTCGCCCCCAAGCCCGCCGGGATCGGCCATGTCGAGGCAGCCGCTCTGCCGCTGGCCGCGCTCACCGCCTGGCAGGCGCTCGTCGACACGGCGGACCTCCGTGCCGGGCAGCGGGTGCTGGTCCACGCCGCTGCCGGCGGCGTCGGCCACCTCGCCGTACAGATCGCCAAGGAACTCGGCGCCCATGTCACGGGGACGGCGAGCGCCCCCAAGCACGACTTCCTGCGCGAGATCGGCGCCGACGTCTGCATCGACTACCGCTCCGAGGACTTCACCGACACCGACGAGCGCTACGACGTCGTCCTCGACACCCTCGGCGGAGAGACCGCCACCCGCTCCGCGGGCGTGCTCAGCCCCGGGGGCGTCGTCGTCTCCCTGCTCCCGGGCGACGAGGACACGCAGGCCGCGGCGGAAAAGGCGCAGGCCCGGGCGGTCACCCTGCTCGTCGAGCACGACCGGTCCGGGATGCGGGCGATCGCCGGTCTCGTCGAGCGGGGAAGGCTCCGCGCCCACGTGTCCGGCACCTTCCCCCTCGCCGAGGGCGCCCGGGCGCACGCCCAGGGCGAGACGGGGCGCACCACGGGCAAGCTGGTCCTCACCGTCCGCTGACGCAGGATGTCCCCCGGGCGGGCCGCAGCGCGATCCACGTCGATCCGCGGGGCCGCACCGGGGATCGCCCGCACGACGGTCGGGTCAGGAGTTCGTCCTCGTCGTGCGGCGCCCGTGAGCGGATCTTGCCCTCCTTGCCGCGCAGGGCGGTCGTGTGCCGGTCGCGCGCCGGGCAGAACCGGCCGGGAAGAACCGGCCGGGAGGCCCGGGCGCTGTCGGGCGACGATCCACCGCATCCCTGCCGGGCGGCGCCCGTCCGTCGTCACGGGCGGGCGGGTGTGCGACCGGCCAGCAGTACCGCGCAGGCTGCGGACGACAGCAGTCCGCCGACGAGGAAGGTACCCCGCACATCGGCCAGCGGCAGGACCAGTCCGCCGATCGCGGCGCCCGCCGCGATGCCGACGTTGTAGGCACCGGAGTTCGCCGCGAGCGCCAGGTCCGTACGGCCCGGTGCGCACTGCAGCATCGCGTTCTGGGTGGTCATGAACACCGGACCGAGGGCACCACCCATCAGCACCAGGAACACCACCGCTGTCACCTGGCCGGTGCCGGTCACGTACAGGCCGAGCATGCCCACCGACTGCGTGGCCACGGCAGTGGTCAGCGCGGCGTGCGGAAAGCGGTCCAGCAGCGCACCCGTGATGCTCACTCCGGCCAGGCACGCGATACCGGAGACCACGAGCAGGGCGCTGACCGCGCGAGGAGAGAAGCCGCTCACCTCACCCAGGAACGTGACGATGTAGGTGTATCCCGCGAACGCCCCGGTGGCGGACAGGGCCCCGACCACGAGCACCGTCCCGAACCGACGGCGGTCGGGGAGGGACCCGTAGGCGGCGGGCCCGTCCTCCGGGCGCGAGGTCGGCAGCAGCGCGGCGACCGTCACCAGGGAGATGAGCCCCGGAACCGCCAGCACGGCGACGGGCAACCGCCAGTCGCTCTGCTGCCCGAGCCAGGTGCCGGCCGGAACACCCAGGACGAGGGCGGACGAACCGGCGACGGACAGCGCCCCGACCACGCGTCCCCGGACCTCGGGCGCGAAAAGGCTCACCGCGGCCGGCGCCATCACGGCCCAGAACAGCGCCTGGGCGAGTGCGGTGAGCAGCCGTGCCGCGAGGAGCAGCCCGTAGGAAGTGGCCGACGCCGCGACCAGGCTGGAGACGACGAGCGCGGCCAGCACTCCCGTCAGTGCGTGCCGACGGGGTACCGCCCGCAGGGCATGGGCGAGCGGCAGCGATGCGACGGCCACGGTCACGCCGTAACCGGTGACCAGGAGGCCGACCGACGACAGGGACACCTGAAGGTCCTCGGAGATGAGTTCCAGGAGGCCGATCGGCAGGTTCTCCGCGGTGTTGAAGGTGAATGCGGCCAGCATCAGGGCCACGAGCACCGCCGGCCCGTGCCATGGAGCGTGCCGACGGGCGGTCGCACGGTCCGTGCCCGCCCCCACCGGTCGCTCCCGCTCCGTGGCCTCGTCCATGGAGACACCCCATCGGGCTCCCCGGGGCGGCCGCAACCCGATTCCCGGACAGGAGGGCTCGGCGGGCGACTGCCCACGCACCGTTGGAAACGGACGCCACTCAGGAGATCGTGTCCGGTCACACCCACCTGTGGGCGGCGCCAGGCGTTGAGCTGCGGTGCCCGCGGTTGAAGGGGGACGGGATCGCGACTGATGTCCATCGACGGTGAGCAGTCGGCACGCGGTGCCGTTCCGGATGCTCCACCGGCCTCGTGTCCGGGAATCGACGCCGTTCGTCACGCCGTTCGTCGACGAGTTCGGGCAGCAGGCGTCGATCACACGGAGGCGACCCGTCCATGAGGACTGACACCGCGGTCCGGCGCGGGCGCTTCCCTGGCCTCGTGAGGACGGCCGACCGCGCGGCATCGTGCGTCCGGGGATCGTTCGTCTGCTCCACGACGCCTTCCGAGCCGCCCCGCTGTGCCGGCTTGCCCGGCGGTCGGCAACTGAGTCGGCAACTGAGGATCCGTACGGCCTTCACGGGACCGGCAGATCGGTCTGCGCGGGATGACATGGAACACTTTTGCAAGCAGGCGCTTGCAAAAGTTAGCAACGGTGGGCACCATCGAGGCATGGCATCACTCAACGTCGGCAATCTCGGCGAGTACCTGCGTGAGCAGCGGCGTACGGCGCAGCTCTCCCTGAGGCAGCTCGCCGACGCCGCCGGGGTGTCCAATCCGTATCTCAGCCAGATCGAACGCGGTCTGCGCAAGCCGAGTGCCGAGGTGCTGCAGCAGGTCGCCAAGGCCCTGCGGATCTCCGCCGAGACGCTGTACGTGCGGGCCGGGATCCTCGACGAGCGGGAGCGGGAGGAGTTGGAGACGCGGGCGGTCATATTGGCCGATCCGTCGATCAACGAGCGGCAGAAGAACGTTCTGCTCCAGATCTACGACTCCTTCCGCCGTGAGAACGGTTTCGATGTCGCGCCCGACACCGGCGCCGGGTTCCACGGTGCCGCCGATGCGGGGAGCAGAATCGATGCCGACGCGGAAAGCGGTGCCGATGACGCGAACGGTGCCGGTCCGGATGCCCGCGGCCCCCGCACGGCCGGCGGCAGTGATGCAGACCCACCAGCGAACTGACTTCTGATGATCCGGGAGGACCACAGTCATGGCCATCACCGATGACCTGCGTAAGACCCTCACCGACCCCACTCCCCTCTACTTCGCCGCCGGCACGGCCGACCTCGCCGTGGAGCAGGCGCGCAAGGTCCCGGCTCTGATCGAGCAGCTCCGGACCGAGGCCCCCGAGCGCTTCGACGCCGTGCGCAACACCGACCCCAAGGCGGTGCAGGAGCGGGTCACCACGCAGGCGAAGGAGGCCCAGGCCACCGTGCAGGCGAAGGTGACCGAGGTCTTCGGGGCGCTGGACACCGACCTGAAGAAGTGGGGCGAGACCGCCCAGGACCTCGCGCTGCGGAGCGTCGGCGTGGCCGCCGAGTACGCGGTGCGCGCCCGTGAGACGTACGAGAAGGTCGCCGAGCGCGGCGAGCTGACCGTGCGGACCTGGCGCGGTGAGACGGCCGATGAGATCGTCGAGATCGCCGCCGTCGTCGAGGCGGAGCCGAAGGCGGTGCCGAAGCAGAAGCCGGAGGCGGCGAAGCCGGCTGCTCCCGTCAAGCCGGTGACCGCCGCGAGGCCGGTCACCCCCGTCGCGAAGAAGCCGGCGCCCAAGCCCGCCGAGTCCAAGGCGGCGCCCGCGGCGAAGAAGCCGGCGCCCGTGCGCAAGCCCGCCGCGAAGAAGACGACCCCGCCCTCCGCGAAATAGGCGGAGACGGTTCCGGGATTGCCGGGACGGTGACCCGGGCACCTTTGGGGGTGCCCGGGTCGTTGTCCCGGTACCTTGGCCGCGAGGCGCTCATCCACTGACTAGGCGGTGCTCACCGTGTTGCTCGAAGCATTCGGCTCGTTCCTCCAGCTGCTGTACCTGGCCATGCTCGTCCTGGCCGTGGTCGCACTGGTCTTCGCCGTGACGGCGCGCGAGGACGCCTACCGGGCCGCGGACAAGCAGAAGAAGTCCTTCTGGCTGATCATCCTCGGGGTCACCGTCTTCGTGAACCTCGTCATCCCGATCCTGTTCCTTCAGATCGCGGGTGTGATCGCGTCCATCGTCTTCATGGTGGACGTGAAGCCCGCGCTCAAGGCGGTGTCGGGCGGCGGCGGCCGGCGCGGAGGCTCCAGCAGCGACGGACCGTACGGCCCCTACAACGGCGGGCGCTGAGCGCCTGCGGCGGAGGCAGCACCGGGGCGGGAGCGCGAGGCGCTCCTGCCCCTTCGCCGTATCCGGGCCTCGTCGCGCTCCAGCAGCAGGACCGCCACGTCGTCGGTGAGCTCCCCGCCGTTCAGCTCCTGCACCTGGGTGACCGCGGCCTCCAGGAGTGCCTCGCCGCCGAGCCCCTGGGCCAGGCGGCCGTTGACCATGGCGACCATCCCGTCCTGGCCGAGGCGCTGGGTCCCCTCCTGCCCGATGCGGCCCTCGATCAGCCCGTCGGTGTACATCATCAGGCTCCAGGAGCCGCCCAGCTCGACCTGGCGGCGCGGCCACCGCGCGTGCGGCAGCAGGCCGAGGGCCGGGCCGCCGTCCTCGTACGGGAGCAGGTGCGCCGCCCTGCCCTGGCGGGCGATCAGCGGTGCGGGGTGACCCGCGATGCACAGACCCGCGCGGCGTCCGTCGGGGGCGATGTCCACGGTGCAGAGCGTCGCGAAGATCTCCTCGCTCTGCCGCTCGTGCTCCAGGACCTGCTGAAGGGTGGAGAGCAGGGCGTCGCCGCAGAGTCCGGCGAGGGTCAGCGCCCGCCAGGCGATGCGCAGCTCGACGCCGAGCGCCGCCTCGTCCGGGCCGTGCCCGCAGACGTCGCCGATCATCGCGTGGACCGTGCCGTCGGGCGTGCGGACCGTGTCGTAGAAGTCCCCGCCGAGCAGGGCGCGGCTGCGGCCCGGACGGTAGTGGGCGGCGAAGGCGAGGTCGGAGCCGTCGAGGAGCGGGGTGGGCAGCAGCCCGCGCTCCAGCCGGGCGTTCTCCTGGGCGCGCAGCCGGGACTCGGTCAGCTGGTGCTGGGCGGTGTCCGCGCGCTTGCGCTCCACGGCGTAGCGGATGGCGCGGCTGAGGAGGCGGCCGTCGAGCTCGTCACGGAAGAGGTAGTCCTGGGCGCCGACCCGCACGGCCTCGGCGGCCCGCTCGGCGTCGCCCTCGGCGGTGAGGGCGAGCACGGCGTGGCGCGGCGCGATGCGCAGGACGTGCTTGAGGGCGGCGAGCTCGTCCGGGTCGCCCGTCCCGTCGTCACGGCCGTCGGGGCGCGTGCCGCAGGGGAGTGACCCCGCCTCCAGGCCGAGATCGAGCAGGATGCAGTCGACGTCGTCGGTGAGCAGCCGGCCGGCCTCGGTGAGGTTGCGGGCGGTGCGGACGCGGATCCGCGCCCCGGTGGTGGACGACAGCTCGGGGACGGCGAAGGTGCCCGCAGGGTCGTCCTCGATCACCAGGAGGGTGAGGTCGGCGCCATGAGTGGTCTCCGCAGCGGGAACGGCACGTTGCTGCGGTACGGGTACGGGCATCGGTTCGGGTTTCCTTCCCTCCCCCCGAGGGCGCGGCGGGACGACGATCGACGACCCGCCGACGGGACGATAGCGGTCCGCAGCAGGGGAACGGAATGGCGCCCGGCGATCATCCCGTGTCATATGCGCGGCCATAAGCCGCGTCCCACCACGGATCCGGCGTGATCGGCGCGCATGAAACGGACATGAGGTCATGACAAACATCACGCGCCCGACACGCACCGCACACATGCGCCTGCCCCCGCCCCTGGACGCGCCCTGCGGTGAGCGTCGTGTGCGCCCGGTCACCCGGGCTCCGCCACGTGCCGCGACGCTGCTCGCCCCGTCACCCGCACGGCTGTTCACGCCTCGGTGCCGCGCGCGGGGCGTCGTCCGTCAGGTGCCCGGTCCCCTCGTGCCGGCCGTCGTGGCTCCCGGTGCCTACTTGTCCGGCCGGACGACGCCCAGGATCTGCATCGTGCCCGCGCCCGTCAGCGTGACGTGCCGTCCGGGCCGGGGGGCGTGGACGATCGAGCCGTCGCCGACGTACATCCCGACGTGGCTGGCGTCGCTGTGGTAGATGATCAGATCGCCGGGGCGCATGTCCTGGATGGGGATGTGGGGCAGCTGCCGCCACTGCTCCTGCGACGTCCGGGGGATCGGCCTCTTCGCCGCGGCCCACGCCTGTGAGGTCAGCCCCGAGCAGTCGTACGAACCGGGGCCCTCGGCTCCCCAGACGTACGGCTTGCCTATCTGGGCGGTCGCGAAGGCAAGCGCCTTCTTCCCGGCGGGGCTCGCCTCGCGGCTGATGTCCTTCAGGGCGCCTGAGGAGAGCCAGGCGGCCTGTGCCGAGGACGCGGCGTCCTTCTCCAGCTGGAGGAGCCGGGCCTGCTCCTCCTTCGCCAGCTGGGACTCGAGCGTCTCCGCCGCCTCGATCTGCGCGTCGATCCGCTTCTTCGCCTTGGCCTGCTTGACGCGATTGGCCTCGATCTTCTCCCAGTTGAGGCTGGCGTCCTTGGTGTACGTCTCCAAGTCCTCCTGGGCCTGCTCCAGTTCCGTCAGCATGCCCTTGGTGGCCTGCTGGCCCTGCCTGGCCTGGTTGATGCCGTCCAGGAAGAGGTTCGGGTCACCGCTCAGGACCAGCTGCGCGCCCGGGGGGAGCCCGCCGTTGCGGTACTGCTCGCGGGCCGCGGCGCCCGCCCTGTTCTTCAGCTCCGCGATCCTCGCCTGGCCGTCGGCGATCGCCTTGGTCAGCCGGACGATCTCGCCGGACTGCTTCTCGGCCTGCTCCTCGGCGAGGTTGTACGCGTCGGTGGCCGCCCCGGCCTTGCGGTAGAGGGTGTCGATCTCCTCGCGCACCTCCTCGAGGCTCTTCTTCCCGGGGGACGCGGACGCGGTGGCGGTCGGCGTGGGCTCGGGGATCGGGGCGGCCATGGCCTGGACCGGCGCGGTCAGCAGGGCCAGTGCGCAGACCAAGGTGATCGCGGCACTGGCACAGTGGCGTCGGTTCACAAGCTCCCCCTCCGGGCGAAAGGCAACGAAAGCCATATCGCGTACATCTGACTTACCGTCAGTAACGTTTGTGTGACGACGTGATCGTGCCATGGTGTCCCGTAAAGCAACAGAGGTCCGCGTCACCCTCCCTGTCACACAGGGGACGAACAGTGGTCCGCAGGCGTTCCCGTACACCGAAGGGTTCACCGCCGGTTCGGGCGGGTGCCGCCCCCCACCCGCCGGTTCCGGCGGGCGCCGTCTCGCGTTCATCCGCTCCGGGGCGCGCCGCTCCTCACCCGCAGGTGCGCGCCGCTGCTCACCCGCCGGGGCGCAGTGCCTCCCAGCGCACGGTGATCTCGCCCTGCCGCCACCGCCGTCCGCCGTCCGTCAGCGGCCAGTCGGCGGAGACCGCCCGGGCCGCGGCGATCCAGCGCTGCCGGGCCCCCAGTGACGCGTACGGGGAGGCCGTCGCCCAGGCCCGGTCGAGGTCCCGCAGGAACGCGTGGACCGGCTCGCCCGGCACGTTGCGGTGGATCAGGGCCTTGGGGAGGCGTTCGGCGAGGTCCGAGGGGCGCTCCAGCGAGCCGAGCCGGGTCGCGAAGGTGACCGTGCGCGGCCCCTCGGGGCCGAGTGCGACCCATACGTGCCTGCGGCCGATCTCGTCGCAGGTGCCCTCGACCAGCAGGCCGTCCGGGGAGAGCCGTGAGCACAGCCGCTGCCAGACCGCGGCGACCTCGCCCTCGTCGTACTGGCGCAGCACGTTCGCGGCCCGGATGAGGACCGGCCGGCCGGCCAGCGGGACCTCGAAGCCGCCGTGCGCGAAGGTGAGGCCCTCTCGTTCGTACGGCTGCGCCGCCGCGACCCGGGCCGGGTCGATCTCGATGCCCACCACGGCGGTCCGGGGCTCGGCGGTGCGCAGCCGCTCCAGCAGTTCGACGGCGGTCCAGGGCGCGGCGCCGTAGCCGAGGTCGACCGCGACGGGGGCGTCGCTGCGGCGCAGGGCGGGGCCGTGCGTGGCGGCGATCCAGCGGTCCATGCGGCGCAGCCGGTTGGGGTTGGTGGTCCCGCGGGTGGCGGTGCCGATGGGGCGCTGGTGCATGAAAGCGAGCGTATGCGACGCGGAGGAGGGCACACGCGGAGCAGCGGGGCCCGCCGGTCGCCGTCCGGCGCGCCGGACGGATCGCAATGATTTGGCAAAGTGGAAATGAAAGGCTGCGTTCCGCTGTTCTGGCCCTTCGAAGGGGCCTTGTGCCCCGTACGTGTCATGCCCTGAGCGAGGAGGAGCGGACCCGTGAGCCAGTACGTCTCCCGGCTCGGCAGCAGCCGTGCGGCACCCCGTATCCGCTTCCCGGGAGGCTTCGCCGGGCACCGCAAGCCGCGCCGCGTCGCGATGCTCTCCGTGCACACGTCCCCCCTCCACCAGCCCGGCACCGGTGACGCGGGCGGCATGAACGTCTACATCGTGGAGCTGGCCAAGCGTCTCGCCGCGATCGGCATCGAGGTCGAGATCTTCACCCGGGCCACCACCGGCGGCCTGCCCCCGACGGTCGAGCTGGCACCCGGGGTCCTGGTCCGCCACATCGACGCCGGGCCGTACGAGGGCCTGGCGAAGGAGGAGCTGCCCGCGCAGCTCTGCGCCTTCACCCACGGCGTGATGCAGGCCTGGGCCGGTCAGCGACCCGGCTACTACGACCTGGTCCACTCCCACTACTGGCTCTCCGGGCAGGTCGGCTGGCTGGCCGCCCAGCGGTGGGGCGTCCCCCTCGTCCACGCCATGCACACCATGGCGAAGGTCAAGAACGCCGCGCTCGCCGAGGGTGACACCCCCGAGCCCGCCGCCCGCGTCATCGGCGAGACCCAGATCGTGCACGCCTCCGACCGGCTCATCGCGAACACCGCGGGGGAGGCCGACGAGCTCATCCGCTTCTACGAGGCGGATCCGGCGTCGGTCGCCGTCGTGCACCCCGGCGTCAACCTGGACCGCTTCCGCCCCGGCGACGGCCGCGCCGCCGCCCGGGCCCGGCTCGGGCTGCCGCAGGACGCGCTGATCCCGCTGTTCGCCGGCCGGATCCAGCCGCTCAAGGCTCCGGACGTCCTGCTGCGCGCGGTCGCCGTGCTCATGGAGCGGGACCCCTCGCTGCGCTCGCGCATCGTCGTCCCCGTCGTCGGCGGCCCCAGCGGCAGCGGCCTCGCGAAGCCCGAGGGCCTCCAGAAGCTCGCCGCGCGCCTCGGCATCGCCGACGTCGTGCGGTTCCACCCGCCGGTCGGGCAGGACCAGCTCGCCGACTGGTTCCGGGCGGCGTCCGTGCTGGTCATGCCCTCGTACAGCGAGTCCTTCGGGCTCGTCGCCATCGAGGCCCAGGCCGCCGGCACGCCCGTCGTCGCGGCGGAGGTGGGCGGTCTCCCCGTCGCGGTGAAGGACGGCGTCAGCGGCTTCCTGATCCCGGGCCACGAACCGGCGGCGTACGCACAGGCGCTCGGCCGGTTCGCGGACGATCCGGAGCTGGCCTGCCGGATGGGCGAGGCGGCCGCCGCGCACGCCCAGTCCTTCGGATGGGGCACGGCCGCGTCGGCCACCGCCGACGTCTACACGGCGGCGATGCTCGACCACCGGCGCCGCGCCCGCTCGCACCACGGCTGAGGAGCCTGCGGCCCTCCGCCTCTTCGCGCCACGGCTGAGGAGCCTGCGGCCGTCCGCCCCCTCGCCGCGGGTCCGTACGCAGGCGTTGTCGTACGCTCGCACCATGGCTGACGTATCCGAGGAAGCAGCAGCGGCGCAGGTCATCGAGGGGGTGCTGGACGACGCGGAGCTCGCATGGGAGAGCCCCGGGCCCGGCAGCTACGTCGTCACCCTGCCCGGCACCCGCAAGCTGTCCACGACCTGCTCGCTGATCGTCGGCCGGCACTCCCTCTCCCTCAACGCGTTCGTCATCCGCCACCCGGACGAGAACGACGCCGCCGTGCACCGCTGGCTCCTGGAGCACAACCTCCGCCTCTTCGGGGTGAGTTACGCCATCGATCAGCTCGGCGACATCTACCTCGTCGGCAGGCTGCCGCTCTCGGTGGTCACACCCGAGGAGCTCGACCGGCTGCTGGGCGCGGTCCTGGAGGCGGCGGACGGCGCGTTCAATCCGCTGCTCGAACTGGGCTTCGCGAGCGCGATCCGCAAGGAGTACGCCTGGCGGGTGGAGCGGGGCGAGTCCACCCGCAACCTGGACGCCTTCACCCATCTGACGAAGCGGCCCTCCGTCGGTCCTTCCTGAGGTCCTGCCCGAGGCCGGGGTGTGGCGCGCCGGCCAGCCCGTCCAGCGCCATGACGAGCCGCGGCGCCACCTCCTGCCAGGTCAGCGCCAGTGCCTCGGCCCCCGCACCCCGGGGCACCGTCTCGGTGAGCATGATCAGGTAGAGGTAGCAGCGGTAGAGGGCGAGCCGGCGCCGTACGGACGGGGTGAACACCAGCGGCCCGCCCGTCGCGGACGCGTATCCGGCGAGGAAGGCGGGGTCCGCCTCCGGGTCGCCGAACAGGTGTGTGGAGACGAGATCGGCGACCGGATCGCCCCAGAACATCCGCTCGCCGTCGACGATCCCGCCGATGCGGCGGGCGCCCGGATCCCCCGCCACCAGGAGGTTCCCCTCCCACAGGTCGAAGTGGACCAGCGCGGGGCGGGTCACCTCGTCCAGCACGTCCACCGCCCCGGCGAGCACCTCGCGGATCTGCTCCACCGGGCGGGGCAGCCTCGCCCCGTATGCCTCCGCATCGGCGAGTACGGCGTCCGTCATGGCGGTGAACGCCTCGCGCCAGGTGGGGGAGAGGGGCCCGAAGGGCTCGGCGGGGTAGCCGAATCCGCCGGGACCCGTCACGCCGTGCAGCCGGCCGACGAGGTGCCCGAACCCGGTGCGCAGGACGTGTGTCTCGTCGGCCGTCAGGTCACCGGCGAGGGCGCTCCAGGGCCGGCCGGGGCACGCGGTCATGACGACGTACGCCCCACAGGGCGCTTCCGGGTCCAGTTCGCTGTGCACGACCCGGGGGATCGCGGCGCCACCCGCCGACGCCGCGGCGTCGTAGAAGGTGACCTCGTTGACGAGCAGGCGGAGTTCATGGCTCAGCCCGCCGGAGTGCGCCGGAGGGACCTTCACCACCCAGTCCCTGCCGTCCTCGAACGTCACGCGGGTGACGGTGTTGTACGTGCCCCCGGTGAGCGGTTCACGGGAAGTGGGCCGGTGGGCCCCGACGGCTTCCAGGACGGCGGTCGTCGCGTCGGAGGTCACAGGCGGGCTCCCATGGCTGAGCTGCGGATTCGTCCGCCCCACAGCGGCTTCACAGGGTGATCACAAGGGAATCACGATCACATCCCGTGCCCATCAGGGGCGATCATCGGACAGATGTCCGATCGTAGAGTGTGGCGTACTGCGACGGCCCTCCCTCGGCAGCGGTGAATTACGCGACGGGAGCGGGGTGTTGCTCCTTCGGACGGAGAGTTGAACGAACCATGCGCGCCACCGCCGTACGCCGTACCGCCCTTGCCGCCGCCGTGGCGTCCCTGACGCTGCTCGCCACCGCGTGCGGCGGCTCGGACTCCGACGCCAAGGGCGACGGCGGGACCTCGGGGGCGAAGGGCGACGCCTCCGCCAAGCCCGCCGCGGTCAAGGCGCTGTCCTCGGCCGAGCTGGAGAAGGTCTCGCTGGAGCAGGGCGACGTCTCCGGCCACAAGATCTCGAAGACCGGCCCCGAGGACATCGCGCAGCCCGGTGACGTCACCGTGGACAAGAAGGAGTGCGAGGCCATCGGCTTCGCCTTCTACGGGGTGAAGCGGGGGAACCCGGTGGGGAACGCCGGGCGCAAGGTCGTCGAGGAGCCCAAGAAGGACGAGTCCGCCGACCCCGAGGACGCCCTCGCGGGGATGCTCGACATGACGTCGTCCCTGGTCACCCTGGCCTCGTACGACGGTGACGGCGCGGCGCAGAGCATGGCCGAACTGCGGGACTCCGCCGCCGGGTGCGCGACCGGCGGGTTCACCCTGTCGATGAAGGGCTCGAAGCAGAAGGTCACCAAGCTCACCGAGGAGAAGGTGACGGGCGGCGAGGAGGCCCTCGCCTGGCGGGTGCAGATGGGCGAGGGCGACGAGGCCGCCCCCTTCAAGCTCGTGAGCGTGCGCCAGGGCGGCACCGTCGCGACGTTCTTCTCCTTCAACCTCTCCAAGACGGGTGCGGACGCCGACTTCGAGCGGCCGACGGCGGTCATCGACGCGCAGGTCGCGAAGCTCGGCTGATCCGGATGTGGCGCAGGGGCGGGGGCGGGCAGGACGGCTCCCGCCCCTTCGCCGTCCGGGGCCGGGCGAGGACCACGGCGACGACGACCGCCAGCGCACCGGCGAGCTGGACCGGGGACAGGGTCTCGTCCAGCACGAGATAGCCCAGAGTCATGGCGGCGAGCGGTGAGGCGAATCCCAGTACGGACACGGTCAGCGCGGGGAGCCGCTCCACGCCGCGGAACCACACCGCGTAGGCGAGCAGGGCGCCGATCAGCCCCAGGTAGGCGAAGCCCGCGAGGTTCCGGCCGTCGACCGCGTCGGGCAGGCCCTCGCCGAGCAGGGTGACGGGCAGCAGGATGATCCCGCCGAAGCTCAGCTGCCACCCCGTGAACGTCAGGACGCCCACCCCCGTGGGGCGTCCCCAGCGCTTGGTGAGCACGATGCCGGTCGCCATGCTCACCGCGCCCAGGAGCCCGGCTCCCACCCCGACCGCGTCCAGGCCCGCTCGGGGGGTCAGGGCGAGCAGTCCGACGCCCGTGATCCCCAGGGCGCAGGCCACGGCGTGCGTCACCGTGATCCGTTCCTTCAGCACCACGGCGGACAGGGCGAGGACGACCGTCGGCTGTACGGCCATCACCAGGGCGGCCACCCCGCCCGGCAGGTGGTAGGCGGCGACGAAGAGCAGATAGAGGAAGGCGCCGATGTTCAGGGTGCCGAGCACGGCCGCGCGCCACCACCAGTCGCCGCGCGGCAGCGTCCGGCCGACGGCGAGCAGGATGAGGCCCGCCGGCAGGGCCCGGGCGGTGGCAGCCAGCAAGGGCCGGTCGGGCGGAAGGAATTCGGTGGTGACGAGATAGGTGGAGCCCCAGACGAGCGGGGCGAGGGCGGTGATCGCGGAGTCGGCCGCGGGCCCGTACGCCTTCACCGGGTACCGCCGTCGACGTGTCCGTAACGACCCGTGAAGGCCTGCCGGGACCGTGGCCGCCGGCCCGGGTGGGCGCGCGTCTCCGCGGGCAGGCCCACCGGCAGCAGCATCGCGACGTGCAGGTCGTCCCGGTCCTCGACGCCGATGACCCGCTTCACCTGCTGCTCGTCCCAGCCGTTCATCGGCGACGAGGCCAGGCCCATGGAGGCCGCGGCCAGCATCGCGTAGGTCGCGGAGATCACCGCGTCCTTGACGGCGTACTCCCGCAGGAGACCGCGCTGTTCGAGGTCCCGCTGGAAGTCCTGGGTGGCCTCGGAGAACCCGCTGACGAACCGCTCGTTCCACGCGCCGTCGCGCAGGGCCTGCTCGTAGATGTCGCTCAGGTCCTCGCGCCACGCCTGGCTTCCGGCGACGAACACCAGGGTGAGCGGGGCCTCCTGGGGGTGCGGCTGGCCCCCGGTGGCCCGGGCGAGGGCGGCCCGTCCCTCGTCGTCCGAGACGACCACGACGAAGCGCGCCTGGACGTTCCAGCTGGAGGGGGCCTCCAGCGCCAGGTCCAGGAGTTCGGTCAGGAGCCGGCCGGGGACGGGATCGGGCAGGTAGTGGCGGATGCTGCGGCGTGTACGGATCGCCTGCGGCACGGTCAGAGGACTTGAGCCCTGTGTCATGGCTGGACCGTAGCGTTTTTGCTTAGCGCTAAGCAAGTAGGTGTCTCAACTCTAAGATAAAGATATGCTGTCCTCCATGAGCGACCATGTGGACCGCGTGCTGGCGCAGTGGGCGGAGCAGCGCCCCGGACTCGACACCTCGTCGATGGGCCTGATCGGGCGCATCAAGCGGCTGTCCCGGATCGTCGAGGCGGAACAGCGGGCCGTCTTCGGCGGGCACGATCTCGACCCCGCGGCGTTCGACGTCCTGGCCACGTTGCGGCGCAGCCCGGCCCCGCACCGGCTGACGCCCGCGGAGCTGATGCGGTCCGCCATGGTCACGTCCGGCGCGATCACGCAGAGGCTCGACCGGCTGGAGGAGCGGGAGCTCGTCGTACGCAGCCGCCGGCCGGAGGACGGCCGCAGTGTGCACGTCTCGCTCACGGCGGCGGGCAGGGAACTGATCGACCGGGCGCTCGTGGACCACGTGGAGAACCAGAACCGCCTGCTGTCGGGCCTCACCGAGGAGAAGCGCGAGCGCATCGCGGACGACCTGCGGGACCTGCTGGAATCCCTTGGCGACACGGACCGTCAGGTCAGGCTGGGGTGATGGCCTCCAGATCCGGATCGGGGGCGGGCCCCACGGCAGCGACGCGGGCTCTCGCGGCGGTGATACGGGCCTCACGACAGCGGCAGCGGCACCGGCTCACGGCAGTGGTACGAGCCTCACGACGGTGACCGTCAGCACGGTCCCCGAGACGTAGTAGAGGACGATGGCGCCGGACACCGTCGCCTCGCGCCGGTCGCGTTCGCGTTTCACAGCGGTCGAGGCGTGTCCGTACGGGTCGAGGCCGAGGGTGCGTGCCATCTCGTCCCGGAACGCGTCGCCGTCGCGCATCTTGGCCAGGGTGTCGTCGGCGGGCGGGGCGAAGGAGATGCGGAAGCTCAAGCGACCCTCCGCCTCTCGGCCTCGTCCTGCGCCAGCCGGACCAGGATCCGCTCGGCCTCCGGATCGGGCACGGACTCGAGCATCCAGTGGCGCATCACGGCCTGGATCTCGTGCACCCCGGCGTCGTTGATCGCGTGGTCGAACTCCTCGCGTCTCCCCTCGGGGAGCGCGGCGCGGATCGCCGGAATGCTGTTGGGCACCTCGACCTCGGTGCCGCCGACGAAGGTCTTCAGAGACTCGCCCATGATCGCTCTCCCCGATCTCCTTGCTCTCCGCGCCCGGCCCGGCCCGCACTCCAGGGGGTGTGCACCTGGGTAACGGGCGGACGTGGGGGTCAGGTTAGCGGGTGCAGCGCCTCAGGAGTGGGGTCCCTCCCCGGTCCCTCCCGGCACAGCAGGGCCGGGAACGGGCGGAGTCGTACCGCAGGGAGGGGAGCGGTGACTCGGACGTCCGCCAACGGGGGTGAGCTGACGGGTCGTTGGCCCGATGGGCGTCCGGGCCCCGCGCCCGTGGTGAAGGGCCCCGTACTCGTACCGTTGCCCGGCGCCCGGGACTAACTCCCCCTGACCGTCCGACCGCAGGGGCCGGACGCCCGGCGCCGCACTGCCTGTGCGGCTACAAGTCCTGCCCCTACAGGTCCGTGCCCCTACAGGCCGGTCCGTCGCCTACAGGTCGGTCCGCCTACGCGACCGGCTGGCCGATGCCCAGCATGTTCCCCTCGCTGTCCCGGAACCAGGCGCCGCGTTCGCCCCCGGCCGCCTTGCTCGGGTAGTTCCCCTCGATCTCGGCGATACCGCCCCGGGTGCGGAGCCCCGGCAGGTCGATCTTCTCGAAGACCACGCCGCGCCCGCGGAGTTCCGAGACGACCGACTCGATGTCGTCGACGGTCCACCCCATCTGCGTGAAGGTGCCCGGCGAGGCTCCCGCCGACTCGAAGAGGGCGAACTCCGACTGCCCGCACCGGTACAGCAACCCGCCCGGCCGTTCGTCGAGAGGCTCGAGGCCGAGCTTCTCGGCGTAGAACCGCCGGGCACGCTCCAGGTCCTGGGCCGGCAACCGGGTGGCGGCGCCGCGCGCGCCGGCCAGCGTCTTCCTGCCGTCTGCATCCATGCGCCCACTGTGCCGTGCGCGGCGCCCGGCCGCCGGGAGCGGCCCGCGGGTGAATCCTCCGGCCTCGACGACCACGAGCGAGGAGAGCCCTGGACCACCGCCCTTTGGCCTTGTCCACGAGTACAGGCTCCGGCTCACCGGGCTAGAGGGCGATCAGTCCCGCTGTTGTCTCTCTGAAGCCACAGGAACGGAGGTAGAAGGGACGCAGGTGCTCCTCGAAGTCGACGTGAAGCCACTCGCACTTCGCGGCACGGGCCTCTTCGGCCGCAGTCGCGACGAGCGCGGCTCCGACTCCACTCGACCGGCGATGCTTGGCGACCACCGTGTCCAGGATGAACGCATGAGCTCCACCGTCCCAGACGACGTTGACGAAGCCGATCAGAGAGCCGTCTTCCCGTGCACAGACCCAGCCGAGGCTGTGGCGCTCGAGCCGTTCCTGCCAGTCGGTCCGAGCGACCGGATGACCGAAGCCGTCGGCGTGCAGAGCGTTGAGGGAGGCGTTGTCGAAGTCGCCTCGCCATGCGTACTCGGTCGTCACGCCCCGATCGTATGCCCGCGCCAGGCTGGGCCTGGACCTGACCGGATGCAACTTCTCCATCCGGAGCGCGACCTCTTCCACGGCCCCGAAGTGTCAGTCGTACTGCGTTGCTCGGGGATCTTTTTCAGGCGCATGGAAACCTGCTCTGGCCTCGGCCGGAGTGATCTCGGTTCCCGGCGGCCGGTGCTCCGCACGCTGAGTCACGCGAGAACGGCATGCATGCGATGAGGTACGTCTACGCGTCGGTGCTGCTGGACGCTGGGGAGAACATCAAGGCGCTCGCCGAGTACCTCGGGCACTCCGACCCTGGCCTGACGCTCCGGGGGGACGCGCACCTGATGCCGTCGAGTCAGGAGCGGACTCGGAACGCTGTCACGCAAGTATTCGGCACGGCTGGAGAGAACGGAAGCACGTAGGTGACTACCGGAAGGGTTCAGGTGCGCGGTTAGAAGAGGTGATAGGAGAAGCGGTTAGAAGAACCGCTTAGAGAACCGCTTAGAGAACTGCTTAGGGGAATCGGTTAGAGAACCGGTTGGGAGAACCGGTTAGAAGAACCGGTTGGGAGAAGTGGTTAGAAGAACCGGTTAGAGAACCGGTTAGGAGAAGTGGCTTGCCGATCGACTTGCGGAGAGTGGCAACCCTGCTCGCTCCCTGGTCAACTCCCTGTTGGGCGTGCATGCATGCAAGCCGAGCTCGCACGCAAGCCAGGGGGTGGCCGGACGGGCGAAGGGGCGCCAGACACCCGAAGCCGACACCCGCAAACTAGGTTTTTAGCGCCTCTCATTCAATACGCCCCGGCCCTCACCTGGCGATTTGCTGAAAGGGTGCTCGCCTTAATAGGGTTCGCATGCAATTCAGGGCCGCTCCCGTGCCGGGGAGCGGCCCTGTCTCCATCAATGCGCCAGCGGAAACCAGCACCTGGAGGACACCTATGCTCGCACGCGCGAGTCTCACTATCCACATCGTCCCGTATGCGTTGCCGATGCCCTTGATCGGTTGCGCGATGGCGGTACTGCCCATCTGGGTCGACATCCCGCTGGGTACGGCCGCCCTCGCGGGATTCTTCATCGCGTTCCGTGTGCGCGTGCGCCTGGCCCGTTGCCCTTCCCGGGTCTGACGGCGCACAGACGACCCAGCGCACCAAAAAGCCCCCCACCGCGTGGAGAACCCGCAGGTGGGGGGCTTGTTCAGCTCTGCTTACTTCTTCTTGCCCTGGTTCTTCACGGCCTCGATCGCGGCCTTCGCCGCCTCCGGGTCGAGGTAGGTGCCGCCCGGCTTCAGGGGGCGGAAGTCGGCGTCCAGCTCGTAGGCGAGCGGGATGCCGGTCGGGATGTTGAGGCCCGAGATGGCGTCGTCGGAGATGCCGTCCAGGTGCTTCACCAGGCCGCGGAGGCTGTTGCCGTGGGCGGCGACCAGGACGGTCTTGCCGTCGAGGAGGTCCGGGACGATGCCGTCGTACCAGTACGGCAGCATGCGCTCGACGACGTCCTTGAGGCACTCCGTGCGCGGGCGGAGCTCAGGGGGGATCGCCGCGTAGCGCGGGTCGGCGCTCTGCGAGAACTCGGTGCCGTCCTCGAGGGCGGGCGGCGGGGTGTCGTACGAACGGCGCCAGAGCATGAACTGCTCCTCGCCGAACTCGGCGAGCGTCTGGGCCTTGTCCTTGCCCTGGAGGGCGCCGTAGTGGCGCTCGTTCAGCCGCCAGGAGCGGTGCACGGGGATCCAGTGGCGGTCAGCGGCCTCCAGCCCGAGCTGGGCGGTGCGGATCGCGCGCTTCTGGAGGGAGGTGTGCACGACGTCGGGGAGCAGGCCGGCGTCCTTCAGCAGCTCACCGCCGCGGACCGCCTCCTTCTCGCCCTTGTCGGTGAGGTCTACGTCCACCCATCCGGTGAACAGGTTCTTCGCGTTCCATTCGCTCTCGCCGTGGCGGAGGAGGATCAGCTTGTACGGTGCGTCGGCCATGGGTCCGAGCGTAATCGAACCCGTGCGGCCTTTGCGCGTTCGGTCACAGGGCGGACACGGGGTGGGGTGACGGGCCGACGATTGACGTGCGGCGTCAATTGAGTGGCGGCCGGCGAATCCGCCTTCGTAATGTTCGGAGCGTGGTCGGGCCGGTTACACGGGTCCGGCCCGCATCCATTCCGTACGTGTACGTCCCGGGGGGAAGCCCTATGTCTGTCGCCGGTCTCAGAAAGGCGGCACACGAGACGGTCGCCGGCCTCCCCAGGGAGTTCTGGTGGCTGTGGACCAGCACGCTGGTCAACCGTCTCGGGGCCTTCGTCGCCACCTTCATGGCGCTCTACCTGACCCTGGACCGGGGCTACTCGGCCTCGTACGCCGGCCTCGTCGCCTCACTCCACGGGCTCGGCGGGGTCGTGTCGTCGCTGGGTGCCGGGGTGATGACGGACCGGCTCGGCCGTCGACCGACCATGCTGATCGCCCAGCTCTCCACCGCGGTGTCCGTGGCCGTGCTCGGCTTCATGGTCCATCCGGTGGCGATCGCGGGCGTCGCCTTCGTCGTGGGCATGGCCAGCAACGCGTCCCGGCCGGCCGTGCAGGCGATGATGGCCGACATCGTCCGGCCCGAGGACCGTGTCCGGGCCTTCTCGCTCAACTACTGGGCCATCAACCTGGGTTTCGCCGTCTCGTCGGCCGGGGCCGGGTTCATCGCCGAGTACAGCTACCTGGCCGGCTTCATGGGCGAGGCCGCCCTGACCCTGCTCTGCGCCGTCGTCGTCTTCCTGAGGGTGCCGGAGTCGCGGCCGAAGGAGGCGCCCCGGGCTGCCGGTGCCCCGGCGCCGGACGACGTGCGGCTGAGCACCGTCCTGCGCGACGGGCGCTACATGGGTGTCGTCGGGCTGTCGTTCCTGGTCGCGCTGATCTTCCAGCAGGGGTACGTGGGTCTGCCGGTGGCCATGGGGACGGACGGGCTGTCCAGCTCCGACTTCGGGACGGCCATCGCCGTCAACGGCGTGCTGATCGTGGCCCTCCAGATCCCCATCACCCGGTTCATCCAGCACCGCGATCCGCGCCGGCTGCTGATCCTCTCGTCCCTGGTCGCGGGGTACGGCTTCGGGCTGACCGCCTTCGCGGGTTCGGTCGGGGTGTACGCGCTGACGATCTGCGTCTGGACCCTGGCCGAGATCGTCAACGCGCCCACGCAGACCGGCATCGTCGTGCAACTGTCACCGGCGCACGGCCGGGGCCGCTACCAGGGCATGTACACGATGTCCTGGTCGGTGGCGGCGCTCGTCGCCCCGCTGATGTCCGGCTTCGTGATCGACCACTACGGCGCCGCCTGGCTGTGGGGGACCTGCGCGGTCCTGGGCACGGTGGCGGCGTTCGGCTACTGGCTGCTGATGCGGAACCTGGAGCTGCCCCAGCCGGAGCCGGCCGCCGTCGTGACCCCGGCGCCCGTGGACGGCACGATGGCCGAGCCCGCGCTCTGAGGAGGGCGCCCCGGTGCTCGGGGGAACACGCCTCGGGGGGTGCCGCACGACGGACAGTCGTGCGGCACCCCCCGAGGCGGCAGTCGGTGAGACGGCAGTCGGTCCCGTTCAGCCACCGCACTGGCAGGGCGCACCGGACTGGCAGCCGCACCCGCAGCCCGAGCCGCAGCCGCAGGCCCCCAGCACGGTCAGATGCACGACTTCGGTCGGGGTCTCCTGCTGGGGTTCGATCACGGGGGAATCGGCCATGGTCCCTCCTCAGGGGGTACGACTCGACGGCGTACGGCACATGCGTGGAGCGCGCGGCCGACGGCGGGGGCGTACGGGCATGACGTGGCGCCCCCGCACCCATTGCATGCCCAGCGGGGAGGGCGCATCAACGGCGCACGAGTGCGGGAACGGATGTGCGGCCGTCGAGACGGTCGCGCCCCCCTACGCCCCTTCCACCGATGCCGCCGCCTGGATCTCGTCCGCGTGCTCACCCGTGACCAGGTAGACGACGCGCTTGGCGACCGACACGGCGTGGTCGGCGAAGCGCTCGTAGTAGCGGCCGAGCAGGGTGACGTCGACGGCGGTCTCGATGCCGTGCTTCCAGCGGTCGTCCATCAGGTGCTGGAACAGCGTGCGGTGCAGCAGGTCCATCTCGTCGTCGTCCTGCTCCAGCTGGAGAGCGAGGTCGACGTCCTTCGTGATGATCACCTCCGCGGCCTTCGCCATGAGCCGCTGGGCGAGCTGTCCCATCTCCAGGATGGTGGCGTGCAGGTCGTGAGGCACCGCCGACTGGGGGAAGCGCAGCCGCGCCAGCTTGGCGACGTGCTGGGCGAGGTCGCCCGAGCGCTCCAGGTCGGCGCTCATCCGGAGCGAGGTGACCACGATCCGCAGATCGGTGGCGACCGGCTGCTGGCGGGCCAGCAGCGCGATGGCGCGGGCCTCCAGGTCGTGCTGGAGGTCGTCGACCTTCTGGTCCGCGGCGATCACGCTCTCGGCGAGCTTGAGATCGGCGTCGAGCATGGAGGTCGTGGCCCGGCCGATCGCCGAACCGACCAGCCTGGCCATCTCGACCAGGCCTTCGCCGATCGAGTCGAGTTCCTCGTGATAAGCGTCGCGCATGGAAGTCCCTCTCCAGATCCTTACTGAGGCCGGGGTCCGATGCCGACCCCCACGCTGCCACGGTGCGGTCCCAACGCGTCGGGTTCCGTCCCCCTAAGTGAACCGTCACCATCCCCTTGGTGAACTCTGGGCGACGAGTGTTCGAGATGGCACCCGGACGGCTGTGAGGGCCTCGGCGCGCCCGCTTAACCTTGAGGCATGGACGTGAACGCGGCGGTTGCCGCAGCTGCCGCGATCGCCGGGCTCTGCACCGGTGTGATCGCCATGCTGGCGTTCCGCTGGAGCGAACGCGAGCAGAAGCGCCCCACGCGTACGTCCCTGCGGCCCGACGGCAACGCGGCGCTCCCCCCGGGTGTGGACACGGTCCTCTCCGTGCTCAGCTCGTCGGCCGTCGTCCTCGACGAGAGCGACAGCGTCGTCAAGGCCAGCTCGGCCGCCTACGCGCTGGGCCTGGTCAGGGGCGGCCGCCTGTCGGTCGAGCCGATGCTCCACATGGCCAGGGACACCCGGCGCGACGGTGAGATACGGCAGGTCGAGCTGGATCTCCCGAGGCGTGGCACCGGCCGGGGAGAGGCGCTGGCCGTCTCCGCCCGGGTCGCCCCGCTGGGCTCCCGCCTGGTCCTGCTGCTCGTCGAGGACCTCACGGAGGCCCGCCGCATAGAAGCGGTCCGTCGCGACTTCGTCGCCAACGTCAGCCATGAGCTCAAGACCCCGGTCGGCGCGCTCTCCCTGCTCTCCGAGGCCGTCATGGATGCCTCCGACGACCCTGAGGCGGTGCAGCGGTTCGCCGGACGCATGGAGATCGAGGCGACCCGGCTGACCAACCTCGTCCAGGAGCTCATCGACCTCTCCCGGGTGCAGAACGACGACCCGCTCGAGGACGCCGAGCCCGTGCGGGTGGAGGAACTGGTCGCCGAGGCCATCGACCGCTGCCGTCAGCAGGCCGGATCGAAGCAGATCACCATGGCCTCGGGCGGCACCGCGGACCTCTTCGTCTGGGGGAACCGCAGCCAGCTCGCCGCCGCCCTCGGCAATCTCGTGGAGAACGCCGTCAACTACAGCCCCGCCCGTACCCGTGTCGGCATCGCCGCCCGGAAGATGGCCGCGCCCGGCGGGGACCTGATCGAGATAGCCGTGACCGACCAGGGCTTCGGCATCTCCGAGAAGGACCGCGAGCGCGTCTTCGAGCGGTTCTACCGCGTCGACCCGGCCCGCTCGCGGGCCACCGGTGGCACCGGCCTCGGCCTCGCCATCGTCAAGCATGTGGCCGCCTCGCACGGCGGGGAGGTCACCGTATGGAGCTCAGAGGGACAGGGCTCCACGTTCACCCTGCGACTGCCCGAGTCGGGCGTCGTACGGGGTCGTACCACCGGCGGACCTCTCGTCGTCAACGGTGCTGTTGACGACGACGGGCCCTACGGGACCGATTCTTTTGAACCATTTCCTGCCCCGGAGGCCCTTCCGTGACCCGAGTGCTTGTCGTCGAGGATGAGGAATCCTTCAGCGACGCCCTGTCCTACATGCTCCGCAAGGAAGGCTTCGAGGTGGCCATCGCTGCCACCGGCCCCGACGGCCTCGACGAGTTCGAGCGCAACGGCGCCGACCTCGTGCTGCTCGACCTGATGCTCCCGGGCCTGCCCGGGACCGAGGTCTGCCGTCAGCTGCGCGTCCGGTCCAACGTCCCGGTGATCATGGTCACCGCCAAGGACAGCGAGATCGACAAGGTCGTGGGCCTGGAAATAGGAGCCGACGACTATGTGACCAAGCCCTTCTCCTCGCGGGAGCTGGTGGCCCGAATCCGCGCGGTCCTGCGCCGTCGCGGTGAGCCGGAGGAGGTCACGCCGGCGGCCCTGGAGGCCGGCCCGGTGAGGATGGACGTGGACCGCCACGTCGTCACGGTCTCGGGCGGCAAGGTCGACCTCCCGCTGAAGGAGTTCGACCTCCTGGAGATGCTCCTGCGCAACGCGGGGCGCGTACTGACGCGCATGCAGCTGATCGACCGTGTCTGGGGCGCGGACTACGTCGGCGACACCAAGACCCTGGACGTCCACGTCAAGCGGCTCCGGGCGAAGATCGAGCCCGACCCCGGGGCGCCGCGCTACCTGGTGACGGTGCGGGGCCTGGGCTACAAGTTCGAGCCGTAGACCGAGGGCTGCTGACCGCGTGGGGGGTGTCTCCGTCCGGAGACACCCCCCACGCGTGTGCTCAGTGCCCGGCGGCCGCGCCGTCCGCGGGCGAGGCCGAGTCGTCCGGCGTGGCCGACGGGCTCGACGACTGCTCGCCCGGCGTCTCGGAGGCGGACCCGGGCGTCCCGGACGCGGAGGCCGAGGGCGTGGGTTTCGGGGACGGCAGGGCGCTCGGGCCGAAGTCCTTGAAGAAGCTGGTCGCCGGGACGATGGCGGCGCCGAGCTCGATGTCGCCCGTCTCGCTGAACGTGAAGGCCACGGTCTGCACGTTGCCGTTGCGGCCCGCCTCGCGGCCGTTCTCGATCACGGCCGAGGCGTTGTTCTTCCCGCCGATGACGACCCGTCCGCCGGCCGGGACCACGAGCGGTCCCTTGCCCTTGGCGGGCTTCAGCTCCACGGTCGCGGAAGTGCCCGGCAGGGTGACCTTCTCGACGATCTCGCGCTTCGTGCCGTCGTTGAACAGGGTGGCGGCGATGACCGCCGGGCCCTCCGCGTCCGCCTCGGGCTGGGTGATGATGTTCAGGTTCTGGATCTTGATGGAGTCGACAGCGGTGGCTGCGTTGTCCGGCCTGACCTGAAGCGTCTGCGCGTCGTTGCCGGCGCTGCACGCGGACAGAGCGGCGATCGAGAACACGAGGGCAGTGGCGGCGAGGGCGCCGTGTCGAAGGCTGCGGCTCACGGCGGCGGCAACTCCTTGAACGATCGGACTGCGGACTTCGGACTCTGCGGACAGGAAGGCCCGAGCGGCCGTAAAGCCGCCCTAAGTGTGTGTCAGCGGCCTCAGGTTACCGAGCCGTCGTCCCGGGCCCGCACCCGACCCGCCCCTCCGGCCGGGCGACCTGTGAGCCGGCGGGTCCGCGGCCCGGGGCGCCGATGCCCCCGGGCCGCGCCGCGGCCGTCCCCGCGGCCCTCATGATTCGCACGGTGTTCACAAAACAGGGTGTGAGCTGTGCCGTTGATCGGCCGATGATCGATTTCCGGGCAGCGGCGCATTTCCCCCGCATAATCCACCCGGTCCCGGGCCGTTGATCAATTTCAATGACCACGGACACTAAGAGCCGTACGGGTGATCGAGGTCCGAACGGAGTACGGAAAGTTCACCATCCGGAATCCGGCAAAACGGGACGTTCGGCCCCTTCTGGAGGGCTTCCGGCATGTGTGACGCACGCGTTTCGGCTCGGCCGTACGCCTGCTCCGACCTGCGAATATCGCCTTCCGGAAGGCTCCCGCAGCACGTTCGTGTTGTAGTTGTCAAGCCCCGAGATATGCCCTGACCTGCGAAAACGCCATTCAGGAGATGCCGTTCTCGTGTTACTCTGGATAGCCACGGAAGGGGTACCTGTCACATGACGTTCAAGGTTGGCGACACCGTGGTCTATCCCCATCACGGGGCCGCGCTGATCGAGGCTATCGAAACTCGCCAGATCAAAGGCGTGGACAAGACCTACTTGGTGCTCAAGGTCGCCCAGGGCGACTTGACGGTTCGTGTGCCGGCGGACAATGCGGAGTTCGTCGGTGTGCGTGACGTAGTCGGGCAGGAAGGGCTGGACCGGGTCTTCGAGGTGCTGCGCGCGCCGTACGCCGAAGAGCCGACGAACTGGTCCCGACGCTACAAGGCAAATCTCGAGAAGCTCGCCTCCGGCGATGTCATCAAGGTCGCCGAAGTGGTGCGTGACCTGTGGCGTCGCGAGCGCGAGCGCGGACTCTCCGCAGGTGAGAAGCGCATGCTCGCCAAGGCCCGCCAGATCCTGGTGAGCGAGCTCGCTCTCGCGGAGAACACGAACGAGGACAAGGCCGAGGCCCTGCTCGACGAGGTTCTCGCGTCCTGAAACCGGATCACACCGGTTGACCGGATGACGCCGGCGAACTGAATCCGGTCGCACGACATATGCCGCGGTGCCCGCTGACCAGCCGTCTTGACGGCGAGTCGTCGGGCGCTGCGGCATGTTCGGATCCGCGCATGGATCCACCCGGGAAAGTGATCCGACGCGCCCCTGTGCCGTCTCCTTCGACGATCTCTCCACCGAGCCCTGCGGCTTGGCCGACCAGGGGTCACGGAAGGGGTCCCGGTCAGGTCAAGGCGTCGCGCCCGGCTCCCCCGGCCTACGGTCGGGGGCACGCCCAGGCCATACCCATGTCCGCCGTGGAAACAAACCTGCCGAAGCTTCGGAGTGCTACGGATGTCATCGATGTCACCGACGCCTGCTGAACCGAGCCCTTCCCGTACCGCGGCGGTGATCCCCGCAGCGGGGCGCGGTGTCCGGCTCGGCCCCGGTACCCCGAAGGCGCTGCGTGCGCTCGGCGGTACCCCCATGCTGATCCACGCCGTACGGGCGATGGCCGCGTCCCGCGCCGTCTCCCTCGTCGTCGTGGTCGCGCCCCCGGACGGTGCGCCCGAGGTCAAGAACCTCATCGACGGGCACGCGCTGCCGGAGCGCACCGACTACGTCGTCGTCCCCGGTGGTGCGACACGCCAGGAGTCCGTGGGTCTCGGCCTCGACGCCCTGCCGGACGACGTCTCCGTCGTGCTCGTCCACGACGCGGCCCGGCCGCTCGTGCCGGTCGACACCGTGGACGCCGTCATCGAGGCCGTACGGGACGGTGCTCCGGCCGTCGTCCCCGCGCTTCCTCTCGCCGACACCGTCAAGGAGGTCGAGCCGGGTCGACCGGGGGCGCCCGAACCGGTCCTCTCGACCCCCGAGCGGGCACGGCTGCGCGCGGTGCAGACCCCGCAGGGCTTCGACCGGGACACGCTCGTGCGGGCGCACGGGAGTGTCGCCGTCGACGGTGAGGGTGCGACCGACGACGCGGGCATGGTCGAGCGGCTGGGCTCGCCGGTCGTCGTCGTGCCCGGGCACGAGGAGGCGTTCAAGGTGACCCGGCCCCTGGACCTGGTCCTGGCGGAGGCCGTTCTCGCACGCCGGAGGGCGAACGATGGGTTCTGAGGCAGTGAAGGGGCAGCCGGCCCCCGTGATTCCGCTGGTCGGCATCGGGACCGACATCCACGCCTTCGAGGAGGGCCGGGAGCTCTGGTGCGCCGGGCTGCTCTGGGAGGGCGAGGGGCCCGGTCTGGCCGGGCACTCCGACGCGGACGTCGTGGCGCACGCCGCCTGCAACGCGCTGTTCTCGGCAGCCGGGCTCGGTGACCTGGGGCAGCACTTCGGTACCGGCCGCCCGGAGTGGTCGGGGGCTTCCGGAGTGACCCTGCTGACCGAGGCCGCCCGGATCGTACGGGCCGAGGGCTTCGGCATCGGCAATGTGGCGGTCCAGGTCGTCGGTCTCCGGCCGAAGATCGGCAAGCGGCGCGAGGAGGCGCAGAAGGTGCTGTCCGAGGCGGTCGGCGCACCGGTCTCGCTCTCCGCAGCGACCTCGGACGGCCTCGGCTTCACCGGCCGGGGCGAGGGCATCGCGGGCATCGCGACCGCACTGGTCTACCGCGCCGCCGGCTGACGACGGCGGGTCCGCGCGCCCGGGGCGGCCGCGCCGTCCCCGGCGGCGCGGGGCCCTGCCGCCTTATTGCACATCCTTCGCACGTACGCTGGTCAGGCAGGTGGTCTGCCGTAGGGGCCGAAGGTGAGGGTGAGTGTCAGTGGTGAGCGCGACCGCGGGGGCGACGAGGGCGCCGGACATGCCGGCCGGCGCCGACGGGTACGTCCTGCGGACCGCCACCGCCGAGGACGTCGGCGGCGCCCGGGCCGTCATGCTGGACACCGTCTACCGTGACCTGCGCTCGGGCTACGTGCCCCGCTGGCACGCCGACATCATCGACGTCGAGGGCGCCTATCTGCGCCCCGCGCGCTGCACGCTCCTGGTCGTCGTCCACGGCGGCGAGGTCGTGGCGACGGGTGCGGTCCGGGACCGGGGCCCGCAGGCCCCGCCCAATCCGCAGTGGGTCGCGGACCGTTTCCCCTCCGGCTCGACGGCCCAGCTGTGCCGCATCTACGTACGTCCCGAGCACCGCCGGCACGGCCTGGCCCGTCGGCTCGTACGGGAGTTGGGGGACTTCGCCGCGCGAGCGGGCGGCTACTCCTCGCTCTACCTGCACACCGATCCGGCCGTGCCGGGCGCCGAGCCCTTCTGGCGGTCGCTCGCCCACGAGGTCTGCGACGAACGTGCGCTGCCGGGCGGGGGGCAGGGCATCGTCCACTTCGAGCTGCCGATGCCCGCCGTCCCGGCCTCCGCCCGGGGTGCAGCCGCCCCGAACATCAGATGATAATCGTTTTCATATAGGGTTTCCTCATGCCTACGTCCCGAAGCCGCCGCTCTCCGCTGCCGGTCATCGCCGCCACTGCCGCCCTGCTGATCCCGCTCGCCGCCTGTTCCTCGTCGAGCGGTTCCGGAGCGTCCGGCGACGCGCAGCGGCTCCGGGTCGTCATGGCCTTCCCGCCCGCCCAGGCCATGTCCCCGTACGGGGACGACGCCGTCACCCTGAGCAGGCTCGCCGTCGTCGAGGGCCTCACCACCCTGGACGGGAACGGCGCCGCCCGGCCCGCACTCGCCGCGTCCTGGAGGCAGGAGAACCCCACCACCTGGACGTTCACCCTCCGTGACGCCGTGTTCCAGGACGGCGCGAAGGTCGACGCCGACGCGGTCGTGCGCTCCCTCACCGCTGCGGGCAAGGCGTCCCCGCTGCCCAGGGTCCTGTCCGACACCACCCTGAAGGCCACGGCCACCGGCGGGAACACCGTACGGATCGTCACCGGGGAGGCGGACCCGCTGCTGCCGCAGCGGCTCGCCAACCCCTCGCTCACGATCCTGTCCGCCGGCGCCTACGAGAACGGCAAGGTGAACCCCGCCGGGCACGCCACAGGACCGTTCACCCTGACCGACGTCAAGGGCGCGGTGGCCGCGACCCTGGAACGGAACGCCGACTACTGGGGCGGCAAGGCGAAGGCCCCGGGCGTCGACGTCACCTTCGCGGCGGACGGCACCGCCCGCGCCAACGCGCTGCGCACGAAGGCCGTCGACGTCGCGGAGTACGTACCGATCTCCCAGGCCTCGCTCCTCGGCGACTCGTACGTCCACGAGTTCCCGTCCGCCCGGACCAACGGCCTCTCCCTCAACACCGGGCACGGCGTCTTCGCCGACCCGGCGATGCGCGCCGCGGCCCGCGAAGCCATCGACTCGAAGGCCCTGGTCGACGGGGTGTACGAGGGCCGGGCCGACACCGCTCGCGGGCTCCTCGGCCCCGGCATCCCCTGGGCCGAGGGCAAGCGCACCGCGCCCACGGGCCGCACCGGGGCGGCGAGCCGCGCGGAGGTCGCCGGAACGAAGGAGATCGTCCTCGCCACCTACACCAACCGGCCGGAGCTCCCCGAGGTCGCGACCCTCGTCCAGCAGCAGCTGGAGAAGCGCGGCTTCACCGTCAAGCAGGTCGTCCGCGACTACGCGCAGATGGAGGCCGACGCGCTCGCCGGGAAGTACGACGCGTTCATCCAGGCCCGCAACACCCTGCTCGACACCGCCGATCCCCTCTCCTACCTCGCCTCCGACTTCACCTGCGACGGAAGCTTCAACATCTCCCAGCTGTGCGACGAGCGGGTCGACGCCGCGGTGGACAAGGCCGGCTCGCTGACCGGCGCCGACGCCCGCCACGCGGCCGAGATGACCGCCGAGGCCGCGGTCCTGGGCGCCGACGCCCTCGTGCCGCTCGTCCACGAGCGCTTCGTCCAGGGGTACGACGACGCCCGCGTCGAAGGCGTCGCACTCGACCCGATGGAGCGCACCCTCATCACCGCCGACACGCGCATCGGGTGACCGCGTGACGTACGTGGCCGGACGGCTCGGCGCGCTCCTGGCCGTCGTCGCCGCCATCGGCCTGCTGCCCTGGCTGACCCGCACCGATCCGGCGCTGACGATCCTGCACGCCCGCTACGCCGACCGTCCGCCCACACCGGCCGTGCTCGACGCGATCCGCGCGGAGACCGGGCTCGACGGCGGACCGGTGCACGTCCTCGGCGGCTGGGCCTCCGGGGTGCTCCGCGGCGACCTGGGGGAGTCCTGGGTCTCCGGGCAGCCGGTCGGCCCCGACGTGACGTCCGCGCTCGGGGTCTCCCTCTCCCTGATGGGCGCCTCGCTCGCCGTCGCCGTCCTCCTGGCTCTCGCGCTCGCGGCCGGAACACTGAGGCGGGGCGCCCGACGGCGGCTCGTCACCACCCGGGCGGGCGTCGGCGCCGCCGCGCTCGCCGCGCTGCCCGAATTCCTCCTCGCTGCCGTCCTGGCCACCGTCCTCTCCGTACAGCTGGGCTGGTTCCCCGCACTCGGCTGGGGCGGAGCCGGTCAGGCGGTCCTGCCCGCGCTCGCCATGGGCCTCCCCGCCGGTGCGCTGCTCGGGCGGCTGCTGGACGACGCGCTGCCCGCCGCGTTCGCCGAACCCTGGGCGCGAGCCGCCACCGCCCACGGCATGCCCGCCCGCCGGATCGCGGCCCATGCCCTTCGCCGCGTCCTGCCCGCACTGCTGCCGCAGCTCGGCCTCGTGGTCGTCGGGCTCACCGGGGGCGCGGTCGCCGTGGAGACGCTCTACGCCGTTCCCGGACTCGGCGGCACGGCCCTGGCCGCCGCCCTGGCCCAGGACCTGCCCGTCCTCCAGGCCTGCGTGCTGCTCCTGCTCCTCCTCGGCGTCGCCGCCGGGCTGGCGGCCCGGCTCGCCTCCAGGACGCTGCTCGGCCCCGCCCGCACCGACGGCGCGCTCCCCCCTCTCGTCGCACCGTCCCTTCCCGTCCGGCGCGCGGTGCCCGTCGCCGCGGTGCTCGTGGCGGCGTCGCTCCTGGCCGTCACCGTCGCGGGGCTGCTGCGCGACCCCCTGAACACCGACGCCGCCGCCCGCCTCGCGTCACCCTCGGCGGCCCATCCACTCGGCACCGACTCGCTGGGCCGCGACATCCTCGCCCGGCTCGGCCACGGGGCGGCGACCACCGTCCTCATGGCGGTCTGCGTCGGCGCCGTCACCCTGGTCCTCGGGCTGCTCGCGGGGGCGGCCCGCGCCGGGGCCCTCACCGAGACGGCCAACGCGCTGCCCGCCGTCCTGGCCGGCCTCGTCGTCGCGGGTGCCGTGGGCCCCGGCCCCTGGGGCGCGGCGGCGGCCGTCGCCGCCGTCGCCTGGGCCCCGCTCGCCGCCCACACCTCCGCGCTGTACGCACAGGAACGAGCCGCTCCGCACGTCGCCGTCGCCCGCGCCCTCGGCGCCGGGCCCTGGCACCGGCTGCGCCGCCACATCCTGCCGGGCGTCCTGCCGCCGGTCGTACGCCATGCCGTCCTGCGCGTGCCCGCCATCGCCCTGGCGCTCGCGTCCCTCGGTTTCCTCGGACTCGGGACGCCCGCGCCCGCACCGGAGTGGGGCCGCATGCTGTCGGAGAACATGTCCTACGCGGAGCGGGCCCCCTGGGCCGTCCTGGCCCCCGCCGCCGCGCTCGCGGCCCTCGGCGTCCTCGCGGTGCTCACCTCGGCCGCCGTACGCGGACGGGGACGCGGGTGACGACGGCCCCGGCGGGTCCGAGGCCGGGTGTGCTGCCGGGCCTCACGCCCTACCTCCGGCTCCTGACCGCCACCCAGTTCGCCTTCAACACCGGCTTCTACGCGGTCCTGCCCTACCTCGCGGTCCACCTCGGCGACGGGCTCGGCATGGCGGGGTGGCTCGTCGGGCTCGTGCTCGGCCTGCGCACCTTCAGCCAGCAGGGCCTCTTCGTCGTCGGCGGCGCCCTCACCGACCGCTACGGTCCCAGGCCGGTCGTCCTCGCCGGCTGCGTCCTGCGCATCGCCGGCTTCTGCTGGCTCGCCGGGGCGGGCTCCACCGTCACCGTCATCGGCGCCGTGCTCCTCATCGGCTTCGCCGCCGCCCTGTTCTCACCGGCCGTCGAGTCCGAGACCGCCAGGGCCGCCGTCGCCCACGAGAGCGCGACGGGGACGCCGCGCGCCCAGGTGCTCGCCGTGTTCTCCGCCGCCGGCCAGGCCGGCGCCTTCCTCGGGCCGCTGCTCGGCAGTCTGCTGCTCCTCCTGGGCGGCGGATTCCGGACGGCGTGCCTCGCCGGGGCCGTGGTCTTCGTCGGCGTGCTCGCCGGACACGCCCGCCTCATGCCCCGCCGGCCCCGCCGGGTCCGTACCGCCGGAGAGGGCGCCGCTGCGGTCCGGCACGTCTTCACCGACGGACCCTTCCTCGTGCTCTGCCTCGTCTTCAGCACCTACCTCGTCTCCTACAACCAGCTCTATCTCGCCCTCCCGGAGGAGGTCGAGCGGGCCACCGGCTCACAGGGCGCGCTCGGGTGGCTCTTCGCGCTCTCCTCCCTGCTCGTCGTCGTCGCCCAGCTGCCGCTGAGCCGCTGGTCCGCCCGCCGCCTCGCACCCCGGACCGCCGTCACCGCAGGTCTGGCCGTCGTCTCCGCCGGATTCGCCGCGGTGCCCCTCGCGCCGGACGGGCCCGCCGGGCTGCTCCCGGCGGCGTCGCTCGTCGTGCTGCTCACGCTCGGCCAGATGCTGCTGGTCCCGGCCGTCCGGGGACTCGTTCCCGACCTGGTGGACGACGCCCGGCTCGGACTCGCCACCGGTGCGCTGTCCTCCGTCTCCGGCCTGGCCGTCCTCGGGGGCAGCGCCGCCACCGGAACCCTCCTCGACACGCCCGGTCCGGTCCTGTGGGCGGTGCTCGCCGCCGTCCCTCTCACCGGTGCGGCGCTCGCCCTCACCCTGGCCGGCGGCCGGCGCGCGACGGCCGCCGTCGCCGACGTCACCGATTAGTTGTGACACGTTTTCCACAGGGGGCGCTGGGCACTGGTGCGGGCCCACTACCCTTGAGGGGTGACTATTCGCCTGTACGACACCGACGCCCGGCAGATCCGTGACTTCGTCCCGCTCACAGCGGGTTGTGTCTCGATCTACCTCTGCGGCGCGACTGTCCAGGCCGCCCCGCACATCGGGCACATCAGGTCCGGGCTGAACTTCGACATCATGCGCCGCTGGTTCGAATACCGCGGCTACGACGTGACGTTCATCCGGAATGTCACCGACATCGACGACAAGATCATCAAGAAGTCCGCCGAGCAGGGCCGCCCCTGGTGGGCCATCGGCTACGAGAACGAGCGCGCGTTCAACGCGGGCTACGACGCCCTGGGATGCCTCCCGCCCACGTACGAACCGCGGGCCACCGGCCACATCACCGAGATGGTCGAGATGATGCGCGGCCTCATCGAGCGCGGCCACGCCTACGAGGCCGACGGCAACGTCTACTTCGACGTGCGCTCGTACGAGGGATACCTGGAGCTCTCCAACCAGGACCTCGACGACCTGCGTCAGCCCTCCGGCGACAACGAGACCGGCAAGCGCGACAAGCGCGACTTCGCCATGTGGAAGTCGGCGAAGCCCGGTGAGCCCAGCTGGGAGACCCCGTGGGGCCGCGGCCGTCCCGGCTGGCACCTGGAGTGCTCCGCGATGGCGCACAAGTACCTCGGCACCGCCTTCGACATCCACGGCGGCGGCATCGACCTGATCTTCCCGCACCACGAGAACGAGATCGCCCAGGCCAAGGCCTTCGGTGACGAGTTCGCGAAGTACTGGGTGCACAACGGCTGGGTCACCATGTCCGGCGAGAAGATGTCGAAGTCCCTCGGCAACTCCGTGCTGGTCAGCGAGATGATCAAGGCATGGCGCCCGATCGTCCTGCGCTACTACCTGGGCACCCCGCACTACCGGTCCATGATCGAGTACAGCGAGGAGGCCCTGCGCGAGGCCGAGTCCGCGTTCGCGCGGATCGAGGGCTTCGTCCAGCGCGTCGTGGAGAAGGCCGGGGGACCGGTCGAGGCCGCCCCCGAGGTGCCGCCGGCCTTCGCCGAGGCCATGGACGACGACCTCGGTGTCCCTCAGGCGCTGGCGATCGTCCACACCACGGTCCGGCAGGGCAATTCCGCCCTCGCCGCCGACGACAAGGAAGCCGCCGTCGCCCGCCTCGCCGAGGTCCGTGCGATGCTCGGCGTCCTCGGCCTGGACCCGCTCGACCCGCACTGGGCGGGCGAGAGCGACCGCGGCGAGGATCTGCACGGCGTCGTCGACACCCTCGTACGGCTCGTGCTCGACCAGCGCCAGTCGGCCAGGGCGCGCAAGGACTGGCCCGCCGCCGACGCCATCCGCGACCAGCTCAACCAGTCCGGCCTCGTCATCGAGGACAGCCCCACCGGACCCCGGTGGACGCTCGGACCGCGCTGAGCGGCCCTCGCACCCTGCGTGAGCAGCGCAAATGTGCCGCCCGGCCGTCCGGGCGGCACACTTTCACTTGACGACGTTTTTCTGAAGCAACGAAACAGGTAGGTCATGGCCGGGAACAGCCAGCGCAGGAACCGCCGCACGTCCAACAAGAAGGGCATGCAGGTCGGCAGCGGCGGTAACCGACGCCGTGCTCTCGAAGGCAAGGGACCGACGCCGCCCGCCTCCGCCCGCAAGGGACACAAGAAGAACAGGGTGGCGAACGCCCAGGCCAAGCAGGCCGCGGCACGCCGTCCCGCCCCGCGCCGTGGTGGCGCCAAGGGCACGTCGGAGATGGTGGTCGGCCGCAACCCGGTCTTCGAGGCACTGCGTGACGGCGTGCCCGCGACCACCCTCTACGTCCAGCAGTACATCGACAACGACGAGCGGGTCCGCGAGGCCCTCCAGCTCGCCGGTGAGCGCGGCAACATCCACCTCATGGAGGCGCCGCGCCCCGAGCTCGACCGGATGACGAACGGCCTGAACCACCAGGGCCTCGTCCTCCAGGTCCCGCCGTACGAGTACGCGCACCCGGAGGACCTCACCGCCGCTGCGTACGACAACAACGAGGACCCGCTGATCGTCGCCCTCGACGGCGTCACGGACCCCCGCAACCTCGGCGCGATCGTCCGCTCCGTCTCCGCCTTCGGCGGCCACGGCGTCGTCGTGCCCGAGCGCCGCGCGGCCGGTATGACCGCCGGAGCGTGGAAGTCCTCGGCGGGCACCGCCGCGCGTACGCCCGTCTCCCGTGTCACCAACCTGACCCGGGCCCTGGAGGGCTACCAGAAGGCCGGCCTCACCGTGGTCGGTCTCGCCGCCGACGGCGAGCACACCGTCGAGGACCTGCAGGAGCTGGAGGGCCCCGTCGTCATCGTCATCGGCAGCGAGGGCAAGGGGCTGGGCCGTCTCGTCGGCGAGACCTGCGACTACCGGGTCCGGATCTCCATGCCGGGCGGTGCCGAGTCCCTGAACGCCGGTGTCGCCGCCGGCATCGTGCTCTACGAGGTGGCCCGCCGCAGGGCCTGAGCCCCGTGCTGCGCCGCCGGGATCCGGGCCCCGGGTCCCGGCGGCGGTTGCAGCGGAGCGGCGGTGGTTCCGCCGGGCGTCCGTCCGGGAGGCGCACCCTGGCGCGGTGCGTCGGCGGGTGACGGGCGCCTCGTCGGGTGACGCGGTGCGTCGTCGGTACCGTGCCCCTGCGGGGGCTCGGGACCGTGCCCCCTGCGGGGGCGGCGCCCGTACTGGTTGTGTTCGCGGGGGCGACACCCGTTCGGGCCGCGTCCTCGTGGAGGCGGCCCCGCCCGGAACGTGGCCGCCGCGCGTTGGCCCACCCTGCCTGGAACGTGTCCCCCGCGCGTTCGCCCACCCCACCCGGAACGTGTCCGCCGGTTCGCCCCCTCGGGCCGGGCGGCGTACGTCACCTGTCCGCACGGCGCCGGACGCCGTACGGCACCCGGCCCCCGCAGCCGCACGCCCCCGCAGGGGACACCTGGCGGTGTCGGACCGGCCCGCGGGCCTGGAGGGGCGCCCGGAGGCCGGTGCCCCGGCCGCACGACTCCCGGGCCGAAGAGCCTGCGACCCGCCGGAGATCCGCCCGCGGTCCGCCGGAGATCCGCCCGCGACCCACGCGTACGGAGCGCGTGGACCCGTCCGGTGCGGAGGGGTGTTGACGGGTCTCGGACACAGGACGCGTCAAGGCAGTGTCCTAATCACACATCACTCGGTTAGATGAGTGTGGACACCAGAACGCCTCGGTTCGACGACCAACCCGCCCTGAGCATGACGAAGGTGGACAGCGACCCCGCGCAGGTCATCGTCAGCCACGCCAGCTTCCGGGTGCAGCTCGCCCCGGGTCAGCGCACCCGTCTGCGCCCCGTGGGCTCCGCCGGGCCGGTCAGGATCCCCGCCATGGGCGGGGCCGGGAGCCGAAGGCGGGCTCCCGTCGTCTGGAGCGGCAGGTCCGAGCCGGGCGACCCCGGAGCGACCGGGCTCCTGCAGGCCGTACGGAACTCCACCGCCGGCCACCTCGACACCCGGACGGGCGGCGACTTCGGAGCGGGCTACGACGACGGGGGCGGCGGCACCCAGGTCATCCCGCGCCTGGACGAGACCCAGCCCAACCCCGTGCTCCTCGCACCGCATCGGCCGGGCGGCGGGCGCACCGGGCCGCTGCTGCCGCCCATGCGGCAGGCGGTCGGAGCCTACGACTCCGCCGAGCCGCCGGCCCGCGACGCGTACGACCTCACCTACGACGACGACTCCGGCGCCGAGGGACGAAGCGGCAGTTCCGGGGAACGACGCCACGCGGGCGACACCGTCCGGCACGCCTACTACCCGGGCCGCCGGATGAACCTGGGCGTCGTCCTCCTGCCGCTGCGCGTCATCCTCGGATTCCTCTCCATCTACGCCGGCATGGGCAAGCTCTGCGACCCCGCCTACTTCGACGGCGGCGACCGCGGCTCGATGGTCAAGTGGCTGACCTCGCTGCACCCCTGGGCCGCGGCCGAACCCCTCCGCGACTTCGCTCTCTCCCACCCCGTCGCAGCAGGGCTCTCCGTCGCCTTCCTCCAGATCGTCGTCGGTGTCCTCACCGTCCTCGGACTCTGGCAGCGGGTCGCCGCGGCCTTCGGCGTCCTGCTCTCCGCCGCCATCCTGGTGACGGTCAGCTGGCGCACCGCCGCCGCCTACAACACACCGGACATCATCCTGCTGGCGGCGTGGAGCCCCCTCGTCATCGCGGGTGCACCCGTCTACTCCCTCGACGGACGCCTCGCGGGCGAGGCCTGGCGCACGCTCGGGCCGCGCTCCGAGATCTGGGACCTCCGCCGCCGGGTGCTGCGTCGCGGCTCGGTGGTCGCCACGGTCGTCGTCGGTCTCACCCTGCTGGTCGGCTCGATGCTCGGCGGGGCCGTGCGCTCCACCGAGGTCGTCACCGTGCCTGGCCCGGACAGCTACCCGACCAACCAGCTGCCCGGCTCCCCGCTCCCCGGCGAGAACAAGGGCAAGAAGCGCAAGCCCTCCATGACCCCGGAGAACCGCACGCCCGAGACGTCCCCCTCCAGCGCACCCGGTACCCCGTCGGCCGAGGAGTCCACGCCGGGCTCCGAGTCCTCGCGTGACTCCGGACCGACGGCCGGGGCGAGCACGGGCCAGCCCAGCCAGACCCAGGGCACCGGCCAGGCACCCCCGCAGGAGCCGGCTCCGCAGGAGCCCCCGACCGGGGACAGCGGTCCCAGCTCGTCCGGATCCGCGAGCTCGGGCGGCACCACCGGCGGCTCGGACGGCGGCGGGACCGGCGGCGGCTCCGACGGTGGTTCCTCCTCCGGCGGAGGAGCCGGACAGAACCCCATCGGCGGCCTGCTGGGCTGACACCTCCCCCGCACACCACGAGGGCGGCCACCGGACATCCGGTGGCCGCCCTCGCGTACGTACGGGGGACGGGTGGCAGCGCGTGCAGGGAGCGGCGGGTCGGCCCCCGTACGTACGCGGGCGGGGCTCAGCCGCCCGTGTGGGCGCCCAGCTCCTTCGCCGCCTCGGTGAGGTCCTTCGCGGTGTCGATGGCCCGCCAGTACGCCCCGTGCGGCAGCGGGAACCCTGCGAGCCGGCGCTCGCGGGCGAGCCGGGGGAACGTGGTCCGCTCATGGTCGCCGCGGTCCGGCAGCATCTCCGTGAAGGCGGGCGCGAAGACGTACACGCCGGCGTTGATCAGATACGGCGACGGCGGCGACTCGATGAAGTCGGTGATGTGCCCGAACGCGTCCGTCTCCACCGCGCCCCACGGGATCCGCGGGCGGGCGAGCGCGAGCGTCGCGGTGGCGTCGCGCTCGGCGTGGAAGGCCGCCATCTCCCGCAGGGAGAAACGGGTCCAGATGTCACCGTTGGTCGCGTACCAGGGCTCCGACGGATCCGGCAGCCGCGTCGCGGCATGCTTGAGACCGCCGCCCCGGCCCAGAGGCTCGGTCTCGACGACGGTCGTGACGCGCAACGGAAGATCGGCCGAGTCCAGCCACTCCCGCAGGACATCGGCGAGATGGCCGCACGAGATCACGGCGTCGGTGACGCCCTCGGCGGCCAGCCAGGACAGCTGATGGCCGATGATCGGGGTCCCGGTCCCCGGGATCTCGACCATCGGCTTGGGGCGGTCATCGGTGTACGGGCGCAGCCGCGAGCCCTGACCACCCGCCAGGATCACGGCCTGCGTCGGATACGTATGCATGCCAGGCACGATATGCCGTGCCCGGACGGGCCCGGCTCAGCTGAACTGTGCGACGCCCGAGGCGAAGGAGGTGTCGCAGACCGGCCGGGAGAAGCGGTGGGCGCGCGTCGGACCGTACTGGTCGACGGCGGCCTTGCCGAGCGCCCTGGCGATCGACATGCAGTGCTTCGCCAGCGAGGGACGTCCCTCGACGGTGCGCTGGAGGCTGGTCAGTGCGACACCCGGGTCCTTCTCACGGAGCTCCAGCAGGAGCTTGTCCCGCAGGATGTCCTGAGGGGCCCGGGCCTTCGCCTGCTTGGAGACGGTCTCCGAGGCGGCGGTCAGCAACTGGGTCTCGGTGTCCTGCCCCGACCACTGCACACGGGTGACCGCGAGGGTCCCGGACAGCACCATGACGACGGGCAGTACGAGGGCGAGGGTTCGGCCGATGCGGCGCGCGGTGTGGGTCACGCAGGCGAGCGTAGCGGGCAGTGATGACTCGGCGACATTTCGTCACCCTTGCGGGGGATGGTTCGAGTGGCCTTTTCGAATCAAGCGTTGACGAGTCGGGGTGAATTGACCGGAGTGCCAGGGTATTTGGCGTCCGCGGCATCCGAAACCCGATCCTGCGGGCGACACGCGAACGGCCCCGCGTCCGGGGGACGCGGGGCCGTTGCGGCTTGATCGGGTGGATCCGACGGGTCGTGTGGGACCCGACGCGGATCAGTCGGTCAGACGCTCACCGGTCGACGTGGCGAAGACGTGCAGCTCGTCCGGGCGGGGTACGACGTGCAGCTCGGTGCCCTTCTCCGGGACGGCGCGGCCGCCGACGCGGACGACCAGGTCCTTGTGCTCGCCACCGACCTGCGCGGCACCGTAGACGAAGCCGTCGGCGCCGAGCTCCTCGACGACGTTGACGGAGACGGCCAGGCCGGCCGGGGCGTCGGACGAGGCCTTGGAGAGGCCGGTCGCGGCGGCGCCACCGTGCTCGACGATGTCGAAGTGCTCCGGGCGGATGCCGACCGTGACGGTGGTGTCACCGCGGTTCGCGGCGGCGGTGAGCGCCTCGCGGGAGACCGGGACGACGCTGTTGCCGAACTTCACGCCACCGTCGGTGATCGGGACCTCGACGAGGTTCATCGCCGGCGAGCCGATGAAGCCGGCGACGAAGAGGTTCGCCGGGCGGTCGTACATGTTGCGCGGCGAGTCGACCTGCTGGAGCAGACCGTCCTTGAGGACCGCGACGCGGTCACCCATGGTGAGGGCCTCGACCTGGTCGTGGGTGACGTACACGGTGGTGATGCCGAGGCGGCGCTGCAGCGAGGCGATCTGCGTACGCGTCGACACGCGGAGCTTGGCGTCGAGGTTCGACAGCGGCTCGTCCATGAGGAAGACCTGCGGCTCACGCACGATGGCGCGGCCCATCGCCACACGCTGGCGCTGACCACCGGAGAGCGCCTTCGGCTTGCGGTCCAGGTAGTCGGTGAGGTCCAGCATCTTGGCGGCCTCTTCGACCTTCGCCCGGATCTCGGTCTTGTTCACACCGGCGATCTTCAGGGCGAAGCCCATGTTGTCCGCGACGGACATGTGCGGGTAGAGCGCGTAGTTCTGGAACACCATGGCGATGTCCCGGTCCTTCGGGGGCAGGTGCGTGACGTCGCGGTCACCGATGCGGATCGCGCCGCCGTTGACGTCCTCGAGACCCGCGAGCATGCGCAGGGAGGTCGACTTGCCACAACCGGAAGGACCGACGAGGACGAGGAACTCGCCGTCCTCGATGTCGATCTCGAGCTGGTCCACAGCCGGCTTCGTGGAGCCGGGGTAGACGCGGGACGCCTTGTCGAACGTGACACTGGCCATGGCGATTCTTCTCCTCCACCGGCAGGAACGTGCCGGACGATCCGAGTAAGGGAGTGGTGTGGTCCACTGGAGTGAACCTGAGGTGACGCTACCTGGCGTTTTCGGATCTGTCAGTAGTCCGAGGTCCCGAATATCGAGCAGGTTCCGCCCTCGACGTTGGTTACACTGCTCCCGCACGCCTCCTTAGCTCAGTCCGGCCAGAGCAACGCACTTGTAATGCGTAGGTCGTCGGTTCGAATCCGACAGGGGGCTCCGAGAAACCCCAGGTCAGACAGCATCTGACCTGGGGTTTTCTGTTCAGCGAACGCGCCTGCGTGAGTGGTCCGGCGGCTGCCTGGCCGCGTCCTGGTCTCGGTCGTGCTCTCCGGCGCCGGTTCCGGGGCGACGGCAAAGCGGAGTTGTTCGTCGGAGCAGCCGGCGAGAACAACTCCACGGGCGCCGTTTGGGTCCTCCCTGGCGGAACCTCCGGACCGACAGCCGCGGGAAGCCGTTTGTTCACCGCGTCCTCCGTCGGCCTCACCCAGCAAAGCAGCACCCTCCTGGGCGGCAACGGGCCGCTCTGGGTGATCTGACACGGCGTACGGGTGGGTACACAGCCCTCACAGGATCCGGCGCGCTCCCAGGGGCGCGACGTCGCGGGCTGCGCTCCGGATCACCCGGCGCGCTGCTCGACGGATACCGGGCGGCGCTCCGGGTGCCGCTCGCCGCGGCTCTGCTCGCGACGCTCGTCAGCGCTTTCGGACTGCGCTCCCGCCGGTCCGGTGAGCCGGGGGTGACCGCCTCGGGTGAACCGCCCGCCGTACGGCCACACGTCCGACGGCCTTGCGCCCGGTGACCGTGCGCCCGGATTGCCCGCCGCCCGCTGACACCCGGGGGCCACCGGTGTCCGGGGCACCCTCCTCAGCCGCGTCCCCGACATCGCCGGGAGGGCGGTGTGCAGGGTCAGGAGCGGGGTGGTTCCCCGGTGTTCCGGCCGGGGGCCCGTTCGAAGTCCTCCTCGGCGCGGCGCTGGATCTCGTCGGCGTCGGCCAGAAGGCGGTCGACGCGTTCGGGGCCGCCCGGGACCGGGGGCGGGACGTCGGTGAGGGTGTCGTACAGGTAGGTGCAGGCCTCCGCCTCGGTGCCGAAGCGCGCGATCACCTCGTCCGCGCCGCGCTGGCGGAGGAGCACCGGCCATGTGGTCCCCTCCGGGCGCAGGACGTAGTAGGCGTCCAGTTGGAGCGCCACGGGGTGGACGCCCGGGATCTCGTACAGCGCGTCCGGGACCCCCTCGCGGCGCAGACGGGCGGTGAGCTCGGTCCTGTTCAACTCGTGGGTTCCCCTCCTACGCGCCTGGGCGGGCCCCGGCTGTGCCGGGACCCGCCCAGGAGAGTGCGGTCGTGATCAGTTCAGGGCTTCGAGCTTCTCCGCGGTGACCAGCTCCGAGACCCGCTGGCTCGTCTTGTACTGGATGCCCAGACCGGGCTGCCCGAACCAGGGCCGGATGCGCCCCGCTTCCACGGTGAACGCCTCCTCCACCCGGTACAGGTGGTAGCTGTACGGGTAGTCGTTGGTGTAGCGGTCGAGGTTGCTCGGCGGGATGGCGCGCTTGGCGTACGGAGTCCCGGCGGGGGCGAGGAAGTTGCCGCGCCCGCTGCCGAACAGGTCGACCAGCTGCCCGACGCGCAGCGTCAGGGTCTTCTTCACGGGGTCGCCGGACCGGTCGAGGACGAAGCCGTCGTTGTCCGGGTACCACCAACCGGACTCGCCCGTCACCGGGTTGGTCTGCCAGTAGCACCCGAGGAACCAGTACGCCGAGGTCGGGCCCGTACGGTCGTAGCCCCGCAGCATCGCCCCGATGGCGCCGGTCCTCGGCAGGACACGGGGGCCGAGCCGCCAGTCGTCGAGGTAGTACTGCTCCAGCGCCGGGTTGGGCGCTCCGGCCGTGCCCCGCGTCCGGCCGTCGGTCGGGCAGTGGGCTCGGGGGCGGGCGGCGGTGCCGGTCCCGGTGCCTGTGTCGGCATGGGCCGCCGGCACCGGGCCGACGAGGAGGAGGAGCGAGGCGATCGCGCTCCAGGCGATGTTCCGCAGCACCCGCATGGAATCCGGTCCCTTCTCATGGCCCGCGCGGACCGGGGACCGGCACGCGGGCGTCGAGGTCGCGCCAGGGCGCCCCGCGAGAGGGCCGCCGTGATGTGGTGACCATCAGTCAAGGGGGCCCGGAAGCACGCGCGGGGCGAAGGATGCGCGCCGTCACCCGCACGGAGTCGCATGTTCTCCTGATTGGCCTAGGACGGGCCGGACGTCCGGTTCGCGGCCGGTCAGTGGCGTCCCGCGATGCGGTCCGCCGCCTTCGCGAGGCGGTCGGTGCCGAGGTGCGGTGACGCGGCCTCGCGGCGGTCGGCGGCGCGGTAGGCGGCGTAGAGGGTGTGGACCCCCAGCCAGCGGAAGGGTTCGGGCTCCCAGCGGCGGACCCGGTGGTTGACCCACGGGAGCGCGGTCAGGTCCGTGGCGCCGCCCTGGCCGGAGTCCTGCTGGATCAGGTCGCGCAGGGTGCGGGCCGCGAGGTTGGCGGTGGCGACGCCCGAGCCGACGTAGCCGCCCGCCCAGCCGAGGCCGGTGCTGCGGTCCAGGGTGACGGTGGCGCACCAGTCGCGGGGGACGCCGAGCACCCCGGACCAGGCGTGGTCGATGCGGGTGCCCGCGGTGGTGGGGAAGAAGCGGACCAGCAGGTCGCGCAGGGCCTCGACGGTCTCGGGCCGGGTGCGCCCGTCGTTGTCGGTCGCCGAGCCGTAGCGGTAGGGGACGCCCCGGCCGCCGAGGGCGATGCGGTCGTCGGCGGTGCGCTGCGCGTACATGTAGGCGTGGGCCATGTCGCCGAGCGTCTCGCGGCCGTCCCAGCCGATGGTGTCCCAGAGGGCCTTGGGCAGCGGCTCGGTGACGATCATGGAGGAGTTCATCGGGAGCCAGGTGCGGCGGTGCCCCTTGAGGCCCGCGGTGAAGCCCTCGGTGCAGCGCAGCACGTACGGGGCGCGGACCGTGCCGTAGGGGGTGACGGCGTGCTTGGGCTTGATCTCGGTGACGGGGGTCGACTCGTGGATCGTGACGCCGAGGGCTTCGACGGCGTCGGCGAGGCCCTTGACGAGCTTGGCCGGGTGCAGGCGTGCGCCGTGCGGGGTCCAGCTGGAGCCGACGGCTCCGCTGACGCGGACGCGTTCCGCCGTCTCGCGGGCGCCGCGCAGGACGCGGTCGGTCTCGCCGAAGGCGATCTCCACGGAGTGGAAGTCCTTGAGCCGGGCGAGCTGCGAGGGGGTGTGGGCGACTTCGAGGACGCCGCCGTGGTGGATGTCGGCGTCGATGTTCTCCTCGCCGGCGATGCGGATGACCTCGCCGACGGTGTCGTTCATGGCCTGCTGGAGGCGTACGGCGGCGTCATGGCCGTGGAGTCGGGCGTAGCGGGCGCGGCCCGCGATGCCGTTGTACAGCCAGCCGCCGTTGCGGCCGGAGGCGCCGTAACCGCAGAACTTGGCTTCCAGGACGGTGATGTTGAGGAAGGGGACGGCCTTCTTGAGGTAGTACGCCGTCCAGAGCCCGGTGTAGCCGCCGCCGACGATGCAGACGTCGGCCGAGCTGTCGCCGGGCAGGGGCTCGCGTGGAGAGGGGGTGCCCTCGTGCGCGTACCAGAACGAGATGCCGCCGTTGACGGTGTTCATGTGTCCCCTGTTTGTCCGTGTGCAGCCCAGTCGCTGGAGGGACGGTACCTCTAGGCTCGCGGTGTGATCGAGGTGCCGGATGACCTGACGGTGAATCTGCGGACTCACGGCGGTGGGGCGGGTGAGGCGTTCGCCGCTGCGCTGCCCGGGCTCGCCGGGAGGTTCCTGGAGGAGTGGGGGCTGCGGCCCGACGGGGCCGCGATGTCCGGGATGTGTGCGCTGGTGCTGCCGGTGGTGCGGGAGGCGGACGGCCGCCGGGCGGCGCTGAAGCTCCAGATGCTGGACGAGGAGACGGCGGGGGAGCCCGTCGCGCTGCGGATCTGGGGTGCGGCCGGTGCCGGGACGGTGGCCCTGCTGGAGCACGAAGCCGCGACCGGGACGATGCTGCTGGAACGGCTCGACGAGCGGCGTCCGCTGACGGGCGTCGCGGATGCCCGGGCGGCGGTGCGCGTGCTCGCGGATTCGCTGGTCCGGCTGGCGGGGGTGCCGGCACCGGTGGGGATGCGGAGGCTGGAGGAGGTCGCCGCGCGGATGCTGGAGGCGGCGCGGGGGGCAGTGGCGGACGCGGCGGACGCGGGCGAGCGGCGGCTGCTGCTGGACTGCGCGGCGGCGGTGCGGGAGGTGGCGGGGGAGCCGGGCGACCGCCTGCTGCACTGGGACCTGCACTACGACAACATCCTGGCCGGGCGCGCGGAGGACGGCCGGGCGGGGGAGTGGGTGGTGCTGGACCCGAAGCCGCTGGGCGGAGACCCGGGGTTCGAGCTGTTCCCCGCCCTGGACAACAGGTTCGACGCGTCCGAGGTGCTGTGGAGGTTCGACCTGCTGTCCGGGGCGCTGGGTCTGGACCGTGAGCGGGCGAGGGCCTGGACGCTGGGGCGGGTGCTGCAGAACGGGCTGTGGGGGGCCCGGGGCGGGTGGCGGATGGCGCCGCACCATGCGGAGATCGCCCGGCGGCTGCTGGGGCGCAATTGAGGGGCACGAGGCCGGCCCGCCTGTTTAGGCTGCCCTCATGATTCGCACAGCCACACCCGAAGACGTCCCCGCCCTCCACGCCATGGTCCGGGAGCTCGCCGATTACGAGAAGGCGCTCGACGAGGCGAACGCCACCGAGGAGCAGTTGCACGAGGCCCTGTTCGGCGAGCGGCCGGCCGCCTACGCGCACATCGCGGTGTCGGACGACGACGGCGAAGTGGTCGGGTTCGCACTGTGGTTCCTCAACTTCTCGACGTGGCGCGGGGTGCACGGCGTGTATCTGGAGGACCTCTACGTGCGCCCGGAGCGGCGCGGCGGTGGTCATGGGAAGGCGCTGCTGAGGGAGCTGGCACGGATCTGCGTGGAGCGCGGTTACGGGCGCCTGGAGTGGTCGGTGCTGAACTGGAACGCCCCGTCCATCGCGTTCTACGAGTCGTTGGGCGCGCGCCCTCAGGACGAGTGGACGGTGTACCGGCTCACGGACGGGGCGCTGGCGGAGCTCGGCGCGGCCTGAGCCGCGCGGTCCGGGCCGTCAGGACCTGAGCCGTCGCGGTCCGAGCCGTCGCTACCCGAGGCCGGGCACCACACCTGCGGGCGTCCCGGGGCGGGGCCGGGGGTTGCCCACGCGGGGGGACGCCGCCCGGTCGGTGGCGCTCACGCCTGGGGCGCTGCCCGGACGCCGCCCGGTCGGTGGCGCTCAGGAGGCCCCGGGACGGGCGCGGCTTCACGGTACGAGGACGACCTTCCCCATCGTGCCCCGGGTCTCCAGGGCGCGGTGGGCGGCCGCCGCCTCGGCCAGCGGGAAGAGCTGGACGGCGGGCCGGAGGCGGCCTGCGGCGGCCTCGGCGAGGGAACGCGTCTCCAGGGTCCTCATCCCGCCGCCCTTCTCGATCATGGCCGGGCCCAGGACGCTCCGGGACGTGATGCCGCGCTCGGCGAGCTCCTCCGCGCCGAAGGAGAGAGCCCGGCCGCCGGAGCTGCCGTACACGAGGTGCTGGCCGCCCTTGCCCAGGAGGTCGACGGCGGCGCGGGCGGTGATCCCTCCGACCGAGTCGAAGACGACGCCGGCCGGGCGGCCGAGGGCTTCGAGGTGCGAGCGGACGCGGCGCGGCCAGTCGGGGAGGGTGTAGTCGACGGCGAGGCCGGCTCCGTTCGCCGCGACGCGGGCGACCTTCGCGGGGCCGCCCGCCAGGCCGATGACATCGGCTCCGGCGTTTCCCGCGGCCTGGACGAGGAGGGTGCCGATGCCGCCGGCCGCGGCGGTGACGACGGCGACGGAACCGGGGCCGAGGTCGGTGAACCCCAGGATGCCCAGGGTGGTGCGGCCCGTGCCGATCATGGCGACGGCCTCGGCGGCGTCGAGTCCCTCGGGGAGCGGGTGGAGCTTCTCGGCGTCGACGACGGCCAGTTCGGCGTAGCCGCCGGGTGCCGCGCCGAGGTGCGCGACGACCTCGCGGCCGAGCCAGCCGGGATCGGTGCCCTCGCCGAGCGACTCGACGGTGCCCGCGATCTCACGGCCGGGGACGGTCGGCAGCCGGGCGGCGGTGGATCCGTAGGGGCCGGGCCTGCCTTCGCGCAGGTGGGTGTCGAGGAGGTGCACCCCGGCCGCGGCCACGGCGACACGGACCTGGCCGGGAGCGGGCACGGGGTCCTCGGTCCGTTCGTGGACGAGGTTCTCCGCGGGGCCGAAGGCATGGAGGCGGATGGCGAGCATGGCGGGTCTCCCGAGGGGTGGTGAGGAGCCGGCCGGCGGCCGGTGCTCCCCACCCTCCGACCTCAGGTGCGGTTGAGGTCAAGAGCCTCCTGCCGCGCGCGGGGTGCCGGGCGTGCTTCCGCCGAGAAGCCCCACCGCCAGGACCGCCGCTTCGATGCCGCTCGCGAACGAGACCTCGCTGAGGAGTCCGGGGGCGGCGACCTGGTCGCCCGCGAGCAGGAATCCGTCGCCGCGGTCGACGGCGGGCCGGTCGCGCCACGTCGTACCGGGCTTGTCGACGGCGCCGGTCCGGCCGGAGGCGAGGGCTTCGCGGCGCCAGGTGGTGCGGTCGCGCCAGCCGGGGAAGCCGAGGTCGAGCAGGTGCTCGGCGCGGCGTACGGCGTCGGCACGAGGGGCTTCGGGGGCGAGGGGGATCTGGGCCTGGACGAGCTGCTCGCCCGAGGGGGCGAGGGTCGGGTCCTGGGCGGTGAAGCGTTCGATCCAGCCGGGTGCGTCGAGGTCGGAGACGATGAACGGGTCGCCGCGCCGGGTCCGCAGGGCCAGGTCGAGCAGGGCGGTCCTCCCGCTGTCCCAGATCAGGGACGGGTCCCCCAGGAGGGTGCGGGCGGAGTCCAGTTGGGTGGCCACGATCACCGGCCCGTCCCGTCGGAGGCCGGCCAGGTCGCCGGGGCCGACGCGTCCGCCGGTCTCGATGCGCACACCGAGGCGCCGTGCGTGGGAGGCCATCCGCTCGACGAGCCGCGCCCAGCCGCCGACGGGGTAGCGGGCCTCCGGCGGCAGCGCGGTCGCGCGGCGCAGCCTTTCCTGGACGAAGGCCGCGGAGAGCGCGCCGGGGTCGTGATGGAAGAGGGCGACGCCCATGAAGTGCGCTGCCGCGCGGGCGCCCTCCTCGCCCACCCGCCCGGTCGCCCAGCTGTGGAAGTCGCTGTCGACGGGGGCCGGGCGCGGACCGCGTCGGGCGAGGCGCAGCAGGGCGAGGGGCGGGATCCTGCGCAGGGCGCCGTCGCGGTGGAAGAGGAAGCGGGTGCCTTCACGGGGCGGCACGGAGGCCAACGGGCCGAGGAGCCCCCGCTGTTCGAGCCAGGTCCGGTGCGGACCGCGGTGGTACAGGGCGTGCGGACCTTCGTTGGTGAGGTAGGGGCCGTCCGCGGTCCTGGCCCGTCCGCCCAGGGTGTGGTGGGCCTCGTGGAGGGTGACCGGGACGTGGGACTCGGCGGCGGTGACGGCGGCGGTCAGACCGGCCAGGCCGCCGCCGACGACGTGGATGCGCTGCATGGCTGGGGCTCCTCGCAGTGGGCGCTTCTGCACGGGGAACGGTGGAGCGGCCGGTTCCGTGGCACCGGTCCGGGGCGATGTCAGTGGTGTGCGTCACGATGGGGGGTATGGGTATGGCACGTACAGGCAACAAGAGCGGCAGGGGCGCGGGCGGCGGGGTGGCCGAGGCACGGCGTCCGGAGGTCCGGCTTCCGCCGCTGGCGGAGTACGACGGGGAGGGACTTGAGCCGGACGGGGACTACGACGGTGTGCGGTTCGAGGGGACGGACCTCGCCGACGCGTCGGGCCCCGGCGCGCGCTTCATGGACTGCGAGCTGCGGGGGTGCGCACTGGACCGCACGGAGCTGGTGCGGGCCAGGTTCATCGACTCGGTGCTGACGGGCGTGCGCGGTGTGGGCACGGATCTCGCGGGGGCGTCGCTGCGGGACGTGGAGGTCGTGGACGCGCGGCTGGGCGGGGTGCAGCTGCACGGTGCGGTGCTGGAGCGGGTGCTCGTGCGGGGCGGGAAGATCGATTACCTGAATCTCCGCAAGGCACGGCTGAAGGACGTCGTGTTCGAGGGCTGTGTGCTCTCGGAGCCGGATTTCGGGGAGGCGCAGCTGGTCCGGGTGGAGTTCCGTGACTGCGTGCTGAAGCGTGCCGACTTCAGCGCCGTGCGGATGGACTCCGTGGATCTCCGGACGGTCGCGGAGCTCGACATCGCTCGGGGGGTGGAGCGGCTGGCGGGCGCGGTGATCAGCCCGGCGCAGCTGATGGAGCTGGCCCCGGCCTTCGCGGCGCAGATCGGGGTGCGGGTGGAGGCATGACCTCGGCGCGGTGGTGAACGTGCCGAGCGTGGCCGGGGCTGCGGGTGCCGTCAGAGCCGGGGGAAGCGGGCCTGGAGGTCCCAGACGACCGGGTTGTCGGCGAGGCCTTCGTGCATGTCCGCCAGGTCGGCGATCAGGTCGTGCAGGAAATCGCGGGCTTCGCGGCGCAGCAGGGAGTGGCTGAAGGTGAGCGGGGGCTCCTCGCCCGGCATCCAGTCGGCCTCGACGTCCACCCAGCCGAAGCGGCGCTCGAAGAGCATCCGGTCCGACGATTCGGTGAAGTCGAGCTCGGCGTACTGCCGGCGGTGCGAGCGGCTGCCCCGGGGGTCGAGGTCGATCTGCTCGACGATGTCGCAGAGCGCCCAGGCGAAGTCGAGGACGGGGACCCATCCCCAGGCTGTGGACACTTCGCGGTCGGCCTTGGTGTCGGCGAGGTAGACGTCCCCGGAGAACAGGTCGTGCCGCAGGGCGCGGACATCCGCGCGGCGGTAGTCGGTCTGCGGGGGGTCCGGGAAGCGCCGGGAGAGGGAGTAGCCGATGTCGAGCACGGTTCGATGGTGTCATGCCCCGAGAGCGTCCCGCGCCGGGCGGCGGCGGCCGCGGGCCCACGGCCACGACGTGCGGCTGCGGCGCACGGCCGCCGGCGTCGCTCAGGGAAGGAGCCGTTGTTCCTTGGCGACGGCGACCGCTCCCGCCCGGGTGTCCACGTCGAGCTTCTCGTAGATCCGGCCCAGATGGGTCTTGACCGTGGCCTCGCTGATGAAGAGGGCACGGGCGATGTCACGGTTGCCGAGCCCTTGTGACAGCTGACCCAGGATGTCGAGTTCGCGCTCGGTCAGGGTGGGCCGGGGGCTGCGCATCCGGGCCATGACACGGCTGGCGACCGGCGGGGAGAGCGTGGTGCGTCCCTGGGCGGCGGCACGGATCGCGGCGAAGAGCTCCTCGGGGCGTTCGGCCTTCAGGAGGTAGCCGGTGGCACCCGCCTCGATGGCACGGGTGATGTCGGCGTCGGTGTCGTACGTGGTGAGGACGAGCACGTTGACGGTGCCGGTCCCGGCGGCGGTGATACGGCGGGTGGCTTCGACGCCGTCGATCCCGGGGCCCAGCTGGAGGTCCATGAGGACGACGTCCGGGGAGAGCCGGGCGGCGAGGGCGACGGCCTCCTCTCCGCTGCCGGCCTCGCCCACGACCTCGATGTCGGGCTCGCCGCCGAGGAGGGCGAGCAGCCCGGCCCGTACGACGGCGTGGTCGTCGCAGAGCAGGATCCGTACGGGCGGAGTCATGTGCGTTCCTCCGGGGAGGCCGGTGCGGCGGTGTGGGACAGGGGGACGGCGGCGGAGAGCACGGTGCCCTCGCCCGGTGCGGATTCGACGGTCAGGGTGCCGCCGAGCTGCTGGAGCCGGGCACGCATCGCCGGCAGTCCGTGGCCGCGTACGCCGTCGGACGGGCGGGGTGCGGGGTGGTCGGCGCCGAAACCCCGGCCGTTGTCGGCGATGTCGAGGACGACCCGGTCGTCGAGGTGGGTCAGGGTCAGCGCGGCGACGGTCGCCTCCGCGTGCTCGGTGACGTTCGCGAGGGCGCCCTGGGCGATTCGAAGCAGCGCCGACTGGACCCGGTCGGGAAGGGGCGCGGCGGGGGCGCCCTCCACATGGCAGCGGACGGTGAGGCCGCCGCGCGCCTGGGCGGTCTCACGGGCGGCGAGCGCGTCCAGCGCCGCCTCCAGCCCGCCGCCCTCCGCCAGGTCGGCGGGGGCCAGGTCGTGCACGAAGCGGCGGGCCTCGGCGAGGTTCCGCTCCGCGATGCCGGTCGCCGTCAGGACGTGGCGTCGGGCGGTGGCCGGGTCGGAGTCCCAGGAGCGGTCGGCCGCCTGGAGGAGCATCTGCTGGCTGGAGAGGCCCTGGGCGAGGGTGTCGTGGATCTCCATCGACAGCCGCTGGCGTTCGGCGAGGGTGCCTTCGCGGCGTTCGGTGGCGGCCAGTTCCCGCCGGGTGCGCAGCAGGTCGTCGATCAGTTCGCGCTGCCGTACGGCGAGGTCCCGCTGGCGTACGGCCTGACGCTGCATGTGGACGAACACGGCGGTGGCGACGGCGGCGACCGCCGGCGGGGCCAGGACGAGATTCGGGTCGAAGCCCGAGGCGAGCCGCAGCTGTGCGGCGACGACGAACAGGGTGAGCAGGGCGACGAGCGCCAGGGCGGCGCGCGGCGGCAGGATCCGCAGTCCCGTGTAGAAGAGCGGGACGGCGCACCACGCGAAGCTCGGCGCGAGGACGACCAGGACCATCCAGACCACGACGAGGACGCCGAGCCAGGTGAGCCGGCGTGGTGTCGGCCGGGAGCCGAGCACCGGACCGAGGAGGTAGAGGACGGCGAGCACGGCCGACAGCGCGATGATCCAGGGGGTGCGGGTCTCGCCGGGGTGGCGCATCAGGAAGCGCGCGAGCGAGGCACCGAGCAGCAGGAAGAAGGCGGCGTGCATCAGGAGGGCCAGCCACCGGGCGTCCGGATCGCCGGCCACCGGGTCGGGACCGCCCACCGGTGGCGGCTGCTCCGGACCGCCCTCCGGTGGCGGCTGCTCGGGACCGCCCTCCGGTGGCGGCTGCTCCGCGCCCGGTCCGGTTCCGTTCCGCCGCACCTCGTACCCCGCGCTCCCTCGACCGTTGCTCGCTGCTGGTCGCTGATGGCCCCGTTGACCTGACGGCCCCGTTGACCTGCGGGCCCCGTTGACCTGCGGGCCCCGGGGGCCCCGCCGGCCTGTGTTGCCGCCGCACCACCGGGCCGTTGCTGACCTGCGCGGACACCCCCATGGTCACCCCTCGGGGCCACCTCCGCATCAACCGATCGGCTGACGGTGCCGTCGGCCGACGTGGCTGCGGCTTCCATCCGGTACGCCGACGGTACGGGCCCGGATCCGGCCGGAGGATCGATAGCGGAAGCCACCCGGTTCGAGGCCGAGCCGCAATCACCCGAGGAGCCACCATGAAGAAGATGTCGCTGCGCACCCGTGTCCTGACCGGTGCCGTCGCCGCCGCAGCCCTGGGCGCCGGAACCTTCGGCGCGGTGTCCGCGAACGCGACCGCCCCGGCTGCCGCGCCCGCCGCGGCCGTGAAGGCCGACGCCGCGGACCGGAACCTCCAGCAGTCCACCCATCTGACCGTCGCCGCCGCGACCAAGGCCGCGCAGGCCGCTCTGGACGCCGCGAAGAAGGAGAACCAGCGCGTCTCGGTCGCCGTCGTCGACCGCAACGGCAACACCGTCGTCACCCTGCGCGGTGACGGCGCGGGCCCGCAGTCCCCCGAGTCCGCCGTGAAGAAGGCGTACACCGCCGTCTCCTGGAACGCGCCCACCTCCGAGCTGGTCAAGCGCCTGGAGCAGGCCCCGAACCTGAAGGACATCCCCGGCACCCTGTTCCTGGCCGGCGGTTCGCCGGTGCAGGTCAAGGGCGCGCCGGTGGCGGGCATCGGCGTCGCGGGGGCCCCGAGCGGCGACCTCGACGAGAAGTTCGCCGCTGCGGGCGTCGCGGCCGTCACCCGGTAGCCGCACGGGCCCGGGCGCGGGTCGCACCCCCGCCGGGCACGGCGGACGACGCCCGGCCACCGGAGCGTCCTTAGGATCGACGGCGTGGATCACCCGACAGCGGCGGCGGCACGCCGCACCGCTCACGCCGCCGTCCTGCTGCCGGCCGTGCTCGCCTTGGTCGCGGGCTGCGCGCCCGGCCTCGGCGGGAGCATCGGCACCCCGGGCGCGGCCGGGGTGCGCGACCCGTACTTCCCCCGGCTGGGCAACGGCGGCTACGACGTCACGCACTACGACCTGACGCTCGACGTCGATGCCGGGGCCGGGCGGCTGAGCGCGACAGCCGTGATCACCGCCCGGGCGACCCAGGACCTCAGCGCGTTCCACCTGGATCTCGCCGGACTGGAGGTCCGGTCGGTGACCGTCGAGGGCCGGCCGGCCGCGGTGAGCCGGGCGGGTACGGAGCTGACGCTGCGCCCGGAACGCGCGGTCGCCGGCCACCTCCGCACGGGCCGCACCTTCCGCACCGTCGTGCGCTACGCCGGCTCCCCTCTGACGGTGACCGACGCGGACGGTTCGGAGGAGGGCTGGCTGCGGACCGCGGACGGGGCGGTGGCGCTGGGGGAGCCGGCCGGTTCCATGACCTGGTTCCCCGGCAACCACCATCCGGGCGACAAGGCCCCCTACGACGTCCGGATCACCGTGCCCGCGGGGCGCAGCGCCGTCTCCAACGGTGAGCTGGTGTCCCGGCGTACGACCGCCGGGCGCACCACCTTCCACTGGCGCACCCGTGAATCGATGGCGAGCTACCTCGTGACCGTCGCGGTCGGGCGCTACGTGGTCCGGGAGACGGCGACGGAGGACGGCCTGCCGGTGATCACCGCCGTCGACCCTGCGGTGGCCGGGGCGAGCGCCGGGGTGCCGGACCGGATCGCCGGGATCGTCGCGTGGGGCGAGAAGCGGTTCGGCCCGTACCCCTTCTCCTCGGCCGGGGCGGTCGTGGGCAGGCGGGGCGACGCCGGTTACGCGCTGGAGACGCAGAACCGGCCGTTCTTCCCCGGCCCCCCGGACACCGGGCTGCTCGTCCACGAGCTGTCCCACCAGTGGTTCGGCGACTCGGTCACGCCCGCGAGCTGGCGGGACATGTGGCTCAACGAGGGCTTCGCGACGTATGCGGAGTGGCTCTGGAGCGAGGACCACCACGGCGCAACCGCGGAGGAGCGCTTCCGGACGAGCGTACGCCGACGACGCGAACTGGGCCTTTCCCGCGTCCCGGCCGCCGGGCCCGGCCGACCTCTCCCGGCCGCCGGTGTACGGCCGGGGCGCGATGGTCGTCCACCGGATCCGGCAGGAGGTGGACGACGACGAGGTCTTCTTCGGCATCGTCCGGGGGTGGCTGTCGGCGCACCGGCACGGCAACGCCTCGACGGCGGACTTCACCGCCTACGTCGAGGAGGAGTCCGGCCTGGATCTGACGGAGCTGTGGGACACCTGGCTCGACGGCGGGAGCCGGCCGCCCATGGGCTGACCGGCTCCCTGTGCAGTGACGCGACGCGCGTGCAGTAGTGACGCGCGTGTGCAGTGACGCGAGGCGCGTGTGCGGTGCCGTGACACGCGTGTGCGGTGCCGTGACGCGCGTGTGCAGTGACGCGACGCGCGTGGGAACACGCGTGACGTGCCTCGTCCGGCGGTTACTTGACGTTGACCCCGGTCCAGGCGGCGTCGACGGCGGCCAGTTCGGTACTGCCCGCGCCGAACAGGTCGGTAGCCGCCTTCTCGGTCGCGACGCGCGCGCCCGCGTAGTCGGTGGTCGACGTCATGTAGACGGAGAGCGCCTTGTACCAGATCTGGTAGGCCTTCTGACGGCCGATGCCGGTGACCGTGGAGCCGTCGGCGGTCGGGGAGTCGTAGTCGACGCCGTCGATCGTCTTGGCGCCGCTGCCCTCGGCCAGCAGGTAGAAGAAGTGGTTGGCGACGCCGGAGGAGTAGTGCACATCGAGGTCGCCGACGTTGGAGTCCCAGTAGTCCGCCGAGCCGCCGTCCTTGCTCGGCTTGTCCATGTAGCGCAGCGGGGTGCCGTCGCCGTTGATGTCGATCTTCTCGCCGATGAGGTAGTCGCCGGGGTCGGCCTTGCTGCCGGCGAAGAACTCGACCGAGGAGCCGAAGATGTCGCTGGTCGCCTCGTTGAGGCCGCCGGACTCGCCCGCGTAGTCGAGGTCGGCGGTGGCCGCGGTCAGGCCGTGGCTCATCTCGTGGCCGGCGACGTCGATCGCGGTGAGCGCGCTCTTGTCGTCGGCCCCGTCGCCGTAGGTCATGCAGAAGCAGCTGTCGTCCCAGAAGGCGTTGACGTAGCCGGTGCCGAAGTGGACGCGGGAGTACGCGGCCTTGCCGTCGCCGGCTATGCCGTCCCGGCCCAGCTCGGACTTGTAGAAGTCCCAGGTCTTCGCGGCGCCGTAGTGGGCGTCGACGGCGGCGGTCTGGCGGTCGTCGCCGGTGCCGTCGCCCCAGGTGTCGTCGGCGTCGGTGACGAGGGTGCCGGTGCCGGTCTGGCCCTGGTTCAGGTCGTACGTCTTGTGGCCGCCCCGGTCGCCGTCGGTCAGCTCGAAGCCCGAACCGCCCTTGGTGGTCGACAGCGTGACCTCTCCGCTGTACTGGCTGTTCCCGGTGCCGGTCTCCACGGCCTCGAAGCTGTGCAGCCGCTTGCCGGTCGTGGCGTCGGTGAGGGTGTGCATCCTGCTGGGCGTGCCGTCCTTCCGGACACCGGACGTGACGGTCTCGAAGGCGAGCGCGGGCTTCCCGCTCCCCGCCCAGACGACGGTGCGCGCGTTCGCGGCGGCCTTCAGCTTCGGCTGTGTGGAGGGCACGGAGATGCGGGCGTCGGTGGCCCTGTCCACACCCTTCGACGTGCCGTCGGCGGCGGTGTGGGTGACGAGGTCTCCACCGAGGACGGGAAGCCCGGCGTAGGTGCGCTCGTAGCGGGTGTGCACGGTGCCGTGGGCGTCCTTGATCACGTCACGGGCGATCAGTTTCTCCTTGCTGCCGAGCCCGAGGGACTCGGCGGCGGCCGGGGCGTCGGCCTGCGCGGTCCGCAGGGCGGTGGCGCGGACGGCCGAGGTGTTCACACCGAGGGCCGAGGCGCCGGTGGTGGAGCGGGAGGACGAAGCGGTGTCGTCGGCGGTGTGGGGACCTGCCGCGGCCGTTCCGGTCTGGACACCTGCGACCACCATCGCGGCGACTGCGGCCAGGGCGGCGGCGCGACGGGTGTTCATGTGGGGGGTCATGCCTTCTCCGTTGCTCGTTCCTGTGGGGGGTACGAGCGGAGAGCGTGCCATCGAATGAACGAGTTTGACGGAACGCCGACAATTGCCTCACAAGTTTTTGACCAGTTCTTGTCAGACGGATCTTCGGAGTCCTCCGCCTGATGGCGGGTCACGTGTTCCGGGCGGCCGGGTGCGGGCGGAGGAAACACGACTCCCGCCCCGCCGCGGCCGTCACATCCGTTGCCCGCCCGTCGCCACCAGTCGGTGGACCACCTCGGGGGCCAACGCCGGGTTCGCCGCGGCCGCGTGGGCCAGTTCCCCGTCGCCGAGGAGCTCCGCCAGCCGGGGCTGCGGCAGATGCGGGTGGCGTGCGAACGCGGCGCGCACGGCCGGGTCCGGGTCCCGCGTGAGCCGCTCCACGGTCGACGGCGCGGTGTCGGGGTCGCGTGCGGCCAGGGCGCGGACCGCGGGGTCGTCGTGACCGGCGAAGGCGGACAGCCCCGTGGTGGGGAAGCCGGGACGGCTGGTGAGGTGCGCCCGCCCGGGGCCCTCGTACTCCAGGAAGCTGCGCAGCAGCAGGGAGGCAGGCGGGTCCGGATGGTGCTGGGCCAGCAGGACGCGTACGCCGAGATCGTCGTCGGCGGCCAGGCGTTCCACGAGGTCGGGCGGCAGGAACTCGTCGAGGGTCGCCCTTCGGCGCAGAAGGGGGTGACGGGAGGTCGCGTTCCGGCGGACGTCCTGCGGGTCCCGGGGCACGGAGGGGCGCCCGGGCAGCGCGTCGAAGCAGTCGTCCGGCGGGATCGTGTAGTCGATCCCGGCCCGTTCCTCGTCGGTCAGCCCGGGGTGCACGGACAGGGCCAGCCGGACCCCCGGGTCGGGGTCCGCGGCGAGCGTGCGCCGCTCGGCGGGTCCGAGGTCCGCGCGGTGGGCGACAGTCGCGCGCACCTTCGGGTCCGGGTCGGTGGCCAGGAGGACCACCACGTCGGCCGGCAGGCTGGGGTTGCCGGCGATCGCCGCCCGCTCCTCCTCGGCGACCGGAGCGGTGAGGACGCCGTCCACGACGGTTCTGCTGAGGGCTCGGTGCATCAACAGGTCCCAGCGCGCGTGGCACGACCGGTCGGGCAGTTCGCGCTCCACCCACGCCGGGTCCTCGAGTCGTGCGTGCCTCTCCGCACGGCCCCTGACCCCGTCGTCGGGATCCGCCAGCAGTGCGGCCCGTGTTCCGGCGGTCAGCAGACTCCACTCGCCGACCCCCAGGGCGCGGACCTTCGCGACCGGATGAGTGGGCATGGCCCGGCGCAACGCCGGGGAGATCTGCCGGTAGAGGCTCTCGCTGAGGGTGTCGTCGTCGTACGTACTGATCATGTGGACGACGGTCTCGTCGGGCAGCGGCCGGTGCGCACCGCCGAAGGGCAGCCGGGGAGCCTCGGCGAGATGCGCGCGGACGAACCATTCCGGATCGTCCACCAGCCGCGCCCGTTGTGCGGGGTCGACGTGGGGGTTGCGGGCGAAGAACGAGCGGGTCCGGGTGTCGGGGTGCTCGAGCACGGCCTCGACGACGGCGTCGGGAAGGATCCGGTCCCGGCACAGCACCATCCGCACCGCCGGCGGCCCCTCGGCGAGCAGCCGCAGCAGGACGTCCTCGGACACGGACGGATTCAGGGCCAGGCCGGCGAGGCGACGCGTGGGCAGATCGGCGTCCGCCCAGATGTCTTCAGGCGTAGGCATGGGTCACATCCCCTGTGTGTCGGCCGGCCCCCTCGGGCCGGCCGGGCCATGACCTTATCGGCCTCGTCCTTCCGCGGACCCGGCCCGGCCGTGGAGTGGGCTGCGCGGGTGGAGCGGACGCGCGGGAGCCCCCGCCCGACCGGTGTCGGACGGGGGCTCCCGTGGGAAAACCTGACGTCAGAGGTTGACGCCGAAGTCCTGGGCGATGCCGCGCAGGCCCGAGGCGTAGCCCTGGCCGACCGCGCGGAACTTCCACTCGGCGCCGTTGCGGTAGAGCTCGCCGAAGACCATGGCGGTCTCGGTGGCGGCGTCCTCGCTCAGGTCGTAGCGGGCGATCTCCGTGCCGCCGGCCTGGTTGATGATGCGGATGAAGGCGTTCCGCACCTGGCCGAAGTTCTGGCTGCGGGCCTCGGCGTCGTAGATGGAGACCGGGAAGACGATCTTGTCGATGTCCGCCGGGAGCGCCGCGAGGTTGACGTTGATCTGCTCGTCGTCGCCCTCGCCCTGGCCGGTGACGTTGTCACCGGTGTGGACGATGGACTGGTCCGGCGTCGCCTTGTTGTTGAAGAAGACGAAGTGGCCGTCGGAGTAGACCTTGCCGGCGTTGTTGACCGCGATCGCCGAGGCGTCGAGGTCGAAGTCGGTGCCGGTGGTGGTGCGGACGTCCCAGCCGAGGCCGACCGTGACGGCGGTCAGGCCCGGGGCCTCCTTGGTGAGCGAGACGTTGCCGCCCTTGGACAGGCTTACAGCCATGGGAAGTCCCTTTCCTCGTCGTGTGCGGGCTTCGTGCCATCACGAAAGCTACCGTCACCCGTCCTAACGCAGACAAGAGACCACGAGGTTCCTGCCCGCTTTACTTTCTTTGCCGAACTTCTGGGCGAACGCTCTCAAAACAAGGTGACGAACCGGTCGTACGGCAGGGAACATGGGTGTCATGTCCGGGCCCTATGTCATCCGCGGTTCGGTCTCCCTGCCGGAGGCCGAGCTCATGTGGCGTTTCTCGCGGTCCTCCGGGCCCGGCGGGCAGCACGTCAACACGAGCGACTCCCAGGTGGAGCTCCGCTTCGACCTCGCGGCGACCGACTCCCTGCCCGAGGTGTGGAAGGCCAGGGCCCTCGAACGGCTGGCGGGCCGGCTGGTCGGCGGGGTGGTGTCCGTGCGCGCGTCGGAGCACCGCTCGCAGTGGCGCAACCGCGAGACGGCCGCCGTGCGGCTCGCCGCACTGCTGGCTGAGGCCACGGCGCCGCCGCCCAAGCCGCGCCTGAAGAAGAAGATTCCGCGCGGGATCAACGAGCGGCGCCTGCGGGAGAAGAAGCAGCGCGGCGACACGAAGCGCGGGCGCTCGGGCCGCGACTGGTAGCGGAGCGCCCCGCCCGGCCACAGGGCCAGGCACCCTCCTCGGTACAGGTCAGGCCCACCCGGGGCGCGAGGTGAGGCCCCCGCGCGGGGCACGGGGTGATGCCCCGGCGCCGGGTGAGGCCGCCCGCCGGCGGTGACCCGCGTCGGTGCGCAGGCTGCCTCCAGGTCAGCCCAGCTGCCGGTAGCGCCCCTTGAAGTACGTCAGCGGCTCGCCGTCCGCACTGGGCAGCGTCGCCGTCAGAACCCGGCCGATCACCAGCGTGTGGTCGCCGGCCTGGACGCGCTGCTCGGTCCGGCACTCCAGCGTGGTCAGCGCGCCGCCCACCAGGGGCGCTCCGGTCATCTCGCCCCGTATGTACGGAATGTCCTCGAACAGCAGCCGGTCGCTGATCCGGCCCTTCATGGCGAACCGTCCGGCGATCTGACGCTGACTCTCCGTCAGCACCGAGACCGCCCACAGCGGCTGCTCGGCCAGCAGGTCGTCCATCCGGGAGTCGTTGCGCAGGCTCACCATGACGAGCGGCGGGTCCAGCGAGACCGACATGAAGGCGGTCGCCGTCATCCCGACGTCCTCGCCCCGCCCGTGCTCGTCGAGCGGAGGCTCCTGGGCGGTGATCAGCACCACGCCCGCGGCCAGGCGGGACAGGGCGGCGCGGAATTCGTCGTTGCTCACCCCTTCAGCATGGGGGACGGCATCGGGGCGCGGGGTGGAGGGAGTCTTCTGCAGCACACCGGGCACGCTAGTGCCGCGGGACGGGCCGTCGCATCGGGCCAGGGGACCAGCCGGGTCCTAGGACCCGGGAACCAGGCGTCCCGGTTTGCGTTCGGCAAACCACGGCAGCCCCTGGAGGCCTCCCTGGATGTCTTTACCATCTGTTGTGACTTGAGTCACAGAGAGCAATATTTGTTGACCCTGTGTACCGGGTGCACAGCTCACTGTGATTCAGTGGCGGTGACACTGCAACAAGTACGTCGATATGAAACCTGGAGTTGCTGTCGAGGTCTCAGGGAGTGCGAGCAATGGAGGCCGAGTCGGAGCCGTACGTCCGCCTTGCGACCATGCGGCAGCTGCACCAGGCCGTCGCTGATCTCAACACGGCACGGAGCCTGGCGGACACGCTGCAGTCCGTGGCCGACGGCATCGTCACCGGCCTCGGTTACGAGCTGGGCTGCGTCAACATCGTCCGTCCCGACGGCGATCTCGTCGTCGCCGCCTTCGCCGGCAACAGCGCCGCGGAATCCCTGATCACGGGTCGTATCGGCTCCCGGGGGTCCTGGGAGCGCAGGCTCTCGATGGGCGAGGCCTGGGACGAGCTCCGGTTCATACCCCACACCGAGGGCTGGGTGCTCCTCGACGACGACGTCCCCCAGTGGCACACCGAGGGCCCGGAGCCCCGCTTCGAGGACGAATGGCACCCTCTGGACCGCCTCTACGCCCCCATGTACGCCTCCGGAGGAGGTCTGGACCTCCTGGGGGTCATATCGGTCGACAGGCCCCGCAACGGCCGCCGCCCCGGCGCCTGGGGCCGTGAGGCCCTCCAGATGTACGCCTCCCAGGCGGCCATTGCGATCAGTAACGCTCGTCTCCGAGCAAACATGCAGCGCGCACTGGTCAGGCTGGAGCGCGAACAGCAGGCGCTGCGGGCCAGTGAGGAATCCTTCCGCCAGGCGTTCGAGTACGCCCCCAGCGGCATGGCCATCGCCGAGATGGGCGGCGACCAGCACGGCAGGCTGCTGCGCACCAACGACGCGCTCTGCCGGCTCCTGGGGCGCCCCGCCTCCGTCCTGCGCCGCTACTCCTTCGCCGACCTCGTCCACCCCGAGGACATCGGCACCCTGCTCCGCACCTCCGCCGAGGGGGGACGCGCGGAGCTGCGGCTCGGGCGCCGGGACGGCACCTACCTCTGGGTCTCGCTGCGCAACTCCGTCGTCGCCGACACCACCGACGGCCCCCGCTTCCTGCTCACCCACGTCGAGGACATCGAGGAGCGCAAGCGCAACGAGCTGAATCTCGCGCACCGCGCCTCGCACGACGCGCTCACCGGTCTGCCCAACAGCGCCGAGCTGCGCTCCCGGCTCGGCGCGCGGCTGTGTGAGAGGCCTCACTCCGTCACCTCCTCGGCGATCGAGGCGCTGGACGCTGCCTACGGGGACGTCGAGAGCGCGGCGCACGGCTACCGGGCGGACGGCTACGAGGGCGAGGTCGCGCCGGGTGTCGGCCCCTACGACCACCACGTGCACATCGTGGCGCCCGACCCGGACCGCGACGACGGGACGAAGGGGCTCGCGGTGCTCTTCTGCGACCTCGACGGCTTCAAGTCCATCAACGACCGCTTCGGGCACCACGCGGGTGACGCAGTTCTCATCGAGGTCGCCAGGCGGCTCACGACCTGCGTACGGGACGGTGACACGGTCGCGCGGCTCGGGGGTGACGAATTCGTCGTCCTCGCGGACGGCCTCGGGGCGGCAGATGCCGCGGATCTGGCCGTACGCTTGCGTAACGCCATCATTCCGCCCATCCGGGTGGACGGCCGGGCAGTCAGGGTCGGGGCGAGTTTCGGTATCGGCTGGGCCGAGTGCGGCATGACCGAGGAAGAGGTCCTGCACTCCGCCGACCAGCGGATGTACGTGGAAAAGCGGTCCCGGTCGAAGGTTCACCGCAGAGCCGGCTGACGTTCACGCCCTGGCTGTTCCCGTGCACCGCCCGGTTTTCCGGGGGACCGAGGGCAATTCGACGCGTGCTCCGTTCGGGGTAGGCTCGGCCGGTCGGCGACGGCTGGCGACATGGTGAGGAGTGACCCAGGGATGACGGCCGGAAACAACGGCGCGAGCAAGCCCGAGGACGACGATCCGTTCGGCTATCTGTACGCGGACGGGCAGGCGGCAGGCGCACAGCCTCCCGGGCAGGGCGGCTACGGCTACCCCGGTCCGGCCGCGCAGCCCGGCGTGCCCAGAACGTCGTACAACCAGGTGCGGACGGTCGGCGAGCGTCAGTACGGGCAGGTCCCGCAGCAGGCCTACGGCCAGCAGGCCCAGCAGTACGGCCAGCCGAACCCGCAGTACGCGGCGCCGGAGACCTACCCCGGCGGTGCGGTGACCGCGCAGCACGGGTCGGTGGCGGGTGGTGGCGGCCGGAACGGTGGTCCCGGCCGTGGCGGACCCAACACCAAGGCGCTGCTGATCGCGGCGGTCGCCGTGGTCGCGGTCGTGCTCATCGGCATCGGCGCCGCCCTGATGACGGGTGACGACAGCGACGGCAAGAAGGACGAGGCCGGTTCGTCGGCGGGTCCTGCCGACGAGGTCAAGGAGTCCCCGAAGCCGGAGAAGTCCGGCAAGGCGTCCCAGGAGCCCGTCGATCTGCCCGAGCAGGACGCGGCGACGCTGACGCTCGGCGGTACGGCCTCGCTGGACAACACGGTCAAGGGTGCCAAGAGCGCCAACGGCCAGTACATCAGCCTCAACGAGGTCGGCCGGTCGGCCACCTGGACGGTCGATGTGCCCGAGGACGGCGAGTACACGCTGTTCGTGACCTACGGCGTGCCGGGCAAGGACGCGAAGACGTCCCTGACGGTCAACGACGAGGCCCCCCGGTCCATCAACATGAAGAACTTCGCGCAGGCGGCGGAGGGTGACCTGGAGAAGGGCTGGACGAAGACGTACGCCTGGGTCCAGCTGAAGAAGGGGTCGAACACGCTGATGCTCTCGTGCAACGAGGGCGACTCGTGCGACGCCAACCTCGACCAGCTGTCGCTGAAGTCGGGGCACGTCAAGGGCTAGTCCGCGCCCAGTGGTCCACCACCGTCGTCCCGGTCCTCCGCACGGAGGCCCGGGACGCGGTGTTTCTCCGGACGTTCCGGCGGCTCATGCGGCCGGTGCGTGCTCCTCGACGGTGACGCGTCCCAGCAGGTCCTCGTAGGCTGCGCGGTCGAACTCCCCGGCTGCCGCGGCCAGTACGGTCGCCGTCGACAGGGCCACGGCCCGCGTGAGCCGGTCGTGCCAGTCCAGTCCCTCGGCCAGGGCGGAGAGCAGCCCCGCCACGGCGGAGTCGCCCGCTCCCGTCGGGTTGCCGCGCACGGGAGTGGGCGGAGCGGCCCGCCAGGTGCCGTCGGGCGTGACGGCGAGGAGGCCGTCGGCGCCGAGCGACGCGACGACGCTGCGGGCGCCCCGGCGGCGCGCGTCGCGGGTGGCGCGCAGGGGTTCGCGGGCCCCGGTGAGCCGGGCGAGTTCGTCGGCGTTCGGCTTGACGAGGTCGGGGCGGGCGGCGATGCCGCGGCGCAGGGGTTCGCCGGCGGTGTCCAGGAGCACGGGCACGCCCGCGGAACGGGCGAGGCGGACCAGTTCCGCGTACGCGCCGACGTGGATGCCGGGCGGCAGGCTGCCGCAGAGGGCGACGGCCGCGGCGCCGGGGAGCAGTTCGCCGAACGTCCCGAGGAAGGCCGCCCATTCGTCCTTGCCTATGTGCGGACCCGGTTCGTTGAGCTGGGTGGTGTCGCCGGTGGAGCGGTCGACGACGGCGAGGGTGCGGCGGGTGTTCCCCGCGACGGTCACCAGGGCGTCGGTGGGGCGGTGGGGGAGTGCGCCGAGGAGTTCGCGCAGGACGGCCCCGTTGGATCCGCCGGCGAAGCCGGTGACCACGGTGTCGTGGCCGAGCGCGGAGAGCACCCGGGCCACGTTGACGCCCTTGCCGCCGGGGCGTTCGGTCACCTCGTCGACGCGGTGGCTGCGGTGCGGGACGAGGGCGGGTACGGCATAGGTCAGGTCGAGTGCCGTGTTCAGTGTGACGGTCAGTATCACCTGTACCGGCCCCCGGTTCCTTCGTAGTCCGCTCCCGCGCCGTCTCCCTGCGGCGCCGTCCCCGGTGATCATGCCAAAGAGGCGGCGGCCGTCCCAGGTGCCCGGGACAACCGCCGTCTCTTCGTTACGTGTTCACGCGCGCGCCACCGGTCGGACGGCAGCGGGCTTCACGATCCACTCGCCCCGGCGCATGACGCCCTTGAGCGCGAAGTCCGCGTCCAGGACGACCAGGTCGGCGTCCTTGCCCGGGTCGAGCGAACCGACCCTGTCGTACAGGCCGAGGAGCCGGGCCGGGTTGGCGGAGATGGACCGTACGACGTCGTCGACGGGGATCCTGTCGACCGTCACGGCCCTGCGGAACGCGGTGTCCAGGGTGAGGGTGGAGCCGGCGATCGAGCCGCCCTCGACCAGGCGCGCGACGCCGTCCTTGACCTCGACCGCGAGCGGTCCGAGCTCGTAGCGGCCGTCGCCCGCACCGGCCGCGTCCATGGCGTCGGTGATCAGCGCGACCCGGTCGGCACCCGCGCGGTGGTAGGCGAGCTCCAGCGCGGCGGGGTGCAGGTGTGTGCCGTCGTTGATCAGCTCGACGGTGACGCGTTCGTCCTCCAGGAGCGCCGCGATCGGGCCCGGAGAGCGATGGCCGAGGGCGGGCATCGCGTTGAAGAGGTGCGTGGCGACGGTGGCGCCCGCGTCGATCGCCTCGACGGTCTGCTCGTACGTCGCGTCCGTGTGCCCGACGGCGGCGATCACGCCGTGCTCGGCGAGCAGCCGTACGGACTCGATGCCGCCCGGGAGTTCGGTGGCGAGGGTGACCATCCTGGCGCTGCCGCGCGCCGCGTCGAGCAGCTTGCGGACCTCGGAGGGGTCGGGGTCGCGGAGCAGGCCCTCGCTGTGGGCGCCCTTGCGGCACGGGGAGATGAAGGGGCCTTCGAAGTGGATTCCGGCGAGCTCACCCTGTTCGACCAGCTCGGAGAGGAGTCCGGCCTGCCTGGCCAGGAAGTCCATCTCGCCGGTGACGGTGGAGGCGACGACGGTCGTCGTGCCGTGCTCGCGGTGCGCCCGTGCTCCGGCCAGGACGTCCTCGGCGGTGCCGGTGGCGAAGGACGCGCCACCGCCGCCGTGGTTGTGGATGTCCACGAATCCCGGGACCACCCAGTGGCCGGAGAGGTCGACGGTCCGGGCGTCCTCCGACGTGCTGCCGGCGATCCGGGTGCCCTCGACGATCACCCGGCCGTTCTCCACGGTCCCGGTGGGAAGCACCACCCGGGCACCTGCGAGAACCGTGCTGTCTGCGCGTCCGGCCATCAGGCGGATACCTCCGTGGAGAGTAGATCCCAGGCGAGCAGCCCTGCGCCCAGGCATCCGGCGGTGTCCCCGAGGGCCGCCGGGACGATGTGAGGCAGCTTCTGGAACGTGACCCGTTCCTCGACGGCCGCACGCAGTGGTGTGAACAAGGTTTCCCCTGCCTCGGCCAGACCGCCACCGATGATGAGCGTGCGGGGGTCCAGCAGAGTGAGGGCGGTGACGAGTCCGGCGGCGAGCGCGTCGACGGCGTCCTCCCAGACGCGCAGGGCGGCCGGATCGCCCGAGGCGACGGCCTTCGCGCAGTCCGCGGCGTCCGCGTCGGGGTCGCCGGATGCGGCGGCCCAGGCCCGGGAGACGGCGGAGGCCGAGGCGAGGGTCTCCAGGCAGCCGCGCTGCCCGCAGCCGCACTCGGGGCCGTCGGGCCGCACCACGACGTGGCCGATCTCGCCCGCGTAGCCGTGGGCGCCGGCCTCGATGGTGCCCCCGATGCCTATGGCGCCGGCGATCCCGGTGCCCAGCGGCACGAAGAGGAAGCGGTCCGCGCCCCGGCCGGCCCCGATCCGTCCCTCGGCGAGCCCGCCGGTCCTGACGTCGTGGCCGAGCGCGACGGGGATGCCGCCGAGCCGCTCGCCGAGCAGCTTCCGCAGGGGCACGTCGCTCCACCCCAGGTTGGCGGCGTAGACGGCGATCCCGCGTTCCGCGTCGATGATGCCGGGCACGGCGACACCGGCGGCCACGGCGCCCTCGCCGAGGTGCTCCTCGCCGTAGGCGTGCAGATCCGCGGCGAAGCCCAGGATCGTCTCCACGACGGCCTCGGGTCCGCGTTCCCTGCCGGTGGCCCGGCGCGCCTCGTGGAGCAGGGTGCCGTCGGCCCCGACCAGAGCGGCCTTCATTCCTGTGCCGCCCACATCGAGGGCGATGACGTGTCTCACGGGAGACAGTTTCGCCCGACGACCCCTAAAAGGTCTAGTCCACTATCGAGGTTTGTTGAGCACCCATACAAAACGGTCCTGCTAGATTGCCGAATCGATACACCGGGTGGTGTAGACCTCCGTGCGGACGTGAGGCAGGATCGCGGGTTCATCGCCGGAGCGGTGACATCCACGTCGGACAATGTAGGGATGGACAGGGCTGTGCAGCGGCGCTTTGTGGGTCTGACCGCGGTGGTGGCCGCACTCGGTATGACGGCGGCCTTGTCGGGGTGTGGTTCGGACACCGGTTCCGGCGACGTCACCCTGCGCATGGTCGCGGCCGACTACGGCACCGGTGCGGAGAACAGCTCCCAGAAGTACTGGGACGACGTCGCAGGGAAGTTCGAGAAGGACAACCCCGGGATCACGGTCGAGGTCAGCGTCTACTCCTGGAAGGACGTCGACCGCAAGGTCGCCGAGATGGTGAAGGCCGGCAACGCCCCCGACATCGCGCAGATCGGGGCGTACGCCGACTACGCCGAGGCGGGCAAGCTCTACACGGCCGACGAGATGATAGCCATCCGCACCGGGTCCAACTTCCTTCCCTCCCTCACCGACGCGGGCCAGGTCGACGGCAATCTGTACGGCCTGCCGTTCGTGGCCAGCACCCGGCTCCTCTTCTACAACAAGGGCCTCTTCGCCAAGGCGGGCCTCGGCGCCCCGCAGACCTGGGACGACATCCAGGAGGACGCCACCGCGCTGAAGCAGCGCGGCGTCACGTACCCCTTCGCCCTGCCGCTCGGCCCGGAGGAGTCCCAGGCCGAGACCCTGATGTGGCTGCTCAGCGGGGGCGGCGGCTACACGGACGAGGTCGGCAACTACGACATCGACTCCCCGGCCAACATCGCGACCTTCCGCTGGCTGACGGACAACCTCGTCGGCAAGGGCCTCACCGGCCCCGTCGCCCCCGGGAAGCTCGACCGGGCGAAGGCCTTCGACGCCTTCACCAAGGGCGAGGTGGGCATGCTCAACGGCCACCCGACGCTCATGCAGGAGGCCGAGAAGAAGGGCGTCGACGTGGGCATGGTCCCGCTGCCCGGGATCGAGGGGCCGACCAAGGGCTCCATGGGCGTGGCCGACTGGATGATGGGCTTCAAGCAGAACGGCCACCGGACGCAGATCGGCAAGTTCCTCGACTTCGCCTACGACGACGACAACGTGATGGCCTTCGCCGACCAGTACGACCTGCTCCCCGTCACCAGCAGCGCCTCCGCCGCGATGGAGGCCGACAGCAAGCACAAGTCGCTCCACGCGTTCCTGTCGGCGCTGCCGAACTCGCAGCTGCCCCCCTTCGGCAAGACGTCGTGGGCGCAGGTCAGCGAGACGGTCAAGGAGAAGATCGGCTCCGCGGTCGAGCCCGGCGCCAACCCGGAGAGCGTGCTCGTGGAGATCGCGGCCATGGCCCGGCAGGCGGAGAGCGCGGAATAGGTAGGTTGGTCGGCATGACCGCCGGCGCTCCCGACCCCGCTGACCCCGCCGCCCCGCTCTCCGGCCAGGCCCGTGCGGTCCTGGCCCTGGAGCGGCGCTCCTGGGCGGGCCCCGGTGCCAAGGAGCGGGCGATCCGGGAGGAGCTGGGCATCTCACCGGTCCGCTACTACCAGCTGCTCAACGCGCTCCTGGACGACCGCCGCGCGCTGGAGGAGGACCCGGTCACGGTCAACCGCCTGCGCCGGGTCCGCGAGGCGAGGCGCGGCCGCCGCTGAGGCCGTGTCCGCGGCCGGCTCCCCGGGAACGGAAGCCGGGTGGTGGCGGGCCTGGGCCCCGGGGCGGGAAGCCGCGCGGCGGGGCGGCCCGCCCGCTACGCTCACCCGCATGGGCAACCCGGCACACCCCCTCCCGACCCCGTCCACCCAGGCCGGCCGCGAAGGCCTCGCCGCACTCCTCGCCCGCCCCGACCGCGCGGTGGTCGCACTGGACTTCGACGGCACGCTGGCCGACATCGTCCCGGACCCGGAGCGGTCCCGCGCCCACCCCCGCGTGGTCCCGGCCCTCTCCGCGCTCGCGCCCCGGGTCGCCGCCGTCGCCGTGATCACCGGCCGCCCGGCCGGCACCGCCGTCCGGTACGGGGGCTTCGCCGGAGCACCCGGCCTGGACCACCTCGTCGTCCTCGGGCACTACGGCGCCGAACGCTGGGACGCCGCCACCGCCACCGTCCGCGCCCCGGACCCGGACCCCGGGGTCGAGGCCGTGCGGGCGGAGCTCCCCGCCGTCCTGGCGGAGGCCGGCGCCGACGACGGCACCTGGATCGAGGAGAAGGGCGGCCGGGCGGTCGCCGTCCACACCCGCCGCGCCGCCGACCCCCAGGCCGTCTTCGAGGCCCTGCGCACCCCGCTCGCCGGACTGGCCGCGCGCCACGGCCTGATCGTCGAACCGGGCCGCCTGGTCCTGGAGTTGCGACCGCCGGGCATGGACAAGGGCGTGGCGCTGGAGGAGTACGTGAAGGCGGTCGGCGCCGAGACCGTGCTGTACGCCGGCGACGACCTCGGCGACCTCGCCGCGTACGCCGCCGTCGCCAAGCTCCGCACCGAGGGCGTCGCCGGCCTGCTGGTCTGCAGCGGCACCGAGGTCCCCGAACTGACCGAGCGCGCCGACCTGGTGCTGCCGGGTCCGGCAGCGGTGGCGGACCTGCTCGCGGCTCTCGCCCAGCAGGCCGCACCTGCGCGGCCCTAACCCCGCAGCGCGTCCAGCTGGTCCAGGAACCACTGCTGGGGCGGGAGCGCCGTCGCGGCGGCGGCCAGGCGCTTCGTGCGGGCTCCCCGCTCGTCGGCGTCCATGGTCAGTGCCTCGTGCAGCGCCGCCGCCGTGGCCGACACGTCGTACGGGTTGACCACGATCGCGTCCTCGCCCAGCTCCTCGTAGGCGCCCGCCTCCCGGGAGAGCACCAGCGCGCAGCCGTGGTCGGAGACGACCGGGACCTCCTTGGCGACGAGGTTCATGCCGTCGCGGATCGGGTTGACCAGCGCCACGTCCGCCAGCCGGTACGCCGCCAGGGAGCGGGCGAAGTCGTCGTCGACGTGGAGCAGGACCGGGGTCCAGCCCTCCGTGCCGTACTCCGCGTTGATGCCGTCGGCGACCCGCTGGACCTCGGCCGTGTAGTCGCGGTAGACCGCGAGGTCCTGCCGCGAGGGGTAGGCGAAGGCCACGTGGACCACCCGCTCGCGCCACTCGGGGCGCTCCTCCAGGAGGGCCCGGTAGGCGTGCAGGCCGCGGACGATGTTCTTGGAGAGCTCGGTGCGGTCCACCCGCACGATCGTGCGACGGTCCGCGCCGACCTGGTCCCGGAGGATCTCCATGCGCTCGTCCACGTCGTCCTCGCGGGAGCGGCGGCGCAGGAAGTCCGCGTCGGCGCCCAGGCCGTGCACCCCGATCCGCGTGTGGCCGGTGCCGCCGAAGATCTCCGTGCAGCAGCCGATGAAGGCGTCCGCCCAGCGGCGGGTCAGGAACGCGGCGCGGTCGGCGCCCAGGATGCCCTTGAGCAGCTGCTCGCCGATGTCGTCGGGCAGCAGCCGGAAGTAGTCGACGGGCGCCCAGGGGGTGTGTGAGAAGTGCCCGATGCGCAGGTCGGGGCGGAGCTCGCGCAGTATGCCGGGGACCAGGGAGAGGTGGTAGTCCTGCACGAGGACGGCGGCGCCCTCGGCGGCCTCCTCGGCGAGCGCCTCGGCGAAGGCCCGGTTGTAGGTCTCGTAGGAGGCCCACTGCCGGCGGAACTCCGCGTCGAAGACGGGCTCCACCGGCGTCTGGTAGATCATGTGGTGCACGAACCAGAGCACCGAGTTCGCGATGCCGTTGTACGCGTCGGCGTGGACCCCGGCGTCGATGTCGAGCATCCGGACGCCGGGCTCGGACACCCCGCGCCGGACCGCCTCACGGTCGCCGTCGCTGAGCGCGGCGCACACCCACAGCTTGTCGTCGACGGCGCTGAGGCCGGAGACGAGCCCGCCGCCGCCCCGCTTCGAGTCGAGCGTGCCGTCCTCCCGCCGTGCGTACGACACCGGGCCGCGGTTGGACGCGACGAGGACCTGGGCAGCGTGCTCGGAGACCATGTACCCGAACCTAGCCCGTTCGGGAAGCCGCCAAACGTGAAGCGGGGGTGGAGCCGGGCGGGAGGCGGGGCGTCACGCCGCGTCGCGGGACGCGTACTCGGCGATGTCCCGCATCGGCGGCCGCTCCTCGGTGTCCACCGCGTGGGTGCGCGGGACGAAACCGCCGGGCCCCCGCTCGAACTGCACGAGCTCGGGCCGTACGAGCGGTCCGCGGGACAGCCGCTGCTGTGCCGTGCGGTAGATCGCCGCCGCCATCCGGCCGAGGGCCTGGCCGTCCTGGTGGCGGTGCTTGCGTACGCCGACGTCGACCTGGGCCAGCGCGTCCAGGCCGACCGTGTGCAGCGCGTCGACGAGCAGGCCGAGCTCCACCCCGTAACCGACGGGGAAGGGGAGCTGCTCCAGCAGGGAGCGCCGCACCGCGTACTCGCCGCCCAGCGGCTGTACGAAGCCGGCCAGCGGCGGCCAGTGCAGGTTGAGCAGCGGGCGGGCCACCAGCTCGGTCACCCGGCCGCCCTGGCCTGCCACTCCGTCGAGCGGCCGGTCGTACATGGCCTTGACGAAGTGCACCGAGGGGTCGGTCAGCAGCGGTCCGACGATCCCGGAGACGAAGTCCGCGGAGAAGTCCTCGAGGTCCGCGTCGACGAAGCAGACGATCTCGCCGCTGGTCACCAGCAGCGAGCGCCACAGGACCTCGCCCTTGCCGGGCAGGGCGGGGATGCGGGGGAGTATCGCGTCCCGGTGGACGACCCGGGCGCCCGCCCGGCGGGCCTCCTCGGCGGTGGCGTCGGTGGATCCGGAGTCGATCACCACCAGTTCGTCGACGAGCAGGACCTTCTCCATCAGCTCGCGCCGGATCTCCGCGACGATCGCGCCGACCGTCGCCTCCTCGTTGAGCGCGGGCAGGACGACGCTCACCCGCGCACGGTGCGGATCCCTCGCCCGCGCGGCCGTCAGGCGGTCCAGCGGGCGGTCGGCAGCCGACCAGGAACGCCTGGTCAGCCAGCGTTCCACCTCTTCCAGCACGGTCGATACTCCCTGTATGTGATCCATCTCGCGGTTCGGACGACTATCTCAACCGTCCGGTGCTTCGGTTACAGTCTTGAACAACGCGGATGACCCTCGCATGTCGGGGTCGGTCGGCGAATAAACGCCCGGATCCATGGTCCGGTGCCACAGCGCTCATCCAGAGGGACTGAGGGAACGGCCCGTTGAAGTCCCGGCAACCCTCCTGCCGACCGCGAGGTCACGGTGGGGAAGGTGCCAATTCCGTCTTGTGGCGAAATACGTCGCAAGGAAGATGAGGAGAAAGGGCCTCCGCCATCATGGCCGTGCAGACAGTTGCAGCGAACACCAATTCTTCCGCCGTGGACCTCGGTCCCGCCGCGGCGCTTTCCTGCCGCGAATGCGGCGAGCGTTTCGAGCTCGGTCCCATTTTCGCCTGTGCGTCCTGTTTCGGGCCGCTCGAAGTGGCGTACGACCTGCCGAGCGGCTCCCCCGAAGAGCTGAAGAAGCGCATCGCCGAGGGTCCGAACAACATCTGGCGCTACGCGCCGCTGCTGCCGGTCCCCGCCGACGTCGCGGACAAGCCCAACATCAACCCCGGCTTCACGAAGCTGGTCAAGGCCGACAACCTCGCCCGCGAGCTGGGCGTGACCGGTGGCCTGTACGTCAAGGACGACTCCGGGAACCCGACGCACTCCTTCAAGGACCGTGTCGTCGCCATCGCCGTCGAGGCCGCCCGCGCCTTCGGATTCACCACGCTCTCCTGCTCCTCCACCGGCAACCTCGCCGGTGCCGTGGGTGCCGCCGCCGCCCGCGCCGGCTTCCGCTCCTGCGTGTTCATCCCGCACGACCTGGAGCAGGGCAAGGTCGTCATGGCCGCGGTGTACGGCGGTGAGCTGGTCGGCATCGAGGGCAATTACGACGACGTCAACCGCTTCTGCTCGGAGCTCATCGGCGACCCGCTCGGCGAGGGCTGGGGCTTCGTCAACGTCAACCTGCGGCCGTACTACGGCGAGGGCTCCAAGACCCTGGCGTACGAGATCTGCGAGCAGCTCGGCTGGGAGCTGCCCGACCAGCTCGTCATCCCGATCGCGTCCGGCTCGCAGCTCACGAAGATCGACAAGGGCCTGCAGGAGCTGATCAAGCTCGGCCTCGTCGAGGACAAGCCGTACAAGATCTTCGGCGCCCAGGCCGAGGGCTGCTCCCCGGTCTCCACCGCCTTCAAGGCCGGTCACGACGTCGTGCGCCCCCAGAAGCCGAACACCATCGCCAAGTCCCTGGCGATCGGCAACCCGGCCGACGGCCCGTACGTCCTGGACATCGCCCGGCGCACCGGCGGTGCCGTCGAGGACGTCGACGACGAGCAGGTCGTCGACGCGATCAAGCTGCTGGCCCGCACCGAGGGCATCTTCGCGGAGACCGCGGGCGGGGTGACGGTCGGCGTGACGAAGAAGCTGATCGACGCCGGCCTGCTCGACCCGTCCCTGACCACCGTCGTCCTGAACACCGGCGACGGCCTCAAGACGCTCGACGCGGTCGCCCCCACGACCGGCCTGTCTGCGACGATCCGGCCCAGCCTGGACGCGTTCCGCGACGCGGGCCTCGCCGCCGCCAACTGACCACCCGAGACCGAAGGAAGGCACCCACATGAGCGTCAAGGTCCGTATCCCCACCATCCTCCGCACCTACACGGACGGTCAGGCCGAGGTCTCGGCGGAGGGCGCGGTCCTCTCCGAGGTCATCGCGTCCCTGGAGCAGAACCACCCGGGCATCGGCGCCCGCGTCCTCGACGACCAGGGCAAGCTGCGCCGCTTCGTCAACGTGTACGTCAACGACGACGACGTGCGCTTCGAGGGCGGCCTGGACGCCGCCACCCCGGACGGCGCCGGCGTCTCCATCATCCCGGCCGTCGCCGGAGGCTGACCGCCGCAGGCGCGACACGGGCCGGCTCGGCCGCCCGATTCCACAGAGTGAGCAGAATGCCCCCCTCCGCGAGAGAAGCGGAGGGGGGCATTCTGCATGGTTGAGCGCGGTACAGTTGGGGAAGTCCCCGCAGCTGCCCGCGCCGCCCGCATATGAGAATGCGCCTGGCCGCGACAAGAAGCAGCCAAAGTACGTGAACCCCTTGAGGCATAAGTGGCCTTTGTCAGGCCCGACTTGCCCTGGAATCCCATGAATTCCGCCTATCCGTGTGGTCGCGTGCGCCCAGAATTCTCGTCCGATTGACCTGTTGCAGAGGGCAGTTGGGCAGATACATTCGGCCGCGGTCGACGCGTTCCGGCGCACGCCACCCTCTCCTGTCGGAGGGTGAGTTCTGACCCGGGCCCGCGAAGTGCGGTGCTCGTGCAAGGGCCAGTAATAGGGGAGTTAGGCATGGCTCAGGGCACCGTCAAGTGGTTCAACGCGGAGAAGGGGTACGGCTTCATCGCGGTCGACGGTGGTGCGGATGTTTTCGTCCACTACAGCGCGATCCAGATGGACGGGTACCGCACCCTCGAAGAGGGTCAGCGAGTTGAATTCGAGATCTCGCAGGGCCAGAAGGGGCCGCAGGCGGACATGGTCAAGCTCGCCGTCGGCTGAGTTCGGCGCGGTCGGCCAACGACACTACTCACGCACGCGGGGCCCGTACCTCCATGAGAGGTACGGGCCCCGCGTGCGTCTCTGTCGGGTCCGCCGCTCGTACGCATGTCGGAGCGGGTGCCCGCGCCCCACCCGCAGCCCTCCCGGTTGTCCACATCCCGAGGGGGACGCTTGCACTCGCAGGGGTCGAGTGCTAATCATTGGCGTTAGCACTCTCCAGGTGAGAGTGACAGAAACTTGGACCGGGCCGGTGAGGCCCGCAGGCCCAGTGGGGCAAGGAACCACTGAGCACGCTGGCCGTCCGTCGCGGGCGCCTCTCGGTCCGGAGAAATCCACCCCTGTCCGGGAGGACCACTTCACATGGCCAAGATCATCGCGTTCGACGAGGAGGCACGGCGCGGTCTCGAGCGCGGGATGAACCAGCTCGCCGACGCCGTCAAGGTCACCCTCGGCCCCAAGGGCCGTAACGTCGTCCTCGAGAAGAAGTGGGGCGCGCCCACGATCACCAACGATGGTGTTTCCATCGCCAAGGAGATCGAGCTCGAGGACCCGTACGAGAAGATCGGTGCGGAGCTGGTCAAGGAGGTCGCCAAGAAGACGGACGACGTCGCCGGCGACGGTACGACCACCGCCACCGTTCTCGCCCAGGCGCTCGTCCGCGAGGGCCTGCGCAACGTCGCCGCGGGTGCCAACCCGATGGCTCTCAAGCGTGGCATCGAGAAGGCCGTCGAGGCCGTCTCCGCCGCTCTGCTGGAGCAGGCGAAGGACGTGGAGACCAAGGAGCAGATCGCTTCGACGGCCTCCATCTCCGCCGCCGACACCGAGATCGGCGCCAAGATCGCCGAGGCGATGGACAAGGTCGGCAAGGAAGGCGTCATCACCGTCGAGGAGTCCCAGACCTTCGGTCTGGAGCTCGAGCTCACCGAGGGTATGCGCTTCGACAAGGGCTACATCTCGGCGTACTTCGCCACCGACATGGAGCGCATGGAGTCGTCGTTCGACGACCCGTACATCCTGATCGTCAACTCCAAGATCAGCAACGTGAAGGACCTCCTTCCGCTGCTCGAGAAGGTCATGCAGTCGGGCAAGCCCCTGCTGATCATCGCGGAGGACGTCGAGGGCGAGGCTCTGTCGACGCTGGTCGTCAACAAGATCCGTGGCACCTTCAAGTCCGTCGCCGTCAAGGCCCCGGGCTTCGGTGACCGCCGCAAGGCCATGCTCGGCGACATCGCCATCCTCACCGGTGGCACCGTCATCTCCGAGGAGGTCGGTCTCAAGCTGGAGAACGCCGGCCTGGACCTGCTCGGCACCGCCCGCAAGGTCGTCATCACCAAGGACGAGACGACGATCGTCGACGGCGGCGGCGACAGCGACCAGGTCCAGGGTCGCGTCAAGCAGATCCGCGCCGAGATCGAGAACTCCGACTCGGACTACGACCGCGAGAAGCTCCAGGAGCGCCTCGCGAAGCTGGCCGGCGGCGTGGCCGTCATCAAGGCCGGCGCCGCCACCGAGGTGGAGCTCAAGGAGCGCAAGCACCGCATCGAGGACGCGGTGCGCAACGCCAAGGCCGCCGTCGAGGAGGGCATCGTCGCCGGTGGTGGCGTGGCTCTGCTCCAGGCCTCGGCCGTCTTCGAGAAGCTCGACCTGACCGGTGACGAGGCCACGGGCGCCAACGCCGTGAAGCTCGCGCTGGAGGCCCCGCTCAAGCAGATCGCCGTCAACGGTGGTCTCGAGGGCGGCGTCATCGTCGAGAAGGTGCGCAACCTGCCGATCGGTCACGGCCTCAACGCCGCGACCGGCGAGTACGTCGACATGATCGCCGAGGGCATCATCGACCCGGCGAAGGTCACGCGCTCCGCCCTGCAGAACGCCGCGTCCATCGCCGCGCTCTTCCTCACCACCGAGGCCGTCATCGCCGACAAGCCGGAGAAGGCCTCCGCGGCCGCTCCGGGCGGCATGCCGGGCGGTGACATGGACTTCTGATCCTCGGATCAGCAGCTCCAGGCAGTACCCGCAGTATCCGTGCGACGCCGGCCCCCGGGATTCGTTCCCGGGGGCCGGCGTCGTGCGCGCTGCGGGCGTCTCACCACGCGGGCGCGGTCAGGATGCAGAGATCGCCGTTGTCAGGGTCGCCGACGTACGACCAGAGCTTGAGCGTCCGGCCGTTGCGCAGGGCCTCGTAGGTGGTGGCATCGCTTTCGTATTCCACGGAGATCTCGTTCCCGTCCGCTTCGTCCACCCCGCTCGGCCGGCCCCGGTCCCAGGTTCCTGATCCCGACTCCCGGCCGTCGCCGCCGCAGGCGCGGTCGGCGGTGTACGTTCCGTCCGGTTCGAGCTCCAGTGTGCCGCCCCACTTGTCGGTCCATGTCACGGCGGCCTGGGGCATGGACAGTTCGAGCGGCTCGCCTTCGGGCACCGGTGGGGGGAAGAGCCTCCCGCAGCCCGCGAGAGCGAACACGAGTGGGACGAGCACCAGCGATGACCGACGGGAACGCGACATACGGCACCTCGGGACCTTGCGCGAGACACGGGCGCGGGCGGTCCGTGCCGGCAGGAGCGTAGAGCAGGGTGCGCAGCTCCGGTCGTCCGGGGGGTGCTCCCTCCGCCCGCACCGGGGTGAGCGGACACTGGACGTCCCGGCCACGCCCCGGCCATGTCCCGAAGGAGCGCCACCATGACCACCGACCGCCGTACGGCACCGCCCACCGCGGGTGACGAGCGAGAGACCCTGCGGGCCTTCCTCGACTACCACCGGGCCACCCTCGCCATGAAGTGCGAGGGTCTCGACGACGAGCAGCTCCGTCAGCGGTCGATGCCGCCCTCGACGCTGTCGCTGCTCGGTCTGGTGCGGCACATGGCGGAGGTGGAACGGGCCTGGTTCCGGCGGGTCTTCGACGACAACGAGGCCCCGATGGTCTGGTCCGACCGCATCGACTTCCAGGCCGCGTACGACGCGCGTACGTCGACCCGGTCCGAGGCGTTCGGCGCCTGGGAGGCGGAGGTGGAGCACTCGCGCCGCCTGGAGGAGCAGGCCGCGTCCCTCGACCTCACCGGGCTCCAGCCCCGGTGGGGACACGAGGTGTCGCTGCGCATGGTCATGGTGCACGTGCTGCTGGAGTACGGCCGCCACAACGGCCACGCGGACTTCCTGCGGGAGGGCGTCGACGGGACCGTGGGTGCCTGAGCCGGCGTGGGCGGCGTAAGCCGAGGCGGCGTCAGGCGGACTGGAGGGCGGACGGGGCCGGAGAGGCCGGTGCCTTGCGGGTCTCGCGCCTGATCATCAGGCCGTTGGCCACCATCAGAGTCGCGGTCAGGCCGTGGATGCCGAACGCGACGGCCGCGGAGCCCTGGTGGGCCAGCACGGTGGCCATGTCGCCGTATGCGGCCAGGGCTTCCACCAGCAGCGCCCAGCCCAGTGCCCGGCGGTGGCCCGTCACCAGCAGCACGCCCAGGACCAGGGCCAGGACGATGTCCCGGATTCCCTTCACGATCAGGAAGCCGCCACCGTCGCCGGACGGCGGGTCCGGCAGGCCGAAGCCCTGCGCCGTCGCCTCCGGGCTCAGGACGAACTCCGTCCCGAACCAGAGGATGAAGAGGACGAAAGCGGCGCTGAGAGCGGTGTTGATCTTCTTCTGTGTCATGTTCCTTCTCCTTGAGGGTCCTGCCGGGGATCCCGGCGGCTCGTGCGTCAGGCGAGGGCGGTGACCAGCAGGGTGAAGGCGCCGATGAGGACGGCGACGCGGACGTAGTGCCAGCGCTCCCAGCGGTTCATCTGCTCCTTCCAGTCCTCGGGCCGGTTCTCGGGGGTCCACGTCTTGCTCCGGTTGTTGATCGGGACGAGCAGCAGGACCGACATGAGGACGGTGAGGACGAGCAGTCCGGCGGCGACGACGACGAGGCCGGTGCCCGCGTGGTGGCGCCCGGCGACCGCCCAGGCCGCGGCGAGGGCGACCGAGCCGAAGTACCAGAACGGCATGACGGCGCCCAGCATCCGGCCCCCGTGGGCGCGGCCGAGCTGGCCGCTGTCCTCGGGGAGCGCGTCGAAGATCCGGTTCATGACGAAGGCGACGGAGAACTCCACCCCCACCATCACGCCGACGACCACGGTGGTGATGACTTCGAGTGCGCTGAGCATGGCGACCCCTCCAGATATCTAGCGTTGCTAGCTGTTGAGTCGACGCTAGCGCTACCGACGCTTGAATGTCTAGCGGTGCTAGGATCGAGTCATGTCGGTAAAGGAACGCAAGGAGCGCGAGCGAGCGGCCCGTGAGCGCCTCATCGTGGCGACGGCCCGTCAGCTCGCGGAGCAGCACGGCTGGGACGCGGTCACCACCCGCCGGCTCGCCGAGAGCATCGAGTACAGCCAGCCCGTCCTCTACAGCCACTTCCGCGGCAAGCGCGAGATCATCGGCGCCGTCGCCCTCGACGGTGCGGCCGAGCTGGCAGTGGCGCTGCGCGCCGCGACCGCCGCCGCGGACGGTCCGCGCGCCCGGGTCGCCGCCCTGGCTCACGGCTACCTCGACTTCGCCGCACACAACCCGGCGGTCTACGACGCCCTGTTCCAGCTCGACGGCGGTCTGGCGTACGCGCAGGAGGACACCCCGGAACCCCTCAAGGACGCCTTCGCCGCTCTGCTGGAGTGCCTGGGTGAGGTCGCCGGCGACGGCGTCCACCCGGGACTGTTCACCGAGGTGTTCTGGGCGTCCCTGCACGGCATCGCCACCCTGACCCGAGCGGGGCGGCTGCCTCCGGAGGAGACGGGGCGGAGGGTGGACCTGCTGGTGGACCGACTCGCGGTGCTCTGACGCGCCGTTCCGCCCGGACGTCGGCCGTCCGGCCGTCCCGCGTGGGCGTCGGCCGTTCCGCCTGGACGTCGGCCGCCCCGCCGCATGCTCGCCGCCCCGGCGGGCGCCCGCCGTCCCGCCGCCCCAGGTCCGTCGGACTGCCGCCCCGGGCCCCGTCGGGCTGCGGCCCGGTCCGTCAGCCGGTGGAATCGGCCGTTCCCCGCATGCGGTCTCCGCGCAAAAGAATGACGGTTTGCTGCATCTAATCGGCAACAGACGGAAAACCTCTCGCACACCTCTTGTGGTGGTGATTCCGCGCGCCCTAACGTCGCCTCACCTTCCGAGAGAAACGGGCATGCGATGTCACGTCACATCACGGTCGCCGCGCTGACGGCCGCCGTTGTCGGACTGGGGGCGCTGACCGGCGCTCCTGTGGCCCAGGGCGCGGAGGGGAAGCCGTCCGCGCCGGTGGTGACGCGTGCGGGCCTCGACCCCGCCCTGGTGGCGGGGCGGGGCGCCGACGTCCCCTTCGTCGAGCAGGAGGCGGAGAACGCCGCGACGAACGGCACGGTCATAGGCCCCGACCGCACCGCCTACACCCTCCCCGCCGAGGCGTCCGGCCGTAAGGCGGTCCGTCTGGTGCCCGGCGAGCACGTCGAGTTCACCCTGCCGGCGGCCGCGAACGCGATCACCGTGCGCTACAGCATCCCGGACGCGCCCGGAGGCGGCGGCATCACCGCACCGCTCGACGTCTCGGTCAACGGCACGAAGCGCTCGACGATGACGCTGACCTCGCAGTACTCCTGGCTCTACAACCAGTACCCGTTCACCAACGACCCCGGCGCCGATCTGCTCCAGCCCGGCTGGTGGATCACCGAGTGCTCGTGCGTCCCGAACGCGACGACGCCCGCCCCGGTGATCTCCAAGCCCTTCCGGCCGAGCCACTTCTACGACGAGCAGCGCCTGCTGCTGGGCAAGAGGTACCGGGCGGGTGACACCGTGCGCCTGACCGTCCCCGCCGGGAGCCGTGCCGCGTGGACGGTCGTCGACGTGCTCGACTCGGAGCTCGTGGGTCTGCCGCACGTCGAGCTCCGGGCGGCGAACGCCCTGCTCTTCGGGGCCGACCCGTCGGGGCGCCGGGATTCCGCGGGCGCCCTGGACCAGGCGATCGCCTTCGCCAAGCGCAAGAACCTGCCGGTGTACGTCCCGCCGGGCACCTACCGGGTCGACCGGCACATCGTCGTCGACGACGTCACGATCAGGGGTGCCGGCAGCTGGTACACGACGTTCAAGGGCCGCCAGGTCACGCTCGACACCCCGGCCGCCGACGGCTCGGTCCACACGGGGGTCGGCTTCTACGGCAAGGAGGCGGCCGACGGCGGCAGCCACGACGTCCACCTGTCCGGCTTCGCCATCGAGGGGGACGTCCGGGAGCGCATCGACACCGACCAGGTGAACGGCATCGGCGGGGCGTTGAGCGACTCGTCGATCGAGGGCCTGCACATCCGCCACACGAAGGTCGGCATGTGGTTCGACGGCCCGATGTCGAACCTGCGGATCACGGACAACGTCATCGTCGACCAGATCGCCGACGCCATCAACTTCCACGGCGGGGTGACGGGGTCGGAGGTCGCGCACACCTTCGTCCGCAACTCCGGTGACGACGGCCTCGCGATGTGGTCCGAGAAGAGGGCCGACACGGGCAACACCTTCACCCGCAACACCGTGCAGAGTCCGGTCCTCGCCAACGGCATCGCGGTCTACGGAGGCACGGACAACACCGTGTCCGGCAACCTCGTCGCCGATCCCGTGCGTGAGGGGAGCGCCCTGCACGTCGGCGCCCGCTTCGGCGCGGAGGCGTTCCGGGGGCGGCTCGACCTCACCGACAACACGACGGTCCGGGCGGGGACGTACGAGCTGAACTGGAACATCGGGCTGGGAGCCATCTGGTTCTTCGCCCTGGACCGGGACATCGACGCCGACATACGCGTGACGGGGAACAACTTCCTCGACAACACCTACAACGCGATCATGCTGGTCACCGACTGGCCGGTGAAGGACACGTACAAGATCCAGGGCGTGCACTTCAAGGACATCAAGGTGGACGGCACGGGCACGTCCGTGGTGAGCGCGCGTGCGGAGGGTTCGGCGACCTTCGAGAACGTCGACGCGCGCAACGTGGGGGCCGTGGGGGTCAACAACTGCGGGTCCTTCCACTTCACCCCCGCCGGTTCGGAGTTCACCCTGGTCGATCGCGGCGGCAACGACGGCGGTGGCACGACGGGGGACTGGCTGGCGCCGTGGCTGCTGCCGAACACGATCACCTGTGACGACCGGCCGCCGGTGGTCGTGCCGCCTGCGCCGGGAGCGTGGTGACGGCGCCGGACGTCCGGCACGGATGAAGGGCCGGTACGGCGCGGGGGACGCGCCGTACCGGCCCTTCCGTCGCGTGGCCACCCTGTGTGCCCGGAGCCGCTTCCCGGGGCCCGGGTCTCGTCAAGACTCGAATGCATGGCAACGATGCGTTACTCCCAACTCCCGTATGTGTCAGCTCTATTGACCCGGAGTTTCAAAAGTTTTACGTTCCTTGGCACCTGAGAGCGCTCTCAAAAGCTCTCCATCCCCCCTGACGAGGTGCTGCCCCATGCAAGCCTCCCTCTCCAGACCCGCAGCCGCAGCGGTGCTGGCCATCGCTCTGGCCGCCGTGGGCCTGGGCCCTGCCGCGTCCCCGGCGGCGGCCGCCACCGTCCCCGCGGGTGCCGGCAGCTACACCGACAGCCGCCCCGCCGGTACCTCCGGGCCCACCACCAACACCGGAGCCCCGGTCACGCCCAAGCTCACGGCGGCGGCCAAGGACCGGCCGGTCCCGACCAACGACTGGTGGTCCTCACTCGCCTACCAGCGCTACGGCGACAACCCGTACTCCACCCCGATGTACGGGCACCCGCTGACCTATCAGGCGACCTCCGGCGGACTGGAGGTCGGCTACCCGACCACTCCCTCGATCGTCGGAGAGGGCCGCCAGTACGAGTACGCGCACAAGGCGGACCTCACCGTCGGCCTGAGCGGGCTGAACTCCCCGGACACCAAGGCCGACGACTGGTCCGACTGGACGGTCACCCCCTACTGGTCGGACGGCAGCCGCACCCTGCGCACGACCATCGGCCACGGCATGCCCTTCGTGTACGCCAAGGGCTCCGGCGGGGACGCCCGCATCACCACGGCCGGCACCCCCACCGTCTTCGCGGACAACGGCAACGTCCTCGGCGTCACGGTCGCCGGCCACCACTACGCCCTCTTCGCTCCGACCGGCAGCGACTGGAACGTCTCCGGTACGGCGATCACCGCCGGGCTCGGCGGCAAGGACTACTTCTCGCTCGCCGTGCTGCCGTCCACGGACGCGCTGGCGACCTACCGGAAGTACGCCTTCAGCTTCGTCACCGGCTCCAAGGTGGCCTGGGAGTCCACCGGCGGCACGGTCAAGGCGACCTACAGTCTGACCACGGAGGCCAAGGAGGGCACCGAACGCGGCACGCTCCAGGCGCTGTACCGCCACCAGTGGCTGCACACCTCCGACGCGCTGACCCCGTACACGTACGTCTCCCCGCGCGGCACCATGAAGGTGCGGGAGTCCGCCTCCTTCACCACCAGCCAGAAGAACCAGGGCGTGCTGCCCGCCCTGCCCGCGTCCGGCGGGGTCGACAAGGCGCGGCTGACCGGTTATCTGAACGAGGTGGCGAACGCCTCCGACCCGTTCTCCGGGGCGGCCGACACCTACTGGACCGGCAAGGCGCTCGGCCGTCTCGCCCAACTGGTGCCCGTGGCCGACCAGATCGGCCAGACGGGCATCCGGGACAAGCTCCTGGGGCTGATGAAGGGCCGTCTCCAGGAGTGGTTCACGGCGGGCGGCGCGTCAGAGTTCAGCTACGACAAGAGCTGGAAGACGCTGACCGGGTACCCGGCCTCGTACGGCAGCGACACCGAGCTCAACGACCACCACTTCCACTACAGCTACTACGTCTACGCGGCGGCGATCGTCGCCCAGTACGACCAGGCGTGGGCGGCCGACTCCGCCTGGGGCACCATGGTCAAGACCCTGGTGCGGGACACCGCCAACCCGAGCCGCACGGACTCCGCGTACCCGTTCCTGCGCGGCTTCGACGTGTACGCGGGGCACAGCTGGGCCTCCGGGCACCAGGGCTTCGCGGCGGGCAACAACCAGGAGTCCTCGTCGGAGTCGATCAACCTCAGCGCGGGACTCGTCCTGTGGGGTGCGGCGACGGGCGACACCGGCCTGCGTGACCTCGGCAGCTACCTGCTGACCACCGAGTCGGAGGCCATCGCGCAGTACTGGTTCGACGCCGACCAGCAGGTCTTCCCGGGGTCCTTCGGGCACGACACGGTCGGCATGGTGTGGGGGAGCGGCGGCGCGTACTCCACCTGGTGGACCGCGAACCCGGAGGAGATCCACGGCATCAACGTCCTCCCCGTCACCGGCGGTTCCCTGCACCTGGCGCGCGAGAAGGCGGCCGTCAAGCGGAACATCGCCGAGATGCAGCGGGAGAACGGCGGGCCGGCCGTCGAGTGGCGGGACATCCTCTGGGAGTTCGAGTCGCTGGCCGATCCTGCGGCTGCCAAGGCCAAGTGGGACGCGGGCAACGGGGGTTACACCCCGGAGCAGGGCGAGTCCAAGGCGCACACCTACCACTGGATCACCACGCTCGACAGCCTGGGCGCGCCCGACCTGACGGTCAGCGGGAGCATTCCGACGTCCGCCGTCTTCACCAAGAACGGCGTCCGCACCTACGCCGCCCACAACTACGACTCCACCGCCCGCACCGTCACCTTCTCCGACGGCAAGACCCTCTCCGTCCCGGCCCGCTCCGCGGCCACCGGCACGGGCACCGGCGGCGGCGACCCGGACCCGGATCCCGAGGAGCCGGGCCCGTCCACCGGCAACACCTTCCGGCTGAAGTCCGGCGGCACGCTGACGACCGCCACGGACGGCGCGGCGGGTGTCGACACGCTGGCCTCGGCCGACGGCGTCAACCGGGACGGCACGCCGTACAGGCCGACGGTCTACGAGGTCAGGAAGGTCGACGGGACGCTCGCGGCGGGTGCGTCCACGGCGTTCCGTCTGCGGGTCGACGCGGGGACGAAGGTCGGGCTGGCCCCGCAGGTCAGAGTCAGTTACGACCTCACCGGTGACGGCACCTTCGACCGGACCGAGACCTACCGCTACTTCGCGACCGACCCGGTCACGGGGTGGGAGGAGTACACCCAGGCGGTGGGCACCGCGGCGGTGACCGGCAGCCTGGGCGACCTCAGGGGCGGAACGGTCCGTCTGGAGATCTGGAACGCGCTGGGCAACGGCACGTCCCAGGTGCAGACGGGCACGGACGCGGCGGTCGTGAAGATCCCGTTCGCATAGGGGACCGGGCCGGCCGGGGTGCGCCCCCGGCCGGCCCGGCACGCACGGACCCGTGCGTGCCCGTACCACCGGCCCCTGGAATCTCTGTCATGACCCTGGCGGAACGCGCGCTCCGCCCCCACAATCTGATGGGAGCGCTCCCATCGTCCGCGCTCCCTCTGTCCGTGATCCCCGCAGCCGTCTTCTCCGTATCCCCCGCCTCCGCCGACGAAAGGCCTTCCCGGTGACTGCCTCACCACTCCCCGCACGGCCCACGCGGTCGCGTCCCCGGCACGGGCGACGCGTATCAGCGATGTCAGCAGCCGCCTTGCTGTGCGCGGCCGCGCTGGCGGTTCCCGGCACGGCCCTGGCGGCCGACGACGCCGCGCCCGGCCCCGAGCAGATCACCAACGGCGACTTCTCCGCCGGTGTCGCCCCCTGGTGGGCGACGGCGAACCTGTCCCCGGCGGTCTCGGACGGCAGGCTGTGCGCCGAGGTGCCCGCGGGCACGTCGAACGCCTGGGACGTCATCATCGGCCAGAACGACGTCCCGATCGTCGCGGGCGAGAGCTACGAGCTGTCGTACACGGCCAGTTCGGCCGTGCCCCTGACCGTGCAGACCCGCGTCCAGCAGGCGACCGAGCCGTACACCACGGTGCTCTCCACCGCCGATCCGGTGGGCACGGAGGTCACCGAGGTCTCCCGGACGTTCACCGCCTCGGTGGACCAGCCGGCCGCCTCGGTGCAGCTGCAGATCGGCGGCGGTGAGCGGGCGACGACGTTCTGCCTGGACGACGTGTCCCTGCGCGGAGGCGCCGAACCGCCGGTGTACGTCCCCGACACCGGTTCCCCGGTCCGCGTCAACCAGGTCGGCTATCTGCCCGGCGGGCCCAAGAGCGGCACCGTGGTCACCGACGCCGACGCGCCGCTGACCTGGACGGTGAAGAGCGAGGACGGCTCGACGGCGGCGACCGGCACGACCGAGCCGCAGGGCGAGGACCCGACCTCCCGCCAGCGGGTCCACACCTTCGACTTCAGTGGTCTCACCACGGCGGGCGACGGCTACACCGTGGAGGTCGACGGCGAGGTCAGCGAGCCGTTCTCCATCCGCGGCGACCTGTACGACGGGCTGCGCTCCGACGCGCTGGCGTACTTCTACCACAACCGCAGCGGCACCCCGATCGAGGCGGATCTCGTCGGCGAGGAGTACGCGCGCCCGGCCGGCCACGCCGGGGTGGCACCCAACAAGGGCGACACGGACGTCCCCTGTCAGCCGGGGGTCTGCGACTACCGGCTGGACGTCTCCGGCGGGTGGTACGACGCGGGCGACCACGGCAAGTACGTCGTCAACGGCGGCATCTCGGTCGCCCAGCTGATGTCCACGTACGAGCGCACCCTGACCGCCCCGGACGCGGAGTCGGCGCAGCTCGGCGACGGCGAGCTGCGGGTGCCCGAGCGCGACAACGGGGTGCCGGACATCCTGGACGAGGCGCGCTGGGAGATGGACTTCCTGATCAAGATGCAGGTCCCGGCCGGGGAGCCGCTGGCGGGAATGGCGCACCACAAGATGCACGACGCCGCATGGACCGGGCTCCCGATGAAGCCCCATCTGGACCCGCAACAGCGTGAGTTGCACCCGCCGTCCACGGCCGCCACGCTGAATCTCGCCGCGACGGCTGCGCAGTGCGCCCGGCTCTACGAGCCCTTCGACAAGACCTTCGCCGCCCGTTGCCTGAAGGCGGCGGAGACCGCCTGGGCCGCGGCGAAGTCGCACCCGGACGTGCTCGCCGACCCGAACGACGGCACCGGCGGCGGCGCGTACAGCGACAGTGACGTCCGGGACGAGTTCTACTGGGCGGCCGCCGAGCTGTTCACCACGACCGGCAAGGACACCTACCGCCAGGCGGTCCTCTCCTCCGACCTGCACGGTGACGTCGACGCGGTCTTCTCCGCCAACGGCGGCATCTCCTGGGGCTCCACCGCCGGTCTGGGTGCCCTCACCCTGGCCACCGTGCCCAGCGCCCTGACGTCCGGCCAGCTGGCCGAGGTGCGCGCCATGGTGACCGCGGGCGCCGACCGCTACGCGGCGCAGTCCCGCGAGCAGGCGTACGGGGTGCCGTACGCCCCCGCCGGCGAGGACTACGTCTGGGGCTCCAACAGCGCCGTGCTCAACAACATGGTCGTCCTCGCCACCGCCCACGACCTGACGGGCAAGGCCGCCTACCAGGACGCCGTGCTCCGGGGCGCCGACTACCTGCTCGGCCGCAACCCGCTCAACCAGTCGTACGTCACCGGCTACGGCGAGCGGAACTCCCACAACCAGCACCACCGCTTCTGGGCCCACCAGAACGACCCCTCGCTGCCCAACCCGGCGCGCGGTTCGATCGCGGGCGGCCCCAACCTCACCGCGATCGCCTCCGGTGATCCGGTGGCGGCGGAGAAGCTGACGGGCTGCGCCCCGGCGATGTGCTACATCGACGACATCGGTTCCTGGTCGACGAACGAGATCACCGTCAACTGGAACGCGCCGCTGGCCTTCATCGCCTCCTACCTCGACGACGCGGGCGAGGGCGGGACGGCGGCCCCGGCCCGCAGCTGCCGGGTCGTGTACTCCTCACACCCGTGGAACAGCGGCTCGACCGTGACGGTCCGCGTCGAGAACACCGGCTCGCAGCCGGTCTCGCCGTGGTCGCTCACCTGGCTGCTCTCCGGTGACCAGCGGCTGAGCCACACCTGGAGTGCGGAGTTCGACCAGGCCGGGCGCACGGTCAGTGCGAAGCCGCTGTCGTGGAACCGGACCCTGGCACCGGGGAAGTCGGTCGACTTCGGCTTCAACCTCTCGGCCACCGGTCCGGCGCCCGACCCGGGGTCCTTCAAGCTGAACGGCAGGGCCTGCGCCTCGGGCTGATCCCGGCGCACACGTCGCACGAGCCCGCGCCCGGCACCCCGTGAAGGGGGGCCGGGCGCGGGCGCCTGTCGATCACGCCGTACCGAAGGCCGCGTGCACGCACTTCCCGTCCGACAGCGCCTCGGTGAAGACCCGGGCGCCCAGGTCCTCGGCGATGTGCAGGCCCATGCCCCCGGTCCCGTCGCTCAGGTCCGGTGTCCGCGGGGCCGGCCGCACGCACGAGCAGTCGGTCACGGCGATGTCCAGGACACCTGCCGTGGTCGTCAGCGTCAGGGTGCTGGGCCCGGGTGCGTGCCGGACGGCGTTCGTGACCAGCTCGGAGACGATCAGCAGGAAGTCGTCGCAGCGGTCCTGCGCGAGCGAGGGCCATGACCGGCGGAGGAAGCCGACTGCCGCGCGGCGAGCCTGCGAGGGGGCCTGCGGCCCGGACGGCAGAGGGACCGAGAGGGTGCCCGCCGTGACGGCGGAGGGGGGCGGTGGTGCGGTCATGGTGGTCATGGCGCTGTCCCGAGGAAGGTACCGATGGTGTGAGCGGCTTTACACAAGGGATTCGGAGCCACCGGGCCCGGGGTTTGGGTCAGAACGAAGAAAGAGTCCGCTGTCCCGCAGTTCCGCTGTCCGGCGGTCAGGAGGACAGGTGGACCGCGCCCAGCGGGACGGTCGTGGGCTTCCGGGAGCCCCCGGCGGGCTCGACGGTCAGGGCCACGGCCGAGGCGTCGTCCAACGTCCCGTCCAGCCAGGTCAGGCGGCTTCCCGGATCGGCACTGAGCAGCCCGGCCGGGACGGGGTTCCCGTCCTCCATGAACCAGGCTTCGTACGTCCGGTCCGAGGGGAGCCGGGGGAGTCCGGAGACGGCGAGGGCGGCCGAGTTCTCGACGCGGGAGTAGGTGACGGACGCCGCGGCGCCGTCGGGCAGTTCCCCCGTGTCCAGGCGGGCGTCCGGTGCGGTGAGCACCCGCGTCAGATGCGCGGCGCTCGCCTCGGCCCGGTCCGCGTGCTCCTCGGCGTCCGACGCCTCCCGGTGCTGCCATCCGGCGAGGCCGAGGCAGACGAGGGCGACGGCCACCGAAGCGGCGAGGGCCAGGCGCAGTGACCGGGCCGCTCCACGCCGCCCGGGTGCCTTCGCGGTCGTACGCGGACGGGGCTCCTGCGGGGTGTCGGCCACCTTGCGCAGGACCTGGTCCCGCAGGGACTGCGGAGGGTGCTCGGCCGTCATCCGTCCCAGCAGCGCCGTGGTGTCCCGCAGTTCGGCCACTTCCCGCCGGCACTCCCCGCACTCCGCGAGGTGTGCCTCGAAGGCCCGGCGCTCCTCCTCGGGCAGTGCGTGCAGGACGTAGGCGCCCGAGGACTCGTGCGGGTCCGTGGCGATCACGCGTTCCCTCCCAGGCAGCGGCGGAGCCGGAGGAGACCGTCCCGCAGGCGGGTCTTGACGGTGCCCAGCGGCAGGGACAAGGACTGGGCGATCTCCTTGTAGGTGTGGCCCCCGTAGTAGGCGAGGACGACGGCCTCGCGCTGGATGTCGGTGAGCCCGCGCACGCAGCGGCGTACCTGCTGCCACTCCATGCGGGTCTCCACCCGCTCGGTCACCTCGTCGAAGGGGGTGTCCTCGCTGAGCCGGGCCGCCCGCTGCTCGCGGTCCTGGCTCGCCTGCGCGGCGCGCACCCGGTCGACGGCGCGGCGGTGGGCCAGGGTCATGATCCACGTCATCGCGCTGCCGCGGTCGGGCCGGAACCGCCCGGACGTGCGCCACACCTCCAGCAGCACCTCCTGCGTGACCTCCTCCGACTGGGCGGCATCACGCAGGACCCGGCGCACCAGCCCCATGACGGGGCCCGCGGTGACGTCGTAGACCCCGGCGAAGGCCTCCCGGTCGCCCTCGGCGGCCGAGACCATGAGCTGATCCAAGTCAGGAGCGGTGGCCACCCGCCGAATATAGGCACCGGACCGCGGGCCCGGCCTCCTGTGCGCACCCGAACAGTGAGTACTGGCGAGTAGGGGGTGTTCAGGCGGTGGGAGTCGTCCTCCGCGCCCGGACGGTCCTCTCGGTCCGGGGGACCAGGCCTGCTCTGACCTGTGCGATACGGTCCCGCACCCCATCGGTGGGTACGGCGCCGGGCGGGCCCCCGGGCGTGGGGGAGGCATCGCCCCGGCATTCCGCGCACAGCCCGCCCGTCAGTGCTTCGGGGCTGCCCGGCGCACGGCACTCACCGCACTCCAGAGCCAGCAGTACCGCCCGGCGCTCCGGTAGCGGCCGGTGGGGCGGCAGCTTGTCGGCCAGCCGCCTGCGGATCAGCGAGGGCGCGTGGTGGACCGGTGCCGGTAGCCCCTGGGTCAGGGCGTGCAGCAGCTCCGCCTCCGTGGCGCCCCGCGCGAACCACTCTGCGGCCTGCGGTTCCAGGGCGGCGCACTCCGCCGCCGAGAGGCTCAGCGCCGGTGCCGTGCGGCCCAGGGCGGCCAGCAGGACGACGCCCGCGAACGGGTGGGCGGCTGCGGGGCCTCGCGCGGGGCGTCGCCCCGGATGAACGCCGCCCACCAGTCGTCGTCGCGCGCGGTCCGGGAGAAGAACGTCCGCGTCACCCAGAGCATGACCTCGTCGGTGGCGACGCACTCGCTGCCCCGGCGCAGATGACCGGCTGCCTGGAGCCTGTTGAGTGCGGTGCGCACGGCGCACTGCCCGTACGGGAGGACTTTGGCGAGGGTCTTCACGGAGATGTCGGCGCCGTCGGGGAGCCGGTCGACGTACGACGCGATGGCGGCCTCCCGCGGTGGCAGGTGCGCGAAGTCACGCTCCTCGCGCGGTCGTTGGCCCGGCGCGGAACGCTTGCCGTAGCCGGGGTTCGCCATGGGGTGCGGGGCTACCTGCGGGGCGCAGGGGGCAGCATTAAGCTGAGTGACAGCCATTGAGGTCGCCTATCTCGATCTGAGTGGTCAGACCCCTGTCCGGTGTTGCTGCACCGACGGGGGTCGTTCTGTGCCAGTCCGCACGCTAGAGCTCCGCCACGGTACGTGGCAAGTCGGTCACGAAAAGTGAACTCTTCGAGGTGAGCGCGAGGTTCGGGAGGGAGGGCGGGTGGGGAAAGGCCCTCCTCCCATTCCTCTGGAAGAGCGCTCGGACTCCGGGACTTGAGCCCCGGGGACTCCTGCCGGTGAGCCTCCGCCGTGCTCAGCGCGTCCGGACCGGGTGCGGCGCCCGCTTGCCGACTGCTCCCAGTTTGTCGGGGTTGGCGACGTTGTGGATGGCGGCGATCCGTCCCTCGGCGTCGAAGTCGAGGGTGACCGTGGCGAGCACCCGGTCCGGCGCGCTGAGCACCATGCCCGGCCCGCCGTTGATCTCGGCCATCTCGGCGCGCATGTCGGCCGGCTGGACGCCCTGGTAGGGGACCGTCCCCATGGCCGCGAACCAGGAGGCCACCGTGGTGGCGCCCACGACCGGACGCAGGGCCTGGCGGACCTTGCCGCCGCCGTCGGTCCACAGCGTGACGTCCGGCGACAGCAGCTCCATCAGGGAGTTCATGTCGCCGCCGGTCGCCGCCGTGAAGAACCGTTCCGTCGCCTCGCGTTGCCGCGTACGGTCCGCCGTGAACCGCGGACGCCGGGCACGCACGTGCTCCTGGGCACGGTGCGCGGCCTGCCGCACGGCCGCTTCGGAGCGTTCCACCGCCACGGCGATCTCCGCGTGGCTGAAGCCGAAGGCCTCCTTCAGGACGAACACGGCGCGCTCCAGCGGGCTCAGCGTCTCCAGCACCACCAGCAGCGCCATCGACACCGACTCGGCCTCCAGGGCCGTCTCGGAGGCGTCCCCGCCGGTGAGGATGGGCTCGGGGAGCCACGGCCCCACGTAGACCTCGCGCTGGTGCCGGGTCGACCGGAGGCGGTCCATCGCCAGGTTCGACACGATCCGCACCAGGTACGCCTTCGGGTCGGCCACCTGTGAGCGGTCGGCGGCCGACCACTTGATCCAGGCGTCCTGCACGGCGTCCTCCGCGTCGGCTGCGGTGCCGAGCAGGCGGTAGCCCACGGAGAAGAGCAGGCCGCGGTACTGCTGGAAGACCTGCTGATCGGCGTCCGCCCCGGTCACAGCGCCCCCTTGAGCCGGGTGAAGCGTCCACCGCGCGGCCAGAACGCCCCTGAGGCGGGCATCTTCTTCATACGGCCGTACGTCGGCCAGGGGGAGGCGGTCACGGCTTCCTTATATCTGGCCGCCGCCCGGCCTGTCAGACAGATGCGCCGAGGGCTGTCGTCGGGCCGGGTGAACTGCACGACCCCGTCGTTCCTGCCCAGGCTCACCGGCGTGTGGTAGTAACCGAAGCGGAACGGCTTGGGCTGCTTGCCCCGCAGCGTGCGCACGATCGACAGGGCGGCGTGCACCCCCGTCGGCATCCCGCTCTGGCAGGTGCCGTGCATGACGCCGTACCCCTGGCGTACGGCCGCCGCGTCGCCCACGGCGTACACGTCGGGGTGCGACTCCGACCGCAGCGCGGTGTCGGTGAGGACGCGGCCGCGCTCGTCCACCCGCAGTCCGGCCTCGGCCGCCAGCGGTGACACCCGGGTCCCGCCCGTCCACAGGACGGCATCGGCGGCGACGGTCTCCCCGCCCGCCAGCTCGACGGCGCCGGGCAGCACCTTCGCCACCTCCTCCCCGCTGCGCACCCGCACGCCCAGCCGGCCGAGCGCGGACCGCAGGTGGGTCCGGGCCTTCGGGTTCATCGACGCGCCGGGTTCCTGGCGCCCCACCAGGAGGACCTCCAGGTGCGGGCACCGTTCGGCGATCTCCGCGGCCGACTCGACGCCCGTCAGTCCGCTGCCCGCGACGACCACCGTGCCGCTTCCGAGCCGGGCCAGTCGGTCGGCCATCGACCGCGCCTCCTCGGGGCCGCTGAGGGTGTACGCGTGCTCCTCGACACCCGGCACCGCTCCCGTGTCGGCCACGCTGCCCAGGCCGTAGACCAGCGTGTCGTAGTGCAGGACCCGCTCGTCGTCGATCCGTACGGTCCTGGCGTCCGCGTCCACCGCCGTCACCCAGCCGCGCACGAAACGGGCGCCGGTGCCCTCCAGCACCTGCGGGATGCTCAGCTCGGCGAGCTCCTGCCCCGTGGCCGTCATGTGCAGCCGGAGCCGCTCGGTGAACGTGTCCTGGGCGTTCACGAGGGTGACGGTCAGCCCCTGCTGCCGCCCGGCCCTGGCCGCCAGCTGGACGGCCGCCGCCATGCCCGCGTACCCGGCGCCCAGGACGACGACGTGGTGGGTGGACGTCCGGTCGGTCTCACGTGTGTTCATCGCTTCCGCCTTCTTCCGCTTCCTGATGACACCCACGAGACGGAAGCTCTCCGGCGATCTGTGACATCGCGGAAGGTGGCCTGCGTCACAGAGGTGGCCGGGTGGGAATCCGGTCGAGTCCCAGGGGTGCGGGAGGCGGCAGCGGGGCCGTCGCCCCGGCCTGGAAGGACTGGAGGAGGTAGGCGACCAGGCGCCGGGACGCGGCGGGCGCGTCGTCGCCCGCCCCGGCGGTGGCACCGCAGTTGGCCAGCATCAGCAGCGTGATGTCCTGTACGTCGAAGTCCGGGCGCAGCCGCCCGCTCTCCTTGGCCCGCCGGACCAGCAGGGCCAGGCCCTCCTCCGCGCGGGCGCGCTCCTCGGTGAACTCGGCGTGCTCGGGGAACTGCGAGAGGAACGCCTGCGTGAAGCCCCGCTCGCTCGCCTGCATCAGGGCGACCTTCTCGACGACGGAGCAGAAGCCGCGCCACGGGTCCGGGTCCGCGAGACCTACGTCGAGGACGGCGACGCAGTGGGCCAGCTGCCCGGCGAACGCCTCGGTCACCAGCGCGGCGCGCGTCGGGAACCGCCGGTAGAGCGTGGCGACCCCGACCTTCGCGCGCCGGGCGACCGCCGCCATGGGGACGTCGATGCCCTGAGCGGCGAACGCCTCCCGGGCGGCATCGAGAATCCGCTCCCGGTTCTCGCGCGCGTCGGCCCGCAGGCCGTCAGGGGACGGTTTGTGAGACGTCTGATCAGGCATGTTTCTCACTTCGAGCCAAGTGGAGGGGGCCATCCGTTTACCCGCTTAGCCTGGCAGACATGAACGACATGCGCGCGGCGCTCTACGACAGCTACGGCCCTCCCGAGGTGCTCTACGTGGGCAGGGTCCCGGTCCCGGTCCTCCAGCAGGGCCAGGTGCTGGTCCGTGTCCACGCGGCGAGCGTCAACGGCGGCGAGCTGTACGGGCGGGCCGGCCGCGTCCGCCTGGTCACCGGCCGGAAGTTCCCGCTCCGCACGGGGCTCGACTTCGCCGGCGAGGTCGCCGAGACCGACCCCTCGATCACCGGGCTCAAGCAGGGCGACCGGGTGTGGGGCGTCCTGCCCCGGACCTTCGGGAGCGCGGCCGAATACGTGGCGGTCCGCCCCCGGAACCTCTCCTTCGCCCCCGAGAACATCGGCCTCGTCGAGGCCGCCTCCCTGCCGGTCGGCACGACGGCCCTCACCGCCCTGAAGGCCAAGGCGGGCCTCAAGGCGGGCGAGCGTCTGCTCGTGCGCGGCGCCAGCGGGGGAGTCGGCAGCATCGCGGTCCAGCTGGGCAAGGCCCTGGGCGCCCATGTCACGGCCCTCGCCGGCCCGAAGAACCTCGACTTCGTACGGGAGCTGGGCGCCGACGAGGCCCACAGTTACACCACCACCGGCCCGTCCGACCTCGGCCGCTTCGACGTCGTCCTGGACACCGTCGGAACCGAGCACCGGGCCTTCCGGAAGCTCCTGGCGCCCGGCGGCCGCATGGTCTCCATCTCCTTCGACATCGACCACATCGCCGCGAGCCTCGGCTACCTGCTGGCCTCGACGGTGCACGGCCGGGGGCGCGTCCGGTTCTTCAGCGGCAACCCGCAGCACGACCTGCTCGCCGAACTCGCCCGGTACGTCGAGAGCGGAGTGATCCGCCCGGTGGTGGACACGGTCCGCCCCCTGGCCGACATCGCCGCCGCGCACCGGGCGCTGGAGGCGGGCGGGGTGCGGGGGAAGCACGTGATCCAGGTGGTGTGAGCCGGGAGCCCCGCTTGTTCAGAGCGCCCCGGACATGACGGGGCCGAGGTCGGGCGGCAGGTGACGCAGGGCCGTTGCCACCGCCTCCACGGCCGTGGTCGTCTCGGCCAGTACCTCGCCCATGTACTGGGCGCTGACGGTGTAGCGGTCCTCCCGGTATGCCGCAGCCAGGCAGACCGCCACGTCGCCGGCCAGCCGGGGGCGAGTGGTCCTCGCGAAGCGCAGCGTCCAGTGGCTCGTGTACGGGTAGAGGGCCCGCAGGGCCGGTTCGGCGTAGGACGCCTCGATCAGCGCGAGGTAGGACGGCCAGTCACTCTCGCTCGCCTCCGTGAGCAAGTGCTGCCACTCGGACTCCGTCAGTTCCACCGGATCGTGGTCCGACACGTCGTGACGGCCCGTCAGGTGCGCGAAGGGCGCGGCCCGCTGGATGTCGGCCAGTCCCGCCCCGTCGTGCCAGGCCTGTGCGGCTCGGACGACCTGGACGAGGTCCTGCGTGTCCCCGTCGACGAGGGCCAGGTCCTGGAACGACTCGCACCCCCGGATCGACCAGCGCCGCTCGACCGCCCAGGCCGTGATGTCCAACGGCGTCCTGTGTGGGACCGGGCCGGCGACCGAGGCGCGGCGAACCGGGTCGTGTTCCGAGACCGTGAACGGGACGGAGAGGCCTTCCTCGACCGCGACCGCTCGAAGAACCGCACCGAGGCTGCCGGCGGCGGCCTCGGTGTCGGAGTACAGGGGGTCTGGATCTGCGGGTATGGCCATGGCAGCTATGCGTGCTTGAGGTCGGCGACGAAGGCCGCCCAGGCGGCCGTCCGGAACACGAGCGCCGGGCCGTCGGCGACCTTGGAGTCGCGGACGGGGACGACGTCGGGGAGGTGGTCGGCGACCTCCAGGCAGTTGCCGCCGTCGCCGCCGCTGTACGTCGACTTGCGCCAGGTGGCGATCTCCAGGCAGTTACCGCCGCTCCCATCGCTGTAGGAGGACTTGTGCCAGGTGGCTGTGGACAGGTCGTAGTCAGAACCGCTGATCTTCATGCGAGTCATCCTCCGCTACGGACCGGATCAGGGCCAGGGAGTCTCCCGGTGACAAGGCACCGGCCACCAGGAGATCGTAGGTGAGTCCATACGTGCGGACCATGGACGGCTCGTCGAGCAACTGGCCCGAGCCGAGCCCGTCCAGGTAGGCAAGGGGTGGTGCGTCCGCGAACCCCATGAGTTTGAGGCCGCCGCCCATGGCGGTATGAGCCCCCGCCGAGAACGGCAGCACCTGCGCGATGATGCGGTGCTGTCGAACCAGCCCGGTCACATGTCGAAGTGCCTCCGCCATGACTCCGGGTTCGCCGACCCGCCGGCGGAGGACCGCTTCGTCCAGTACGACCCACAACAGAGGCGTCGTTGGATCGGTCAGCAGCTGCGCGCGCTCCAGTCGCGCTGCCACCAACTCGTCGATCACGTCCTCGGTGGCCGTCGGCTGGTACGCCCGGAAGACCGCCCGCGCGTAAGCCTCGGTCTGAAGCAGGCCAGGGATGAGAAGGGGTGCGTACTCCCGGATCGTCGTCGCCAGACGCTCCGCCTCCGCCGCCTCCGCGAAGTGGTCCGGGTATTTCGACTTCCGCAGCGCCGCGCAGTTCCGTACGAAGAATCCGTCCGCGCCCAGCACCTCGTCCAGCTTCTGGGCCTGGTCGATCTGCATGCGCCGCGTGCCCGCCTCCAGTTGGCCGATGAAGGAGCCGCTGACGAACAGCGGGGCCCCCAGGTCCTCCTGGGAGAGGTCCGCCGCCTCCCTGCGGTGCCGGAGTTCCGCGCCGAGGAGGGCGCGGGGCGAGGAGGAAGGGTCCAGCTTCTTCGGTCCGGGCAAGGCGACTCCCAGTGGACAGGTGCGGGTGTTGGAACTGCGCCTCTTCCACGGTAGCGAGGAATTGGCCACGCTGAGTAGGCATAGCCACTACTCAGCGTGGAAATGGGGAAGATCATGATGACGGCTACGGAACGGCGCAATGAGGCAGCGGACAGAGTGCGGGCTGCGGAGGACGCGGTGGCGCGGCTGCGGGCCGGGTTCGCGGGGGTCGGCGTGAAGCTGCCGTCGCTGCGGGTCGACCTGGCGTCGTGCGCGAGGAACGAGCCCACTCCGCTCGTCGACCTCGGCCGGTGCTCGGTCGAGACGGCGTTGCGGCTGAGTGCCCTGCTCGAAGCGAAGGCCGCTCATGACAGTTGAAGGACTGGAGCCGTGTATGCCGGAGCCCGGCACGTTCGCGGTGGACGTGCGCGACGGCCGGGTGGGCCGGGTGATGGGCCGCGTCGGCCCGAACGTACAGCTGCGTCCGCCGGGCGGAGGGGCCGAGTGGGACTGCCCGCCGGACGCGGTCCGGCCGGCCCCTCCGGGGCTCGTGCTCCGGGCGCGGGTACGGGAGATCAACCGGGAGGGGCGGCTGCCGTGAGGCCGTCGTCGTGCCGGGGCGGTGCGAGCCGCTGCCGGAGTATCGCGAGGGCGGCGTGTGCCGGTGGAAGGGCCAGGGCGCCGGTGAGCAGCAGGGCGACGGCGATCGGGGCGAGGAGCCCGGCGACGTACGCGGCGTAGGTGTTGTCCGGCCCCCACTCCAGGAAGACGTGGACCGTGCCGGAGCGCAGGGGCCGTACGGCGAGGTGCAGCAGGACGTACAGGCCCACGGTGAGCCCGCCCAGGGCGAGCGCGAGGGCCACGGTCCGGAACCAGGCGGAGGGCCGGCCCCACACGAGCGACCAGGAGCGGCGCATGGCGGCCCGGGGCCCGAGGCCCTCCGCTGTGGCGACGGCCGGGGCCAGGGTCCAGCCGAGCCGGAGCACCAGCGCGCTCGCTGTGCCCAGCAGGGGCGGACCGTAGCGCAGCACCTCGAACAGGTGGGGGTACTCCCACTTCGGGACGATCGCGGTGTACTCCCTGAACGTGGTGGTCGTGAAGTACTCCTCCACCAGGATTCCGAGCACCACCGGAGCCCACACGCACACCCCCCGCAGCACGTACACGCCCAGCACCGCGCGGAAGCGGCCGCGCCCCTCGCCGGTGGCACGGGCGGACGCGGTCTGGATGGCGGCGCACCCCAGGTGCAGCAGGAGGATCAGGAACGGAAGGCAGGCGAGCAGGATGAGCCACAGGGTGGTCACGCGGCTGCCGTCGGGGGCGTACGAGTCCTCGTCGATGCGGGCCCGTTCCGCGCCCAGACGCATCTCGGTGAACTCGGGCCAGGCGGCGAGGAAGCCCACGACGGTCAGCAGCAGTCCGCCCAGGGAGACCAGGCCCGCGACGCGGGCCGCCCGGCCGTACAGGCGGCCTCCGTCACGGCGCATGACGGCGAGCACCGTGCGGGCGATGCCGCGTCGCGCGCCGGTCGCATCCTCCGCCTGCCGCCCCCCGCCCGGGGCCGTTCGGTGCGGGGTGCCCCCACCCGCCTGGCCGTTCGTCACGCGTGCCGCCTCTCGCTGTCAGGGGGACGCTGTCCGGTGATCGAAGATCAACGTCTCGGGAGAGGGATGCGGGACAACGGCCGGCCGGTTCCCTCGGCCCCGCCACGGCGCGCGTGCGGACACCTGCGGGCTGTACAGGGGCCTCCCCGATGAGCTGGGGACCGGATGCTCGGTGTGCACGTCGCGCCTCTCGACAGGCTGTACGTCCCGGACCTCGTCGTGATACCGAGGGAGCTGAACGAGGACGGGACGTACAGGCGCAGCGAGGCCGTGCCCTTCGGGAGGCCGCTCCCGCTGCCCGACCCCTTCGGCGTCACCCTGCTCACCGCCGACTTCCCGGTCCGAGCCCCGCCGCGCCTCGCGTGTCCGGACGGCGGGGCCGGTCCGGGCCGTTCAGAACCAGGGGGCCGCAGCCTCGCGCAGCGCCCTGATCGACTCGGAGAGCGAAGCGACCGAGGCGAGGGCGCCGGTGAGGGTGAAGACGGCGTTCCGCACGCGGCCCCGCCCTGCCTCGTCCGGCTGGGGGAGTGCGTCCTCCACCTCGGCGAGGGCGGATTCCGCGGCCGACCCCTCGGCGGAGGGCAGCTCGGCCGGGTCCAGGGCGCGGAGGCGTACGCGCAGCGCGTCGACGGCTTCCCGCAGGCGCAGGGCTTCGTCCGAGTCACCATCCGGACCGGGTCCCGGGACGTGGCTGACGAACTCCGCGCTGCTGTGGTCGCCGGTCTGGGCGTTCCCGGTGAACGTGGCGTGGCCGCTCACGTGGATTCCGCGTCCGTCTCCCGGCGGTGTGCTCGTCATGGTGTCGACTCCTTCAGCTGGAACCCGTGGTGGGACCGCCGCCGGGTGGGCCGACGTGCGGTTGCGGTGTGGTGATCGTCTGGTGGCTCGCCCGTGCGTGGTCGCCCGTCTGGACATTGCCGTGGACCGTGCCGTTGACGTGCACGGAGCGGTCGAAGAGGACCGTGGTGCGGGCGTCGTACTCACTCGTGCGGTATCCCGCGTCGCTGAGGCTGTTGCGCACCGCGGTCACCGTCCTGGTCTGGATGCTCTTCAGGAAGCGCCGGACGTCCATCTCCTGGAAGAGCTGCTGGAACTGGGGCTCCGCCGCGAGCTCGCGGATCGAGTACGCCGGGCCGTGGTCGACCGGGCGGTCGGTCGCGCACATGCGCTTGTACCAGAACCGCGCGTGCGCGGTGCGGGTCTTCGTGCGGGAGGCGGCCGAGAGGTCGCTCGGGGCATCGGCCACCAGGGAGAACATCGACTCGACCGCCGAACCGGCCAGGTCCGTCCAGTCCTTGGAGTCCCGAGGGGGAAGTATGTCGTCGATGCGGTGGTAGGCGCGCGCGATCGGCGGCAGCAGGAAGGCCCGCGACTCCAGGAACAGCAGGCCGCCCTGCATCTGCACGCGGCTGAAGACGGTGAGCACCACCTCGTCGCCCCAACTGCCCACCCGGACCGTCAGGTAGTGGCGCAGACGCTCCTCGGCGAACAGGTCGAGGCTGTCCGGCCACCACGTCTCGGGGGGCGGCCCGCCGGCCCGCGTCCGGAGCAGCGCTGCCGCTTCGGCGCGCGGGCTGTCGGCCAGTCCGGCGAAGGGGGTGCCGGGACCGGTGCCGCTCCAGTCCGACGAAGGCCCCAGCCTCTTGCCGCTCTTCATGACGTAGTCGTCCACACGGAGTCCCCGGAGCCGGTCGCCCGGGTATGCCTCGCCCTCGCCGAACCGGAGCAGGTCCCGGCGTATCCGCGCGTGGACCTCGGGCACGGTGAAGTCCGCCCGGCGCCCTGCGGCGCCTGCGCCCTGTTTCGTCAGGTCCGGCACCAACTCGACGGCGAACGACCAGTGGTCCAGCTCGATGCCCGCACCGACGAACGGGGCGTAGTCGCTGTAGACGACATCGGGGTCGGCCTGCTGCTCACGGATCTCCTGGAGCCGGGCGGCGACCGCGGGAGGGTCGGGAAGGCCAGGGTTCCGGCCGAGGGCGAGGAGATGGAGGCGCCGCACCGCCCGGTACTGGTAGACGGTGGCGATGGCGGCCCATCCCGCGAGGACCAGCAGCGTGGCGAACAGGTGCCGCCCGCTGGTCAGGAGGTAGGAGAGCGACAGGACCAGACCGCTCAGGCGCCACAGGACGAAGAGGAAGGCGATCAGCAGCAGGAGTGTGAGGGGGCCACCCTTGGCACGGGACACCTGTTCGGCCCCCTGCGGGCTCCGGCCCTTCAGCGAGTTCTTCAGCGCGCCTCCCAGCGAGGTCGCCAGCCGGACCAGGAGGACCAGCACGGCGGGGAAGACCGCTCCGGCCACGCTCAGTGGAAGCATCACGAGGGGCAGGCCGAGCAGGAGGGCCGCGCGGGTCGCCACCTCCTTGCGTGCGAGGAAGCACTCCTTGAGGACCGCCGCCAGATCCACCCCGTACGACGGAGGGGGGAGGCGGTGCGGGTTCTCCGCCAGTTCCTCGACCACGGCGTTGCGGAACACCCGGTCCAGGTGGGCTGCCCCACGCAGATAGGCCGTGGCGTTGCCCGGCCGGTTGCCGGCCTGGGAGCGGACCAGCTGCCACAGGGCGCCGGTGGGGCGGGGCGGCGGAGGAGCCGGCGGCTCCGGGACGGGCCCCCGCGGTGGCGGGGCCGGTGGGCCCGGCGCAGGCCGTGGCTCCGGGACGGGTGCGGGCGATGGCCCCTGCGGGTCGGGCATGGTGGGGTCCGGCTTTCCGTCGGTGGGGAGCGGGGGTGCCGCGCGCTGTCGCGTGCGGGACGGCGCGGTGTCAGAGCTCCGCCGTATCGCGTTCCGGCAATCCGTACCGCTCGGCGATCGGCTTCCAGAGCGAGAGGAACTCCTCCTTGGCGCCGGTGGCGAGTTCACTGCTCCGCACGCCCTTCCGGTACGAGGCGGTGCGGGGGACGGAGCCGGGGGAGCAGCCCTGCGCGTCGTCCGCCCAGTCGGCGAACGCCCGGTCGGCGTCCGCCGAGTGCTGCCAGCCCGTGCGGAGACCGGCCGTCGCGCCCGCACCCGAACCGAGCGCGCTCACGTCGAGAGCGGCGAGGCCGGCGACGAGCTCGTCACGGCGGACGGCGGCCTCGTCGAGGGACTCCCCCGCGGCGGCGACCGCTTCGTCCGAGGCACACGCCTCGATCGCGTTGACGGCGTCGACGACCTGCCGGCGGTCGGACTCGCTCCGCTCCAGGAGCCCGTTCACAGCCGTGGCCTGCGCCTCCGCCGTGACGGTGGGCGAGCCGGAGGGCCCCGGGTCCGCCGTCGATCCGGTCAGGGCACGTGACGAACCGGAGGGGGACGGGGTGTGGCTCGCATCGGGCGGCGGGGAGCGGACGGCTTGGGTGACGACGAGGACCACGGCGGCGATCGCCAGTCCTCCACCCACCATGACGAGGACGTACTTCCCCGGTACGGTGCGACGGCTGCGACCGGGGTCGGGTGCGGGGTCCGGCCCTGCTCCGTCGGGCGGTCCCGCGCCGTCCTCGGAGGCGCTCACCCAGCCGCCCGCACCACCGCGCGCGTGCTCGTCCCAGCGCATCGGTCCGTTGCTGTGGTTCTCGCTCATGAGCGCCCCCCGCCGCTGCAAGAGCGGCCACCATCCCACGCACCATGCGTGGAGCCAACGGGGCGGCTGTGATTTGGCCGAAGACGGCCCCACAGCGGGGCGGGAGACGGCCGAGAGGCCACCCCCGCGCGCATGACAGCGGGGCCGGCTCCGTGGGGGAGCCGACCCCGCCTCTGATCAGGGTGCGCTGTGCGCCGGGGTCACACGATGCGGTAGCTGTCGTAGTAGCCGCCGACCTGGGCGTGGTAGCCCGGGTCGTCCGCATGCTTGTGCTTGTCGAACTCCGGGGAGTCCTTGATCTGGTCCTTGGTCAGGTCGACGAACACCTTCTTGTGCTCGGTGTCGATGCCCTTGACCGTGCCGGCCGGCAGGAGCACGTCCTTGCCGAAGATCCAGACGCCGGTGTCGACGACCAGGTAGGCCGAGCCCACCTCGTCGGAGTGCCTGTCGACCTTGCCGATGCTGCCGTCCGTCGCCTCGACCGCGTATCCGGTCAGGTCGGCGCCTGCGGTGTGACCGCTCGTGGGCTGGTAGCCCCACAGGTTGTCGCTCATTACTGGCTCCTTCCTCGACGGTTCGTCAGACACGGCCCTTTCCTCACGATGAGGGTGGGTGCCGCTCATTTATTCGAGTGCCCGCGTATGTCCGGTCCATGCCCGGAGCATTCCGGGAGCGCATGGAAAACGCGGGTGGCGCGGAACTCGAAAAGTTCCGCGCCACCCGCGTTCGTATGGGTAGAAGCCGTCTACCAGCGGTACCAACGGCCACGCTTACCGCCGTTGGTCGACCGGGCGAAGAATCCGACCAGCCAGATCACCAGCACGATGACGGCGATCCACCAGAGTGCCTTGAGTGCGAAACCGGCACCGAAAAGGATCAGGGCGAGCAGAAGAACGAGAAGCAGGGGAACCATTGTTATCAACCTCCGAGACATCAGGTGCCCGGCAATCAATTGCCTACACACATGTGTTCGTGAAGAAAAAATCAGTGGGGTTCCCGTGCAGCTCGCGGCCCGGTCAGACGCCTGCCGGTTCCTTCGCCGGGGTGTCGCCCGAGCCCGATGCCGTGGCCGGGCCGGTGGCGGCGACCGTGGAGGGGCCCTGCTCCTGGGAGACGTTGAACTCCGTCAGCAGCGCCTTGCTGAAGCCGAAGAAGTACGTGGCGACGAATCCCGCGACGTAGCCGACGACCAGGCCGCCCGCGTAGATCGCGATCGTGGAGCCGAGGCCGTGGTTGCCGTCGAGCAGCGGGAACAGGGCCCAGCCGGACGGGCCGATGGCCGTCGAGCCGACCGAGTCGCCGAGCTGGTTGAACAGGCCGACGAAGCCGCCGCCGAACGCGCCGCCGACACAGGCCGTGATGAACGGGCGGCCCAGCGGGAGCGAGACGCCGTAGATCAGGGGTTCGCCGACACCCAGCAGACCGGCGGGCATGGCGGACCTGATGGTCTTGCGGATCGACTCGTTGTTCGGGAGACGGAGGTAGACGGCGGCAGCGGCGCCGACCTGACCCGCTCCGGCCATCGCGAGGATCGGGAGCAGGACCGTGAAGCCCTGCTGCTCGATCAGCGTCGTGTGGATCGGGATCAGGGCCTGGTGCAGGCCCAGCATCACCAGCGGCAGGAAGAAGCCGCCCAGCAGGAAGCCCGCGCCCGCGCCGCCCGTGGAGAGCAGCCAGTCGGCGAACGTACCGATGGCGGAGGAGACCTCACCGGCCACGTACATCAGGCCGAAGATCGTGACGAGCCCGGAGATCAGCACCGTGAGCGTCGGGGTGACCAGGACGTCCAGCGCCTCGGGGACCCAGCGGCGGCACCACTTCTCGACGTACACCGCGAGGACCGCAGCGCCGAGGGCGCCGAGGACACCGCCCTGACCGGGGGAGAGGGTCTGGCCGAAGGCCTCGATGTTCGCGACGCCGGGGAAGACGATGATCGCCGCGACCGCACCGCCGAGGATCGGCGTACCGCCGAACTCCTTCGCCGTGTTGTAGCCGACGAAGACCGCGATCAGGGCCATGAAGCCGGACGCCATCGCCGCCAGGGCGGGGGTGACCGAGGGCAGCCAGCCGAGGTTCACCAGCAGGCCGTTGAGGCCGGCGATGATGCCGCAGCCGATCAGGGCGGGGATCAGCGGGACGAAGATGTTCGCGATCTTGCGCAGGAACAGCTTGAAGGGCGTGGCGTTCTTCGCCTTCTGCTGTGCCTTGAGCGCGGCCCCCTTGTCGGCCAGCTCCTCGGCGGTGTGGACGGGCGCGGGCGCTCCGGACGCCTTGCCCTCCTCGACGAGCTGCTCGAACTCCGGGGTGACCCGGGCGACGGTGCCCGGGCCGAGGACGATCTGGTAGGTGTCGTCCTCGACCACGCCCATCACGGCGGGGACGGCCTTGAGGGCCTCGTCGTCGACGAGGGAACGGTCGTGCAGGCCCAGCCGGAGCCGGGTCATGCAGTGGGCGATCGAGCTGACGTTCGCAGCGCCACCGACGAGCGGCAGGATCGCGGCGGCAGTGGCGCGGTTCTTGTCTTCAGTAGCCATGGTGCGTGGTGCCTTGCTGTGCGGGGAGTGGAGCGTCAGGTGGTGCGGACGGCCGCGAGGGCGGCGCGGAGGTGACCGCGTGAGTCGGCCAGGAGGGCGGCGGCGGTGGGGCCGTCGACCTCGCCGAGGATGGTGAGGATGGCGTTCTTCACCTCGCCGTCGGTGGCGGCGAGCGCCGCCTCGATCTCCTGGTCGGAGGCGCCGGTGGCGAGCGAGACGATCCGGCGGGAGCGGGCACGCAGCTTCTCGTTGGACGCGCGTACGTCGACCATGAGGTTCCCGTACGTCTTGCCGAGCCGGATCATCGTGATCGTCGAGAGCATGTTGAGGACGAGCTTCTGCGCCGTGCCCGCCTTGAGGCGGGTGGAGCCGGTGAGCAGCTCGGGGCCGACGACGATCTCCAGGCCGTGCTCGGCCGCCGCCGCCAGCGCGGAGTCCGCGTTGCAGGAGAGGCCGAGGGTGAGCGCGCCCTTCGCGCGGGCGTGCTCGACGGCGCCGATGGCGTACGGGGTGCGGCCGGAGGCGGAGATCCCGACGACCGTGTCGTCGGCGGTGAGGCCCAGCGCGTCCAGATCGGCGGCGGCCAGCTCCTTGCTGTCCTCGGCGCCCTCCACCGCCTTGACCATGGCGGAGGGACCGCCCGCGATGAGGCCGATGACCTCGGACGGGTCGGTGTTGAAGGTGGGCGGGCACTCGCTGGCGTCGAGGACACCGAGGCGGCCCGCGGTGCCGGCGCCCGCGTAGATCAGCCGGCCGCCCCGCGCCATGCGCTCGGCGGTGGCGTCGATCGCGGCGGCGATCTGGGGGAGCTTCTCCGCCACGGCGGCGGGGACGGTGGTGTCCTCGCCGTTCATGATGCGGGCGATCTCCTGCGTCGGCAGCTGGTCGATCTCGGCGAGCTCCGGCCGGAACGCCTCGGTGGTGAGGGTCGCCAGCTGGGCGCGCAGTTCGCCGTAGCCGCCGGAGGTGGCGGCGTCGGCGTCGGTGGTGGAGGTCATGGACAGCGCTCTGCTTTCTCGTGCTCGTACGGTTCAGCGGGTGAGGGGCCGGGCAGGGTCAGCGGCTGCGCGGGGTGTGGCGGTGGGCGAGCGCCTCGTAGGACGCGGACAGCGCGGGCGCGGCCGTCTCGTACGTCCTCTGGGCGACACCTATGAAGAGGCAGTCGATGACGAGGAGCTGGCTCGTCCGGCTCGACATGGCGGCCGGGCGCAGCTCGCTCTCCCGGGCGGTGGACGTGGTCAGCACGTGGTCGGCGTACTGCGAGACCGGGCCGTCGGGGCGGCCGGTGATCGCGATCGTCGTCGCGCCTCGGTCGAAGGCGACCCGGAGCGGTTCGATGACGTCGACCGTGGAGCCCGAGTGGGTGATGGCGATGGCCACGTCCCCGGGGAGGAGCTGCACCGCGTTGGTCACGGCGAGGTGCGGGTCCATGTTGGCGTGGGCTATCAGGCCGATGCGGAGCAGCTTCTGCGCCAGGTCCTGGCCGACGAGGGAGGACGCGCCGACGCCGTAGATGTCGATGCGGCGCGCGCTCGCCGCGGCGGTCACGGCGGCCCCGAGCTGCACCGTGTCGAGACCCGCGGCGGTGTCCGCGAGGGTCTGCTGCTCGTCGTAGGCGAGCTTCGCGACGACGTCCGCGATGGGGTCGTCGACCGCGATGTCGGCGGTGACGGCGGGAGCGCGGCCGGACTGCTGGTGCGCGGCGAGGCCGGCGAGCGCGAGGCGCAGGTCCCGGTAGCCGGGGTAGCCCAGGAGGCGGGCGGTACGGACGACCGTCGCCTCGCTGGTGCCGGTGAGCTCGGCGAGACCGGTGACGGTGAGGGCGGCGCACCCGGCGGGGTCCCCCGCCACGGCTTCGGCGACCCGCTGCATGGAGCGGGTCATGGACGGAGCCAGTGTCCGCACCTTGGCCGCGAGCGCCGCGGGGGCGGGCGGGGAATCCGCGTTGAAACTTTCCTTCACGTCATTGGTCACGATTGAAAGATATTTTCAGGGGTGTATCCCGTCAACCCCCCTTTGGTCCCGACCTCTGAAGGATCAAGGACGGCCCCGTCGCGGGGCGGGGACAATGGGGGAATGGAGTTGAACACCCTGGAACAGGAGCTGCACACCGCGCGTGCGCTGGTGATGGCCGACCTCGTCGCGGCCGACGTCGCCGAGGCGGGGATCGTCTCGATGGTCGAGGACGCGGTGGCCCACCGGCGTTGGTGGGTCGAACAGTGGCCCGAGGGTGTGTCGTTCGTCACGGGCCTCGTGGCGCAGGACGTCCAGGACGCCCTCCTGGAGCGGCACGGGCGTTGGCCGCTGTGCCCGGTGTGCACGGAGGAGGGGCCGCACGCCCTGGACGTCGAGCCGGAGCTCGGCCCCGATCCGCACTGGGTATGCACCAAGGCGACCGTGTCCGTCGCGCGCGTGGGGGCGCTCGGCGAGGTGCTCGGCCGGTGACGGTCTACATCGACCCGCCGACCTGGCCGGGTCACGGGCGCATGTGGTCGCACCTGGTCAGTGACGTGTCCTTCGAGGAACTGCACGCCTTCGCCGCCGCGATCGGCTGCCCGCCCCGCGCGTTCGAGCGCGACCACTACGACGTGCCCGAGGCGCGCTACGCGGACGCGGTGCGCGCCGGTGCGCGTGAGGTCGGGTCGAAGGAGATCGTGCGCCGGATCACTGACGCGGGACTGAGGCGGCCGAAGGGGCGGCCTGCTCCGGGCTGATGGGCGTGGGGGCACCGTGCTCGGTGCTGACCTGCGCCGGGGCACCCGCGATCCGCCGGGACGGCGCACCGCCGCGCAGCCGCAGCGAGACGACCACGGCGGCCAGGCCCAGGACCAGCATCCCGGCGCCCGCCCACGCGGTCGCCCGGAAGCCGAAGTCCGCGTCGATCACGGTGCCGCCCAGCCACGGGCCACTGGTGTTGCCCAGGTTGAACGCGGCCGTGGTCGTCGCGCCCGCCAGCGTCGGGGCCACCCCCGCGACGTTGAACATCCTGGCGTTGAGCGCCGGAGCCGTGTAGAACGCCGACAGCCCGAGCAGGAACGCCAGCACGACGACGGCGACCTGGTTGGACGCGAACAGGGCCAGCGCCACGAGGAAGACCGTGGAGGCGCTGATACCGCTGAGCAGCACCCCGAAGAGATGCGCGTCCGCGACCCGCCCGCCGATCGTCGTACCGATCAGCGCGCCGACGCCGAAGAGCGCGAGCACCCACGGAACCCAGCCCGAACCGAGGCCGGCCACGTCCGTCAGCAGGGGCGCGAGGTAGCTGAACGCGCAGAACACACCGCCGGCGGCGAGGGCCGTGATGATGATCGACAGCCATACCTGGCGGTCCCTGTAGATCGCGACCTCGCGCTTGAGCTGCGGCTTCTCGTCCGGCAGCGGAATGCGGGGGATGCGGGTGACGACGCCGACCAGGGCGACGGCGGACGCGGCGCCCACCGACCAGAACGCCGAGCGCCAGCCGAAGCTCTCCCCGAGGAACGCGCCGAGCGGCACGCCCAGCACGTTGGCGATCGACAGCCCGCCGATCATCACGGCCATGGCCTTGGCGCGCGCGTTGACCGGCACCATCGCGATGGCGACCGCCGCGCCGACCGCCCAGAACCCGGCGCACGCCAGCGCGCTCACCACCCGGGAGACGAAGAGCACCTCGTACGTCGGTGCCAGTGCGCCCGCGACCTGGCCCAGCCCGAAGACCGAGATGAGCGCGATGAGGGTCGTACGGCGGGGCAGCCGCAGCGTGGCGACGGCCAGCAGCGGGGCGCCGACCACCATGCCGATCGCGAAGGCGGATATGAGGAGTCCGGCCTTCGGTATGGACACGTCCATGTCGTCGGCGATGGGCGGCAGCAGCCCGGACAGCATGAACTCACTGGTGCCGAGGGCGAAGACCGAGAGGCCGAGGATGTAGACGGCCATCGGCATACGGGCGCGGCTGGAATCAGAGTCGGGCATGACAGTGGCCAACAGTGCCTTCGTCCCTGTCATTCCCCTGTCTCAGTGGGTGAGCAGCTCCAGTTCCGTGGTCAGGTTCTGCCGGGCCCTTGCTTCCCATTCCGCAGCGCCGTGCGGCGTGCGGAACAGCCGGGGCAGTTCCAGCAGCTGGCGCAGCACGGCGGCCCGGCCGTCGGTGAAGGCGTCGTCGGGGACGAAGCCGTACTCCTCGCGCACCTGTGCCGCGTACGCCGCGTACTCCTTGGGGGCCGAGGCGAGGATCGCGAGATCCGCGTCGCACAGCACCTCGCCGTTGGTGTCGCCGGGCGCCGGGTCATGCGTGACGGTGAGCCGGACCAGGCGGGCGACCTCGGCCGTCCCGGCACCGGGGACCCCCGCCTCCGGCAGGGCGCGCTCGGCCAGGGCGGCACTGCGCTCCTCGTTCTCGGAGCGGTCGGGCCGGTAGACGGCGTCGTGGAACCAGACGGCGAGGCGCACGAGGTCCGGGTCGGCCGCGTGGCCGGCCAGGGTGTCGACGCGGTCCAGGACCTGCGTCAGGTGCGCCGTGGTGTGGTAGCGCCGCTGGGGTTCCGCCCAGCGGTCCAGGAGGTTCTCGGCGTACGGGCCGGGATCGGGCCCGTCGACCGTCCCGCCGCGTGCGGCGAGCAGGGCCGCGCGCCAGCGGCCGCGGAGAGCGTCGCCACTGGACGCGGCCGCGGAGGGGCCGGTCGGGGACGGCCCGGTCGGGGAGGGGCCGGTCGGGGAGGGGCCGCTCTCGGAGGGGCCGGTTGCGGAGGTGCCGCTGTCGCTCATACGCCGAGGGTAGGACGTGCGCCTCGCACGCACGGCCCGCCCCCGCCTCGCGACGGGGGCGGGCCCGCCGCTCAGTGACCGGGTGCCGTGTCCAGGGCCAGGGCGGCGTACGTCGCCAGCCAGTGGTCCGAGGAGAAGTCCCCGGAGGACACCGTCGGCAGCCCGCGTGCCAGGTGGGCCTCGGCCGATTCCAGGAGCGCGGTACGGCCCGGGCCGTCCGGGAGAGCACCGGCGATCGAGCGGAGGGCGGCGGCCCGGCTCAGGGTGAGGCCGAGGAGGTGGCCGATCTGCGGGTCGGCGTGGTCGGAGACCACCGGCGGGTCGAGCAGGGTGGAGTCGGGCGCGGCGGAGACCAGGTCGGGCAGGAACCCGGCGATCCAGGTACGGAACTCCTTCTCCGGCAGCACCCTGCGCATCGCGTCCGCCTCGGCGAGGGCGGGGGAGAGGAAGTCCTGGCCGGAGGGCTCCCAGTGGGCGGGGGCGTCGTGGTCGTCGGTGAACCAGGTCCGCAGCCGGTCGCCCGCCGCGTCGAGGACGGCTGCCGGCAGGCCGGCGGCCCCGCCCGCGTCGAGGACCAGGCCCAGGCCGAACGCGCTGTTGTTGTGGACTCCGTGCCGGACCGGGTACGTCGCCTTGGGCAGCCAGGCGGCGAGCAGATCGCCGACCGCGGCCACACCGGGTTCGAGTGCCTCGGCCCAGCGGTCGCCGTCGGCCGTGGCGAGGGCCCGGCACTCCCCGGCGAGAGCGATCAGCCAGGCCCAGCCGTACGGCCGCTCGAAGTGCGGCCTGCCCCGCAGGTAGGACGCCTCCACCGCGATGTTCCCGGGGGTCAGATGAGTGTCGAGGACCTCGCGGATACGGGTGGTGAGGGTGGCCGGGAGATCGCCGGTGGTGGAGAAGCGGCGCATCAGGCGGACGAGCAGCCAGTGCATGTGCACCGTGGAGTGCCAGTCGTAGCCGCCGTAGAACGCGGGGTGCAGCGTCCGGGGCGCGACGAGCTCCTCGGGCCCGGCGTAGAGGTGGGCGGGCGCGTTGGGGTATTCGCGTACGACGTTGGCGAGGGCCAGTTCCGCGAAGGGGACGGCGTACGCGGCGGGGAGCGCGGGGGACATCGGGGTCACTCCAGAGGGAACGGTGTGCGGCTCGGGTCGGGGGCCGGTCGGGCAGGGGTGTCTCGGGTCGGGGGCGAGGGGGGTGTGCTGGGTCGGAGGACGGGGGCGAAGGGCGTCCCGGGTCGGAAGGCGAGGGGCGTCCCGGGTCGGAAGGGGCGAGGGGGCGCCCCGGGTCGGACGGCGAAGAGCGTCCCGGGTCAGAAGGCGAAGAGCGCCATGATCGCGATGTTGCAGACCAGCAGGGCCGCCGCCGTGGGCAGCTGGGCCTTGATCGGGCCGTACTGGTCCTTGAGTTCGAGCAGCGCCGCCGGGACCAGGTTGAAGTTGGCGGCCATCGGCGTGACGAGAGTCCCGCAGAAGCCGCACAGCATGCCGATCGCGAGGACGGCGGGCGTGTTGCCGTGCATCTGCTCGATGAGGACGGGCCAGCCGATCGCGGCGGTCATCACCGGGAACGCGGCGAAGGCGTTGCCCATGACGATGGTGAACAGGGCCATGCCGCAGCAGTACACGGCCACGGCCACGAACCTCTGCCCGTCCGGCAGCACCGCCTCGGTGATCCGGCCGACCTGGTCCCCCACCCCGGCGGTCTGGAAGATCGAGCCGAGGACGGAGAGCAACTGCGGGAGGAGCAGCGCCCAGCCCATCGATTCGAGCATGTTGCGACCGGCGTGCAGCGGCACGGAGACCTTCCGCTCGCGCAGGAGCACCATGCCCACGGCCAACGCGGCGATCGCGCCGACACCCAGGCCGAGGATGGTCTCGTACCCCGGTTCCAGGACCGGTTCGCCGCCGATCCTCCAGTTCTTCACGAGCGTCGCGCAGATCATCGCGACCACGGGGATGGTGAGGGCGGGGAGGAACAGCTTGCTGCCGAGCCGGGCGGCGGAGGCCGCGCGCCTCTCGCGGGACGGCGTGTGCGACGCGCCCTTCCCGGTGAGGCCGAAGCCGCCCAGGACGATCAGCACCAGGACGACGACGCCCAGCGGCTCTGCGGGCAGGGACGAGTCGACGACTCCGGTGGAGTAGAAGAACGCGGCGCCCAGCAGGCCCCAGAAGCCGGCGGAGCCGAAGCGCTTGGGGTTGGTGCGGTCCCGGACCATCTGCGCGGCCATGACGAGGAACACCGCGCCGACGAGCCAGAAGAAGTACTCGGACTTGATCACTTGGCGTCCTCCGTGCGGGCCCCGGCGTGCGCCGTCAGGTCGTTCTCGGTGGCGGCGACGGCGAGTTCGCGCTCCAGCTGCCGGTCCAGATGGAGCAGACGGGCCCCGTGGATCAGGAAGGCGCAGATCGCGGAGGGGATCGCCCACAGGGCCAGGTGCAGGGGTTCGAGGTGCTGGTCGTACGTCGAGTTCACGAAGCCGGTGATCAGCAGGATCGATCCGATGGCGATGAAGCAGTCCTCACCGAAGAACACCCCGATGGTGTCGGCACCGGACGCGTGCGAGCGGACCTTCTCGCGCAGTCTCTCCGGCAGCGGACGACCTGCCTTCGCTTCGGCGGCCGCCTCGGCCATCGGGGCGATCAGCGGCCGCACACTCTGCGCGGGGCCGCCGATGCTGGTGAGGCCGACGGAGGCGGTGAGCTGCCGTATCAGCAGATAGAGGGTCAGGAACCGCCCGGTGGTCAGCCTGCCCAGCTTGCCGATCAGGGTGCGGGCCTGCTCCTGGAGGCCGTAGCGCTCCAGGAGGCCGATGACGGGCAGCGTGATCACGAAGACGGTCACCGAACGGGCGGAGGCGAAGCTGTTGCCGAACGAGGCGAGCACCTCCTGCGGCGAGAGCTTGCCGAGCAGCCCCGTGATGATGCCGGCGGCACCCACCACGAGCAGAGGGTTGCGGCGGGTGGCGAATCCGAGGATCACCACGAGCACGCCGAGGAGAACGATCACGCGTCGGCCTTCTTCCGCGCAGGGACGTGCCGGTGCACGGTCCTGGTCAGACGGGGGTGTTACGCGAGACCTTAGGGTCTTGTTGAACAATCCCACAAGGGTGTGGGATGCATCGATCTGGATCGGTGGCGTGCGAGGAAGAGGGGTGGGAGATTCTGACCCTTTGTGCCCGCATCCAGGGTGAAATGTGAGCCCGTCAGGCGTGCCGCAGCCGGATGCGGATCATCGGACGATCCGGGGTCAGCGCTCGGTGAGCCGCTGCGCGTACGCCTCCGCCAGCTGGCGCCGGGAGTCCTCCAGGTAGAAGGCGAGCATCCGCTCGGCGCCGGCCGCGTCCCCCTTCGCCAGCCGGTCCGTGATCGCGCGGTTGCGGCTGAGGTAGGGCTCGTGGAAGCGGCGGGGGTCCGCCATCACGTGGAAGGCGAGGCGCAGTTCGGCCAGGACGTTGCGCATCAGCTCGTCGGTGCGGGGGCTGTTCGCCAGTCCGGCCAGGGCCTGGTGGAAGCGGATGTTGGCCGTGGAGCAGGCGGGCCAGTCGTCGCGGAGTGCGGCCTCCTCGCCCGTCGACACCGCCGCCTCGACCGCCGCCAGGTCGAACGGGGGCTCACCCAGGGCCCGCAGGGCCGCGCACTCGACGAGGAGCCGTACCCGGTAGATGTCCACCAGGTCGTCCACGGCAAGGATGCGGACGAAGACGCCGCGGTTGAGGCGGTGTTCCAGGAGGCGCTCGTGGGACAGCAGGCGGAACGCCTCGCGCAGGGTGTTGCGTGAGACGGCCAGGGCGCCGCTGATGCTCTCCTCGGACAGACGGCTGCCGGGCGGGAAGTAGCCCTCGGTGATCCGGTCCCGCAGGACGGCCGCGACCCGCTCGGCCGTGCCGGACCGCTCCAGGGAGGCACTGTCCGTCGCCAGTTCCGTGAGATCCGGTGTGCTGCCGGTCTTCCCGCTGCCCGTCGTCCCGGCCATGCCCCGTCCCCTGCCTGTCGCGCCTGTCGTGCGGTCGTGCCTGACTCGTCCGCCGCGCCCGCCGTCCTCCCGGGCCAGGGTGTGTGCCTGGTGCCCCGTCAGCGGCGTGCGGCGTGCAGTGCCCAGTGAACCGTACGAGTGTCTCAGGCGGCGAGAGCGCCCTTGTCAGATTGTTGAACAATCGCTAGCGTGCGCTCGTGACGGATCTGACGAGTGTGACGAGCCCGGCGCGGTCGATCGACCTCAACGCGGACCTGGGCGAAGGGTTCGGCCGCTGGACCCTCACCGACGACGACGCGCTGCTGGCCTGTGTCACCAGCGCGAACGTGGCCTGCGGCTTCCACGCGGGCGACGCCTCCGTGATGCGGCGGGTCTGCGACACGGCGGCGGAGCGGGGCGTACGCATCGGGGCGCAGGTCTCCTACCGCGACCTGGCCGGATTCGGTCGGCGCGCCATGGACGTCCCCGCCGGCGAACTTGCCGCCGAGATCGCCTACCAGATCGGCGCCCTGCGGGTCTTCGCGGAGGCGGCCGGCTCCACGGTCGCGTACGTGAAACCGCACGGCGCCCTCTACAACCGGGTGGTGCGGGACGAGGAGCAGGCCGCCGCCGTCATCGAGGGCGTCCTGCTCGCGGGCGGGCGTCCGGCCGTCCTCGGTCTGCCCGGTTCGCGGCTGCTCGCGCGGGCGGAGACCGAGGGCCTGCCGGCGGTCCAGGAGGCGTTCGCCGATCGCGCGTACACCCCGCAGGGCACCCTCGTGCCCCGGGGCGAGGCGGGTGCGGTGGTGCACGACGAGGACGAGGTCGTGCGCCGCAGCGTCGGCATGGCCGTCGACGGGGCCGTGGGCGGCGTCGACGGCAGCCGGATAGCCGTCGCGGCCCGCTCCCTGTGCGTCCACGGCGACACCCCCGGTGCCGCGGCGCTCGCCCGGCGGGTGCGTGCGGCCCTGGAGGAAGCGGGCGTCCGCGTCGAGGCGTTCGCGTGAACGGCGCCCAGGCGAACGGCATCCGCGTGACCCAGGCAGGGCCCCGTGCGCTGCTCGTGGAACTGCCGTCCGGGGAGGAGGCGGAGGCCTTCCACGCGGAGCTGCTCCGCCGCCGGGCCGCCGGCGAACTCCCCGCCCTGCGCGAGATCGTCCCCGGCGCCCGGACGGTGCTGCTGGACGGGGTCGAGGACCGGGCCCTGGCGGGACGTCTGCGGTCCTGGACCGTGCCGCCGCTCGACCGGGGGGACGGGGAGGCCGTCGAGATACCCGTCGTCTACGACGGTCCGGACCTCGCCGACGTGGCCAAGGCCTGGGGGGTCGCCGCCGGCGAGGTGCCGCGCCTCCACGCCCGCACGGAGTTCCGGGTGGCCTTCTGCGGGTTCGCGCCCGGCTTCGGCTACCTCACGGGGCTGCCCGGGCACCTGAGTGTGCCGCGCCGGGCCACGCCCCGGACCCGGGTGCCGGCGGGGGCGCTGGCCCTCGCGGGCCCGTACACCGGGGTCTATCCGCGCTCCTCGCCCGGTGGGTGGCAGCTCATCGGCCGGATGCCGGGGCCGGAGGCCCTCTGGGACCCGGACCGCGAGCCGGCCGCCCTCCTCCGCCCCGGGGCCCGGGTGCGTTTCGTCAAGGCGGAGGCGCGCGGATGAGCCCGGGGCTCGAAGTGGTCCGGGCGGGTGCCCTGACCACGGTGCAGGACGAGGGCCGCACCGGCTGGGCCCACCTCGGCGTCCCCCGGGCCGGGGCGCTGGACGGGCCGGCCCGTCGGCTGGCCAACCGGCTCGTCGGCAACGCACCGGACGCGGCGGTGCTGGAGACCACGGTCACCGGGTGCGCGGTCCGGGTGACCGGCACCCGGCCGGTGCTCGCGGTCGTCGGCGGGGCGGGGTGCCGGGTCACGGTGGACGGCCGTCCGGCCGCCTGGGGCGCGCCCGTGCGCGTACCGCCGGGCGCGGTGCTGGAGGCGGGGCCCGCCGTGCACGGGCTGCGCGGCTACCTGGCGTTCGCGGGCGGGCTGGTGCCCGAGCCGGTGCTGGGCAGCCGGTCCGCCGACCTGCTCTCCGGGCTCGGCCCACCGGTCCTGAGCACGGGCGACGTGCTGCCGCTGGGCCTGCCGCGCGGAGCCCCGTGCGCCGACACCGTGCCCTGGCCGGGCGCCCCCGCCGAGCTGGTCCTGCCTCTGTGGCCGGGGCCGCGCGACGACTGGTTCACCGGGGCGGCCCTGCGCACGCTGACCACCGCCGTCTACCGGGTATCGGACCGGAGCAACCGCATCGGTCTGCGCACGGAGGGCCCCGCGCTGGAGCGCGTCCGGGAGGACGAACTGCCCAGTGAGGGCATGGTGCTGGGGGCCGTCCAGGTGCCGCCGGACGGGCGGCCCGTGGTGTTCCTCAACGACCATCCGACGACGGGCGGTTACCCGGTCGTCGGCGTGGTCGCCGAAGCCGCCCTGGCGGGAGCGGCGCAGGCGGTCCCGGGGACGCCGGTGCGCTTCGTGCGGGCGTGACGGGAACCCGTGCGGGGGCACCGGCCGACCGGAGGTGACCGGCCCGGGCACGTTACCGAAGCGTAACTTACTCGCGAGTTACTTCGGGTAACCCTTCGGTGCTAGCTTGCGCTCACCTTCATCGGAGCAGAGCGAGGAGTGAGCCGTGAGTCCGCGCAAGACCGCCCGTTCGAGCTCGACCGTGAACATCCCCCAGCTCCTGGAACCCCGTCGGCAGGGACGCCTGACGGGGCGCCTGCTGGCCGCGTCCGTGGCTGCCGCAGCCTGTCTCGGCACGGCGGCCGTCCCCACCGCCTCCGCCGCCGGGTCCGAGCCGGTCGTCTCCCGGGGTGTGACCATCCCCGACTTCTACGACCCGCCGGCGCAGCTGCCCGCCGCCGACGGGTCCCTCGTCCGGACGGAGCCGCTGCCTCTCGGGGTGAGCCTCCCGGGCCTCGACGGCCGCCCGATGCCGGGCACCGCGACGCGGCTGATGTACAAGTCCACCGACGCGGGCGGCGGGCCCGTCGCCGTCACCGGCGCCTACATCGAGCCGTCCGCCGCGTGGAAGGGGGGCGGCGCACGGCCCCTCGTCGCGCTGGCCTCGGGGACCATGGGCCAGGGCGACCAGTGCGCCCCCTCCCTGTCGCTCCAGCACCCGCTGACCATCGGCGAGGGCACGGTGTCGATCGGGTACGACAACATCGCGGTCTACCGCTTCCTCGCCGCCGGCGCGGCCGTCGTCGTCACCGACTACGCCGGGCTCGGCACGACCGACCGGCTCCACACCTACGTCAACCGTGTCGACGAGGGCCACGCGCTCCTGGACGCGGCCCGCGCGGCACGCTCCGTCACGGGCGCCTCGGTCACCCCGGCCTCCAAGGTCGGCCTCTACGGATACAGCCAGGGCGGCGGCGCCAGCGCGTCGGCGGCCGAACTGCAGTCCTCGTACGCCCCGGACGTCAATCTGGCGGGCACCTACGCGGGAGCCCCGCCCGCCGACCTCACCGAGGTCATGAAGGGCATAGACGGCAGCGCCCTCGCCGGCGCGCTCGGCTGGTCCATCAACGGGTTCGTCCAGTCCGACCCGTCGCTCGCGGCGATCGTGGACGCGCGCACGAACGAGGTGGGCAAGGCCGCGCTGAAGGACATCTCCACCATGTGCGTGGGCGACTCGATCCTCGGTTACGGCTTCACGAACAGCAAGAAGTGGACCTCCGACGGCAAGCCGATCGCCGACGTGATCGCGGCCGAACCGAAGCTGCAGGCCATCCTCGCCCAGCAGCGCATCGGCACGCTCAAGCCGACGGCCCCGGTCCGCCTGGCCACCGGCGTGCAGGACGACATCGTCGGACACAAGCAGGCCAGGCAGCTCGCGGTGGACTGGTGCCGCAAGGGGGGTGACGTGACGTACGAGGCGATCCATCTGCCCAACCTCGGCGACAAACTCCTCACCAACCACCTCGCGCCGCTCCTCACCGACCAGGGCAGCGCCATCTCCTGGCTCACCGACCGTCTCTCCGGCAGGAAGACCTCCTCCAACTGCTGGTCGATGCCGCTCCAGCCCTGACGTCTCCCACCCCGTGACCCATGAGGCCGCGGCGCGTCCGCTCCGCGGATGCCGCCGCGGTCTCGCGTATCTTCACGCATGCGTTCCCATGGGGAGCTGCGCCCGGGGTGGCTGACCCGTAGTCTGGTTATTGGACTAGACCTGTAGTCCGTAGCCGCTCCGAGGGAATGGAACACCATGAGCAACCGTGCAGTCCTGGAGGTGATCGCTCTCGACGCGGAGGACGCGGTCGCGGCGCAGGAGGGCGGAGCGGACCGCCTCGAACTGGTCACCGACATGGCGGCCGACGGCCTGACGCCCCCGCTCGCGGTCTTCGAGGAGATCCGGGCCGCAGTCGACATCCCGCTGAGGGTCATGCTCAGGGTCGCGGACGGGTTCGCCGCCGGCGACATCGGTGTCCTCGTGGGGAAGGCCCGCGCGCTGCGCGCCGCGGGCGCCGAGGAGTTCGTCCTCGGCTTCCTCGACGAGGGCGGCCACGCCGACCTGGTCGCCGTCGAGCGGCTGGTCGCCGAGCTCGACGGCCGCCCGTGGACCTTCCACCGTGCCATCGACCGGGCCGCCGACCGCGACGTGCTGCGCAAGCACCTCGCCGACCTGCCCGGGCTGGACACCTACCTCACGGCGGGCTCGCCGCGCGGTGTCGACGACGGCATGGAGACGCTGCTCGCCGAAGCGGCGCACTCGGACCTGCCCGGCTACGAGCCGCAGATCATGGTGGGCGGCGGCCTGCGCCTGGAGCACCTGCCGAGCCTGTGCGCCGCGGGCATCGAAGCGTTCCACATCGGAGGGGCGGCCCGGCCGGGCGGCTGGGACGGTCCGGTGGACGCCGCAGCGGTACGGGAGTGGCGCACGGCGCTCGACGGCTGACGGGCGCGGCGGACGCGTCACCCGTTCCCCCCAGTCCGGGGTGCCGCGGCGCCGGGACCGGCTTTGAATGCTGAGTGTCCCAGGTGCCCGGCCCAGCCCCGGAGTCCGTATGTCGCATCCGCAGCCCGCACGCGATCCCGGCACCGCCGTGCGGCGGACGGGGGCGCTGCACGCGACCGGCGCGTGGTGCGCGCGCCACTTCGTGATCGTCTTCGTGCTGTGGCTGGCCGCGCTCGCCGTGCTCCAGGTCCTGCACCACACCTACGGCGGCGACTACTCCGACGACTTCTCGATCTCCGGGACCCAGTCGCAGGAGGGCCTCGACGTACTGGAGGCGCACGACCCCTCGGCCGGCGGCTACAGCAGCCAGGTGGTCGTGCACGACGCCGACGCGTCGCTCACCTCTCTGGGCAGCCAGATGTCCACGGTCGTCGGCAGCCTCCAGAAACTGCCCGACGTGCTGTCCGTCCAGAACCCCCTGACCGCTCAGAGCAGCACGAGCAACCCGGACGTGGGGCCGCTCTCCAGCGACGGGAGAACGGCGTACCTCACCATCCGGTTCAGTGAGCAGCCCTCCACCCTGGGGTCCGGGTACCTCGACGGGGTGGACTCCGCGGTGCAGCCCCTGCGGTCGGCCGGCGCGGAGGTGGAGTACGGGGGTTCGCTGGGCGAGCTGGCCCGGCCCGCGGCGAACGACCGCGTCAGCGAGGCCATCGGCTTCGGGGTCGCCGTGGTCGTGCTTCTGATCGGGTTCGGCAGTCTCGTGGCCGCCCTGCTGCCGCTCGTCACCGCACTCGTCTGCGTGGTCTGCGGGATCGCGCTGCTCGGACTGCTGGCCGCCGCGACGACCTTCGCCACGGTGTCGCCGACCCTGGCCACGATGATCGGGCTCGGCGTCGGCATCGACTACGCCCTCTTCCTCGTCACCCGGCACCGCCAGAACGTCATGGACGGCAAGGACCCGGTGGCCGCCGCCGGGGCGGCCACCGCGACCAGCGGGCGGGCCGTGCTGCTGTCCGGGTGCACGGTGATCATCGCCCTCTGCGGGCTGTGGGTCTCCGGGATCGACTTCATCGGAAAGCTCGGCCTCGCGGCGGCCGTCACCGTCGTCACGGCCGTGCTGGGGGCCCTGACCCTGGTGCCGGCCGTGCTCGGGCTGATGGGACGGCAGATCGACCGGATCCATCTCCGGAGGCCGATCGCCGAGGTGGAGACCGGCGGCGGGCCCCGTGCCCCGGAGCCTGTCGAGCGCCGTGGGGCGGCGGACGGCCAGGAGCCTGTCGATCCCCGTGGGGCGGCGGACGGCCAGGAGCGGGCGGCGCAGGGCACCTGGCACCGGTACGCGCAGCGGGTGGAGCGCCGGCCGTGGTGGTTCCTGGCCACCGGGGTGGTCCTGCTGGCCGTCCTCGCCTTCCCGCTCTTCTTCATCCAGCTCGGCCACATCGGGGACGGCGCCGACCCCAGGTCCTTCACCGACCGGCGCGCCTACGACCTGATGTCCTCGGCGTTCGGGCCCGGCTCGAACGGCCCGCTGACGCTCGTGATCGACCAGAGCAAGGTCTCCCAGGACGACCGCTCCGCGCTGGAGAGCCAGGCGGAGCAGGCGCTGGCCAAGGTGCCGGACGCGGCCCTCATCACCCCGCTCACCCCCACCTCGGACGGCGACGTCCTCATCGCCACCGCCTACTCCGTCGCCGCACCGCAGGACGCGCGGACCACCGGCCTGGTCAACCACCTGAAGGACGACGTGCTGCCCGACGCCGTGTCCGGCACGGCCGCGAGCGGCTACGTGACCGGCACGACGGCCGCCCAGGTCGACTTCCTCGACATCGTCTCCAGCAGGCTGCCCCTGATCATCGCGGTGGTGGTCGCACTCGCGTTCCTCGTGATCCTGGCCGTGTTCCGCGGGCTGCTCGTCGCGGTCAAGGCGGCCGTGCTCAACGTGCTGTCGATCGCCGCCTCGTACGGGGTCGTGGTCGCCGTGTTCCAGTGGGGCTGGGGCGGGCCCGCGCTCGGGGTGTCGGGCGACGTGCCGATCGAGAGCTACGTGCCGATGATGATGTTCGCCATCGTCTTCGGCCTCAGCATGGACTACGAGATCTTCCTCCTGACCCGGATCCACGAGGCGTGGCTGGCCACGCACGACCCGAAGGCGAGCGTCGCGCACGCCCTGGAGATCACCGCGCGGGTCATCACCTGTGCCGCGCTGATCATGGTCAGCGTCTTCGCCGCCTTCCTCATCAGCGACAACATCGTCGTCAAGATGCTGGGCCTCGGGCTGGCCGCCAGCGTCCTCATCGACGCCACCGTCGTACGGCTGCTGCTGGTCCCGGCCGTGATGACCCTGCTCGGCCGCGCCGCGTGGTGGACACCGCGATGGCTGGACGGGATCCTGCCGCACCTCGACGCGGAAGGACCGGAGAGCCGGGAACCGTCCGCCCCCGCCGTCCGGCGTTGAGGGGGAGGTCCGGTACGGACCTCCCCCGTACCGCCGCTACCCCAACTGCTCCGGAAGCGGGGCCGCGTGCAGGACCACGAGGCCCGAGACGGCGCGGGTCAGGGCGACGTACAGGCGGCGCAGGCCGGTGCGTTCGTCGGGTTCGCCGTCGACCACGGCCGCGGGCTCGTCCAGGACGACGTAGTCGTACTCCAGGCCCTTCGCGAGTGAGGCCGGGACCAGCGTCAGCCGGGATTCCGCCGTCGTCTCCTCACCGGGGGAGAGGACGCCGTGGCCCGCCTCCGCCAGCGCGGCCGACAGGGCCGGGATGCGGGCGTCGGCGGCGATCAGGCCGATCGAGCCCTCGTGGCGCAGCGACTCCTCGCACGCCGCGACCACCGCCGCGTCCAGGTCCTCCGACGCGGCGACCTCCCGCACCGTCAGTGAGCCGGGCGTCTCACGCACCGACTCCACCGGCGCGAGACCCGGGGAGATCGCCGGGAGGAGACGGGAGGCGTACGCGATCACCTCGCGCGGCACGCGGAAGCCCGCCGTCAGCTCCTCCACGACGGCGTCCGCCTTGCCCAGGTGGAACAGCGCCTGTTCCCAGCTCTGCGTCGACCACGGGGTCGTGCCCTGGGCCAGGTCGCCGAGCACCGTCGCCGAACCGGTCGAGCAGCGCCGCCCCACCGCGCGGTACTGCATGGGGGACAGGTCCTGGGCCTCGTCGATGACGACATGGCCCAGCGAGTGGGTCCGGGCCACCAGGTCGGCCGCCTCGTCGATCAGGACCGCGTCCGCCGCCGACCACTTCGCCGACTTCACGCTGCGCGCGGGCCTGGCCATGAGGATCTGCTTCTGCTCGTCGCCGGTGAGGATCCCCTCCGCGTGCGCGGCCAGGAAGTCCGCGTCCGTGAGGAGCCGCAGGACCAGCTTCGCCGGCTCCACCGCCGGCCAGATCTCCTTCACGGCCGCCTTCACGGCGGGATTGCGCGCCACCGCGTTCTGCACCCGGTCGTCGGGCGCCTCCCCCGCCTCCTCCATCCGCACGAGGACGGCGTGCGCGATGCGCTGCGGAAGCGCCTCGTGGGCGGCGCCGTAGCGCATGTCGCGGGCCAGCAGCTCCTGCACCATCTCGTCGATCTCGTACGCCGGAACCCGCCAGCGGCGCGAGCCGCGCACCACCACGACCGGCTCGGCCGGGGGCGTCACGTGTGAGCGGATCGCCCGTCGCAGGACCTCCGCCATCCGGGCGTCGCCCTTGATCACCGCGGCGGGCGCCTCGTCGGTGCCGCGCACCTCGACGCGTGCCGTCACCAGGTCCTCGACGGTCGCCTGCTGCACCTCCAGCTCGCCGAGCGCGGGCAGGACCTGCTCGATGTAGTGGAGGAACGACCGGTTCGGGCCGATGACGAGGGTGCCGGTGCGGGCGAGGCGGTCGCGGTGCGCGTACAGGAGGAAGGCGACACGGTGCAGGCCGACAGCCGTCTTCCCGGTGCCGGGGCCTCCCTGGACGCAGACCGACCCGCCCAGGCCGCTGCGGACGATCTCGTCCTGCTCGGGCTGGATCGTCGCGACGATGTCACGCATCGGCCCCACGCGGGGCCGCTCGATCTCCGCCTGGAGGAGCTTGCTGGTCTGCTCGGTCTCCGCGGGGTCGGTGAGGTGCTCGTCCTCGTACGCGGTCAGCTCGCCCCCGGTGTAGCCGAAGCGGCGGCGCCGGTCGACATCCAGGGGGTTGTTCCTGGACGCCTGGTAGAACGGCTGCGAGACCGGGGCGCGCCAGTCGATGACCATGGGGTCGCCGTGGGCGTCGTGGACGTGGCGCCGCCCGATGTAGAAGCGCTCGCCCTCCGCGCCCTCCGCCTTCTCGGCACCGACCACGTGCAGGTAGTCGAGGCGGCCGAAGAACAGCGGGGTGTGGGAGAGGTCGGCGAGCGCCTTGATGCGGTCGTCGATCTGGGCCTGCAGGACCGCGGCGTTGACCCAGTTCGCGGTGACATCGCGGATGTCGAGCGCCTGCACGTCCTCGCGCATGGCACGCAGCGCGGCACGGGACGCGGCGAGGTGCGCCCGCTCCCTGACCAGTGGATTGCTTGACTCTTCGTGCGCGGGCACGGTGTTGCCTCCGGCTGTTCGACGCAGGACGGCGGACAGGGCTCACCGCCCGGTCCGCTCGGGGACGTTCACACACACAGATGCGCACGCGGGTGGGCGCGTGCGGCTGTTGTCGGCCGGTTTCCGTCCGGTCGGCGGCGCTCCCCCGGCTGCCGGCCGCTCGGAAGGGCGAGCCGGTACCACGGTGCGGGAGGCGGGCAGACCGGCGATTCTAGCGATCGCGGCACCGGGGGGCGAACGAATTGCACGGTGCCGTGTCCGTCCCGTAGGGGACGGCATGCGACCTGGGTCCTACCCGCGCCCGCACGCGCTTCGGCCCCCAGACCGATGCCGGGGCGCGGGCGGGCGGAGCACCATGGAATACATGAGCAGCCTTCATCTGAACCCGGACAGGACCGGCCCCGCGCACGGCGCGACCGCGGCGACCGGTCATCCACGAAACCACCGCATGGGAAACGCGGTGCGCGCCGTCTCCGTGTTCGCGCGCACCGCGTTCGGTGTGGCCGTGCTCGGTGAGTACGCGGAGGAGGCGGGCGTCGTACGCCGCCGCCGCTGACCCGCCCGAAGATCCCTGTCAGCTCTCCTTCGGTCCCCGCCCGAAGATCCCTGTCAGTTCTCCGTCAGCAGCTCGTCGGCGTCGACGATCCGGTAGGCGTACCCCTGCTCCGCGAGGAAGCGCTGGCGGTGTGCCGCGAAGTCCTGGTCGATCGTGTCGCGGGCGACCACCGAGTAGAACCGCGCCTCGTGCCCGTCCGCCTTCGGCCGCAGCACCCGGCCCAGGCGCTGAGCCTCCTCCTGGCGCGAGCCGAACGTCCCCGACACCTGGATGGCGACGGTCGCCTCCGGCAGGTCGATCGAGAAGTTCGCGACCTTCGACACGACCAGCACGTTGATCTCGCCCTGCCGGAACGCCTCGAACAGCTTCTCGCGCTGTGCGTTGCTCGTCTCACCCTTGATCACCGGGGCGTCCAGGTGCTCACCGAGCTCGTCCAGCTGGTCGATGTACTGGCCGATGACCAGGGTCTGCTCGCCCCGGTGCTTGCGGACGAGCGCCTCGGTGACCTTCCGCTTCGTCGCGGTCGTCGCGCAGAACCGGTACTTCTCCTCGGCCTCGGCCGTCGCGTAGGCGAGGCGCTCCGAGTCCGTGAGGTTCACGCGGACCTCGACGCAGTCGGCGGGCGCGATGTAGCCCTGCGCCTCGATCTCCTTCCACGGGGCGTCGAACCTCTTCGGCCCGATGAGGGAGAAGACGTCCGACTCGCGGCCGTCCTCGCGCACCAGCGTCGCGGTGAGCCCGAGTCGCCGGCGGGCCTGGAGATCGGCGGTGAACTTGAAGACGGGTGCGGGCAGCAGGTGCACCTCGTCGTAGATCACGAGCCCCCAGTCGCGGGAGTCGAACAGCTCCAGGTGCGGGTAGATCCCCTTACGGCGGGTGGTCAGCACCTGGTACGTGGCGATGGTGACCGGCCGGATCTCCTTGCGCGTGCCGCTGTACTCGCCGATCTCGTCCTCGGTCAGCGAGGTCCGCTTCACCAGCTCGTGCTTCCACTGGCGGGCGGAGACGGTGTTGGTGACGAGGATCAGCGTGGTCGCCTTGGCCTCGGCCATGGCGCCGGCCCCGACCAGCGTCTTGCCCGCGCCGCAGGGGAGCACGACGACGCCCGAGCCGCCGTGCCAGAACCCCTCGACGGCCTGCTTCTGGTACGGGCGGAGCGCCCAGCCGTCCTGGTCGAGCTCGATGGGGTGTGCCTCGCCGTCGACGTAACCGGCGAGGTCCTCGGCCGGCCAGCCCAGCTTGAGCAGCGTCTGCTTGATCTGCCCGCGCTCCGAGGGGTGCACGGCCACGGTGTCCGGGTCGAGGCGTGCCCCGACCAGCGGCTGGACCTTCTTGGAGCGGAGGATCTCCTCCAGCACCGGCCGGTCGTTGGAGGTCAGCACCAGGCCGTGCACGGGGTGCTTGGACAGGGTGAGACGGCCGTACCGCGCCATCGTCTCGGCGATGTCGACGAGGAGCGCGTGCGGCACGGGGTAGCGCGAGTACTCCACGAGCGCGTCGACGACCTGCTCGGCGTCGTGCCCCGCGGCGCGGGCGTTCCACAGGCCCAGCGGGGTCACGCGGTAGGTGTGGATGTGCTCGGGGGCACGCTCCAGCTCGGCGAAGGGCGCGATGACACGGCGGCATGCTTCCGCCTGGTCGTGGTCGACCTCGAGGAGCAGCGTCTTGTCGCTCTGGACGATGAGGGGTCCGGTCACGCGCGTCGGCCCTTTCTGTTCTGCTTCTGCCCTGCTGCTGGGATCCGCCGCCGGGGACGGCCGCGAACGGCCAAACGTCCAGTGTGCCGCATCCGCCGCGAACGGGCGGTGTGCGTGCGTGACGGAGGGGGCCGGGCCTCGCCCGCGCCCGTAGCGTGGAGGGATGGACGCAGCCGAAGCGGCGGGACCCGCGCCCGGCCCCGGGGACCCGGGGTTCCCGGCGTACCACGCGCCGCGGTGCGCCGGGCTGGGCGAGCTGGACGCGCTCGTCGCGGGGTGCCGGGCCTGCCCGCGGCTGGTGGCCTGGCGCGAGGAGGTCGCCGAGGTGAGGCGGGCGGCCTTCCAGGACCAGGAGTACTGGGCGCGGCCCGTGCCCGGCTTCGGGCCGCAGGACGCCGCCGTGGCGGTCGTCGGGCTGGCGCCCGCCGCGCACGGGGGCAACAGGACCGGCCGCATGTTCACCGGCGACGCGGCCGGGGACTTCCTCTTCGAGGCGCTGCACACCGTGGGCCTGGCCTCGCGGCCCACATCCACGCACCCCGGGGACGGTCTCGCCCTGCGCGGCGTACGGCTCACGTCCCCCGTGCACTGCGCGCCCCCGGCGAACAGGCCGACCCCGGAGGAACGCGACACCTGCCGCGCCTGGCTGGCCGCCGAGCTGGACCTGCTGAGCCCGGGGCTGCGGGCGGTGGTGGTCCTGGGCGGGTTCGGGTGGCAGGCGCTGCTCCCGGTGCTCGCCGGGGCGGGGTGGCGGGTGCCGCGGCCGCGCCCTGCCTTCGGCCACGGCGCGCACGTCGCCCTCCCCGCCACGGAGCGGAGGCAGGAGCTGCACCTCTTCGGCAGCTACCACCCCAGTCAGCGCAACACGTTCACGGGGCGGCTCACGATGCCCATGCTCGTCGGAGTCCTCCGGGAGGCCGCCCGGACGGCGGGGCTGCCGGCCGTCTGACCGCTCCCGTCTCGGCCGACCGGTGGTCAGGAACGGTCGGCAGAAAGGGAATGCGCGTCGGCGCGTCGCCGGCCGCGGGGGGAGGAACGCCAGGCCGCGGCCGTCGGACGCGCGGACCGCCGCCCCGGTCAGGCCGCCGGGCCCGTCAGGACGTCCGGACCGCCAGGCCCGTCAGGTCGTCTGTTCGTCGGCGAGCTCCGCGACGCCCGTGATCCGGTGCAGCGGATACGTCCGGACCTCGTCGGCCGTGTGGTCGTACGCCGTCACGAAGCCGCCCTCGACCTTGACCGGGGCGATGACGCGCTGGCTGGCCGCGCCCTCCGCGTTGACGTAGCCGATCCAGACCGCGGACCCGGTCATCGCGGCCGCCTGCACCGTGGCGAGGGTCTCGGCGGGGGTCGTGCGGGGGAGGGAGCCGCCGCCCGCCCCGCCTGTGTCCGGGGTGTCCCTGTGGACGGCCCTGGCGGCGGAGTCCCCGGCCCGCACAGCCCGTACGGCGGCACCGAGCAGGGTGTCGTCCGGGACCGGCGGGCCCTCGGGGACGGGCACGGGAGGTGTACGCGGCGGAGTGCGGCGGGCGCCCGCGCGGGTGATCAGGACGTCGCCCTCGGCGGACTCGGCGGCCGGGGCGTACCCCATCTCGCGCAGCCCGTCGAGGAGCGACCCCGGGTCGGCCTGTGCGGCCAGGACGGTCGGGGCGAGGCGGCGCAGCCGCAGGGTGGCCGACCGCTTGTCGGCCAGGATCTCGTTGAGCACGGCCTCGTCGTCGCAGCGTACGTACGCGGAGGCGGCGCCGATCCGCAGATGGCCGTGGCGGCGGGCCACGTCGTCGATGAGGTAGCTCAGCGGCTGCGGCACCGGCGTACGGCTGTGGGTGGCCAGGAAGGCGTGCAGGTCGGTCGCGGCCCGGCCGGCGTCGAGCGCGCGGCGCACGGAGCCGGGGGTGAAGCGGTAGACCGTCGCGCCGCCCTTGGACTCGACGTCGGCGAGCACCGACAGCATCTCGGCGAGCGGGCGTTCCAGCGGTCCGGGTGCGACCGCGGTGAGGTCGGCCTGGAGCAGGACGTGGTCCAGCGGTTCGGGGATCAGCGGGGCGAGGCGGGCGGCTGCGGCGTCGGGGCCCTCGTCGAGCAGGGCGCGGGCCTGGGAGGAGAGGGCTCCGCGGCCGGTGATGCCGAGCATCTCCGCGTCGTTGACCGTCCACAGGGCGATCCGGGAACGGAGGTCGGAGGCGTCGCCCGGGCCGGCCGGCCCGCCCGGTCCCGTCGAGCGCAGCGGGCGTTCCCAGCGGAGCCGGGCGAGGAGGGTCTGCGGGTCGGGAGCGGTGCCCGGCGGGAGCGAGGCGAACAGCGCCAGGACCCGGCGGCGTACCTCGGGCGCGGCCGAGCGGTCCAGGTCGGGGCCGAGGGCGGACAGCGCACGGCCCTTGGCGTCCTGGCCGCCGATGAGGCCCGCGGTGCGCGTGGCGGCGAGCCAGGCGGTGGCGAGGTGGGTCCAGCGGTCCTGGGCGGGGAGGTCCAGCCACTCGTCGGAGGCCGGGGTCGGCGCGTACCGCTCGTCGGTCTCGCCGTCGGAGGCCAGCAGGCCCGCCGCGTAGGCGAGTTCGATCCAGAACGCGGCGACGCTCTCGGACACGTCGAGCGCGACGGCGGCCCGCTTCAGCTCGCGGACGCTCAGGCCCCCCGCGCGGAGGATGGCGGGGCCGCCGTTGTTCCAGAGCTTCAGCAGTTCCTCGACGGTGGACAGGGCCATGAAGCCCTGGCCCGCCGCGGCTCTGTCCACAGCCTGGGGATCGCGCTCGGCCGCGGCGACGAGCGCCGGCGCCACGGGCTCGGGCACGCGGTGGGCGCGGCCGGCCCGCAGATGCAGCGCCGCCTCGCGCGGCAGGACGACGGTGCGCGTCGACACGGGCAGCAGCAGGCCGCGGTCGCGCAGCCACTGCACGGGCGGGGCGGGGTTCGGGGTGACCTCCCCGTACGGCGGGCCCCAGACCAGCCGGTCGAGCACGGACAGCGCCTCGACGGGGGCGGTGTCCAGCAGCTCCGCCATCCTCGTCCGGTCCGTGAAGAGCCCGGCCAGCGCGGTGACGGCGGACACCGGGTCGTGGGTGGCCGGCAGCCCGGCGGCGGTCAGGATCTCCTGGAGCCTGCCGGGCGACATACCGGCCGTGGCCTCGGAGACGGTCGGGCCGAGACCGGTGGGGGAGGGGTGCTGCGGAGAGGGGGCGAGCAGCTCGCGGGCGGTGCGCACGAGGTGCAGCCGGGCGTCCTCGCCCCAGACCAGGGCCTGTTCGCGCAGGGTCGCGAGGGCGGCCGGAAGGGCGGCGGTGATCGCCGCGCCCGCGTCGTCCCGCCCGTCGCCGTCGTCCTGCCCGTCGCCCGTGAGGAGCGCGAGCAGTGTGTCGTACGGGGCGGGGTCCGGCGCCACGGCCAGCGCCTCCGCGGTCTGCAGGGCGAAACGGTCGAGGTGCTCCAGCGCACGGACGACGGAGGCCCGTGTGCCGGCCCGCGTCGCCAGCTGCGTGATGTCGTTCGGCACGGGGCTGAGCAGGTCGGGGCGGGCACGCAGCAGCCCTGCCAGCGATTCGTCGCCCCGGGCGCGCAGGGCTTCGGCGAGCGTGCGCGGTGGTGTGGTCGTCCCCATCCGTCCCACGGTAGCCGCTGGAACGCTACCGTCGGGGCAGGGCGGGTGGAGGGAGAACCAGCGCGTGGGGATCGAGAGCGACCAGCTTGTCTACGACTACCTCAGCCGGGTCGGTGACCTGGCGCAGCAGCAACAGCTGTCCTCGGGCGCCCGGATGAGACTCGTCGCGACGCTGCGGGGCGAGATCGACCGGCAGCGCGGCACGGACGGAACCGACTCTCCGGCGGTGGTACGGCGCATCATCGGCCGCCTGGGGGCGCCGGGTGAACTCGTCGCCGCGGCGGCCGAGTCGGTGGACGGAGAGGTGTCGCTCCCCTCGCCCCGGGCGGACGCGGACGCCGGAGGCGCGCGCGAGGTCCCCCGGGCGCGGCGGGGGCTGCTCAGGAAAGACGTGCCGCGCAAGGGCGCGTCGCCGGAGGCCCCGACGGCCGGACACGTGGACCGGGGGCCCGGGGAACCGCGGCCCGGGGAGCCCGCCCCGCACTGGCCCGCGGCTTCCGCGCCGCACATGGCGGGGCTGGGCCAGGAGCCGTCCGGGGGTGAGCCCGAGTGGTGGCGGATCGAGCCGGGGCCGTTCGGCGAGGCCGAGCGGGGCGGTCCGGGTGTGTCGGGCCCGGGCACGGCCGTGCCCGGGTTCGTGGGCGGGCTGGAGAGCCCGGAACTCTTCGGCATGCCGAGCGCGCCGAAGGCCCCTGCTCCGCGCGCGCCGTCGGAGACGGACGAAGACACGAAGCCGGACGAGAAGGCCGCCCCGGTTCCGCCGCCGGGGCCCGGTAGGAGACTGCGGCTGCGTCGGCCCAGGAAGGCCGCCGCCGTGGACGCCGGGGCCGCCGCGCGGCCCCGGCTCTCCAATCCGCTGCTGCTGCTGGCCGCCGCGCTGCTGGTCGCCGGCGCCGTCCTCGGGTCGTGGCTGGCCCTCGCGGGTGGCTGGCTGCTGGCGTACAGCTCGCGCAAGTTCTCGCGGGCGGAGGCGAAGTGGGTCGCGCTGGGTCTGCCGGGCGTGGTCGTCGCCGGCGCCTTCGTCTGGCTGTGGGGGCGGATGGAGGGCCGCTGGGGCGAGCCGCTCGCCGAGGGAGCGATGGGCGACGCGATGACGGACGTCTGGCCCGTGGTGGTGCGCATCGCGGCAGTGGCATCGGCGCTCTATCTGGTGTGGAGGGCCCGCAGGCTGACGGGCTGACGGACCGACGGGCTGACGGATCGAGGCTGGCAGGCGCAGGCGGCGCGCCGACGACGGGGCGGCAGCGACTGGCCCGGCGGGCCCGGCAGGCGCGACAGGGCGGCGCGCGCAGGGCCCGGCGCCCCTCACGCCGGGACACGGGTCCGGACGCCCCGGGGAGTGTACGACCGTACGCCTTAAGGTGTACGGTCGTACGCATGCCGATGCCGATGGACTACTTCGCCGACGATCCGCGTACGCACCTGGAGCGCATGCTCGCGGGCGACCTCTACATCGCCGACGATCCCGAGATCGCCCGGAGGCAGCAGCGGGCGATGCGTCTGGCGGCCCGTTTCCAGGCCGTCTACACCGAGGACGCCGACGAGGCCCGGGGTGTCCTGGCCGAGCTGCTGGAGTCCGTGGGCGAGGGCGTCGACGTGCGCCCGCCGCTCTTCGTCGACTACGGCAGCAACATCTCCATCGGCGCCCGCACCTTCGTCAACTACCACCTCACCGCGCTGGACGTCGCGCGCATCACCATCGGCGAGGACTGCCAGATCGGCCCCAACGTCCAGCTCCTCACCCCCACGCACCCCGTCGAGCCCGGGCCCCGCCGGGACAAGCTGGAAGCCGCTCTCCCCATCACCATCGGCGACAACGTCTGGCTCGGCGGCGGGGTCATCGTGTGCCCCGGGGTGACCATCGGCGACAACTCCGTGATCGGCGCCGGTGCCGTGGTCACGAAGGACATCCCCGCCGACGTCGTCGCCGTGGGCAACCCCGCGCGCGTCGTCCGCAGCGTCTGATCCCGCCCCGTGGCCACCGGACGGACGGACCCCCAGCGGCGCGAGCGGATCCTCGCCGCCACGCTCGACCACATCGCCGACGAGGGAGTCGCCGGCGTCTCGCACCGCAAGATCGCCGCGCGCGCCGATGTGCCGCTGGGGTCGATGACGTATCACTTCAACGGCATCGACGAACTGCTGCGCGAGGCATTCACCCGTTTCGCCGGCCAGATCGTGGCGGTCTTCGAGCTGCACCTGGGCCGGGCCGGGAGTCCGGAGGAGGCCCGTGAAGCGGTCATCGACCTCATCCACCTGCTCTCCGAGGGGCCGCGCCGCGAACTCGTCCTCACCCAGGAGCTCTACACCCTGGCCGCCCGGCGCGACGAGTACCGCGAGCTCACCCACGCGTGGATGAACCGCAGCCGCCGGCTGCTGGAGCAGCACTTCGACCCGGACACCGCCCGTCAGCTCGACGCGCTGATCGAGGGGCTCGCCCTGCACCGGGCGCTGGACACCGAACCGCAGGAGCGCCGGCTGACGCGGCTGGCGGTGCTGCGGATGACCTCCGGCGGCTAGGGCGGAGGCCGCCGGTGCCGGATCGCGCGCACGCGCACGTCCCCGAACCACCTGTGGGGTGCGGACCTGACCCCGCACCCCACAGGTTCCTCCCCGGTCCTCCCCGGTTCTCCCCGGTTCTCCCCGGTCCTCCCCGGTCCTCCCCGGTCCTCCCCGGTCCTCCCCGGTCCTCCCCGGTCCTCCCCGGTTCTCCCGCCCTCCCGGTCCTCGGCGGGACGCGGCGGGACACGGCGAACCGGCGCGGCAATGACGACAGAAGATGTCCGGTTTCCGGGCAACCATGGTGTCTCCGCCGCCCGCACGGGCAGCGGAGCGTCCCGCCGCGTCCCGGCGCACGGATCGGTCCGGGAGGACACACATGGCAGCGGCACTCGACGGAAAGGTCGCTCTCGTCGCGGGGGCGACGCGGGGAGCGGGCAGGGGGATCGCGGTCGAGCTCGGCGCAGCCGGGGCCACCGTCTACGTCACCGGACGCAGCACCCGGACCCGCCGGTCGGAGTACGACCGCCCCGAGACCGTCGAGGACACCGCCGACCTGGTGACCGGGGCGGGCGGGAACGGCATCGCGGTCCCCACCGACCACCTGGTCCCCTCACAGGTCCGCGCCCTGGTGGACCGCATCGCGGCCGAGCAGGGCCGGCTGGACGTGCTGGTCAACGACATCTGGGGCGGTGAACACCTCTTCGCCTGGGACACCCCGGTGTGGGAGCACGACCTGGACAAGGGGCTGCGGCTGCTGCGGCTCGCCGTGGAGACGCACGCCGTCACCAGCCACCACGCTCTCCCCCTCCTGCTGCGCGGCACGGGCGGGCTGGTCGTCGAGATGACCGACGGCACCGCCGCGTACAACCGGGACACCTACCGGAACTCCTTCTTCTACGACCTCGCCAAGACCGCGGTCCTCCGCATGGGCTTCTCCCTGGGCCACGAACTGGGCCCGCGCGGCGCGACCGCGGTGGCTCTGACCCCTGGGTGGATGCGCTCGGAGATGATGCTCGACCACTTCGAGGTGACCGAGGAGACCTGGCGTGACGCCATCGACCGGGTGCCGCACTTCTGCATCTCGGAGACGCCGCGCTACACGGGGAGGGCCGTCGCCGCGCTGGCCGCCGATCCCGGGGTGAGCCGGTGGAACGGGCAGTCGCTGTCCAGCGGCGGGCTGGCGCGGGAGTACGGGTTCACCGACCTCGACGGCAGCCGGCCGGACGCCTGGCGCTACCTCACCGAGGTCCAGGACGTCGGCGGCCCCGCCGACGCGACCGGCTACCGCTGAGCCGCTCGCCACGGCCCGGGGACGAGTCCCCCGCCCTACGTCGTCAGGTCGGCCCGGAGCTCGTCCAGGATCCTGTCCGCCGCCGTGTAGCCGATGCCCTGGATCCAGAGCTCGTCCTCGACGGGGAACACCCTGCCGTCCTTCACCGCGTCCATGGTCTTCCACAGGCCGCTGCCCAGGGTCTGCGTCTCCTTGGACTTCTCGGCGTCCCCGTACGTCGAGTGGAAGACGACGTCCGCGTCCGCCTGGTCGATCCTCTCGGGGCTGACGTCGTACGAGAAGCCGTCCTTCGCCTTGTCCACGACGGCGGGCCGGCCGAGGCCGACGTCGGCGAGGATCGTCGCGATGTAGTTCCGGCGGCCGTAGACGCGGATGTCGGCGCCCTCGACGAACCGGACCACGTTGACCTCGGTGGCCGCGGCCTTCTCCTTGCCGCCGAGCGCCTCGGTGACCTCTCCGACGTGCTGGTCGTAGGCGGCGATGACCTTCTCGGCGGCCGGCACCCTGCCCAGCGCGTTGGCGTGGACCTGGAAGTTCTCCTTCCAGGGGTAGCCCGTGTTCTCCGTCATCACGGTCGGCGCGATCCCCGAGAGCTCGTCGTACACGTCGCCGTGGCGGAGCTTGCTGGTGAGGATCAGATCCGGCTTCAGCGCGGCGACGGCCTCCAGGTTCGGCGTCGTCATCTCCCCGACGTCCTCGATGCCCGCGACCTCGTCCTCCGGCAGATAGCCCAGGAAGCCGGACTCCGTACCCGTGTGCGTGGCACCGACCGGCGTGACGCCGAGGGTGAGTGCGGAGTCCAGCTCGGCGGTGTCCAGGACGACGACCCTCTTCGGCGCCACGGGGACCTTGATGTTGCCCATGGCCGTGGCGACCGTGTGGGTGCCGTCGGAGGAGGACGCCGCGCCGTCGGAGCCGGAGTCCGAGCCGGAACCGGAGGAGCCGCAGGCCGTGAGAGCCAGCGCGGCAGTCAGGGCCAGCGAACCGGCGACGGCCGGGCGGGACGAGAAGGGCATGTCAGAGAGCCTTTCCGGAGGAGGGCGGGGCGGAGAGCGGGGCGGGGCTCCAGGGCGCGCCGGGGACGACGAGCGGCGAACCCGTGACCGGGTCCGGGACGACGACGGCCTCCAGGCCGAAGACCTCGCGCACGAGCCCGGCGGTGACGACGTCCCCGGGCCGCCCCTCGGCGACGATGCGGCCGGACTTCATGGCGACGAGGTGGTCGGCGTACCGGGCGGCCTGGTTGAGGTCGTGCAGGACGGTGACGACGGTCCGCCCCCGGGTGCCGTCCGCCGCGGGGGCGGCGAGTCGGCGTACCAGGTCCAGGACCTCGACCTGGTGCGCGATGTCGAGGTACGTCGTCGGCTCGTCGAGCAGCAGCAGGTCCGTGTCCTGTGCGAGCGCCATGGCGATCCACACCCGCTGGCGCTGGCCGCCGGACAGCTCGTCCACCGGCCGGTCGCCGAGGGCGGTGATGTCCGTGCGCTCCATGGCGTCCGTGACCGCGCGCTCGTCCTCGTCCGACCACTGCTGCCACCAGCGCTGGTGCGGCTGACGCCCCCGGGCGACCAGGTCCGAGACGGTGATCGCCTCCGGTGCGACGGGCGTCTGCGGGAGCAGCCCCACGGACCGGGCGATCGTGCGCGTGGGTATCCGGGAGAGCTCCGTGCCGTCCAGCAGGACCGAGCCGCCGGCCGGCTTCAGCAGCCGCCCGAGCGCCCGCAGGGTCGTCGACTTGCCGCAGGCGTTCGGGCCGACGATGACGGTCACCTGCCCGTCGGGTACGGCCAGGTCCAGCTCGTGCACGACGGTGCGGTCGTCGTAGGCGAGGGTCAGGGCACGGGCCGTGAGCCGGGACGCGGCGGCGGCGGTGTCCGTGGCGGTCTCCGTGGAACGGGTCGTCGTCATGCGTTGCCTCCAGCGCGGCCACCGTGGCCACGGATGATCAGCCAGATCAGATACGGGGCGCCGACCGCCGCCGTCAGGACCCCCACCGGAAGCTCGGTGGGGGAGAAGAGCCTGCGGGCCAGCAGGTCCGCGGACACCACGATCACGGCGCCGAGCAGGGCCGAGCAGAGCAGCGGGATCTGCGCCGTGCGCGTCATGCGGCGGGCGATCTGCGGGGCGAGCAGCGCCACGAAGTCGACGGGTCCCGCCGTCCCCGTCGCCACCGACGCCAGGACGACCCCGAGGGCGACGAGACCCAGCCGCACGCGGCCGAGGCGCACGCCCAGCGCCGTGGCGGTGTCGTCGTCCATCGCCACGGTGCGCTGCGCCCGCGCCGCCCACAGCACGGCGGGCAGCAGGATCAGGAGCGTCCAGCCGATCGGCGCGGCCTCGTCCCAGCCGCGGCCGTTGAGCGAGCCCGTCATCCAGATCTGCGCCTGCTGGGCGACCAGGTAGTCGCCCTTCGTCAGGAACAGGGTCGTCACCGAGCGCAGGGCGATCGCGAAGCCGATCCCGATGAGGACGAACCGGGTCGCGTGGAGCCCGCCGCGCCACGCGAAGACGTACACCAGCGCTGCCGCGGCGATGCCACCGGCGACGGAGAGGGAGGGCAGGACGGCGTACGACGTGAGGCCGAAGGTCATCGCGCCGACCGTGAGGGCGCTCGCCCCCTGGCTGATGCCGATGATGTCGGGGCTGGCGAGCGGGTTGCGGGCGACGGTCTGGATCAGCGCCCCGGCGATCCCGAACGCCGCTCCGACGAGCAGACCGACCACCATGCGCGGCAGCCGCAGCGTGCCCACGACCAGTTCGTCGGGGGACGGCTGCCCGAGCACGACCCTGACGACCTCCGCCGGGGCCACGAAGCTCTCGCCGACGCAGAGGTACGCGACGCAGACCGCGGCCAGCAGGACGGCCAGGGCCACCGCCACGAGCCCCGCCCGCCGGTGGAGCAGGAAGCGGGCCCGCTTCCCGACCCGCACGACCCGGTAGCCGGCGGGCCGGACCGGGGTCCGTACGGGCACTGCCGTGTCCGCGCTCATGCGGGCACCGCCTTCCGGCGTACGAGGGTGACCAGGAACGGGACGCCGATCAGTGCCGTCATCACGCCGGCCGGGACCTCGCCCGGCGGGAACAGGACCCGGCCCACGACGTCGGAGACGAGGAGCATCACCGGGCCGATGAGGGCGGCCATCGGCAGCACCCAGCGGTGGTCGCCGCCCACGACGGCGCGGGCGATGTGCGGCACGGCCAGACCGACGAAGGCGATCGGACCGGCCGCCGCGACGCCCGCGCCGGTGAGCACGGTGGCCCCGATGCCGCCGACGACCCGTACGGCCCCCACGTTCTGTCCGAGCCCCTTGGCGACGTCCTCGCCCAGTGCCAGCGCGTCGAGCCCGCGCGCCACGGACACGACGAGCACGGTGCCGATCAGCAGGAACGGCCAGATCTGCTGGGCGACCTCCGCCTCGCGGCCGGCGATCGAGCCCACCTGCCAGAAGCGGAACTCGTCGAGCGCCGACGCCCTGGTCGTGAGCACCGCCATGGTCACCGACACCAGCAGCGCGTTGACGGCGGCCCCGCCCAGTGCGAGTTTCACCGGCGTCGCACCGCCGCGGCCCCGGGAGGCGATGGCGTACACGGCGACGGACGCGACGGCGGCCCCCGCGAAGGCGAACCAGACGTAGCCGGTGAGGGTGTGGACCCCCGCGTAGGCGATGGCCAGGACGACGGCGACCGACGCGCCCTGGCTGATCCCCAGGATCCCGGGGTCGGCGATGGGGTTGCGGGTGATGCCCTGGAGCACCGTGCCCGCGAGGGCGAGCGCCGAGCCGACCATCAGCCCGATCACGGTGCGCGGCACCCGCATCTGCCGGATCACCTCGGCGGCGTCGGAGTGCCCGCCGTGCAGCAGGGCGTCCAGGACCGCGGACGGCGCGATGGTCCGCGCCCCCACGGCGAGGCTGAGCAGGACGGAGAGCAGCAGCGCGACGACGGCGACAGCGGTCGCGAGCGCGCGTCTGGACAGGCGTGGAGCGGCGGCTGCCATCGGCACCAATCGGGGTGAGCACGAACGAAGGGAGGCAAACCCCGGAAAGGGGAGGTAAGGCTTGGCTAAGTCTATGCGCGCCCTGTGGGGACGGGCAGGGTGCCTACGGCCTCCGTCACCGGGCGCGGGCCGCGCGCAGCTCCACCTCGGCGGCGGTCACCGGTGCGTGGATCCTGTACACGTCACCGGCGGGCGGAGCTCCCGGCCGGTCGCCGTCCCCCCGTACGGCGATGAAGGAGACGGCTGTGCGGGAGCCGGGCTGCCAGAACGTGCGGTACTGCGGCCCGTTCGCCGGGGTCTCCGGGATCTCCACCAGAGGGACGCCGCGCCGGTCCAGGAGGCGCTGGAGCTTCTCGAACCGCAGCCGGGGTGCGAATCGCCCGTAGCGGGCGCGCAGCACCTCGCCCGGAACGGCGCGGTCGCGGCGGGCGAGCCGGTGCACCTGGAGGCTGAAGTGGTGCCCCGCCCAGGGGGCACCGCCGCGGTCACGGTGGAAGTGGAACTCGGCCAGGCCGTAGTCGCGGAGCAGGGCCCGCCGGCCGAAGGCGCTCTCGGCGTAGTCCGTGCCCATGACGGCGGCGACCCGGTCCGGGGAGTCGTCCGGCCGGAGGCCGAGGATCGTGCCGGTGGTGACGGTGTGGACATAGAAGGCCAGGGAGTACGGGGTCACTTCTCGTTCCTCGGCAGGGGAGGGGCGGCTGCGGCGAGTCTGCCCGCAGGGCGGCGCCCCCGGCCCCCCGGGTCCCCGTCGCGGCGTTCCCAGGCCCCGGCGGTCCCAGTCCCCGGGTCCCCGTCGGCGGCGCCCCCAGGCCCCCGGGCCCCGCCCCGAGGGCCCCGCGCGGGCCGGCCCCGCCGGGTCCGCCGCGGCACTCGGCACAATGGACCCCATGCCTTCACCCACTCTGACGGTCGGATTCGACCTCGACATGACCCTCATCGACTCCCGGCCCGGCATCAAGGCCGTCTACGAGGCGCTGGCAGCCGAGACGGGTGTGTACATAGACACCGACCTGGTCGTCAGCCGGCTCGGCCCGCCGCTCGCCGAGGAGATGTCCCACTGGTTCCCCGCCGACGCGATCCCGGCGGCCGCCGACCGGTTCCGCGAGATCTACCCGGACCGGGCGATCGTGCCGACGACGGCGATGCCCGGCGCCCGGGAGGCCGTCGAGGCCGTCCAGGCGCTCGGCGGACAGTCGATGGTCGTCACGGCCAAGTACGAGCCGAACGCCAAGCTGCACCTCACCCACCTCGGCATCCCCGCGGACACGGTGATCGGCGGCCTCTGGGCCGAGGGCAAGGCGGAGGCGCTCCTGGAGCACGGTGCGCGGATCTACGTCGGCGACCACACCGGGGACGTACGGGGGGCGCGCGCGGCGGGTGCCCTGTCGGTCGGTGTCACGACCGGCCCGTGCGACGAGGAGGAGCTGCGGGCGGCGGGCGCCGACGTGATCCTGCCCGACCTCACCGCCTTCCCCGCCTGGCTGCGGAGCTTCGCCGCGGAGTGACCGGCGGGACGGCACTCCCGGCGCTGTCACGGGTGCCCTCCCGCAGCAGTGCTGTTAATTTCACCTTTATGTCTCTAAAGCATCCGTATTGCCCGATCGGCGGGTGAGGCGGGGTGGGTGTTCTCCGTGACAATCCCGCCCTCTCCCTCTTCCTCTGCCTGGCGGCCGGCTACCTGGTCGGCAAACTCCGGGTGGGGCCCATCACGCTCGGCGGCATCTGCGGCACCCTGATCGTGTCGCTGCTCCTGGGCACCCAGCACATCAGCGTCGACGACGACGTCAAGACGGTCTTCTTCGCCCTGTTCATCTTCTCGCTGGGCTACATGGCCGGCCCTCAGTTCTTCGCCAACCTCAACCGCAGCAGTCTGCGCTTCTTCGCGCTCTGCCTGATCGAGCTGGTCTGCGTCCTCGGCATCGCCTACGGACTGGCCGAGGCCTTCGACCTGGACGTGGGCACCGCCGCCGGGATCCTGGCGGGAGCGGCCACCGAGTCCGCCGTCGTGGGCACGGCCACCGAGGCCATCGGCAAGCTCAGCGACCTGACCTCCGACCAGATCTCCCAGTACCAGGGGCACGTGGCCACCGCGTACACGGTCTGCTACCTGTTCGGCCTGATCACCATCGTGCTCTACACCAGCCAGATCATGCCGATGCTGCTCCGCATCAACCTCGCGGACGCCTCGCGCAAACTGTGGGAGAAGATGCGGGGCGGCGGGGGCGGTCTGGAGTCCGACGAGCGCGAGGCGCTGCCCGGCATGGTCGGCCGCACCTACCTGGTGACCCTGGCCGACGGCCGGACGGTCGGTGATCTGCAGAGCGCGTTCGGCGGCCGGATCACGGTCGAGGGGGTCAAGCGCGGCAGCAAGCTGCTCACCCCGGACCCAGGGCTGGAGCTGACGCTCAGCGACCTGGTCCAGGTGGTCGGCCTGCGGTCGGCCATCATCGAGGCGGGCCGGGAGATCGGCCCCGAGACGCCCGCCGTGCCGGGACTCGACACCCCGCTGGCCACCAGTCAGGTCGCCGTCACCGACAAGGAGACCGTGGGCGCGTCCATCGACCGCCTGCAGAAGCGTCACCCGGAGTTCCGCAAGGACGGCGTCTACATCACCGACGTCCTGCGGAACGACCAGCACCTGCCCGCGAGCGGGGAGACGACACTGGCCCGGGGCGACGTGCTCACCCTGGTCGGGGCCCGGGGCGGGCTGAACCGGCTGGTGGCGAAGCTCGGCGCGGTGGTGAAGAACGACTCCACCGACTTCATCTACCTGGGGTTCGGCATCGTCGCGGGCTCCCTGCTCGGCCAGATCGTGGTCAAGGCGGGGGACGTCCCGCTGTCGCTCGGCACCGGCGGCGGCTGCCTGATCTCCGGACTGGTCTTCGGCTGGTTCCGCTCCCGCAGCCAGACCTTCGGCGCGTTCCCGCCGCAGGCCGCGAGCACCCTGAAGGACATGGGCCTGGCCGTCTTCATCGCCTGCACCGGGCTGGCAGCCGGACCGCAGGCCTGGCCGCTGCTCAAGGAGTACGGGGCGCTGCTGCCGGTCGCCGGGATCGCCATGGTCCTCATCCCGGCGACGATCTCACTGGTCGTCGGGCGCAAGCTGCTGAAGATCGAGAAACCGCTCCTGATCGGTGCCATCGCCGGACAGCAGTGCTCCACCCCGGCGATCACCTCCATCACCCAGGTGGCCCAGAGCTCCGTACCGCTCCTCGGCTACACGATCACCTACACGCTCTCCAACTTCCTGCTCCCACTGACCGGGCCGATCCTCGTCGGCGTACTGGGGGCCTGACATGGTCGACTTCCTGAACCGCAACATCTTCCAGCCCCACCCGGAACTGCTCGTCTTCGTCGTGATCGCGCTCGGCTTCCTCCTCGGGAAGGTGCGCTACCGGGCGATCGCGCTGGGCGCGGTGACGGGCTGCCTGGTCGCCGGGCTGGTGCTGGGAGCGCAGTTCAAGGTGGAGATCGACGACACGGTGAAGAACCTGTTCTTCATCATGTTCCTGTTCGCCCTCGGCTACCGCGTCGGCCCGCAGTTCTTCCGGGGGCTGCGGAAGGACGGCCTGCCCCAGGTCGTCAACGCGGTCGTCGTCTGTGTGACGGGGCTGCTGGTCTCCTGGCTCTTCGCGAGCCTGCTCGGGTACGGTCCGGGGCTCGGCGCCGGCCTGATGAGCGGGGCCCTCACCCAGTCGGCCGCCATCGGTGTCGCCCAGGATGCCATCGGCACCCTGCCCGGGCTCTCCTCCGCCGAGGCGAAGTCCGAACAGAACCTGGTGGCCGTCGGGTACGCGGTGACGTACCCGCTCGGCACCATCCTCTGCGCGATGCTCCTGGCCAACGTGCTGCCCAAGCTCTACCGCAGGGACCTGGCGAAGGAGAGCGCCGAGCTCGCCGCCGAGATGGACACCCCGAACGACAGCCCGGACGAGGGCGAGGGCTACTACGAGGTGGTGCTGCGCGCCTACCGCGTGGAGCGCCCCGACCTGGCCGGCCGCTCCGTGGCGGACTTCGAGGACCAGCAGAAGCAGCTGGGGCGCCGCGTCTACCTCACCGCCGTCCGGCGTGACGGCACGGTCCTGGACCACGACCAGTCCCGCGTCCTGAAGGTGGGCGACACCGTCGCGGTCAGCGCGATCAGGGGCGACCTGGTCGCCTTCGACCCCCGTACGCACATCGGGACCGAGGCCGACGACGTCGAACTGCTCGGCTACCGCACCGAGACGCTGCACGTGGTGGCGTCCGAGAAGGCGCAGCTCGGCCGGACGATCGAGGAGCTGCGCCGGGAGCCGTTCATGGTCGGCGTCTACGTCGACACGCTGTACCGGGCCGGGGCGGAGTTCCCCTACCGGCTCTCCACCGAGCTGGAGCGGGGTGACACGGTGGTCCTCACCGGACCGGAGCGGCTGGTGGGCCCGGCGGCGAAGGCACTCGGCAAGCCGGTGCCGACGAGCTTCGCGACCGACATGGTCTGGGTGGGCCTCGGCATCTTCCTCGGCGGCTGCATCGGCATCCCGGCGCTGACCGCGGGCGGGGTGCCGATCTCGCTGTCCACCTCGGGCGGCGGCCTGATCATGGGCCTGGTCTTCGGCTGGATCCGCGGAAAGTATCCGACGTACGGAAACGTCCCGCCCGGTGCCCAGTGGTTCATGGACACGCTGGGGCTGTGCGTCTTCGTCGCCGTCGTCGGCATCAACGCCGGGCCGAGCTTCACCAGCGGGCTGTCCTCCGCCGGCTGGGGGCTGCTCGTCCTGGGCGCCGTCGCCACCGTCGTCCCGCTGATCGTGGGCTTCCTGGTCGGGCACTACGTCCAGAAGATCCGTTTCCCCGTGCTGATGGGCGTCCTGGCGGGCGGTCAGACCACCACGGCGGCGATCGGGGCCATCAACGAGACCTCCAGATCCCAGATCCCCACCCTCGGTTACACGATCCCGTACGCCGTCGGCAACGTCCTGCTGACGGTGTGGGGCGCCGTGATCGTCCTTCTCAACCACTGACCCGACACGACCTGCACGGGAGCGGACACCACCATGCCGAAGACGAGACTCAGCCGGGAAGAGATCCGGTCCTTCGCCCAGCTCTCCCCCTTCGAGCTGAAGGACAAGTTCATCCAGATCGCGACGGAGGCGCAGAGCGACAAGGCCGGCCAGAAGGGCATGGCCGCCCAGGCGATGCTCAACGCGGGCCGGGGCAACCCGAACTGGGTGGCCACCGGCCCCCGCGAGGCGTACCACGCACTCGGATACTTCGCGATCAGCGAGTCCAGGCGGGTGTGGACGGCCGACAACCTGGGCGGCATGCCCGAGGAGTCGGGCTGCGCCGCGCGCTTCGAACACTTCGTCCGCACGAACCCGGCCCTGCCCGGTATCGAGTTGCTGAAGGCGTGCATCGACCTGGCGGTGAAGCGCTTCGGCTTCGTGCCCGACGCCTTCGTGCACGAGCTGGCCGACTCATCCGTCGGTGACAACTACCCCGTGCCGGACCGCATCCTGCGCCACACCGAGCAGATCGTGCGGGGCTACCTCGCGGACGAGATGTTCGACCACCGGCCCCCCGAGGGGCAGACGATGAGCCTGTTCGCCACCGAGGGCGGCACGGCGGCCATGTGCTACATCTTCGACTCTTTGATGAAGAACGGGATTCTGGAGAAGGGCGACCGGATCGCCCTGATGGTCCCGGTGTTCACCCCGTACCTGGAGATCCCGGAGCTGGACACCTACGACTTCGACGTGGTGAGGGTGGAGGCCAGTCTCTTCACCGAGACCGGGGTGCGCCAGTGGCGCTACCCGACCGAGGAGATCGAGAAGCTCGCCGACCCGTCCGTGAAGATGGTCTGCTGCGTCAACCCGAGCAACCCGCCCTCGCTCGCCCTCTCCACCCGGGTCTCCGAGCAGATCGTCTCCCTGGTGGCCGAGCGCAACCCGAACCTGATCATCGTCACCGACGACGTGTACGGGACCTTCGTGGAGGGCTTCCGCTCCCTCGCCGCCGACCTGCCGCGCAACACGCTGCTCGTCTACTCCTACTCCAAGCACTACGGCGCGACCGGCTGGCGGCTCGGGGTGATCGGACTGCACGACGACAACGTGATCGACGAGATGCTGGCCGCGCAGTCCCCGGAGCAGAAGGCGCGGCTGGAGAAGCGGTACGGGACGCTGTCGCTGGAGCCGGGGAAGATCCGCTTCATCGACCGCCTTGTCGCGGACTCCCGGCAGGTGGCGCTGAACCACACCGCCGGGCTCTCGCTCCCGCAGCAGGTGATGATGGCGCTGTTCTCGCTCTTCGACATGCTGGACGAGGGCCAGGACTACAAGCACCGGATTCGCGCCATTGTCCGGCAGCGGCTCGACCTCCTCCTGGAGGGCGTCCACATGAAGATCTCGGAGGACCCGAAGCGGGCCGCCTACTACATCGAGCTGGATCTGCTGGCGGAGGCCGAGCGCGTGCACGGCAAGGAGTTCGCCGCCTTCCTGGAGCAGAACTACGAGCCCGTCGACCCGCTCTTCCGGCTCGCCGAGCAGACCTCCGTGGTGCTGCTCAACGGCGGAGGCTTCGACGGCCCCGAGTGGTCGGTCCGGGTCTCGCTCGCCAATCTGGACGACCTCGACTACCTGAAGATCGGCCACCACCTGCGCGTCATCTTCGACGAGTACGCGCAGGAGTGGCGCTCCGCGTAGCGGGCGGGGCGGGCCGCTACCTCGTCGCGGCCCGCTTCGGGGAGCTCTTCCACACGGACCGCACCACCCCGGCGGCCGCGATCAGGAAGCCCACCCCCATGAGCATGCACACCGCGTAGGCGACGGACGGGAAGGGGTCGGTGCCCAGGAACAGCGGGGCGACGGTGACGAGGGTGGCCAGTGCGCCGACGAAGAAGACGATCGCGCCGACCCGTACGAGCCGGTCGCCTGCACCTGAAGGAGTAGTACTCACCCGGCCAGGGTAGTTCCCCGCTCGGCGGAACCGGTCGGCGACGTCTTGTGTCCGGCTCCAGGGCCATTAGCCTGGGACACGGCGGGTCACAGACCCGCTGTACTGCTATCCGGAGCCCTTTCACGGCTCTCCCGCACACCGACGAGTACGAGGACGAGGACAGACGTGCCCACGGGTAAGGTCAAATGGTTCAATTCGGAAAAGGGCTTCGGCTTTCTTTCGCGCGACGACGGCGCCGACGTCTTCGTCCACTCCTCCGTACTCCCGGCCGGCGTCGAGGCACTCAAGCCCGGTCAGCGCGTCGAATTCGGTGTGGTCGCGGGCCAGCGCGGTGACCAGGCCCTGTCCGTCGTGATCCTCGACCCCACCCCGTCCGTCGCCGCCGCCCAGCGGCGCAGCCCGGACGAGCTGGCCTCGATCGTGCAGGACCTCACGACGGTGCTGGAGAACATCACGCCGATGCTGGAGCGGGGCCGCTACCCCGACAAGGCCGCCGGTGCGAAGATCGCGGGTCTGCTGAGGGCGGTCGCGGACCAGCTCGACGTCTGACGGACGGCCGGGCCCGAGCGGCCCGGCCTCCGCTGTCAGCGCGCGGTGACGGAGAGCGCGTCCGGGGCCAGTGCCGGGACGAGGCCCTCGGCCGCGGCCCGGGTCAGCAGGCCGCGGATCGCCGCGTAGCCGCTCTCGCCGAGGTCGGCGGTGAACTCGTTCACGTAGAGACCGATGTGCTGGTCGGCCACCGCCGGGTCCATCTCCTGGGCGTGCTCCAGGACGTACGGACGTGACCGCTCCGGGTCGTCCCAGGCCATCCGCACCGAGGTGCGGACCGACGCGGCGAGCCGCTCCAGCGTCTCCTGGCCCAGCGAGCGCTTGGCGATGATCGCGCCGAGCGGGATGGGCAGCCCGGTGGTCGACTCCCAGTGCTGCCCCATGTCGGCGAGGCTGTGCAGCCCGTAGTTCTGGTAGGTGAAGCGGGCCTCGTGGATCACGAGCCCGGCGTCCACCCGGCCGTCGCGCACCGCGGGCATGATCTCGTCGAACGGCATGACGACGATCTCGCCCACACCGCCCGGCACGACCTCGGCCGCCCACAGCCGGAACAGCAGGTAGGCGGTGGAGCGCTCGCTCGGCACGGCGACGGTCTTCCCCGTCAGGTCCGTGCCCGGCTCCTTCGTGAGGACGAGCGGCCCGCAGCCACGCCCCAGGGCACCGCCGCAGGGCAGCAGGGCGTACTCGTCGAGCACCCACGGCAGTACGGCGTAGGACACCTTCAGGACGTCGAACTCGCCGCGCTCGGCCATGCCGTTGGTGAGGTCGATGTCGGCGAACGTGACATCGAGGGCGGGCGCGCCCGGGACGCGGCCGTGGGCCCAGGCGTCGAAGACGAAGGTGTCGTTCGGGCACGGCGAGAAGGCGATCCGCAGCGCGGGGAGCGGTGCGCCGGCGGAGGCGGTCGCGGTGTCAGTCACGGTGTCGGTCGAGTCGGTCATGAAGGGTCCAACTTTCCACTACGGGTGCGGTCTTCCCGAACGCCCCGGTGAGCGCCGCGAGGGCGTCGCCGATGCGCCAGGCCGCGCGGTCGCGCGGGCCCACGGCGTTCGAGACGGCCCGGAGCTCCAGGGCCGGCAGGCCGAACCTGTCTGCGGCCTCGGCGACGCCGAAGCCCTCCATGGCCTCGGCGACGGCTCCGGGGTGCGCGGCCAGCAGGGCGGCGGTGCGAGCCGCGCTGCCGGTCACGGTGGAGACGGTGAGGACGGGGCCCGGCACCGCGCCGGTGGCCCCGGCCACGTCCCGTACGAGGGCGGCGGGCGGCAGGAACGAGTCCCTGCCGAAGCCGAGGCCGGTGACGGGCACGAAGCCGTCCGGGGTCTCGGCGCCCAGGTCCGCCGCGACGATGCCGGTGGCCACCACGAGGGAGCCGACGGGCGCGGCGGGAGCGAAGCCGCCGCCGATACCGGCCGAGACCACGAGCGCGTACGGCTCGGTGGCGGGCGCGGCGGCGAGGGCGCAGGCGGTGGCGGCAGCCGCGGCTGCCGGGCCCACACCGCCGGCGAGGACGTCGTACGGACCCGCCCGGTGCAGTTCGGCGCCCGGCACCGCGCGCACCGTGGGCTCACCCCCGAACGCACGCGTGACCGCGTCCCTTTCGGCCGGGACGGCGGTCACGACAAGCACCCGCACGGCGGTGGTCCTCGCGGTCGGAGGGGTCAGGAGGTCTTCCTGAGCTGGAAGTGCCAGACGCCCGTGAGCTTCTGACCCTTCGTCTCGACGATGCTGACCTGCGTCTTCGAGGCCGTGGTCTCGCCGGTCTGGCTGGCGAAGAAGGCGCTGCCGGGGATCGTCCGGTAGGTCTTCTTGTACGGCTCCTGCTCGGCCTGCTGGCCGTTGATGAAGAGGGTCCAGCCGTGGTCCGCGACCTCGGGGTCGACCCCGAAGTGGACCTTGTCGTCCATCGCCACCTCGACGGACTTCTCCGCCTTCTTGTTGAGGCAGCCCTGGATCTCGGACTCCTTGAGGGCGTTGCCGTCGTTGTAGCAGGCGGCCTCGGTGCTCACCGAGTTGTCGCCGACCGTCACGGTGGCGAGCGGCGTCGGCTTGTCGCAGGCGGACAGGACAAGGAGTCCCGCGGACACGGCACCAAGAGCGACGCCGATTCGACGGCCCTTACCGGAGAAGAACGCAACGGTCATGCGCCGAAGGTTATCGGTCGGTGCCGCTCACGCCACGCGGGGGTGCGGTGAGCCGCGCCGCGCGGCCCCCAGGAGGCCCCGTACGGAGGCGGCCGCGCCGAGGGCGAGGAGCCCGGCGGCGACGGACATGCCGAGTACTCCGTTGAGGGGGAGCGCGATGCCGATCGCCCCGCCGACGACCCAGGACATCTGGAGCAGCGTCTCCGAGCGGGCGAAGGCGGAGGTGCGCACCTCCTCCGGGACGTCGCGCTGGATCATCGCGTCCAGAGACAGCTTCGACAGGGCCTGGGTGAAACCGGCGACCGCGGCGAGGGCGGCCACCATCACCGTGCTGAAGAACACCGCCGCGAGGACGGCGACGCCCAGGGCGAGACCCAGCACCGTCGCGACGATCACCTCCGGGCCGCGGGCCCTGAGCCAGGAGCCCACCGCCGTGCCGCAGGCGTTGCCCGCACCGGCCGCGACGCCCACGATGCCGAGGGAGACGGCGGCGCTCTGCCCGGCCAAGGGGTGCTCGCGCAGGAGGAACGCCAGGAAGAAGATGAGGAACCCGGAGAGGGCGCGGTGCGCGGCGTTCGCCTGGAGGCCGTGCAGGACGGACGGTCCGACGGACCGCAGCCCCGGCGGCTTCTCCCGTCCGTTCCTGCGGCGGATCCTCGTGCTGCCGCTCCGGCCCCCCTTGGAGGTACGGGGGAGGGGAGCCGGGGCCGCCTCCTCGTGAGGGGGGACGAGGCGGGCCCTGCGCTCGCCCTTCGCGGAGTCGACCTTGTGGGGCAGCGTGAAGGCGAGCACGGTCCCGCCCAGGAAGATCGTGCAGGCGCCGTACAGGGGCCAGGGGGAGCCGATGCTCTGGAGCCCCGCCCCGATCGGCGCCGCGATGCCCGTCGCCAGCAGACCGGCCAGGGTGACCCGCGAATTGGCCTTCACCAGGGAGAAGCGGGGCGGCAGGAGACGCGGGACGACGGCGCTGCGCACCACGCCGTACGCCTTCGAGCAGACCAGGACGCCGAGGGCTGCCGGATAGAGCTCCAGGCCGCCCGTGGCCACCGCGCCCGACATGGTGATCGCGAGGACCGCACGGGCGAACATCGCGCCGGCCATCGCGGCGCGGCGGCCGTGCGGCAGCCGGTCCAGGAGGGGGCCGACCACCGGGGCGAGCAGGGTGAAGGGGGCCATCGTGACCGCGAGGTAGAGGGCGACGCGTCCGCGTGCCTCGTCCGTCGGTACGGAGAAGAACACCGTGGAGGCGAGCGCCACGGTGATCATGACGTCGCCCGCACCGTTGACCGCGTGGAGTTCGATCAGCTTGCCGAGGCCGGACTCGCCCGCCCCGTGAGCGTGCGTCGCCTTGCGGATCCCCCGCGCGGTGCCCGTGAACGGGGCGCGCAGGGCACGCCCCATCGCCCGGACCGCCCTGCGGAGCGGACCGGATCCGTCGGACGACCTGGCGGCGGTCACGGAGTCATAGTGCCCCACGCCCCGCTGTCACGAACCGATGAACGGGCCGGGGCGTGGCGCCGGACGCTCCGTCGGGTGAGTCGTCCCCGGCCGGTGGACGGCCGGGGACGCAGCGCCGGAACCCCGGGTGTTCCGGGCGGATCCGGCTCCGTCCGGCGGCGGATCCGAACGCCGTCCGGAAGGGTTCCGGGCCTGTTTGGGACGGGCAGGTGGGCGCGGGGCGGCGGAGAGGGTAGCGTGCACTCACGCGCCACCGGCGGTTGTTCTTGGCCGCGCGCCTCTCCGCGATCCCGCAGAATGGGGGGCAGAAGGCGCGCCCGAGGCAGGCACAACGGGTGTGGACGTCGACGCGGCCCCCAGGTCCGCTCCGCTCACAACTGTCATGGCCGAAATCGGACATCGATGGAGCTGCTGGCGCGCTCGTGAGACGGCGTATGGAGAGAAGCGAGACCTGTGAGTGCTGCGACGACGCGAAGCCGTACGGCCCGTACCCCCGCCCCCGACCGTCTGTGCGCCGAGGCGGTAGACCTCGCACGCGCGGCGGCGGAGGAGGCCGCCGCGCCAGGAGTGGTGGGTGAGCACGTGGCCCTGGTCTCCGAGGGGGACCGGGTCGTCACGCACTACTTCGAGTCCAAGGAACCCGGCTACCGGGGCTGGCGCTGGGCGGTGACGGTCGCCAGGGCCTCCCGCGCCAAGAACGTCACCCTTGACGAAACGGTGCTGCTGCCCGGCTCCGACGCGCTCCTCGCCCCCGAGTGGGTGCCCTGGAGCGAGCGGCTGCGCCCCGGCGACATGGGCCCCGGCGACCTCCTGCCCACGGAGGCGGAGGACCCGCGCCTGGAGCCCGGCTGGACCGGCGAGGACGAGCCCCTGCCGAACTCCGCCGTCTCCGAGGTGTCGCAGGAGCTGGCCGCCCTGGCCGACTCCGAGGACGCGGAGCTCACCACGCTGCCCACGACGAGCCGCGGCTCGATCGCCGCGGTCGCGGAGGAGCTCGGCACACGGCGTGCCCGGGTGCTGTCCCGGTACGGCCTGGGGCTGGCGGCCGACCGGTGGGACGAGGAGTTCGGCGCGAAGACCCCCATGGCGCAGGCGGCGCCCGCGTCCTGCGTGACGTGCGCCTTCCTCGTGCCGATGGCGGGCTCCCTCAAGCAGGCCTTCGGGGTCTGCGCGAACGAGTTCGCCCCGGCGGACGGCCGCGTGGTCTCCCTCGCGTACGGCTGCGGAGGCCACTCCGAGGCGGCGGTCATGCCGAAGCCCCCGAAGCCCACGCCGCATGCGCTGGACACGATGCGGGTGGACGAGTACGCGCTGCGCCCCTCCGACGACTCCGGCTCGGTCCCCTCCCAGCCCGACGGCTCGACGGAGGACCTGGGCCACTCCTGAGGCTCCGGCCGCCGCCGGGGTGCGCGGGCACGCCGGCCGCGGCCCGGAGTCCCCGGGCCGCTTCCCTCCCGGGCGCGCCGGCCGGCGTCTCCCTTCCGGTGCATCGCGGACGACGCCCCGGGCGGGGGTGCGGCCGTGCCCCGGTGCCGGGGCGCCGGCGGCGTTCACGGTCGCGGTACCTTCGGGCGCACACTGGGCGTCACGGGTCACCGGAAGAGCGGAGTACGAGCGTGGGCATGAATGCGACCGAGGGGGCCGATCCGTTCGGGACGGCGCGACTGCGGCGCGGCGTGCTCGACGCCTGGGGTGCGGGCCCCGCCCGCTTCCGGGAGGACGCCAACGCCGAGGAGGACCTCGCCCTGGGCGGCTACCGTGACCGCCTGGTCGTCGAGCTGGCCCAGAACGCCGCCGACGCCGCCGCCCGCGCCGGAGTCCCCGGCCGGCTCCGTCTCACCCTGCACGACGGGCCGGAGGGCACGGCCGTCCTGGCCGCCGCCAACACCGGCGCACCCCTGGACGCCACCGGCGTCGAGTCGCTGAGCACCCTGCGGGCCTCCGCCAAGCGCGAGGGCCACGAGTCGTCCGTCGGCCGCTTCGGCGTCGGCTTCGCCGCGGTGCTGGCCGTCAGCGACGAGCCCGCGGTGATCGGGCGCCACGGCGGTGTCCGCTGGTCCCTCGCGGAGGCTCGCGACCTCGCGCGGCAGGCGTCCGTCGGCAGCCCCGGTCTCGGCGACGAACTGCGGCGCCGCGACGGACACGTACCGCTGCTCCGCCTTCCGCTGCCCGCCGAGGGGACCGCGCCCGACGGCTACGACACCGTCGTCGTCCTGCCGCTGCGCGACGGAGTCGCCGAGGACCTGGTGGGCCGCCTGCTCGACGGCGTCGACGACGCCCTGCTCCTCACCCTGCCCGGCCTCGACGAGCTCGTGATCGAGACCCCCGACGGCACGCGGACGCTGCGCCGCTCGCAGGACGGCCCGTACACGCACATCGACGACTCCGCGCGCGGTCTGCACCGCTGGCGCACCGTCGCCGGCCACGGCCCCCTGGAGCCCGCGCTGCTGGCCGACCGGCCCGTCGAGGAACGGCTCCGGCCGCACTGGTCCGTGACCTGGGCCGTGCCGGTGGACGAGGACGGGGCGCCCCAGCACCCCCGTACGGCGCCCGTCGTGCACGCGCCGACCCCCACCGACGAGCCCCTCGGCGTCCCCGCGCTGCTGATCGCCTCGCTGCCGCTGGACACCACCCGCAGGCACCCCGCGCCGGGCCCGCTGACCGACTTCCTGGTGGAGCGCGCGGCCGATGCCTATGCGGATCTGCTCGCCGGGTGGGAGCCCGTGTCCGTCGCGACGATCTCCCTGGTGCCGGGTCCGCTCGGCAAGGGGCAGCTCGACGGCGCCCTGCGGGGCGCGATCCTCCAGCGGCTGCCCCGGGTCGCCTTCCTGGAGCCGGCCGCGCCCAGGGACCCGGCGGAGGCCGCAGGCCAGTGGGACGACTGGGACGGTTCCGGGGTCCCGCGCCGGGACACGACGGCGCTGCGCCCGGTCGAGGCCGAGGTGGTCGAGGGCGTGGGCGCGGAGACCGTACGGGTCCTCGCCGAGGTCCTGCCCTGCCTGCTGCCCGCCGGTCTGGAGCGCCGCACCGAGCTGCGCACGCTCGGCGTGGCCAGGGTCCCACTGACCGAGGCCGTCGACCGGCTGGCCGGTCTGGAGCGCGACCCGGAGTGGTGGCGGCGGCTGTACGACAGCCTGGCCGGCGTGGATCCCGACCGGCTCTCGGGACTGCCCGTGCCCCTCGCGGGTCCCGCGGACGTGCCCCGCACGACCATCGGTCCCCGCCAGGTCCTCCTGCCGCTGCCGGACGGGCTGACCTCGTCCGTCCTGGACAAGCTGGCACGCCTCGGTCTGAAGGTGGCGCATCCGGAGGCCGCCCACCCCCTGCTGGAGAAGCTGGGAGCCCTGCCCGCCACCCCCCGGGCCGTCCTGACGACCCCGCAGGTCCGGGCGGCCGTCGCCGCTTCGCTGGACGCGGGCGAGATCTGGGACGAGGACGCCCTGGACGCGGAGGAGCTCGCCGACACCGTCCTCACCCTCGTGCGCGACGCGGACCTCGCGCCCGGTGACGAGCCCTGGCTCGGCGCGCTGGCCCTGCCCGACGAGGACGGCGAGCCCGCGCCCGCCGGTGAACTCGTGCTGCCGGACAGTGCGTTCGCCCAGGTGATGCGTGAGGGCGAACTCGCCCTGTGCGACGCGGAACTGGCCGAACGCTGGGGCGAGCAGCCGCTGACCGCCTGCGGGGTGCTGGCCACCTTCGCCCTCGTACGGGCCACCGACGTCGTCCTGGACCCGGACGAACTGGAGCCCCGCGACGGCGACTTCGCCGAGGCCGACGACCCCGGGCTCCTCGACGCCGTCGACGTCTGGTGCGAGGACGTCCTGGACCAGCTCCCGGACACCCCGGTCCCGCCGGTCGCCACCGAACTCGTCGCCGTACGCGACCTGGACCTCGTCGACGACGACGCCTGGCCGCAGGCCCTGGCGATGCTGGCCCGGCCGCCGCTGCGCGACGCGCTGACCCAGCCGGTCCGGGTGCTGCTCCCGGACGGCACGACGCAGTCCGTGCGCCCGTACACCGCCTGGTGGCTGCGCGACCACCCCGTGCTCGACGGCCGCCGCCCGGCCGGCCTGCGCGCCGCGGGCGGCGACCCGCGCCTGGAAGGGCTGTACGACTCGGCCGACGCGACGGGCTTCGACGACGCGCAGGTGCTGCGCGCCCTCGGCGTACGGACCTCGGTGGCCGCGCTTCTGGACGAGCCGGGCGGCGCGGCCGAGCTGCTGGGCCGGCTCGCGGACGAGGAGCGTCCCGTCGGTCCCGTGCAGCTGCACTCGCTGTACACGGCGCTCGCCGAGCTGGACCCCGAACAGGTCACGCTGCCCGACGAGCTCCGGGCCGTGGTGGACGACGAGGTGAGGGTCGCCGACGCGGCGGACGTCGTCATCGCGGACGCCCCGGACCTGCTGCCGCTGACCGCCGGGCTCGCCCTGCTGCCGGTGGCCCCGGCACGCGCGGCGGAGCTGGCCGACCTCCTCCAGGTGCGGCGGCTCGGCGAGAGCGTCGAGGCCGTCGTGACGACGGAGGGCGAGGAGCACCAGGTGCCGGAATCCGTACGGATCCTGCTCGGGGCCGGGACCCCGGACACCTATGTCGAGCACGGCGAGCTGCGCGCCGGAGGCGTCGAGCTGGACTGGCGCCGCACGCCGGACGGCGTGGTCCACGCGTCCACGGTCGAGGGCGTGGCCGCCGGACTGGCCTGGGCGGCCGGCCAGTGGCCGCGCCGCTTCGAGGTGGCCGCGCTGATGGAGGACCCGTCCCGCACGGAGGAGCTGGCCCGGGACCGCTGGTTCGACTGACCGTGTCCGCGCCGGGTCTCACAGCTCCTTGACGTACCGGTGCGCGTGGGAGAGCGAGGCCAGCGGGTGGCGGTCACGGACGGCCTTGACCGCGGCGACGTCTCCCCGCGCGTCGCGTACGGTGCGGACCTCGTCCTCGTCGACCTGGCCCCGGAATCCCTCGTAGGTTCCGTAGCGGTCCTGGAACGCGCGCTTCCGCTTGCGGAGGGCGCGGTCACCGGCGAAGGCCGACACCGCGCCGACGATTCCGGCAGCGACGGCTCCCGTGAGCGGGTCGATCATCGGTGTCTCCTCTGCGAGGGGCGCGCCCCGTCACGGAGGCTGCCGCACGAACGGTGTGGCATGTGAAGGACGTGCCGGTACGGCGCTGGGCGGTGTGCCAGGTCAGCACAGCCGAGGAGTCGCACAGCTGATCCGATCTTCACAGAAAAGTTTCTTTATTCGCACAACCATTCATTCATATGAACGGTCTGGATCGGTGGAGTCAGCAGACTCATCGACCACATCGGGGTCCGTCGGACGAGGGACTTGCCACGGGCCCCCTTCTCCACTTGGGGAACACATGCGTATTCGTGCCACTGTCGCCGCTCTTTCCGGCGCCCTGGCCCTGTCCGCTCTCGCCGTTCCGGCGGCGCAGGCGGGCGACCAGGCTGTTCCGAGCCTGGACAAGCCCTCCGCCGCCGATGTGTTCGGCACCGGGACGAAGGCTCCCCGCGCCGCGGCGCGGGCCGCCGTGACGAACCCCGTCATCTCCAAGGTCGTCGTCAACGGCGGCAAGGACGTCGTCGTCGGCACCACGGCCGCGAAGACGTTCACCGTCTCCGTCACCGCCTCGCACCCGACCGGCATCGTCGACGGCTACATCGACCTGTGGCACGGGACGGACATCGACGAGGGCCTCGACGGGGTGCTGCTCCCGAACGAGGAGGCGGCGTCCTGCAAGAACTCCAGCGCCACCACCGCCACCTGCTCGATGACGATCACGGCCTACCCCGGCTACGACCTGTACAAGAACCTGCTGGCCGGTACCTGGAAGGTGACCGCGGGCGCGCTCGCGGGCGACCAGACGGTCGCGTGGAACGACTACCAGGCCACGGCCCGTGTCCAGCGCCTCTCCAAGCTGACCGTCAACGCCGCCCCGGAGCCCGTCAAGAAGGGCGCGACCATCACGGCCACGGGCAAGCTCTCGCGTGCCAACTGGGAGAACGGCACCTACATGGGCTACACCTCGCAGCCCGTGAAGCTTCAGTTCCGCAAGAAGGCCAGCAGCACCTACACCACCGTCAAGACCATCAACACGAACAGCACCGGCTCGCTGAAGACCACGGTCAAGGCCGTGGAGGACGGCTACTGGCGCTACAGCTTCGTCGGCACCTCGACCACCCCGACCGTCACCACCGCGGGTGACTTCGTCGACGTGAAGTAGGCGTCCGAGCAGTCGGTGACGTAGTCACGAACGGAAGCGGCGGCCGACCAGCCTCCAGGCCATCTCCAGGACGGCCGCCGCGACCACCGCGATCCCCACCGCCGCCCACGGCATCGTCGTCCCCACCAGCTTCAGCGCGAAGAAGTCCTGGAGCCACGGCACGGCGAGCACGACGAGGAAGCACAGGCCCATCGCGGCCACCAGGGAGATCCGCCACCAGGTGTAGGGCCGGGCGATGATCGCCAGGACCCACATCGAGACCAGGAACAGGGTGAGCGTCGCGGCGCTCGTCTCCGCGTCCAGCGCGCCCGTACCGGCGTAGTGGTGCCGGGCCAGCAGATACGTGGTGAAGGTGGCCGCCGCCGCGATGGTCCCGGACGGGATCGCGTACCGCATGACCCGGCGCACGAAGTGCGGCTGGGCCCGTTCCTTGTTGGGGGCGAGCGCCAGGAAGAACGCCGGTACGCCGATCGTCAGCGTGGAGAGCAGCGTCAGGTGGCGCGGCAGGAACGGGTACTCCACCTGGAAGCAGACCACCAGGACCGCCAGCAGCACCGAGTAGACCGTCTTCGTCAGGAAGAGGGTGGCGACCCGGGTGATGTTGCCGATGACCCGGCGCCCCTCGGCCACGACCGACGGCAGCGTCGCGAAGCTGTTGTCCATCAGCACGATCTGGGCCACCGCGCGGGTCGCCTCGGAGCCCGAGCCCATCGAGACGCCGATGTCGGCGTCCTTCAGCGCGAGCACGTCGTTGACGCCGTCGCCGGTCATCGCGACGGTGTGACCGCGTGACTGGAGCGCTGCGACCATGTCCCGCTTCTGCTGCGGCGTGACCCTTCCGAAGACCGCGTTCCGCTCGATCTCCGTCGCCATGTCGTCCCGGTCACCGGGCAGCCGGCGGGCGTCCAGGGCGTGCTCGGCACCCGGCATCCCCAGCTTCTGGGCCACCGCGCCCACCGAGACGGCGTTGTCGCCCGAGATGACCTTCGCGGCGACCTTCTGGTCGTCGAAGTAGGCCAGGGTCTCCCCGGCGTCGGGCCGCAGGCGCTGCTCCAGGACGACGAGCGCGGCGGGTTCGGCCCCGGAGGCCGCGTCGGGGGCGTCCAGCGCGCCCCTCGCGCGGGCCAGGAGCAGGACCCGCAGGCCCTGTTCGTTGAGGTGGCCGGTCTCGGCGAGGGCGGGGTCGCCGGAGGACAGCAGGACGTCGGGGGCGCCCAGCAGCCAGGCGGAGGTGACGCCGTCGTCCTCGGAGAAGGCGGCACCGCTGTACTTGCGGGCCGAGGAGAACGGCAGGGTCTGTGTGACGCCCCAGCCCTCACCGTCCGGGTAGGCGTCGATGATGGCCTGGAGGCTGGCGTTCGGCCTCGGGTCGGAGGAGCCGAGGGCGCCCAGCACACGTCGGACGTACTCCTCGTCGGAGCCGTTCAGCGGGCGGACCTCGGTGACGTCCATGCCGCCCTCGGTGAGGGTGCCCGTCTTGTCCAGGCAGACGACGTCGACCCGGGCCAGGCCCTCGATGGCGGGCAGTTCCTGCACGAGGCACTGCTTGCGGCCGAGCCGAATGACGCCGATCGCGAAGGCGACCGAGGTGAGCAGGACCAGGCCCTCAGGGATCATCGGGACGATGCCGCCGACCGTGCGGGCGACCGAGTCCTTGAAGTTGTTGTCCTTGACGACCAACTGGCTGATGACGAGCCCGATCGCGGTCGGCACCATCATCCACGTCACGTACTTGAGGATCGTGCTGATGCCGCTGCGCAGCTCCGACCGGACGAGGGTGAAGCGGGACGCCTCCTCGGCGAGCTGCGCGGCGTAGGCCTCCCGGCCGACCCTGGTGGCGGTGAAGGCGCCGCCGCCCGCGACGACGAAGCTGCCCGACATCACCGGGTCGCCGGACCGCTTGACGACGGGGTCGGCCTCGCCCGTCAGGAGGGACTCGTCGATCTCCAGGCCGTCGGCCTCGACGACCGTGCCGTCGACGACGGCCTTGTCCCCGGGGCCCAGCTCGACGAGGTCGCCGAGGACGATCTCGGAGACGGAGACCTCGGTGGGGGCCCCGTCGCGCCGCACGGTGGGTTTCGCCTCGCCGATCACCGCGAGGCTGTCCAGGGTCTTCTTGGCGCGCCACTCCTGGACGATGCCGATGCCCGTGTTGGCGATGATCACGAAGCCGAAGAGGCTGTCCTGGATCGGCGCGACGAACAGCATGATCACCCAGAGCACGCCGATGATCAGGTTGAACCGGGTGAGGACGTTCGCGCGGACGATCTCGGTGACCGACCGGGACGAGCGGACCGGTACGTCGTTGACCTCGCCCCGGGCGACCCGCTCGGCGACCTCGGCGGTGGTCAGGCCGCCCGGTGGCGCGGGTGGGGGAGAGGTCCGTACGGGGTCCGGCTGCTCACCGGAGGAGTCGAGTGCCCGCTGCGTCATGATTGCGACCGTACGGGCGGACGAAGCGATTCACCCGCCGGACGGCGGAAGGTCGGACCCGGGGAGGACCGGAATGGTCCCGAGGTCGTACGCCGGGGCGCAGGTGGCGGAGCACCCGGCCTCCGGGGGGTGTACGCCCGGTCTCCGGGGGGTGTAAGCCCGGCCTCCCCGGGGGTGTACGCCGGACCTCAGGAGTGAGCGCCGCCGGACGCCGGCTCCTCGGCGTCGGCCCGCGCCGCCGCGGCGCGCTTGAGCGCGGCGTCCCGGCCCCGGACGTACCAGATGCCGATCAGGCCCAGCCCGGCCCCGGCCAGGCAGACCCAGATCCACCAGGCGTGGCCGCGGTCGTCGAACCAGCCGTAGAAGGGGACCTGTACGAGGAAGAGGACGAACCAGAGGATCGTGCCGCCGGTGATGGTGGCGACGACGGGACCCTCCAGGGGCTCGGGTGCCTCGTGTTTCGGTGTCCACTTCTGCATGTCATCAGTCTAGCCGGGGCCCTTCGGGCCAGTCGGCCCAAGGATCTACGCGCGGAGATAGCGATCTTCCCCTTATGTATTCATACTGAATCTGCTTATGGATGACTCGATTCATTCGTGTGAACATCCAAATCTGACTGGTTTCATCCCCTCGATGCACGACTGAAGGTCATACATGTCCTCCTCGGCCACCGCTCCGGTCGATCAGCCTCCGATGCCGCAGCCGCCGCACGGTGTCCTCGACCGCTACTTCAAGATCTCCCAGCGGGGGTCGACGGTCGCACGCGAGGTCCGTGGCGGTTTCGCCACGTTCTTCGCCATGGCCTACATCATCGTGCTCAACCCGATCATCCTCGGCAGCGCGAAGGACATGTACGGGCACCAGCTCGACGGTGGCCAGCTCGTCACCGCCACGGTGCTGACGGCCGCGTTCTCCACGCTCCTGATGGGCGTCATCGGCAACGTGCCGATCGCGCTCGCCGCCGGTCTGGGCGTCAACACCGTCGTCGCCCTCCAGCTCGCCCCCCGGATGAGCTGGCCCGACGCGATGGGCATGGTCGTCCTCGCGGGCATCGTCGTGATGCTCCTGGTGGCGACCGGGCTGCGCGAGCGCGTGATGCACGCGGTGCCGCGCTCGCTCCGCAAGGGCATCGCGATGGGCATCGGCCTCTTCGTGCTCCTGGTCGGCCTGGTCGACTCCGGCTTCGTGTCGCGCATCCCGGACGCCGCGCACACCACGGTCCCGCTGCAGCTCGGCAACGACGGCCACCTCAACGGCTGGCCGGTCCTCGTCTTCATCCTCGGCACGCTGCTGACCCTCGCGCTGATCGTCCGCAAGGTGCCGGGCGCGATCCTGCTCTCCATCGTCGTCATGACGCTCGTCGCGCTGGGCATCGACGCCATCGCCGACCTGCCGGCCGGTGCCTGGGGGCTGACCGTCCCGGAGTGGCCCGGCAACCCGGTGGCGTCCCCGGACTTCGGGCTGATCGGCCAGGTCAGCCTGTTCGGAGGCTTCGGGAAGGTCGGTCTCCTGACCGGCATCCTCTTCGTCTTCACCGTGCTGCTGTCCTGCTTCTTCGACGCGATGGGCACCATCCTCGGTGTCGGCGACGAGGCCAAGCTGATGGACAAGGACGGCAACTTCCCGGGCATCAACAAGGTCCTCCTCGTCGACGGTGTCGCCGTCGCCGCGGGCGGCATCAGCTCCTCCTCGGCGTCGACCTGCTTCGTGGAGTCCACGGCGGGAGTCGGCGAGGGCGCCCGTACCGGGCTGGCGAGCGTGGTGAGCGGGCTGCTCTTCACGGTGGCACTGTTCCTGACGCCGCTGGCGACGATGGTCCCCTCGCAGGCGGCGACCCCGGCGCTGATCGCCGTCGGGTTCCTGATCCTCGCGGGCAACGTGCGGGACGTGGACTGGAGCGACTACACGCTCGCCATCCCGGCCTTCATGGCCATGCTGATGATGCCGCTCACGTACTCGATCACCAACGGCATCGGCATCGGCTGCATCGCCTTCAGCGCGATGCGTCTGGCGGCCGGCCGCGGCCGTGAGGTCCCGGTGGCCATGTACGTGGTGTCCGCGGTCTTCGTCTTCTACTACGCGATGCCGGCGCTCGGCCTCACGTAAGCGCGTACGGAGGCGTCCGGCCAGGACGCCGTTCCACCCCTGCGGGGCGGAGCCCCGTCATGTGACCCGGTCGGCCGGGTCCGCGTGACGGGGCTCCGCCCCGTAGAACTTCTCCGTCTCGTCGACGGCCGCGTGGAAGCGCTCGTCGAAATCGTCACGGACGAGCGTCCGGACCACGTAGTCCTGGACGGTCATGCCGCGTCTGGCGGCGTGCCGGCGGAGCCGCTCGAGCAGCTCACCGTCTATGCGCAGGCTGAGCACTGTCGATCCCATGCCAAGCAGGGTCGCGGCACACATGGCTGTTTCGCGTCGCTTTCCGCCTCTTACTCACTCGTTCGGGTGATCAGTTTCTCGCGCGTGTACCACCAGCTGGTATTTAGCATAGCTAATGAGTTACGCTAAGGAACATGCCTGACCTGATCCACGACGGCGAGAGTGCCGCCGCCGTGAGCTCCCTTCGCTCGGCCGTGATGCTGCTGGGCCGGCGCCTGAAGCACCAGCGCGTCGACGAGTCGCTGAGCCCCACCGAGATGTCGGTGCTCGGCACACTCGCCCGTTGCGGTTCCGCCACTCCCGGTGAGCTGGCCCGCAAGGAGCACGTGCAGCCGCCGTCGATGACCCGCATCGTCGCGCTGCTGGAAGCCAAGGGCCTGGTCAGACTGGAACCGCACCCCGATGACCGTCGGCAGAAGATGGTCAGCCGGACCGAGCAGGCGGAAGCCATGCTCGCCGAGTCCCGCTCCAAGCGGAACGCCTGGCTGGCCGGCCTCGCCGAGGGCCTGGACGAGGACGAGTGGGAGAAGCTGCGGGCCGCCGCGCCCGTGCTGGAGAAGCTCGCCCACCTGTGATCCCGGCGGGCGCGCAGGGCCTCGGCCCTGTCGGCGCCCGCAGTCACGTCCCCGTCAGTCCGTACGCCGTATACGCCCGAGGAGGCGAACCCTTTTGAGTACGGGATCCGGAGCAGACTCCGCCCCCGCACCGACTTCCACCCACGAGAGCAAGACCGGCGGGACCTTCTCGTCGCTGAAGATCCGCAACTACCGCCTGTTCGCCACGGGCGCCGTGATCTCCAACACCGGTACCTGGATGTCCCGCATCACGCAGGACTGGCTCGTCCTGAGCCTCACCGGGTCCGCCGCCGCCGTCGGCATCACCACGGCCCTCCAGTTCCTCCCGATGCTGCTCTTCGGGCTCTACGGCGGCGTCATCGCCGACCGGCTCCCGAAGCGGCGTCTGCTGCTCATCAGCCAGGCAGCGCTCGGTCTGTGCGGCATCGCACTCGCCGCCCTGACCCTCTCCGGCGTCGTCGAGGTCTGGCACGTCTACCTGATCGCCTTCCTGCTCGGCCTGGTGACCGTCGTCGACAACCCGGCCAGGCAGTCGTTCGTCTCCGAGATGGTCGGCCCGGCGCAGCTGCGCAACGCGGTCAGCCTGAACTCGGCGAACTTCCAGTCCGCCCGGCTCATCGGCCCCGCGGTCGCGGGCGTCCTGATCACGACGGTCGGCAGCGGCTGGGCCTTCCTGCTCAACGGGCTGTCGTTCATCGCCCCGCTCGTCGGGCTGCTCATGATGCGTACGAGCGAGCTGCACGCGTCCGTGACCGTGAAGCGTGCCAAGGGCCAGCTGCGTGAAGGGCTGCGCTACGTCTCGGGCAGACCCGACCTGATCTGGCCGATCGTCCTGGTCGGCTTCGTCGGCACCTTCGGGTTCAACTTCCCGATCTGGCTGACCGCCTTCGCGGACGAGATCTTCCACGGCGGCGCCGGGATGTACTCGTTCTTCAACATCCTCATGGCGGCCGGCTCCCTGGCCGGAGCGCTGCTCGCCGCCCGCCGCCGCTCCTCGCGGCTGCGGATGCTGGTGGCCGCGGGCACCCTGTTCGGCGCCCTGGAGATCGCTGCGTCGCTGTCGCCGTCCGTCTGGTTCTTCTCGCTGCTGCTGGTCCCGATCGGCATGATCGGCCTGACGACGAACATCAGCGCCAACACCAGCGTCCAGATGGCCGCGGACCCCGAGATGCGGGGCCGGGTGATGAGCCTCTACATGATGGTCTTCGCCGGGGGCACGCCCGTGGGAGCCCCGATCGTGGGCTGGATCAGCGACGTCTACGGCGCCCGGACCGGCATGGCGGCCGGCGGGGCGATCTCGATGGCGGCCGCACTCGGCGTCGGCTTCATGCTGACCCGTGTGGGCGGCCTGCGCCTCAAGGTCGACCTGCGCCCGGGCCGCCCGCACGTGCGGTTCGTCCCGCGCGAACAGCTGGCCGCGGCGGCCTGAGCCGTCCCGCGCATGCCGCCCTGCCCCCTCGGGGGAGGGCGGCATCGTCGTTCCGGGGGCCGGGGGCCGGGGCCGGGGCCTGGGGGCCCGGCCCCGGACACGCTGGGACACTCTCCGCATGAGCAGCCAGAGACTCTTCACCGCCGTCCTGCCTCCCGCCGCAGCCGCGGACGAGCTGGCCGTGGCCGTCGCACCCCTGCACGGTCTGCCCGGGGCGGTGGACCTCCGCTGGACCGCGCGGGCGGGGTGGCACTACACGCTGGCCTTCCTCGGCGACGTCGAGGAGGACCTGCTGCCGGAGCTGTACACCAGGCTGGAGCGGGCCGCGCACCGGACGCGGCGCCTCCCGCTGCGGATCCACGGCGGCGGGCGGTTCGACGGGCGGGCGCTGTGGGCGGGGGCGGCGGGGGACCTCGACACGCTGAGGCTGCTCGCGGAGCGCGCCCACGCCGCCGCGCGCAGGGCCGGGGTCGCGATGGAGGAGCACCGCCGCTACACCCCGCACCTCACCCTCGCCCGGAGCCGGGTCCCGGCGGACCTCAGCCCGTACACGGCGGTCCTGGAGGGCTTCGAGGGAGCAGGTTGGGAGGCGGGCGAGCTCAGTCTCGTACGCAGCAGGCTTCCGGTGGACGGGGTGCCGGGGGAGCAGCCGCGGTACGAGGTGGTGCGGGCCTGGCCGCTGGGCCGGTGAGCCGGGCGGTTACGCTCGTCGGGTGGATCCCAAGACCAGAAACCGCATCATGGCGGCCGTGCTCGTGCTGATGTTCGTCGTCGTGGCGGCGGCCTCCGCCCTCGGGGGCTGACTCCGGGGGCGAAGGCCGCACACGCGCCGCGTACCTACCAGGCGAAGTTCTCCGGCGACGGGCCCGGGCCCGGGAAGATCTCGTCCAGGGCCGACAGCACCTCGTCCGACAGCTCCAGCTCCACCGCGCGCAGCGCCGAGTCGAGCTGCTCCCGGGTACGCGGGCCCGAGATCGGGCCCGTGACCCCCGGCCGGGTCAGCAGCCAGGCCAGACCGGCCTCGCCGGGCTCCAGGCCGTGCTTCTCCAGCAGGTCCTCGTACGCCTGGATCTGCGCCCGGACCTTCGGGTCGGCCAGCGCGTCGCCGGACCGGCCGGAGGTGGACCGGGCGCCGCTGCCGTCGCGCTCCTTGCGGATCGCCCCGCCGAGCAGTCCGCCGTGCAGCGGCGACCACGGGATGACGCCGAGGCCGTACTCCTGGGCGGCCGGGATGACCTCCATCTCGGCCCCGCGCTCCATCAGGTTGTAGATGCACTGCTCGCTGACCAGGCCGTAGCTGCCCCGCTGCCGGGCCCGCTCGTTGGCCTGGGCGATCTTGTAACCGGAGAAGTTGGACGATCCCGCGTACAGGATCTTGCCCTGCTGGATCAGTACGTCGATGGCCTGCCAGATCTCGTCGATCGGGGTGTCCCGGTCGACGTGGTGGAACTGGTACAGGTCGATGTGGTCCGTCTGGAGCCGCTTGAGGCTGGCGTCGACGGCGCGGCGGATGTTGAGGGCGGACAGCTTGTCGTGGTTGGGCCACGCCTCGCCGTCCGCGCCCATGTTCCCGTAGACCTTGGTGGCGAGCACGACCTTGTCGCGGCGTTCGCCGCCCTGGGCGAACCAGGTGCCGAGGATCTCCTCGGTGCGGCCCTTGTTCTCGCCCCAGCCGTAGACGTTCGCCGTGTCGAAGAAGTTGACGCCCGCCTCCAGGGCGGCGTCCATGAGCGCGTGGCTTTCGCTCTCGTTGGTCTGGGGGCCGAAGTTCATCGTCCCCAGGACGAGGCGGCTGACCTTGAGTCCGGTGCGTCCGAGCTGCGTGTACTTCATGGGCCCCAAGCCAACTCCTTCGAGCGTGCTCGAAGCAAGCGGCGTCTCAGGTGCGCCGCGCGAACCCGTCCAGCGCGGCCAGCACCGTGCGGGAGGTCGCGGTGGAGCCGAGGTGTCCCGCGTCGTCGATCACCGTCAGCTCGGCGTCCGGCCACGCCCTGGCGAGCTCCCAGGCGGTGGTCAGCGGGGAGCCCAGGTCGAAGCGGCCGTGCACCAGGACGCCGGGGATGCCCGCCAGGCGGCCGGCGTCGCGGATCAGCCGTCCCTCCTCCAGCCAGGCGGCGTGGGAGAAGTAGTGCGCGCAGATCCGGACGAACGCCAGCTGGTCGCGGCCCGGACGGCCGCCGTAGGGGGCCGGGCCGGTGTACGCCTCCATGGACAGCACCGCGTCCTCCCAGGCGCACCAGTCGGCTGTCGCCCGTGCGCGCACCTGCGGGTCCGGGCTCTCCGTCCGGCGGGCGTACGCGGCGACCAGGCCACCCGCGCCCGCGGCCTCCGGGACACCCGCCCGGAACAGGTCCCAGGCTTCGGGGAAGATCTGCCCGGCGCCCCGGTACAGCCAGTCGATCTCGCTGCGCCGGGTCGTCGTCACGGCGGAGATCACGATCTCCGAGACCCTCTCCGGGTGCTGCTCGGCGTACGCGAGGATCAGGGTCGAGCCCCACGAGCCCCCGTGCAGCAGCCACGTCCCGATGCCCAGGTGCTCCCGCAGGAGCTCCATGTCCGCGATCAGGTGCGCCGTCGTGTTGTGCCGCAGGTCGGTGTCCGGGTCGCTCGCGTGCGGGGTGGAGCGCCCGCAGTTGCGCTGGTCGAAGAGCACCACGCGGTAGAGGTCCGGGTCGAAGTTCCGCCGGGCCCCGGGCCCGCAGCCCGAGCCCGGACCGCCGTGCACGACGAGGGCGGGCTTGCCGGCGGGGTTGCCGCAGACCTCCCAGTACACGAGGTTGCCGTCGCCGACGTCCAGCATCCCCTGGGCGTACGGCTCGACCGGCGGGTACTTCCCGTCGGGGTCACGGGTCATGGCGGCGGCCCTCCTCGGTCGGTGGTGCTGCTCGGCGGGCGTGGGCGAACGGGGCGTCGGCCGTGGTCTCCGAGTCCACCGCGGGGGCAATACCGTGGCGTGCTCGGACGGGTGCCGGTAGCGTGCCGGTCCGGGCGGAGCCGTAGCGCAGAGGTCGTCGCGCCGGTCTCCACAACCGTGAGGACGCCGGTTCGATTCCGGCCGGCTCCGCCCTTTCCCGGGTCCTGTGCCGCCCCGCTACGGCGCGATGGGCAGCCGGCGCTTGTGGTCGGTGAGGCGGTAGCGGCCGACGATGGTCCCGAAGGCCTGCTCGTCGACCGGCTTGCCCTCCAGGAAATCGTCGATGGTGTCGTAGGTGACGCCGAGCGCGTGCTCGTCGGCCTTGCCCGGGTCGAGCGTCTCCAGGTCCGCCGTCGGCACCTTCCCGACCAGCTCGGCGGGGGCGCCCAGCATCTCCGCGACGGCGCGCACCCGGCGCTTGGTGAGGCCGGTCAGCGGGACCAGGTCGGCGGCGCCGTCCCCGAACTTGGTGAAGAAGCCGGAGACCGCCTCGGCCGCGTGGTCCGTGCCGACGACGAGGCCGCTGTGCGCTCCGGCCACCGCGTACTGGGCGATCATGCGCTGCCGGGCCTTCACGTTGCCGACCACGAAGTCCTGGTGGTGCGGGTCGCGGAAGGTCACGTCGCCGGTGAGCAGGGCGGCCTGCATGGCGTCGGTCGCGGGCTTGATGTCCACGGTCAGCACCTGGTCGGCCCGGATGAAGGAGAGCGCGAGCTGGGCGTCGTGCTCGTCGGCCTGGACCCCGTAGGGGAGCCGCATCGCGTAGAACCGCGCCTCGTGGCCGGCGGCCCGGGCCCGCTCGACGGCGAGCTGGCACAGCCGGCCGGCGGTGGTGGAGTCGACGCCGCCGCTGATGCCGAGCACCAGGGAGCGCAGCCCGGTGGAGGTCAGCCGCTCGGTGAGGAAGGCCACCCGGCGCTCGATCTCCTTCTCGGCGTCGAAGGTCTCCGCGACCTCCAGCTCCCGGGCGATCTCCTGCTGCAGGGCGATGGACGCCGGCTCGCTCACGTCTGCTCCTCGTTCCGGTTCACGACGGTCTGTCGCGCCCACCCTACCCAGGGGCGGAATCCGGCCGGTCCGGTGTGCTCAGCCCTTGACGGCCACGTGGTAGGCGGAGGCCCACAGCGTCACCGCGGAGGCCAGGCCCACCACGGCCCGCACGCTTCCGTCCGCGAGTCCGGCCGCGATGAGGGCGAAGCCGACGACCGCGGCGGCACTCAGCAGCGCGGCCGTCCCCTTGTACTGCCACTGGTCGTAGAGCCGCGCGAGCGGGATGAAGTGCAGGCCCACGACCAGCGCGATGGCCGGCGGGATGAAGGAGGGCCGCCCCGAGGCGTTGGACGCGGCGATCACCGCGAAGATCGCCGCGAGCTCGACGACGTTCACGATGCCGACCGAACGCGCCCAGTTATGGGGCAGGTCGACCATGCGGGGCGACGGGGCGGCGCCCTTGCGGTAGGCGAGGAACACGGCGACCGCGGTGACGGGCACGGCGATGATCTCGACGGCCAGGGCCGCGCCTCCCGACGCGAGCCCCGACGCCCCGGCGAGGGCCCAGACGAGGGCGAACACCGACAGGACGACGGTGCCCCGGCGGCGCAGGGTCCGGGTGAGTGCGGCGCACTCGGCGTCCGGGGCAGTGGGTGTCGCGGGCGTCGGCTGGATCATGCGGCGAGGCTACAGCGATCACCGGATCCGTCCGGCGGTTTCGGGGCGGAGAGCGCATGCCTCCACTTCCGGAGGCTCCACCTCCGCCCCGCACCCGTCTGACCTGCCGGTTTCAGGGAATCAGGACGAGCCGGCCCCGTACGCCGCCCTCCGCGAGCCGGGCGTGTGTGCGGGCCGCCTGCTCCAGGGGGTACGTCCCGGCCACCCGGGGTGTCAGGACGCCCTGGTCGACCAGTTCGACCAGGGCGGCGAGGCGGTCGCCGTCGGGGGCCACCTCCACCACCTGGACGCGGATGTCCCGCACGGCGGGTGGTCCCGCGTGCGGGATGACGCCGACGTAGTCGCCGCCGTCCTTCACGTACGCCAGCGCGTCCGCGCCGACCACGGCCGCATCCAGGACGGCGTCGAACAGGCCGGTCTCCTCGCCGCGCCGCAGGAACCCGTCCGCGCCGAAGGACCGTACGAGCGCCTCGTCGCCGGGCCCGGCCACCCCGGTGACCTCGATCCCGGCCCGGTGGGCGAGCTGCACCGCGTAGCCGCCGACCGCGCCCGCCGCCCCCGTGACCAGCAGCGTGGATCCCGGGGCGAGGGCCGGCAGGTCCAGGGCCTGGGCGGCGGTGAGGGCGTTCAGTGGCACGGTCGACGCGTGGACCGCGTCCACGGAGGCGGGGGCGGGCGCGACCGCCGAGGCGTCCACCACCACGTACTCCGCCTGCGCCTTGACCGGTGCCGGGCCGTACGCCAGCGCGACGACGCCGGCCCCGACGGCGTGCCCGGCCCCCGCGCCCATAGCGTCCACGGTGCCCGCCACGTCCCAGCCGAGCCCCAGGAGGCCGTCCTCGGGCAGCGGGACGAGGAGCCCCGCGCGGTACGCCACGTCCACCGGGTTGACCGCGGCCGCCGCCACCTTGATCCGCACCTGGCCCGGGCCGGGCTCGGGCACCGCGGTCTCCACGAGCTCCACCGTCCCGGGTCCGCCGAACTTCCTGACCACCACAGCACGCATGTCGACAACTCCTCGGTAAGGGGGCGGGTTTCTCCCGCCCCCACAAACCTAGGAAGAGTTACTCTCTTTCGGTAAGTACGCACTTCGAGGTGCGTAGGCCACCCCCAGGTAGGACCGGAGGCAGGACCCATGCCGACCCGCACCGCGGCCCAGCGCCGCGAGGAAGCGCGATCCGCGTACGACGCCTTCCTCAGGGAGTGCCCGACCAACCAGCTGCTGGGGCGCCTCGGCGACAAGTGGGTCAGCCTCATCGTCAGCGCCCTGCGCGAGGGCCCGATGCGCTACAGCGACCTGGGCCGCAGGATCGCCGGGGTGAGCCAGAAGATGCTGACGCAGTCGCTGCGCACCCTGGAGCGCGACGGGCTCGTCACCCGCACGGTGACGCCGTCGGTGCCGGTACGCGTGGACTACGAACTGACGGAGCTCGGCCACAGCCTGAGCGGGCTGCTGTTCGCGGTGAAGACGTGGGCGGAGACGCACTTCGACCAGGTCCACGAGGCCCGCGAGCGGTACGACGAGGGGGCCGCCGCGTGAACGCCACCCCGCGGGTCCTGGCGGTGCTGGACGGGCTCCTCGCCTCCGCCGCCCCCGACGAGCGCGGCGCCCTGTGGCATCTGGCCGAGCAGGGGCGGGAGTTGGATGCCAACGTCGTGCGCCTGCCACCGGGAGCGGGGGTGGGCGAGCACCAGGAGGACGTGCTGGACGTGCTCCTCGTCGTCCTCGCGGGCGGCGGCAGCCTGCGCACGGGCGACGGCGACGTGCTGGACCTCGGCCCCATGGCGGTCACCTGGCTGCCCCGCACCTCGCGGCGCGCCCTGGAGGCGGGGCCCGGCGGGCTGGTCTACCTCACGGTGCACCGGCGGCGCCCCGGGCTCACGGTCAAGCCGGCCGTGCGGGCTGTCGCGTACGAGGGCGGCGAGGCGCCCTGCATGCTGGACCTCGTGTGCCCGGGGTGCGGGCGGCTGTCGGCGGACCGGTCGCCCGTTTTCTGCAGCACGTGCGGCGAGCGGTTCCCGGAGCGGTAGCCGCGCACGGGGGCGGGCCGCCCGCAGCCCGTACGCCCTACGCCTCCTGGAGGATCTGGATCAGGTTGCCGCAGGTGTCGTCGAGGACCGCGGTGGTGACCGCTCCCATCTCCAGCGGCTCCTGGGTGAAGTGCACGCCGAGCCCGCGCAGTCGGCCGAACTCCCCGGCCACGTCGTCGACGGCGAAGGCGGCGAGCGGGATGCCGTCCTTGGCCAGCCCGTCCCGGTAGGCCCTCACCACGGGGTGGCCGGAGGGCTCCAGCAGCAGCTCGGTCCCGTCGGGTGCCTCCGGCGAGACGAGGGTCAGCCAGCGGTGCTCGCCCAGGGGGACGTCGTGCTTCTTCACGAAGCCGAGCACCTCGGTGTAGAAGCGCAGGGCCTTCTCCTGGTCGTCGACGAAGACGCTGGTCCGTTGGATCTTCAAGGGGTGCTCTCCGGGGTGTCGGGCCTGAGCCAGCGGCTTGCGATGCGTTCGAGCGGTTCGGTGTTCAGGTCGTGGTACTTGTAGCGGCCCTCGCGCCGCGGGAGGACCAGGCCCGCGGTCTCCAGGACGGCCAGGTGCTGGCTGATCGCCTGGCGGGTCAGGCCCAGGCCGTGCTTGGTCACCAGTCGTGCGCATATCTCGAACAGGGTCTGCCCGTTGCGGTCCACCAGTTCGTCGAGGATGCGCCGGCGGGTGGGGTCGGCCAGCGCCTTGAAGACATCCTGCGTCATGACCTCCACCATAGGCAAGCATCGACTTGCCTATCAAGGGGGCTGCGACGTCAGGCCAGGGAGAGGAAGAGCTTCTCCAGACGTGCGCGCATCCGGTCCCTGTCGGCCGGGGTGCGGGCCTCGTCGGTCAGGCACTGTTCGAGCCCCGTGGCGATGATCGAGAACCCCGCCCGGTCCAGGGCCCGGGACGCGGCGGCGAGTTGGGTGACGACGTCCTCGCAGTCCCTGCCCTCCTCGATCATCCTGATGACCCCGGCGATCTGCCCCTGGGCCCGGCGCAGCCGGTTCAGGACCGACTTCAACTCCGCTGCCGCCATGTCGAGTTGCATGGTTCCTCCGGTGTGTGAAGCGCGAGTGGTGCGCAGGTGGCGGGTGCCGGCCGGCGGGTGTCCGCACCTGGCGCCGTATACCCATGGGGGTATGATACGAGATTGCTCCCCGGGGGCCTCGCTCCCGCGCGGGGTGTAGCCGGCCCCCTCCCGGTTCCGGGGGGCACGCCCCATGTGCTCGCCCGCCCCCGTCCGTAGCGTCGTTGACGTGGCGCAGAGGGCGTCCGACGGGCAGAGGGGGAGACCATGTTCACTCGCGAGCGGCAGCCCAGGAGGCGGAGTGCGGAGGCACTGCGCCTGGTGTCGGTGACCAAGGCGTACGGGGCCGGGGACAGCGCGGTGACCGCCCTGGACGGGGTGACCCTGAGCCTTCCGGCGGGGAGTTTCACCGCCGTCATGGGGCCCTCCGGATCGGGGAAGTCCACGCTGCTCCAGTGCGCGGCGGGCCTGGACCGGCCCGACCGGGGGCAGATCCTCGTGGACGGCGAGGAGATGAGCGGCGGCAGCGAGGCGGCGCTGACGAAGTTCCGGCGGGACCGGATCGGCTTCGTCTTCCAGCAGTACAACCTGCTGCCCACCCTGACCGTCGAGGAGAACACCTCGCTGCCCCTGCGGCTCGCCGGCCGGAAGGCCGACCCGGAACGCGTCCGCGCGCTCCTCACACAGGTGGGGCTGGGCGAGCGCCTCGGCCACTTCCCCGACGAGCTCTCCGGGGGACAGCGCCAGCGCGTCGCGATCGCGCGCGCCCTGGTCACCCGGCCGGGCGTGATCCTCGCCGACGAACCCACCGGCGCCCTGGACACGCGCAGCGCACGCGAGGTGCTGCGCCTGCTGGGGGAGGGCGTCCGCCTGCACGGCACCACCGTCGTCCTCGTCACGCACGACCCGGTGGCCGCCTCCTGCGCCGACTCGGTGCTCTTCCTCGCCGACGGGCGGCTGGCGGGCCGGCTGCCCGCGCCCACCGCCGAGGCGGTCGCCGAGCGCATGACCCACCTGGGCGACCGGGCGGCCGAGCAGTACGCGACGGAGGTGTGAGCCGATGCTGTTCCTGGCCCTCCGATCGGTCCGCAAGCGTCCGGGGCGCTTCCTCGCCACCCTGCTCTCGGCGTTCCTCGGTGCCGTGATCATCATGACGTTCGGCTCCCTGCACGACACCGCGGCGGCCCCCGGGATCGACGAGGTCAGCGCGGAGTCCATGACCGTCTCCGCGAGCGTGGTCGGCGGATACGGTTCGCTCCTCGTCTTCTTCGCCATCGCCTCCACCCTCACCGTCGGCGTCCGTCAGCGCGCCGAGGAGATCCATCTGCTGCGCTGCACGGGGGCGACCCCCGCCCAGATCAGGCGCATGGTCGTCGGCGAGTCCGCCGTGGTGGCGCTGGCCGGAGCGGTGCTCGCCGTCGGGCCGGCGGTGCTCGGCGGGCGTCTCCTCGTCGGCCTGTTCAAGGACAGCGGCCAGGTCGCCGCCGACGTCGGTCCGGCGTTCGGCGCGATGGCGCTCGGCTCCGGCTTCGGCATCGCGTTCCTCGCCTCGGCCGGCGCCGCGTTCCTCGCCGTACGCCGTGCCACCAATGCCGGCGCCGGAGTGCGCGGACCGTCCCGCCGCAGGGGCCGCACCGTGGCCGGCTGCGCGGCGCTGGTGGCCGGTGCCGGGGGCGTTCTGACCACGTACGCCGTCGACAGCACCGAGGAGATGCTGATGGCGTTCCCCGCCTACGGGGCGATCCTGCTCTCCGTGGGCTTCGCCGTCCTCGCCCCGTCCCTGCTGGGCCGGCTGCTGGGACTGCTGCGGGGGCCCCTGGCCGCGGTGGGCGGGGCGGGCGGCTACTTGAGCGCCCGCAACCTGCGCCGGCGCGGTGCCGAACTGGCCGGGGTGCTCATGCCGATGATCATCTTCACCGGCACGGCCACCGCGACCCTCTACATCCAGGGCGTGGAGAGCGACCGGGTCGCCTCGTCCGGCCTGGGCAGGACCGTCGCGGACACGAACCTGGAGACCCTCAACCTCGTGGTCGTCGGCATCGTCGTCGTCTTCTCCTGCATCATGCTCGTCAACAGCCTCTACGCGGCGACCACGTATCGCAGCCGTGAGTTCGGGCAGCAGCGCCTCGCGGGGGCCACGCCCGGCCAGGTCCTGGGGGTGGTCGGATGGGAAGCGGCCGTCCTGACGCTGACCGGGCTCGTCCTGGGCACCGTCGCGGGGGTCGCGGGGATCATCCCCTTCACGATGGTCCGTACCGACCGGGTCCTCCCCGGTCAGGGACCCGGCACCTGGCTGGCCGTCATGGCCGTCGCCGCCACGGTCACCCTCGGGACGAGCCTCGGGACCGCGCGCAGGGCGCTGCGTACGCCGGCCGTCGACGCCGTCACCGTGGCGGCGTGACGCCCGCGGCGGCCGGTGCGCGCCTCCTGCGGTTTCTCAGCCGCAGGCGGCGTCCGGCGCGGGCCGCCTGCGAGGGCCCGCAGGGGCGATGGCCGGGCGGTTGCTTCCCGGAGCGGACGGTGAGCGGTCGGACCCAGGGGTCCGGGCGTTCCCAGGGCGGGAGGTCGTCCTCGCGATGGCCGCAGCGGCAGGACGGATCCGCGCAGGGGGCGCCATGGTGGAGGTGGCGGGGGTGCGGGCACAGGGCGCAGGGGCCCGCCGCAGGCCGGTCACCCGCTCGGGCCGGAACACGGCGCACGCGTAGCCCGCCCCGGACTCCCCGTCGCAGCGGCCGGCGGCGTTCGCGTGGCGGGTGCGCGGATGACCGCACTCCCGGCAGTTCTCCGGTCGCCGCGCTGAGCCTGAACGAGCTGAGCCGTCGGGTCGGCCTGGCCGAGGCGAACGTGCTGCGCTACTTCGAGTCGCGCGAGGCGGTCCTGCTCGACCTGCTGGACGCCGAGATCGAGGAGTGGCCGGCGGAGCTGGAACGCGCACCCGTTCCCGGCCAGGGCACGCCGCGCGAACGCGGCGACCACCTGGCCGACCTCCTGGCCACGTCGATGACGCGGCGGCCGGTCCTGTGCGATCTGCCCGGCGCCCAGGGCGCGGTGCTGTAGCAGAAGATCTCCACGGACGTCGGCATCCGGCACACGCGCAGGGCCCAGCAGCCGCTGCATGCGCTGGTCGGGCTCGTCCGGGGGCACCTTCCCGAGCTGACCGCCGGCGAAGCCGCCTCGTTGACCGAGACCACCCTCCTGCTGGCCATGGCCGCGTGGCAGTGCAGCCGTCCCTCCCCGGAGATGCCGGCCGTCCACGCTTCCGATCCCAAGCCGGCCGCGATGCGTCCGGACTTCACCGACGCGGTCCGCCGTGCGGTCGCGGTGACCGCCTCCGGCCTCCTCGCGCGCCGGCAGGGGCCGCACGGGCTGGTGTCAGTGGCTGCGCATACGGTCTGCCCATGAATGATCAGCGGTGGGCGGGCGTACGGGAACGGGTCGAGGCGGCAGGGGCGGGGCCCAGGGGCGGCGACGTGTTCGGGGCGCTCGGGCACCGGTGGGTCCTGGAGGACCCGTTCACCCAGGACGAGCTCGCCGGCCTCGAAGCACAGCTCGGCGTGCGACTGCCCGAGGAGTACCGGGAGTTCCTGCTCCACGTCGGCGCGGGCGGCGCCGGTCCCGCGTACGGCGTGTTCCCCGTGCGGCGCACGGAGGGCGGCTGGCGCTGGGAGGGCGACGGAGCCTCCATGGGCGACCTGCACCGGCTCGTCGAGCCGTTCCCCGACCGGGGCCCGGACCCGGAGCTGCTCGACGGGCTTCTTGCCCAGCGCCCCGAGGAAGAGGACTTCGACGACGCCATCGAGGACTTCGACGACGCCATGGAGGCGTGGGACGAGCGGTGGGAGGCCGTCATGTTCGCCCCGGAGCGCACCGCCGGGGCCCTGGTGATCTCCCACCTGGGCTGCGCCCAGCGGGAGTGGCTGATCGTCAGCGGCGCCCACCGGGGCACGATCTGGTCGGACTGCCGGGCGGACGACGTCGACCTCGCGCCCCTCCTCGACGAGGACGGCACGCCGATGACCTTCGCCCGCTGGTACACCGGCTGGCTGGAGAAGGCCGAGCGCACCGCGTTCGCAGCACCGTAGGAGTAGGGGTCAGCTCGGCCAGTCGTGCCCGAGGAAGGCGGTCCAGGTGGCGGGGGAGAGTGTGAGGGGCGGGACGGTGCGGTCCTTGGAGTCGCGGACGTGGACGGCGTGGGGGCAGATGGCCACCTCCACGCAGTTGCCCTGGTCGCCACTGTGCGTGGACGTGGTCCAGGCGACAGCGACTTCGACGCATTCGCCCTGGTCGCCGCTGTAACTGCTGGTGAACCAGATGAGGTTGGAGGTCATAGAGCCGCTGCCACCTGTTCGATCAACTTGGCGGACTCCTCAGGGCTGAGGGCCTGCGCCCGCAGAATGCCATACCGGGCGAACAAGTCGCTCAGCTCGGGCTGCTCGGTGACGAAGAATCCGCCGCTCTGCCCTTCGACATAAGCGAGTTGGTCCCGTGCGGGATTCTCCAACAGGACCATGGGGCCGTTCAGCGCGGAGTGCGTCCGGCGGTCGGGCGGCATGACCTGGACCTCGACATTCCTCAGCCGGGATACGTCGAGCACGTGGTTCAGCTGCTCCTTCAGGACGTCCTCGCCGCCGATGGGCCGGGTGAGCGTGATCAGCTCCAGCACGAAGCTGACGACAGGAGCGGGGCGGCGCCGGAGGAGGGTTTGTCGTGCCAGCCGCACCTGGACCGGGCGTCGATCTCGTCGTCCTCCAGCGGTGGGCAGTGGCAGCCGAAGACGCTGCGGGCGTACGCGGCGGTCTGAAGGAGGCCCGGGATCACGTGGTTCTCGTACCAGTGGAGTGCGACGGCGACGGCTTCCTGTTCCGTGTACTCCTCGGTCCATGCGGGCAAATGGCTGAACCGGAGGGTCGCCCCCGCCGCCAGCAGTGCACCCTGTGCACCCAGCGCCTCGTCCGCGCGCGGGACGAAGTCGTCCTTCGGCGGTCTCGCGCCGCGTTCCACCATCGCCACCTGGGACTGGAGAAACCGATCTTCGTGCCCAGCGCCTCCTGCGAGAGTCCCGACCGTTCGCGGTAGAACCGCAGCAGCGCGCCGAACATCTCCGCGTTACCACTTCCAGGTTCACCGGAGTGCACAACTCCACCCCCTAAGTACACAACAGTGCACAGTCGGCCTGTGACGCTGGTCACGGTACGTGTTCGCCGTCACGCTTGGCTCATGGATCAGAGAAGTTCACCGGACCCGGCCCCCTGCTGGGTTCCCGCGAGCGGGCATGCGCTGCGGCATGTCGGCGTCCACTTCGACGCCGTGCGCCTCATCGGGCTGGCGGGTGACCAGGTGGCGTACGAGCTCATGCAGTTCACGGACTTCAGTGCGGGCCCCATCGTGCGGTCGAGCATCGGCGAGCGGAGTACGTACTTCTTACTGCCGCCGAGAAGTGCCGCCGCGTACCGGTGGCCGACCGGGGCGCGGTTGATGGGCCGTGATCTGCGGTGTGACGCCTTCGTGGGAATTCCCGCGCTGGAGGGCCGGACCTGGCCGCTGGACTGGCGGTCGCGACCGACCGGGGAGGCGCCGTTCGTGGAGGCGAAGCTGCTGTACGAGGTGGCAGTGGACGTGCTGGCGGGGCCAGTTGGGCCGTGACCGAGGCCTGGGGGCATATGCGGACATGCACCCCGTGGCGTGCGGTACCGTAATCGCGTCATCACGTTCCGTGCATCTGTTGTGCACGGGCGGCCCCCGGAGGTGCTACCAACACCAGCCCGAGGGCCTTCACCCGAGTGGAAGAGACCCACCGAGATGCTTCGGCATGCTATCGCGCCCTCGCGGCGCTTCACGAAGGCTTCGCACGACGTCGTCCGCCATGCGCGGCTGACCAGTGACGCGAAGATTCTCCTCCTGGCCGTCCAGGGGCTCCCCGACGACCAGGCCGGTCGGCCGCTCGGTGAGCACGCCCGGAGGCTGGGCATCACGGGGCGCGCGTATCAGAAGGCCAAGGAACTGCTGGTCGCGCACGGTTACGTCCACGAGTGGCGTGAGCAGGGGGAGCGAGGGCGGTGGGTGACGGAGCAGTTGCTGTCCAACGTGCCTCTCGCTCCCGAGGAGGCGGCCTCACTGCGCCAGGGGCCGGCCGAGGGGCCTCCGAGTGCCCTGGGACCGGCGGTCGGTGAACCAGCCGGTCGGGTGGTCGGTCCTCAAGTACCGGTGGACGAAGAACAAGAGAAGAACTTTCCCCGCCCACCCTCCGAAGCCGAGCCGGAAGCCGAGCCGGAAGCGACGCCGGATGCCGGGCCGCCGGATCTCCGGTCGGAGACCGGGGCCGGGCTCGGCGCGGAGGCGGCGGAGGGAGAGCGTGTCCTGCTGTCGCTGCGTCATGTGCGGCGGGAGCTGTACCTCGGGGTGAGGGAGGCCAGGGGGCTGGCGGAGCTCGCGGCCCGCTGGCTGCTGCGCGGGGTGTCGGCGGATGAGCTACGGCGCGTGCTGACCAGCGAACTGCCCCGCGAGGGGGTGCGGTCGGCGGTGGGCTTCCTGCGGTTCAGGCTGCTCCACAAGATGCCGCCGGAGCTGCCCGTGGAGGCCGCCCCGCAGGCTGCCGGGCCTCCGCGTGTGCCGGAGTTGCTGACCTGCGCGGCGGCCTCCGAGGGTGAGGCACCGGGCCCTGGCCGACCCGGAGGCCGACGGGCAGTCGTGGCGGCAGCGCTTCGCGAAGCTGGGGGTGGCAGCCGACGGGGAGGGGGCGGCTCAGGTGGCGCCGTAGCGCAGCCCGTCGACGAGCAGGGCGATCATCCGCCGCGTGTGGCCGCTGCCGTCGTCCTCGGCGGACAGGGTCAGGTTGCGGGTGGCGGTCAGCAGGTCGTCGGGGCTGATGTCGGAGCGGATCTCGCCTGCGTCGACGGCGGTGCCGATGAGGGTGGTGAGCACGGGCATCAGGCGCTCGTCGAAGTAGCACGGCAGGCTGTCGTAGGCCGTGTCCCCCGAGTGCAGGGCGGCGCTGAGTCCGCGCTTCGTGGCGAGGAAGAGGGCGAAGCGCTGGAGCCACTCGGCGAGCGCGTCGGCGGGGGCGTGCCGCGCGGCGAGGGCGGGTGCGGCGTCGGCGCAGGCGTCGACCTCATGGCGGAAGACGGCGGCGATGAGGTCCGAGCGCTGCGGGAAGTGCCGGTAGAGGGTGCCCGCTCCGACGCCCGCCTTCGCGGTGATCCGGCGTACGGGCGCGTCCACTCCCTCGACGAGGAACACCTCGGCCGCCGCCGTGAGCAGGGCGTCGGTGTTGCGGCGCACGTCGGCGCGCACGCGCTTGGAGGGTGCGGCCGTGGCCGCGCCGCCCCCGGCTTCCCGGGCCGTGTCCTCGCTCACGATGCATCCCTTGCTAAACGGAACACTGTTCCGTATTGTCGGTGCTGAACGTTGTTCCGTTTTTCAGCCTAGTGCCCGCACCTGGTGTGAGCCATAGCGCGAGGAGCTTCATGAAATACCGCACACTGGGCCGGACCGGCATCCAGGTCAGCCCGTACTGCCTGGGCGCGATGATGTTCGGCGCCATGGGGAATCCCGATCACGACGAGTCCGTCCGGATCATCCACAAGGCGCTCGACGCGGGCATCAACTTCGTGGACACCGCCGACGCGTACTCCGGGGGTGAGTCGGAGGAGATCGTCGGAAAGGCGATCAAGGGCCGCCGGGACGAGGTGGTCCTGGCCACCAAGGCGTACCTCCCGATGGGAGACGACCCCAACATGCGCGGAAACTCCCGGCGTTGGCTCGTCCGCGCCCTGGAGGACTCCCTGCGCCGCCTGGGCACCGACCACGTCGACCTGTTCCAGGTCCACCGGCCCGACCCGGAGACCGACGTCGAGGAGACGCTCTCCGCGCTCACCGACCTGGTGCGGGCGGGTAAGGTCCGGAGCATCGGTGCGTCGACGTTCCCCGCCTCGGACATCGTGGAGGCCCAGTGGGTCTCCGAGCGGCGCGGCCTGGAGCGCTTCCGCACCGAGCAGCCGCCGTACTCGATCCTGAACCGGGGGATCGAGCGCGAGGTCCTGCCCGTCTGCGAGCGCTACGGCATGGGTGCCCTGGTCTGGAGCCCGCTCGCGGGCGGCATGCTCACGGGCCGCTACCGCAAGGGCCGTACGGCCGACACCCACCGGGCGGCGTACGGCTTCGCGCACCTGCGCGACGAGCGGCGGCTGGACGCCGTCGAGGAGCTCCTCACCGTCGCGCAGGACGCCGGCATGTCGCTGACCCACATGGCGACGGCCTTCGCGATCGCCCACCCGGGCGTCACCTCCGCGATCATCGGCCCGCGCACCATGGAGCACCTCGACGACCTGCTCGCGGGCGCGGAGACCACGCTGGACGACGAGCTCCTCGACCGGATCGACGCCATCGTGCCGCCGGGGACCGACGTCGGGACGCTCGACATGGCCTACGACTCCCCGGCGATCGCGCAGGTGCGCCTGCGCCGCCGTCTGCCCGACGGGCGCGCCGCCGCCTGACCCCGGAACGGGCTCCGTATGCCCGTCCGGAAAGGCGGGGCCTGGCAGAATCCCCCGTATGGCGGACATCATCTCGCGCGACGGCACCTGGAGTTTCGACGGGGACACGGTGCGGATCGTCCCCGGCGGCAAGGCGCACCCGGTGCGGCAGGCCCTCGGCGAATGCGCCGTACCGCTCCAGGCGGTGGCGGGTGTCTCCTTCGAACCGGACCGCAAGGGCGGCCGTCTGCGGCTGAGGCTGCGCACCGGCGCGTGCCCCGTCCTGCGGGCGGCCGACGGACGGCTGAAGGGCGCCTCCGACCCGTATCAGCTCCTGGTCGAGAAGGGCCGTACGGGCGTCGCCGAGTATCTCGTCGACGAGATCCGCAACGCCCTGCTGATCGAGCAGGTGCCCGACGGGCCGGTGGACCGCTTCCTGCTGCCGGGGCCGTCGGTGCCGGTGTCGGGGGGCGGCGGGGACGGCACGGCGTCCTTCGACGGCGACGCGGTCCGCCTCACCTGGAACTGGAAGGCTGAGGAGTCGAAGGAGGCGGGCGGCCCGGTCAGCATCCCGCTGGCGGAGGTGACCGGGGTGCGCTGGGTGCCCTCCATCGGACTGGAGAACGGCTCCCTGCGTTTCGACCGGGGAGGGGCTGTGTCGTCCGCCCCTGCCAAGTTCGACCCGTACTCGCTGGAGTTGTGGGGGCTGTCGAAGCGGGAGTACACCGCGGTCCTGGTCGCCGCCGCCGTCCTCGTACGCCTGCCGGGAGCCGCCGCACCCGCCCTGCCCGCCGCCCCGCAGGAGGCCGCTCCGGCGCCCGCTCCGGCGCCCGCTCCGGCCCTCGCCCCGGCTCCCGACGACCACGACGTACTGCTGAGGAGGCTGCGCGAACTGGGGGAGCTGTACGAGGCCGGCGTACTCACGGACGAGGAGTTCGCCGTCGCCAAGCAGGCCGTGCTGAAGCGGCTCTGACCGGGCCTCGGGCGCGGACCCGGTCCCGGCTGCGCGGCCGCGGTCCACGCGCGCCTGCCCGCGGGGACGACGGTGAGCACGCTGCCCGTGGTGCCGCCCGCCCTGTGCCGGCCACCAGTGATCCCTGTGGTGGAACAGCGATGACATCCTTCCTACGCGAGCCTGCGCAGAACGGCCAGGAGTTCACGGTGTGTCGGTGCTCGTGCGTAACGTGCACGCCCGACACCCCTGCGCGCAGGGGAGGGCGGAGGGGCATATGGACGACCGTGTGAAGTGGCCGACCGGGCGGGACGAGGAAGCCGCGCTGATCATCAGGACCGACTACGGCGACGAACCGGCGTGGGAGGCGGTGAGGGCGGCACTGATGACGGCCCGGGGGGAGATCGACGACATCGAGCCGTTCGTCCACGTCGTCGACGATCCGGAGTGGGCCGGTGCCACGCCCGCCGACGTGCTCCACGCGGCATCCACGCACGCGGAGCGCCACGAGGTCGTCTACCTCGCCGACGGGACCTCGATGCACGGGGCTCCCGTCACGTTGCTCGCGCTCTCCCTCCTGACCAGGGACCGGTGTGAGGACGATGAGGAGTTCGAGGCGTACGGAGGCTCGTTCCGGGTGGTGCCGTACGGGATCCACGAGATGAACGCGAACCTGATGATCGCCTCCATGGACTTCGGTGACTTCACGGACGCGGCCAGGAGCGATCCCGAGGGAGTCTTCCGCGGCTTCTCCGGCGCCCCGGCCGCGTGAGCGCCGGGGAGCCCTGGCCGATGGGCGTCGTCCTGGGCCGGACGGCGCAGAACTCGTTGCCCTCCGGGTCGCCGTCCGCCCGAGCGGCTGCGACCCCGTACGCCTGCCGCAGGTCAGTCGAGCGGGACGGGCTCCTTCGTCATCGGTCCGCCCGCGTCACCGGTGTTGACCGTCCCCGCCGGTTCGAGGAGCAGGACGGAGGTCTCCTCGTCCGCCACGGGGCAGTGCTCGACGCCGCGCGGGACCACGAAGAGCTCGCCGGGGCCGAGTACGACGTCCCCGTCCCTGAGCCGGATGGTGAGACGGCCGGTGACGACCAGGAACAGTTCGTCGGTCTCCTCGTGCGTGTGCCAGACGAACTCGCCCTTCACCTTGACCAGTTTGACCTCGTAGTCGTTGACCCCCGCCACGACCCTCGGTGACCACAGCTCGGAGAACCGGGAGAGCTTGTCGGCGAGATTCACAGGGACGGGAGGCCGAGTCATGGGGAGTCCTTCCGGAAGCCGGTCGAGCCGGGGTGGCCCCCGCTCGCCCGCACGAGTCTGCCCGGGCGGCCCGCCCCCGTCCTGTCCGTTTCAACGGGTGGGATCCGCCGCCCGCTCTCCACGGCAGAGGGGTACTCCTGTGCGAGCACTCACCGTAACCGGCGGTCTTCGGGCCGAACTGCGCGGTGCGGGAGGAAAAGACGGGGACGTACCGGGACAATGGCGCACGCGCCATCCCAGAGGCGCCCGAGCCCTTTCCGGCGCTCGCGACGTGCCCGACGGCAGGCGCGCGCACCGGAGACGGGGTAGATCTAGGAGGACCCGTGGTGGATGTCCCGGTGGACCAACTGACCGGTGTGGTCGACGGTGCGCGTGCGCGGGCCCGTGGGCAGCTGCTCGAAGCCGGCCTGGAGCTGTTCGGGGTGTACGGCTACGCCCAGACGTCGGAGCAGGCCCTGTGCGAGATGGCCGGCGTGCCCGAGGAGGTGCTCTGGGAGGAGTTCGGCTCCCGGGAGGGCCTGTTGACCGCGCTGCACAACCAGATCACCACCAGCGGACTGCGGGCGGCGGAAGTGGCCCTGCTCTCCGAGGGGATGGACGACTGCCCGATGGCGCAGCGCTTCCGGCGGCTCTTCGACGCCTACGTGTCGGCCGTGACGCGCGACCTGCGCGAGGCGCGCGTGACCTTCGTCGAAGTGCTGGGCGTGAGCCCGGCGGTGGACGCGCACTGCAAGCGGTGGCGCGATCTGTGGACCGACTTCCTGACCGGTGAGGCCGAGCGTGCGGCGGTGCGCGGCGAGGCGGAGGAGCGTGACCACCGGGTCGTGGTGATGGTGATGGTCGGTACGGTCCACGAACTCATGGCTCACCACGCCCGTCGCCCGCGCAGGGCCCGGCCGGACGAGGTGTCGGAGGAGCTGACCCGGCTCGGGCTGGAGATGCTGGGCGCCGCACCCAAGCCGGACTAGCCAACCGGCCGTCACAGCGCGATGCGGGCCGCCACCGGCAGGTGGTCGCTGCCGGTGGCGGGAAGGGTCCACACGGCCGTGACCTGCGCGGACCGGGTCAGGATCTGGTCGATGCGGGCCAGGGGCAGACCTGCCGGCCAGCTGAAGGCGAACGAGGGCTCGGGCCGGCTCATCAGCGAGGTGACGGGAGCCAGACCGCGGTCGTCCAGTGTGCCGTTGAGGTCGCCGAGGAGGATCACCCGGTCCAGGGGCTCGGCGGCAAGGGCCCCGGCCAGGAGCTTCGCGCTCGCGTCGCGCCGCCCGGATGCGAGCCCGGTCGTCGGGCCGATCCGGACCGAGGGCAGGTGTGCGACGTACACGGCGGCCTCGCCCTGCGGCGCACGGACGGCGGCCCGCAGGCCCCGGTCCCAGCCCTCGCCGACTCCCTCCGGCCTGATGTCCACCAGCCGTACGCCGGTGAGCGGGTGCTTCGACCAGAGCCCGACCGTGCCTCGCGTCGCGTGGTGGGGGTAGTCCGCCGCCAGGGCTGCCCCGAACACGGGCAGGGCCGGGGCCGTCAGCTCCTCCAGGGCGATGAGGTCGGCGTCCGTCCCGGCCAACGCCCGTGCGGTGGAGGCCGGGTCGCGGTTCTCGTCGCTGACGTTGTGCTGGACCACGGTGAAGGCGCCGTCCGCCGCCGGACCCGTGGACAGCCGCCCGCCGTAGAGGCTGAGCCAGGCGACGGCGGGCAGCAGCAGCGCGGCTGCCGCCGTGCGTGAGCGGCACAGGAACGCCAGGACCAGCAGGGCGGGGAGCGCCAGGCCCAGCCAGGGGAGGAAGGTCTCCAGCAGACTGCCCGGGCGTCCCGGGGTGTTGGGGACCAGGCCGGGGAAGACGAGCAGGGCCGCCACCAGGACGCAGAGCCCGGCGACCACGCGGCCCCGTCTCCGGCCCCGGCCCTGCGGGTTCTTCATCGTCACTCGCTCGCGCTCCGGTCCGGACGGCTCCCACGCAGTCCTGTGGGTGAGGACGCGGGCCCTCCGCCGCCCGGTTCCCGGACGGTCAGGCCGCTGCCAGCGCCCCCGCGTACGGGCCGCCCACTCCCCAGGCCTGGTGCATCGCGTCGGCGAAGGCTCCGGCGAGCTTGTGCTCGCCGGTGGGGCCGGGGTGGGTGCCGTCGTAGGTGTCCGTGTGGATGTCGTACCCCGCGGGGTGCGGGGCCAGCAGGACCGGGGACGCGGGGGTGTCCAGGTCGGCCACCGCCTTCGCGAGCAGCGTGTTGAAACGGTCGCACTCGGCGGCGAAGGGGGCGTCCGACTCCGCCCTGACGTTCGGTATGACGGGGAGCAGCACCATCTTCACCCCGGGGTTCGCGGTGCGGGCCGCCGCGATGAACTCCCGTACGTTCGCCGCCGTCTGGCCGCTGTCCGTGTAGAAGCCGAGGTCTATCAGGCCGAGCGAGACCAGCAGGACGTCCGCGCGGGCCGCCGACACCGTGTCCGCGATGACCGGTGCCATGTGGAGCCAGCCCTCGCCCCAGCCCGCCAGGTGACGGCGTGCGGACGCGGGGAACGCCGGGTCGCCGTAGGCGTGGGAGAGCGGGGCGCCGGCCTGGGTGTCGTACAACTCGGTGCGCGGGCCCGTGATCGCGTAGCCGCCGTCGCCGAGGGTCGCCTCAAGGTGCTGCCACATGCGGTAGCGCCAGGTGAAGTCGCCGGAACGCCCGATGGTCATGGAGTCGCCGACGAAGAGAAAACGCATGGCGACATCATGGCCGATCACCGCTCCGGCCTGCGACGTGACAGTGGACACTTGTGGGATGAGATCGCTGCTGACCGTCTCCGCCGCCGCTGCCCTCCTGTTCCTGACGGGGGCGGTGCCCGCCGTCGCGGACGACGGGGACGGGGCGGACAGGACGTTCACGATCGAGGACCCCCGGATCACCGAGTCCAGCGGGCTCGCCGCCAGCCGCATCCACCCGGGGGTCTACTGGACGCACAACGACAGCGAGGACGGCCCGTACGTCTACGCCGTCGACTCCCGCACGGGGAAGACGGTCGCGACGATCACCATGAAGGGGGTGGGGGAGCCCCGGGACGTGGAGGCGGTCTCCCTCGGTCCCGACGGGAACCTCTACGTCGGTGACATCGGCGACAACCTCGACGGCTCCTGGGACCACGTCTGGATCTACCGCTTCCCCGAACCTGAGCGCCTCGCGGACGCCACGGTGCAGGCGACCCAGTTCGACGTGACGTATGCGGACGGGGCGCGCAACGCCGAGGCGATGATGGTCCATCCCAAGACCGGGCGGGTCTACATCGCCTCGAAGAACGAGGACGGCGGCGGTCTCTACGAGGGTCCCCGAAAGCTCACGACCGGTGGGAACAACGTGTTCCGGCGGGTGGGCGAGGTGCCGTGGGTGACGGACGGCGCGTTCTCGCCGGACGGCAGGAACGTGGTCTTCCGCTCGTACTTCAGCGCCCGGGGCTACGCCTTCGAGAACGGCAGGCTCGGCGCCGACCACGCGGTGGGCGTGCCGCTCCAGGGGCAGTCCGAGTCGGTGACGTACACGGCGGACGGCTCCGCCATGATGTTCGGCTCCGAGGGGAAGAACAGCGAAGTGGTGCGCGTGGAGGTGGAGGGCTTCGACAAGGGCAGCAAGGCACCGTCCCCGAACGGCGGGGGCGGCGGGACGACGCCCGGGGACGACGGGGGCGAGGGCGGCCCGGGCAAGGGCACCGCGACCGGGGGCGTCGTGGCCGTCGTCATCATCGTGCTGGCCCTGATGGCGGCCAGGCGGCGCCGCGGCTAGTCCGTCGCGCGCAGTGGCACAGTGGAAGTCCGACCCACCTGCCTCCCGGAGACCGATCCCCTCATGCGGCTGCTGCTCATACGCCATGGTCAGACCCCTTCCAACGTCAAGCGCGTCCTGGACACCGCCGAGCCCGGCGCTCCTCTGACCCCCCTGGGGCAGGAGCAGGCCGCCGCCCTCCCGGATGCCCTGGCAGGGGAGAAGATCGAGGCCCTCTACGCCTCGACACTGCTCCGTACGCAGCTCACCGCGGCGCCCCTGGCGGCACGGACGGGGCTGGAGGTCCGGGTGCGGGACGGCATCAGGGAACTCTCCGCCGGCGACCTGGAGATGCGCGGGGACGACGAGGCCATCGAGACGTACATGACCACGGCCTTCGCCTGGGCGGCGGGCGACACCGAGCTCCGCATGCCAGGCGGGGAGAGCGGGACGGAGGCCATGCGCCGCTTCGACGCCGTCGTCGAGGAGGCCGCGGGCACCGGGGCCGGGACCGTGGCGATGGTCAGCCACGGCGCCGCCATCCGCATGTGGTCGGCGGCCCGCGCCGGGAACGTCGGTATCCCCTACGCGTCCGTGCGCGAGCTGCGGAACACCGGCGTCGTCATCCTCTCCGGCGCTCCCGGCGAAGGCTGGCGCGTCCTCCACTGGGAGGGACGCGCGGTGGGCGCCGAGGACAGCGGGACCGGGGCGAGCGGACCTGCCGGGGAGGCGGTCGACGGCGCCGAGGGGTAGGGCCCGGCCCGCACCGCACGCGGGGCGTGTGGTGCGGGGAGCCGCGCGAGGGGGCGTGTGGTGCCACATGCGTCTCATGTGGCGCCGTATGGCGTCTCGTGGCGCCACATGGCTCCGTGTGGTGCCACATGGGGCCAGCGGAGGCATCTGATCGGCGGAAACAATGCGTGGCGCCGCCGTGGCGCGCGGCGTAGATTTTCCATTTTCCCAGGTCAGGGCCGTTGGTGGCGGACGTGTGGACGCTTGGACGCGGTGAGGGCTTGCGTATGGCGCCACTGTGGTGCCATCATGGCGTCATGGACCTCACGCCGTATGTCGACAACCTCCGCCGCGAACTCGCGGTGGCCGCCGAGGCCGGTGGCGAAGAAGCACGCGAGCTGGCCGAGCGCCTCACCGCTCCCCTGGAGTCGGCGACCCGCCTGACGATGCTCAACGTGCTCTCCGCCGCGATGGACGAGATCACCCGCGAGCTGGCCCCCGGCTCGGTCGACGTACGGCTGCGCGGGCTCGACCCCGACTTCGTGGTGACACGGCCGGCCGGAGCCGAGGCCTACGAGGCGGGCGACCGTCCGGCCGAGCCGCTCAAGGCCCCGGCCCCGGCGCCGGCCGACGGCGACGAGGGCGGCACCGCCCGCGTCAACCTGCGCCTTCCCGCCCACCTCAAGGCCCGCGCCGAGGAGGCCGCGAACAGTGAGGGTCTGTCGGTCAACGCCTGGCTCGTGCGGGCCGTGTCGGCCGCGGTCGACGGCGGCCGACCGTCGCGCACGGCGGAGAACACCCGGGCCACCCGCACCGTCGGGCAGAGCTTCACCGGCTGGGTGCGCTAGCCGCGCCCCACCCCGCACCACGTCACCCACACCACGTCACCCCCACCACGTCCTGCCAGCCGGGACGCCGCGAAGACCCAAGAGGACGGGACAGCCATGCCTTCTTTCGACACCCCCGCAGCGATCTCGGTCACCGCCCACGTGGAGGCCGGTTCCATCCGCCTCGTCGCCGCCGACCGCACCGACACCCTCGTCGAGGTGCAGCCCCGCGACCCGAAGAAGGACCAGGACGTACGGGCCGCCGAACAGACCGAAGTGCACTGCGCGAACGGCCTGCTGACCATCAGGACCCCCAAGCAGCGCTATCTCGTCGGGCGCACCGGCACCGTCGACGTGGCGGTCGAACTGCCCACCGGGTCGAAGGTGGAGATGACCGGGGCCTGGGCCCAGGTGTACGGCGAGGGCCGGCTCGGCGAGGTGCGGGTGAAGACCTCGTCGGGCGACGTCCGCCTCGACGCCACCGGGCCGCTGCACCTGACCGCGTCCCACGGCAGCATCACCGTCGAGCACGTGGCGGGGGCCGCCGAGATCACCACCAGCTCCGGCAGCATGCGCATCGGCACCATCGAGGGCGCGGGCGTCCTCAAGAACTCCCACGGCACCACGATCATCGGCGACGCCCGGGGCGATCTGCACGTCCGCGGCGCCAACGGTGACATCCACGTCGAGCGCGCCGAGGCCTCGGTCTCCGCCACCACCGCCCACGGCACCCTGCGCGTCGGAGACGTCGTCCGCGGGACCGTCCAGCTGGAGACCTCCTACGGGGCCATCGAGATCGGCATCCGGGAGGGCACGGCCGCCTGGGTCGACGCGGGCTCGGGCTCGGGCCAGGTGCACAACGCGCTCACCGAGTCCGGGAGCCCGGGGTCGTCCGAGGACACCGTCGAGGTCACGGCCCGTACCCGCTTCGGCAACATCGAGATCCGCCGCGCCAGGCCCTGAGCGTCACCTGGTCCCGAAGAGCCGCGCCAGGCCCTGAGCGTCACCCGGTCCCGAAGACCAGCGCACTCCACCCACGTCAGCCTTCAGAAGTCTTCAAACGGAGGACTCCATGCCTTTTTCTGTCATGTCCATGTCTAGTTCGAGTGAGGTCGGGCCGGTGCCCGTGGCCGTGTCCGCGGTCGGGTTGCGGAAGTCCTACGGGGACAAGACGGTGCTGGACGGTGTCGATCTGCGGATTCCGGCGGGGTCGGTGTTCGCGCTGCTGGGGCCGAACGGTGCCGGCAAGACGACGGTCGTGAAGATCCTGTCCACGCTGATCTCCGGGGACGGCGGTCAGGCCCAGGTCGGGGGTCATGACGTGGTCACGGAACCGCAGGCGGTGCGGGGGGTGATCGGGGTGACGGGTCAGTTCTCGGCGGTGGACGGGCTGATCACGGGTGAGGA
>NZ_JBHJYN010000011.1:0-269724 GCF_042270185.1 Streptomyces sp. NPDC055962
ACACCGTCCAGCACCGTCTTGTCCCCGTAGGACTTCCGCAACCCGACCGCGGACACGGCCACGGGCACCGGCCCGACCTCACTCGAACTAGACATAGACATGACAGAAAGAGACATGGGGTCCTCCCCTTTGATGGCTGACGTCGCAGACGTCAGATGAACGGCGATCGGTACGAGCGAGGCGAGGGCTGCGCACGCAGCGGTGAAGGTGAACGGATCCCGAGCGTCAGGGCCTGTCAGGCACCGGCAGGCGGCATCCATTCCACGAGTTGGATGACGATGCCGTTGGGGTCGGTGAGCTGCAACGCCCATTCCCCCCAGGGCTCCTGCCTCAACGGCATCGTGATCCGCACCCCTTCCCGCCGCAGCCGTTCGTGCTCGGCAGCGAGGCCGGTGACCGCGAACGACACCATCACGTCGGGTGGGGCGGCCGGCTGCCGCCACGTCCGGTGATGTTCGGAGTGGTGGCTCAGCACCGCGAGGTCGACGCCGGCGTCGTCGCGGGAGAGCTGGATGAATCCCCCGGTCACCAGTACCTCCCTGAATCCGAGATGACTGGTGAAGAACCGGCTTGACGCCTCCGGATCGCGGACGGCCAGCAACACGGTCGACCCGTTGATGTTCACGTCCTGGGTTCCCTTCCGCGCGTCCGACTGCCCGTCCCGTCAAGCATCCCGGCTGCGACAAGGCTGATCAACGGCACATGTCGCAACGATGGTTAACCCAGAGGTTCACGAACCGCGGGCACTGCACTCCGGCCTCTGCGGCCAGGCCCTCGACGAGCACGACCCCTCGTCGGCACCGGACCGAACGCACACCACAGCCCGGTGCCCCGGTCGCCGAACGTCCATCCCGTGTGCCGCGCCCCTGTCAGCCGCTCGTGCCACCGCGCTCCTGCGGCGTGCAGGAGGTCTCCCCGGCCGAAGGGCGTGCCGGGACGACTGGTGGCGCGGAGGCGTCGCGGGGCGTCGTCGCGACCACCACCACCCGGTCCTCGGCGCTCCACACACGACGCTCCCCCTTCGGCGGGTTGAGACGGACCCCCCGGTTCGCGGGATCGGAGAGACCACCGTGGCTGCGGTAGCCGATCGCACATTCGCCCCGGTCGCGCGCGGCGGCGACGACGGTGGCGAAGGTGGCTTCGGCACCCGGACGGACGTAGGAACCTGCGAAGCGCAGGCACATGCTGGTGCCGCCCGCGGAGAACAGTTCGTCGAAGACCGGTGCCAGGTGCCGGTTCTGCGCGATCTGCGCCATGAGGAGCCCGGTCAGCTTTCCGCTGACGATGACGTCGGAGCCGGTGTTGACCGGCGCCAAGGGCCTGTTCCGGTCATCGGTGAGTTCGGTGACGACGGGGACCTCACGTCCGCTGCGCTCCTCCAGCAGGCGAAGGGCGAGCAGCGTGACCAGGGTCCAGTCGTCGGGGTGGTCCGGCCCGTCGCCCGGGTCCGGACCGAGGACGACAAGGCCGTCGTACGGGCCGAGGTCGAGGCCCAGCAGGGTCTCGGGCCGCGACAGTGCCGCCGACCGGAAACGCACGTCCGGGCTCGTCGGCGCACCGTACTCCGGTTCCGGCCCCCTCGGACCGGGTACGGCGCTGTCGGTGACGACGTCCAGGACGGAGCCGGGGAGCGCCGCGCGCCGCAGCTGGTCGACGACGAGCGGAGCCCGCCGGTTCCAGCCGAGCAGCAGCAGTCGTGTCGGGCCGTCCGGCTCGGAGGGGGCCGTGGTGATCACCGAGGGGTCGACGAGGTGTCCACAGGCGTCCACCCGCGTGCTCTCGTCGTCGAGGGCGAGCACGATCAGGCGGCTTCCCGGGACGACGACCGTCTCGGCGGGCGGGTTCAGCAGCGTACGGCCCTCGGGTGTGAGCATGCCGACCACGCAGGAGGTGGGGTGGGCCAGCAGGGTCGTGCCGAAGGGTTCATGAGGGAACGCGGTGGCGTCGGCCAGATGGAACTCGGCGCCCGCGAAGTCGAGGAGGTCGTGCAGGACGAGGGAGAGGCCGGGCCTGCCGACGCACTGCGCGATCAGCCGGGCGGTGACCATGTCGGTCTCCAGGACCGTGCCGCGCGGGCCGGCGGCCAGTCGGGCCGGAGCACGGTAGCGGTCGTCCCGGACCGCGGCGAGCACAGGCGGGCCGTCCGTCCCCTCACCGAGAACCGAGCTCAGCGCCAGCAGGACGCGCAGCACCTCGGCGTCGGCGGCCGGTCCCGCCGACGGGAGCACCAGGACGGTGCTCGCCGTCCGCGGGCTGACGAGCGCGAGCACGTCCGGGTCGCTCGCGGGGCCGCTGCGGCAGATGATCCGGGCGCGTGCAGCCGGTGGCACGTGGGCGGTCAGCACGCGTTCCATCTCGAGCTTGTCCCGGTCGGCGAGCAGCACGACGGCCCGCGGCCGCTGGGTGGCCTGGGCGGCCACCAGCTCGCTCACCACGGTGGTGACCTGGTCCGACCAGCCGAGCACGACGACGTGCCCCTGCTCCAGAACCGTCGACCGTCCCCGGCTCAACTCCGCCATCCGGTCGGCCAGTCCCGTCGTGATCACCCCGACCAGGGTCGACACACAGAGCAGGGCGACCAGCCCGAGCAGGGCCGAGAGCACCAGCCGGACGGGCGTGCCGGTGGCGGCGCCCAGGCGCAGCGTCTCGGCGCTGGTCCGCCAAGCCGCCGCGAGCCTCCCGGAGAGCGAGGGGGGCGAGCCGGGATCCGTCCACACCAGCAGCGTGCTCACCGGGACGACGACGGCCAGACAGGTGATCACCAGCCAGCCCATCAAGGTGCCGGTGGAGCGCGCCAGCGTGCGGTCGAACCGGTAGCGCGCCCGGCTCCGCAGAGGCACCCGCGACCGTCCCTTGACTGTTTCCACTGCCACTCCCCTCGACCGCCGCGCACCCGCCCGGGGGTACGGCAGCGCCCGTCCCCCGACGCACAGTGCTGCCTGCACCGCAGGGACACGCCGGGTTCGGGAGCCGGTTCATCCTTTCGGGCGGCAGCAACGGACATCACGGACAACGCGGCATACGTCGCTGGTCCGCAGGGTCGGACCGGCTCCTCTCATAGCACCTCGCTGAACAGCGTCTTCACGTGGACGGCCCCCCGGCGGAGGTCATGGTTGCCGGGCCCGGCCGGAGCAGGTGTGCCGCACCTCAGGCCAGCGACAGCTGCATCAGCGTGAGGTCGAGCCAGCGGCCGAACTTGGTGCCGGCCTGCGGGACCGTGCCGACACGACGGAACCCGAACCGCTCGTGCAGCCGGATCGACGCGCTGTTCTCGGCTTCGATGCCGGCGATCAAGCTGTGGTGACCGGCATCCCGGGCGGAGACGACGAGGGCCCCGAGCAGCGCGGAGCCGATGCCGAGCCCGTGCCGGCCCTCGCGGACGTAGACCGAGTTCTCCATGGTGTGACGGAAGCCGTTCAGCTCCCGCCACGGGGCGTACGCGCCGTACCCGGCCACCTCGCCGTCCACTTCGGCCACGAACGCCGATCCGCGCTCCAGGTGCACGGCGAGCCAGGCGGCACCCTCGGACGAGGACAGCTGACGGTCCGTCCACAGGGCCGTCGAGTGCTCCACCGCGTGATTGCGGATCTCACGGACGGCTTCCGCGTCGCCCGCGTGCGCCGGCCGCACGGCCACCGCTCCACCCATCTCGTATATTGGATTCATGTCCAACATAGTAGATCCTCTGGTTCTCCGGATCGCGGCGCGCGTACGCACCGAGCGGGAGCGGCGCCGGTGGACACTGGCCCAGCTGGCCGAGGCCTCCGGGGTCTCCCAGGCCATGATCAGCAGGATCGAGCGCGGCGAGAGCAGCCCCACCGCCGTCGTCGTCGGCAAGCTCTCCGCCGCCTTCCAGCTCGGCATCGCCTCCCTGGTCGCCCTGCCGGACGACGAGGCGCAGGACGGGGTGCAGGAGGGCACGGCGGTCGGCACGGCCGGGGTGTGCCGCTCGGCCGACGCCTCGGAGTGGCGTGACCCCGACACCGGGTACCGGCGCCGTCAGGTCACGGGACCGCACTTCCCCGCGGAGATCGCCGAGATCCGCCTGCCCGCGGGGGCCCGGGTGCCCTATCCGGCCGCGGCGTTCGCCTTCGTACGGCAGGTCGTCTGGGTCCTCGACGGGCGTCTGACCTTCCACACGGGCGACACGGTCCACGAACTGGACGCGGGCGACACCATCGAGCTCGGCGATCCCGTTCCCAGGGTCTTCGCCAACACCACCGACACCGAATGCCGCTACGCCGTCATCCTCTCGCGCGGTACCCAGCCGTGACCCCTCCCCTCTCGCGCGGCGGCACCTTCCTCCTCGCCTCCATAGCGGGGACGGCGATAGCGAACAACTACGCCCTCCAGCCCGCGCTCGCGACGGTCGCCGCCGACCTGGGCGCCCCGCTCTCCGTGATCGGCCTCGTCCCGGCCGCGGCGCTCTCCGGCTGTGTGCTCGGCTTCGCCTTCCTGCTCCCCCTCACCGACCACCTGGCCCCCAACCGCCTGGTCCCGGCCCAGCTCACCGCCCTGGCGGCCGCGCTCGCCCTGGCGGCCGCCGCGCCCGGCGCGCCCGTCCTGCTGACCGCCTACCTGCTCATCGGCGCGGCTGCGGGAGTGGCGGCCCAGGCCGGCAACATCGCCGGCCGCGACGCCCCGCCCGGACGCCGTGGCGCCGGGGTCGCCACCGTGGCCGCCGGCATGTCGGCGGGCATCCTGCTCAGCCGCATGGCGGGAGGAGCACTCACCGACGCCGTCGGGTGGCGGCGCATGCTGCTCGTCTTCTCGGTCCTCGCCCTGCTCGGCGCGCTCGCCGCCGCCAGATTCCTGCCCGGACAGCGGCCGAACGCCCGCCGCACCTACGGTGCCACCCTCGCCTCGCTGCCCCCACTCCTGCTCCGGCACCCGCAGCTGCGCCTCGCGGTGGCCACCGGCGGGCTCTGGTACTTCGCCTTCAACCTCATCTGGGTGGGGCTCGCCCTGGCCCTGGCCCAACACCCCTACCACCTCGGCCCCACCGCCATCGGCCTGTACAGCCTGGCCGGGCTCCTCGGCTTCGCGGTGCTCCCGCTCACCGGCCGCCTCACCGACCGGTACGCCCCGCACGTCCTGATCAGCGCGGGCATCCTCGCCGCCGCGGCCGGCGCGGCCGTCCTGGCCGGCGGTCTGGACACCCCGCCGGTGACGGCGCTCGGGCTCGCCGTCTTCGACGCGGGGTGCTTCGCCGCCCAGGCCGCCAACCAGAGCCGCATCATCGCTCTGGCCCCGCAGCAGTCCGGCAGTCTCAGCAGCGTCTATCTCGTGCTCTACTTCACGATCGGCGCCGTCGGCACCTCTCTCGCCGCCCCGCTGCTCGACACTTTCGGCTGGCGGGGCATCACCTTCACCGCTCTCGCCGCCCTCCTCGCCGCCGCCCTCGTCGCACGCCCGGCACCCGGAAGGCTCGCCGCGAACTGACGCGCAGGGCAGGCCCCCCCCCTTGTTCGCCGTACCGATGCCGGGACAGAACCATTGACAGGTCTCCGACCCGGGCGGCAGACTCACCGCAATCAGTGAAGGAACTTTCACCAGGCGAACAGCAGAATCGGCAGGGACCGGACGGCAGGCATCAGCCCCCGGCCTGCGTCAGGGATGCCCATGCCCCCGCACGAAGGAGAACGAGCGGTGCACACGACCGTAGGAATCGTCGGGGGCGGCCCGGCAGGGCTGCTGCTGTCGCGGATGCTCCACCGGGCGGGCATCGACTGCGTCGTCCTGGAGAGCCGTGACCGCGCCTACGTCGAGCAGAGGCAACGGGCGGGCATCCTGGAGCAGTCCACCGTCGACGCGCTGCGCGAGGTGGAGGCGGCCGGGCGGCTGGATGCCGAAGGGCTGGTCCACGACGGCGTCGAGCTCCGCTGGCAGGGCCGGGCGCACCGCATCGACTTCCCGTCCCTGACGGGTGGTCGCCGCGTCTGGGTGTACGCGCAGACGGAGGTCGTCAAGGACCTCATAGCCCTGCAACTGGCCGACGGGGCGGTCCTCCACTTCGGGGCCGAGGTCCGCTCGGTCGAAGGGCCGGACACCGGCCGTCCGACGATCCAATACACGCACGAGGGCCAGGACAGAACGCTGACGTGCGAGTACGTGGTGGGCTGCGACGGCTTTCACGGGGTCGCCCGGACCGCCGTGCCGGAGAGCGTCAGGCGGACCTATGAGCGGGTGTACCCCTATTCCTGGCTCGGCGTCCTGGCCGATGTGGCGCCCTCCTGCGACGAGTTGGTCTACGCCCACTCGCCGCGCGGCTTCGCCCTGCACAGCATGCGGTCGCCCGAGGTCAGCCGCCTGTACCTCCAGGTACCCAACGGAACGGATCCGGCGGACTGGTCCGACGAGCGGATCTGGGACGAGCTGGACGCCCGGTTCACACACGACGGGTGGAAGCTGGAGCGCGGCACCATCACCTCCAAGAGCGTTCTGCCGATGCGCAGTTCCGTCACCGAGCCCATGCAGTACGGCCGCGTCCTCCTGGCCGGGGACGCCGCGCACATCGTGCCGCCCACCGGCGCGAAGGGCCTCAATCTGGCCGCAGCCGACGTCGTCGTGCTGGGTCGGGCCCTGATCCGGCGGTACACGAGCGGCGAGACCGACCTGCTGGACACCTATTCCGAGACCTGCCTGCGCCGCGTCTGGCGGGCCGAGCACTTCTCGTACTTCATGACCACGACACTGCACACCGACCCGGACCAGAGCCCGTTCGACACCCGGCTCCAGACGGCCCAGCTCGACCGCATAGCCGACTCGCCGCACGCGGCGGCCGAACTCGCGATGAACTACGCGGGGTTGCCGCTGCCTTGACCTCATGAAGACAGGGGCCCCGTCACCTCGGCGGCCCGAGGACGGGTGAGCCCGCAGGCATGTGCCTGCGGGCTCACCCGTCCTGCCCGGACACCGAGGAGCAGCCCTGCGCCCCCCATTGACACGGGCGGAGGCCGGGGAGAAACTCACACCGCCCCAGGAGTGGAGTTAATTTCACCTGGCGAACGATCACTCCCCGATCGTGGAGCCGCTCCCTGAGCACGGGACGGTCCACCCGCCACAACGCCGTGGCAGAAAGCGAGTGCCCCGTGTCTGCCCCGACCACGTCCCCACCCGACCGCTCCTTCCGGGTCGTCGCTCCGGTGATCGCCCTGTGCTGGCTCGCCGTGTTCTTCGACGGCATGGACGTCAACATCTACGGTGCGACGATGCCGCACCTCCTGGCCGACGAGGGTCTCGGCTTCACGCCCGCGCTGGCGGGCTCCATCGGCAGCTGGACCACCTTCGGCATGCTGCTCGGCGCACTGGCCGCGGGCACGCTCACCGACTGGCTCGGACGGAAGCCGCTGGTCACCTTCAGCGTCGTGCTCTTCTCGGTCGGATCCGCGCTCTGCGCCGTCGCATCCGGTGCCACCGTGTTCGGTGCGGGGCGCTTCGTCTCCGGGCTCGGTCTGGGCGGACTGATGCCGATCGGCCTCGCCGTCGTCGCCGAGTTCGCACCACCCCGCCGGGCGGCCCTCGCCACCGGCCTGATGATGACCTCGTACCACGCGGGCGGCATGGCGGCCACGGGCATCGGGCTCGTCGTGGCCCCCGGGCACGGCTGGCGCTGGGTGTTCTGGGCAGGCGTGCTGCCGGCCCTGATCGCCGTCCCGCTGGTGCTGAAGTGGCTCCCGGAGTCCCCGGGGGTGCTCTTCGCACGGGGACGCGTCACGCAGGCGTACGCCGTCGCCGACCGCTACCGGCTGGAGCGCCCGGGCGTGCAACAGGCCCCGGAGGCCGGTGCGAAGGGCCGCATGGCGGCGATCACCGGCCTGTTCGCCCCCGGTACACGCTGGGCGACCCCGCTGCTCTGGATCGCGTCCTTCGCGGGCCTTCTCCTCGTCTACGGGGTCTCCACCTGGCTCCCCGAACTGATGCGCGCCACCGGGTACTCGCTCTCCTCCTCGGTCACCTTCCTCATGGTGATCAACGCGGGAGGCATCGTGGGCATGCTGATAGCCGGCCGTACGGCGGACCGGTTCGGTCCGGTGAAGGTCTCCGCCCTCTGGTTCGTCCTGACCGCCGTGGGCACGTTCCTGCTGAGGGCACAGCTGCCGCTCGGCGCCGCCTACGTCATCGTCTTCATCACCGGCATCTGGCTGTTCAGCGCCCAGGTGATGGTCTACGCGGCCACGTCCCGCGTCTACGCGCCCCGTGAACGCGCCACCGGCCTGGGCTGGGTCACCGGCATCGGGCGCACCGGCGCGGTGGTCGGCCCGACCCTCGGTGGCGCGGTGCTGGCCGGCGGGAACGCGGGCCTCGGCTTCACGACGTTCGCGGTGGCGGCCGTGCTCGGGGCGGTGGCGATCTCCCTGGTCCCTCTGGCGGTGGACAACCGCCGCGCACGCGGCGCGGACGCGGCTCCCGCGCTCGCCCCGGCGACGGACTGAGCGACGTACGGAGGCCGCTTCCCTCCGCTCCGCGGAAGCGGCCTCCGCGCGATGCGGACCTGTGGATACCGTGGCCGCCATGACGGACAGGTATACGGACACCGAGGACATGGACATCGCGACAGCCGCGGCGCTCGCCGGCGCCCGGGTGGTGCGCGAGATGTACGGGCAGCGGCTCACCCGTATCGACAAGGGCGGCGGGGACTTCGCCACCGGCGCGGACGTGGCGGCCGAGAAGGCGATCCTGGACGTCATCCGCTCCGCCCGGCCCGACGACGCGGTGCTCGGCGAGGAGGGCGGGCAGCTGGGCGCGGACAGCGCCGCCCGCCAGTGGCTGGTCGACCCCCTGTGCGGTACCAGGAACTACGCCGTGGGCACCATGCTGGTGGCCGTCAACGTGGCACTGCGCGGCGGTGCGGCGGCGGTGGCCGACCCGTTCAGCGGCGAACTCTTCCGCACCGACGGTGGCAGCGCCTGGGTCCGGCGGGGCGGCGACGACGTACTGCTGACGCCCGCACCCGCCACCGGACTGGTGGACGTCAATCTGGATCCGCCGTTCCCGGGCGCGCCCGGTTTCCGGGCGGTGGACCTGCTGGGGCACCCCGGCTTCGTCGAGCGTTTCCGGCCGCGTGTCGTCTCCACGTCGCTGGCCCTGGCGTGGGTCGCCTCCGGCAAGCGCGCCGCCTACGTCTCGGACGGCGCGGAGCTCTCCGGTGACCTCCACTTCGCCGCGGGCATCGCGCTGTGCCGGGCCGCGGGGTGCGTGGTCACCGGGGTCGACGGTGTTCCCGTGGGCCAGGGAGGCCGCGGACTCGTGGCGGCGGCGGACGCCGAGACCCACGGAGCGCTGATGGCCTTGATCGCACGCGCGTAGATCTGCCGCGCGGTGGACACGGGCGGGACTGCTCGGCGCCGCGGCGGCCGGACGGCTCCGCTCGCCCTCCCTCCACGTGCCGCCCTGGAGCCGCTCCGCCCTTCCGGCAGGGCCGGTCAAGTGGATTCGTGCGCAGGAACGCGTGACCCCGTACGTCCCGGTGGCAGATGAACAGCGGTAGACCGTCCCCTCCTCCCAGGAGCATCATGCCGCCTCAGAACCCCACCCCGCGCTACACCGTTCCCGGCCTCAGCACCAAGGACGGCGGGAAGGTCATCGAACTGCTGACGATGCGCCTGCACTCGCTCAACGACCTGGCGCTCACCCTGAAGCACATCCACTGGAACGTGACGGGCCCTCACTTCATCGCGGTGCACGAGATGCTCGATCCGCAGACCCTGGCGGTCCGGGACATGGCGGACGCCGCCGCCGAACGCATCTCGGCGCTGGGCGGCGTGCCGCACGGCACCGCGGGCGCGCTGGTGGCCGAGCGGACATGGGACGACTACAGCGTGGGCCGGGCGGATGCGATCGCCCATCTCGGCGCACTCGACCTCGTCTACACGGGAATCATCGAGGACCACCGGAAGGCCGCCGCGAAGGCCGCGTCCATCGACCCGGTCACCGAGGACCTGCTGATCGAGCACCTGCGTTCCCTGGAGCAGTTCCAGTGGTTCGTCCGCGCGCACCTGGAGAACAGTGCGGGGGCCCTGACCACGGCCGACGCGGGGAGCGAGACGCAGGCCGCCGCGAAGGCCGGTCCTTCGCGTGCGGTCCCGGCGAAGAAGACGGCCAACGCGAGGCGCACCGCCAAGAAGGCGACCGCCGGCAAGCGCGCGCGCTGACGGGGGCACCGGCCGCCGGCCGCTGGACACGGGGCTGCGTCCCGGGCCGGCGACGAGGTGGGCGGCGCGAACCGCGCCGCACACCTCCCCCACCGGCGCCGGCCGCCCGCGCGGGGGTCTCAGCCGCGGGCCGCCCGGACCATGTCCGCGCACTTCTCACCGATCATCATCGTCGTGATGCAGGGGTTGACGGCGGGCAGGAAGGGCATCACGGACGCGTCCGCCACGCGCAGGCCCCGCACCCCCTTCACCCGCAACTGCGGGTCGAGGGCCGCCTCGGGGTCGTCCACGGCACCCATCCGCACCGTACCGGCCGGGTGGTAGACGGTGTTGTGGGTCTGCCGGATGTAGTCGAGCAGCTCCGCGTCACTCTCGGCGCCGGTCCCCGGCGCCAGTTCCCGGCCGGCCCAGGCGGCCATCGGCGAGCGGCCGACGATGTCCCTCGCGAGCCGCAGCCCGTGGGTCATCACCCGTACGTCGTGCTCGTCCGTGAAGTAGCGGGGGTCGACCCGTGGCTTGTCCCGGAAGTCACGGGTGCGCAGCCGTACGGTCCCCATGGACCGGGCGCGGGTGACGTTGGGCGTCAGGCAGAAGGCGTTCTCGGAGGTCGGGTATCCACGCCGGAAGGTGTTCATGTCGAAGGGCACGGATCCGTAGTGGAACATCAGGTCGGGGCGGTCCAGGCCGGGTTCGGTGTCGGCGAAGATGCCGATCTCCCACCACTGGGTGGACGTGGTGACCATGGGCTGCCGCGCCTCCCACATGATCACGCCCTCCGGGTGGTCCTGGAGGTGGGAACCGACCGCCGGTGAGTCGACCCGGACGTCCACCCCGGTCTCGCGCAGGTGCTCCGCCGGGCCGATCCCCGAGAGCATGAGCAGTTTCGGGGCGTCGATGGAGCCGCAGGAGACGATCACCTCGCGCCGCGCACCGACGGTGTGCGTATGGATGAGGTCAGGCGCCAGGTACTCGACGCCGGTACAGCGCTGTCCGTCGTCGAGTACCAGCCGCTTGGCCTGCAGCCCGGTCCGCACGTCCAGGTTGGGCCGTTGGCCGAGGATCGGGTGCAGGTAGGAGACGGAGGCGGACGAACGCGTCCCGTCGGGGCGGGCGTTGATCTGGAACCAGTGCGCCCCGCGGGTGACGGTCGTGCTGGTGTTGAACGGCGTGGTGGGGATCCCGGCCTCGGCGCAGGCCTCCAGCAGGGCCGCCCCGCAGGGGTCGTTCGGCGGGATCGTGCGGATGGTCACCGGTCCGGTGCGCCCGTGGTGGTCCCCGGGTGCGTCGTTGGTCTCCAGCCGCCGGTAGAGCGGGAAGCAGTCCGCCGCGCTCCAGCCCTCGCACCCCAGGGCGCCCCACTCGTCGAGGTCCTCGGCCGGTGCCCAGAACGCGATGCAGGAGTTGTGGGACGAGCAGCCGCCGAGGACCCTGGCGCGGGCGTGCCGCATGAAGCTGTTGCCGTTGTCCTGCGGCTCCACCGGGTAGTCCCAGTCGTAGCCGGATTCCAGCAGCCCCATCCACCGGTCGAGCCGCAGGATGTTGTCGTCCCCCACGTCGGAGGGACCGGCCTCCAGGACGCAGACGGTGACGGAGGGGTCCTCGGACAGCCGGGCGGCGACGACCGCGCCGGCTGTTCCCCCGCCGACCACCACGTAGTCGAACTCGTCCTGCGGTCGGGTCTCAGCGGGCATCTCTGTTCTCCGGGATCCTTGGGAGGGAACGGGGCGTTGGGCGGCTAGGCGGCAGGCGGGGTGGAGCCCGTCGGGTCGTTCACCTCGGTGCGGTGGCTCTCCAGAACACCTGTCCTGTGCCGCTGCACGAACCAGTAGTAGGCGAAGCCCCCGACCGCGACGATGCCGATGAAGACGAAGGCACCCCAGCGCAGGTACCAGTGCTGCGGACCCGTCGCGTTGTAGACCTCGGCACGGGGCCAGGCCAGGTTGAGTGCCATGCCCGCTCCCCAGAGCACGGCGAGGATGTTGATCGGCAGCCCGAACCGTCCCAGGGTGAAGCTGCCTTCGGCCGGATGCCAGGCCCCCCGCAGCCGGCGGACCAGCATGGGCGCCGTGACCATCAGATAGGCCAGATAGATCATGATGACGGCGATGCTGGTGATCACCGAGAAGATCTGCGGCTGGTTGATGTTGATCACCAGGATGACGACCCCCACCACGCCGATCACGACGGCGGGCACCACCGGGGTCTGGAAGCGGGGGCTGACCTTGGCGAGGACCGAGCCGGCGGGGAGGTTGTTGTCCCGCGCCATGGCGAACATCAGCCGGATGCCGGCGGCCTGCACGGCGAGCACGCAGACGGTGATGGCGACGACCACGCACCACAGGAAGATCTCGCCGATGGTCGATCCGAGCGTCTCCAGGACCACGTACTGCAGGCCGCCGGTCGACAGCTCCTTCGCAGCCAGGTCGGGGACCGCCAGCAGCGCGAACAGCAGGATGAGACCGCCGATGAGGAACGACGCGATGAGCGCCCGCAGGATCGCACGGGGTGCGTTGCGGCCCGGATTGTGCGACTCCTCACCGAGCGACGAGGCTGTGTCGAAGCCGTACATCACGTAGGCGGAGGCGAGTGAGGCGGTGAGGAACGCGCCGAAGTAGCCGAGGGTCCGGCCCTCCCCCAGCCCGTACGTGTCCGTCAGGACGCTGCTGGGACCACGGGTGATGTGTGCGGCGAGGAAGATGATCAGGGCGACGGCGGCGATCAGCTCGATGAACACGCCCGCGGAGTTGATGCGGGCCATGAGCTGGACGCCGAAGGCGTTGACCAGGGTGGAGAAGAGGATCAGGACGGTGCCGAGGAGCACGGCGTTCGTCGCCGCGTCGTTCTTGCCGGTGCCGTCGCCGACGAACTGGAACCAGCTGTCGATCTGCGGAAGCGTGATCTGGTAGGCGAGCGCGACGGCGGAGAGCGAGACCATGGTCGCGGTCATCATCATCCAGCCGCCGAGCCATCCGATGTGCGGGCCGCCCATGCTCTTGGCCCAGTTGTAGATCGAGCCGGCCACCGGATAGCGGGCGGCGAGCTCGCAGAAGCACAGGGCGACCATCAGCTGGCCGACGAAGACCATGGGCCAGGACCACCAGTAGGCCGGCCCGCCGAAGCTCACGCCGAAGTAGAACAGCTGGAAGGTGCCGGTCAGGATCGAGATGTAGCTGATGCCCGCGGCGAAGGTGTGGAAGTTGCCCAGGGTCCGCTTGAGCTCGGGCTTGTAGCCCAGCTCGGCGAGTGAGTCGTCGTCGTCGGTGCCGTCGGCCCGGGTGCCGGGAGGCGGGGTGTCCGCCGGGCCGGGGCCCGCGGGGGCGGAGTTGCTCATTCGAACCACCTCTGCGGTCTCGCCGCGGTGTTGCGCCAGATGTGTTTGGCCTCCTGGTACTCCGCGAGACCGGCCGGGCCGAGCTCGCGGCCGACGCCGGACTGCTTCATCCCGCCCCACTCGGCCTGCGGTACGTACGGATGGAAGTCGTTGATCCACACGGTCCCGGCGCGCAGCCCGGCGGCCACCCGGTGAGCACGCTCGGCATCCTGCGTCCAGACGGCCCCGGCCAGCCCGTAGACGGTGTCGTTGGCCAGGGCGACGGCCTCCGCCTCGTCCCGGAAGCGTTCGACGGTCAGGACCGGGCCGAAGGACTCGTCGCGCACGACGGTCATGTCCGGAGTGCACTCGTCGAGAACGGTGGGCAGGTAGTAGAAGCCGTTCCGCAGGGCCGGATCGTCCGGGCGGGCGCCGCCGCAGCGCAGCACGGCGCCCTCCGCCAGCCCCGCGGCCACGTACGCCTCGACCTTGTCGCGGTGCGCGGCCGAGATCAGCGGCCCGCTGCGGGCGTTCTCGTCGAACGGTCCGCCGAGCCGGATGTCCCGGGCGCGTCGCACGAGCTCGTCGACGAACGCGTCGTGCAGGTCGTCCTCCACGAGCAGCCGGGCCCCGGCCGAGCAGACCTGACCGGCGTGCAGGAACACCGCCATCAGCGCGTAGTCGACTGCGGTGTCGAACTCGGTGTCGGCGAACACGATGTTGGGGTTCTTGCCGCCCAGCTCGAGCGCGATCTTCTTCACGGTGGGTGCGGCGGCCGCCATGATGAGCCGGCCGGTGACCAGACCGCCGGTGAAGGACACCATGTCCACGCGCGGGTCCGAGCTCAGCGGCGCGCCGGCGGTCGCCCCGGCGCCGAGCACCAGATTGGCCACACCGGGCGGCAGTCCGGCCTCGGTGAGCACTCCCATCAGGAGGATCGAGGTGTGCGGCGTGAGCTCGCTCGGCTTGAGTACGAACGTGTTGCCGGCGGCGACGGCGGGGGCCACCTTCCAGGCCGTCTGGAGCAGCGGGTAGTTCCACGGTGTGATCAGGGAGCAGACCCCCACCGGTTCGTGGACCACCCTGCTGTCGATCCCGCGGTCACCCGTGTCGACGACGCGGTCGGTACCGCCGGAGGCGACCAGGTTCCCGAAGTAGCGGAAGCAGTTCGCGATGTCGTCCATGTCGTACTCGCTCTCCACGAGCCGCTTCCCCGTGTCCAGGGTCTCGGCTCTGGCGAACGCGTCCTTGTCCCGTTCGAGCAGGTCGGCCACCCGCAGCAGCAGCCGGCCCCGCTCCGCGGCGGGTGTGCGCGGCCAGGGCCCGCGGTCGAAGGCCTCGCGCGCCGCGGCGACCGCCGCGGCCGCGTCGCGCTCTCCCGCCTCGTCGACGACGGCGACCAGCTCACCGTCGGCGGGACAGCGGATCTCACGCGTTGCGCCCTCGAGGGCGGCGCTCCACCGGCCACCGATGAACAGCTCAGGCATGGCGTCCCTCCGGGCTCGCACGAGGAAGGGGGAGGCGGTGTAGCCGACCGTGCCGAGCTCGCCACCCAAAGTAAGCCTCCGTGGGGCCGCTCGCGCGGCAGGACGCCCGTACGGCTGGGTCGCAACGCTGCTCGACACGCCCGCTCCGGGCGCCGCTTTCCGGCCGAAGCCAGATTTTCCCGTTGCATACCACTCGGGCATCAATGCAGGTCAGAAGGTAGTTCGCGGTTGTACCACTCACTTCTGTCCAGATGCCGGACACCGCGCAGGGTGTACGCGCACCGCCTCCGAGCTGCCCGAACGGCCATTCGGTAGGCGGCCGACCCCTCGGCCGGGCCGGAAAAGGTCGATCGATGTGCGGTCACTGCACGGAGGCAGCAGACTCCCCACCGCAACCACCCCCCGAAATCAAGGAGACACACCAATGCTTCACATGATGCGCAGATCCCTTGCACTCGCCATGCTTTCGTCACTGCTGCTCTCCGGCACCGTGGCGGTGGGTGCCGCCCACGCCCTGCCCTCGCAGTCGGCAGGCCTCTACGCGCCGTCGGCCCTCGTCCTCTCGGTCGGCAAGGGCGATGCCGCTTCCGCCACCGTCCAACGGGCCGTCACCCTGAGCTGTGCACCCCGTCCCAGCGGCACCCATCCCTCGCCGGACGCCGCATGCGCGGAGCTGCGGCAGGTCGCGGGCGAGTTCGCGCAGCTGACCACTCCGCTTCCGCAGGGGCGCTGCACGCGCCAGTGGGACCCCGTCGTCCTCTCCGCGAGCGGTGTGTGGCAGGGCCGCGGCGTCTCCTGGTCGACCACCTTCGGCAACGCGTGCGAGATGCAGGCGAGCCTGGCCGAGGGAGCGGTCTTCACCTTCTGACCGAGCGTCCTGCGACCACGGTCCGGACGGCCGTCGGAACGCCCTCCGGCAGGGCTCCGGCCGTCCGGACGACCAGCAGCTTCCTGCGCCCTCACCATGCACGTGGTGAGGGCGCAGCCCGTCGGTGCCGCTGCCCCGTGCGGCCCGGCGGGGCGGGTCGTCCCGAGCCGGGCGGGTGAGGCCACCCGGCGACGACGCCACGCGGCACCCCCCGCACGCCGCCCGCCCGAACTATGGTGAAGAACCAGACCGAGGGCCGACGAGGGGGACGCGATCAACACCGCCGAGAGGGGCCGGCACGCGCTGGACCCCGCCAACGTGAGGAACGCGAAGAACACCATCTTCGAACTGCTGCACCGCGCGGGACTCTTCCAGGGCGACGCCGAGGAACTGATCGCCCTGGTGGAGGCCGGGGCGGTCGCGGACGCGTACGGCGAGGCGGAGAAGGCAGCGGCTGTCCCGGCCGGCAGCGGAGCGGCGTACGCCGCCGGCTGGCAGGACGGAGCACGGGCCGTCGCCGACGAACTCGTCCGCGTCGCCGAGCGCGCCGTCGACCGCGCGGTGGGCGGATCGGCGGGAGGTGCCGTGGGGGGTCACCACCCCGTCGGCAGGATGGACGTGGAGCGTGCGAAGGTCGCGGTGACGCCGCTCTACCTCACCTTCAGCGATGCCTCGGACCTGGATCCGGAGGTGTCGGACGACGTCCTCACGGCGGTGCTCGGCACGATGAGCGTCGTGGGACGGGTCCGCTACGCCGGCCTGCTGGAACAGTTCACCGGCACCCACCGGCAGCGGCTGGACCGGCTGTACACGCAGTACGGGCCGCGCAGCCGCATCGCCGTCCACGGCCGCTACTCCCTCCTCCACTCCCCTTCGAGCATCGCCGTCCTCGAACGGCTGATCAGCGCGCCGTCGGCGCTCCGGGCGGAGTGGGAGCAGGCGGAACTGCCTCCGGCCTGGCTCGAAGGCCTGTCCAAGGCCTGGCACGCGTCGGAGGGACCCGCCGGCTGACACCCGGCCCGGTCGCACGGGGCCGGGTGTCACCCGGTGCCCGGTCGCACGGGGCCGGGTGTCACCCGGTGCCCGGTCGCACGGGGCCGGGTGTCACCCGGCCCGTCGCGCGGGGCCGACCGGACGCGGGCCGCGTGGCGACCGGCGTCGGACACGCCTGCGGCGCGGGTCCCCGTGGCTCCTGGGGAATCCGCACCGCAGACCGGCCGCCCTCAGCTCAGCGGTTCGATCCGGATGTTGCGGAACCGTACCTTGTTCCCGTGGTCCTGGAGACGGATCGCCCCGGCCGAAGGGCTCTCGGGCAGACCCGCACCGGTCGGCCCGTCGATCGCGACGTCGTCGTGGACCGTGCGGCCGTTCCACACCACCGTCACCCTGGCGTCGGCGGTCTTGGTGCCGCCGGCGTCGAAGCGGGCTGCGCGGAACGTCACGTCGTAGGTCTGCCACGTCTCCGGAGCAGTGGCCTCGTTGGTGTCGGGTGCTCTCTTCTGGTAGATCGCCCCGGCCTCGTTCGTGTCGAGGGTGGTGTCACCGTAGGAGTCGAGGATCTGGAGTTCGTAGCGGTCCTGGAGATAGACGCCGCTGTTGCCCCGGTCCTGGCCGGTCACCTCGTCCGGCAGCAGCGGCACCCTGAACTCCAGGCTCAGCTTGAAGTCCTGGTAGGCGTCCTTCGTCCGGATGTCGCCGCAGCACACCTCCATCGACTTCTCGGCGGCCAGGGGCCATTCGAGGTGACGGCCGTCCGTGTGCTGCCACTGCCCCTGGGAGGCGGTGGTGCCGTCGAAGAGCGAGACGGCCTCGCCATGGGGGTGCACGGTGATCAGGTCGAGGTTCACATGGCCGGTGTCACCGGGGTCGAAACGGTACGAGAGCGTGTTGGGCCCGGCGTGCAGGGAGACCCGCTCGGTCCGTGTCGCCCAGGCGTCCCAGGTGCCGGTGGAGGGGAGTTCCGTCTGCCCGTGCTTCTCGCCGTTCACGTGGAGGGAGAGTGACTTTGTGCCCTGGAAGGGGTTCGGCCCGTTCGAGTAGCGCAGGTTCACGTCGTACTCACCGGACTTCGGGACCGTCACGTCGAAGGTCGTGGCGGCCTTGCCCTCCGTGTCGTAGCGGTCGACGAAGCCGCTTCCCGAGTATCCGGTGTGGTCGGTGCGGATCCCCGCCGTGCCGGTGAGCCGGGCCTCCTCCGCCTCGTACAGCGTGGCCGGCGGCGGCTGCTTCCCCGGCAGGGCGTTGAGCGTGTACCAGGCCTCCGTGCTCCACAGCGCCTCGCCGGACGCGGAGGCGAAGGGACGCGGTGAGCGCAGGTGCACGACCCGGCCGGGCTTGAGGCCGTCGAAGCGCAGCTCGACCGTGCGGCCGTCGTCGGCGAGGGTCGCGGAGCGCACGGTGAGCCGCTCCTCACCGATCTTCGGGCCGCCGTAGTCGGAGGTGGGGGTGTAGCGCCACTGCTCGGCCTGGTACCGGGAGGTCAGATCCTGCGCGGTGGCCTCCGACAGGGGCTGGGTGTACTCCAGGTCGAAGCCGCCGGGGACCGCGCGCATCTCCTGGATGTCGAAGGTGTTGCCGCCGTTCGGCGTGAGCTTCTGGAGGCCGAACTTCAGCTTCCCCTCCTGTCCCCAGTTGCCGTCGGCGCCGAGACCGCCCGCGTAGATCGCTCCGTCGGGCCCCTTGGTGATGCGGTTGACGCCGGCCTCGAGTCCCTGCGTGTAGCGGAACACGGCGCCCTGGTACTCCCCCTTCACCTTCTCCAGGTAGGCGCGCTGGAGTCCGCCGTAGGTGACGTCGCCGATCAGCATCTGGCCGGCGAACCGGCCCTCGGTCAGGTACAGCGGCGTGCTGGGCGAGTTGCCGATCTCGTTCTGCGGCAGCCAGAGCACGGGCTGGGTGACGGGCCGGCCGTCGAACCCGCCCGCCGGCTGGGTGTAGTGGTTGAAGAAGCGGTCCTGCTTGATCTGGACGAGCTTCGACGCGGGCAGCCAGCCCCCCTGGTTGTCCGTGGCGAAGAGGGATCCGCCGGGGCCCCAGCCGATGCCGTTCGGGGTCCGCAGACCGCCCGCGATCGCCTGGATCTTTCCCGTCTTCCTGTTGATCTTGTACGTCGTGCCACGGCCCTTGGCCGGCTGGGGAGTGGTGGTCGCACCGCCGTAGTCGATGGCGACGGACAGGTTCACGTAGAAGAAGCCGTCCCGGTGAAGCAGACCGAACGCGAACTCGTGGAAGTTCCCGCCGTACGGCCACGTGGCGACCGTGCGGTACTCGTCGGTGACGAAGTCCTTGTCCTTGTCGACGAGTTGCGTCAGCTCGTGCTTCTGCGACACGTACAGCGACCCGTCCACGTACGCGATGCCCATCGGCTCGCGCAGGCCCTCCGCGACCTTCTTGACCGTCACCTTGTCGCGGCTGGTGTCACCGGTGACGTGGTCGAGGAGGTAGACCTCGCCGGTCCGGTTCCCGGAGCCGCCCCAGGTGGAGAGGGCCAGGCGGCCGTCGGGCAGCCAGTCCATGCCGGTGACCTGCGGTTCGAAGCCGTCCGGGCGCAGGTCGGTGAGGTCGAGGTCGGGTCGCACCGCGGCGAGCGGCAGGCCGTCGCCGGGGCTGTCCGCGCCCGACTCGCACTCCTTGCGGCCCGGAGCGGTCACCCTGACCACCCCGGCGTCGGTGCTCAGGGCCTCGCTCGGCACGACGGCGAAACCGTCCGCGCCCGGCGGCCTCCAGGCCAGGGTCAGCTGCTGTTCACCGCCCCGCTCGAAGTAGTCGACCTTGAACGGATGTGATCCTGCGGTGAGCTGGACGGATCCGTCCTTGGGTTCGGCGCCGTGCAGACCGTCGTGGTCGATGACCTCCCGGCCGTCGACGGTGAGCCGCGAGCCGTCGTCGCTGTTGAGGCGGAAGGTGTAGGTCCCGTCGGCGGGAATCACCAGGTAGCCGGTGGCCTCGGCCACGAAGTTGTCGGCGTAGCCGCCGAAGTCGGCGACCGCGGACCAGTCCACGGTGGGCATCAGCTTGTCCACGTTGGGCGTCTGGCCCGGCTTGAGCGTGCACAGGGTGCTGAGCGGGACCTGGGTGTCGAACACCCGCAGGGTGACGCCCGGCTCCTGGGGCGGTATGTCGGCGGAGAGGGCGGCGGCCGGGGGGCCGGAGAGGGCGCCTCCGGCGAGTAGGCCCCCGACGAACAGTGTGGTGAGCCTTCTTCGGGCACGGGGGAACAGCCGTAATGACATCGGTCCTCCAGCAGGGTGGTGGCACTCCGGTGGGGCTGTACGGATCCGCGACATCGCAAGGGGGCTGCGGTGGCGCCGCCACGCTAGGGGACTTCTGCTGAGAAAGTCCATACTTTGTCATCTGCAAGTCAAAAGTTCCGCCATGCTCTCTCCGAGGAACGTGGCCGGGCACTCCTGGGCGTCCGTATCCGGCACATCGGGGAGTCCCCCTCGTACGAAGCCCGCGGCTCCGCTCCGCTTCCGCCTCGGTGAGGGGTGCTAGCTCTCGTCGCCTGCGACGGACGCGTCCTCGTGCGCCGCGGGGAGGGTGAAGACGAAGCGGGTGCCGGGGGTGTGGTCCGTGTCCAGGGTGATCGTCCCGCCGTGGTACTCGACGATCTTCTTGCAGAGGGCGAGGCCGATACCGTTCCCCGGATAGGTCTCACGGGTGTGCAGGCGCTGGAAGATGACGAAGATCCGGTCGGCGTACTCCGGGCCGACTCCGATGCCGTTGTCGCTCACGGCGAGCTCCCAGCGGGGACCCGTGTCCTCGGGACCGCCGGGGACGTCCGCCGCTTCCCGGGCGCTGATGTGGATGCGGGGCACGACGCCCGGGGCGCGGAACTTGAGGGCGTTGGAGATCAGGTTCTGCAGCAGGACACCGAGCTGGGTCGGGTCGCCGTGGACCGCAGGGAGCGGGTCGTGGGTGAGAATCGCCCCGCTCTCCTCGATGACCATGCCCAGAGAGCTGGTGGTGCGACGCAGCAAGGTCTCGAGCCCGATGTCGGCGTCCTCGGCGTGCAGACGCCCGACGCGGGAGAACGCGAGGAGATCGCCGATGAGGGTCTGCATGCGGTTGGCGCCGTCGACCGCGAAGGAGATGTACTGCCGGGCACGGTCGTCGAGCTGGTCGGCGTAGCGTCGTTCCAGCAGCTGGCAGAAGCTGGCGACCTTGCGCAGCGGCTCCTGGAGGTCGTGGGAGGCCACGTAGGCGAACTGTTCGAGCTCCTCGTTGGAGCGGCGCAGCTCCGTCGCCTGTTCGTCGAGCTGGGACCGCGCGCGGTCGCTGAACTCCAGCTCTCCGGCGAGGCGCCGGCGCATGCCGTCCACGTCCGTCGCGAGCGCCCGGAGGTCGGCGGGGCCCGAGAGGACGATGGAGTGACCGAACGTGCCGTCCGCGATCTTCCGGACGTCCGTGCGCAACTGGTCCAGCGGCAGCTGGACGCCGCGGCGCAGCCCGGCGAAGGCGAGAGCGATGAGGGCGAGGACCACGCACGCGATGATGGTGAAGACCGTGTTGCGCAGGGAGCGCGCACCTTCCAGGTCTCTTCGCGACTGGTCCCGCGCGGCCTCGATGTGGGTCTGCTGCTCGGCGAGCGAGGTCCGCAGGGCGTCGAAGGCGCCCTTGCCCGACTCGGTGCGCTGCCTGGCCGAGGCGACGGGGTCCGCCGCCTCGCTGACGGGGCGCGCGGTGGAGGCCTGCCACCGCTCGGACCGCTCGCGCACCCGGGCGAGGTCGGCGGCCGCCTGCTCGTCGCCCTCGGTCAGGCGCGCCAGTTCCCGGGCCGCGGCCCTCTCCTGGGCCAGGCCCTCCTGGTAGGGCTCGAGGAATGCGCGCTTCCCGGTCATTCCGTATCCGCGGATGCCCGTCTCCTGATTGATCAGGGCACTTTCCATCCGCACGGACGCGATCAGGGCGGGCGACCAGTGATCGGTGAGACGCCTGTTCACGTCGGTGGCGTGGCCCAGGACCCAGACGCCGCAGCCGGTCAGGACGAGCAGGAGCACCAGTGCCGCCGCGGACCCGGCGCCCAGCCAGCCGCGCGTGGTCCAGCCGTCCTGGGCGGAACGGGGCGGCGTGACCGAGGTCTGCTGCACGATGTCGGTCTGCACGTCGGTCCACCCTCCCTGGGCCCGGCGGCGCACCGGGCTGCGCCACCCTATCCGTGAGGACAACCGTGGTTGTCGACGGGGTGCCCCGGCGTCTACGGTGCTTCCATGGCAGTAGAGACGCAGACCGGCACCGAAGAGGAGGAGCTGGCCGAACGGGCACGTGCGGCCGTCGCCGAGGCCGCCCGGCAGCTCACCCTTGTCACGCCGGTGCCGGACGCCGGCGAGGAGGGCCGGGACGAGCCCACGGGCGACGCTCTGGCCTCCCTGCGCGCCCTGGCCTACCTCGGCCGGGCGGTGGAGGAGTGCGCGGCTCTTGCCGCGCGGGCCGCCGCCCAGGAGGGCGCCGGCTACCCCCAGCTGGGGAGAGCCTGGGGCGTCAGCCGCCAGGGGGCCCGCAAACGATGGCCCGGACTCGTCTTCACCACTCGCCCCGCCTCACGCCCGCTACCCCACCACACGACCCGGAGTTCACTCATGAACGGCCTCGCGCCCCGCACCTACACCGTCCTGCTCGTCGAGGACGACATGGCGGACGCCATGCTCATCGAGGAGGCGCTGACCGAGCACGGTATGGCACGCGGGATCCAGCGTGCCGACGACGGGGTCGCGGCGCTGGAGTACCTCCGCGATCCGCGTACCGACCGGCCGGACCTGATCGTGCTGGACCTGAACATGCCCCGCATGAACGGCCGTGAGCTGCTGAACGTCCTCAAGAACGACAGCGATCTGTCGAGCATTCCCATCGTCGTGCTGACGACGTCCGCAGCGCCGGACGACGTCGAGGACGCCTACCGCCAGCACGCCAACGCGTACGTGACCAAGCCGGTCAATCTCGACGACTTCATGGAGACGGTCCGGAGCATCGATTCCTTCTTCCTCGACACCGCCACGACGCTCCCGCCCCACCTGCGCAACGACGGCTGAGCAGGCGGGGCGGGAGGGGCGGGAGGGGCGGGGGACCTCAGATGGTGGCCGCGTCGATCACGAACCGGTAGCGGACGTCGCTGTTCAGCACGCGCTCGTACGCCTCGTTGATCTCGGACGCACCGATCAGTTCGATCTCCGCGCCGAATCCGTGCTCGGCACAGAAGTCCAGCATCTCCTGGGTCTCCTGGATGCCTCCGATACCGGAGCCCGAGAGGGACTTGCGTCCGCCGATCAGGGAGAAGAGGTTGACGGAGATGGGCTCCTCGGGGGCGCCGACGTTCACCAGCGCGCCGTCCGTCTTCAGGAGGGCGAGGTAGGCACCGAAGTCCAGGGGTGCAGACACGGTGGACAGGATGATGTCGAACGTGCCGGCCAGTTCCTCGAAGGTCTTCGGGTCGCTGGTGGCGTAGTAGTGGTCGGCGCCGAGCTTCAGCCCGTCGTCCCGCTTGCGCAGGGACTGCGAGAGCACGGTCACCTCCGCACCGAGCGCGTGCGCGATCTTGACGCCCACGTGTCCGAGGCCGCCCATGCCGAGGACGGCGACCTTCTTGCCGGGTCCGGCCTTCCAGTGCTTCAGCGGGGAGTACGTGGTGATGCCGGCGCAGAGCAGCGGGGCGGCCTCGTCCAGCGACAGGCCGTCGGGGATGCGGACGGTGTAGTTCTCGTCCACGACGATGTGCGTGGAGTAGCCGCCGTAGGTGGGGTCGCCGTTCTTGTCCAGGGCGTTGTACGTGCCGGTGTTGCCCTTGACGCAGTACTGCTCGAGACCGGCCTTGCAGTTGTCGCACTCGCGGCAGGAGTCGACCATGCAGCCGACGCCCACCCGGTCTCCCACGGCGAATTTGGTGACGCCGGAGCCGGTCTCGGTGACGATGCCGGCGATCTCGTGGCCGGGCACCATCGGGAAGATGCCCTCGCTCCACCCGTCGCGGGCCTGGTGGATGTCCGAGTGGCAGATGCCGGCGAACTTGATGTCGATCAGGACGTCGAACTCGCCGACCGCGCGCCGCTCGATGGTGGTGCGCTCGAGGGGTGCCTTCGCGGAGGGGGCGGCGTACGCAGCGACAGTGGTCATGCGGGAATGCTCCTAAGGAGTGGTCCTGTGCCCGGCAGCCTTCGGTCCGGGCACAGCGTCCAGCCTGCCCCACCTGACGGCGTTCACCCAGGCCACGGTTGTACCTACGTCCAGTGGTCCTACTACTGGCGGGGACAGGATGGTGTGCGTACGACCGTGGATACTGGACACATGGAGGAACAGCCCGCACCCGAACGCCGGCCGTCCGGCCCCCGCGGCCCCGGTCCCGGCGCGGGACACGCCATCGACCGGCGTGCCGAACTCAGCGAGTTCCTGCGCAGCCGGCGTGCCCGGCTGAAGCCGGAGGACGTGGGACTGCCCGACTTCGGGCGTCACCGCCGGGTCCCGGGGCTGCGCCGCGAGGAGCTGGCCCAGCTGGCCGGCGTGTCCGTGGCGTACTACACACGCCTCGAACAGGGCAACGGACAGAACGTGTCCGGCGAGGTACTGGGCGCGATCGCGTCCGCGCTGCGACTGACGGACGCCGAGCAGGCGCATCTCACCCACCTCGCGAAGCCGAAGCAGCACAGGAAGAAGCCGTCGGTACGGCAGCAGCGGGTTCGGGGTGCCCTCTGCCGGCTGCTCGACACCATGGACGGTGTTCCCGCGTACGTCGTCGGACGCCGTTCGGAGATCCTGGCCTGGAACCGGATGGCGGCGGCGGTATTCGGCGACTGGTCGCAGCTGCCGCCTCAGGAGCGGAACTGGGCACGGCTGGTGTTCCTGAACCCGGACTACCAGGCGCTGTACGTGGACTGGGACCAGAAGGCGTCCGACATCGTCAGCTACCTGCGGATGGACGCGGGCTGCCACCCCGACGACCCCCGCCTCTCCGCGCTCGTCGGCGAACTGTCCGTGAAGAGCGAGGAGTTCCGGCGGCTGTGGGCGCGGCACGACGTCAAGGAGAAGAGCCACGGCGTCAAGCGGCTGCACCACCCTCTGGTCGGTGAACTGTCCCTCTCCTTCGAGACGTTCACCCTGCCCGACGACGCGGAGCAGTCGGTGGTCGCCTATCACGCGGAGCCGGACTCCGCGTCCGCCGAGGCGCTCCGGCTGCTGGCGAGCTGGGGCACGGACGCCACGCGGGCGGGGTCGTCCGCCCCCGGGGTGGGCTAGCCCCTCGGCCGCCGGGCAGTGACCGGATCGGCCGTGTGATGCCCCGGACCAGCCTGTACGCTGCGGGGATGCAGCCGTCCGCCCCTTCCTCCTCCGCGCGGTCCGGCCAGTCCGCGGCCCCCGCCCAGCGTGGGCTCCTCACGGAGCGGATCGCACGGGACCTCGAGCACGACATCCGGTCCGGTGACATCCCCGTGGGGACGAAGCTCCCCTCCGAGCGTGAGCTCGCGTCCCAGTTCGGCGCCAGCAGGAACGTCGTGCGGGAGGTTCTGCGGCGGCTGGAGGCCCAGCATCTGATCGAGGTCGCACCCGGTCGCGGCTCGTTCGTCCGCGAGCAGAGCTCGGGCCAGGCGAGGGGCTACGACGCCCTGTACCGCGCCGGCCGTCCGACCGTCCGGCAGTTGATCGAGGCCCGCCTGCCGCTCGAGGTCGAGACGGTGCGGCTGGCGACCGAGCGGGCGACGGACGAGGACATCGAGTCGATGCGGGCGGCCCGGGACGCCCTCGAATCGGCGAGTGACGTCGTCGTCAAGGCGCGGGCCGACATGGCCTTTCACGACGCCGTCGCCGAGGCGAGCAAGAACCCGGTCCTGCGGATCATGCTCTCGTCGATCAGCGGGATGATGTTCGAAATGATGCTCCGCTCCAACTCCGATCCCTCGATCGGCGAGCCCGGTGTCCCGCACCACCCGGAGATCTTCGAGGCGATCGAGGCGCGTGACGTGGATCTGGCCGCCGAGCGGATGCGGGAGCACCTGATGCTCGGACTGCGCACGTACGGCAAGGATCTCGACGTCCAGGTCGACATCATGGCGCGCAACCACATCGAAGCGCTGCTGGACGACACCGCGAACCGGTAGGGCGGCGCCAGGACGGGCGAGCAGCCCCCGAGGACCGGCGAATCCGGGAACGGGCGAGCACCCCCCGAGGACCGGCGGGGCCGCGGACCTCCGGGGCGCACGAGCCGGCGGGAGACACCGCGGGCTCCGGGCGATCCGGCCCGCACAAGGGCTGTTCGGCACGCCTTCCTCCTGCTAACGTCCGTCTGGTTCAACTGGTCCTACCAGTTGGGCCACACAGACCGGAGCTCTCGCGGCGGCCCCACGCCCCTGCGTGAGCATGACGTACGACAGCGCAGAGAGACGAGGACGACGATGTCCACGAGCAGCCAGCTCCTCAGCCGGCGCTCCTTCGGCAGGCTGGCGGCAGGGGTCGCGGGAGCCGCCGGGATGGGGGCGCTCGGCGCGTGTACCACCAGGGGCGGCCGGCCTTCCGCCGACACCCCGTTGCGGATCATGGCGATCAACCACGTGTGGTCGCAGGCGATCCGGCGCCGGACGAAGGAGTTCGAGGAGCGGATCGGGCGGCGGGTCTCGATGACGCTGCTCACCGCGGACCAGCTGGCGAGCAGCTACAACGTGAAGCTCAACGCCTCGGGCACCGACGTGGACGTCATGATGGTCCGCGCGCTCCAGGAGCAGCTGCTCTTCGCGCACAACGGCTGGCTGGCCGACCTGAGCGACCGCGTCACCCAGGACGAGGACTTCGCCTGGCAGGACTTCCAGAAGGCCCCGCGCGAGGCCTCCTTGACCGCGGGCAAGGTGCTGAGCGTCCCCGTCGTCACCGAGCGGCCGGCGCTGTACTACCGCAAGGACCTCGTGGAGGGCTCCGGCGGACCGCCCCGCACCCTGGAGGCGCTGATGTCGGCGGCGCAGGAGCTCACCGACAAGAAGCGGGGCTTCTACGGCTTCGTCGGCCGGGGCCAGCGCAGCGGCGCCGTGTCCCAGTGGTCGAGTTTCCTGTACTCGCACGGCGGGGACTTCGTCGTGCGCGGCAAGTCCGGCATCGGCACGCCCGAGGCGCTCGCGGCGTACCGGTACTACGGCAGTCTGCTGTCGAGGACGGGCCCGCCCGGCGCCACCAACATGAGCCTCGAACAGGCCATGCCGGTCTTCGCGCAGGGCAAGGCCGCCTTCTACATCGACGCGGACGCGATCTACAGCAGCTTCCTCGACCCGAAGGTGTCGACCGTACGCAAGACCGTCGGCTTCGCCCCCTTCCCCGCGGGGCCCGCCGGCGCCCGGCCGCACAACATCCCCTCCTGGAGTCTGGGCATCAGCGAGTTCTCGCTGCTGCGCGACGACGCGTGGGAGTTCATCAGGTGGGCCGCGGGTCCCGAGGTCACCGCGGACCTCCAGAAGGACGGCATCCCCGGAGCGCGCAGCTCGGTGTGGTCCGACCCCGAGTCCCTGGCCTCCTTCCCGCCGGACCTCGCCGAGGCCATGCGGCTCAACGCCGAACGGGGGCTGGGGTACGACAGGCCCCGTGTCCTCCAGGTCGGCCGCGCCAGGGACATCGTGGGGCGGCCCCTGGTCGCGGGCATCCTCGGCGACGACGTACGGCCGGTGGCCCGTGACGCCGACGCGGAGTTCGCCGATTTCCTCGTCCGCGACAACCGCCACAAGGAGTCCTGATGTCCACCACGGAGGTCTCCCCGACCACCCGTCCGGCCGCCGCGCCGGGCGCGGGACCTGCGCCCGCGCGCCGTCCCCGTACCTTCGAACAGGCCAACAGGCGGCTGAAGTGGACGATGCTCGCCCCGGCACTGCTGTTCGTCGGGTTGATGATCGTCTTTCCGCTGGCCTACACCGTCGACCTGAGCCTGACCGACGCCTTCGGCGCGGTGAACGCGGGCAAGGGGTACGTCGGCCTCCAGAACTTCGCCGACGCCCTGGGCGACACCCGCCGGTTCTGGCCGGCCGCGCAGCGCACGCTGGTCTTCACGGTCGGCGCGGTGATCCTGGAGACGGCGCTCGGACTCGCCCTCGCGATGCTCATGCGCAAGCCGTTCCGGGGCATGCGGTGGGTGCGTACGGTCCTGATCATCCCGCTGCTCACCACCCCGGTCGCGATCGGCATCCTCTGGCTGCTGATCCTCGACCCCACCAACGGCATAGCCAACCACCTGCTCGCCGGGGTCGGACTGCCCCGGCAGGAGTTCCTGGGCTCCGTCAGCCAGTCCCTGCCGACGCTCATGCTCATCGACGTGTGGCAGTGGACGCCCATGATGACGCTCCTCCTGCTCGCCGGGCTCACCACGCTGCCCGAGGAGCCGGAGGAGGCGGCGCGCGTCGACGGGGCGAACGGCTGGCAGCGCTTCCGGCACGTCGTGCTGCCCATGCTCGGTCCGACGCTGGCCACCGCCCTGGTGCTGCGCGCCGTCGACGCCCTGAAGACCTTCGACATCCTCTACGCCACCAAGGGCGCGGGCGGCGGCTCGGACTTCGAGGTGGAGACCCTGAACGTCTACGCCTACGGGCTGACCTTCGACTACCAGGAGTACGGCCTGGCCGCTGCCGTCCTGGTCCTGTTCACGCTCTTCATCATCGGCGTCGTGGTGCTGCTGCGCCGCCGGGGCGGAAGGAAGACCGCATGAGTGCCACCCTCACCCCCGTACCCGTCCGGGCACACCTGCGCCGGCGCACGGCCCTCTCATGGCTGCGCGGGATCACCATCGCCGCCGTGACGCTCGTGTTCGCGCTGCCCCTGGTGTGGATGTTCGCCGCGGCCTTCAAGACCAACGTCCAGGTCACCGACCCGTCGGTGGGCCTGTGGTTCAGCCCCACGCTGGAGAACTTCCGCAGCATCGTCGAGGCCGGGCAGATCCTGCGGTCGATGGGCAACTCCCTCCTGGTCGGAGTGGTCTCCACCGTGCTCTCCGCCGCGATCGCGGTACCCGCCGCCTGGGCGGTCGGACGGTTCGACATGCGCCGCACCGGATCGCTGATCCTGGTCGCCCGTATCGTGCCGGCGATCTCGCTCCTCGTCCCCTGGTACTACCTGTTCGCGCGGATGGGCCTCGTCGGCTCCTACACCGTGCTGATCCTCAGCCAGATGTTCGTCTCCGTCCCGCTCATCATGTGGATCATGATCAGCTTCTTCGCCGGCCTTCCGGTGGAGCTGGAGGAGGCTGCGCGCACGGACGGGCTGAGTGCCTTCGGAGCGTTCTGGCGCATCTCGCTGCCGCTCGCGGCGCCCGGCACGGCGACGGCCTCCCTGCTCGCCTTCGTCTTCAGCTGGAACAACTTCATGTTCGCGCTGATCTTCGCCGACGACCGCACCCAGACGGTGCCGGTCACCCTCTTCAACTTCATCTCGTACGCGAGCACCGACTGGGGCGGGCTGATGGCCGCGGCGACGCTCATCACCGTCCCCGTGGTGCTCGCCGCCGTCCTCGGACAGAAGTACCTGGTGGCCGGTCTGACCTCCGGCGCCACCAAGGGCTGAACGCCCCTCACCACCGCATCCTGAAGAAAGAACCCCCATGAACATTGTCGACGCGAAGGTCCTCGTCACCAGCCCCGGCCGCAACTTCGTCACCCTCAAGCTGACGACCGACGAGGGGATCACCGGCCTCGGCGACGCCACGCTCAACGGCCGGGAACTGGCCGTGGTCAGCTACCTCGAGGACCACGTCGCACCGCTCCTCATCGGTCTCGACCCGCACCGGGTCGAGGACACCTGGCAGTCGCTGTACAGGGGTGCGTACTGGCGGCGCGGCCCGGTGACGATGGCGGCGATCGCCGCCGTCGACGTCGCGCTGTGGGACATCAAGGCGAAGGCCGCGGGGCTCCCCCTGTACCAGCTCCTCGGCGGTGCCAGCCGCACCCGGGTGGGGACGTACGGCCATGCCAACGGCCGCGACATCCCCGAACTCCTCGACTCCGTCCGGGCCCGGCTCGCCGAGGGCTACCCCGCCGTCCGTGTGCAGACCGGCATCCCCGGACTGAAAGCCGTCTACGGCGTGTCGAGCACGGACGACGACGGCTCCCCCGTGCTGCACCAGCAGGCCCGGCCCCTGGTCGAGGACTGGGACACCGACGCCTACCTGCGCCACATGCCGTCCGTGCTGGAGGCGGTGCGCGCCGAGTTCGGACCCGACCTCCCCCTCCTGCACGACGCGCACCACCGGCTCACCCCCATCCAGGCCGCCCGCCTCGGCAAGGACCTGGAGCCGTACCGGCTCTTCTGGCTGGAGGACTGCACACCCGCCGAGAACCAGGAGGCCCTGCGCCTGGTCCGCCGCCACACCACCACCCCGCTGGCCATCGGCGAGGTCTTCAACACCGTGTACGACTACCAGTCCCTGATCACCGAGCAGTTGATCGACTACGTACGCTCCGCGGTGACCCACTTCGGGGGCGTCACCCCGCTGCGCAAGCTCTTCGACTTCGCCGCCCAGTACCAGATCAAGAGCGCGATCCACGGCCCGGAGGACATCTCCCCCGTCGGCATGGCGGCCGCCGTCCATCTCGACCTCGCCGTGCACAACTTCGGCATCCAGGAGTACTCGGGCCACACCCCGCTCACGAACGAGGTGTTCCGCCACGCGTACACCTTCGAGGACGGCCACCTGCACCCGGGCGAGGCCCCGGGGATCGGGGTCGACCTGGACGAGGACCTGGCAGCGGCGCACCCGTACGAGGCGGCGTACCTCCCGGTCAACCGTCTGCACGACGGGACGGTCCACGACTGGTGAACCGCCCCGCGGTGAACCTGTCCCGGGGAGCGTGTGCAGCGCTCCCCGGTGCCTTCCGCGTCCTGCGGGCCCTGCGTCAGGCCGGACGCGGAAGGCGGTGCAGTCGCACGTCCACGCGCGCGTCCGCGACCTCGGCAGTCATGTAGGTGCAGTACGGCTGCCGGCGCCTGTCGGTCGGCGAGCCCGGATTGAGCAGGCGCAGCCCTCCGGGAGCGACGGTGTCCCAGGGGATGTGGCTGTGGCCGAACACCAGGACGTCGAGGTCGGGGTAGCTGTCGGCGCACCGCTTCTCCCGCCCCTGCGACGCCCCTGTCTCGTGGACGACGCCGAAGCGGAGACCGTCGCACTCCACACGGGCGAACCCGGGGAGCCTGGACCTCAGCTCCGGCCCGTCGTTGTTGCCGAAGACGCCGACGAGGCGCCGCGCGCGGGCCTCGAAGAGGTCCAGAGTCGCCTCGTCGACCCAGTCACCCGCGTGGACGACGACATCGGCCGCGTCCATCTCCGCGAGGAGCGGTTCGGGCAGCCGCCGGGCCCGCCTGGGCAGGTGGGTGTCCGAGGTCAGCAGCAAGCGCACGGGCACACTCCGGGGCCATGGGCAGCGGCCGGGATGTGCCGCTCACCGTGCCACAGTATGTGCGGCACGCTCGGCCGGAGGCGCAGACACCGTCGGCGCCCGGCAATGTCTCCTGTAGGCACCATGGACAACTCCTCCCCCTGGCGCTACCTTCGGCGATTGTTTGACAACGATGTCATTCCCTCTTCTCCCAAGGAGCAGTGATCGCGAATGGTGTCCCGGAGAACTCTTCTTCAAGCAGGCGGAGCGGCCCTGGCGGCCGGCGGGCTCGGGATCTCCCTGCCCGGTCGGGCCGACGCGGCCCCGGCCGGGCCCGTCGCCCCTCTGCTGCCGTCCTTCGGCCGTCCCACCCGGCTCGACGTCGCCGACGTCAGCTCGCTCGACGGGAACGACCAGCTCTTGCTGACGACTCTTCAAGGGGTGGTCAACCGTCGGCGCCCACGCCTCTACTTCAGCTTCGACGAGGGCGACACCGACCTCCGCTGGCTGCCCGGCACCGGAGCCTCGGTCACCCGCCACGACAACGCCCTGGACCTGGTCGCCCTCTACCGGAACGAGGTACGCGGCGCGATCCTGCACGACCCCGGCGTCCCGGACTCGGTGAACGTCGCGACCACCCTCGCCGGGCTGGAGAACGCCGTGGTCGCCACGGCCGAGCAGGCGCGCGAACACCGTCTGAGGACCGTCGCCGACCTGCGAGGCCGCTTCGACGCGGAGGACGTGGTCGCCACGTACCGCTGGCAGCTGGACCACCTGTTCCCGCGCTGCGCCCACACCCTGCTGGCTGGGCTGCCGCCCACGCGGACCGTACGGGAGGAGGGCGTGCGGTGGCGCGAGACAGCCCGGGAGGCCGGGCGCGTCCGCGATGCGTCGAACCGGCAGGTCCGCACCTTCGACCTGAGCACGGAGCTTGCCGGCGGGGACGGCGTGTACCTGCGCTTCCAGGACTCCTTCGGCGACGACGGCTGGGGAGCCTCGGTGGGTTCGGTCAAGGTGACGGCCGACAACGGGCAGGTGATCGCGGCCTTCGCACCGGGCACGGCCGGCGAGAAGCCGTACCTCTTCGACAGCTCCGGCTCCTCCATCGGCGACGACGCCAACCGGTTCTGCGACGGGAGCGGGTACTTCACCTACCGCTTCACCCCTCCGTCAGGTACGCGGCAGCTCCTGGTCGAGGCAGACGTGTGGAACCAGTTCCTCGTGTCCGCCACCACCACCGCACCGACGCGCGTCGAGCCGTTCCCCTGCTTCCGGGACTACGCCGTCGCCGCCCGGGCCATGGTCGTCTGGCTGCCCCCGTCCGGCGGGACGGGGGACCTGTTGGACGAGGTCTTCCGCCGGGTCGGGCCCACCACCCCCTACGCGGGCTGGTTCTCCGACGACGTGGCGGGCGAGTGGGGAGGGGTCGACCGCGCATCGCAGCACGGCATCGAAGTGGTGCCCGCAGACTTCTACATGAACGGCACGGTGCACGCCGGCGTGCCGGCGAAGATCTCGGACAGGGTCCGGCCGAGACCGAAGGCCCCGCTCCGCAACCGCGTCTACCTCACCCTCACCGTCGGCGAGGGTGACAACATCCAGTACTGCCAGCGCCGCATGCGGACCATCTGGGACGACCCCGCGCGGGGCCGTGTGCCCGTCAACTGGACCGTCAGCCCACTGCTCGCGGACATCGGGCCCGCGCTCCTGGCGCACTACCAGGCGACGGCCACCGACAACGATCTGTTGATCGCGGGCCCTTCCGGCGCCGGCTACACCTATCCGGGTTCCTGGCCCGAGGAGGCCCTGGACGCGTACACCGCACTCACCGGACGCTTCCTGCGCCGCACCGGCATGGACCTGGTCTACGCGTACAACCCCCGCAACGCCGCGGGGGACGGATGGGTCCCGTTCGAGGAGCGCGTCGTGCGCTCGTACCGGGAGAACACCCCGCTGCGGGGGATCATCCAGTCCTGGGAGAGCGGCGACCTGAGCATCCGCCCGGCGGGCATCCCGGTGATCGGCAACTTCTTCCCGCAGGGGAAGGCCGCGGAGTACCGCGACGGCCTGCTCCGGCACATCGAGGGCTGGGACGGCACCGCGCCGCTGTTCGTCGCCGGCGCCGTCAACGCCTGGAGCTGGACCCCGGGCGACATCGCCGAACTCGTCGGCCTGCTGGGCGACCCGTTCGAAGTCGTACGCGGCGACACCTTCTTCGACCTGGTGAAGCGGGCGGGCTGACACTCCTGGAGTGGCCTCCGCGCGGGTGCCGGTGCGGGCGATCAGCGCCCGTCCGCACCGGCACCCGCGGCTCCCCGCCCTGTACGGCTCGTGCGGCGCGCGCGGCCCGTGCCCGTCAGCCGAGGGATCCGACATACGCGGCGGCAGCGTCGACGAAGCGGTCGTGTGCGGCCCGCGCGGTGTCCTGCGCCGCGGTGAGCTCCTCGATGCTCGCGGTCGCCTCGACCATGTCGTAGGTGGCGACGACCATCGCCTGCGCGGTGGTGTGGACGGCCGGGTCGGGCACGAGCAGGCGCAGCGCGACCAGGGGGCGGGTGAGGGCGGAGCGGGTCCTGTGGGATGCGGCTCGCAGCTCTTCCAGCTCCTCGTGGCCGGCTCCACGCAGGCGGGCCTCCCCGCGCATCCACAGGGCGCGACGGTGGTCGGAGCCCGCGGAGGCGAGCGTGGTCACCGCGTCGAGCCGGTCGCGGCGCACCTGCTCGGCGGCGGCCGCGCGCTCGGCACGGCCGGCCGACAGGTGCTGGAACGTGCCGGTGACGATCGATCCGAGCAGCGTCCCGACGACGGCGAGGACGGTGGCGATCATGAGCTGCTCCCTGGGTGTGCGACCGCTCCACGTCCGGGTCGACGGCGGGTACGGCCACCGGTGGTCATCGTGAGTCGCACGGGCGGTCGGAGGGGAGTGGCCGTGGCTGCTGCCGTGGTCGACACAGGTCTCGTACGAGAGCGGGAAGCGTCCGCACAGGACGTGACGGCCCGTCAGCCGTCATACCCGGCTCTCCGGGTGGGCGGCGATGGTCGGGGGGTGTTCGGGATCGGGGATCCGGTCGCTCCAGCCGCCGGGGACCGTCCGGCCCTGCTGGTCCCGGAAGCGGATGGGGGCCGTCCCGACGCGGCGGGTGAAGAGGCGGGAGAAGTAGGCCGGGTCGTCGTAACCGACGCGGCGGGCCACCGCGGCGACGGGCAGCTCGGTGGCGGCGAGGAGTTCCTTGGCGCGGCCGAGGCGGATGCCGAGGAGGTAGTCCTTGGGACTGCACCCGGCGGCGCGCCGCACGGCGATACGCAGTTCGGCGGGGGTCATCCCGTGGCGGGAGGCGTGTTCGGCGACGGACAAGGGCTGGAAGGCATCGCGCGCGAGGGCGTGCAGCACGGGGTCCCCGTCGGCCCCCACGTCGGCGCGGGCACGGCGGAGTGCGACGAGGAGTTCGTGCACGGCGGCGCCGGTCTCCACCTCCAGGAGGGGGTTGCCCAGGCGTGCGGCGCGGGCGATGCGGCCCACGGCGGCGCGGGCGGACGCGGTGTCGGCGAGGGGCACGACCGGGCGGTCGGGCTCGATGTAGCCGAGCTCGGTGTACGGGGCGGTCGCCGGACCGGTGAAGTCGACGAAGCTCTCGTCCCATCCGGTGTCGGGGTCGGGGCCGTAGTGGTGCGGGATGCCCGGCACGAGCCAGATCAGTGCGGGGGCGGTCACGGGAGTGTGTGTGCCGTCGGGGCGGCGGTACCAGCCGGTGCCCGCGCTGATGACGACGGCGACGTGGTGGTCGAGGGTGCGGGGTCCGACGACGGGCAGCGCGCCGTGCTGGAGGCCGACTCCGAGGCAGACGAGACCCAGCTTGTGGTGGGTGGGGCCCGGCGTGAAATAGCGCATCCAGGTGTGGTACATCGGCTTCGGTGTCCTCCTCGCCCGTCCGGTCGGTGTTCCGTTGCGTCCAATCGCTCCCGATCTTTGTCCATGGACCGCTTCGCCGCCAGGGTGTGAGGTGGGGGCCGGTGGAACGAGAGGTGGGCAACCGTGCCTGAATTCACGGTCGGCGAGCGGGATTTCGAGCTGGACGGGCGGCCCGTACGGCTGTTGTCGGGTGCTCTGCACTACTTCCGGGTGCACGAGGACCACTGGGAACACCGGCTGGCGATGCTGCGGGCCATGGGGCTGAACTGTGTGGAGACGTACGTCCCGTGGAATCTGCACGAGCCGGAGCAGGGGCGGTTCCGCGACGTGGAGGCACTGGGGCGCTTCCTGGACGCCGCGGAGTCGGCGGGACTGTGGGCGATCGTTCGGCCGGGTCCGTACATCTGCGCGGAGTGGGAGAACGGCGGTCTGCCGCACTGGCTGACGGGGGCCCTGGGGGCCCGGGTGAGGACCCGGGATCCCGAGTACCTCGGGCAGGTGGAGCGGTGGTTCCGGCGCCTGCTGCCGCAGGTCGTGCGGCGTCAGATCGACCGGGGCGGACCGGTGATCATGGTGCAGGCCGAGAACGAGTACGGCAGTTACGGCTCCGACCAGGTCTACCTGGGCCGTCTCGTCGAGATGCTGCGCGAGCTCGGGACGACGGTGCCGCTGTTCACGTCCGACGGGCCCGAGGACCACATGCTGACGGGCGGGTCCGTGCCGGGTGTGCTCGCCACGGCGAACTTCGGTTCGGGGGCGCGGGAGAGCTTCGAGACCCTGCGGCGGCACCGTCCGGACGGGCCGCTGATGTGCATGGAGTTCTGGTGCGGGTGGTTCGTCCACTGGGGGGCGGAGCCGGTGCCCAGCGAGCCGGCCGAGGCTGCCGCGGCGTTGGAGGAGATCCTCGGGTGCGGCGCGTCCGTCAACATCTACATGGCGCACGGCGGGACCAACTTCGGCGGCTGGTCGGGGGCGAACCGTGCCGGGGAACTCCACGGCGGCGAGCTCCGGTCGACCGTGACCTCGTACGACTACGACGCCCCCGTCGACGAGTACGGCCGCCCCACGGAGAAGTTCTGGCTGTTCCGGGAGGTCCTCGCCCGGCACCGGGAGGGCGGTGTCCCGCTCCCCGACGTACCGGCTCTGCCGCCCGCCCTGGGAGCGCCCGTGCGTGCGGAACTCACGGAGTGGGCACCGCTGGGTGACGTCATGGACGGCCTCGGCGGCCCGGAGGGCGAGTGGGCGATGCCGCCGACCTTCGAGGAGCTGGGGGTGGACCGGGGGGTGGTCCGCTACCGGGTGGAGGTGCCGGGGCCGCGCGCGCCGTATCCGCTGGGAGTGACCGGGTTGCGGGACCGGGCGGTCGTGTACGTCGACGGGGCGAGGGCGGGGGTGCTGGGCGGAGGCACGGCCGAGGCAGGCGCGTACACGGCGCTGGACCGGCCGGTCGCGGGGCCGGCGGTGGTGGACCTGTGGGTGGAGTCGCTGGGGCGGGTCAACTACGGGCCGCGTCTCGCCGAGCCGAAGGGGATCACGGGGGGTGTGCTCCACGAGCGCCAGTATCTGCACGGCGTACGGGCGCGGGGTCTGGCTCTGGACGCGTTCGAGAGCGCGGACGCACTCCGGAAGGTGCCGTTCCGTTCACCGGAGGCGGGCGCTCCCGGGCTGTTCCGGGGGACCTTCGACGTGCGCGGTGCGGGTGACGCCGGGGTCTCCCTGCCGGGATGGGGGCGCGGCTTCGTGTGGGTCAACGGCTTCTGTCTGGGCCGCTACTGGAGCGTGGGACCGCAGGAGTCCCTGTACGTTCCCGGGCCCGTGCTGCGCGAGGGCGTGAACGAGGTGTGGGTCCTGGAGCTGGAGCACTCGGGCGAACACCTGCTGACCGTCGGCTGAGGAAGCGCCCGGAGACGGAGGAGGGCCGGTCCTGCGTACAGGACCGGCCCTTCTCTCGTCCTCACCCCTCGCCCGCGCCTCCTCTCATCCGTCCGTCACGCCTCACGGACCTCGAAGGAGTCGAGGACGAACTCCGCCTTCCCGTCGCTCCCGGTCTTGCGCAGACCCACCCAGGTCTCGCCCTCGGTCGGAGCCGTGAACTCGTAGCTCAGCACGGCCGGTGAGGTCGCGACGGGAAGGTCCCTGCGGTCGAGTTCGCGGGCGTCCGGCGCGTCGACCGCAGTGATCCAGGCGTACTCTCCGGCCTTCTCGTTCTCGTACCGGAAGGTCACCTGGTAGCGCTTCCCCGCCTCGAAGCGGACGGTGTGCTGCACGGTGCGGTGGACGAGGCCGTCGTTCTCCCCGCGCGACTTGAGCGACTGGGTCCCGTCGACCACGTCGTCGATCGCCTTGCCGTTCCAGCCGCGCCGGGTGAACGGGGAGTGCCGCTGTGCGATGTGCGTGCGCGGGTCCGTCGAGCCTCCCGCGTCCCCCTTCACGAAGGCGCCCCAGCCCTGCGGCACGCGCTCGAAGTCCTCGAAGGCCACGGCTCCGGACTTGGTGGTGGGCTGCGCGGCGACGATCCGTACGTTGTCGAAGCGGACCCGCGCGTCCCCCTCCCCGGCGTGCAGGGTGAGGTCCACGGGGCCTCCGCCGTCCGGCACGGTGAAGTACGTGAACATCCTCTGGAAACGGGTGCCGTGCTTGCGGTCCGCCGCGACGAAGTTGACGGCGGTCGAGGAGACGGTCCAGTTCTCGGTGGTCGTCCCGTCGGCGGTGCGCACGGTGAGAGCGGCTCGCCGCCGCTCCCCCGCGCTTCTGCCCACCTCCACCTGTACGGACGCGGCGTAGGTGCCCGGTGCCAGGCGGGCGAGCCGCTGGCCGACGGCTGCCGCGGTTCCGGGGCCGATGACCAGTTCGTAGTCTCCGAGGGCGCTCAGCTCGACCGACGCCGGGCCGCTGACATTCCAGCCCGCCAGGGAACCGGAGTGGAAGCCCGGGTCGTGGAGCGGTGTCCCCTGCCCCCACTCCGGGTCCCGGTGCGCGGGCACCCGGGTGCGGTGGACGACGTACGGCTGCCTGGCCTCGGCCTCGATGGTGACGCGGCCGGAGCGGACGGGAACATCCCGGACGTGGACCCGTCCCTGGTCGGTGAGCCGGTACAGGGCGAGCGCCGACCGGCCGGCCCAGCCGCGCGGGACCTGCCAGGTGCTGCTGCCACCTGCCGGGTTGTAGTGGTAGAGCCGGTCCGGGTCGGTGGCCTCGCGCGGCTCCCAGGGCAGCAGATAGCGTCCCTCCTCGTACACGACACGGCCGTCCGTGATGATGCGGCGGGTGCCCTCCACGTCGTCCACGGACGTCCTCGTCGGGCCGAAGAACGTGATCTCGTGCGCGCCCCAGGTCCGGACGGGGTACGCCTGGAGGTACTTGGCGGGCAGGCTGTCGGTCCAGATCTGCTGGTAGAAGGTGTTCCAGTCGGTCTTGTTGACCCAGCCCTCGAAGTTGCCGGTGCGCGGGATGCCGAGGAGTGTCGGCCACTTGTCGGCGAAGACGTCCTTCTGGTGGTTTCGGATGAACCGGATCAGCCGGGAGTTGATGCCCCGCGACGTGTCCCCGCCGTAGTCGGTCTCGGTCGCCCAGTGGGACCAGAGGGAGGAGCGTTCGAGGCCGTGGCCCCACTCGGTGGTGACCTGCCAGCCCTGCTCCCGCAGGGCTCGCTGGAGGCGGTCCGAAGTCCAGCCGGACTCCCGGAAGACGTCGATGTACAGCATGTTCAGCGCGGGGTCGGTCTCGTCCCTGAGGTCCTGGAAGCGCTTGACGATGTCGCCGGACACGAGATCGCGACGCTGGTCGATGCGGTAGCTCTGGTCGAGCCAGTCCCACTGTTCGTCGTTCTTGTCGACGAGCGTCTCGGAGAACGCCTTCGCCACGGGATACGACTCGGTGGCGTTCACGTGGACGCCGAAGTCGCTTCCCCATCCACGCCCCTCGCGTACGAGCGTGTTGAGGTCCTTCAGGCCGCCCGCGCGCTCGTTGTGGTTGCCCGCGTAGTCAGGGTGGGCGGAGTCGTGGCCCTCCGACTGGTAGCCCTTGAGGAGCGTGTACTGGCGCAGTCCGTCCGTCGCCAGGGAGATCCGTTTGACGTTGTCGAGTGTCGCGAGGAACGGATTGGTGGCCTGGCTGGCGAAGTTGAAGGGGATGTGCGGGACGACCCGCAGGTGCTGTTCACCGGCGCCCAGCGGGTCGGTCATGATGTCGCGGAAGGCGATGGCGGCGTCCTGCCAGTCCACCACCCCGTCGCCGTTGCGGTCACCGGTGACGATCACGGTGGCGTACGGGAGCGGCTCGGTGGCGTCGAGGGGCGCGGTCGCGGCACGGTGCGTCCACTGCCCACAGGTGAGCTGCGCCTTGACATAGCCGTCCCTCCCGACGGTCTGGCGCCAGAGGCGCCCGTTCTCCCAGGTGGCGCCGGGGACGCTGTCGGGCCTGTCGTACGTCGTGTTGGTCTCCAGGGCGCCGCCGAGCAGGTCGTGGGCGACGACGGCATAGGCACAACCCGACGGCGCGGCGTCGGGCGCGGTGTCGGGGGTGAGTTCGACCAGGGTGTCGCCGCTCGTGGCCTTGTCGAGCTGGATGCGTGCGCCGAGGAGGGCGGCGCCCGGCTGGTCGCTGCGCACCGACAGGAACGCCAGCGACGGGAACTGGAGCGTGCCGATGCGCAGGGCGGAGGTGTCGGTGATGCGGGTGACGCGCCAGTCGACCCGGCAGCCGGTGACACGGATCTCGACCCGGATCTCCGCGCCCCCGTCGAAGGTGAGGGTGTACGACACCCTGTCCCGGTCCGGTCGCGAGGTCACCCTGGGGGTCCGGGCGGTTCCGTCGATCAGCACCGAGGTGACCGGGTCCTCCTGACCGTGGAGTACGGCACCGTGGGCACGGTCGGTGTACGAGACGATGCGCGGGAAGTCCGGATCGACCCGCACCTCCAGTTCGCGGGAGCGCAGCACCGTGTCCCGCTGCGTCGTCCCCCGTTGCGCCGCGCTTGCGGCGCCGGGTCCTGTGAGAGCCAGTCCCGCCCCTGCCAGTGCGGTGGCCGTCACCACGGTCCTGCGGCTCGGTCCGGGGTCCTGTGCGTGCATGCGCGCTCTCCTGACGCTTGACGGCATCTGTGCACGCCAAGATGCGCCGCGCGAGGTGAACGCGCCCATGGACAAAGGAGGAGCGGCTGTTGGACTAACGTGCCCGGCTCATCCACGGGTCCCGGCCGCCGGAGGGGCTCGGGCGGGACTCCGGCGGGCTCCTGTGGGACGGCGCGGGGAATACGGCGGACTTCTGTGGGACGGCGTACGACGGCGGCGGCGTCATGCGTCCCGCCCCGACGGCCTACGACGCGGTCCGGCCCTCGTCCGGCGGGTCCGCGTCGAGCCCGGTGGCGCCGTCCTCCCACCGTCGGCGGCGCTCGTCGACGGACTGTTCCCACCAAGGGGTGCCGCGTTCGCCGAGCGCCACCTTCGCCGTCTGCACCCGGCTTCGGGCCGCTCTCTCGGCCGCCGGGTCCTTGCTCCGGTGCGCGGCGGCCACGGCGCGCCGGGCCGCCATGAGGTGACGCCGCAGGCCGGCGGCGATCTCCTCGGGAATCTCCGGATCCGTCGCTCGCCATCTCCGACCGCCCACCACGATGTACCGGCCGTCCGGCGTCCGTTCCGGCTCCGGCTTCGGTGTCGGATCCGGCTTCGATGGAGGTCCCATCCGGCTCATGCTGCCCCACCCGCCGGTCTCCGCGGACCGGCCACGCCGCCTTCTCCCCGCAAACGTGCAGGGGTGGCAACGGAGCCCGCTCACTCATCGTCACGGCCTGGCCCCAGGAGTGGCACACTGGCTGCTGATCCGCCCGAAGGAGCCACCGTGTCCACGTTCAGCACCATCCGACGAGCGGTCCGCCGCGGCTACCGGCGTGCCGTGGATCTCAGTCATCCTGCACGCTCGCCGCTGGGCAGCTCGGTGGTGAACTGCGTGGTCTATCGCGACGGTGCACGGCAGGACGGGACGGTCGACGCCGCGGAGGCTCTGCGGCGGGTCCGCAGGTCCGGTGACGGATTCGTCTGGATCGGGCTGCACGAACCGGAATCGGACGAGCTCACCGGCCTCGCCGAGCTGTTCGGACTTCACCCGCTCGCGATCGAGGACGCCGTCCACGCCCATCAGCGGCCCAAGGTGGAGCGGTACGACGACATCCTGTTCGCCGTCTTCAAGACGGTCTGCTACGTCGAGCACGCGGAGCTGACAGCCACCAGCGAGGTGGTCGACACCGGCCAGCTGATGGCCTTCGTCGGCACCGACTTCGTCATCACCGTCCGGCACGGCCGGCACGGCTCCCTCGGCCCGTTGCGGGAGGCCCTCGAGAGCACGCCGGCGCGACTGGCCGGGGGGCCGGCCATGGTCCTGCACGCGATAGCCGACCAAGTGGTCGACGAGTACCTGGCCGTCGCCGACGCGGTGCAGAACGACATCGATGCCGTGGAGTCGGCAGTCTTCAGCGGCAGCAGCGGCCGGGGCGACGCGGGATGGATCTACCAGCTCAAGCGGGAGCTGCTGGAACTGAAGCGCGCGGCGGCGCCGTTGGACCGGCCCCTGCAGCAGCTCGCCACCCAGCCCATGCCCGCTGTCCAGCCCGACATCCGCGCCTACTTCCGGGACGTCGCCGACCACCTGACCCACGCCCGGGACCAGATCACCTCGTTCGACTCGCTGCTCGACTCGATCCTCCAGGCACATCTGGCCCAAGTGACCGTCGCCCAGAACGAGGACATGCGAAAGATCACGGCATGGGCAGCGATCATCGCGGTGCCGACCATGGTGTGCGGGGTCTACGGGATGAATTTCGAGCACATGCCCGAGCTCGGCTGGACCTACGGCTACCCCCTTGCCCTCGGGGTCATCGCCGTCGCCTGTTTCGCCGTGCACCGAGGGTTCCGCCGCAACGGCTGGCTCTGACCCGCCGCCCGCGCCAGGTGACCGCCGGTCCCGTGCCGGGACGGGCGAGACCGGGGACGGCCGGTTCCGTACGGGCGGCCACCGATCCTGGTCACTGCCGTCCGGTTGCTCCCCTTGTCGGGCAAGATATCCCTGCCACTGGTGTGTCCGACATCGCTAAGGAGCCGTCATGTCCGAGACCTTCCACCTCGATCCGGCGAAGACCGCACTCGTCCTCATCGAGTACCAGAACGACTTCACCAGCGAGGGCGGTGTACTCAACGGCGCCGTGGCGGGAGTGATGGAGAAGACCTCCATGCTCGCGAACACCGTGGCCCTCACCGGAGCCGCGCGCGCTGCGGGCGTCACCATCATGCACGCACCCATCACCTTCGCCCCCGGCTACGGCGAGCTGTCCCGGCACCCGTACGGCATCCTCAAGGGGGTCGTGGAGGGCTCGGCCTTCGTCAAGGACAGCTGGGGCGCCGCGATCGTGGACGACCTCGCCCCGGCCGAGGGTGACATCGTGATCGAGGGCAAGCGTGGCCTCGACACCTTCGCCAGCACGAACCTCGACTTCATCCTGCGGAACAAGGGGATCGACACGATCATCCTCGCCGGCTTCCTCACCAACTGCTGCGTCGAATCGACGATGCGGACCGGATACGAGAACGGCTACCGGGTCATCACCCTGCCGGACTGCGTGGCCGCCACCTCCCAGGAGGAGCACGAGAACGCGATCACCTACGACTACCCCATGTTCTCGCTGCCCATGACGTCGGCCGAGGTCATCGCCGGCCTCTGAGAGTCCGGAGGCCGTGACGGCACTCCGTCGGCCCGATGAGCGGGCCGACGGAGTACGGCCTCGAACAGCGGGTGGCCACGCCGCACGGACCCCGCTCGCAACCCGTCCGTGAGCAGGTGCGCAGTCGTTCACCGCGCCCACTGCGCCGGTGGGATGCCGCTGGGAATCCGGGACAGCCTCGCAGCGGTGGGTGGGAACGAACGCCGTCAACGCACCGGCTCCGGACGTGCCTGGAAAGCGCTTCGTCGTCATCCAGTGAACCGGTCAACTGCGCCGGCGGAAGTCGACCATGTAGAGGACCTTGTCGAAGCGGTGCTCGCCGACCGCGACGAAGTCGGTCAGACGGCCGTACTCGCTGAAGCCCAGCGACCGGTAGAGGTGCAGAGCACCGGTGTTGTCACCACGGGCGTCCAGGGTGAGGACCTCGATGCCTGTCTCCCGGGCGTCGGCGATCAAAGCAGTGGTCAGCGCACGGCCGACGCCACGGCCGTGGACCTCGGCGTCCACCGCGATCTTCTCCAGATCGGCGTGCGGCCGATGGGTCGGCCGCGCGTAGCGAAGCCAGTAACCGAACCCGACCAGTCGACGGTCGAGGTAAGCGGCACGCAGGGCCGCGTCCCCGACGTGTGCCAAGGAGAGGACGCGTCCGAGCAACTCCGCCACCTCGTCCCGCGAGGGCGGCTCGACCCAGCCCAGCGCGGCACCTCCGACGACCAGGTCCGCGAGGATCCGGTGGGCCGACTCCGCGAACCGGGCCTCCAGGTCAGGATCGGACGTCAGGTCCCGGGCGTCGAGGACGGCGGGCCGGGTACTTCCTCCGCTGGTCATGGCCGCATTCATGGGTGCCAGCCTAGTACTCCGGCCGTGGATCGTGATCTTGTGGGCCGGGCAGGACCGGCGGCCTGGTCGATATCGGATCGCGTGAGGGGGGTCGCCCGCCGGCACGCCGGCCTCGTGGATCGCGCAGAGGTAGTGCTCATCGGAGGACGAGCCGGTGTCGGCAGGACGACGGTGGGACGGGAGGTCTCGGCGCTCCTGCGCTCCGAGGCGGTCGCTCGCGCGGTCATCGATGGTGACCTCATTGGGGCAGGTGCATCCGGCGCCGGAAGGAGACCCCCCTCGCAGGGAGATCACCGAGAGCAATCCGACTGCCGTGTGGGCGAACTTCGCCCACACGGCTACAGACGCCTGGTCCGTACGAACACCATGAGTGTGCTGCCGGAGGCGACGGGCATGCTCGGGCGTGCCATGGGAGCAGGAATCGGACGCGTACTGCTCACCGCCTCCGATGCCACCGCCCGCGAGCGGCTGGTGGAACGAGAACTCGGCGCAGAGCTGGAGCAGGAGTTCGAGACGCCTGTCCGCAAGGCACGGCTCCTGGAGCAGCAGGCTTCCGAGGAGACCGTCCGGGTGCCGACGGACGGACGTCTCGTCGTCGACATCGCGCGGGAGGTGGTTGCCGCCACCGGCCGGGCCGGGCATGGCCCTGCTCGTGGAGCCTGACGAGTGAGTGGCTGGTCCAGCGGGATCAGGCCGATCGACCGTCGACGAGGGCACCTGGGCATGCCGACTCGTGCGGGGGCCCAAGGCGATGGCCCCCTTCGGAGTCACGTCGGACACGCGCACTGCCCGCTTCCGCGAGGCCGTCGCTCGTCATCAGCCGCGCTCCACCGGTCAGGGCCCCCCGCCTGGCAGCCACCGGACCAGGCCTCGCGGTGCCGGCCGACCAGCGGCCCGGGCCAGGGCGACAGCGACTCCGGTTGCTCACGAAGTGCCCTGGAGGCCGGACGGCGCGGAGGGGGCCGGTGGCCGAGCCGGCCGTCACCGCCCTGAGCACGCGCCTCGGGCCGCGGGACGCCACCGACCCGGACCGCGGGGCGCCACCGGCGCGGGCCCACACCCAGCACCTTTGTCCCTCTACTAGAGAAAGTTGTGTTCCGGTACGTCAAAGGTCTATCTGAGCGCCGCAAAAGCCACTACTTTCCTGATCTGAACCGGACGACAAGGACCGGGTGCCCTCCTCCCCCTGGGGCACCCGGCTCCCGGCGCGACGGCGCGCGCCTGTGCTCCACCCCCGACCCCGTCTCCACACGGAGGATTCGCGTGCACAGGAAACTCATCAGACCTCTCGCGGCCGTGGCGTGCACCTTAGCCATCGCCGCGGGTGCCCTTACGGCCCAGCAGAGACCGGTCGAAGCCGCACCCGTGGCGGCCGAGGAGTTCCAGCAGGTCACCCTGGCCAAGGGAGTGGCGGAGACCGGTGAGCCGATGACGCTCGCCGTCCTGCCCGACCGGTCCGTCCTGCACACCTCACGGGACGGCACGCTGCGCCTCACCGACGCGGCCGGCACCACCAAGGTGGCCGGGCGGATCGACGTCTACTCCCACGACGAGGAGGGGCTCCAGGGCGTCGGCGTCGACCCCGGCTTCACCACCAACCGCTTCGTCTACCTCTACTACGCCCCGGTGCTCTCGACTCCCTCGGGGGACGCCCCCGCCAACGGATCGGCCGCAGACTTCGCCCCGTTCAACGGCGTCAACCGGCTCTCACGGTTCGTCCTCAAGACCGACGGCACCCTCGACACCGCGTCCGAGAAGAAGGTCCTGGACGTCCCCGCCAGCCGCGGCCTCTGCTGTCACGTCGGCGGGGACATCGACTTCGACGCCCAGGGCAACCTGTACCTCTCCACGGGCGACGACAGCAATCCCTTCGCCTCCGACGGGTTCACCCCCATCGACGAACGGTCCGGCCGCAACCCCGCCTACGACGCCCAGCGTTCGGCGGGCAACACCAACGACCTGCGCGGCAAGGTGCTGCGCATCAAGGTGAACGCGGCGGGCGACTACTCCATCCCGTCGGGGAACCTGTTCGCTCCGGGAACGGCGAAGACCAGGCCCGAGATCTACGCCATGGGTTTCCGCAATCCCTTCCGGATGAGCGTCGACAGGCCGACCGGCACCGTCTACCTCGGTGACTACGGCCCCGACGCCGGCACGGCGAGCGCGAGCCGCGGGCCGGCCGGGCAGGTCGAGTTCAACCGCATCACCAAGGCGGGCAACTACGGCTGGCCGTACTGCACCGGCAAGAACAACGCGTACGTCGACTACGACTTCGCCTCCTCCACGTCCGGAGCCGCTTTCTCCTGCTCAGCCCCCAGGAACACCTCGCCCAACAACACCGGCCTGACCGACCTGCCTCCGGCCCAGCCCGCCTGGATCCCCTACGACGGCGGATCGGTCCCCGAGTTCGGCAGCGGTTCCGAGTCGCCCATGGGCGGGCCCGTCTACCGCTACGACGCGGCCTCGACGTCGGACGTCAAGTTCCCCCAGAGCTACGACGGCGACTTCTTCGCGGGTGAGTTCGGCCGCAAGTGGATCAAGCGCGTCGAGCAGGGTACCGACGGCACGGTGCAGTCGATCAACGCCTTCCCGTGGCAGGGCACGCAGGTGATGGACTCGGCCTTCGGGCCGGACGGCGCCCTCTACGTGCTCGACTACGGCACGGGCTACTTCAACGGGGACGCGAACAGCGCCGTCTACCGCATCGAGCACATCACCGGCGGACGGTCCCCGCTCGCCAAGGCGGCAGCCGACCGTACCTCAGGCGTCGCTCCCCTTGCGGTTAAGTTCTCCTCGGCGGGCAGCTCCGACCCCGACGGAGACCCCCTCACCTACGCCTGGAAGTTCGGTGACGGCACCACCTCCACGAGTGCTTCCCCCTCCCACACGTACTCCGCCAACGGGCGCTACACCGCGGAACTGACGGTCTCCGACGGCACAGGGAAGACCGCGACCGCGTCGGTGATCATCACGGTCGGCAACACGGCGCCGAGCGTCACCCTCGAACTGCCCGTCGACGGCTCCGTCATCGACCCGGGTGCCGCCGTGCCCTTCAAGGTCACCGTCACCGACCCCGAGGACGGCACGGTCGACTGCTCCAAGGTGAAGGTCACCTTCATCATCGGCCACGACAGCCATGGCCACCCCCAGACCTCCGCCACCGGCTGCTCCGGAACCGTGCAGACCATCGCCGACGGTGAACACGACCCCAACGCCAACATCTTCGGCGTCTGGGACGCCGAGTACACCGACAAGGGGGCGAACGGACAGCCGGCCCTGACCACCCATGACCAGAACCTCAGCCAGGGCAGCCAGCGCCAGGCCGAGCACTTCGGGGAGTCCGCCGGTGTCACGATCGTCGACAAGGCCGAGGCGCACGGCGGCAAGGCGGTCGGCTACATCGACAACGGCGACTGGATCTCGTTCAAGCCGTACCTCCTCGCCGACGTCACCAAGCTGACGGCCCGTGTCGCCTCCGGCGCCACCGGAGGAACCCTCGAAGTGCGGGCGGGCTCACCCACCGGCACCCTGCTCGGGTCGGCGGCCGTCCCCGCCACCGGAGGCTGGGAGTCCTTCCAGGACGTGTCCACGAACCTCACCGCACGTCCCGCCGGCACCACCACGCTCCATCTCGTCTTCAAGGGAGGCAGCGGATCCCTCTTCGACGTCGACGACTTCACCGTCACCACGAGTACGCAGCCCGCCCGGACCGGCCCGATCACGGGGATCGGCGGCAAGTGCGTGGACGTCGCCGCCGGGGCCACGGCCGACGGGACGCAGATCCAGTTGTTCGGCTGCAACGGGACGACCGCACAGAGCTGGACGGTCGGGACGGACCAGACGCTGCGCGCGCTCGGCAAGTGCCTGGACATCAGCGGAGGTGCCACGGCCGACGGCACGAAGATCCAGCTCTACGGCTGCAACAACACCGGAGCCCAGAAGTGGGCGCCGCAGGCCGACGGCACCCTGAAGAACCCGGTGTCCGGCAAGTGCCTGGACGCGGCCGGTGGTGCTTCGGCCGACCGCACCAAGCTCCACCTGTGGACCTGCAACTCCGGTGCCAACCAGAAGTGGATCCTGCCATGAGCCGACTCCACGGGCGCCTTGCCGCCTGGGCCGCGTCCGCCCTGCTCGCCACAGCCGCTCTCCCCATGACGGTCTCCAACGCCGCACCCGAGGCCGGGGCACCCGCGCCCGCGGGGCTCTCCGCGGCGGCCGCCGCCGACCCGCGGTACGACGTCCTGGTCTTCTCCAAGACCGCCGGCTTCCGCCACTCCTCCATCGACGAAGGCGTCACCGCCCTGCGCGAGCTTGGCGCCGCCAACAACTTCACCGTGACCGCGACCGAGGACGCGGCCGCCTTCACCACCGCCAACCTGGCCGGCTACGAGGCCGTCGTCTTCCTTTCCACCACCGGCGACGTCCTCAACAGCGCGCAGCAGACCGCCTTCGAGGGGTACATCACGAGCGGCGGAGGCTATGTCGGCATCCACGCGGCGGCCGACACCGAGTACGACTGGGCCTGGTACAGCGGCCTCGCCGGGGCGCTGTTCAAGTCCCACCCGCAGATCCAGCCGGCCACGGTCAAGGTCGAGGACCGCGCCCACGACGCCACCGCCCACCTCGGCCCCACCTGGCAGCGGACCGACGAGTGGTACGACTACCGCACCAACCCCCGGACCACCGCGCACGTCCTGGCCTCGCTCGACGAGTCCACGTACAGCGGAGGCACGATGGGCGGCGATCACCCCATCGCCTGGTGCAAGGACTACCAGGGCGGCCGTGCCTTCTACACGGGCGGCGGCCACACCGAGGACTCGTACACCGATCCCGCCTTCCGCCGCCATCTGCTCGGGGGCATACGCTGGGCAGCGCGTCTGACGGAGGCCGACTGCGGCCCGGAGACGGGCTACACGTCTCTGTACGGAACCTCGGGCACCGGCGGATGGAAGCAGGCCGGCCCAGGCTCCTTCACCGAATCCGATGCCACTCTCACCTCCCAGGGCGGCCTCGGCCTGCTGTGGTACCAGGCCAAGGAGTACAAGGCGTACTCCCTGAAGCTCGACTGGCGGCAGGCCGGTGACGACAACTCCGGGGTGTTCGTGGGCTTCCCGGCCTCGGACGACCCGTGGTCGGCCGTCGACAGGGGATACGAGATCCAGATCGACGCGACGGACTCCCCGGACCGCACGACGGGTTCCGTCTACGGTTTCAAGTCGGCCGACCTGACCGCTCGCGACGCGGCGCTCAACCCGCCGGGAGAGTGGAACACGTACGAGATACGGGTCGAGGGCGAACGCCTCCAGCTCTTCCTCAACGGCCGGAGGATCAACGACTTCACCAACACCGATCCCGTGCGCAGCCTCCAGCAGGGCCACATCGGCCTGCAGAACCACGGCACGGGGGACGACGTCTCGTTCCGCAACGTCCGCATCAAGGAGCTCGGAGGCACGGCCGGCCCCAAGGAGGGCGCCGTCACGGGCGTCGGAGGCAAGTGCCTCGATGTCGCGAGCGGCGCGAGCACCGACGGCACCCAGATCCAGCTGTGGACCTGCAACGGGTCGGCTGCCCAGAGGTGGACGGCCGGGGCGGACCAGACCCTGCGGGCGCTGGGCAAGTGCCTGGACATCAGCGGCGGCGGCACAGCCGACGGCACGAAGGTCCAGCTCTACGGCTGCAACGGCTCGGGCGCCCAGAAGTGGGTGCCGCAGGCCGACAGCACGCTGAGGAATCCTCAGTCGGGCAAGTGCCTGGACGCGTCGGGCGCCTCCTCGGCGGACGGGACCAAGGTCCACCTCTGGTCGTGCCACACCGGCGCCAACCAGAAGTGGATCCTCCCCGGCTGAGTACGCACCCGACTCCGTGGTCACCGCGGGAGGCGGTGACCACGGAACCGGCCGCGGTCCCGGGCCGGTGGCGGCGGCAGGGCGCCACGCCGTAGCGCCCTGCCGCCGTTCTCACGCGCTCCGCGCACTGCGAGCGTTCCCGTGCGCCCTGGCGTGCCCTGTGAGGTCACACCGGACGGTCGTCGGGAGTCGGATCCTCCGGTGCTCCGCGGGACGAGGTGCAGGCGGAGCGGTCCGTCGGTAAATGCCTCGACAGCGGGTGCGGTGATCGGGGATTCTTCGCGCGATGACCAGAATCGACGACACACCGCCCGCATGGGACGAACGCGCCCAGCTCACCTCGTTCCTCGACTACGCACGCGGCACCGCACACGCCAAGTGCGACGGCGTCTCCGCCGAGAACGCACGCAAGGCGCTCCTGCCGGGCTCACCCCTGATGACGATGAGCGGAGTGATCAACCATCTCCGCTGGGTCGAGTACTACTGGTTCCACGTGGTCTTCCTCGGCGAGGAGGACCAAGGACCCTGGACCGACGAGGACCCCGACCGCGAGATGCGTATCGCTGTCGATTTCCCGCTCGCCCAGTTGCTCGCCGAATACGCCGAACAGGCCGCCCGCCACAGGGAACTGGTCGCCGGGACCAGTCTGGACGAGCATGCCCGGCGCGCCGTGCGCAACGGTGTCCACGTCGACCTGCGCTGGATCCTCCTCCACCTCACCGAGGAGACGGCCCGCCACAACGGCCACCTGGACATCCTCCGCGAGATGCTCGACGGCACGACCGGCTAGAAACAGGTCGGGCGGCACGCCCGTCCTGTGTGCCCACCCGTCCCGGGTGAGCGCCGGCCGGCCCCAGGGCGCAGACGGCCCGCTGAGTGCCTGCTCCGTCGGCGGGGTGCGGAGGCAGGCCGGGTACGGAGCCGGCAGGGCCTGGCGAGACCTTGCCGTCGGAACCGGTGCACAGCCGTGCCCACGATCGGGTCTGCGCCCACGTCGGGCGTGACCGGCCCCGGGACTGCGCCGACGACCTGGCCGAGAGCAGGACGGCGTAGCCCGGCCGGGCCGCCAGGACGGCGCAAGGCCTGGTGCGCGGGGCCGACGGGACCGGGTAACGTCTTGGGCATGTTCTTCCAGACACCGATGTACGAGTGAGCGAGTGATGGGCCGTTCTCCGGCGTCCTCCGACGTCACCGCGCCCGTCGCCCCACCGATGAATCCGCAGTTCACTTCACATCATTGCCGGGAGAACCCGTGACCGACAGCAAGAACATCAACAACCCCGTGGGCCAGGGCGGCGGCAAGCGCAAGAGGCAGTCCCGCGCCGAACGCCAGAACAACGGTCCTCACCGCAATCTCGACCGCCGGAACGCCGCCGACCAGAAGGCGGAGCTGGTGCGCAAGATGCGGGAGAAGACAGCCGCAGCCGAGGCCGCCGCGCCGGCCGGTGACGACACCGCCCAGAGCTGACGCACCACCGCCGGGCGACACCGCACGGTACGCCAGAGCCCGGACCGCGTGCCGCGGTCCGGGCTCTGGCGTACCGAAGCAATGATCAAGGTGGCGACGGCCGGCCTCATGCGCCGCAGGCCCACCGGTGAACCGGCCCCGCACCGGCGCGGCGCCTGACCGCTGCGGTCAGTGTCGTCACGAGCTCGCCGGTCGCTGCCGCAGAACTCTGAAGCGACGGCCGACCACATCGACGCAGTCATGCAGATGCGGCTTCGGAAGGCCCGCGCGCTCACGCATCAGAGCAATGGCCTGCACGTTCCGCCCGGCCGAAACGAGGCTGTCCACCTCGTGGCGCAGCTCCACCGACAGCCGGCCCCACAGATCGTTCTCCATGTCCGCATTGAACTCCATGAACACCCCTGTGGGGCGACCGCTGCCTGATTGAACGCGGCCTTGCCCCACACCCCCGGCGGAGCAGACGCTCCACGTGCATCGCCCGCGGCACGTGAAAGGCGCGCCTGTGACGGGGCCCGCTCGAGGGTTCACGCCGCCCGGACCACCGCAGGGTGCCCATGGGCCCGGCGAGGAGCTGACAGTGCATCATGCGCGTGGTTCAGCCCTGACGGACGTCAGGACGAAGCCCGGCAGAGCCCCGTCAGATGCCATTCGGCCGTCGGCCGGTGTGCCGACCGTACGAGCACGAGCTGCACGACGGACTACGGCATGTCCCGTACCGCACCGTGGATGATCGCGCGCGCCTTCCGGACCAGGTCCGCGTTGCTCGATACGGAACTGCCGTCGGGGAGGTGCAGTACGTCCTCCAGGCCGATGCGGGTAGCCAGGCGGCGGGACACCGCGTGCCGGAGGACGGGCCAGGCCGTGGCGTCCTCACCGTGCAGCAGGATCGGCGCGGCAACCGGGGCGAGTGCGCCGAGAAGGCCGTCCGCGGCATGGAGTGCATCGCCCTGGGCGGTCCCGGTGATCTCGGCGAGGACGCGCAGGGCTCGGTACGCATCGGGCCAGGCGAGGAACCGCTGGGCGGCGGGAGTGCCGGAGTAGATGCCTGCTTCGATGCCGATGCCCCGGTCCAGCAGGACAGCGGAGACGTGGGCGGCGCCGTCCTCGTGCCAGTTGACGGAGGCGTGGTCGGGCAGCACGGTCCACGCCCGGACCTGCGCGGCACGGGCCCGGGGATCGGCCGTGGCCCAGGCCCCGGTCGTGACCCCGACGGGGATGCCCGGGACGACGGCCCGCACCGCGCCGACAGCGGCAGCGACGGCGGTGGCCTCCAGGGTGTCCCGGCCGTCGCGATCCTTGGGGTGCAGATGGATGTCCTCGGCCCCGGCGGCGACAGCCTCGCGTGCCGCAGCCGCCAACTCTGCCGGGGTCACCGGCAGGTGGAAGCACTGGGCACGGCTCCGGGCTCCGTTGAGACAGACCTGCAGCATGGCACCATCCTGGCAGGCCGCGCCCTCGGCGTCTCCAGCCTCGTGCGCTCAGCCTCCCGCAGCACCGGGGCCGAGGTCGAGGGACCACGTCTGGCCGACGAGAGGGTGGCCGAAGCCCTGGTGAGGCCCTTCGTCGGCAAGGGTGAAACCGAAGTGCTGGTAGATCCTGCGCGCGGACACCAGGTTGTCCGTGGTCCACAGAGTCACGCGTCCGTAACCGGCCTTGCGGGCGAAGGCGAGGGCCTCCTCGACCAGGCGGGTACCCATCCCGAGGCCCCGGGCAGCCGGGGTGACGAGCAGGACGCGCAGCTTGGCCTCGCCCGGCTCGTCGCCTCCGGCCAGCATCACGCAACCGGCGCGTTCGCCGTCGACCTCGACGATCCAGGCATCTTCCGCGGCCGGGGAGTCCTTCGCCGCGTACTCGGCGACGATGCCGGCGACCAGGGCCTCGAACTCCGTGTTCCAGCCGAACTGCTGGCCGTACAGCTCGCCGTGCGCCATGACCATCCAGCCCAGATCACCGGGGCGGTCGGCACGGCGGATCCCGGCCTGCCGTCGGTGGGCTCCGTCCAGCATGGCAACACTCTCCGAAGTCATTCATCACCTTCCGCTACTGACACGAGTGTGTCAGTAGCTTTAGGCTAGACCCATGCCCCCGACGACCGCAAACCCGTCCGCGCGCCAGACCGAGCTGCTGGAGGCCGCGTACCGGTACGCATTGACCCACGGCTTGGCCGACCTGTCCTTGCGCCCGCTGGCCGAAGCCGTCGGCTCCAGCACCCGAGTGCTGATGTTCCTGTTCGGGAGCAAGGAGCAACTCGTACGCGCCCTGCTGGAGCGCGCCCGAACCGACGAACTGGAGCTTCTGAACAGCCTGCGACAGGCGGACGGGCCACACGGTCTGGCAGCGGCGGCCGAGCAGGTGTGGAGCTGGCTCGCGGCGGCCGAGCACCGTCCACTGCTGCGCCTGTGGGCCGAGGCCTACGCACGCTCCCTCGTCGAGCCGGGCGGCCCCTGGGCCGGATTCGCCAGGGCCACCGTGGACGACTGGCTCGATGTCCTGGCCGCCTGCCAGCCTCGGCAGGAACGGGACGCCGCTGACGGCCTCATCCGCCGCACTGCGACGCTGGCGCTGCTGCGAGGCGCCTTGCTCGACCTGCTCGCCACCGATGACGAGCCCAGACTGACCGCTGCCGTCCACCGACAGCTGGCGCTCCTACGACACGAGGAGCCTGGCACCGCCTGAAGCTCCGAGTGAGGTGCACCTCGGCCAGTGGCTCGTGCCGATCTCAGGGGCGCCGCCCCTGCTCGCTTCCTGAGGACGGCAGGGGGCTGTAGGCGGCGGGTGGCATCACGCCTGACCACCGCGTCCGGCGTCACGGCAGGCCGCGGCCGCCGCGGGACGGAGCGGACGTCCGCGCGGTCTGCTGCCTCCTGACGCCTCAGGAGTGACAGTGGAGCCTGACGAGGATCGTCTCAGCGGGGAGAGCCTCGAGGTACGCCTCACTGCCCGGCCACACGGTGGGCAGCGGAGGGTCGTGGGGGCAGAGGGCGGGTTCGCACGAGCCATGGACGGCATGGCTACCGCCTTCCAACCACCAGCCGTCCAGGGTGAGCACGTCGGTGTCCGGCCGGGCCGACGAGCTGAACTCCCGGATGTAGGCAGCACGGGAGCCGTCGTAGCCGATGACGGGGTGCTCCTCGGGGTCGTGAGGGCCGATGAAACCCAGATATCCCAGCCCGAGGCTGAAGGGATGGTCGTGGTAGGCCGCGATCAGTGGCTGAGCCCGGTAGGCGGAGATCATCCGCTCGCCCCAACGATCGCCGGGGAACGCGTCCGGATCGTTTCGCCACCGGTCGACGAAGACCGCGAGAGGAACGGCTGGCGGGTGCAGGGCGGACAGGCTCTGCCACAGGTCCCAGGACGCGGCGACCGCACGCTCGGAAGCACGATGCGGCTGCGAGAAGTCGAGGAGGCCGCGCGGCCCTCCGGCGCAGACACCTGGGGCGCTGGGACAGGGAGTGCCGTCGTGACCCGGATCGTCGTGGATGAGTCCGGGATCGTCGTCGTGCCCCGGAAGCACCGCGAAGCCCATGCCGTCGCTCCCTCCTTGGATACGGCGGTGGTCCCACATGCCCCGGTCGACGGGGTTGTCGCTCGTGTCCTGGTAGAAGGGCGCCAAGGCGTCGGTAAGAGCCCCTTCCACGTCGTCAGCGGCCTCGGCCGGCAGACAGACCGTCACCCATACCCCGGCCATGCACACCTCTTCACCTCGCGTCGGCGAACAGGATGATCGCACGCATACGGTGACCCACCACAGTCCGGGGGCCTCGGTCCGGATCCATGCGACATGTGGATCCGAGGGCTGCTGCCGGGACGGCGGACCACTGTCGACGACGGCCGCCCGGCCTGCGCTACGACCGGACGGCTTCTGACAGGACACGGGCGAGCTCGCCGGGGCAGGTGATCATCGGCCAGTGCCCCGAGTCGATGTCGACGTACTCGAGGTGGGCGGCGCGGGCCAGGTCCGGGCTCTCCCCGGCATCGATCCACGCCGCGGCCTGGACCGGGGTGAATTCTGGGCAGACGAGTACGACGGGGACGTCGAAGCGGCGCTCGTCGGTCAGGGCCACCACTCCCCGGGCGACCCCTTCGGGGACGGGGACAGCCGTGGAGGCGAAGCGGTGCCTGGCCTCCTGGTCCAGGTCGGCCGCGTCCGCTCCTTCGAAGGGCCCCCAGCCCGGGAAGGGCATGGCTCCGCCCTCCATCGCGAAGTAGTCGGCGTAGGCGCGCCCGTCGGCGCCCGGGAAACCGCCGATCAGGACGACCCCGGCCACCTTCTCCGGCCGGGCGTCGGCAGCCAGCCAGGCCAGGCTCGACGCGGCGGAGTGCCCCACCACCACCGGTTTCCCCGGCGCCGCGTCAACGGCCGCGAGAACCGCCGCCCGTTGGTCGTCGAGCGTCGCGAGGGCATTGCCGTCGCCCTGGCCGGGAAGACCGATCGGCACGGGACGGTGCCCGAGGGCCGCGAGTTCGGGTACGACGGCGTCCCACGCAGTTGCGTCGAGCCACAGCCCGGCGATGAGCAGGATGTCCACAGCGGTACTCCCGGAGAGGCGTCGGATCTGGCTGCCGGGACGCTATCGGAAGGCTCTGACATCCATGCCGGCAGTCAGGATCAACGAGCTCCGCCCACCCGCCTCGCCCGGCCGGGCCATCACGACGCCCGGCCGCTCCGCCCGCCTGCGGCTTCGTCGTGGAATTTCCGTCGCTCCTGTCACGCCACACCGCCCCGGCAAGGGGCGATAATCGCACCATGACGACACCTGAGTCCGGACAGCCCAGTACGGAGCGGCTACCGGTGATCTCGCCCAGCGGTGAGTTCGACCTCGACAATCTTCCCGTGCTGGAAGCACAGATCACAGCGCTGATAGCCACGCACCCCGGGCTGATCCTGGACGCCGGCGGCATCACCTTCGCCGACTCGATGTTCCTGCGGCTGGTCCTCGCGACGCACCAGCGCACCAACTTGCGCATCGCAGCCCCGTCCCCCACGGTGGCCCGTCTTCTCGGCGTCGTGGGCGCCGACCACTTCCTCCGCATCCACCCGACCGTCGAGGCCGCACGCGCCGCCTGACCACTGTCCTCTCCTCCTCCGTCGTGCGCCGGTCCTGTCTGAAACATGTCGGGGCGGGTAGGCAGAAACTGTTCCGGCCCGCGGCACACGCGGTTCAGATCGACGGGGGATGGCTCATGGAGCAACTGATGTACGGCATGACCGGGCAAGAACGACGAGAGGCGGCCACCACGGGCACCGTGCGGGGCAGCGCCGCCTACGACATGGGCTCGGAGGAGATCTCCCTCGCCCGTCGCTTCGTCGGAGAGTTCCTGGATGCCGCGCGGTCGCGGCACGGACTGGAGGTATCCGCCCGGGCGGTGGAGATCGCGCAGCTGGTCGTGAGCGAACTGGCGACGAACGTCTGCAAGTACGCCCCAGGACCGTGCCTGCTGGACCTGGAGACGGACGGCAGCACGCTCGACATCGTCATGTGGGACTCCGGCCCCGTCCTGCCGGCCGCCTCCCCCGCCGACCCTGCCCGGATCGGCCAGCACGGACTGGAGCTGGTCCTGATGGTCTGTCAGAGCTTCGCGGTGCACCGCGAACCGGTGGGCAAGCGCATACGTGTCCGGATCGCCCTGCAGGACGATCCGCCCGGCCGTACCACCTGGTAGAGCACCGCTTTCCGGGTGCGCCTTTCGGCCGCGCTCCGTGAGAGGCGGGAGGGGTGCAACCGCGCCGGATCGGTCTCCGCCGCACGGCCGTGATCGGCGCGGGTGCGTCACCACGACGCGTGAGAACTGCACCGACGCATGACACGCCGGGAGGGCGGACAGCGAACCTCCGGGTCTCACGGACGCCCACCTCAGCGGTGCCGACCGGCCGCAGCCTTTTCCCATGGGGAAGACTGAGCTCATGAGAGACGTCGTTTTCACGCGCAGGAGCGGCTGGATCCCGAACGTGATCCGCGAGGACGGTGAGCTGAAGCTGATGCTCGGCGCCGGAGCCGATGCCAACCACGAGCCTCGCACGTTCACCTTCCCGATCAAGGATGCCCATCTTGCGGTGATCCGGGAGGACCTGGCCAGGCATCTGCTGCTGTGGAGTGCGGTCCTCCCGCTGTGCGACGCCGCCGGAACCCGGGGCAGGCTGGACGAGAGTGCCGCCACCGCGCTCCTGGATCCGGTCCTCCTCTCCGCGCCCGAGGACGTCGACGCGCTCTTCCGGCGCATCCCGTGGGACAAGGGCCGGCTCATAGCTCACGGGGCTGACATCGACCTGCTCGAACGTGGCCAGGTCTGCGCGGCGATGCGTGCGGCGACGGAGACCTCCGACGGGAAGCGAGTTCAGGAGCACCACGCGGCCCGCCGTCGCGCCGAGCGCGGGGTCACACTGGGTCCGCTCGACACCGCGATCCTGAAGTACACGGGCCAGTACCTGCACGGTGCGACGATTCCGAAGCGCCTCCCCGAAGCCGTGGCTCCCGCCCTGCTGTCCGAGGTCATGCGTGTGATCGCCACCGCGGAGCAGGCGTGCGCCGGGATGCGCATCGGCCGCGATCCGCGACGGGGAAAGCGCGCCACGGACAAGAGCGACTGGGACCGCGTGGCCACGACGGTCGACACGGCCGTGCGCAGCGCACACCCCGAACTCGTCGATGACGCGGTGCGGACCGTGAGCTTCCTGATGTGCTCGGAGGCCACGGACCGCTCCAGGAACGCGCCCATGGACGACGACGAGGAGACTGCCGGCGACCGTGCCGGCTCCGGTGCACGTCCGGGGAAGACGATCCTGTCGTTCACCGACGACAAGGGCGCCGAGAAGAAGTGGAAGGCAGGGGGTCCCCGCAGCGCCACTGCGGAGTTCTGGGAGTTCGTCGGCGATCGTTCCGCTGCGGACAACGACGTGTTCACCATCGAGGACGAGGAGATGGGCGAAGGGATCCAGCTCCACTTCTACGCGGACTCCATCGCCCGGATCACGACGGAACGCGCGGGTGAGGGAGGGTCGGAACCGGAGTACCGGGTCGAGTACGGCCTGGTCGACGGGCTCCGCGCGTACCGGAACCTGGTGAGTGCCTTCGTCCGCGGCGGCTGCGCCGCACTCGACGAGCACGGCCCATGGATACCGGACGCCGCTGCGTTCGAGCGCGCCCGCCGGGAGCGCAACGCCAGGTAGCCCCCGCCCCGTACTCGTGGCGGACGGAGCTACGGGCGGGGAGACCGACGGCAGGAGCCACCGGCGAGGGCGCCCTGCTGAACCGGGCGCTACCGGACCGAGAACCCGCGCGACGTCACGCGGCGCCCGTGCGAGCGCCGTCGAAGACCATGCTGCAAGGAGGTCTCCCCCACCGGGCCCGGGCAGTTGGGCCTGCTCCCTGTGCGCCCGGGCCCTCACCGCACGGAGTCAGGCGAAGTACGACCTGATCTCGGTGGTTGCCGTGACAGGCAACATGCCTCCGTCCGACAGGCGACATGCCTCCCTCCGGGAGTTGGCATGCGCGCCGCACCGATCGCCGCGGCAGCGGGTCCGCGTCAGTCGGACGGGGCCCCGGTCCGGGCGGGGGTCGCCGGGGTCTCGCCCTCGTCCAGAGCGACGTCCTTCGTCTCCTTGCCCATGAGGAGGGCGGTGAGGGTGAGCACGCCCATCACGGAAAGGTAGACGCCGACCAGCCACGGGGAGCCGTCCCCGGCCTCCCACAGGGCGACCGCGACGAACGGGGCGACGGCCGCGCCGAGGATGGAACTGACGTTGTAGGCGATGCCGGAGCCCGTGTAGCGGACGCTGGTCGGGAAGAGTTCCGGGAGCATCGCGCCCATCGGGCCGAACGTCGTGCCCATCAGGGTGAAGCCGAGGACCAGCCACAGGACGACGCCGAGCGTGCCGAGGTTGATCAGCGGCACCCAGACCAGGCCGAAGACGATGATGCCGGCGGTGACCCAGGCAAGGGTCCTGCGGCGGCCGTACTTGTCCGCGAGCGGGCCGGAGATCAGGGTGAACGCGGCGAAGAACAGCACACCGAAGATCATCATGAGGACGAACGTGGTGTAGCTGTAGCCGAGGCCCGGGACGTCCGCGTCCTCGGCCGTGCGGCCGTAGCTGAGCGAGAACGTCGTCATCAGATAGAAGAGGACGTACGTCGCCAGCATCGCGAAGCTGCCCAGGACCAGCTGCTTCCAGTGGTGACGGAAGACCGTGGCCAGGGGAAGCTTGCGGACCTTGCCGGTCTCCTGGGTCTTCGCGAAGACCTGCGACTCGACCAGGCGCATCCGCACCCACAGGCCGATCGCGACCATGACGGCCGAGAACAGGAACGGGATCCGCCAACCCCAGCTCTGGAAGGCGTCGGAGGGCTGCGAGGGGTCGGCGCCCGCAGCGGAGGGCAGGAGCGCGCCGATGACCAGGAAGAGGCCGTTGCCGATGATGAAGCCGAGCGGGGCGCCCAGTTGCGGGAACGTGCCCCACAGCGCGCGCTTCCCGGCCGGTGCGTTCTCGGTGGCGACCAGGGCCGCGCCGCTCCACTCACCGCCGAGCGCGAAGCCCTGGGCGAGCCGCATCAGCACCAGCAGCGCCGTGGCGACCCAGCCGGCTTGCGCGTACGTCGGCAGAACGCCGATCAGGAAGGTGGCGATGCCCATCGTGAGCAGCGAGGCCACCAGGGTGCCCTTGCGGCCGAGTCGGTCGCCGAGGTGGCCGAAGACGATCGCGCCGATCGGGCGGGCGACCATCGCGGCGCCGAACACCGCGAAGGAGGAGAGCAGGGCGGTGGTCGCGTCGCTGCTCGGGAAGAAGAGTTTCGGGAAGACCAGGACCGCGGCGGTCGCGTAGACGTAGAAGTCGTAGAACTCGATCGTCGTACCGATGAGGCTGGCGATCAGGACGCGGGACCTCGAGTTGACGGGCGCGGCCTCGGCCTGGGCGTGCGACGGGGCCTGGGCGGGCCCGGTGGTGGGAGCGTACATCTCTGGGACTTTCCCACGAGGGCGTAGTGCGGCCGTCGACGTAGGGGGCCGACGGTCCCGTACGGCGGTGCAGGTCCCCCTCGTGGCAAGGCCGCGCGACCCGTGCGGGCGCCTCGACGATCTCACGCATCTCACGGATCGGTTATGTCTCGTCCAGCATGTGGGATCAGGGGGGCGGGCAGCCGCAGGCCGAGGACCAGCCCGGCCTCACGGCGCCGGCTGACGACCGGGCCCGTCTCGACGAGCCCTGCGGCAATCCCTCGCACCTCGACGCTCCAGGACGCCTCCCCCGGAGGTCAGCACACGTCCCCGTCGTGCCGGGGCTTCGGAGCGCCCGGTGGCACGAAGCAGGCGGTGACGGTCTTGCCCGACGCCTGCGGATGGGTGGTCCAGTCGTCGGCGAGTGCGTCGATGATGGCCAGGCCGCGCCCACCGGTCGTCGTGAGGTCCTCGGGCTGCTTGGCGGGGGGCAGTGAGTCGGAGTCGTGGACGCTCACATGCAGGCAGTGACTGTCCCAGGTCAGAACCAGCTGGGCGTCGCTGTGTGCGTGGACGTGCGCGTTGGTGATCAGCTCGGAGACACTGAGCAGGATCGCGTCCACCGTCTCGGGGGCGTCCTTGGTCCACTCCAGGGACACGAGGTGCTCCCGTGTCCACCGACGGCCGGCCCGCACCCCTTCCGTCACCGGAAACGACTGCGCCCACCCCATCGCACGCAGCGATGTGTTCTTCGCCATCGGTTCTCCCTCACTCGGCTTTCCCACCGTCTACCCCGTCTGGGCGCCCACCCCCCACCAACCGGCACGCGGCCCCCGCCGCCCGGGCGACGAACCCGGAGCCGCGCCACCGACCGGCCCCCGCACCCTCCTGTGCTCCTCCCGTCCCACGGGTGGCGACAGCCGGTGTGCCATGGGTCACGTTCGCGTGTGGCGGGGTGTGCGGCTGCTGTGAAGGTCGGGCATTCTCTCCCGGCGGCCGTGCGAAGAGGCGCGGCCCGGCGACCGACTGGGGGAGAGATGTCCCGACGCGCGAGCAAGGATCAGGAGCGGGGAACGGACCGCGGGAGAGGCGTGATCGAGGGAGCGTTCGCGCTCCTGGAGGCGTTGCGCAGGTGTGGCGGGGAGGCAGGGCTGACCGAGATCGCCGCGGTCTGCGCCCTGCCCAAGGGGAGCGTGCACCGGCTGCTGGAGCAGCTGCTGCTGGTGGGCGCGGTGGAGCGGCGGGGCAGCCGCTACCGCGTCGGCTCGCAGCTCTACCGTCTGGGGCAGGCGTGGGAGCCGCACCCGGGCTTACGGGTGGCGGCCCGTCACCCGCTGCACCGGCTGCGTGCGACCACCGGGGCGAGCGCGCTGCTGACCGTCCTGCACGACGGCCGGGCGCTCACCGTGGCGTCCGTGCCGGGCGAGGTGGAGCCGCTGGTGCCGGTGCGGAACGGGATGAGCTTCCTGCTGGACACGGCGGCCGGCCAGGTGCTGAGCGAGCGGGGCCGGGCCGGCTCAGGGGGCCGGCTTCCGGGGGCGGTGCTGGAGTGCGCGGAGGTGGTCGACGGGGTGTGCTGCGCGGCACTGCCGGTGCGGGGGCGCGACGACCGGACCGTCGCCGCGATCGCCGTCATGACGTTGTCCTCGCAGGGGCTGCAACGGGCGGCCGAGGAGGCGGCGCGGGCGGCCACGGCCGTCACCGCGGCCCTCGTCCGAACCGGCGCCCCGCCCCGCCTGCCTCCCGTGCTGCACTACTGACGCATCGTCACCTTCCGGGCGTCTGACGTGACCGGACTTGTTCCAGGCCCCCGGTTCCGCTCAGTGGAACGCGCGTAGAACGGCAGACGGCGGTCCGGCAGTCTCTTCTTCGAGCCGGTCGGGGGACCGGCGAAAACCTGAGACCACGGGGGACAAGATGACCGTCCGACGACTGACCACCTTCGCCCTGGCGGGCGCGCTGGGCCTCACCTCGCTGGTGGGCGCCGCCGGCGCGGCGCAGGCCGATCCGGTCGACTACGTGCAGATCCAGCTCGTCGACCTGTACTGCGGCGACGAGAGCGAGGGCGACCACGACGAGGCCTACCTCAACATCGCGGCGAACGGCGGAAAGGCCGTGAAGCTCTGGCCCGCCAAGGCGTCGTACCAGACCATGGGCACCGGCTACCGCCGCGCCCTGGACGAGAGCAACGGCAACGCGCTGCTGGTCCTCGGCAGGACCGAGTCCCGCACGCTCTCGCTGTGGGACTACGACAGCACCAGCGGCGACGACCGGCTCGGCTCGGTGACCGTCACGGGCAACGAGGCCGGCGCGGAGACGCAGTACCGGGTGCTGGAGGGCTCGGGTGGCGTCTACACCATCGCCTACCGGGTCGTGGACATCTGATCCGCCGTTCCGGCCGGGCTCTGCCGCGGTCCGGCAGGACCGCGGCAGCAACACGGACGCAGCCGCGGTACGACTCCAGCAGCCGCAGCCACACCTCGCTGATCGTCGGATAGGCCGGGACCGCGTGCCACAGGCGTGGGATCGGTACCTCGCCGGCGACCGCGACCGTCGCCGAGTGGAGCAGTTCGCCGATACCCGGTCCGACGAAGGTGACGCCCAGCAGGATCTCGCGGTCCAGGTCGACGACCATCCGGGCGCGGCCCTTGTAGTCCTGCGCGTACAGGCCGGAACCCGCGACCGCCGCCAGGTCGTGGTCGACGGCGCGGACCCGGTGGCCCGCCGCTTCCGCCTCGGCGAGCGTGAGGCCGACCGAGGCGGCCTCCGGATCCGTGAAGACGACCTGGGGGACGGCGGCGTGGTCGGCGGTGGCCGCGTGCGCGCCCCAGCGGTCCGTCTCCAGGAGAGGCGTCCCCTGGGCCCGCGCCGCGATCGCCGCTCCCGCGATGCGGGCCTGGTACTTGCCCTGGTGGGTCAGGAGTGCGCGGTGGTTGACGTCGCCGACCGCGTACAGCCAGTCGCTGCCCTCGACGAGGCAGCTGTCGTCGACGGAGAGCCAGGATCCGGGCTCGAGCCCCACCGTGTCGAGGCCGAGGTCGTCGGTGCGCGGGGCGCGGCCGGTGGCGAAGAGGATCTCGTCGGTCTCCAGCTGTTCCCCGTTGTCCACCTCCACGGTGACCGGGCCGTCATGACCCGCCCTGCGGACAGCGGTGGCCGAGACCCCGGTCAGGATCCGCACGCCTGCCTCGGTCAGCGCCTCCGCGACGAGCTCGCCCGCGAAGGGCTCCATCTTGGGCAGCAGGCCCTCGCCCCGGATCAGCATGGTGACCTGGGCACCGAGCCCCTGCCAGACCGTGGCCATCTCCACTCCGACCACACCCCCGCCCACGACGACGAGCCGTCCCGGGACCTCCTTGGCACTGGTCGCCTCACGGCTGGTCCACGGCCGGACGTCCGCGATCCCGGGAAGCCCGGGAACGACGGCCCGGCTCCCGGTGCAGACGGCGACGGCGTGCCGCGCGGTGAGGTGCTGCTCCGTCCCGTCGGGGGCCGTGACGGACACCTGCCGCACACCGGTCAGGCGGCCCATTCCGCGGTAGATGTCCGCGCCGATGCTCTCCAGCCAGCCGACCTGGCCGTCGTCCTTCCAGTGGGAGGTCTGGTAGTCGCGGTGGGCGAGCACGGCGTCCGCGTCCAGCGGCCCCTGCACCGCATCGCTCAGCCCGGGGACACGGCGCGCGTCCGCGCGCGCGACGACCGGGCGGAGCAGCGCCTTGCTGGGCATGCACGCCCAGTACGAGCACTCACCGCCGATCAGCTCCGACTCGATCACCGCGGTGCTCAGCCCCGCGGCTCTGGCGCGGTCCGCCACGTTCTCCCCCACCGGGCCCGCCCCGATGACCACCACGTCGTACTCGCTGCTCCGCGCACCCTCAACATCAGTCATGGGAACAGTGTCGTCGGGGGTGTGCGCCACGGCCACATGGGCAGGCGGAATAGCGCAAGTGACGTCACCGTTGTGCCGGACAGGTCCGAACGGTCCCAGGAAGAGGTAACAGAGTATGAGCACCGTAGAGCTCACCAAGGAAAACTTCGATCAGGTCGTGAGCGACAACGAATTCCTCCTGATCGATTTCTGGGCTTCCTGGTGTGGTCCGTGCAAGCAGTTCGCCCCTGTCTACGACTCGGCCTCCGAGCGCCACCCCGACCTGGTCTTCGCCAAGGTCGACACGGAGGCGCAGCAGGAGCTGGCGGCCGCCTTCGACATCCGGTCCATTCCCACGCTGATGATCGTCCGCGACAACGTGGCGGTCTTCTCGCAGCCCGGGGCGCTCCCCGAGGCGGCGCTGGAGGATGTCATCGGTCAGGCGCGGAACCTGGACATGGACGAGGTACGCAAGTCCGTCGAGGAGCAGCAGGCACAGCAAGCTCAGCAGGAGCAGCAGTAGTCCCAGCGGACCTGCGGCAGACGTGATGAGGGCCCGGCCGTCCAGGCCGGGCCTTCGTCGTGCCCCGGTGTCCGCCTCAGCCCTCGCCGGGCCGCTCCGGGGCGGCGGTGGTGCCGGAGCGCGGGGCACCGTCGCCGGCCGCTTCCGGCGCCTCCTGTGCCGGGGCCGTCCCCGCAGCCTCCCACGTGCCGCCGATGCGCTCGGCGATCCGGACCGTGAGGCCGTAGTCGAGCTCCGCACCGTCCACCAGCACGGCCTCCACGGTGTGCGAGGCCGGGTCGATGTCCGCTTCCATGCCGTCGCCCGCGTAGCGCGGGTAGCCCGAGGCCCCGGTGTCACCGGTGGCGGCCACCACCGCGGAGCGGATGGCGGTGGCGGGCTCCGGGGCGCCGGTGGCGGTCTCCTCCGGTTCCGGGAACAGCAGGATCTCGTAGCTCTGCGGATGGCTCATGCCGACGACGCTAGACATCCGCCGCCCGTCGCGCACGTCGTGCGGTCATCCCCCGCACGTCGTCAGGTGCCGGCCGACAGGCCGCGAGGCGCCTGGGCAGCCGGCCGCGAGGCCCGGCGCCGCGAGGCGCGCCCGGCGCCGGACCGCGCGGTCAGCTGGACTCACGTGTCACCGCTGCCGCCCGCAGCAGATAGTGGCGCTCCGGCTCGCCGCCGGGGGTCCGCACCAGCCGGTCGATGAGTTCGGCCGGTGGCTCCGGGGTCGCCAGCTCCATCGCGACGCTGCTGAGCCGGGGCCGCAGCAGTCTGGCGAGCATCAGGTCGTCCGCGCCGATCACGGCCGTCTCGGCGGGTACGTCGACACCGGCGTCCTGGAGTGCTCGGAGCAGGAGCATGGCGTACGTGTCGTCGTAGGCGAACACGGCGTCCAGGCCGAGTTCCCGCCAGCGCGCCGCGAGGTCCTCGGCCGAGGCTTCCTCGTACCGCAGGGGCAGTGGCTGGATGCGGGCGTCCGTCCGCGCCTCCTCCGCGGCGCGCACCGCACCCGCCAGGCGGTGTCCGGCGAACAGGGCCAGGCCCGGGTCCTGGGGCATGACGACCCCGATGCTGCGCCGGCCGCGCGCGAGCAGGTGCCGGACCGCGCAGCCACCGACCTCGCGCTGGTCCAGGACGAGGGCGTGCGCGCCGTCCACCGGTTGCGGGCCCAGGGTGATCACGGCCTTGGCGCCGGCGCGGGTGAGCACCCCCGTCCCGTACGGGGTGAGGGAGATGCCGTCGGGCGCCACGACGGCGACGGGGCGGAGTTCGGCCCAGGCCCTGGCTGCCTCGTCGGCGTCGAGGCCGGCGCTGCCGAACTGCACGACGGTGTAGTCGAGGCGCCGCAGGCCGGATTCGAGCCCGGCGAAGAACCGTTGGTACAGCGGCCCCGCAGGGGCCTGCGCGGCGGGCAGCAGCACCGTCCGGCTCTGCCCGGCGCGCAGGCTCCGGGCGGCCGCGTGGGGGACGTAGCCGAGCTGGATGGCTGCGTCCCTGACCAGCCGCCGGGTCGATTCACTGATCCGCACGGTGGTGTTGTTGTTCAGTACGTAGGACACGGTGGCCCGGGAGACTCCCGCGAACCGGGCGACGTCGGCGCTGGTCGGTACGGAGATACCGGCGGGCTGCTCGGGTAACTGGCTCATGGCGTCGGGCAGTCTTCCAGACCCGTTCGCCCGGCTGCCGGGCCGGGGCACCGTAACCGGGACGGCGGCCGTCCGAGGGGGCCGGGAGGGGCGTCAGCCGTCCGCGAGGACCGGCCAGATCTTCGGGTCCTCGAAGTTGAGGGCCCACAGCGCGGTGTTCGTCACGCCGTGCCTGCGCAGCACCGGCAGATGGGCGGCGATCCCGCGCGCGTCCTGGTACCAGACCTCGCGGGACTCCGTGCCGTCGTCGTAGGTGAAGTACGGCGTGCCGGAGAGCTCGTCGAAGCGGTAGGGGACGCCCTGTTCGGCGCGCAGCGCCTCGGCCTCCTTCCAGGTGACGTGCTTCGTCGCGGCCGTACCGGTGCTGTCCGACGGCCAGTTCCAGCCGTAGGCGGGGAGGCCCATCTCCAGCTTGGCCGGCGGGACGAGGGCGGTGGCACGGGTCAGGATGTCCTCGTACCAGCGGGTGTCGGCCAGCGGTCCGGGGTCCCCGCCCTGCCAGTGCAGGTTGTATCCCATGATCCGGACGCGGTCGGCGACACGCCCGAGTGCCGCGTAGTCCCAGATGCGGCCGGTCGTGGCGGTCTTCGGGAAGACAGTGACCACGCACTGCTTGCCGAGGGTGTGCAGGCGGCTGCAGAGGCCGGTCGCCAGGGCGGTGAAGCCGTCGCGCACGGCGGCGTAGGTCGCGTCGCCGGTGGTGGCGATGGATTCGTAGTCGAGGTCGAGGCCGTCGTAGTCGCGGGTGGCGACGGTGCGCATCAGCGCGTCGGTGTGCTCGGCGCGCCGGGCGGTGCTGGTCAGGATCGCGGCGAGGGCACCGGACTTCATCGTCTCCATGACCGTGGGGACGACCTTCGTCCCCACCCGGTGCAGTCCGTCGATGATGCGGCGCTCCCCCGCGCCGGGGTGCGCGTCGATCCGTCCGGCGGATACGGCCTCGTACCAGAACGGGCTGACGGTGTGCAGTTGGGCGGCGTGGCGCAGTGCGTCCTGGTAGGCGCCTTCCTGGTCCCAGTAGGGGAGCCAGGCCGACACGGTCCGGGGAGCCGGCGCGGCGGGGCGTGCGGCCGGGCCCCGGGGGACGGGCACCGCCGGGGCCGTGGCAGGAGCGGGCGGCGGGGCTGACGCGGCACCAGGAGCCGTGGTCAGCCCGGTCGCTGCGAGGAGACCGGCGACCGTGAGAGTACGGGCGAGACGGACGACGACGTCGTGGGTGATCATGGGGTCGAGCCTGTGGCCCCTTTCGCCGACCCGCTCCACGGACTGGGCCGTCCAGGTCCTACGGTGTTGCGATGACGTTCCAGCACATGAACCACAGCAGTGACAGCACCACCGACTTCCCGGGCCGCAGCGGCCCGGCGGCCACCGCGGAGGCCGACCCCCGTGACGTGGGGCCCGTCCGCACCTCGTACGCCCCCGACCGGGACGGCGACCCCGACCCCGGCGAGATCGTCTGGACCTGGGTGCCGTTCGAGGAGAACGACGGACGCGGCAAGGACCGGCCGGTTCTCGTCGTGGCCCGGGAGGAGCGGGGCACGCTCCTCGCCGTGCAGCTGTCGAGCAGGCAGCACGACGGGGACCACGAGTGGGTCGCCCTGGGTGCGGGGCCGTGGGACAGCTCGGGGCGGCCGTCCTGGGTGGATCTGGACCGGGTCCTGCGGGTGCACGAGGACGGGATGCGGCGCGAGGCCTGCGCACTGGACCGTGACAGGTACGACCTGGTCGTGGGGCGCCTGCGGGAGCGCTACGGCTGGAGCTGACCGTCGAAGGCGCGGCTGAAGGCGGCGCGTACGGCGGAATCGGGTGCGCGGTCCGGGATACCGAGGACGAGCTGCTCGAAGTGGCCGGCGAACCGTCCGCCGTCGGTGAGCAGGGCACGGAACGCCTCGGCGACCTGGACGGGGTCGTTCATGAAGACGCCGCATCCCCATGCGCCCAGCACCAGCCGCCGGTAGCCGCGGACGGCGGCGACCTCGAGCACGCGTTCGGCGCGGCTCGCCAGTACGGCGGGTATGCGGGGGGCCAGGGCGGGGTCCCTGCGGCGGACGACTCCGGCGTTCGGGGCGGGCGACGTGAGGAATCCGGCCGTGTACGGGGCGTCGAGCAGCTTCCCCCGGTCGTCGCGGAAGACCGGGACGCCCGGTGAGTGGATGACCCGGTCGGTGTAGAGGGCGCTGCGTTCGGCGCGGTGGTGCGCGTAGAACTCCGGGGCGCGCAGCAGCGTGGCGTGGAGGGCGGAGCCGCGGCACAGGGATTCCTCCTGGGCCTGCGCGCCGTTCAGGTAGCCGCCGCCGGGGTTGCGGGCGGAGGCGTAGTTCAGCACGGCGACCGCGGCCGCCGACTCGCCCGTCATCCGGCGTGCCGCCTGCAGGCTGGTCTCGTCCGTCACCTCGACGACCGGGGTGCGGTCGGTGTCCAGGACGGCCACGGGAACGGGCTCGGGGCCGTACAGCCGGGTACCGGAGAGCGCGGTGGCCAGGGCGCGCTCGATGGTCACCTCGCGTCCCTCGGGCGTGCGGTACCGCCCGGCCAGGACGATGGCCTCGGTCTCTCGCGCGATGCCGCGCAGTCGTGCGCTCACCGGCGCGCCCCCGTGTGGTGCATACGGGGCATGCTGGATGCAGCGGCGGCATGGACGCAACCGGTTTTCCGTCGCCCAGGGGCACCCTTGTGCGAACTCCCGGTAAGGGTTTGGGTGGGAAGCAAGCACCCCAAGAGGAGGCCCAGCATGCCCCCGGACACTCTCGGCCAGCACGGCCCGCCCGTCGACGCGACACCGCTCGGCGAGGGGGAGGCGGAGGATCTTCTCCGCGGCATATGTTTCAAGACGGGACCGCCCCGGACGGTCGGCGTGGAGTTGGAATGGCTCATTCACGACCGTGAACATCCCGAGGCCGCTGTCCCACACGACCGCCTCCGCGCCGCGGCCGACGCCGTGCGCGCGACCCCGCTGGACGCCGCCCTGACCTTCGAGCCGGGCGGCCAGCTGGAGCTCAGCTCCCAGCCCGCCGGGTCCCTCATGGCCTGCATCGACGCCACGGCCTCCGACCTGGTCTCCGTACGTGACACGCTCGGCCGGTCCGGGCTGGCCCTGGCCGGTCTGGGTGTGGACCCGTGGCAGCCTCCGCGCCGGCTGCTCCGGGAGCCGCGTTACGACGCCATGGAGGCCGCGCTCGACCGCTCGGGGTCCGCTGGCCGGGCCATGATGTGCACCTCCGCGTCCGTGCAGGTCTGCCTGGACGCCGGTGAGGAGGAACCGGGGCCGCTCGGCTACGCCCGGCGCTGGCAGCTCGGGCATCTGCTGGGCGCGGTCCTGGTGGCGGCGTTCGCCAATTCGCCGTACCGCGAGGGACGGCGCACGGGCTGGCGGTCGACCCGGCAGTCGCTGTGGGCCGATCTCGATCCGGACAGGTCGCTCGCGCCCCGGAGCAGGCTTTCGCCCCGGGACGCCTGGGCCTCCCATGTGCTCGCGACGCCCGTGATGTGCGTGCGGAACGGCGACGGGCCGTGGGACGTCCCCCAGGGGCTGACGTTTCGCGACTGGATCCGCGGGGGCGGGCCGAGGCCGCCGGTGCGGGCCGATCTCGATTACCACATCACCACGCTGTTCCCGCCGGTGCGCCCGCGCGGGCACCTGGAGCTGCGCATGATCGACGCCCAGTCGGGCACCGACGGATGGCTGGTGCCGCTGGCCGTCACCACCGCTCTGTTCGACGACCCGGAGGCAGCAGAGACCGTGTACCGCACCGTGAAACCCCTGGCCGAGACCGCAGGACTGCCCGCCCCGCCCCGCAACCCGCTCTGGACGGCTGCCGCCCGTGACGGGCTCAGCGATCCGGAGCTGGCCGCGGCCGCGGAGGTCTGCTTCACGATCGCGCTCGAGGCGCTGCCCAGGATCGGGGCGAGCGATCACGTGCTCGACACGGTCGCCGCCTTCCACGACCGCTATGTGGCCAGGGGCCGATGTCCGGCCGACGATCTCCCTGACCTGGTACGACCGCCGCACGGAAAGGGTCTGGTCCGATGACTGACACTCCTGCTCCGCACACCGGCCGGGACGAGCCCGACGCGGAGGCGCTGCGCGAGCGCGCCCTGGCCGCACTCCTCACCGCGCGCGAGCGCACCGCTCTGCTCACCGACAGCGTCGACGACCACGAGCTCACCGCGCAGCACTCCCCCTTGATGTCACCCCTGGTCTGGGACCTGGCGCACATCGGCAACCAGGAGGAGCTCTGGCTGCTGCGGGCGGTGGGCGGCCGCGAGGCGATGCGTCCCGAGATCGACGGACTGTACGACGCCTTCGAGCACTCCCGTGCCAGCCGGCCCTCACTTCCCCTGCTGGCACCCGCGGAAGCCCGGACGTACGCCGCCGACGTGCGGGGCCGTGCCCTGGACATCCTGGGTGGTGCTCCCCTCCACGGCGGGGGACGTCCGCTGGAGCGGGCCGGGTTCGCCTTCGGCATGGTCGCCCAGCACGAACAGCAGCACGACGAGACGATGCTGATCACTCATCAGCTCCGCTCGGGACCGGCGGTGCTCGCCGCCCCGGAGCCTCCGGCGCCCGACGGCGCCGTGACGCTGCCGGACGAAGTCCTCGTCCCCGGAGGCCCGTTCACGATGGGTACCTCCACCGAGCCGTGGGCACTGGACAACGAACGCCCCGCGCACCGACGCGAGGTGGCCGCGTTCCACATCGACACCGCCCCCGTCACCTGCGGCGCGTACCAGCGCTTCATCGAGGACGGCGGTTACACCGACGCGCGCTGGTGGGCGCCCGAGGGCTGGGCGATGGTCCGTGAACACGGCCTGACCGCACCCCAGTTCTGGCACCGCGACGCCGGACAGTGGCTGCGACGGCGCTTCGGGGTGACCGAGCCGGTCACGGCGGACGAGCCGGTGCTCCATGTCAGCTGGTACGAGGCGGACGCGTACGCCCGCTGGGCGGGCCGGCGTCTGCCGACCGAGGCCGAGTGGGAGAAGGCCGCACGGCACGACCCCGCCTCCGGGCGTTCACTGCGCTACCCCTGGGGCGACGAGGACCCGACACCCGAGCGGGCCAACCTGGGCCAGCGCCATCTGCGGCCCGCCGCGGCCGGTGCGTACGCGGCCGGCCGGTCACCGGCGGGCGCGGGCCAGATGATCGGCGACGTGTGGGAGTGGACGTCGAGCGACTTCCTGCCCTATCCCGGCTTCGTCGCGTTCCCCTACCGCGAGTACTCGGAGGTGTTCTTCGGCCCCGGCCACAAGGTGCTCCGCGGGGGTTCGTTCGCCGTGGATCCGGTGGCGTGCCGCGGCACCTTCCGCAACTGGGACCTCCCGATCCGCCGCCAGATCTTCTCCGGCTTCCGTACCGCGAGGGATGCCTGATGTGTCGCCATATCGCTTATCTGGGGACCTCGGTGGCACTCGGAGAGGTGCTCACCTCCCCCTCCCACGGTCTGGTGCGCCAGTCGTGGGAACCCAGGCGCCAGCGGAACGGGACGGTCAACGCGGACGGCTTCGGGGTGGGCTGGTACGCGGACGGGGACCCCGTCCCGGGCCGCTACCGCCGCACCGGGCCCGTCTGGGGCGACGAGACCTTCGCCGACCTGGCCCGGGTGGTGCGCAGCACCGCCCTGCTCGCCGCCGTCCGTGACGCGACGTTCGCCGGGGCGGACGGAGAGGCGGCGGCGGCTCCCTTCGCCGAGGGGCGCCTGCTGTTCAGCCACAACGGCGCGGTGCGCGGCTGGCCCGGCTCCCTGGCGCAGGCGGCCGGTTCGCTGCCGCCGGAGCGGCTGCTCGCCCTCGCGGCGCGGAGCGATTCGGCCCTGGTCTGGGCCCTGGTGCTCCACCGGATCGCTCAGGGCGACGAGATAGCTCAGGCGGTCGCCGACACCGTGCTCGACGTCGCCGCCGCCGCACCCGGTTCACGCCTCAACCTGCTGCTGACCGACGGCTCCACGATCGTGGCGACCGCCTGGGGCGACTCCCTCTGGTATCTGCACGAACCGGGCCGCCGCACGGTGGTGGCCTCGGAGCCGTACGACGACGATCCCGCCTGGCGCGAGGTCCCGGACCACACCCTGCTGGCCGCGACCCGCGCCGATGTCCTGCTGACCCCGCTCAAGGAGCCCACTGCGTGAGTCCCTTCCTGCTGACCCGCACCCTGCCTGCGGACGCGACGGACGCGGCGCTGCGCGCCGACGTGCGGAGCGGTCTGACCCGGCACCCGAAGACGCTGCCGCCCAAGTGGTTCTACGATGCGCGCGGCAGCGACCTCTTCGAGGAGATCACCCGGCTGGCCGAGTACTACCCGACACGTGCCGAACGGGAGATCCTCGTCGCCCGCGCCGGTGAGATCGCCAAGGTGTCCGGGGCGAGGACCCTGATCGAGCTGGGGTCCGGATCCTCGGAGAAGACCAGGCACCTGCTGGACGCACTCCCGGACCTGCACACCTATGTGCCGGTCGACGTCAGCGAGAGCGCCCTCGCCGGCGCGGCGGAGGCCCTGCTGGCCGAACGCCCGGAGCTCGACGTGCACGCGCTCGTCGCCGACTTCACCCATGCGCTGGAGCTTCCGGAGAGCCCGGGCCCGCGGCTGGTGGCGTTCCTCGGCGGCACGCTGGGCAATCTGCTCCCTGCGGAGCGTGCGGAGTTCCTGCGCTCCGTACGGGCGCGGCTCGCGCCCGGGGACGGGCTGCTGCTCGGTACGGACCTGGTCAAGGACGAGGCGACGCTCGTCGCCGCGTACGACGACGCGGCCGGGGTGACCGCCGAGTTCAACAAGAACGTGCTGGCGGTGGTGAACCGCGAGCTGGGGGCGGACTTCCCGCCCGACGCGTTCGACCATGTGGCCCTCTGGGACGCGGATCACGAGTGGATCGAGATGCGGCTGCGTGCGCGCCGGGCGCTGACCGTCAAGATCCGGGAGCTGGATCTCGTGGTCCGGTTCGAGGAGGGCGAGGAGCTGCGGACGGAGATCTCGGCCAAGTTCCGCGAGGAGCGGGTGCGGGAGGAACTGGCCGCGGCGGGCCTGCGGCTGGATCAGTGGTGGACGGACGAGGCAGGGAGGTTCGCGCTGTCCCTGGCGACGGCGGACTGAGCCGCGCATGCCAGTCCCCGCCGGCCGGCTTCGGCTCCGGCGGGGACCGGCGGCATGATCCGGATCTCGGCGGTGAGCCCGGCGGCGGTCACCACGCGCCACAGTGAGGCGGCGAGCGGGTCGTCGCCGACGAACGCGGCGGCTCCCGCCGCGTTCGCCCCCGTCCTCGTGCGGTAGCTGATCCGGACCGGGCGGACGGCGGCGCCCGCGTCGATCGCCGCCTGGAAGGCGGCGGGCCGGAAGCGGCCGTCGCGGCAACGGCCGCACCAGGTGCTGCCCTGCGGGAACACCGCCACCCGTGATCCGGCGGCCAGGGCCCCCGCGAGGGCCCGTACCGCGTCCGGCAGGGCCCGCAGCCGGCGCCTCTCGATGAACAGCGTGCCGCCCAGCGCGGCCAGCGGTCCCAGCACAGGCCAGCCCCGTATCTCGCTCTTGGCGACCATGCGGGCGGGGAGCGCCGCCGCGACGAGCGGGATGTCCAGCCAGGAGACGTGGTTGGCGACCACCAGCTCCCCCGACGCCGGCCGGTCCGGGCCCACCGGGTCACCGGTGATCTGTACGCGTACGCCGAAGGCCCTGACCACGGCGTACGCCCACCGGCGGATGAGCTGGTCGCGGCGCGAGGGGCCCAGGAGCAGCACCACGGGCACGCAGAGGACGCCCAGGAGGGTGAGGGCGCATCCGGCGCACAGCAGGACCGCGGCGGGCAGTGGGGCCCGTGCGGCTCCCTCGTGACGCGCGCACCGGCGCGGGGTGCAGAGGCCGGCGGGCAGCCACGCGCTCATCGCAGCGGCGCCAGCGAGAGGAAGTGGCGCAGATAGCGCGGGTCGGTACGGCGCATGGACAGCAGGACGTAGAGGTCGGCGACCCCGAAGTCGGGGTCGTGGGCGGGAGCTCCGCAGACCCAGGCGCCGAGCCGCAGGTAGCCGCGGAGCAGCGGCGGGAGACCGGCCCGGCCGCCGGCCCCGCCCCCGGGGTGGCCCGTGGTGTCCCACAGCCGGTGCGGGGTGACCCGGTACTCCTCGGGCGCCAGGTGGTGGGCCCGTACGGTGTCCCAGCTCCTGGCGGCCAGCGCGCCTCCGTCGGCGAGGGGTACGGAGCAGCAGCCGGCCAGCCAGGTGTGGCCGGTGCGTTCCATGTACCGGGCGAGCCCGGCCCATATCAGGGCGATGACGGCGCCGTCCCGGTGGGCGGGGTGGACGCAGGACCGGCCCACCTCGACGAGGTCGTCGCGGATCGGGGCGAGCCGGCTGAGGTCGAACTCGCTCTCCGCGTAGAGGCCGCCCGCGCGCCTCGCGCCCTCGGGCGGCAGCAGCCGGTAGGTGGCGACGACGTCGCCGGTGGACGTCTCACGGACCAGCAGGTGGTCGCAGTGGGCGTCGAAGGCGTCACTGTCCAGGCCGGGTTCGTCGCTGTCGAGACGGGCTCCGAGCTCTCCCGCGAACACGAGGTGGCGCAGGCGCTGGGCGGCCCGTACGTCGTCCTGGCAGGTGGCCAGGGAGACCTGGTACGCCGAGGGGGCGGTGAGGCGTGGCGCGGGGACCCCGGCGGGTGCGGGAGTCGGGAGGGCGAGGGGCTGCACGGTCATGGCGGTCTCCGGGGACGGATCGGCGGGGCGGCTGCCGGGTCGTCGCGGAGGTGCGACGTCCCGGCCCCCTACTTCTTCCGTCACTGGCTGGATTCGACATGACCGCTGTGGAGCGGGGGGATGTGAGACGCCTGAATCCCCGGGTCACCGGGGAGGCCGGCGCATGCCCCACCGTGGGGACGGCGCGAGGGGCGACGGCCGGAAAGAGCCCCCGCCTGCCCGTCCGGAGCCGGCGGCGGTTCCGGCGTCCGCCCGGCTGCCTGACGTCAGCCGGTGATCAGCTTGGAGGTGATGCGGTCGGACGCCTTCTTCGCCTCCTCCGCAGGATCGCCGCCCTCCAGCACCGCCGTCATGTACGGCTTGATCGGGTTGTCCGCCTCCACGGCCGGCCAGAAGGGCGAGTTGGGGGTCGCGCGGCCTTCGGTGGCGCCCTCGGCCATCGCCGCGGTCCCCTCCTGGCCTTCGACGACGCTCGCGAGGGCGGGCTTGTTCGGCACGTAGCTCATGGCCCGGGCCAGCTCCGTCTGCCACTTCTCCCCCGCGAGGGCCTTGACGACGTCGATGCCCTCGCTCCGCTTGTCGGCACCCTCCGGCACGATCAGGTCGGATCCTCCGGTGAAGACGGCGCCCGGCTTCCCGGCAGTCTTGCCGGGAATGGGGAAGTAGCCGAGCTTTCCCTTGAGTTCCGGGTTCTGCTGCTCGATGAGCGCGGCGCTCCCGGGTACGGAGACGATCTGGGCGACCGTGCCGTCGGCGAACACGTCGGTCTCCGGGGGTGTCTGTTCGTCGGCGTCCGTCGGTCCGTCGCCGAGCGCCTGGAGCGTCTTGTAGAAGTCCATGCCCCGCAGCGCGGCGGGCGAGTCGAGCGCGCCCTGCCAGTCGCCGCTGTCGTCGTCGGCCAGTTCACCGCCCTCGTCCCAGACGAATCCGGCGAGCACGTACCAGTTCTGTCCGGCGAGGTAGATGCCCTGCCGGCCGGCGGTGTTCAGCCGCTCGGTGACCTCCACCCACTCCGCACGGGTCTTGGGGAGTTCGGTGATCCCCGCCTCCGCGAAGAGGTCCTTGTTGTAGATCACCACGCGGTTCGCCGCGTACCAGGGGATCCCGTATTGTCCGCCGTTGACCTTGCCCGGTTCGGCGAGGCCCGGCAGCCAGTCCTCCCCGCCCAGGTCGCGCATGGACTCCAGGGTGAGGTCGCGCAGTTCGCCGCTCTCCGCGTACTGGGCGACCTGGGTGTTGCCGACCTCGATGACATCCGGCGCGTCATCACCCTCCAGCGCCTTCAGGACCTTGGGCCCGATGCCGCCCCATTCCTGGATCTTGAACTCCAGTTCGACCGACGGGTGCTCGGCCTCGTAGGACTCCTTGAAGCGGTCCAGGAAACCCTGGGAGGCGCTGCCCTTCATCAGCCACACGGTCACCGTGCTGCTGTCCGAACCCGCGCCGGGGAGAAGACCGCAGCCGCTCAGCGTGACGGAGGAAACGAGCGCGACGGCTCCGGCCAGTTTGCGGATCTTCACGGGGCCACCTTCTGCGAAACGGCACGACAACAGGACAGAACCCGGGTGGGGGGACTGCGGGCGGCGCTCGCACGGGCGTGTGACTGGGAGTTTGGTATGGACCAATCCGCAGGTCAAGGCCCTGCCCGGCACGGATCACCGGCCGGGACACCTCGCGCGACGACACGGGGTGAGGCACCGTGGAATCACGAAAGGAGACATTAGATGTCCAATCACACCTACCGGGTCACCGAGATCGTAGGAACCTCCGAGGAGGGCATCGACGCGGCGATCCGGAACGGCATCGCAAGAGCCTCCGAAACGTTGCACAATCTCGACTGGTTCGAGATGACACAGGTCCGCGGCCATATCGAGAACGGCCGCATCGCCCACTACCAGGTGGGTCTCAAGGTCGGCTTCCGGCTCGACGGGGACGCCTGATCCGACCGCTCCGGCACCGGACCGAGGAGCGGGGCACGCCCGGCACCCAGGTCGGCCGCTCAGGTGCGCCCCTCGCGCTGCTGCGCGTCCTTCATCCGCTTCGGGGTGACGGCCCAGCGCGCGCGTACGACCGTGAATCCCGCCTGCTCGGCCGCGTCGCACACCAGCTCGTCGTCGTCGACGAGGACGCGCACCTCCCGCCGCCTGCCCAGTCGCTCCAGGATCTCCAGCTTGGTGCGGCGGGCGGGCCGCCTGTCGGCGTCGCGCCTCATGTGGAGGTCGCCCCGCGGCAGCCCCTGCCGCTCCAGCCAGTCCAGGGTGTCCTGGCGGCAGCGCTCCGGCCGCCCGGTCAGATACACGACCTCGCACTCCTGCGCGCTCGCGAGGACCATGCGCACCCCTTCCTCCAGGGGCGGATCCTGGGGGGCCGCCGAGAAGAACCGCTCCCAGTCGCGCCGGCGGCCCTCCACGAAGCGCTGCCGGTGGCCGCTGTCGGCCAGCGTTCCGTCCAGATCGAATACGGCCAGCGGCCGGGGGCAGTCGCTCAATGCAGGCCCGTCCTCGAAGAGATGCCGAAAGAACAGAAAGGATAGAACGGATGACTGACGACCTCGGCGGACGTCGCGTTCTGGTGATCGTGACCAACTACGGCGTGGAGCAGGACGAACTCGTCATGCCCGTGAGGCGGATGCGGGCCGCAGGAGCCACGGTGGACATCGCGGCGGTCTCCACGGACCCCGTCCGGACGCTCGTGGGCGACAAGGACCCCGGCGAGGCCGTGCGGCCCTCGCTGCCCCTCTCCGACACCGACCCCGGCGGCTACGACCTGCTGCTCGTGCCCGGAGGAACCCTCAACGCCGACACCCTGCGCCTGCAGGACGCCGCCACCCGGATCGTCCGCTCGTTCACGACGACGGGCCGGCCGGTCGCCGCCATCTGCCACGGCCCCTGGGTGCTCGTCGAGTCGGACGTCGTCAGGGACAAGACCCTCACCTCGTACCCCTCGCTCCGTACGGACATCCGGAACGCGGGCGGCAGCTGGGTGGACGAGCCGGTCGTCAAGGACGGACAGGGCGGGTGGACCCTGATCACCTCGCGCACTCCCAGGGACCTGGACGCCTTCGTCGGCGCGGTCAGCGAGGAACTCTCGGCCGCCTAGCGTCCGAGGGCCTTGCGCAGCTGCTCCTTGTTCATCGAGGAACGGCCCTCGACGTTCCGCTTCTTCGCCTCCTCGTACAGCTGGTCCCGCGTCGGCCCCTGCGCCCCGCTGTGCGACCGCCGTCCACCTCGCTCGGAGGCCGATTCGGGATCCCGGAGCGATGCCGGGCTCGCCGTCCTGGACTCCCCCGCACGGGCCCTCTCCTTGTTCACGGTCCGCGCCGCGATCTCCTTCGCGCGCTTCGTGGAGGTGCCGCGGTCCTCGGCGCTCTCCTTGATGTGCTCGTACTGCCGTTCGCGCTTGGAGCTGGATCCTGCGGGCATGGCACCTCTCCTCACAGCCGGGGCGTCGGTGGCTCACCGCCGCACCCACTACCCCACACCTTCGCCTTCACGCCTGCCGGGCGGGAGGTCCGAACGGGGCACGGGCCCGGTCGCCGAGCGTGACCCTTCGAGATGCAGGTGCGCCGGTGCGCTGTTTCGCTGAGGGGGTCCGCTCCCCACAGATCCAGGAGTGATCATGAGCGTTGCAGGTGAGTCCGGCGGCCGAGCCAAGCAGCTGCGGGACAAGGCGCAGGAACTCAACGAGGCCGCGGAACGCGCCACCGATCCGGAGCAGCGGCAGCGGCTCCAGGACAAGGCCCGCCGTCTGCGGGAGCAGAGCGAGCAGGAGAGCTCCATGACCGACCGCGGCATGGACCCGATGGTGTAGGGCCGGACACCCCGCGCTGCCGGTGGCCCTCGCCCGTGCCCCGTACGGAAGGATCACCGGCAGCAGCACGCCCACCCCGCCGAGTCCACGGAGCCGCACCGCCGATGTCCACCCCCCACGATCCCTACGTCCGGGTACGCGGCGCACGCGAGCACAACCTCCGTGACGTGGACGTCGACATCCCCCGCGACACCCTCGCGGTCTTCACCGGCGTCTCCGGGTCGGGGAAGTCCTCCCTGGCGTTCGGGACCATCTACGCGGAGGCGCAGCGGCGCTACTTCGAGTCGGTCGCCCCGTACGCCCGCCGGCTGATCCACCAGGTGGGGGCTCCCGACGTCGGGGAGGTCACCGGCCTGCCGCCCGCGGTGTCCCTGGAGCAGCGCCGGTCGGCGCCCGGGTCGCGTTCCTCGGTGGGCACGGTCACCACCCTCTCCAACTCCCTGCGGATGCTCTTCTCCCGCGCCGGTGACTACCCGCCCGGCGCCGAGCGCCTCGACTCCGACGCATTCTCGCCGAACACGGCGGCCGGGGCGTGCCCCGAGTGCCACGGACTGGGCCTGATCCACCGCACCAGCGAGGAACTGCTCGTGCCGGACCCGTCGTTGTCGATCCGGGACGGGGCGATCGCGGCCTGGCCGGGCGCCTGGCAGGGCAAGAACCTCCGTGACGTGCTGGACGCCCTCGGGTACGACATCGGCCGCCCGTGGCGGGAGTTGGAGCCGGCGGACCGCGAGTGGATCCTGTTCACCGACGAGCAGCCGGTGGTGACCGTCCACCCGGTACGGGACGCAGGGCGCATCCAACGCCCCTATCAGGGCACGTACATGAGCGCGCGCCGCTATGTGATGCACACGTTCGCGGACACCAGGAGCCGGTCACTGCGGGCGAAGGCGGAGCGCTTCCTGACGAGCGCGCCGTGTCCGGTGTGCGGGGGCGGCCGGCTGCGGGCGGAAGCCATGGCGGTCACGTTCGCGGGCCTCACGATCGCCGACTTCGTCGCGCTCCCCCTCACCGCCCTGACGGAGGTGCTGCTGGAGGCGGGCGGCGGGAGCGACACCGCGCGGGTACTGACGGCCGATCTGCTGTCCAGGATCGAGCCGGTCACCGAGCTCGGCCTCGGCTATCTCAGCCTCGACCGTACGGCCCCCTCCCTCTCGTCGGGCGAGTTGCAGCGGCTGCGGCTCGCCACGCAGCTGAGGTCGGGGCTGTTCGGCGTCGTCTACGTGCTGGACGAGCCGTCCGCAGGCCTCCACCCCGCCGACACGGAGTCACTGCTCGGCGTGCTCGGCAGGCTCAAGCGGGCGGGGAACACGGTCTTCGTGGTCGAGCACCAGATGGACGTGGTGCGACAGGCCGACTGGCTGGTGGACGTGGGCCCACTGGCGGGCGAGCACGGGGGCAGGGTGCTGCACAGCGGCCCGCCGGCGGACCTCGCCGGTGTGACCGGGTCCGCGACCCGGCGGTTCCTCTTCGCCGAGGACCCCGCACCGGCCCGGGAGCCTCGCGAGCCTTCCGGCTGGATCACGCTGCGCGGGGTCGATCTGCACAACGTGCGCGGGGTCGACGCCGCGTTCCCGCTCGGTGTGCTGACGGCGGTCACCGGTGTGTCCGGTTCGGGCAAGTCGACGCTCGTCGGCCAGGTGCTGGCGGGTGTGCTCGCCGACCGCCGGCCCGCGGAAGCGGCCGGGGCACCCGCCGGACCGGTGGTGCGGGGCTGTGCGTCGGCGGAGGGCCTGGATGCGGTGGACCGGCTGGTGCAGGTCGACCAGAAGCCCATCGGCCGCACGCCACGGTCCAACCTGGCCACGTACACCGGGCTGTTCGACACCGTGCGGAAGCTCTTCGCCCAGACGGAGACGGCGCGGGCCCGGAAGTACCGCGCCGGCCGGTTCTCGTTCAACGTGGCGGGCGGGCGGTGCGAGACCTGTCAGGGCGAGGGGTTCGTCTCGGTCGAGCTGCTGTTCCTGCCCAGCACGTACGCTCCCTGCCCGGACTGCCACGGCGCGCGCTACAACCCGCGGACGCTCGAGGTCACCCTGCGCGGCCTCACGATCGCGGGCGTGCTGGACCTGACCGTGGAGGCGGCGGCCGAGTTCCTCGCCGGGACCCCGGCGGCCGAGCGCAGCCTGCGGGCGCTCCTCGACGTGGGGCTGGGCTATCTGCGCCTGGGGCAGCCGGCGACCGAGCTGTCCGGCGGTGAGGCGCAGCGGATCAAGCTCGCCACGGAGCTCCAGCGCGCCAGGCGGGGACACACGCTGTACCTGCTGGACGAGCCGACGACCGGGCTGCACCCCGCCGATGTGGAGGTGCTCATGAGGCAGTTGCACGGCCTGGTGGACGCGGGCAACACGGTGGTCGTCGTGGAGCACGACATGTCGGTGGTGGCGGGCGCGGACCGGGTGATCGACCTCGGCCCCGGGGGCGGCGACCGGGGCGGCCGGATCGTCGCCACCGGGACGCCGCGGGAGGTCGCCGCCGCGGCGGGGAGCCGTACGGCCGCTTACCTGGCGAAGGCGTTGCGGACGGGCTGACTCCCCGCCGGGCCGGCGGGTGGTCAGCGGCTGGTGGTCAGCGGCCGGAGGCCGGAGGCGGGTGGCCGGAGGCGGGTGGCCGGAGGCCGGCGGCCCCGCGGTCAGCGGCGCACCTTGCGCGTGGCACGCAGCCACTCCTTGTTCATCGCAGTGATCGAGGGCAGCGGGATGCCCTTGGGGCAGGCCGTCGCGCATGCGCCGGTGAGGGTGCAGCCGCCGAACCCCTCGTCGTCCATGGTGGCGACCATGTCGAGCACCCGTGTCTCCCGCTCGGGCGCACCCTGGGGAAGCACGTTGAGGTGGTTGACCTTGGCCGAGGTGAAGAGCATCGCCGAGCCGTTCGGGCAGGCGGCCACGCAGGCACCGCAGCCGATGCACTCGGCGTGCTCGAAGGCGGAGTCGGCGTCGGGCTTGGGCACGGGGGTGGCGTGCGCGTCGGGTGCCGTGCCGGTGGGCGCCGAGATGTATCCACCGGACTGGATGATCCGGTCGAAGGAGGAACGGTCGACGACGAGGTCCTTCACGACCGGGAAGGCCGAGGCGCGCCACGGCTCGATGTCGATCGTGTCGCCGTCGCTGAAGGACCGCATGTGGAGCTGGCAGGTGGTGGTCCGCTCCGGACCGTGGGCGTCGCCGTTGATGACCAGGCTGCACGCCCCGCAGATGCCTTCGCGGCAGTCGTGGTCGAAGGCGACGGGCTCGTCCCCGCCGAGGATGAGTTCCTCGTTGAGGGTGTCGAGCATCTCCAGGAACGACATGTCCTGCGAGATGCCGTCGACTTCGTAGGTGGCCATGGCGCCGGGCGCCTCGGCGTTCTGCTGGCGCCAGACGCGCAGGGTGAGCTTCATGCGTAGCTCCGCTGAGTGGGGTGGACGTACTCGAAGACCAGGTCTTCCTTGTGCAGGACGGGGGCGTCGCCGGTGGCGCTGAACTCCCAGGCGGCGGCGTAGGAGAACTCCTCGTCCCTTCGGGCGGCCTCGCCGTCCGGGGTCTGCGACTCCTCGCGGAAGTGGCCGCCGCAGGATTCGGCGCGGTGCAGGGCGTCGAGGCACATGAGCTCGGCGAGCTCCAGGTAGTCGACGACCCGATTGGCCTTCTCCAGCGACTGGTTGAACTGTTCGCCGGTGCCGGGGACCTTGATGCGGCGCCAGAACTCCTCGCGGATCCGCGGGATCCGGTCGAGGGCCATGCGGAGCCCCTCCTCGGTGCGGGCCATCCCGCAGAACTCCCACATGAGTTCGCCGATCTCGCGATGGAAGGAGTCCGGTGTCCGGTCTCCGTCGACCGCGAGGAGCAGGTTGAGCCGGTCCTCGGTCTCGGCGACGGCCTCGGTGACCGCCGGGTGACCGGCGTCGACCGCCTCGGTGTGCGGGTTGCGGGCGAGGTAGTCGTTGATGGTCGACGGCAGGACGAAGTAGCCGTCGGCGAGGCCCTGCATCAGCGCGGAGGCTCCGAGGCGGTTGGCCCCGTGGTCGGAGAAGTTGGCCTCACCGATGGCGAAGAGGCCGGGGATGGTGGTCTGGAGGTCGTAGTCGACCCAGAGGCCGCCCATCGTGTAGTGCACGGCGGGGTAGATGCGCATCGGCGTCTCGTACGGGTTCTCCGCGGTGATGCGGGCGTACATGTCGAAGAGGTTGCCGTACTTCTCCTCGACCTTCTTCCTGCCCATGCGCCCGATGGCCTCGGCGAAGTCGAGGTAGACGCCCTGACCGCCGGGACCGACGCCGCGGCCCTCGTCGCAGACGTTCTTCGCTGCGCGGGAGGCGATGTCGCGGGGCACGAGGTTGCCGAAGGCCGGGTAGATGCGTTCCAGGTAGTAGTCCCGCTCCTCCTCGGGGATCTGGTTCGCGGGACGGTCGTCGCCCTTGGCCTTCGGGACCCAGATGCGTCCGTCGTTGCGCAGCGATTCACTCATCAGCGTCAGCTTGGACTGGTGGTCACCGGTGCGCGGGATGCAGGTGGGGTGGATCTGGGTGAAGCAGGGGTTGGCGAAGTACGCGCCACGCCTGTGCGCGCGCCAGACGGCGGTGGCATTGGAGTTCATCGCGTTCGTCGACAGGTAGAAGACGTTGCCGTAGCCGCCGGTGGCCAGCACGACCGCGTCGGCGACGTACGTGTCGATCCTCCCCGTGACGAGGTCGCGGGCCACGATGCCGCGCGCCTTGCCGTCGACGACGATCAGGTCGAGCATCTCCGTACGGGAGTGCAGTTCGACGTTGCCGGCCGCGATCTGCCGGGAGAGCGCCTGGTACGCGCCGAGGAGGAGCTGCTGCCCCGTCTGGCCGCGGGCGTAGAAGGTACGGGAGACCTGGACGCCGCCGAAGGAACGGTTGTCGAGGAGGCCGCCGTACTCACGGGCGAAGGGGACGCCCTGGGCGACGCACTGGTCGATGATCTCCACGGAGATCTCCGCCAGGCGGTGGACGTTGGACTCGCGGGCCCGGAAGTCGCCGCCCTTGACGGTGTCGTAGAAGAGCCGGTGGACCGAGTCGCCGTCGTTGCGGTAGTTCTTGGCCGCGTTGATCCCGCCCTGCGCGGCGACGGAGTGGGCCCGCCTGGGCGAGTCCTGGAAGCAGAACTGGACGACGTGGTAGCCCTGTTCGGCGAGGGTGGCGCCGGCGGAGCCGCCGGCGAGGCCGGTGCCGACGACGATCACGGTGTGCTTGCGGCGGTTGGCCGGGTTGACGAGCTTCGCCTCGAAGCGCCGGGTGTCCCAGCGGTCGGCCACGGGGCCCCCGGGCGCCTTGGCGTCGACGACGGGCTCGCCGGTGCGGTAGTTCGTGTAGTCGCTCATTCAGCTCACCACTCCGGTCATCACGGCGACGGGCACGGAGACGAAACCGGCCGTCAGTACCACTGCGAAGGCAGTGGCGAGGGTCTTCAGGACGCGGTCCCGGGTCGCACTGCCCACTCCGAGGGTCTGCGCCGCACTCCAGAACCCGTGTTGGACGTGCAGGCCCAGGGCGAGCACGGCGACGATGTAGATGACGTTGCCGTACCAGGTGGAGAAGGTGTCGAGCACGTTCTGGTAGGGGTGCCCGGCCTGGAACCCGCCGGGGTGCACCGTGCCGGTCGTGAGGTCCAGGATGTGCCAGACGATGAACAGCGCGAGGATGACACCCCCGTAGCGCATGGTGCGTGTGGCATAGCTGGAGCGCGCCTTCCTGTTGACGTACGCCGTGGGGCGCGCCCGGAGGTCGCGGCGGCTCAGCTGGTAGGCGGAGACCGCGTGCAGGACGACGGCCGCGACGAGCACCACGCGGATGATCCAGAGCGCCCACTCGTAGTGCAGGAAGGGCTCCCCGATCGTCCGGAGCCAGTGCGCGTAGTGGTTGAACTCGCCGGATCCGAAGAAGATCTTCAGGTTGCCCAGCATGTGGACCGCCAGGTAGCCGAGCATGATCAGGCCGCTCACAGCCATGATCGTCTTCTTGCCGACGGACGAGTCCCAGAGCGTACGCGTCATGGACGGCCGTCGGTCCGTCCGCGTTGCCAATGCCATGAACACGACGCTAAGGGCAAAGGGCACCATCAGTCCAAGACATGAAACGTCTCATATCCATAGGCAATGGCTATGAAGTTCGCTAGGGTCACCCCCATGCACTTCCAGCAGCTCGCCTACTTCGTGGCCGTGGCGGAGGCCAGGCACTTCACCCGGGCCGCCGAGGAGGTGCACGTCTCGCAGCCCTCGCTGTCCCAGCAGATCAAGGCCCTGGAGAACGAGCTGGGTGCCGAGCTCTTCAGCCGGGCGCGCGGCAACATCGCGCTGACGGACGCCGGCGAGGCGCTGCTGCCGCTGGCCCGCAGGATCCTGGCGGACGCGGACACCGCACGCCACGAGGTGCAGGAACTGGTCCAGCTGCGCCGGGGGCGGATCCGGCTGGGAGCCACTCCGAGTGTCTGCACGGGACTGCTGCCCGACGTGCTGCGCGCCTTCCACGGCGCCCACCCGGGGATCCAGCTCCTGATCGAGGAGGGCGGCTCCCACGACCTCGTACGGCAGCTCGCCCGCGGGGCCCTGGACCTGGCGCTGCTCGTGCTGCCGCTGCCCGCCGGCTCCCCGGCGCTCACCACCGTGGAGCTGCTGCACGAGGACCTGGTGGTGGTGTCCCCGGCGTCCCGGCCCGCCCCGGGGCGCAAGGGCTCGGTGCACGTCGCCGACCTCGAGAACGAACCGCTGGTGATGTTCCGGCACGGGTACGACCTGCGGGAACTGACCGTCGCGGCGTGCCGCGCGGAAGGCTTCGAGCCCTCGTTCACGGTGGAGGGCGGCGAGATGGACGCCGTCCTGGGCTTCGTACGCGCGGGGCTCGGGATCGCCGTCGTCCCCCGCATGGTCGCCGTGCGGGCGGGCCAGGACCTGCGGACGACGCCGCTGGCCTCGCCGGGGCTGCGGCGGACCATCGGGCTCGCGCACCGCAGCGATGTCGAACCCCCGCGTGCGGCGCGCGAGCTGCAGCGGATGCTCCTGGGAGCGGGCCCGCACTCCGTGCCCCCGGCCGCCGGCGGGCAGGGCCCGGCCGGCGGCTGAGGAGTGCGGCGGGGACCGTCAGACCGCGTCGGCCAGCAGCAGCGAGTGGATCCGGTCCGGGGCACCCGGCCGTGCGTAGTACCAGCCCTGGGCCGTGTCGCAGCCGAGCTGCCGCAGCTGCTCGGCCTGGGCGCCGGTCTCCACGCCCTCCACCGTGACCGCGAGGTCCAGGCTGTGGGCGAGCGACACGATGCCCTCGACGATCTTCAGATCGACCGGGTCGGCCGGGTGGTGCTGCATCCCCTGGGTGAAGGAACGGTCCAGCTTGAGCACGCTCACCGGCAGCCGGCGCAGGTTCGCCAGATTCGAGTACCCCGTGCCGAAGTCGTCCAGGGCGATGTCGACGCCCATCTCGGCCAGCTGACGGAGCGGCTTGAGCAGGTCGTCGTCCGCGCCGATCAGCGCGGACTCCGTGACCTCCAGACAGAGGGCGCCCGGGTCGAGGCCGGACCGTTCCAGGACGTCGACGGTCTCGGCGACCAGGCTCGGGTGGTGCAGCTGGGTCGGGGAGAGGTTGACGTTGATCCGCAGGGGCCCGCCGTCGGTGTGACGTTCCTGCCAGAAGTTCGCCTGCCGCACGGACTCCTCCAGCACCCAGCGCCCGAGCGGCACGATCAGCCCGGTGTGCTCCGCGAGCGGGATGAACCGGTCAGGTCCGAGCACACCGTGCTGCGGATGGCACCAGCGCACCAGCGCCTCGGCGCCGTGCACGCTGCCGTCGCCGAGGTGCACGAGCGGCTGGTACTCGATGAAGAACTCCCCCCGGTCCAGCGCCGCCGGGAGTGCCGTGGTCAGTCCGTGCCTCGTGATGGCACGGGCGTCGGCCTCGGCATCGGACAGTGCGAAGCGGTTCCCGCCCGCCGCCTTGGCCCGGTACATCGTGATGTCGGCGCTGCGCAGCACCTCGGCGGCGGTGCGTTCGCCCGAAGGGCCTTCGACGACGCCGATGGAGCCGCGTACGGTGAGCTCCCGGCCGTCGAGGCGTACGGGCGTGGCGAGTGCCGAGAGGATGCGCCCGGCCAGCTCGTGGACCTCGTCCTGGGTCCGCGGTCCGGTCGTGAGGGCCACGAACTCGTCGCCGCCGAGGCGCGCGACCATCTCGCCCGGGGCGGTCGCACAGCTCTGCAGCCGGTCGGCCACCTCGACCAGGAGCCGGTCCCCCGCCGCGTGCCCCAGGCTGTCGTTGATCGCCTTGAAGCCGTCCAGGTCGAGATAGCAGAGCCCGAAGCGCATGCCGTCCCTGGGTGCGAGGGCCTTCTCCAGCCGCTCGAAGAACAGCGTCCGGTTGGGGAGGCCGGTGAGCGCGTCGTGGGTGGCCTCGTAGCGCAGCCGCAGATTGAGCAGCCGCCGTTCCGTGGTGTCCTCCATCAGGGCCAGCTGGTACTCCGGCCGTCCCTCCGAGTCCCGCAGGAGCGAGACGGTGAGGTTGGTCCACAGCACGGTGCCGTCGTTGCGGTAGTACGGCTTCTCGACGCTGTAGTGCTCGCGCTCACCCCGTACGAGCTCGTCGTAGTACTTCCATACGTGCGGCGAGTCCTCGGGGTGAACCCACTCGTTCACCTTGTGGCTGCGGACGTGGTTCTCCAGGCCGCCGAACATCCGGGTCAGGGTGTCGTTGATCTCCAGGATGTTCCCGTCGAGATCGGCGATGCCGATTCCGATGGCGGCGTCCTTGAACACGGCACGGAAGCGCGCCTCGGTGGCGTGCAGCGCCTGCTCGGCGTGCGAGCGGGCGGTGAGCGCCGAGCGGGCGATCGCCTCCTGCTCGGCGAGCGTGCGCTCCCGCAGCGCCTGGGTGAACCCGCCGGCGAGCGCATGCTGGATCCGTGCGCACCGGGCCCGGCTGTCCTCGGTCGACAGGTCCACCGGCCCGTTGCCGCCGCAGTAGAGGACCAGATAGGAGTCGACGACGCCGAGGGTGGAGCTCAGGGCGTCGGGATCGGTGCAGTGCGCGGCGACCAGCGCGGCTCCGACGCGGTGTGCCGGGGTCGCGTCGAAGATCCGTGTGTGCAGGATGCCGTTGAGCTCCCGGGCGAGCGGCAGCAGGTGCTCCTCGAACTCCGGGCGGGTCAGGGAGGTGGCCGTGGAGGGGAAGATCGCCCGGCTCCAGATGGTGGCGAATCTCCTGAGACGGTCCTCGGGACCGTCGGGCTCCGCGTCCGGGGCACCGGACGACTGGGCGGGAATGCTCACGCCTTGCGCCCAACCCCGGCGAAGCCCGAGAAGGCGAACGGGTCTTCCTGCGCGAGGGCCTCGGGGGACTCCGGACGCCACTCGGGCATGGACACGAGGCCGGGCTCGACCATCTCGTACCCCTCGAAGAAGCGGCTGATCTCGACACGCGACCGCATGATCAGCGGGTTGCGGATGGTGCGGTAGACACCGACGGTCCCACCCGCCTCCTCCTCGCTGAGCGGGATGCCCTCGTACGAGGCGTGGGTCAGGACCAGCAGGCTTCCGGGAGCCAGCGCGTCGCGCAGCTCGGCCACGGCGGCGTACGGGTCGTCGGTGTCCTCGATGAAGTGGAGCACCGCCACCAGCAGCAGCGCCACCGGCCTGTCGAGGTCGAGGAGGCCGGTGACCTCCGGGTCGTCCAGGATCTCCCGGGGCTTGCGCAGGTCTGCGGCGGCGATGACGGCCCGTTCGTTGCCTTCGAGCACCGCCTGGCTGTGTGCGACCGCGACCGAGTCGTGGTCGACGTAGGCGATCCGGGCCTCGGGGTCAGCGGCCTGGGCGACCTCGTGGACATTGCCGAAGGTCGGTATGCCGGAGCCGATGTCGAGGAACTGATTGATCCCCGCGTCCGTGGCGTACTGCACGGCCCGTCGCATAAAGGCCCGATTCGCCTGCATGACCTTGGGCAGGCCCGGCATGAACTCCATGGCCTTGCGGGCCGCTTCCCTGTCCACCTCGAAATTGTGCGAACCGCCCAGGTAGAAGTCGTACATGCGAGACACGCTCGGCACCGAGATGTCTATGCCTTGCGGTGCCCAGGCGGGACGCTCCATCGATGTCTCCAACAAGTCGCCACGGCGGTCCGGCCATGTTCATGGTCAGTGTTGACCAGAGGCTACTGATCGACCGCCAAGAGAGCGAGTGGAAACGGAAATTAGAGATCCGTTATTGGTCACACACCGGAGGCACGTGCGACCGGTCCGTCGCTGCGTGTGCGCATGCGGCGACGGACCGGTACCACAGGGCCTGTCCGGCACCTACTTCGGGGCCCCGACCAGCTTCGCATCGGGCGAGACCGCGTACCATGTCCCGCCGACGCCTTGGCCGTTGGTGTCCCCCGGCTTCTTGTCACCGGAGAAGGTGTAGACGGGCCAGCAGTCGAGCGACTGCTGCTGGATGCCGTCCGGGCGATTGAAGGTGACAAATCCCTTCGTGGTGACTCCGGCGACCTCATTCTTCTTCACCGGAGGGACGACCGGCCACTTCTTCAGGCAGTCGCCCGTGCAGGCGGACTTCATCGGCCATGCCGAGTCCTTCTTGAAGCGGTAAACCGTCATGCCCCGCTTGTCCACGACGACGTCTCCGAGTTCCGGGTCCTTACGGACCGAAAGTCCGGCAAGGCCGGCCTCGTCGACCGCGGAGGCTCCGTCCGCGTTCACCGCCGCTTTCTTTCCGTCGGGGGCCGAGGCGAACCAGGTGCCCCCGACGCCCTGCCCGTTGGCGTCACCCGGAGCGGTGTCCTTGGCATAGCGGTACATCGGCCACCCGGCGACGGTCAGCTGCTTGGTCCCGTCGGCCCGTGTGACCTCGCCGATCAGCGAGGGATCGGTCCCGGCGGCGGCCGTGGCACTCTCCGCGGGCACCGCGGGCCATACCTTCGCACAGTCGCCCTCGCAATTCGACGCGGGAGGTTCGGCGGTGTCCTTGTCGAACCGGTAGAGGGTGAATCCCTCGCTGTCGGTCAGCACCTCACCCAGCTTCTTGCTGTCCCACACCGCGAGTTGCCCTGCCTGCTTCGGTGCCGTGCCCGTGTCCGAGCCGGATCCGTACCCCCCGTCCGAGCCGTAACCGCTGTCCGCCGGCTGCTGTGCGGGGGCGGCGTTGCCCACGGCCTGGCCGTTGGGGGACACGCTGCCCTTCTCCTGACCGCACGCCGTCGTCAGCGCCAGCAGGGCCACCGCCGTGACCGCGAGCGAGGCGTTCCGCCAGGTATCCATGTCGACTCCCGATGTGCTCTGCCGTCCGGGACGCGGGTCCGCGCCTTTCGTGGCCCTAGGTACGGTCCGCCGATGGCCCGTTGTTCAAAGAGCCGAGAAAAAAGTTTTGCCGGGCGCAAACGCGAATCGCCGAATGTCCCCACCATCAGGCGAATCGTCTCCCCCGTCCGCGTGCACGGCGGCCGGGTGGAACATGCTCCACGGCGTGTACGGATCACGCATATGGCGGACGGCCGCCGCCACCCTTCTCCTGATGCTCGCCGTCCCGCTGCCGGCGGCCGGTGACGACTGCGCGGTCGCCTCCATCGGTCAGGGGGACGGCGGCTCCTCCATCGCGGTGGCAGGAGAGGGGCGGTGCGGCGCTGTCATCGCCGAGCCCGAGCCGGAGCCCGAACCCGCGCCGCCTCCTCCACCACCCCCACCGCCACCGCCTCCACCACCGCCCCCTCCACCACCGCCTCCACCCCCTCCACCACCGCCGCCGCCCCCACCACCCCCTCCCGCCCCGGCACCTCCCGAACCGGAACCAGCACCGGAACCGCCACCGCCGCCGCCGCGCCCCACCGTGCGCCCGACACCACCGCCCCCCGCGCCCGTCGCGCTGCCCACCTATCGCAAACCGCCCCGCAAGACACCCCGGAGCGGGCCGTCACTCGTCTCGCTCACCCTTCTGATCACCGCACCCGCCGTCTTCGCCGTGGCCGTGCTGCGGCCCCGCTCGTCCCGCTGACGAAAGAAAAGAAGGGAACCCATGTCGGAATGGCTTGTTCTGACCATTGCCATGGCGTCGGCCTGCGCCGTTGTCCTGACCACCGCCGTGCTCAGCAACCGCCGCCTCGCCGATGACGACGATCCGTCGGAGACCCCCGATGTCATCGAGTACATGACGATGATGATCGGCGTGGTCTACGCGATCGTCCTCGGCCTGGCCATCGCGGGAGTCTGGGAGGGCCGCAGCGCCGCCCAGGAGTCGGTACGCCTGGAGGCGCAGGCCCTCCACGAGGTGAGTGCCCGGTCGGCCGTCTACCCGGTCGAGGTCCGCGACCGCATCCGCACCGACGTCGACGCGTACGTCGCCCATGTCGTCGGTGACGAGTGGAGGTGGATGACGGATCACGGGAGTCTCACCGAGGAGGGCACCAGGCTGCTCGACAGGGTGCGGGCCGACGTCACGGAGTACGAGCCGCGGAACGACCACGAAGGCCAGGCGTACCAGCCGCTGGTGGACCAGGTGGCCGCCGTCGACGACGCGCGAGGGGCCCGGGGGCAGAACGCGGGGGCGACCATGCCGGGCGTGGTCTGGTTCGGCCTGATCACCGGGGCCGTGGTGACGGTCGGTCTGATCTTCACGCTCCAGATCCGCAGAACCTTCCGGGAACTGCTTCTGGCGGGCCTCTTCAGCGTCCTGATCGCGTTCCTGCTGTTCCTGATCTGGGACTTCGACGCGCCGTTCGGCCGGGGTATCTCGGCCACCACGGCTCCCTTCGTCGATCTCTTCCCACACGCGACGGGCGGATAGCCGCCCGCCACGCCGCTGTGTCCCCCGGGCGGTCCGCCGGCCGGGGGACAAGGCTGCCCCATTCGCCTGACCCCGATAGCGGGTGGTATGCGGCACTTCTACGGTTTCGGCATCGAGGTGCATCTCTCCTGTCTGGCGGAAATCCGTTCCGCGGGTGCTCCTCGGGACCCGGAGGATTCACCATGCGCGCGATACGTGTCGCACCCGTCGCCCTGCTGGGCGCCGCCGCCTGCTTTCTGACGGCACCGGCCGCATCGGCCGATGTGCTCACCGGCGGCACGTCCACCTCGTTCACGCCGACCATCACTCCGTCGACGGTCGCGCCGGGAGGCCAGGTCACTCTCGGCGCCATGGGGTGCACCACCGATGCGACCGCGTTCTCGGGCGTGTTCGACACGACCACCATCCCCAGCGGGCGGTCGGCCACCGCCCGGGTCGACTCGGACGCCAGGCGCGGCGCGGTCTACGAGGTGACCTTCCGCTGCGGCACCACGACGCGCTCGGCGAACCTGACCATCACGAGCGGTGCGACCACGACGCCCACCACCGCCCCCACGACCAGCTCCACCGCCTCGCCCAGCGGCGTGCTGGGCGGACTCGGCGGCAGCGTCGACACCATGGATCCGGCCGAGATCGCGGCCGGCTCCGCACTGGTGGCTGTCGCTTCGGCCGGAGCCTTCTACGTCCTGCGCAAGCGGCGCACCGGTCGTCAGCACTGACGTTCCGGCATCGTCCGGAGACGTACGACAGTCGCCCCGGGTCCTGTTCACAGGACTCGGGGCGACGGGCTATCGGGCCGGGCGGGAGGTTCGCGCCGTCAGATCGCCGCATTGCTCATCCGGCGACGACGGACGACGAAGACGGCGCCGCCGACAGCCGCTGCCGCGACGAGACCGCCACCGACCTGCATCTCCACGGAGCTGGGGCCCATCGAGCCGCCGAGGCCGCCCTGCGCACCCCGCGAAGGGAGCACGGTGAAGCGGGCCGTGGCAACCGGGTCGCCGTTGTTGCCGTTGCCACCCTGACCACCGTTACCGCCCTGGCCACCGTTGCCACCGCCCTGGCCTCCATTGCCGCCCTGGCCACCGTTGCCGCCCTGGCCACCGTTGCCGCCTTGACCGCGGTCGCCGCCCTGGCCACCGTTGCCCGGCCCGCGGTCACCTCCGTCTCCGCCCTGGCCACCGTTGCCGCCGTCACCTCCGTTGCCGCCGCCGAAGTTGTTGTCGCTGGTGTTGCACCGCACGGAAAGGCTGTACTGACCGGGCGTCGCGTTGTCCCGGATACGCGCGGTGGCGTAGCCGACCCGCCCCGGCGAGAGGTTCACCGTCGGGAACGCGTTCGACCACACCCGCCCGCCGGAGCGGCCGCAGCCCTCTGCGCTGACCTGCATCGTGGCGCCCTGGAAGACCCGGGACGGGTTGACGGTGACGTTGGTCGGGAAGTTGCTCGGGTTGCTGCCCGGGCCACCTCCGGCGACGGCCAGCGGGGCAGCGAGCCCGACCGCCGCGAATGCGGTCGCGGTCACCGCGAGAGCGCGTGAAGCACGCATCTTCGAACCTCCAGCGGGAAGCGCCCCGGAGTCAGGTCCTCCGGGATCAGTCGACGAGTACGCGTCCCATGACGAACCCTCACCAGATACCGCACATGTCGCACTTCGGCACTGCTCCACCCCGGTGAGCCGACACGCCGCGCGCCGGATACGGAATCTGACGGACCCGCAGGTCACGGTCCGTCAGAACTTTTATCCGCTCATTACTCCGACAGGCAGAACGCGCTCGGGATGCCCGGTCGGCCGCCACCCGTTCGCCCTTCCCTGATCGCCCCGTCACGGGGCCGCGCCTACCGTGACGATGTCGCGACGAAGGGAGAACCATGGGCCGGGACCAGTGGGGCGCCGAGCGGAGCAGACGCACACCGTGGGGTGCCATCGCCCTGGTGATGCTCACCGGGCTCGCACTCATGCGCAACGGCGTGGAGACGTCGCCCGGACCGCCCCAGCCCGCCGCCGCGGCCTCGGTGGCCGGCGCCGGGGACGCGACGGTCTCCGCGCCGGTCGAGGGCGAGCCCGTGCAGCCGCTGGCGTACGCCCCCGCCGAGCGCATCCGGATCCCCTCGATCGAGGTCGACGCACCCGTCGTAGACGTGAACCTGGACCCGGCCGGCTGGATCGAGGCGCCGCCTCCCCAGGACGCGAACCTCGCCGGCTGGTACCAGAACGGCATCGCCCCGGGCCAGCGTGGAACCGCGGTGATGGTGGGCCATGTCGACAACCTCGCGGGCCCCGCGGTCTTCTACGGGCTGGGCTCCCTCAGCAAGGGCCATCAGATCGAGGTGTCCCGCTTCGACAACCGGGTCGCAGTGTTCGAGATCTACGGCGTCGAGGTGTTCTCCAAGCACGACTTCCCCGGTGCGCGGGTGTACGGCGACACCGGGTACGCCGAGCTCCGGGTCATCACCTGCGGGGGCGGTTACACGAAGGCGAACGGCTACGACGGGAACGTGGTGGTCTTCGCCCGGCTGGTCGGGACGCGGTAGCCGGGCGGACACCGGCCACCGTCAGCTGCGATGCGGAACGGTCGGGCGGTACCCCCTCTCGAGGAGCGCCGGCAGATACCGGCGCAGGGCGGCCACGCTCTGGGAGCGGTTGCCGCCCGCGTCGTGCGACAGCACCACGACGCCGGGCGCGGCCCCCTTCTCGACCCGGCGGACGATGGTGTCGGTGCCCGGGCGCGTCCAGTCCAGGGTGTCGACGGTCCAGGCCATCGGTTCCATGCCCATCGCGGCACCGATCTCGAAGGAGTTGCGGTTCCAGGCACCGTACGGCGCCCGGTACCAGAGCGGCGGGGCGCCCAGCGTCTTCTCGATCACCTCGCTGGTGCTGCCGAGTTCGTCGCGGATCGCTCCGCGGGAGAGCTTCGGGATCAGGGGGTGCGACCAGGAGTGGTTGCCGACCACGTGTCCGTCGTCGGCGATCTCCCGGAGCAGATCACGGTTGTCGGCCGCCATCTCGCCGCAGACGAAGAACATCGCCCGGACCCCGTACCGGCGCAGTGTGGCCAGAACGTCCGGCGTGTACCGGGGGTCTGGACCGTCGTCGAACGTGAGCACCATCGCGTCGTCGCCCAGTTCGGGAAGCTCCTCGAAGGGCCGCGTCCGGACCGGCGGCGCGGCCGGACGGAAGCGGGCCGGGGTCTCCGAGGTCATGGGCCGCAGCCGGTAGGCGCCGGGGCCCGCCTGGGCCCGCGCCGGGGGCCCGGCGGCCGCGGCCGGGGGTTCGCCACCGGGACGTACGGGCGTGCCGGCCGGATCCGCCGCGATCAGGCGTACCGCGGTGGCAGCCCCCAGCGCGAGGGCGAGACGCAGGAGGGTACGGCGTTCCGTCGGGATCTGATCATGCTTCATGACCAACTGCTCGCACGGAGCCACCTCCGCGCCCGCCGCCGACACCGGGGACGAGGCGATTTGCACCCGATGGATGGAGTGTCACGGACGCATCCGGCGGGTGCCGCCGGGAGGCCCGGAGGCGCCGGAGGCGCGCGCGGGACGAGCGGCTACCCTCGGGGCCGTGACAGACCAGCAACACCACAGGTTCGAGCGCGGCACGGACGGTCCCAAGGTGATCGTCGCGGGCCTCGACGGATCCGAGTCCTCGATGCGGGCCGCGGCGTACGCGGCGGGCCTCGCCCGTCGGCAGAACGCGATGCTCGCCCTCGTCTACGTCCAGCCGGTGATGACGGCCGGTGCCTCGCTGGGCGCCCCGGTCGCCGACACCACCGGGGAGGTGGCCGAGGGGCTGGTGAACGAGATCAGGGCCTCGACGGAACGGCTCAAGGACATATGGAACGTGCGCTGGGAGTTCCACACGTTCCGCGGGGATCCGTACAACGGGCTCGTGACGGCGGCCGACGAACTGAAGGCGGACGCCGTGATCGTGGGCGCCTCGGAGTCGGCCGGGCACCGGTTCATCGGCTCCGTGGCGGTCCGCCTCGTGAAGGCCGGCCGCTGGCCCGTCACGGTCGTTCCGTAGCGCTCCGCCCGTCACCGTCGTTCCGTGACGTGGCCGACGTCACCCGCCGGCCGCGAGCCCGTCCTGACCCGCACCGCGGCTCAGGACGGCCCGGTGGATCCGGTCACGGATCCCCTCGAGCCGGCCACCGTCCTCCCCCGCGCTCGCCAGGCTCTCGGGACCCAGGGGGACGATGCGCCCGGACGCGGGGTCGAACCACTGGGGAATGAATTCGGCCTTGCTCACGGCCCATCGTTCCCCGGGCTTCGCGGGCGGCGTGAAGGTGAAGCGGGCCATCGAGCTCTCGTTGGCCCGGGGGTCCTGGACGCCGTCGTGGTTCTTCATGGCACCGGCGACCTGGTCGCCCATGCCGTAGACGATCCAGGTGCCGTTGGCCTTCTCGTAGGCCTGCGGGACATGGGCGTGGGTGCCGAGGATCAGGTCGATGTCGGGTCGTTCGCCGGTCCGGGAGGCCGTGAGCTCGCGTCCGAGTCCGGTCTGGACGTCGTCGGGGGCGTCCTGCCACTCGGTTCCCCAGTGCAGGGACACCACCACCACGTCGGCGCCGGCCTTGCGGGCCGCCCGGGCGTCCGCCACGATCCGGCCCCTGTCGATCAGATCGACCGCCCAGGGCCGACCGGTCGGCAGTGGCAGGCCGTTGGTGCCGTAGGTGTACGCGAGGTGGGCGACCCTGGCCGCGTTCTTCTCCTTGCCGGCCCGGAGCAGTGTGGGCCGTGCCGCCTCCTCGGCCGAGCGTGCGGTGCCGGCGTGCGCGACACCGGCGCGGTCCAGCGCGTCGAGCGTACGGCCGATGCCCTGGGCGCCGTCGTCCAGACTGTGGTTGGAGGCGGTCGAGCAGGAGTCGAATCCGGTGGACCGCAGGGCGGCCGCCACCTCGGGCGGTGACTTGAACAACGGGTAGCCGGTGTAGGGGCCGCCCTCCTGGCCGTACACCGTCTCCATGTGGCAGATGGCCAGATCCGCCCCTGAGACCAGCGGGGCGGCGCCCTTGAGCATGGGGCGGAAGTCGTAGCCCCTGCCGCCGGCGTCGGCGGCGGCCCGGTCGATGATCGAGGAGTGCGGCAGGATGTCGCCCGAGGCCAGCAGCGTGAAGCCGCCCGCTCCCTCCGCCCCCCCGGATCCCGCACCGTTCGCGCCCCGCTCGGCGGACGGGTGCCGGCCCGCGAATCCGGGCGTCCCGGACGGCTGGCCGGTACAGGCTGTTGCGGTGGCGAGCAGGCCGGCGACCGCGATCGCCGCACCCAGTCGGATGCGCTTCGTCATCTGCACGACTCCCAGTTCGCATGATTTCGGCCATCCGAATACACATATATTCATACTGGCGAGTCAAGGACAAAGGTGCGCAAGTACCTGAATCGGCCGTATCGGCGCCCGTCGACCGTTCACCGCACCACTCGTCGCTCCGTGCGACCGCTCGGCGCACACCTCGGCGCACCGCCTGTTCCCCCGCGCCGCGATGCGTTCGTATACGCCAGGCGGGAGCGAGGCGTCAGGGGCCTCTTCGGGAAAGGACGTTCACGATGACCACTGCGACAACCGATGAGCGGACCCTCGCGGAGATGCAGCGGGAACACGGGCCCGCGCTCCTCCACTTCCTGCTGGGGCTGACCTACGGCGACCGGCAGCGTGCGGAGGACCTGATGCAGGAGACCCTGGTACGCGCCTGGCAGCACCCCGAGGCCTTCGACGCCCCGTACGACTCGATGCGCCCCTGGCTCTTCACCGTCGCCAGGCGGCTGGCCATAGACGCCCGCAGGTCCCGCCAGGCCCGGCCGACGGAGGTCAGCGACGCCGTCCTTGAGAGCGCCCCCGCCCAGGCCGACACGGCGGACTCGGCGGTCCACGCCCTGGACGTGCGCGAGGCCGTGCGGACGCTCAGCGCCGAACACCGCGCGGTGCTCGTGCAGATCTACTTCCGCGGACTCAGCGTGGGCGAGACCGCACAGGTCCTGGGCATACCGGCGGGCACCGTCAAGTCCCGCTCCTACTACGCGCTGCGGCTGCTGAGCCGCAACCTCCCCGGCTACTCCAGCAGGTCGTCCACGTCGAGCAGTGCGAGCAGGGACACCGCATCGACGACCTCCACATAGGCCGCGGCGCACCCCGCGCACCGCTGGAGATGCCGGGCGACCGCGGCGCTCTCCTCCGCCTCCAGGGCGTCGAGCACGTACGCGCCCAGCAGCCGGTGCACATGCGGGTCGTCGCCGCTGTCGGCCGTCATCGCACCTCGAATCTCCCGACGGATCCTGCCCTTCTGCCCACGCGGGGCGCGTGCCCCCGGTTCAATGCTGCGTGTAGCCCGGTGCCGAGTCGACGAAAGAGGCGAGACGGGATGCGTCCCGAACATCACGAAGGAACCGGTGGGGACGGGCTGCTGGTCCCGATGGCCTGGATGTACTCCGAGTACATCGCCGACGAGGTGCTGGAGACCGGCGACCTGATGGAGCCGACGACCCTGGAGTACCGGGCGGGGCGCGACGCGCTCGCCCTGACGATCTTCCTCTCCGACGGGGCGGTCGCCGACGAACTCCCCGCGGCGCGGGTGGACGAGCTCCGGCTTCTCACGGCGTACGGCGCCGCCTGGAGACGATGGGTCTGCGCGCGGCTGGAGGCCCTGGAGCGGCCGACCGCTCCGGCCCGGATCGCCGACCCCGACCTCGCGCTGGCACGGGCCGCATGGCGGTGGCTGGAGGAGACCGAACTGCTGGCCGCGGACCTCGACGCGATCGGCCCGCCGCCGTGGGAGCCCCTCGACGACGACGAGGAGGAGGAGAACGAGGCGCAGGTGTGGACGCCCGCATGGCAGCTGGGGCTGCCGCTCGGCCATCTCGCCGTCCATCTGTACTGACCCGCGGACACGCTGCCGGGATCAGGAGCCGTGCACACCCGCACGGTACTTGGGCAGCCTCAGAGTGATCTTCATGCCCGCCCCGACCCCCGTCTCGATGACGAGCCCGTAGTCGTCGCCGTAGACCTGGCGGAGGCGTTCGTCCACATTGAGCAGACCGATGCCGGTGGAGGTTCCGCCCTCGCCCCGCAGGATCTGCCGGAGACGCTCCGGCTCCATCCCGGCGCCGTCGTCCTCGATGACGACCTCCGCCTCCGCACCGGCGTCCAGCGCGCTGATCGTGATGCGGATCGGAGCGTCCGCCGGCCGCATGGGGACGGGGGCCCGAGGGTGCGTGACAGCGCCCTCCAGGCCGTGCTTGACGGCGTTCTCGACCAGCGGCTGGAGGCAGAGGAACGGGAGCGAGACGGGCAGCACCTCGGGGGCGACCTGGAGGGTCACGGAGAGCCGTTCACCGAACCGGGCACGCACCAGGGCCAAGTACTGGTCGATGGAGTGGAGTTCGTCGGCCAGGGTGGTGAACTCCCCGTGCCGGCGGAACGAGTAGCGGGTGAAGTCGGCGAACTCGAGCAGCAGTTCACGTGCGCGCTCGGGGTCGGTCCGTACGAACGAGGCGATCGCGGCCAAGGAGTTGAAGATGAAGTGCGGGGAGATCTGGGCCCGCAGCGCCTTGATCTCGGCCTCGATGAGCTGGGTGCGGGAGCGGTCGAGCTCGGCGAGCTCCAGCTGTACGCAGACCCAGCGGGCGACCTCCCCCGCCGCTCTGGCCAGCACCGCCGACTCCCTGGGCGCGTAGGCGACGAGGGTGCCGAGGACACGGTGCTCGACCGTCAGAGGGACGGCGACGGCCCAGCGCAGGGGGCAGTCGAGGTCACCGCATCCGCTGGGGAAGGCAGTGTCCCTGCCGCTGTCGAGGACGCCCCGCACCTGGTGCATGACGTCCGTGCCGTGGTGGTCGCCCTCCCCGTCCCACACCAGCACCCGGTCGCGGTCGGTGAGGCACAGGGCGTCGGTGCCGAGCAGTGAGCGCAGCCCGCGCGCCGACCGGCGGGCGCTCTCCTCGGTGAGTCCCGCCCGCAGCGGGGGCGCCGCGAGGGAGGCCGTGTGCAGGGTGGCGAACGTGGCGTGCTCGACGGGCGTGCCCACGTCGCTCGTGCGTACGGGGCGGGCGGTGCGGCCGAGGAGGAAGCCCGTGCCGAACAGCAGCAGGGCGAGCACGGCGATGGCGGCGATCCCGGCCCCGGTCACCGCCCGCGCCCCGAGGTGAGTGCTTCGGGCAGGTGGAAGCGGGTCATGGCCGCGTTGGTGCCCGGCGGTATGCGCCCGGGGGTGGCGAGCGAGACCAGGATCATCGCGAGGAAGCCGACCGGGACGGACCAGACGGCGGGCCAGGCGAGCAGCGCGTGCGGCCAGCCCGGCGGGCGCACGGCGCCGCTGACCGTGATGGCCACCGAGAGCAGTGCGGAGCCGCCGCCGAGCAGCAGGCCGGCGATCGCGCCCGGCGGGGTGAGCCGCCGCCACCAGATGCCGAGGACGAGCAGCGGGCAGAAGGACGACGCGGAGACCGCGAAGGCCATCCCGACGGCGTCCGCGACCGGGACCCGGCTGACCACGAGGGAGCCGGCCAGCGGCACGGCGATGGCCAGGACGGTCGCCAGCCGGAAGTGCCGTACGCCCCTCGAGGGCAGGACGTCCTGGGTGATCACCCCGGCGACGGCCATGGTGAGCCCCGAGGCGGTGGAGAGGAACGCGGCGAAGGCACCACCGGCGAGCAGCGCGCCGAGCAGGTCGCCGCCGAGGCCCCCGATCACCCGGGCGGGCAGCAGCAGGACCGCGGCGTCGGCGTCACCCCCGTGCATGAGTTCGGGCGCGTACAGCCGCCCGAGGGCCCCGTAGACCGGGGGCAGCAGATAGAACAGGCCCACCAGGGCGAGGACGGCGACGGTGGTCCGGCGGGCGTCGCGGCCGTTGGGGCTGGTGTAGAAGCGGACCACCACGTGGGGCAGGCCCATGGTGCCGAGGAAGGTCGCCACGATCAGTCCGTACGTCGCGTAGAGCGGGTGGTCGGCGCGGAACACCGAGATCTCTTCGTCGAAGCTGACGCGGGGCCGGCCGTCGCCCTGCCAGGCCAGCACCAGGAAGATCGCGGGCACCAGCAGCGCGGTGAGCTTCAGCCAGTACTGGAACACCTGCACGAAGGTGATCGAGCGCATGCCTCCGGCCGCGACGGCCACCACCACGACCGAGGCGACGAGCACGTCGCCGAGCCAGCCGGGGGCGCCGGTGAGGATCTTCAGCGTGAGACCCGCTCCCTGGAGCTGGGGCACGAGGTACACCCAGCCGGCGCCCACGACGAAGACGCTGACCAGGCGGCGGACCTGCCGCGACTCCAGGCGCCCCTCGGCGAAGTCGGGCAGCGTGTACGCACCCGAGCGGCGCAGCGGAGCGGCGACGAACACCAGCAGCACGAGGTAGCCCGCGGTGTACCCGACCGGGTACCAGAGCATGTCGGGCCCGTGCACCAGCACCAGGCCGGCGATGCCGAGGAAGGAGGCCGCGGAGAGGTACTCGCCGCTGATCGCCGCGGCGTTGAGCCTCGGGCGCACGGTGCGCGAGGCGACGTAGAAGTCGGAGGTGGTGCGGGAGATCCTCAGCCCGAAACCGCCCACGAGGACGGTGGCCAGGACGACGAGGGCCACCGCCGCCACCGCCGCGGGGTGGTCGGGTGCGCTCACGGTGCGGGCAGGTCTTCCACGAGCCGGGCGAAGTCGCGCTCGTTGCGCTCGGCGCGGCGCACGTACCACCACGCGGCCAGGACGAGCGGCGGGTAGGTGGTGAATCCGAGCACCGCCCAGACGACGGCGTTGCTGTGCAACGCCTCGAAGACCAGGGGAAGGGTCCCCGCGACCAGGGCCAGTGCGGCGAAGGCGGTGAGCCCCGCGCGGAGCTGGCTGCGCATCAGGGAGCGCACGTAGGCGCCGCCGAGGGCGGTCTGCTCGTCGATCTCCGACTGCGCGCGGTAACGGGGCAGCGGACGCACCCGCCGGGGCTCGCCCGTGACCACTTCGCGGCGGGGCGCGCTCTCTGCGGACATGGGCCCGGAGTGTAGGCGGCGCGGGGCCCGGCTGGGAAGGGGCTGCCCCCGGTAGGGCCAGGTCAGCGGCCGGTCCGGCGCATCAGCAGATCGCGCAGGGCGCGGGTGTGACGGCGGCTGACCGCGAGCTCGGCGTCCCCGATCCGGACGCTCATGCTGCCCGCGTCGAGCCGGAGTTCGTCGATGCGGTTCAGCGCCACGAGATGCCGTCGGTGGATGCGTACGAACCCCCGGGAGCGCCACCGTTCCTCCAGGGTGGTGAGCGGTATGCGGACGAGATGGCTCCCTGTGTCGGTGTGCAGCCGGGCGTAGTCGCCCTGGGCCTCGGCGTACGCGATGTCGTCGACGGCCACGAAGCGGATGACGCCGCCGAGTTCCACCGCGACCTGGTCGGCGGCCGCGTCGTGGACGGACGCCGAGCGTTCACCGACCTGTTCGGCGACCCGGCGAACGGCCTCGGCCAGGCGCTCACGGCGGACGGGCTTGAGGACGTAGTCGACGGCCTTGAGGTCGAACGCGTGCACGGCGAAGCCTTCGTGGGCGGTGACGAAGACGATGAGCGGGGGCGACGCGAAGCCTGCGAGGAGCTGCGCCACGTCGAGGCCCGTGAGCCCGGCCATGTGGATGTCCAGGAAGACGACGTCGATCGCCGACGGGTCCTCCGGTCCGGCGTCCACGGCACCGCCGATGCGGCGCAGCGCCTCCGTGGCACCCGTGGCGCCCTCGGCGCTGCGGACCCGGGGATCGGCGCGCAGGAGGTAGAGGAGTTCCTCCAGGGCGGGTTCTTCGTCGTCGACGGCGAGTACGCGCAGCATGAGGCCGGAGTTTAGGTGCTCCGCCCGTGTGCCGGCGTGAGTGATTCGCGGGTTCGTCACGTACCTGGGGCCATGCGCGCCATCGAACCTCACCGCGACGCCGGGGCCTACGCGCTCGGGGTGCTCGGGTCTGCCGACACCTGCCGCTTCGAGGAGCATCTGGCGGAGTGCGCCGCCTGCGTGCTCCAGGTGCGCGAGTTCGGCGCGGTGGTGGCGCACCTGGCGGTGTACGCGCACGCGCTGCCGCCCGGGGCCGGCCCGCCGCCAGCCCGGTGGCGGCGGTGACGAGGCGGTCACTTGAGGAGGCGGGAGAGCCGCCTGTCGGCGAGCGGCTTGCCTCCTGTCTGGCAGGTGGGGCAGTACTGCAGCGACGAGTCGCTGAAGGACACCTCCAGCACGGTGTCGCCGCAGACCGGGCAGGGCTGCCCGGCCCGGCCGTGGACGCGCATGCTGCTCTTCTTCTCGGCCTTGAGCCGCCCCGCCGCGACGCCCCGGGAGCGCTCGACGGCGTCCTGGAGCGTGGTGCGCATGGCGTTGTACAGATGGGTGATGTCGCTGTCACCGAGGCTGGTGGTGAGCTTGAACGGCGACATCTTCGCGACGTGCAGGATCTCGTCGCTGTAGGCGTTGCCGATGCCCGCGATCAGTGACTGGTCGCGCAGCGCGCCCTTGACCTGGCGGCGTTCCGCGCCGAGCACCATCGCGAGGGCGTCCCGGTCGAACGAGTCGGCGAGCGGGTCGGGCCCGAGGCGCGCCACCCCGGGCACGTCCGCGGGGTCGTGCACCAGGTGGACGGCGAGACGCTTGGTGGTGCCCATCTCGGTCAGGTCGAAGCCGTCGCCGCCGGTGAGGACGGTCCGCAGCGCGAGCGGCCCCTTGCCGGGGCGCGGCGGGGTCGCGGGAAAGCTGTCCTTCCACTGCAGCCAGCCCGCCCGCGCGAGGTGGACGAGCAGGTGGAGATCCCCGGCCGTGATGTCGAGGAATTTTCCGTGCCTGCCGACCGAGGTGACGGTGGCGCCCTCCAGGGCGGTGGGCGGCGGGTCGTACGTCTTCATGACGCTGATCGCGAGCGGCAGGACGCGGGCGATCTCCTTGCCGACCAGATGGTCGTCGAGGAAGTCCCGCAGGGCTTCGACTTCCGGCAGTTCGGGCATGCCTCCAGCCTGCCGCAGCGGCCGCGCGAACGCGCGGCGCGGTGGCCGTACGGCTTCTACGGACGCGCGGCGCCATGCTCGGACGCGGGCTCCCCCAGGCCGTACACCCGTCGCGCGGTGCCGGCGAAGACGGCCTGCCGCCCGGCGTCCCCCAGCAGCCCGGTCAGCTCGCGGGCCGCCCCGAGGACACCGGCGTACGGGGCGGCGAGCAGGCACACCGGCCAGTCGGAGCCGAACATCAGCCGTTCGGGGCCGAACGCCTCGATGACGGTGTCCGCGTAAGGCCGCAGGTCCCCGACGGTCCAGGACCCGGGATCGGCCTGGGTGACCAGGCCGGACAGCTTGCAGACGGTGTTGGGCAGGGCGGCGAGCGCCCGCAGGCCGTCGGCCCAGGGGTGTGTGGCGCCCAGCGCCACCGGCGGCTTGCCGGCGTGGTCGAGTACGAAGGTGAGCTCCGGCAGCAGCGCGGCGGCTCGGGCGGCTGCGGGCAGCTGGTGGGGCAGCACGACGAGGTCGTAGGCGAGTCCCGCGGCGGCGACGGCACGCAGCCCACGCAGGACGTCGGGACGCAGCAGCCACTCCGGGTCGGGTTCGCCCTGGACCTGATGACGGATGCCGACGAGCCGGCCGCCGCCGGGCAGGGCGCGGAGCGCGGCCAGGGTGCCGGCGACGTCCGGCGCGGTCAGGTCGGTCCAGCCGACGACGCCCGCGACGAGGGCGCTCCCCCCGGCCAGCGCGAGGAGCTCGGGGGTCTCCTCGGGGACGGTGACCGTCTGGACGAGGACGGTGGCGGCCACCCCGGCGGCACGCGCCTCGGGCTCCAGGTCGGCGAGGGTGAAGGTACGGCGGATCGGGGCGAGTTCCTCGCCGGTGATCCAGTCCTGGTCGCGCACCGCGAGGTCCCACACGTGGTGGTGTGCGTCGACGACCGTCAGGGGCGTCGTCACAGCAGCCCTTCGGTGCGGAGGTCGTCCCACAGCGCGTCCGGCACCGGCGTGCGCAGCTGCGCCGCCGCGTCCCGCACCTCCTCCGGGGAGCGTGCGCCGACGAGGACACCCGCCACGGCCGGGTGACGCAGGGGGTGATGCAGGGCTGCGGCCCGCAGCGGGACGCCGTGCCGCGCGGCGACGTCCCGGATGCGCAGGGCACGGTCCAGGAGGGGCTGGGGGGCCGCCGCGTAGTCGTACGTCGCGCCGGGGCGCGGGTCGGCGAGCAGCCCGGAGTTGAAGACACCTCCGATGACCACGCCGCGGCCGCGGGCGGCCGCCTCCGGCAGGAGCGTCTCCAGAGCGCTGTCGTCCAGGAGGGTGTAGCGGCCTGCGCACAGGACCACGTCGACATCGGTCTCGCGCAGGAAGCGGGTGAGCATCGCGGTCTGGTTCATCCCTGCGCCGATGGCGCCGACCATGCCCTCGGCGCGCAGCTTCTCCAGCGCCGGACAGCCCTCGCGGAACGCCGCTTCCGCGTGGTCGTCCGGGTCGTGGAGATAGACGACGTCGATCCGGTCGAGGCCGAGCCGGCCGAGGCTGTCCTCGATGCTGCGGCGGATCCCGTCGGCGCTGAAGTCCCAGCGGCGCCGGTGGGTGTGGGGTACGGCGAACCCGTCGGAGAGCCCCTGCCGGGACGCGGTCTCGGAGGGGGGCAGGGGGTCGAGCAGCCGTCCCGCCTTCGTGGACACGGCGTACGCGTCCCGGGGCCGGCCGCGCAGCGCTTCGCCGAGACGGCGCTCCGAGAGGCCGAGGCCGTAGTGCGGCGCGGTGTCGAAGTAGCGGATGCCCTCGTCCCATGCCGCGTCGACGGCGGCCGCGGCCTGTTCCGGACCGACCTCGGTGAAGAGATTGCCGAGGGCCGCCGCCCCGAAGGAGAGTTCGGTGATCTCGACCGCGCTGCGTCCGAGTCTGATGCGCCGCATGTCTGGCCACCCCCGCCGGTGATCTCTGATGGTCCGTGGAGGACTATTCATCGGATCAATCGGATGCGTCAACCGTGCGCGCGGGATCAGCTCTCACGCGGGGGCGGGCACCGTCGGTACGAGGGCGTGCAGTTCGCGCAGTTCCTCCTCGACCGCGGAGGCGAGCCGGTCGAGATCGGGGAGCGCCTTCCCGTCGGCGACCAGTCCGACCTGGACCCGGCCGCCGTACGTGGACAGGGCGACGGCCAGGGACTGCCCGCGGGCCAGCGGTGCCATGGGGTAGACCGCCCGCAGGGGGCATCCGCCGAGCGAGAGGGCCGAGCGGGGCAGCGGCACACTGGTGACCAGGATGTCGAAGAGCATCCGGGCCGCGTTCCCGGCCAGCGGTGCTCCGAACCGGTGGGCCAGTGCCGGCAACTGGTCGGCCAGCACGGCCACGGCGCCCGCGCCGCGCAGTGGTCCGGCCGCCTTGTTGCGGTCCATGCCCGTACGGACGACGCGCAGCCGCTCCCGGGCGTCGGGTTCACCGACGGGCAGCCCGAGCAGGTAGGCGGACAGCCTGTTCCCGGTGGCCGCCCCGCCGGGCCGGCGCCGGGAGACCGGGACCAGGGCGCGCGGATCGGCGCCCGGGAGCGCCTCCCCCCGTTCGACCATCCAGCGCCGCAGCGCACCGGCGACGACCGCGAGCAGGACGTCGTTGGCCGTGCCGCCCTCGGCGCGCCGGACGCGCTGCACCGTCTCGGCGTCGAGCTCGGCGGTGGCCAGCCGGCGCGTGCCGCTGGAGCGCGCGGTCAACGCGGTGGTGGCGCGCAGGTCCAGGCGGCTGGCGCGGACCACCGAGGCACCGACCCCCAACGCCCGCCGGACGTCCCCGAGACGGTCCATGGCGAGTCCGGCGGCCTCGTAGGGGCCGGGCAGCCAGGAGCGGGGCGGCACCGGGTTCCGGCGCCGCACCGCGCCGCGGCCCGTCCCGGCCGAGGCGATCTGGTCGAAGATGCCGGCGCCGATGGCGACGGCCCGCATGCCGTCGGCGAGCGCGTGGTGCAGCTTCACGAGTACGGCGAACGGGCCGTCACCCGTGCTGTCGAGGAGGTACATCTGCCAGGGCGGGAGGCCCCGTCCGAGCGGCTGCTCCATGAGCTCGCCGGCAAGCCGGGTCGCCTCCGCCATGAAGTCTCCGGCCGGGAGCACGACCCGCTTGACGTGGTGGTGCACGTCGAAGTCCTTGTCGGTGAACCAGGCCGCGCCTCCCACCGGCAGCAGGACGTCGCGCACCCGCATCCGGAGCCGGGGGATGGCGGCGGCGCGTGCTCCGAGGAGTTCGAGCAGATCCTGTGCGGCCACGCCGGGCACCGGGTCGAAGACGGCGAGTGCGCCGAGGTGCATCGGATGGGCATCGGATTCGAGGTGCCAGAAAGCCAGATCAAGAGGGGCCAGAAGCTCGGTACTCAACGGGGCCTCGCGTCTTCGACAACGGAACGGCAGGATCGCAGTCAATCCCGCACACTCGGTTACGGTCAAGTATGGACATGTTACGTACTGTTACAGTCTCACTGCGTCCCGGCCGCCGCGCTACCGGTGGTCCTCGATGAGGAATTCGCACCACACGCACTTGCCGTTGCCCCGGGACTCCACCCCCCAGACGTCGGCCAGCCGGTCCACGAGCATGAGTCCGCGGCCCGAGACACCCGACTCCCCCGCCTCCCTGCGGCGCGGCAGCGCGCTGGAGCGGTCCTCGACGTCGACCCGGAGGCGGCGTTCGGATCCGGTGAGCACCCGGATGGTGACGATGGCGCCGCCGTCGGTGTGCATCAGCGCGTTGGTGATCAGCTCGTCCGCCGCCAGTTCGACCTCGTCCGCCCGGCCCCTGGCCCCCCAGGCGCGCACCGCGGCACGGATCATGTGGCGGGCGGAGGTGAGTGCCTCGGGGTCGTTCTGGGCGACGTGCTGCTGGAGCCGGCCGCCCGGGTGGGGGGCGTGCGCCGCGTTGCGTCGGAGCAGGAGCATCGCCATGTCGTCCTCGCCGCCGCGCTCGTCGACGACCTCGCAGAGCCGGTCGGCCAGCTTCTGGAGATCCTCCGGGCCGTCGCGCACGGTGGAGGCAAGCAGCAGCAGCCCCTCGTCGAGGTCGGTCCCCGGGAGCTCCACCATGCCGTCGGTGTAGAAGATCATCGTCTGCCCCGGGTCCAGATCGACGGTGCTGACCGGGTATTCGAGCTGTCCGAACTCCGCGGACAGGCCCAGCGGCAGACCGCCCTCCACCGGCAGCTTGCGACAGCTCCCGTCGACGTCCCGCAGGGCGGGATCGACGTGCCCGGCCCTGACCAGCTGGACGACTCCGGTGGTCATGTCCGCTTCGGCATAGGTGCAGGTCGCGAAGCGGTCGGTGTCGAGCTCGTGCAGGAACACGGAGGCGCGCGCCATGACCGTGGCGGGGCTGTGCCCTTCGGCCGCGTAGGCGCGCAGGACGATCCGGAGCTGCCCCATCACGGCCGCCGCGTGCGTGTCGTGCCCCTGTACGTCGCCGATGACGGCGCCGACCCTGCCGCCGGGCAGCGGGATGATGTCGTACCAGTCGCCGCCGATGTCCCGTCCGAGCCGTGCCGAGCGGTAGCGGACGGCCACCTGCGCCCCCGGCACCTCGGGGATCCGGCGCGGAAGCATGGCCTGCTGGAGCCCCTCGGCGAGATCGTGCTCCTGCTCGTAGAGCATCGCCCGCTGCAGACTCTGGGCGATCGAGCTGCCGAGGGCCACGAGCAGGTTCCGCTCGTCGGCGGTGAATCCCGCCTTGTTGCCGTAGAGGAGCCCGAGTGCACCGATCGGGCGGGCCTGGGCGATGAGCGGCATGTACGCGGCCGCGGTGATGCCCAGGTGACTGATGTGGGGCCAGAGGATCGGATAGGAGGCCGCGAAGTCCTCGGGGGTCTCGATGAAACGCGGCGTGAGCGTGCGGATCACCTCGCTCATCGGATACGGCTCGTCGGTCCGGGTGTAACGGGTGCCCTGCACGAACGCGCCTTCGGGGCCGTCCGCCACGAGGTGGATGCGCCCTGATTCGAGCAGCCCCATGACTAGGCTGGTGGCCCCGAGGTTGGCCAGCCCCTGGGAGCTCTTCAGCACCTCGGTGACGTCCTTGACCGTCCGCGCGTGGGCCAGGGCCGCCGTGGTGCCCTCGACCAGACTGGTGCGGCGGCGCCGTTCCTCGTCGACGGTCCGGCGAGCGGTGGATTCGGCCAGCTCCTGGGTGGCGTCCCGGATGATCCCGATGATGCGGCGGGGCCGCCCGGTACCGTCGCGGCGGATGAACCCCTGGGTGTGGGTCCAGCTCAGCGTTCCGTCCCGCTGCATCCTGCGGAAGTACGCGCCGTAGTTGTTACGGCCGCTCTTGAGCGCCTGAGAGACCATGCCGTCGAGCCGGATCGCCTCGTCGGCGGGCACGCGCTGCGCGAGTCCCTCCGGACGGCCGTCGTACTCGTCGGCGCGCAGTTCGAACACGTCGAGGGCGGGCTCGTCCATATGCATGAGGCCGCTGTCCAGATCCCAGTCGAAGCTGCCCATTCGGTTCAGGGCGAGGCTGAGGTCCGGGTGGGCGGGCCAGTCGTCCGGGAGTGACAGGGCACCCGCTACCCGATCATCCATGTGCGCCACTCTGCCATCATTTGTCCAATTCATCGACTGAACAGGCCGCCTTGAACGCGGTCACGTCACGCCCTATGCTCCACACGTTGATTTGAACATGTTCAATTCGCGTCGGACGTACGTGACGGGGCTTGTTCGTGATGAGGCGGGGGTGGGCACGGTGTCCGTACTGGTCGGACTGATCGTGATGCTGGGCATGCTGGTGGTCGTGCCGATGGGCCTGGGGCTCGTCGGTGATCCGGCCCTCGACCGGATACGGCGCTCGTGGCCGCTCTTCGCGCTGCCCGGCGCCGTGTCCCTGTGGCTGCCCCGGGGCACCACCGCCACCGCGCTGGCCCTCGGCTACACCCTGGGCACGTTGCTCCTCGCCTCCCACGCACCCCGGCGTCTGGCCCGCACCCGCAGCGCACGCCCCGTGGAGGCCGCCCTGCTCACGGCGCTCGTCACCCCCTCCGTCGCGGCGCTCGCCCTCGTCGCCGAGCGCTCGGGCCATGAACTGTTCGGATTCGGACTCGGCATCCTGGCGCTGACCGTGCCGCACTTCCATTTCGCCGGCTTCGCCGCCGCTCTCGTCGCCGGTCTGGTCTGCCGGGCGGAGAACGGCCCGGCGGGCCGGTTCGCCGCCCTGAGCGTCCCACTCGGCACCCTCCTCGTCCTCGTCGGCTATTTCACCGGTGAGTGGACGGAGCTGGCCGGGGCGCTCCTGCTCACCGCGGGGATGTGGACGGTCGCCCTGCTGACCTGGCGCACCGTCCGCCTCGACGGCCGTGACCGCCTCACCCGTACGCTGCTCGCCGTGTCGGCCGGCGTGCTCGTGGCCACCATGATGCTCGCAGTGAGCTGGGCTCTGGGCGAGGCCACCGGACTTCCCCACCCCACCCTGACCTGGATGGCCGCCACGCACGGACTCGGCAACGCGCTGGGCTTCGCCCTCTGCGCGCTGCTCGCCCGGCGCCGGCTCCAGGACCTCACCCACCCGGAAGGCAGGACCGCATGAGCACCCTGACGTACCCCGAGGCCGGAGCCACCCGGCTCGGACCGCTGCCGGACGGCTACAACCACCTGCACCACCGTGCGGAGATCGGCAGGGGCCGCGCGGACTTCGAGGCGGCGGGCGCCGCCGTGACCGAATGGCGCATGCACCGCGCCGCGGGGGCCGGGGTGAGGGCCTCCGCACCGCGGGCCGCCGAAGGGGTCACCGTCGATGTGTCGGCGGGCATCGGGCGGCTCCGCGTCACCGCTCCCTGCGAGGTCGTCTGGACCGCGTACGAGAAGGACCGCACCGGCTTCGCCTACGGCACACGGCCGGGGCACCCGGAACGCGGGGAGGAGAGCTTCTTGGTGGAGCTGGCCGACGACGGCACCGTGTGGTTCACGGTCACCGCGTTCTCCCGGCCGGCCTGCTGGTACGCCCGCCTGGCGGGTCCGCTCGTACCGGTGGCCCAGCACTGGTACGCCCGGCGGCTCACCACCGTGCTGCGCCGGACCGCGCCGGCTGCCTGAGGACGGACCGGGCCCGATACTGGAGTCGATGCAGTGGTTCACGGCAGACGGCTACTGGCTGAGCAGACTGGTCTTCCAGCGCGGGCTCGCCGCCGTCTATCTGGTCGCGTTCGTCGCCGCGGCGCTCCAGTTCCGGGCGCTGATCGGTTCACGCGGCATGCTCCCCGTGCCCGACCTCCTGCGGCACACCTCGTGGCGTGCCGCGCCCGGCCTGTTCCGGCTCCACTACTCCGACCGCTTCTTCGCAGTGGTCGCGTGGACCGGAGCCGCGGTGTCGCTCGCCCTGCTGGCGGGCCTGGACGGCTGTGTTCCGCTGGGAGCGGCGATGGCGCTGTGGGCGGTGCCGTGGGTGCTGTATCTGTCCGTGGTGCAGGTCGGACAGGTCTGGTACGGCTTCGGCTGGGAGTCACTCCTGCTGGAGACGGGGTTCCTGGCGGTGTTCCTCGGCAACGGGGACACGGCGGCGCCGGTGCTCGTGCTGTGGCTGCTGCGCTGGCTGCTCTTCCGGGTGGAGTTCGGCGCCGGCCTCATCAAGATCCGGGGGGACGCCTGCTGGCGGCGGCTGACCTGCCTGGACTTCCACCACGAGACCCAGCCCATGCCGGGCCCCCTGAGCCGGCTCTTCCACCGGCTCCCGAGACCCGTCCACCGGGTGGAGGTCGCCGCCAACCACGTCACCCAGCTCGTGGTGCCCTTCCTGCTGTTCACCCCGCAGCCCGTCGCGAGCGTCGCGGCCGGGCTCATGGTGCTCACCCAGCTCTGGCTGGTGCTGTCGGGCAACTTCGCCTGGCTCAACTGGCTGACCATCGTCCTCGCCCTCTCGGCGGTCGACTGGTCGCCCCTCGTGGGCCCGCCACCCGTCCAGCCGGGTTCGCCCCTCTGGTACGAGGTGGTGGTCCTCGCCGTCACCGCCCTCGTCCTGGCACTCAGCTACCGGCCCGCCCGCAACCTCCTCTCCCGCCGTCAGGTGATGAACCGGTCCTTCGACCCGCTGCACCTGGTCAACACCTACGGGGCGTTCGGAAGCATCAGCAGGATGCGACTGGAGGTGGTGGTCGAGGGCACCGAGGAGGCGGTGATCCATGAGGGGACCCGCTGGCTCGAGTACGGCTTCCGCGGGAAACCCGGTGATCCGCGCAGGCTCCCGCGCCAGTTCGCCCCGTACCATCTGCGGCTGGACTGGATGATGTGGTTCGCCGCGCTCTCCCCCGCCTATGCCCGCCCCTGGTTCGTCCCGTTCGTCGAGCGGCTGCTGCGGGGCGACCGGGACACCCTGCGGCTCATGGGTCACAACCCGTTCCCCGACGGCCCGCCGGCCCACATCCGGGCCAGGGTCTTCCACTACCGGTACACGGACGGGCAGGAGCTGCGGGCCACCGGGTGCCGGTGGCACCGGACCCCTGTGCGGGACTTCATGAGGCCGGTGGCCCGTCCCGTACCGCTGCGGCCCCGCGGGCACGCTCCCGAGGAGGAGTAGGTACCAGGCCGGAAACGAGCCTGCCCCCGTCCGGGGACGGGGGCAGGTACCGAGGCGCTGTTCCGGAAAGGGTGCGGGGATCAGTCGATGCCGGGCAGGATGTGCGGCTCGGCCAGATCGTCCTCGTAGCCGGCCAGCCTGATCGGTGCCGACCTGGCCCAGACCTCGATGTTCAGGAGCTTCTCGGGCCGGCGGGCCCGCTCTCCGGACCGCTCGGCCGGACGCGTCTCGGTCTTCGTCATTTCAGGTGTCACCGCGGACTCCTTCGTGTCGCGTAACCCCGGGCGGTGGCGACGCTGCGGCTGTGAGAACCGTGTCGACCGCCCTCTGCGGGGCAGGGGCAGAAACAGTTCGGTCGCGGTGGCGCCGGTACGGGGCGGGACGGCGGGCTGGTTACAGACCTGTCCCAGGACGGCCGAGGAAGCTTCGTGGATCCCTTGGTGGCGTCCGTTGACCTCAGACTAACCAAATGAGCGCCGTCCCGCTCGACAGAACGTGTGGCCTGGGTCACTTTCAGCCAACAGTACGGCGACGGCCCCGTGATTCACGGGGCCGTCGCTGTGCCGCCTGCACACGCAGGTGGCGGGAGATACCGGAGAGACCGGGGGTACGGAGAGCCGGGACCCGGCCGGACGTCACCAGCCGGCAGGCGCGTAGTCCTTCAGGAAGCAGCCGTACAGCTCTTCGCCCGCCTCGCCGCGGACGATCGGGTCGTAGACCCGTGCCGCGCCGTCGACGAGGTCCAGCGGGGCGTGAAAACCCTCCTCCGCGAGGCGCATCTTGTCGGGGTGTGGGCGCTCGTCCGTGATCCAGCCGGTGTCGACGGCCGTCATGAGGATGCGGTCCTTCTCGAACATCTCCTGGGCACTGGTGCGCGTCAGCATGTTCAGCGCGGCCTTGGCCATGTTGGTGTGCGGGTGCCCCGCGCCCTTGTAGCCGCGGCCGAAGACACCCTCCATCGCGGAGACGTTCACGACGTAGGCGCGGTTCGCGGCGGCGGCCATCGCCGGGCGGAGCCGGCTGATGAGGATGAACGGCGCCGTGGAGTTGCAGAGCTGGACCTCGAGGAGCTCGATCGGCTCGACCTCGTCGACGGTCTGGATCCAGCTGTTGGTGTCGTGCAGGTCGGGGACGAGGCCGCCGGCGTCGATGGCCGTGCCCGCGGCGATACGGGCCGGCGAGGCGGACCCGGTCACCAGGGCGAGATCCGTGACGTCCTGGGCGCTCAGCCCCTCGCCCTCCCGGCGGGCGGCGGGCAGCGCCGCGACACGGTCGACGGTGCCACTGCCGAACGTGCCGATCACCTCGGCCGCGGGCAGTTCGCCCGAGGGCAGCGGGGCGGACTCGGCGGAGACCAGCTCGCTGTAGGCCTGCGGCGAGCGGCGGACGGTCTGCGCGGCGTTGTTGATCAGGATGTCCAGCGGGCCCTCGGCGGCGACCGAGTCGGCCAGGGCGACGACCTGGGCGGGGTCCCGCAGGTCGATGCCGACGATCTTCAGACGGTGGATCCACTCGTCGCTGTCCGGCATCGCCTTGAAGCGGCGGATCGCGTCGTTCGGGAACCGGGTGGTGATGGTGGTGTGGGCACCGTCGCGCAGCAGACGCAGCGCGATGTACATGCCGATCTTGGCGCGGCCCCCGGTGAGCAGGGCACGGCGTCCGGTGAGATCGGTGCGCGCGTCACGGCGGTCGCGGTTCTCCTTGGCGCACTGCTGGCAGAGCTGGTGGTAGAAGGCGTCCACCTCGACGTACCGGGTCTTGCAGATGTAGCAGGACCTGGGCCGCTGGAGTATGCCCGCGATCTCGGCGGTGGCCGACGAGGACGGCAGGACGCCCTGCGTCTCGTCGTCGATGCGCTCGGCGGAGCCTGTCGCGGTGGCTTCCGTGACGGCCTTGTCGTGCGCGGTCTTGGCGGCGCGGCGCTCCTGACGGCGGCGCTGCTTCACGGTGCGGTAGATCCCGGCGGTCGCCCGTCGCACGGCGACGGCGTCAGGGTGGTCGACCTCGATGGCGTTCAGCTCGTCGAGCACGCTCAGGCAGACGGCCAGCCGCTCCGGGTCGATCCCGGGACCGAACTCGTCGATACCGGGAGCGAACTCCGGGCTGTCCTCTGTCACCGTCATGGCCGTTCCTCTGTCACTCGTCACTCATGCCGTCAGCGGGCTTCGGTGGGGAGTGGTCCGGCCGGGGCCGGCGAGGGCAGGCGCGCACGGGCCGAATGCCCCGGTCAAGTCTGCCACGAGTCCGGCATTGCTCAGTTCGGCCCTGCGTTCTCCTTCTCCTGGGCGGAGAGCGGGGTCGCGATGTCCTCGAGGGACTGTCCCTCGGCCGCGACCGCGAAGAAGAAGGCGACCAGCCCGGCCGCCACCATCAGCGCGGCGCCGATGCAGAACGCCAGGGCGGTGTCCCCCGGGACACCGCTGGCGGTGAGGTCCGCGAAGACCAGCGGTCCCGTGATGCCGCCGGCCGCCGTGCCCACCGCGTAGAAGAAGGCGATGGCCATGGCCCGCGTCTCCATGGGGAAGATCTCGCTGACGGTCAGGTACGCGGAGCTCGCGCCCGCGGAGGCGAAGAAGAGGACGAGGCACCAGCACCCGGTCATGGTGGCGGCGGTCAGGGACCCGCTCTGGAAGAGCCACGCGGTCACGAAGAGCAGCACCCCGGAGGTGAGATAGGTGCCGGCGATCATCGGCCTGCGGCCGACGGTGTCGAAGAGCCTGCCGAGGAAGAGCGGGCCCAGGAAGTTGCAGAAGGCGATGACGGCGAAGTAGTAGCCGGTGGCGCCGCTGGAGACGTCGAAGAACTTCACCAGGATCGACCCGAACCCGAAGGTGACCGCGTTGTAGAGGAAGGCCTGCCCGATGAAGAGCGCCAGCCCGAGCACGGCCCGCTTGGGGTAGGAGCGGAAGACGGTGCGGGCGATCAGGCCGAAGCCGATGCTCTTCCGCTGCCGCACGGTGATCTCCTGCTCGGCGGGCGGGAGCGGGCGGCCGGTCTCCGCCTCCACCTCCTCCTCCACCCCGTCGACGAGTTTCTCCGCGGCGGCGTCCTGTCCGTGGATGAACATCCAGCGAGGGCTCTCCGGGACGTGGCGGCGCACCAGCAGGATGACGAACCCGAGGACGACGCCCAGCGCGAAGGTGAGTCGCCAGCCGATGTCCTTGGGGAAGATGTCGGTGTTCAGAGCGATGACGGAGAGCAGGGAGCCGGCCACGGCCCCCAGCCAGAAGCTGCCGTTGATGATGAGGTCGACGCGCCCCCGGTACTTGCTGGGGATCAGCTCGTCGATGGCCGAGTTGATCGCCGCGTACTCCCCGCCGATCCCGAAGCCGGTCAGGAAGCGGAAGAGGAAGAACCACCACGCCGAGAACGAGACCGCGGTGAGCGCCGTGGCCGCCAGATAGACGGCGAGAGTGATCATGAACAGCTTCTTGCGCCCGAAACGGTCGGTGAGCCACCCGAAGACCAGCGCACCGGAGCAGGCACCCGCCACGTACAGCGCCGCGGCGATACCGGTGACCTGGGCATCGGTGATGGCCAGCCCGCTGCCGTCCTCCGACAGCCTGCTGGCGATGTTGCCGACGACCGTGACCTCGAGCCCGTCGAGGATCCAGACGGTGCCGAGGCCGATCACGATCATCCAGTGCCACCGTGACCAGGGCAGCCGGTCCAGCCGTGCCGGGATCCTGGTCGTGACGGTCGGTCCGCCTGGTGCGCCGGCGTCGCTCATGGGCCGCTCCTCTGCTTCCGGAACACCACAGGTGCCCGGAACGAGGCGTGGTTCACACCTCAGCGGTGAAGAGTGACGGAAACCGCCCGAGCGACCACGGATCGTTACGCCGAACGGTGGCATTCGCCCCTGTCACGCCTCCGCTGAAAAAATTTCGGTTTCCGGTGGCATTACTTCCGGATACTGGGGCATGCGCCCGTCACTACAGCGGAGTGCCAGGGAGGGCGGAACCATGACGGCCATGTCAGTGCGAACCACCGAAGCGATCAGCGCGGCGGCGACGCGGTGCGGCGAGGCGGGCGCGGTTTCCGACGTGGCTCCCCTCCCGTGGATCGAGGACGCGGGCAAGGTCGCCCCGCAGGACGCCCGCGCCATGTCGAAGATCTTCTTCGACCGCCTGCAGGTCCTCGAGGAGGGCACGCACGACCACCAGTACGCCCGCAACACCCTGATCGAGATGAATCTCTCCCTGGTGCGCTTCGCGGCCTCGCGGTTCCGCAACCGGGGCGGTGACGACACCGAGGACATCATCCAGGTGGGCACGATCGGCCTGATCAAGGCGATCGACCGCTTCGACCTCTCGCGCGAGGTCGAGTTCGCGACGTTCGCAGTGCCGTACATCGTGGGTGAGATCAAGCGGTTCTTCCGTGACACGACCTGGTCCGTGCACGTGCCGCGACGGCTCCAGGAGCTGCGGGTCGAGCTGGCCAAGGCCAAGGAGACGCTCTCGGCGAAGCTCGACCGCGACCCGACGGTCGCGGAACTGGCCGCGCACCTCGACCTCCCTGAGGAGGAGATCATCGAGGGTCTCGTCGCCGCCAACGGCTACTCCGCCGGCTCGCTGGACACCCCCAACGCGGACAGCGAGTCGGGCAGCGACCAGCGCGCCTACGCCGACCTCCTCGGCGAGGACGACCCGGGCATGGAAAGCGTCGAGAACCTGCACACCCTGGCCCCGCTGCTGCGGCAGCTGGACGACCGGGAGCGGAAGATCGTCCGCATGCGGTTCGGTCAGGAGATGACGCAGGCGCAGATCGGCGCCGAGCTGGGCGTCTCCCAGATGCACGTGTCGCGTCTGCTGGCCAGGATCGTCCAGCGGCTGCGCGCGGGCATGAGCGTCGAGGCCTGACGTCCGCGTCCCGCACACTTGACCGAGGCCCGGCCTGACGCCGGGCCTCGGTCGCATATGCTTCCTGCCGAAACGGCCGTGAGTGTCCGTGCCGTCCGTAGGAAGGGGTGGAGTGTGGCCGAGTCGCTTTCGGGCACCTCTGTGCGCGTGCAGCATCCCGGTGGTATCCCGGAACAGCAGACCGCTCCGGCCGAGGCGGACCTCTCCGTCTGGGACGTCGACGCGGTCCTGCTCCTGGTGGAGGACGACGCCGGCGACGCGCTGCTGGTCGAGGAGATGCTGGCCGACAGCGAGCTGGACGCCCCGCTCACCTGGTGCAAGACGCTGGCCGAGGCGCAGCGGTTCCTCAAGGACTGCCGTTCCTCCGTCTGCGTCCTGCTCGACCTGCACCTACCCGACGTGAGCGGACTCGACTCCGTACGCCGTCTCGTCGCGTCCTCCTCCGATGCCGCCGTCATCGTGCTCACAGGACTGGCCGAGTCGCAGACCGGGCTGTCCGCGATGGCACACGGTGCGCAGGACTACCTCGTCAAGGGCCGGATCGACCCCGAGGTACTGGGCCGCGCGGTCCGCTACGCCCTCCAGCGCAAGCACGCCGAACGCGCGGCGGTGGCGATCCGCACCAGTCGGCTGATCGCCCAGGAGAACGCCCGCCTGGAGCGCGCGCTGCTGCCGATCCCCCTCATGCGCGGCGACAGTTTCCAGGTGGCCGCACGGTACGAGGCCGGTCGCGCCCACGGGCTGCTGAGCGGTGACTTCTACGACGTCGTGCAGACCCCCGACGGCGCGGTGCACGCGGTGATCGGCGATGTGTCCGGGCACGGCGCCGCGGAGGCCGCCCTGGGGGTCTGTCTGCGCGTCGCCTGGCGCACGGCCGTGCTGACCGGTGTCAGCCAGCTGGAGAAGATCGGTCTGCTGGAGGAGATACTCGTCGCCGAGCGCTCCGACCCGCACGTGTTCGCCACCGTGACCACGCTGGTCTTCCCCGCCAGCAGGGACAGGGTGCTCATCGCACGTGCCGGGCATCCCGGGCTGCTGTTGCGGCGCGGCTCGGACGTCGACTGGGTGGAGCCCGACGCGGGCATGGCCCTCGGGCTGCTTCCCGGCGCAGGCCGCTGGACGCTCACGGAGCTGGAGCTCCTGCCCGGCAGTGAGCTCGTCCTGTTCACCGACGGCCTCTTCGAGGGGCGTACGGGTCCCAGTTCCCGGCTGGGCGAGGAGGGCCTGCTCGCCATGGCCGGCAGGTACGGCACTCTCGAACCGCGCGCGTTCGTCGACGCGCTGGTCGCCGAGGCCACCGCGAGCGCCGCGCCCTACGGCGGGCTGGCCGACGACGTAGCCGTCCTGCATGTCGGCTGGAAGGCGCATTCATGAGCACGGAGAAGCCCGGGGCCGTCCTGCCCGGCCCCCTCTCCCGTCTGTCGGTGCAGAACTGGGTCCATCTGATCCTGGCCGGCTTCGTGCTGGTGGTCTGCGGGTGCCTCGTCGTGGGCGGGCTCGTCCTCTCCCGCATATCCGACCGCACCACGGACCTGGTGGACCGCATCCAGCCCGCCCGTTCCGCGTCGTTCCAGTTGCAGAACTCGCTCCTGGACCAGGAGACGGGCGTACGCGGTTACGCGCTCACCGGTGACACCTCGTTCCTCGAGCCGTACGAGGAGGGCACGCGGGCCGAGCGCGAGCGGCTGGCCAGGTTGCGCGCGCTGACCGGGGACGAGCAGCCGTACGCCAGGGACGTCGACCGGATCGAGCGGGCTGCCCAGCGGTGGCGGACCCAGCGGGCCGAGCCGTTGATCGCCGCCGTGCGGGCGAGCGGGCCCACCGGCGCCTCCTCCGCCCCGATCCTGCGGAGCAAGGGGGATTTCGACGCCCTGCGCACGCTGTACAGCGCCCAGCAGAGCCATCTGGACGACGCGCGCGACTCGGCGCGCGCCGAGCTGAACGACGCGCGTACCACCCGCGACTGGGTGCTCACCGCCTTGGTCGCGGGGTTCGTGCTGGCCGTTTTGTCGCTGAGCCTGTTGCTGCACCGCGTGGTGGGCCGGCCTCTCAACGCCCTGACCGCCGCCTCGGACCGGGTGAGGTCGGGCTCCTTCTCCGAGAAGATCGACGTCCCCGGTCCGTCGGACGTCAGGGCGGTGTCCGAGGCGGCCGAGGCGATGCGTCAACGCCTGGTCGCGGAGCTGGGTGAGTCCCAGGACCGGGAGAAGCTGCTGGCCGAGCAGACCTCGGAGCTGCGCCGCTCCAACTCCGAGCTGGAGCAGTTCGCCTACGTGGCCTCGCACGACCTCCAGGAGCCGTTGCGGAAGGTGGCCTCCTTCTGCCAGCTGCTGGAGAAGCGGTACGGCAAGGAGCTGGACGACCGCGGCCGGCAGTACATCGACTTCGCGGTCGACGGCGCCAAGCGGATGCAGGTCCTCATCAACGACCTGCTGACCTTCTCCCGGGTGGGCCGGGTGCAGCAGAGCTGGAAGCCGGTCGACCTGGGCAGCTCGCTGGACCGGGCCCTGTCCAACCTCACCCTGGCCGTCGACGAGTCGGGGGCCACCGTCGTCCGCGAGGACACGCTGCCCGAGCTCCTCGGCGACGGGACGTCACTGACCATGGTCTGGCAGAATCTCGTCGGCAACGCGATCAAGTTCCGCCGCACCGATGTGCCGTGCCGGATCACCGTGGGGTGTGTCCGGGAGGGTGAGGACTGGCACATCACGGTCGCCGACAACGGCATCGGGATCGCGCCGGAGTTCGCCGACAAGGTGTTCATCATCTTCCAGCGCCTGCACGCCCGCGACGAGTACGAGGGAACGGGGATCGGCCTCTCCCTCTGCCGCAAGATCATCGAGTTCCACGGTGGCCGGATCTGGCTGGACCCGGAGCCGGCCGAGGGCACACTGTTCCACTTCACCCTGCCCGTCCTGCCCGAGGCACCCATCCACACCACGGCGGAGCTGCTCGCCCCCGCCCCGCTGACCCCCCGGTCGGGAGACACCCCGTGAACGACGCCGTGAAGCCCATCGAGGTCCTGCTCGTCGAGGACGACCCCGGTGACGAACTGATGACCCGTGAGGCGTTCGAGGACAACAAGATCCGCAACACGCTCCACGTGGTGCGGGACGGTCAGGAGGCGCTCGACTTCCTCTACCGCCAGGGCGAGTACGCCGACGCTCCCCGCCCGGACCTGGTGCTCCTCGACCTGAACCTGCCGCGGTACGACGGCAGGCAGGTGCTCGAGCGGATCAAGACCGACCCGGAGCTGGCGCTGATCCCGGTGGTGGTCCTCACCACGTCCTCGGCCGAGGAGGACATCCTGCGCAGCTACAAACTCCACGCCAACGCCTATGTCACCAAGCCGGTCGACCTGGAGCAGTTCATCGGAGCGGTGCGCCAGATCGACGACTTCTTCGTGAGCGTGGTCCGGCTGCCCCCGCGTGCGTAAGATCTGGAGGGATCCCCCGGAGTGGGATCTCTCGACGCGGGTAGACGAACGGCGAGAAGAGATCCATGACCTCCCCTGCGGCGCCTTGGCTGGAGCACATGAACGAACAGGCCACCTCACGGCCGGACGACCCGTTCCAGGGGTCTCCGTCCACCGAGGTTCTGCTGGTCGCGGAGGTGTTCGACGGGGAGCCGGGATGCATCGCGCAGGCACGCGCGCTGGCCGACCGCTTCCTGGCCCGGCTCGTGGCGGAGTGGCTCGCGGTCCTCGGCGAGCACACCCGCAGTGACCTGATGCTGGCGGTCAGCGAGCTCGTCACCAACGCGGACCGCTACAGCCACGGCCCGTATCTGCTGGAGCTCGAGGGCGATGCCCGGCGCATCAGCGTGACGGTGTACGACAGCAGCACCGCCCTTCCGGTGCTCTACTCCCCCGACCCGGCCCGCCTCGGCGGTCACGGGATGGAGATCGTGGTCGCGCTCTGCGACCGCGTGACGGCCGAGCGGGTTCCCGTCGGCAAGCGCATCCGCGCCGAGTTCATGCTCAGCACCTGAGCCACCGCGCGGGACCTGCACTCGAACCCGGAGACCGCTCCGGTCCATTTTCGGGCACTTTGCGCATCCCCTCCGCGACGTGGCGTGACCTTCCCGGCGAACTTCTGAGCCCTCGGGCGCGGAGGACTACCGTCGAGAGGAGGACCCGACATTGATGGACGTACTACCGGAGCAGTACGCCGAATCGCCGCCTCAAGGACGACGACGTGGCGGCTCCGACGGGACATCGTGGTGTACATGAGCTCCCTCGCGCTTTCCGTGCTGCTGTCACTGGTCTCCGCCGTCGCCTACGCGGCCGGCGCGATCGTCCAGGAGCGCGTGGCCGCGACCGGCGACAGCCGCCCGTACGCACCGCTGCGCAACGGCGTCTGGTGGGTCGCCGTTGCGCTCAACGGCGTGGGAGCGGTGCTGCACGTGGTGGCCCTCGCGTACGGCCCTCTCAGCCTCGTCCAGCCGCTCGGAGCCCTGACGATCGTCTTCGCGCTGCCCATGGCGGCGCTCTTCGTCCACCGCAGGGCGGGACGGACGGCATGGCGAGGCGCCCTGATGGCCACGGTCGGCCTGGCGGGACTGCTCGCACTCACGGGGAGGGCGGGGTCCCACTCCCTCGCCGGGCCGGAGCAGTTGATGCTCGGCGTCGGGACGGCAGGCGTGGTGGTGGCGCTGCTGCTCCTCGCCAAGGGGCTGCACCGGCCGATGCTGCGCAGCGTGGTGCTCGCCACGGGGGCGGGGATCGCCTTCGGGATGGCGTCGGTGTTCACGAAGACCGTGGCGGTCGAATGGACCTCCGGGTCGGTGACGTCCGGGCTGCCGACCCTCCTGGTGATCGCCGCTCTCGCCGCCGCGGGTCTGCTGCTGTCCCAGGCCGCGTACCGGGGGGCCGGCCTGACCGCGCCGCTGGCGACGGTCACGGTGGTCAATCCGGTCGTCGCCGCGGCCGTGGGCATCACCATGTTCGGGGAGCAGTTCCGCTACGGGGTGACGGGCACCCTGCTCGCGGTCGGCTGCGGCGCACTGGCCGCGGCCGGGCTGGTGCTGCTGACCACCGAGCGGGTGGAGGCGGAGCGGCGTACCCGGGAGCGGGCGGAGACCGGGGAGCGGGAGGAGACCGGGGAGCGGGAGGAGACCGGGGAGCCGGCGCCTGCGGCGCGGGCGAAGGACTCCGGGCACCACGTGGCGCTGCCCGCGCCGGCGAAGCCCTCGCTTCCCCAGGGGGCGGCGGTGCTGCCCGACCCTTTTCCGGGGCCGACGGCGCTCTCGCTGCCGCTGACCCTGCCGCTGGACCACGGCGGCGGACGCGTGGAGTTCGACGGCGGCCGGGCCTCTGCGGGCCCGGCTCGCCGCGGTGACTTACAGCCCCTGGCGGGGCCGCCCGTTCAGATGCTGACGCCGCCGGCCCTGAGGTAGGCGAGCGGGTCGACGTCCGATCCGTAGCCGGGGCCGGTGCGGATCTCGAAGTGCAGGTGCGGGCCGGTGCTGTTGCCGGTCGATCCCGAGCGCGCGATCCGCTGGCCGCTGCCGACCTGCTGGCCCTCGCGCACGTGGAGCGACGAGAGGTGCGCGTACTGGCTGTACCTGCCGTCGGCGTGCCGGATGACGACCTCGTAGCCGTACGCTCCGGCCCACCCGGCCGACACGACCTTCCCGGAGGCCACGGCCTTCACCGAGGTTCCGGTGGGCACCGGGAAGTCCACGCCCGTGTGGTAGCCGCTGGACCAGGAACCCGCCTGGTGGTAGGGCGTCCCGGTGCGGGCCGACACCGGGGCGGTGAGGCCGGTACGGGGCTTGGCCGCCTTCTTCTCGGTCGGCTTCGACGCCCGCTCGGGCGCGGCTCTCTCCGTCGCCTTCGGGGTGGCGGCGGCCCTCGGCGCCGGCTTCTGCGTCGCCTTCGGGGCCGCCGCCTTCCGCTTCGGGGCCGCCGCCGGCTTCGGGTCCGCGAGGGGCGTCCCGGCCACGTCGAGGGTCAGCCGCTGCCCCGGGATGATGAGGTCGGGGTCGGATCCCACCACGACGCGGTTGGCCGCGTACAACTGCTGCCACCCGCCCCGGACCCGCTCGGCGGACGCGATGCCGGAGAGGGAGTCCCCGCGCGCGACGGTGTACGCCTCGCGCTTGCCGGGCACGGCGGTCGGCGACGCCTTCGCCGGTGCGGCCGTCGCCCTCGCCGGGCGGGACTCCGCCGTACCGGGCGCGGCCTTGGTGGCGGTCGCCGGACGCTTCGTCTGCGGGGCGGTGTCCGGCGCGTCACCCCCCTGCTTCAGGCCGGCCCGTACGGAACACGTCGGCCAGGCCCCCGGGCCCTGACCGTCGAGCACCTTCTCGGCGACGGCTATCTGCTGGTCCCTGGTCGCCAGGTCGGCCCGTGCCGCATAGGCCGTGCCGCCGTAGGCGGCCCAGGTCGACCGGGTGAACTGCAGGCCGCCGTAGTAGCCGTTACCCGTGTTGATGTGCCAGTTGCCGGTCGACTCGCACGCGGCGACCTTCTCCCACACATCGGTCGTGGCGGCCCCCGCCGAGGCAGCCGTGAGAAGCGGGAGCGCGATGCCCGCGCCGCCCGCCGTCACCGTGAGCGAGGCACGGTTGATCCGGCTGGGCTGATATCTGCGGTGCCGTCCGTTCGCGGCCATGATCAGGCTCCCCCACTGGCTGTAGGACACGTCGCAAGCGGCCAACGTATGGGCAGACAGCGGGTGATGACAAGTGAACAGTCGGCGACCACCGCGCCTGCGCACCGGCGCACCACCCCCGCCACCTGAGCTCGCACCGGCCGTCGGACCAGTCGCGTCGGCTCGGGAGAGCGCTCTATCCGAGTCCGTCGCTGATGCTATAAATGCCCTCATGACGGATGCTCTGCGGCCGACCGGTGCGACGCCCACCCTGGAGGACGTGGCGCGGGCGGCCGGTGTCTCACGTGCCACGGTCTCGCGGGTCGTCAACGGGGTGCGCAACGTGGACCCGTCGATCCAGGAGGCCGTGCGTCAGGCGATCTCGGTCACGGGCTACACGCCCAACCGGGCGGCCCGCTCCCTCGTCACGCGGCGCACGGACGCCATCGCCCTGGTGGTGTCGGGGGCCGGGGTCGAGCCCGACGGGGAGGGGCCCGCCGGGGAGGGGTCCTTCACCGCCCAGGTGTTCGCCGATCCGTTCTTCGGCCGGGTGGTGACCGGAGTCGTCAACTACCTGCGGCCGCGCGGCATGCACCCGGTGTTGATGTTCGCCGAGACCTCGAAGGCGCGGGACGAGGTCGTGGCCTATCTGCGCCAGGGCAGCGCGGACGGCGCGCTGATCGTGTCGACCCACGCCGAGGACCCGCTGCCGGGCATGGTCGTGGACGCCGGGCTGCCGGCCGTGCTCTACGCGCGCCCCGCCCGGCCCGTCCGGATCAGCTACGTCGATCTGGCCCATCGCGACGGCGCCCGGCTGGCCGCCGAGCATCTGCTGGCGCGGGGCTGTCGCCGGATCGTCAGCATCAGCGGGCCCCTGGACATACCGGCGGGGCGGGAGCGGCTCGCGGGCTTCCGGGACGTCATGGCGCGGGGCGGTCACAGCGATGTGCCGGTCGCCGAGGGGCAGTTCACCCAGGAGAGCGGCGAAGCGGCCATGGAGCGGCTGCTGGCCGAACACCCGGATCTGGACGGGGTGTTCGCCGGGAACGACCTGATGGCGACGGGCGCCTGCCATGTGCTGCGGGACCACGGGAGGCGGGTACCCGAGGACGTGGCCGTGATCGGCTTCGACGACAGCAGCGCCGCCTCCGCCTGCCGGCCGCCGCTGACGACGGTGCGGCAACCGGTGGAGGACATGGCCGCGGAGATGACGGGGCTGCTGCTGGACCGGCTGACCGCACCAGACCGGCCGGCGACATCCGTGATCTTCGAACCGGTGCTGGTCGTCAGGGACTCGGCCTAGTACGGCGACGGACCGTGCCTGGCAGGCGGGCGGTCGGGGATGGCCGGTGTTGTCCGTGACGTCCACCGGCTGCCGGGGCGGGCTCACATCAGGATGCGCTGCGCCCTGGCGTACTGGTGGATCAGTTCGCCACCGATCTCCGAGGCCAGCGCGGCGGTGATCCCTGACCGGTCCTGCGGCGGCGACACCCCCGTCACCTCGAAGCCGACCGGGCAGAGGTCCCCGACGCAACGGAGCAGCCCGAGCACCTCCCGCGAGGTGAGCCCGCCCGGCACGCGGATGCCCGTACCGGGAGCGAAGGCCGGGTCGGCGACGTCGACCGCCACCGAGACGTACACGGGACGGCGGCCGATCCGGTGGCGGACGAATCCGGCGGCACCCCGGACGCCCAGCCGGCCGAACCGGCCGACGTCGAGCATGACCCCGCCCGGGGCACGGCCTGATCCGCCGGCGCCGCGCAGGCCGATCCGGACCACCGCCGTCGGGTCGACGAGGTGTTCGTCGACCGCCTGGTGCAAGCAGTCGCCCTCGGAGGCCGGGCCCGCGGGATCCGCGGCCAGGCGGAGAAGGGCGACAGGACCGTGCACCTCGGCCACCGCGCGCAGCGCCGCCAGGGTCAGCTTCCGGCTGCCGCCGAGCAGCAGCACGGCGGCGTTTCCCGCGAGGAGGTGGGAGAGACGCTTGTACAGGACCTCGGGGACGGCACCGGAGATCCACGGTGTCAGATCGAAGTCCCCTCCGTCGACGCAGTCGACGAGGTCGAAGGTGCCCGGGCCGCGGTCCGCACCGGGAGCGGGCGCGAGGGCGGACGCGTCGCGGACGGCGCCCGGTCCCAGGCGGGTCCCGGGGCACCGGCCCGACTCGTCGTAGGGCACCCCGAGGACCACGAGGTCGCGGGCCGTCGGGTCGCGGTCGAGCGGCAGCCGCATGAAGGTGGGGGGCCGCACGCGCGAGCGCGCCGGCGGGTCGTTGCGGTCCACGGTCGGACGTTCCCTCCAGGCTCGGCGAGCTGTCGGCAGCGGGCGGACCGGCCGCCCGGGGACGGCCGGGCGGCCTCCGGCCACTGTGCCCTGGACGCCTCTCCCCGCTCTCCCCGCGTACCCGCATCGGGGCGGACGGCTGCACGCGGACCCGGAAGCCCCGTCCTTTCCGTACCCGTTCGTCGTGCGACACCGCCGGGCCCCCTCGCCGGCCGGGCGTCCGTCGAGGGCGGGCCGGCGAGCCCGCCCGGGGGTCGAGCGACGTCGCCGAGCAGGAGACCGCCGGGGCCGCTCGCCGCGTACGGAGGCCGCGGCTGCCGTTCCGCCCTGCGGGTGCGGACCGCGGTGGCACCGCCCGGCCGGCACACGGTCAGCCGGCCGCGCTCCCGGCCGTCCCCGCCGCCGTCCCCGGTGCGCGCGGCGTCCCCGGACCCGACCGCGGCCCGGTCACGGCCCGTCCGCCGACGCGTTGCCCGGTCGGGTACGCGGTACCGGTCCGGGCGTGCGCATCCCGCTCGTCCGCTGTCCTCGGCTCTCCAGGCCGCCTCGACGGCACCGGTGCGCACCGCCTGCCGTCCTCACCGCCTCCCGCACGCATGGCCTTTCGTGCGCACGGCCGTCCCTGCGGCCCGGACGGGACCACCGGTTCCCGCAGAACCTCCCCGGCCGGGCCCGGAGTTCCCTACGCTTGTCGTCCGTGGCTGACGACCGGAAGGACGCACCCGGCGACGACGTGCCGTACTGGCTGACCGACGTGGTCCGCAGGACGTACGGCGACCCTCCGCCGGAACTGGCGCGGTACGCGGGCCCGGTGCCCGCGGATGCGCGGGGCTCCGCCGTCCTGGTGCTCCTCGGCACCGGTCGCCGGGGCCCGGACGTGCTCTTCCTGCGGCGTTCCGGCGCCCTGCGGAACTACCCGGGCCAGGTCTGCTTCCCCGGTGGCTCCTCCGCTCCCGGTGACGGCGGTCCCGTGCGCACCGCGCTGCGCGAGACGTGCGAGGAGACGGGGCTGAACCCTTCGGAGGTCCGGATCGCGGGCGCGCTCGCCCCGCTGAACCTCGCCCACAGCGGCTTCTCGGTCGTTCCCGTGCTCGGCTGGTGGGGGGCGGGCGGCCGGATCGCCGGGGACGGCGAGGAGATCGTGTCCGTCCACCGGGTGCCCCTCACGGACCTCGCCGACCCGGCGGCGCGGCTGCTGGTCCGGCTCCCCGACGGCTTTCTCAGCCCAGGATTCCTGGCCCGGAACGTGTTCGTGTGGGGTTTCACCGCCGCCCTCACCGCCTGCCTGCTGCGGCTCGGCGGCTGGGAACTCCCCTGGGACACCGACCGGATCGAGGACCTGTCCGACGCCCGGCGCCGCTACGGAGACGGTTCGCCGCCCTGATCCGGACCCGCGGCGGCGACCGCCTCGACGGAGGCGGGGCCGGCCCGGCGGACTGCCCGGTCCCGCTGCCCCGCGCGGAAACCGTCGACCGGCCCCGAGGACGAGCGCAGCAGCGCCAGGTACGCGGACGTCTCCACCGCCACGGCCTCCTCGACGGTCCGGCCGAGGCCGCCCATCACGGCCGACTTCAGATGCCGGAGGCAGTCGCCCGGGACGTCGGCGAGCGTGCGGGCGAAGGACGCGGTCTCCTCGCGGAGCCGGTCCCCCGGGACCGCGCGCAGCGCGAGACCCTTGTCCACGGCCTCGGCTGCCGACAGCCAGCGGCCGGTCATCAGCAGCTCCATCGCGGGCTGCAGGCCCATCTTCCGGACGGTGCGGTGGGTGGCGCCGGCTCCCGGCATGTGACCGTACGGTGTATGCACGTCGCCGATCCGGGCCTCCTCGGCGATCAGTACGAAGTCGCAGGCCACCACCATCTCGAAGCCGCTGGCGCGGGCCTTGGCCTGCACCATGGCGATCGTCGGGACCGGCATGCGCTCCAGGGCGAAGACGACCTGGTTCAGCCGTTCCAGGTAGGCGGCGAACAGGTCGGCATCGGCCTCCTCGCCGTCCAGGACCTCGGTGAGGAAGCCGAGGTCGCTGCCGATGCAGAAGGCCCGGTCGCCGGCACCGGTGAGGACGAGCACCCGGGTGGAACCGTCCTCGGCGACGCGGGCGAAGGCGTCCAGCAGTTCGTGGTGCATCTGCTCGGTGGTGGCGTTGAGCCGGTCGGGGCGGTTGAGCGTGACCCAGGCGATCCCGTCGGCACGGTCCAGGAGAATCGTCCCGTACGCAGGGTCCTTCCCCTCCTCCGTCACCGGACGAGGTCAGCGGCGAGCGGGAACCCGGTCATCGCCTCACCGCGCGCCGAGACGTCCGCCCGGACGAAGACGAGGGCGTAGGCGCGGCGGGGGCCGTCGGTGAGGTTCGGCCCGGAGCCGTGCAGGGTGTTGGCGTGGTGGACCAGGGCGCTGCCCGCGGGTACCGGGTACGCCACGGGTTCCTGCTCGCTGCGTGCCTCGACCAGGACGGCTCCCTCCTCCGGCCGGGTGTGTTCCACCCTGCCCAACCGGTGGCTGCCGAGGACGTACTGGACGCAGCCGTTCTCCGGAGTGGCGTCGTCCAGCGCCATCCACACCGTGACCGCCTCGGGCGGGGTGAGGTGCCAGTAGCGGTTGTCCTGGTGCAGGACGAGACGGCTGCGTTCGCCCTTGCCGGCCGGCTTGTAGAAGGAGTGGTCGCGGAACAGGCGCACGGGGCCGCCGAGCAGTTCCTCCACCCGCCGGTACAGGTCGGGGCGGCGGACCTGGGCCTCGCAGGCCGGGTCGGTCTGCCACAGGTTCACCTTCTGCAGCAGCGCCAGCTCCAGCGGTCTGCCCCTGCGCTCCGAGAGGTCGCGTACCCCTTCGGCCGGGCGGCCGTCGTCGAAGAAGGCCCGCTCCACGCTCCCCCGGAGAGCGACGACCTGCTCGGGCGTCAGCACGTGGTCCCAGCGGACCACCCCGTCGCGCCGGAAGGTCTCGCGCTCGCCGGCTGCCGGATCCGTCGTGGTCGTCGGCTCCACCGCGCCGGAGGGCAAGTGGGAAGCAGTCATGACACTCCTCGGGCAGGGAGGGGCCGGACCGTCGCGGTGCGGCGGGTGGACCGGCCTGACCGGCCCGGGCCCTTCCGTCGGACACCGCACGATGCTGCCACAGGGCGGCGCCCCGTCCCATAGGCCGAGGCGCCATCGCGGTGATGCGCCCACGGCATGACTCCCGCGGGCCGGACCGACTCATGCCCCCGGCGGGTTCCGGTGACCCGCGATTGGCATTGGACGCCGCTCCGACGTGCGGTGTCCCCTGTACTGCGGCTTGCAGATCCCCAAGTGACCCCGTCCGTGCGAGCCGTACCGGAACCGCTCCCGCCTCCTCACAGGCGGCAGGCACGGCATCACCAGTTCGCCACCCACGGAGCCGGGTGCACAGGCTGTGCGGGCAGTCGGTCGGTGCCCCGGGACTGTCCACGCGCAGGAGGCCAGACACGCATGCAGGTTCTACTCGTGAACGCTCGCCGGTCGTCGTACTCCGGGGAGTCGATCTCCGCACCGCAACTGGGGCTGCTCTCCCTGGCCGCGACCCTCCGGGAGGGCACCTTCCACGACACCAAGGGCACCGACGTCCGGTTCATCGACGACCAGTTGTTCGTCCTGCAGAGGCCGTTGGCCACGCCCAACGAGTTCCTCCGCGGCCATCACCCGGACATCGTCGGCATCCAGGTCCTCACCTCCAGCCTGAAGAACGGCATCAAGCTCGGTGCCGAGACCCGTCGCCACCATCCGAACGCGCTCGTCGTCTACGGCGGTGTCGGCGCCACCCCGCTGGCCCGCAAGCTCGTCGAGGACGGCTCCGCGGACGTGGTGGTCAAGGGCGAGGGCGAGGTCACCTTCTCCCACCTGGTCCACGAGTACGGCAACAACGGCCGCAAGAACCTGCGCAAGGTCCGCGGCATCGTCTTCCGCGACGACGACGGCACCGTGGTCGAGACGCCGGCCGCGCCGCAGGTGATGCGTCTCGACAAGCTGCCCAAGCCCGCCCGGGACCTGGCGGACATGCAGCTGTACAACCAGATCTCCCGGGGCCGGTCCGGCAACCTCGTCACCAGCCGCGGCTGTTCGTACGCCTGCGCCTACTGCTACTCCAAGCACCAGTGGGGGGTCGGCCAGCGCCGGCACAGCGCGGAGCGGGTGATCGAGGAGATCCGCGACCTGGTCGAGGTCCACGGCTTCGACCGGATCCGCATCGAGGACGACGACTTCGTCGAGGACGTCCCGCGCATGCAGGAGCTGTGCCGGAGCATCGAGAAGTCGGGTCTGCAGGGCAAGTTCGAGTGGGAGGCCAAGGCCCGTCCGGACCTCATCGACGACGACATGGCGCGCATGCTGCGCGACTCGGGCTGCTTCCGGCTCCTGGTCGGTGTCGAGACCCTCGACTGGTCGCTGCTCAAGCGGCTCGGCCGTCCGGTCAAGGTCGACGTGACCGAGCGGGCGCTGAGCTCGCTGAGCAAGGCGGGGATCGGCGTGCAGGCCACCCTGATCCTCGGAATCCCGGGCGAGACGGACGAGGCGATGCGCTCGACCATCACCTGGCTGCAGGCGCGGCTCGGTGACAACCGGCACGACATCGTCTCGCCCTGCTTCTTCGTGCCCTTCCACCACGAGGTGGAGAAGGACATGGCCAAGCGGGTCGACTTCACCCTGGAGACCGACGACAGCGACTGCTTCACCGGCCACATCCCCGTGACCTCCAGCGAGGCCGCCTCCATCGACGAGCTGTGGAAGCTGTACGACGACATGACGCCGACGCGCCGCGACGGCAAGTACAAGCGCATCGCGTACCTGGCCGACCTGAGCACCGTCCAGACCCGCCTCGGTCTGCTCGACGGTGGCGCAGAGCCGACGAAGGAGCCGGCGGCGCTGGTGCCGGAGGTCCAGTGAGTGCGCCGACGGCCGCTCCGGGCACGGAGGTCCTGGACGTCCCGGCCTACGACGGCGCGCGGGCGGTCATGTCGCACCGCCCGGACGTCGTCCACGACGGTGAGGGCAGGCCGCTGGCCCGGGTCGGCTCCGCCGGACGTCTCACGCAGTTCCGGATGGCCGAGGAGGCGGGCCGCGCGGCCCGCCGTATGCGGTCCATCGACGACGCGGACTGGTTCGGGCTGCTGCGCCGCGCCGCCGGCCGTGTCACCGCCCGGCTGGACTCCGGGGAGCTCGACGTGTGGCTGCGCGCCCTGTCGGCGGTGAGCGGCCTCCCCCGCCGGCGTGCCGCCCGCGGGTTGCGCACGGCCGCCCAGGACCTCGCCCGTATGGAGGAGATCCTGGCGGCGCAGTCCCCCGACGGCACGGTGGCGGCCTACCGGACCGGCGGCAGCGGCCTGGGGTGGAGCTGGCGTCCTGCGGGCCGGTCGGTGCTGGTGCGTCAGCCGGGCAACTTCCCGACCATCAACATCGAGTGGCTCCAGGCCCTGGCCACGCGCCGTCCGGTGCTGCTGAGCACCGCGGCCGCCGACCCCTTCACACCGGTCCTGCTCACCGAGGAGCTGTACGCGGCCGGGCTGCCCGAGCACGGTGTGTCCGTGGTGCACGGGGACGCGCCCGCGCTGCGCCGGCTGGCCGACCAGGTGCTGTGGCCGGGCGAGGAGGTCCCTGCCGACCTGCCTCCCGGGAAGGTGAAGACGTACCACTTCGGCCGCAGTCGGGCGGTGATCGGTGACCGGCTGCCGGACGACGCCTGGCAGCGGCTGGCCCGGGAGGCGTTCGCGGGCTGCGGCAGGCTCTGCGTCAACATGAGCTCCCTCGTCGTGCTGGGCGATCCGAAGGCGGCGGCCGAGGCTTTGGCCCACGAGTTCGCGGCGCGCCCTGTGCTGCCGCTGGACGACCCGAGGGCGGCGGTGCCCGCGTTCCCGGACCGGGCGGCGCGGGACTCCCTCGCGCTGCGGATCGAGAGGGAGATCGCCGCCGGCGCGGTGGACGTGACCGCGTCCGCGACCGGTGTGCCGCTGCGGGTGGAGCTCGACGGTCAGGCGTTCCTGAGGCCCACGGTGCTGCTGGTGGATCCCGGGTCGCCGCTGTTCGGCACGGAACTTCCCTTTCCCTTCACGGCGGTGGCGCACGTGCCCCGGTCGAAGGCGGTGGCCGCGTGCGCAGGGTCCTTGATCGTGTCCGTGGTCGGCGAGGCCGACGGGCTGGTGCGGGCACTCGCCGAGGAACCGCATGTCGACAAGGTCTTCGCCGGCGACCTGTTCGACCGCGGCTACCACCCGTGCGACCCGCACGAAGGCCATCTCGCCGACTTCCTGTTCAAGAAGAAGGCCGTACTCCCGGGCGCCCTGGCGTGACCGGCCCGGACGGCAACGAAGGAGAGGGACCCGTCATGCGATGTCCGAGCGAGTCGAGGCTCCGTCCGATCACCGACGAGGACGTACGCCGCCTCGTCCGCCTGCACTTCGATCCGCAGCACGGCACGCCGTACTGGCTGGAGCGGGACAGGCGGCAGGGCACCGACGCGCTCGGGAAGGTGCAGGGACTCTCGGACGCCGTCGCCCTGATCGGACTGCGTGACGGGTCGGACCAGATGCACTTCGAGGAGGCCGCCCGCCGGACCCCGCTGGAGAACTTCGTGCCGCGCTCGGTGCTCGCCGAGGGCGGCCCGCTGTGGGCGGCGCAGACCGGCGGCACCACGGGACCGGCCAAGCACGGCACCTGGGGCAGCCGCTACTGGGACGACATCCTCGCCTTCTCGGACGAGTTCCTGGACCTGCACGGCGTCCCGCGCGGGAAGAACTGGCTGTTCGTCGGGCCGATGGGCCCGCACACGACCGGCCGGCTGGTGGTCGCCTTCGCGGAGCGCCGCGGCGGGATGTGCTTCTCCATCGACCTCGACCCGCGGATCGTGAAGATCTTCGGCGAGGAAGGCATGACCGCCGCCTACGACCGCTACGTCGACCACATCTGGGCCCAGATCGCGGAAGTCGCCCGGTCCCAGGACATCGGCGTCCTGTTCTGCACCTCCCGGCTGCTGGAGATGCTGCCGGAACGGCTCGGCACAGAGGCGCTGGCCGGGGTGGAGGCCATCGTGCACGCCGGGACCACCCTGGAGCCCGAGACGCACCGGCAGCTGCGGGATGACTTCTTCCCCGGCGTCCCGGTGGTCGGCATGTACGGCACGTCGACCACCGGCATCAGCTGGCAGAAGCCCTTCGAGGCGGAGGACGAGCACCGTGTGGTGTACGTGCCGTGCCAGCCGCACGTCGCCCTGGACGTCGTCGACGAGCAGGGGGACGACGTGCCCTTCGGGGAGGAGGGCCGGGTACGGGTCTGGCGGCTGACGGACGACGCCCTGCTCCCCGGCTTCTGGGAGCGGGACCGGGCCCGGAGGGTCCGCCCCTACGGAGTCGCGGCCGAGCGCTATCCGTGGCCGTGGGTGGGAGATCCGTACAGCCCCGAGTTCACCGAGGGACGCCGCGTCGAGGGGGTCTACTGACATGGCCGGATTCATACTGTCCAGCGGTCCGGACGGCGCCACCGAGGTCGCGCTCCTCGGCGAGGGCCGGGCCATGGACGTCCTGGTGCGGCGCGACGGCACGGACGTCCTCGTGGTGCAGGGCGACCGGCTGACCGGGGAGGACCCGCCTCAGCACGCGTCGCTCGCCGACCTGGCCGCCTGGACCGAGCGTGCGCACAGCCGCTACTGCGCCGTGCTGGTCCGCGAGGGCCGGGCGACCCTGTGGAGCGACGTCGGCGCGACCTGCCCGCTGCACTGGGCGCGGGACGGCAGGGCGCTCCTCGTCGGTACGTCGGCCGGTGCCCTGCTCCCGCGTCTGGGCCGCTCCGCGGTGCTGGGCGATGCCGGGAAGTCGCTGCTGCCCGGTGGCCGGTTCGCCGGGGTCACGCCGGTTCCCGCCAACAGCGCGGTGACCCTGGTGGTGGACGCGTACGGCGAGGACCCCGTGTCGGTGCACCGGCTCGCCCCTCTCCCGGACCGGCCCTCGGTGACGGACGCGGACCAGGCGGTGCGCACCGTACGGACGGTGCTCGGCGCGTCCGTCGCGCGGCTGGCCGCGGGCGCGGACGAGATCGCCGTCTCGCTCAGCGGTGGTGTGGACTCCTCCACGGTCGCGGCGCTTGCGGTGCTGGAGGCCGGCTCGTCGGGGGTGCGCACGTACACCGTGGGCACGCCGTTCGGCGACGAGTTCGCCCAGGCCGCCTGGCTGGCGGACCGGCTGGGCACCAAGCACGAGGAGGTGAACTTCGGTCCGGACCAGCTCGCCGGGATGCTGCCCGGCATGATCCGCGCGCTGGAGACCTGGGACCTGCTCACCCTGCAGATCGCCGCGCCCGCCTGCTTCCTCCAGGGCCACATCGCCACCGACCGCCGCCAGGTACTGCTGTCGGGATACGGCGCGGACCTGCTCTTCGCGGGGCTCGGCGGCACCGGAGGCGAGGACGCCGTCGAGGGCGCCGTCGTCGCACAGACCCGGGCGACCGGGCGGAGCAACGAGTTCCACCCCGCGTTCGCGGACGCACGCCACACCGCCGTGCGCCACCCGTACTGGTCGCGCGAGGTGATGGCTGCCGCCCTGGACATCCGCGGACGGCTCAAGGTCCGGGAAGGGGAGGCGAAGTGGGTGCTGCGCAGCGCCGCCGCCGACGTCCTGCCAGCCGAGGTGGCGTGGCGCCCCAAGCGCGGCATCCACGAGGGCACCGCGATGAGCCACATGTTCGCCGCCGCGCTGGGAACCGACGACCCCGCCGTCCAGACCGGGCGGCTGTACGAGATCGCCACCGAGGTCTTCGGGAGCGGCGGGCCCGGGACCGGGCCCGCCGTGGCGGACCAGGACCGACGTCTGGGAGGCATGACATGAGGGTTCTGCTGGTGTGGCCCCGCAACGAACGGGCCCTGCTCAGCGACCGGCTGAGCTGTTGTGAACCGCTGCCGCTCGAATACCTCGGCGGTGCGCTGCGCGGCCATCACGACGTGACGATCCACGACCTGCGGCTGGACGGGCCGCTGGCGGACTACGCGGCGGTGCACGAACCTCCGGACCTGGTGGGCGTGGCCATCCCCTACACCACCAGCGTCCGGGTGTCCCGCGAGGTCAGCCATGAGGTCCGCCGCCTGTGGCCCGACGTGCCGATCGTGCTCGGCGGACACCACCCGACGGTCTCGGCCGAGTGGCTCGACGGTTTCGCCGCCGACTGGGTGATCGCGGGCGAGGGCGGCGCGCCGCTGAACCGGCTGGCCGCCGACCTGGAGGCGGGGCGCACCCCGCAGACGGGGGTGGGACTCGCGCCGTACGACTCCCGCACGGGGCTGGAGCGGGACCGGCGGCCGCGTCCCGCGGCGCTCAACGACCTGCCGATGCCCGACCGTTCGCTGCTCTCGCACCACCGGCAGGACTACTTCCACTCGATCTACCGGCCGGTGTCCCTGATCCGGTTCACCGCGGGCTGTCCGTACACCTGCAAGTTCTGTTCGCTGTGGCGGATGACGGACCGGCGCTACCTGGTCAAGGACATCGACCGGGTCCTGGCCGAGATCGCCGACATCGAGGGCGACAACCTCTACGTCGTGGACGACGAGGCGTTCATCCAGCCCGCGCGCATGCTCGAGCTCGCCGACGCCATCGACAAGGCGGGCTTCCGCAAGCGGCTCCACATGTACGTCCGCACCGACACCGCGTTGCGCCGGCCCGACGTCATCGCCCGCTGGGCGGAGATCGGCCTGGACTCGGTGCTGGTCGGGGCCGAGTCGATGACCGACGACGAACTGTCCGGCTACCGCAAGGGCACCGACGCCGACCAGACCCGGCGGGCCCTCGACCTGTTCCACACCAACCAGGTGAAGGTACGGGCCAATTTCATCGTCCAGCCCAACTGGGTCGGCGAGGACTTCGCACGGCTGGGCAGGACCATCGAGGAGCTACAGGTGGACATGCCGAGCTTCTCCGTGCTGACGCCCCTGCCCGGGACGGACCTGTACGACGAGACCCGGGACCAGCACATCAGCGACGATCCCGAACTCTTCGACTGCTACCACTCGCTCTTCCCGACGAAGCTGCCGCTGGAGGACTTCTACCACCGGCTGGCCGACCTGCTGGCGGGAGCGAGCGCCCGCCCCGCCCCGGGCGTCGCCGCGGGACAGGACCCGTCCGTCTTCTACTACTCCGACGACAGCGCCTTCGACGAGATGCTCAACGGCATCCGCCTGGCCGCCGGACAGGGCCGGGCCCTGGAGCCGGAGCGTGTTCCCAGCACCGGATGACACCGCCCTCATCCCCCGCCCGACCCCCCGCACGCCGGTGCCGTACCGCAGCAGAGCAGACCCGACCACGAGGAGCCGTGACCCGAGCATGTCCGCCGAATCCTCCCGCCGCCGCAAGGTGTACTTCATCGGCCTCAACGCGGTGCCCTTCCTCCCTCTGGTCGCCGGCCTGCTGCGCACGTACGCGGAACAGGACGAACGCATCGCCGCGTCCTACGACTTCCAGGAGCCGCTGTTCCTCGTCGCCCCCGTCCAGGAGATGGCGGACGGCATCACCGAACCGGACGTCCTCGCCCTGTCCTGCTACGTGTGGAACTTCCGCCGGCAGATGAAGGTGGCGAAGATCCTCAAGGAGCGCTACCCGGACATGCTCGTCGTGGCCGGCGGGCCGCACGTCCCCGACCGGGTGGGCGACTTCTTCACCCGGCACCCCTACGTCGACGTCCTGGCCCACGGTGAAGGGGAGGTGGCCTTCCGGGAGCTGCTGTCCGCACGGCTCCGGGACCGCCCCGACTACACCGGCGTGCCCGGCGTGACGGTGAACCGGACCGGCACCCCGGTCGCGGGCCCGACCGCCAAGCGGCTCCCCCGGCGGATCGAGACCCCGAGTCCCTACCTGAACGGGGTGATGGACGGGGCCGTGCAGACCTGCCGGGAACGCGGGCTGCGCTTCTACGCGTTGTGGGAGACCAACCGCGGCTGCCCGTACTCCTGCGCCTTCTGCGACTGGGGATCGGCGACGATGAGCGCCCTGCGCATGTTCGAGGAGGACCGCCTCCAGCACGAGATCGAGTGGTTCGCGCGCAACGACGTGGAGGACCTGTTCATCTGCGACGCCAACTTCGGCATCATGCCGCGCGACCTGGAGATCGCGCACGCGCTGGCGGAGGCCCGTACGGAGGCCGGGTCGCCGAAGCAGATCCGGGTCAACTTCGCCAAGAACTCCAACGACCGGGTCTTCGACATCAGCAAGGCCTGGCACGACGCGGACCTGCTGATGGGCACCACCCTGTCCATGCAGAGCACCGACATGGACGTCCTGGAGGCGATCGACCGCAAGAACATCGGCCTCGACAACTACCGCAAGCTGCAGCAGCGGTACGCCGTCGAGAACATCCACACCTACACCGAGCTGATCCTGGGACTGCCGCTGGAGACCGCGCGCACCTTCCGCGAGGGAATCGGCTCGCTGCTGGAGGCCGGCAACCACGAGGACCTCCGGGTCTACGAATTCGGCATCCTGCCCAATGCGCCGATCAACACCCCGGAGAAGATCTCCGGTTACGGTCTGCGCACGGTCCCCAAACGCCTCTACGTCGAGAAGCCGGGCACACCCGACGACGAGGCCGAGACCATGGACATGGTCATGGAGACCAGCGCCATGCCCCGCGACGAATGGGTCGAGTCCTTCGCCTTCGTGCAGGCGGTGCAGTTCCTGCACAACGGCTGCTACACCCGCTACCTGTCGGTCTACCTCCGCCAGGAGCACGGGATCGGCTACACCGCCTTCTACGAAGGGCTGCAGAACCACTTCACCGGGGAGCCCGACAGCTTCATCGGCTCCCTCTACCTGCGGATGCGCAGCCTGTACCAGGACTACATCGACATCCCGACGCTGCCGTTGGCCAACCTGGTCGCCAGCCAGCCCGACCTGGCCACCCATCTCGCCCCGTACGGCAGGCGGCGGGGCTGGACGATCGACAACTGGGGCTGGCTGCGGGTGGCCACGGAGTTCGAGCGTTTCCACGCCGAACTCGGTGACTACCTCCGCACCCTGGGGCTCGACCCCGACCAGGACGCCCGGCTGCGCGACGTACTGCGCTTCCAGCGTGACGTCATGCTGCGCCCGGACTACGACCCGCAGCACGGCAAGACCGCCGAGTACGAGCACGACTGGCCCGGCTACTTCGGCGGGGACCCGCTGCGCCCGCAGCGGGTGCGGGTGGACTACACCGATCAGCGGTTCGGCGCGAACGGCCGCTTCAGCCCGGCACCGGGCGACCTGAAGGCGTTCGCCCTCGCGGCGATCGGCCCGAGTTACCCGGTCTCCCGGATCGGCCACTACCGGCACCGTGTCGAGTCCGCCGAGGTGACGCCCCTGGCGGAACCCGCGTTCAGCGAGCAGCTGTGACCGTGCGCCCCGAGGCTCCGGCAGCACCGCCCCACCGTGCGGCGCTGGCCGTGCTCGCGGGGGCCTGCGGCCTGTTCGCCCTGCTCCAGCTGGGTGTGGCGACCTTGCTGCCGCAGATCCAGGAAGGGTTCGCTGTGTCGGGCTCGCAGGCCGCGTGGGTGGTCTCCGGGCACCTGCTCGTCGGCTGTGTCGCCACCCCGGTCGTGAGTCGTCTGGGCGACCTGTACGGCAGGCGCGCGGTGATGCTCTGCGTCCTGGCCGTGGTCGCGGTGGCATCCGTGGCGTCCGCGCTCACCGGCTCGTTCACGGTGCTGCTCGTCGCGCGCCTGGTGCAGGGGGTGGCCGGCGGCCTCTTCCCGCTGTGCGTGGGCCTGCTGCGGGAAGGGTTCCCCCAGAGGTCTCTGTCCGGCCCTTCCGGACTGCTCTCCGCCTCGTTCGGAACCGGCGGCGGGGTCGGCATCGTGCTGGCGGGCCTGTTCGGCGGCGGCCTGCCGGCGGTGCGCTGGCTGTTCGCGGCGGCCGCGCTGCTCGCCGTGGTGCTGCTGGTGGCGGGCGCCTCGGTGCTGCCCGAGACGCCGCGCCGGCCCGCCACCCGCATCGACGTCCCCGGGCTGCTGCTCCTCGGTGCCGTCAGCACCTGCCTGTTGCTGGCACTGACGCGGTACGGCCAGGAGGGCCTCGGCTCGGTCGCCGGCGCGGTGCTGCTGGTGGCCGCGGGGGCGGGCTGCGCCCTCCTCCTCCGGGTGGAGCGCAGGTCTCCGGCGCCGGTGCTGGACATGCGCCTCATGTCCCGCCGGCCTCTTGTCTGCCTGAACCTGGTCAGTCTGCTGACCGGACTGGTGATGTTCCAGATCGGCGTGCTCGCCCCCGCCCTGGTGGCCGCTCCCCGCGACACGGGGTACGGCCTGGGCGCAGGCGGTGCCGTCCTGACCCTGGTCATGCTGCCCATGCAGGTGGGGGCCCTGTCCGGTGGGCTGCTGTCCGGCTGGCTGCGGGAGTCGGGGAGGCTGACCGCTCGCGCGGTGATGGGTGCGAGCACGGCCCTCTTCGCCGCCGGTGCCGTGGTGTTCGCCGTACTGCCCTCCGGTGCCGGGGGCCTGGCTCTCGGCACGGCCCTCAACGGCCTGGCGACCGGCCTGCTGGGCGGGGCCATGGCGGAACTGCTGGTACAGGCGTCTCCGAGCGGCGCGACGGCGGTGACCGTCGGCGTGAACGGCGTGCTGCGCAACCTCGGTGGAGCGTTCGGGGTGCAGGTCAGCTCGATGGTGCTGGCGGTCGCGGGCGGTGCCTCCTCCCGCCCTCCGGCCGCCGCGTACCACGCGCTGTTCGCCGGTTCGGCGGTCCTGGCCCTCGTCGCGGTGGGTGCGGCCGTTCTCTTCCCCCGTGGGCCGGCGCCCCGGCAGGATGTTCAGGTGCTGCCGGGCCACACCGCAGGCACGATTCGGCCAACCACCTGAAGGCCGGGTTCCGCGGGGTGCCGGCGATCTACCGTGGGCAGGTTCCCCGTGGAATCGATGGGCATGCCCCCGTCACGGCGCGCGGGCCCCGGCGGTGGCAGTGAGGAGAGCCGGATGTTCGACCTTCGCCGTTCGGACGTGGTGCTGCTGCAGGCAGTGGCGGACCACGGCAGCCTGCACGCGGTCGAGCGGGACGGCTGGATGACCCAGTCCTCCGCCAGCCGCCGCCTCGTCAAACTCGAACGCCGGCTGCGCACCCCGCTGGTGAGCCGGGGTGCCACCGGTACCGAGCCCACCGAGGCCGGGCACGCCCTCCTGCACGTCGGCCGGCGGCTGCTGGCCTCGATCGACTTCGCGATAGCCACCACCCACCACGGTGCCGACGCGGCGAGCCGGCTGCCCGTGGTGGAGTTCGCCGTGGGGACGGAGTGGGCGTACGGCCTGGACGAACATCTGGCAGGGCGGTTCCCCGACGTGGTGTTCGACATCGTGCCGGACGACAGTCACCGGATCTGGCAGCGATTCGAACGGTATGCCGCCGACGCGGCGCTCGGCTGGGAGACGGCGCGCAGGCCGATGGCGCGGCGGGGCGGCGTCCTGATCCGGACCGTCGTGGAGGAGCCCCAGCAGATCGCCCTGCCGTCCGGGCATCCCCTCGCCGAACGGGGGATCCTTGACCTGCGCGACCTCACCCGTACGGACTGGGTGGCCGTGGTCGGCGGTGACTCCGGTGACGACCAGGGGTGGGCCCTCTCCCGGCTCACGCCTGTCCCGTCGGTCAGCTTCACCGTGCGCTCCCAAGGAGCGGCCCTCGACCTGGTGCGCCGGGGGTACGGCATCGCGCTGGTGTCCCCCTCCTCGCTCGGCGGGAGCACCGGGCCGGGCGTGGTGCTGCGCCCGCTGCGGCAGAAGCTCGTCAGAAGGCTGCGGCTCGCCGTCGATCCGCTGGCGATCCCGGAACCGCTCGCCGGGGACCTGTGCGCCTCGCTGCGCCGGCGGTACATGCTGCGGACCACGCCGCCGGACGCCGTCCCGGCGGGCATCCCCCGGGACCGGGATCAGGACCCTGGGAACCGTGCCGCTCCGGCCACCGGCGGATGCGTGGTACCCCCTCCGGTCCTGCTGTCCGAGTTGCACTGGTCCGCGCAGGACCGCTGCGGCGGCTTCGAGCCCGAGCACCTGCACCTGCTCCGGGTGATAGGCCGGACGGGCAGTCTCAACCGGGCGGCCTCGGCCCTGCTGGTCACCCAGCCCGCGCTGACCCGGCGTATCCACCGGCTCGAAGCGAGCTGCGGCCTGCCGCTGGTGCACAGCACGGCCCGCGGCACCTCGCTGTCGGCCACCGCGCACCGGCTGCTGGCGTGCACGGGCCCGGCCGAGCACCGGCTCGACACCCTGGTGAACCACCTGCGCGAAAGCGGTCCCGCCGCCGGCCGGCGCGCCGCGGAGGCCGGCACAGGAGCGGCTCCTGCTCCGGTCAGTGCCCGGACGTCGCCGCGCTGAGATGCTCCAGGACGGCACGGCGGCCGGCCGGGGGCAGCAGGGGCGTCAGGGCGAGGGCCGTCTCCCGTGCCGTGCGGTGGTGCACACCGGCCAATCCGCATGCCCGGGCGGCACGGACGTTGCTTCCGAGGTCGTCCACCAAGACGCACTCCTCGGGCCGGAGGTCCAGCAGCCGGGCGGTGTGCCGGAAGATCTCCGGTTCCGGCTTGCGCAGACCCACCTCGCACGAGATCACCACGGTGTCGAAGAGGCCGTCCCAGCCCCGCCGGTCGTAGGTGTGTCCCCAGGAGTTGGACAGCAGGGCGGTCTTCAGGCCGGCGTCGCGCAGGACGCGCAGCAGCCCGACCATGGCCGGATCGTCGGCGAACGGTGCGAACATCCGTTCCACCAGGCCCTCCGTGACGGGGTGCGAGCCATCGGACCGGCGGACCAGCGCGGCGAGCGTCTTCTCGAACTCGGCCACCGGCAGCTCGCCCCGCTCCACCAGGTGGAACTGCCGCGCCGCGGGGCCGGGTTCCGCCGACGGCCCGAGCAGCCGGCCCAGGGCGGCGCGGAACTCCCCGGCGTCCACCCCTTCCTGGGCCGCCCACAGGGCGATGCCCTCCGCGAAGGGCCGGGTGATGACACCGCCCCAGTCGACGACGATGCCCGACACCTGCGACACGGTCTCCCCCTCGCCTGCGAACGACGGGCCGGCGGCCCCCTGCTGGTACCGCAACAAGGGTGCCCGCCCCGCCCGGCGGACGCAGCCCGCTCGGCACCATCCGTCCTATGCCTTTTGAGGCGTGCGTCGATCCGTCTCCACGGATGCGTTGCCGCCGTCCTGGTGAGCGGCACATAGTCGGGGCAGCAGGCTTACGCGTACCGGAGGGTGACACGGATGCAGCTCGGTCGGCCGGTGGAGGAAATCGTCCGCGAACTCGACGAGCGTGGGTTCGCCCCACTCGACGATCTCGTCCCTGAAGCGGTGCTGGAGGTCATGCGCCGCGGCTGTGACGACCTGATCGGGCGGACCCGTCAGATGCGTCACAGCAGTCACGGATGGCAGTTGGAGGCCGAGGGCGAGGGCGGCGGCTGGGCGGCCCGCGCCACGGGCCGGGAAGGGATCCCCGGGAAGGTGCGCGTGGTGGGTTACGCCCACGAGCACTCCCCCGAGCTCGCCAAGGTCCCCGAGCTGCTCGGTCTCAACGAGAACCTGGTGGAGCCGCTGCACGGTCTGCCAGGCGACTTCTACAACACCTATCTGTGGGCCAAGCCCTCGGAGGTCGGTTCGGAGAAGCCCTGGCACCAGGACGCCCTCTTCCTCAAGGAGGAGTTCTACGAGAGCTACGAGGACGTCTTCACCATCTGGATCGCCGTGGACGACGCGCGCGAGGACAACGGGTGTCTCCGCTTCCTGCCGGGCTCGCACCGGGGCAACATCCTCCAGGAGCCGAGCGGCATCGACCGCGAGGACCTGTTCGCCTCACCACGCGAACCCTCGCTGGACATCGAACGGCTGTGGCCTGACCTGACGCCGGTCACTCTTCCCAGGCGCCCCGGTTCGGCTGTCATCTTCAGGGCTTTCACCGCGCACACCTCCTCCGCCAACACCTCCGACGACGAGCGCCGCGCCGTCAGCTTCGTCTACTCGCTGCCGCGCCGCCCCGGCCCCGCGGGAGGACGGCGGTGACGGCTGCGGCCCCGGGGGAGTCCCTCGGTACGGCCCCCGGGGACGGCCGGACGCCCGGTCTGCGTCTGCTCGACCCCGCGGTCCACACGGACACCGTCTGGGAACTCGCCCGCGCCCGGGACCTGGCGGCCCTGGGGCGGGAGGAGACCACCCGCGGGTGGATCGCGGGACGGCTCACGGCCCCCGGTGCGGACCCCGCGCGTGACGCCCGGCTGTGCCTGGGGCACGGCGGTGGCGTGGTAGGTGCCGCGTGGGTGAGCCGCACCTCGGGTGTGGCCGGCTGGGTCGTCGAACTGGTGCTGGGACCGCGGGCCACCGGGGCGGACGGGAGAGAGCTGCTCGACTTCGCCGTCACCCGCTGCCTCGAAGGGCTCGGCGGGCCGGACGGTGCGGAGCCGGCGACGCTGTCCTGTTTCACCTCGGAGGGCGAACACTCCACCCGTGCGGCGCTGCGGGACCACGGCTTCGGTTCGCCCCGGGGCTACGACCGGATGTCGGTCGCACTGGACGGCATCCTCACGCCCGTGCCGGCCGTTCCCGGTGCGGTGGTGCGCCCGCTGCGCGAGGAGGCGGACCTGCGTGACTTCCACCGTGCGAAGAACCAGGCGTACGCAGCCGAGGAGGCCGGCAAGGAGGAGGACTCGTACGAGGCGTGGTCCCAGTGGTACAGGTCCGACCCGGGAGTCGACCCCGAACAGTGCGCACTGCTCGAACTCGACGGCCGTGTCGTGGGGTTCGTGAACATCACCGACCGGATGCTGGACAGCCGCGGCGTGGCCTACGTGCGGCAGCTCGGCATCGACCCGTCGGTGCGCGGCAGAGGGCTGGGCGCGGTGCTGCTGGGATGGGCGCTGGGCGAGGCGCGGCGCCGGGGCAGGACCGGCATGGTCCTCACCGTGGACCAGGAGAACACCCGGGCACGTGCCCTGTACCGGCGGCTCGGCTGGCGGGTGGAGTCCCGCTGGGACGACGTCCGGCGCACCGTCGCCCCGCCACGCGGCGGCCATGGCTGAGGAGGCCGCCCGCCGGGTCCCGCCCCGTTCACTCCTTCCCGATGATGCGCCGCATACGTGCCTGGGCCTCGCCCGCGCCGAACGCCCGGCGGTGGGACTCCTTGGCCTCGGTCCGTACGCGTTCCAGTCCCTCCACGAAGGGCGCGTTCACCCGCGGCCTCGTCCCCTGCACGGCGGCCGGGGTGTAGCCGGCGATGGTGCGGGCCAGTTCCACGGCACGGTCAAGGACGTCCTCGGAGGGGCGCACCTCGTGGAGCAGGCCGTCCTGGAGCGCCCGGTCGGCCGGCCACTCCTCGCAGGTGAAGAGCATCCGCTGCATGACAGCGGTGCCGACGGTGTACCGCAGCATGAATCCGCCGAAGTTGCAGGCGATGCCGACCCTGAGCTCCGGCATCACCAGACGGGCGGTGTCCGTGGCCACGCGGTAGTCGCAGCAGAGGGCGATCTGCAGACCGATTCCGATGGCGTAGCCGTCGATGGCGGCCACCACCGGCTTGGAGATGCCCGCGATCGCCGTGTAGAGGTCGGTGATGTCGTCGATCCAGTGGTTCACCTCGTCCCCGCCGGTGAACGCGGAGACCTCGTTGAAGTCGCCGCCCACGCCGAAGGAACGGCCGGGACCGCCGTACAGCACGACGGAGCGGACGGATGCGTCCTCGTCGAGGTCGTGCATCAGCGCGGTCAGTTCCTGCATCCGGGCACGGCTGAACGGATTCTGCTCGTGCGCCCCGGAAAACTCCACGAGAACGACACCGTCTCCGACGTGCGAGCATCCGACGGATTTGTGATTCTTTTGAGTGGGCTGGAGCGGAACCGACATCGGCGACCTCTTTCTCGCTCTTTCGGATTATCTTAGGAACCCGATCGCCGATGCACACTAGGCGCGTCGCGCGGGCCGGGTCAATGGCTGTTCCAACCAACGGTCACAGCACTCGGACATTCCCGACGGAAACGCCTTGCGGGCCCCTCGCCAGGGAATCGCGAGAGCCGGTGGAGAGAAACGGGAGAGGATTCTGAGGAATGGTCGAAAACGATCGACAGGTGCCGCTGACCATGGTGCTGGGAACGGGACGCTGCGGGTCGACCATGCTGTCCGACCTGGTCAACGAGCACCCCGGAGTGCTCAGCCTCAGCGAGTTCTTCGCCTGCCTCGACCCGGGCGCATTCCCCGACGGCGCACTGGACGGGCCCGCCTTCTGGAAACTCCTCGGCACTCCGCGCCTCAAGCCCAATGTACTCATGACGCGTGGGGTCACGGTGCCGGAATACCGATATCCGATCGGCTCGGGCCGTTATGCGGCCGGAGAGGTTCCCGCGATCAGCCTGATGACCCTTCCGCCACTCACGGTGGACCCTGACGGACTGTACGACCGCATACGGGCCGAAGTGGTCGGCTGGCCCCCGGCTCCCGTCTCCCGTCACTATGCGCGACTCTTCTCCTGGTGGGCGGAGACGTCCGGCCGGAATGTCGTCGTCGAGCGTTCCGGGGCGTCACTGCGATTCCTTCCGGAGTTGCTCACGCATTTCCCGGAGGCACGGTTCGTCCACATGTACAGGGACGGTCCGGACGCGGCGTTGTCGATGAGCCGCCATCCGTTGTTCCGTCTGGGGGTGCTGATCGGGGACATGCGCGCGGAACTGGGGGTGGACCCGTACAGGAGCCCGGACCCCCGGCACACGGAACTGCTCCCGGAGCGGCTGCGCCCGTTCGCCCCCGGCAGCCTGGACGCCGCGGCGCTCGCCGGCACCGACATCCCGCTCGTCCGGTTCGGTGACATGTGGTCGCGGGCCACGGGAGCGCTCCGTCATCTCGCCGGGCTGCCGGCGGAGCGGTTGCTGCATCTCTCCTACGACGACGTGATGAACGATCCGGAGCCTCAACTGGCCGCGTTCGGGCGCTTCGCAGGACTCGCGGAGCCGGAGGAGTGGGCGGCGCGGGTCGCGGGGAAGGTCGACGGCAAGCGGGCGGGAGCCGCGGCCCGGCTCTCCGCCCGGCAGGCGGAGGAACTCCGTCTGGCCTGCGCCCCCGGCACCCGTCGTCTCACCGAACTCGTCGGCGGGACGACGGGATCCGCTCCCTGACGGCCTCCCTCACCCCCGCGACCGGCGTGGGGCGCTCGCTCCGGCGGACCGCCGCGGTCAGCCGGAGCTGAGGCGCTCGTCGTCGCCCAGCTGCCCGAGGGCCAGCACGGCGGCGTACTGATCCGGGTCGAGCCCCTGGCAGTGGCCCAGCGCGTGCTCGATGTCCCGTCGGCTGAGCCGGCGCTGCGCGTCCGCCCACGTGTGCAACGCGCTCCGGGCGGCACCGGAGGTGACGCCGAGCGCGGTGGCCACCTCGTTCCAGGTGGCGCCCAGTTCGATCGCCTCGCGTATCCGGCCGCCACGCTCCCTCTCGACGTGCCGGCGGACGGACTCCCGGAGCGCGATGGCCGCGAGGGCGTCGCCGCGGCCTGCTTCGTACGGTGAGCCGACGGGCTGCTCGGCGTACGTCAGACGGTGGTCGTGTTCGTCGAGCTTCTCGATGTGCCAGGCGAGCGGAGTGGTCACGGGGACATCGTCGGGGCGTCGGACCGCCAGGGACTTCCACCGCTCGTACAAGGATGTGCTCATGGTTCCCCTCGTATCGGCCGGGCCTGTCAGGGCGCCGGCGGTCACGTAGTGGAGCAGGGCGGGTCGGACCACGGCCCGGACATGCGCGGCCGTCCTGCCGGGCTTCGTTCCGGGCGCGCGACACGGATAGTCCCCCACCCGCATTATCTTCGGATCACCGTGGCCGGACAATGCCACTCGGGCCGACGGGCACGCCCTTGCCCGGGCTGTACGGACCCGCCCGGCCTGGGGGCGCGTCGCGCGTCCGCCCGGCCGGCGCCGGCGGCCGGGCACGGGCGCGTCCGTACAGCCCGGGCACGGCCCGACCCCGGCCAGCCGCACGGCCGCCGGGGCCAGGCGACCGCCCCGGGGCACGGCACCGCTCTCAGCCCGCCAGGGTGCGGCCCCGGCCCCCCGCTGTGCGGTCCGGGGCCGGGACGCTGCCGACGTGCGGGCCGGGAGCGGGCCGGGTGCCTCCGCGTGCCAGGAAGTCGGACAGCGGCAGGGTGGCGGCGCCCACCGTGACCGCGTCCGGCCCCAGGTGGCCCAGGTCGATCGTGGTGCGGGCGACCGCGTGCTCCAGGGCGTACTCCCTGGCGTAGCGGCGGATCTCGGGGAGGAGATGGGGGCCGATGAGCAGGCCCGCCCAGCCGCCGAGCAGGATGCGTTCGGGAAGGAAGAGGTTGACGAGGTCGGCGAGGGCGGCGCCCAGGCACTCGGCCGTCTCGTCCAGGATCGAGACCGCCACCGGGTCGGGGGCGGCGCCACCGGGCCCCGGGTAGGCGGCCGCCAGCAGCGCGGCGAGAGCGGTCTCGTCGTCGGCGTCCTCGGGCAGCGGGCCGCCCGCCTCCTGCCAGCGCTCCCGCATGGCCTCGGCACCGGCGTACGCCTCCAGGCACCCGATCGAGCCGCAACGGCACCGGCGGCCCCGGAGATGCACCGTGGTGTGGCCCCATTCGAGCGCCGCGTTCGAGAGGTCCTCGTCGAGGATGTCCCCCCGGTTGACGCTGGCGCCCACCCCCGAGCCGATCAGGGCGACCGCCGCGGCGGCGGCGCCCCGGCCGCCGCCGAACCACATCTCGGCCTGGCCCAGCGTCTTGGCGCCGTTGTCGATGAAGAACGGCACCTCGGGAGGCACGTCGACGACCTCGCGGAGCAGCCGTTCGAAGGGGACGGCGCTCCAGCCGATGGTCTGGCCGTGGACGACCGCACCCGGGCCTCCCGAGCTCTGCGGGGCGTCACGTTCGATGATGCCGGGCACGCCGATGCCGATGCCGAGCAGCATGCCGGGATCGGCGCCCGCGTCGCGCAGGACGTCGGCCACTCCCGTACGCACATGGCTCACGATGCGCTCGACGTCGTAGCCGTGCTGGGCCAGCAGACGGTCGGTGCGGGCCAGCTCCGCCAGCGAGAGGTCGAACAGCTCGACGCGGACCCTGGTCTCACCGATGTCGATGCCCACGAACAGCCCCCCACCCGGGGCGATCCGGAGCAGGGTACGGGGACGGCCGCCGTCGGAGTCGACGATGCCCGCCTCCTCCAGGAGACCTTCCGAGACGAGCTCCGCGACCACGTTGCTGATCGACCCCGAGCTCAGGCCGGTCGCTGGCCCCAGCTCCTGACGGCTCAGCGGGCCGTCGAAATACAACCGTTGCAATACCCGCGCCCGGTTGCCCCGTCGCAGGTCACGCACGGTCCGTCTGCTGCGCTCAGCCATGTTGCTCCCTTCGTCCCGGCAACATACCCCGGCCGCGGCACTTGACGCGCACTTTCTTCACCTCTTAAATCACATCTTAAATTAAGAGCGGGAGGGACGTTCGGATCCCGAACGCCGCCCTCCCCGGAAAGGGGCCACCTTTCATGCGTCACCTCAGAGCCGCAGCAGCGATCACCCTCGCCATATCCGTCGCCGCCGGAGTCACCGGCTGCGGAGGCGGGACCTCGTCGGAGGGCGGGAACAACGAGGCGCCGAAGACCCTCACGTACTGGGCGTCCAACCAGGGCCCGAGCATCGAGGCCGACAAGAAGATCCTGACCCCCGAGCTGAAGAAGTTCGAGAAGGAGACCGGGATCAAGGTGAAGCTGGAGGTCGTCCCCTGGGCCGACCTGCTGAACCGGATCCTCGCCGCCACCACGTCGGGTCAGGGCCCGGACGTGCTGAACATCGGCAACACCTGGTCGGCCTCGCTCCAGGCCACCGGCGCGCTGCTCCCCTGGGACGACAAGAACTTCGAGGCGATCGGCGGCCGGGACCGCTTCATCGACTCGGCGGTCGCGTCGGCGGGCAAGGAGGGCGAGCCGCCGGCCGCTGTGCCGCTCTACTCGCTGTCGTACGCCCTCTACTACAACAAGAAGATGTTCGCCGACGCGGGCATCACCACCCCGCCGGCCACCTGGGACCAGCTCGTCAAGGACGGCAAGAAGCTGTCCAAGGACGGCAAGTGGGCCCTCGGTGCGGAGGGGTCCAACCTCTCCAACAACATCCACCAGACCTTCGTCCTGGGCCAGCAGCACAGCGCGGACTTCTTCGACGAGCAGGGCAAGGCGGACTTCACCTCCGACGGCGCCGTCGCCGCCGTGAAGCAGTACATCGACTTCATGGCCAAGGACAAGATCATCGCTCCCGGCAACGCGGAGTACGCGCAGAACCAGTCGCTGACGGACTTCGCCAAGGGCCGGACGGCCATGGTGCTGTGGCAGGCAGCCGCCACCACCTTCGCCGCCCAGGGCATGAAGCCGGAGGACTGGGGCGTGGCCCCCGTCCCCGTCCCGTCGGGCGCGCCGGGCGCGGGCAAGCAGACCAACTCCATGGTGGCCGGCATCAACATGGCGGTCTTCAAGAACACCAAGAACATCGACGGCGCCAAGAAGTTCGTGAAGTTCATGACGAGCGACGCCGAACAGAAGATCCTCTGCAAGACCTACGGCTCCATCCCGCCGGTCAAGGCCGCCCAGTCGGACCCCGCCTTCGCCGCCCCCGAACTGAAGGTCCTGCGCGACACCCTCGCCACCAGCGCGGCCCCGCTCCCCCAGGTGCCGAACGAGTCGCAGTTCGAGACGGCCGTGGGCACCGCGGTCAAGGAGCTGTTCGCGGACGCCGCGGCCGGCAAGCCCGTGACCACCGAATCAGTCAAGGCGCGCCTCGACAAGGCCCAGCAGACGATGCAGCAGTGAGGCTCTCTTCATGACCGCCACCGTGACCACGGACCCCGGAGTCGACAAGTCGACCAGGGGTGCGAGCCGGGGCAGCGGGGATGCGCGGCGGAGACTGCCGCGCATCCCCGACCGGATCCGCCGCGGCGGACTGCCCTATCTCCTGCTCCTCCCCGCCGTCCTGCTCGAACTCCTCATCCATCTGATCCCGATGATCGTCGGCATCGTGATGAGCTTCCGCCAGCTCACCCAGTTCTTCATCAACAACTGGGGAGCGGCGCCCTGGACCGGGCTCGACAACTACTCGATCGCCGTCGACTTCGACGCGCCGATCGGCGAGGCCCTGCTCCGTTCCTTCTTCGTCACCTGCGTCTTCACGTTCTTCGCCGTCGGCCTGGCCTGGCTGCTCGGTGTCGCCGCGGCGGTCCTGCTCCAGGAGAACTTCCGGGGCCGGGGCTTCCTGCGGGCCGTCTTCCTCGTCCCGTACGCCCTGCCGGTCTACGCGGCGGTCATCACCTGGGCGTTCATGTTCCAGCGGGACAACGGGCTGGTCAACCACGTCCTGCACGACCAGCTGGGCCTGACCGACCAGCCGTCCTTCTGGCTGATCGGCGACAACAGCATCTACGCGCTGATCATCGTCTCGGTCTGGAAGGGCTGGCCGTTCGCCTTCCTCATGCTGATGGCCGCCCTGCAGAACATCCCGCGCGAGCTGTACGAGGCCGCGTCGATCGACGGCGCGGGCATCTGGCAGCAGATCCGCAAGATCACGCTGCCCTCGCTGCGGCCCGTCAACCAGGTACTGGTGCTCGTCCTGTTCCTGTGGACGTTCAACGACTTCAACACGCCGTACGTGCTGTTCGGGAAGGCGGCTCCGGAGAACGCGGACCTCATCTCGATCCACATCTACCAGTCGTCGTTCGTCACCTGGAACTTCGGCACCGGCTCGGCGATGTCCGTGCTGCTGCTGCTCTTCCTCCTGGTCGTGACGGCCGTCTACCTGTTCCTCACCTCACGCGGAAGGAAGGGTTCCCGTGCCTAGCCGCGCCGGCTCGCGTACCGCCCGGTCCCCCATGGCCGCGCCGCAGTCCTTCCTCTGGACCCGCCGCATCGTCCTGACCCTGCTCGCCGGCTTCGTCCTGCTGCCGGTCTACGTCATGGTCAGCAGCTCACTGAAGCCGCTCCAGGACGTGTCGGGGAAGTTCCAGTGGATCCCTCACGGACTCACCGTCCAGCCGTACTTCGACATCTGGGAGACCGTCCCGCTCGCCCGGTACTTCGTCAACTCGCTGATCGTGGCGGGTGCCGCGACGGTCTGCTCGGTGGTCATCGCGGTGTTCGCGGCGTATGCCGTGAGCCGCTACAGCTTCCGGGGCAAGCGCGTCTTCACCGTCACGGTGCTCTCCACCCAGATGTTCCCGGGGATCCTCTTCCTGCTCCCGCTGTTCCTCATCTTCGTCAACATCGGCAACAGCACCGGACTGGCCCTCTACGGGTCGCGGGGCGGCCTGATCCTCACGTATCTGACGTTCTCGCTGCCCTTCTCCATCTGGATGCTCATCGGCTACTTCGACTCCATCCCGAGGGACCTCGACGAGGCCGCCATGGTGGACGGGTGCGGTCCGATCCGCGCGCTGTTCCGCGTGGTCGTGCCCGCCGCGGTGCCGGGAATCGTCGCCGTGTCGGTCTACGCGTTCATGACGGCCTGGGGCGAGGTGCTGTTCGCCTCCGTGATGACCAACGACGTCACCCGCACCCTCGCGGTGGGCCTCCAGGGCTACGCCACACAGAACGACGTGTACTGGAACCAGGTCATGGCCGCCTCGCTCGTCGTCAGTGTGCCCGTCGTCGCCGGGTTCCTGCTCCTGCAGCGCTACCTCGTCGCGGGGCTCACCGCGGGAGCCGTCAAGTGACCGACAAGGAAAGGCAGTCAGTGAACGACCTCACCGGCCTCCCGGCCGACTTCACCTGGGGCGTCGCCACGGCCGCGTACCAGATCGAGGGCGCGGTGGCCGAGGACGGCCGCGCCCCCTCGATCTGGGACACCTTCTCCCACACCCCGGGCGCCGTCGCCAACGGCGACACCGGCGACGTGGCCTGCGACCACTACCACCGGGTCCCCGAGGACATCGGCCTGATGAAGCAGGTCGGCGCGGGCGCCTACCGCTTCTCGGTGGCCTGGCCGCGCGTGGTGCCCGGCGGCGACGGGCCGGTCAACAAGGCCGGTCTCGACTTCTACGACCGGCTGGTCGACGGTCTCCTGGAGGCCGGCATCACGCCGTTCGCCACGCTGTACCACTGGGACCTGCCCCAGGCGCTCCAGGACCGCGGCGGGTGGACCGTCCGGGAGACGGCCGAGCACTTCGCGGCGTACGCCTCCGTCGTCGTCGAGCGTCTCGGCGACCGGGTGAAGGACTGGGCGACGCTCAACGAGCCGCTCTGCTCCGCCTGGATCGGCCACCTCGAGGGGAAGATGGCGCCGGGTCTGACCGACCTGACGGCCGCCGTGCACGCCTCGTACCACCTGCACCTCGGCCACGGCCTCGCCGTCCGGGCGATCCGGGCACAGTCCCCGGACGCCCGTGTGGGCATCGTCAACAACCTCAGCCCGATCGAGCCGGCGAGCGCGGGCGAGGCCGATCTGGCCGCCGCCGTACGCGCCGACGGCCACATCAACCGCTGGTGGCTGGACCCCGTCCACGGCCGCGGCTATCCGCAGGACATGCTCGACCTGTACGGCGTCGAGCTGCCCGAGCGCCCGGGCGACCTGGAGACCATCGCGGCACCACTGGACTGGCTCGGGCTGAACTACTACTTCCGCCAGGTCGTCACCGCGGACCCCCGGGGGCCGGTCCCCCACGCCCGGCAGATCCACCTGCCCGGCGCCCGGCACACCCACATGGACTGGGAGGTCCACTCCGAGGGCCTGGAGCAGCTGCTGATGCGGCTCACCGAGGAGTACGGCGCCCAGCGGATCTACGTCACCGAGAACGGCTCGGCCTACCAGGACGTCGTCGGCGAGGACGGCTCCGTGCACGACCCGGAGCGCACCCGGTACCTGGAGGAGCACCTGGCCGCCTGCGCCCGTGCCGTGCGGAGGGGCGCGCCGCTGGCCGGCTACTTCGCCTGGTCGCTCCTGGACAACTTCGAGTGGGCGTACGGCTACGACAAGCGCTTCGGACTGGTCCACGTCGACTACGCGACCCAGCGCCGGACCGTGAAGAGCAGCGGGCGGCGCTACGCGGAGCTGATCCGTGCACTCTCGTCCGGCAGGCCGCTCGAGACGGCCTGAGCCCCTCCCCGGGTGACGGCCCCGGCCCCCGGTCACCGGCAGCCCGCCTGCCGGTGACCGGGGGCTGTGCCGTTCGGCACACCGCCGGAGGGCGATCAAGGGCGGGAGGCCCGGCGCTTATGCTCGCCGTATGGAGCAGAGTGAAGTCCTCAAGCGAGTGATCGGCATCCTCACGGAGGCGGGCGAGATGCAGCGCCACGCCGAGGAGGACAACGGTGATGGCGACCTGGACGCGGGCGGCAACATGGTGACGACACTGCTCAACGAGACGATGCCGCACATCGCCATCCCCTCAGACGCCACCGTCGAGGAGATGGCCGCCCTCGTGGGGCGCGAGGTCGGTGGCGCCGTCGAGCAGCTGGTCGGCGCGTTCACCCTGGCCTTCATCGCCCTCGCGCAGATCCACGACTCCGGGCAGGAGGACGTGACCTCGGCCGATGTGCTCCAGGATCTGGCACTGCGGGCCGAGGAGTTGAGCTCGGGCGACGAGGGCCCGGAGAGTCCGCTCTAGCCCGGCGGAGGGCTCGGGCCGGGGGCCCGCGCGCCCGGCCGCACGGGCCGTGACCGTACGGGGATCCGCGGACGGTGCGCGTCGCCGGCGGGGCCGATGTGACCGTCACACGATTGGCTCGTTTGCCGGAGTGACGGTTCTCTGCCCACGGCTCGGAAGGCACCACCCCCATGCCGCTCCATCCCCCGCCGCTTCGCATCCTCGGTCACGGCGCACGCCCTGGCGTGAAGGAGGCCGAGGCAGCCCTCGTCGAGCACTACCCGCGCCTGGTCCGCCTGGCCTATCTGACGCTGCCGCCGTCCCTCGGGCGGCACCGCAGGGTGCTCGCCGCCCACGCAGCGGTGCAACGGGCCCTGCACGGTGACGCCGGCGCCCTCTCCGAAGCGGGCGCGGAAGGCGTTCCCGCTCCCCGGTCCGGCGACGCACCGGCGGAGAGCCCGCACACGCCCGCGTACGCCGGAGTGCGCCTGCGGGTCGTGCGTACGTCGCTGGCGTACGAGCGGAAGCCCCGGTGGTGGCCGGGGCGGGCGCCCTCACCGGCGGCGCTCCGCCCGTCCGTTCCGGTGGTACGCGGTCTCCGGCTCTTCCCCCGCGCGGGCGGCATGGACGAATTCGCCCTGGACCGGGCCTTGGCGGACGTCGCGGCACCCGTCCGTGCCGCCCTGGGCCTGCTCCTGCTGGAGTCGCTCACCGAGGACGCCACCCGGACCCTGCTGGCCGAGGCGGGTGACGCCGACGCTTCCGCCTCCGTGGGCGCCGCCGCGCACGTCGCGGGCAGCGACCACGACCGGGTCCGGCGCATGCTGCGGTCGGAGGAGTTCGATCCCTGCACCGTGCAGACCCGTCCCAGCGATCTGCTGCGGCGACGGCACCGGGTACGGGCGGGCGCGGCGGCCCTGGTCCTGCTGGTGCTCGCGGGCGGTGGACTCGCCCTCACGGCCGACGCCGGGACCGGCACCTCCCACAGCCCTTCCCCGGCGCCGCTCGGGGCGGTCCCGGGAGGCGCGCTCGACCCGGCGGCCCTGCTGCGTACGGCACCGGGGGTGTGGGCGGACACCTCGCGCGTGGACTTCAGCGCCTGGCCGCCGCGGGGCGGCCGCACCGAGGACCGTGAGCTGCTGGGGCGGGCCCTCGCGAGCTGGGCCGCTCCCCCGGTGGACGCCACCGTCACGACTGCCCCCGGGACCGCCGCCGTGCCCCCGGCCCAGCCTCCGCGCCTGCTCTTCGCGGGGGAGCTGGGCGGCGAGGCCGTGGTGCTGTTCCACGACGGAGGGGTACGCGTCGTGCGGTACGCGGAGCCGCTCGGCGAAGAGCGCTCCCCCACCCTGGACTTCGCCCGGGTCGACGACGCGGACGTCACCACGGCAGCGGCGCTCGCCGTCGGCCGCACCACCACGTCGGCGCGGTATCTGCTCGCGCCCTGGGTGGCGGAGTCGACGACGCGCGACCTGCTCGCGCCCGACACGCCGGCCCGCGCGCTGGACGTCGACGGCGACGGGATCACGGCCGCGGTGCCCCGCCCCGCGGCGGCCGGTGACTGCCTGTCCTGGCCGGTGATGCAGCTGCGGTCGTCCGGGAGGATCGTGGAGAAGCACGCCTTCCTCGTCACGGACCTGGGCGACATCACCCCGGTGCACCTCACGCACACGCCCAGGCCCGGATCCGGTGCCCCGGCCAGGCAGCCGCGTGAGGCGACGGGCCCCGAGGCCCTGACCGGCTGGGCACGCACCGCGTGTTCCCTGCGGGATCTGCGTCACTCCGGGGTGCGGGCGGTGAACAACTGGCATTTCGCGGAGCAGCCGCTGCCCGGTACCCGTTCCCGTGCGGACTGGGTCTGCACCAGGGCGGACACCTGGAGCGGACCCGGCCGGATCCTGGTGCAGTTCGCCGCGCCGGCCGTCTCCCCCACCGCACCGGCCGAGGTCGTGTCCGACCGCCGGAACACGGCGCTGTGCAGCCGCTTCGGCCAGCACGTGGTCTCCGGCGTCCACTGGAGGTCACCGGCCGGCGCCTGGTACGTGCTCGCGGCCGGCAGCCGCGCCGTGGAGCGGATCGAGGTGGCGGGCTCCGTGCACGGAGGGTCGGACGGCCCGACGCTGGCGGTCCGGGCACCGCGGGAGACGTCCTTCCGGGTGAACGCGCGCCTGCGCGGCGGCGGGACGATGTCCTCGGCCGGATGACACGGCCTCGCCCGCAGGACGCCCGGCCCGGTCTCTTCGGGGAACCGGTCCGCGGCGGGCCACGGGCATCCGTGGCCCGCCGCGGACTCTCCTGCCGCACCGACAGCGGGGATGGGACGGTGCGGCGGGCTCAGCGGACGGTCAGCTCCGGTAGACGCCGAACCCGTGCAGCGAGTAGCCCCGGGGGGTGCCGCGTTCGGAGCCGCTCACCCGTACGTAGCGTGCCTCGCCCCTGACGTCGATGTCGTCGATACCGCCGTTGCCCGCCGTGACGGTGTGGACGGCGGTCCACTCCTGGCCGTCGTCCGAGGTCTGCACCGTGCAGCCCTTGGCGCACGGGGCCTCCCAGGCGAGCTGCACATGGTCGAACGCGGTCCGCGCGCCGAGGTCCACCTGGATCCCCTGCCGGTCGGTGGTGGGGAGTTCCTCGTGAGGGAGGGATGGGACAACGATGCGGGGGGAGCGCCGGAAGAAGTGGGAGAGCGCTCTCCCTCATGGGTGTGATACGCCCATGAGGGAGAGACGGGGAGGATCAGGGCAGTTCGTAGTTCTCGTTCAGGGCCGCACCCCTGCCGGGGTTGTTCTGGTCGTAGCCCCGGGCGTCGCACTGGAGACCGCCCACGATGCAGTGGCCGACCATGGCGTCGAGCGTGGGCTTGTCCCACGCGTTGAAGAAGTCGTAGTGGAAGGAGTGGCCGGTGCCGCTGGACAGCCTCACCTGCGACATGTTCCCGTTGACCGGCCACGCCATCTTGAACTCGATCATCGGCAGCGCGACGGGATGACTGGTCGGGCAGACGTCCTGGTTGGCACCCATCACGATGGGATAGGCCATGTGGGCCTTGTGGTCCGGGGTGTCGAGATTCTTCCCGTCCCAGCAACTGGGCGCCTGCATGCGCAGGTTGAGCTGGGTGTCCTGACTGGTCGGGCAGCTCGCCGGGAACTCGAAGTTGTGGTAGCTCTCACCGCACTCGTAGCCCTCGACCGTGCCCGGGTGGTTGCGGAACTCGTCGGCCGTCTGGGTCGGGCTGCCGACGACGAAGCGCAGCCCCTTGGGGAACGGCCGTACCGTGCGGTAGTCGGTGACACCTGCCTTGTAGTAGATGGTCTGCGGACCGATCGGGCGGATCTCCTGGTTCCCCTTGTAGAGGGTCGGCATCCAGTACGCGGACAGGTCACCGGGCGCCTTGCAAGCGGTGTCGCCCGCGCCGAGCGAGGCGGTGGTGCTGTTCTCGTCCGTGGTGTCGTTGCCCATGAAGGTGTGGTTGTGGGACTTGCCGGTCTGCCCGGGGTACACGATCGGGTCGACCGAGCCGGTGTGGTTCACCGAGCAGTTCGCCTGGAACTCGTGGAAGTACCGGTGGGGCGGGATCTCCGTCGACGGCACCACACCGGTGACCGGCGGGTTCGCCGGGATGTAGCCGTCACCGTCGGGGTCGTCACCCGAAGGGACGGGGTTGGCCGCCGCCATGGCGTGGCCCTGCATCTGCTGCGTCCCCTGCATGACGTGTGCGGCCACGACCGGCTCACCGGCGGCCGCCGGGCCGGCCCCTGCCGTCGGGGCACCGGCGCGGGTGATCGCGGTGAACCCCATGACGACCAGGGCGAGTGCGGTGGCGACGGCGAACGCGGACACCAGGAACGTTCTGCTGAATCTTTCGGCCATGCGGACCTCCATGCCGCTCTGCGCCGCGCACATCGGGTGCGCGGTGGGGGGAGAGTGGAGTTGGACGGTGCGTCGTCCGGAACTCTGGGAGAGCGCTCTCCCAAGCGCTGCCAGTGTTACGCCGCTGCTGAGAACATGTCAAGAGTTGATGAACGATGGCCGATGCAGGGGAAGTTGGGCATCGCCTTTACGGAAGCAGGGCCGGCACCTCGACCAGGCGGTGTTCGTCGATCCTTCGCATGAACTCCCTGTCCGGTAAGCCCCTGCCGAGCGGGCGAAGGAGCCCCGCAGCCAGGGAGAGGTGCGTCGCCAGGAAGTGGAGAGCGAGGTGGCCGGGGGCGGAACCGGGTCGCGAGAGCGCCTCTCCGTGCCAGCCGAAGAGGAGGCGCAGGCGGAGGCGCAGGAAGACATGCTCCCACTCGGCGAGGTGCATCAGACCCTCGATGCCGCGGAGGACGGCACGCCCCGCAGCGCTGACCAGGGCATGGCCGGGGCCGAGCGCTCCGTGATCAGTCCGGACGCGGCGCGCGGCGCGCGGCATCGCCGGCTCCCGAAGCTCCCGAAGCTCCCGAAGCTCCCGAAGCTCCCGAAGCTCCCGAAGCTCCCGACGACGGTCGACGAGCCCGCCGCACCACCGCGACCCTGCTGTCGCTCCCCGCGACCCAGCTGTCGTTCGCCGCGATCTTGCCGAGATCCCGCAGGCGCGGTCGAGAAACAGCTGTTCGCAGGAGGTTCCGGGCGACGCCACCCTGCTCCAGCAGGCCGCCCTGCCGTGGCGCAGGTCATGGTGAGGGGCCATCAGTTCACGGGGCCACGTCACACCGTGCAGGACCGTGCGACCGGGCTCGGGTTCCAGGAGACCTCCGGCGTGCCACCCGCGATGTCCGCCGTGTAGCCCCGCTCGCTGTCATCCGCCTGCACCGGACGCGTCACACACGCCGTCCCGGCTGTGCCCCGCGGCCATGAACGGCACCGGCCCGGAAGCGGGCGTGAACGGTTCGTCGTATCGCCACCGGCAGCGCCGGCCCGGAACGTCCCCTCGTCCGCCCGACTGCCCGACTGCCCGACTGCCCGACTGCCCACGACCATGCTCGTGGGCTCGCTCCCGGAGAGCCGGACCCGGCACACACCCTTCTCGCTCCCCCGCATAAGCGGTCGACCGGGACGTTCCGGCACCCCGTCCCAACCCCTCGCACACCGGCACGGCAGGCCACGCCTCCGCGAACACACGCCTCCCCGGAACCTGACGGGTACCGCGGCCCCTCATCGGGCACATGGCACCGCGGCCGCGCGAACGGCCGCCAGCCCCCGGCGACGAGACAGGCATACCGGGGGCACCCGAGGCCGGCACGACCGGCCAGGACGGCACCCGGCTGTCCCGCCCGCAGGGACGGAGGCCGCGGCGGCCGAGGTCTGCCGCGGCAGGGGGCCACCCTGCTGCCGCGGCAGACCGGTCGCTCACCCGCCGGGCCACCAGGACCCGGCGGGGACCCGTACGTCGCGTCAGGCCGTGTGGAGCGTCAGCCCGTAGCGGTTGAGGATCTCGTTGATGGGCTGGTGCCAGGTCTCACCGCCGCTGCTGCAGTTGCCCCAGCCGCCGGAGGTGACTCCCTGCGCCTGGTCCCCGCTGATGAACGAGCCGCCGGAGTCGCCCGGTTCGGCGCACACGCTGGTCTTGGTCATCTGGCGGACGGCGCCCTGGCTGTAGTTCACGGTCTCGTTCTTGGCGAGCACGTTGCCGCAGTGCCAGTGGGTGGTGGAGCCGGAGCGGCAGATCGAGGCGCCGATCGGGGCCTCGTTGGAGCCGCGGACCAGCTGGTCGGAGACGGTGCCCCAGCCCAGGACCACCGGGACGGTCCACCAACCGCTGCCGACGCTCACCCAGGCGTAGTCGTTGTCCGGGAAGGACGAGCCCTGGAAGGATCCGATGGCCGAGCCGTCCCAGCCCCGGACCGCTCCGCCGGCCTGGCCGCAGTGGCCGGCCGTGACGAAGCCGCCGTGCACCGAGAAGCCTATGGAACAGCGGACGTTGCCGGTGTAGTACGGGTCTCCGCCGACCGTCCCCGCGGCGAAGGTCTGCGGGGCCTCCGCCGTCTGCTTCACCGTCACGGGGCCCGTCTTGCGCGCCTTCGCGACGAAGGCACGGACATCGTTGTCACCCTGCTCGGAGGCGACGACGTTCACGACGACGCTGTTCGCCCGGGGGTCGACGTGCCAGCTGCTGACGCCGCTCGGCGCGGAGAGTGCGTCCAGTCGCTTCTTCGTGGCGTCGAGTTCCCGTGCGGTGTGGTCCACCACCTGGACCCGGGCGCCGGTCGCCCGGACGTCACCGGCCTTGGCGGCGTCCGTGACGGCGACCGTGAGCCGGCCGCTCTGCGCGTCGAACCAGGAGCCGCCGTATGCGGCTCCGGCCGCCCCGCTCGCCTTCCCCTCCAGGGAGGTCGCCGCCTTCTCGGCGGCGAGACGCGTCGTCGCCTGACTCTTCGTCAGTCCGAGGTCACGCTGCATGGCGGTGATGATCCCGGCGGAGGCCTGGGGCTCGGCGGAGGAGGGGGAGTCCGCCGCGGAGGCCTGGATCGGGCCGACGGCCGCCCAGGTACCCATCATGAGCAGTGCGGAGAGACCCGTCCGCACCATCGTCGTGTGTCTCAAGGGAGTGCCCCTTCTGTTGTTCCAGCATCGTGGGGGTGGAACAGGAAGCATCCGAGAGCCGTCTGAGAGCGCTCTCAGAAGTGCCGCTCCGGACTGTAGTCCAGTTCGACAGGCAGGTCCATGCCAACGACACCTCAGGGCTGGTTCACGCCGTCCCCCGGGTGATCAGGGCGCGAGCAGCGGGAGTCCGGCGTCCCGCCAGGGCGACCGGAAGGCGTCCCATCGTCCGTGCGTCCCCTCGGGACACGTGTCCCAGATACGTACGGCGTCGCCGGCCGCGGGCCGGGGCGGCGCGCCCGGATCACCGGACGCGAGCCGGGGCCAGCCCGGGTCGCCGGTGGCGGCGAAGTCCGCCCAGGCCTGCGTCATCCGCCCCGCGAGAGCGCGGTCCGCGGCGCCCGGAGGGCCTCCCATGAGGAAGTGCACGCTCTCCTCGTCCACGTTGCCGAAGGCGAACGGGATGTCCGCGCAGTGCCAGGCCCTGACCTGCTCCCCCCGGCCGTCGCGCTGCCGGACGAAGCGGGAGAGGTGGGCCCTGCCCCCTGCCCGCGCGTGGTACTCCGCGAGCCTGCTGCTGTACTCGCCGAACAGCATGTCCCCGTACACGGCCAGGTAGAGCTCGTTCACGGAGGCCTCCGGCATCAGCGCCCGGTAGGCGTGCAGCAGGGATTCCGGGAGCCGGTGGTCGGAGGCGAAGGCGGCGATCCGCTCTTCGGTGGTGACCTTCGCGCAGCTGCCCACGGCATCGAGGAGCCAGTACTCCTCGCTGGTGTGGCAGACCAGCAGGTCCACCGCGCGTCCGGCCCCCGCGGCGAGGGCCGTGAGGGGGTCGAGGGGAAGCCCGGCCACGCCCGCAACAGGTCCGTAGATGGCCGGATCGTAGTGGCGCGGCCCCGATCCGGGGTCGCTCCGGTAGCGCTCGGCCACCTGGTCCGAGGCGTCGACGAGCATCTTCGGGGAGGCCGAGACCAGTCCGTCGTACGTGGCGGGAACACCGGCCGCCACGGCCACCTCCGCCGTGGTGCGGGCCGCGGACTCCGGAGTGGCGCAGGCGTTCACCGCGCTGTGCACGACGGCACGCCGGAACAGGCCACGCGCACCCTCCATCGCCATCAGGCAGGCGACGGAGGTCGCTCCGGAGGACTGTCCGGCCACCGTGACCCGGCCCGGGTCGCCTCCGAAGGCGGCGATGTCCTCCCGCACCCATCGAAGGGCTGCGATCTGGTCGAGCAGACCTCGGTTGTCGGGGCAGGGTTCCCCGTCGGCGCCGGGCGGCACGTGTCCGAACCCCTCGAATCCCAGCCGGTAGTTGAGCGTGACGACCACGAGGCCGAGACGGGCCAGCGCCGTGCCGTCGAAGTCCGGCTGGGCGGAGGAGCCGAAGAGGTAGGCGCCCCCGTGGATCCAGACCAGGACGGGGAGGGCGTCCCCGTGCCCGCCCGGGGTCCAGATGTTCAGGCTGAGGATGTCCTCGTCCCCCGGGGACCAGACCGGCGATCCGGGCAGCTCGGCCGACTGCGGTGCGACGGGGCCGTGGACGGCACAGTCCCGGACTCCGTCCCAGGGCGCGGCAGGCCGGGGGCTCCGGAAGCGGTTCGCTCCGAACGGCGGTGCGGCGTACGGGATTCCGCGGAGCACGGTCACTGCCGGATCCCGCGGGACCGGTCGCCCCGTGACCGCTCCGGCCCGCGTCGTGAACACGCTCATTCCCACTCCCCCGGATCCGCCCCCTGCCGGGGCCCTGTGGTCAGCCTCGCACCGGTGGGGAGGCCGGGGCCAACACCTGAACGGCGCCGATCCACGCGTCCGCGATGTGAATCAGTCGGGCGGTCCACGGCCTGTCGGCCCGGGCCTCCGCCCCGGAGCGCCGATGCTGGAGGTGCCCGTCCCGACCGATCGCAACAGGAAGCCCGGTGACACGATGACAACCGGCCCGTCCCAGGCAGCCGGCGTACAGGTGCCGGACACGAGGCTCGCGGAGGAGGCGACCGAACTCGTCCGCGACACCACCTCCGACCTCGTCTACCACCATTCCCGCCGGGTCCACCTCTTCGGTGCGCTCCAGGGCCGCCGGCGTGATCTGTCCTTCGATCCGGAACTTCTGTACATCGGTGCCATGTTCCACGACCTGGGGCTCGGCGAGCGGTTCCACGCGAGCGGCCGCCGCTTCGAGGTGGACAGCGCTGACGAGGCCCGCCGCTTCCTGCAGGCCCGCGGCGTGCCCGAGGACAGCGTGCGGCGGGTGTGGACGGCCATCGCCCTGCACACCACGCCGGGCATCCCCGCCTTCATGGAACCCGAGGTGGCGCTGGTGACCGCGGGGGTGGAGTACGACGTCCTCGGTATCGGCTACGACGACGTCTCGGACGCCGACCGGGCCGAGATCGTCGCGCTGCATCCGCGGCCGGACTTCAAGCGGCGGATCCTCGCGGCCTTCACCGAAGGCGTCCGCCCGAAGCCGGGGACGACCTTCGGCAACGTCAAGGCGGACGTGCTCCAGCACTACGTGCCCGGGTTCGAGCGCGGGGACTTCGTGCGGACCGTTCTCGATTCGCCGTGGCCGGAGTGACCACCGCCCCGGCGGGCGGGGCACGGGTCGTGTGCGTACGGGTGACCGGGGGGACCGGCGTCGGAGTGCGGAGGAGTGGTCGTCATGGCCGTTGACAGGCAGGCCCTGCTGGCACGCCTTGAGGTCTTCGTCGGTGAGTGGTCGCTCGAACCTCGATTCCCCGGGAAACAGCATGCCGGTGTACCGGGGGACGTACCGGCGGCGCGCACCTGGTTCACATGGGCCCTGGACGGCCAGTTCCTGCTGCAGCGCTCGGAGATCCCGGTCCCCGAGGCGCCGGACGGCCTGATGGTCATTCGGGCGGACCCCGCCACCGGTGCGTACACACAGCACTACTTCGACTCACGCGGCGTGGCCCGCCTGTACGCGATGGACTTCGAGGGCGGGGTGTGGACGCTCACCCGGGAGTCGCCCGACTTCACACCCCTGGACTTCCGCCAGCGTTTCACCGGCACGTTCAGCGAGGACGGGAACACGATCACGGGTGCCTGGAAGACCGGGTCCGACGGCGGCGGATGGGAGCACGACTTCGACCTGACCTACCGCAGGGTGGCCTGACTCCGAGCCGCCGGGACCTCGCTCAGTTCCCGGACGGTGTCCATGTCGCTGAAGGGAAGCAGCGTGTCACCGACGATCTGATGGGGTTCGCTCCCCTTGCCCGCGATCAGGACGATGTCCTCCGGGCCGGCCGCCGCCAGGGCGAACGCGATGGCCGTCCGGCGGTCGGCGCAGCGTTCGTAGGGTGTGCCCGTCGCCTCGATGCCCGGGGCGATCTGGTCCAGGATCGCCTCGGGGTCCTCGTGGCGCGGGTTGTCCGAGGTGAGGACGCACAGATCGGAGTGCGTCCCGGCGATGGTCCCCATCTCGGCGCGCTTCGTCGTGTCCCGGTCCCCGCCGCAGCCGAAGACGGTGACGACCCGGGCGCGTGCGAAGCCGCGAAGGGTGGTCAGCACCTTGTCCAGCGAGTCCGGGGAGTGCGCGTAGTCCACGATCACCGAGGTGCCCCCGGGCGTCGTCACACGTTCGAAGCGACCCGGGATCTGCGGCATCCGTTCGAGTGCGGAGACCAGGCCGGCCAGGTCGTGCCCCAGAGTGTGACAGGCCGCCACCGCGGCCAGCGCGTTCAGAACCGAGAAGGCGCCGGGCGACGGCACCGCGGCCGGATACTTGTGGCCGCCGTGGTGCAGCGTGAAGCGCGTCCCCGAGGCGTCCACGGTGAGATCGGTGGCCCGGTAGTCGGCCTCGGCATCGAGGGCGTACGTGGTCACCTCGCCCGGCATCATCGTCCGGATACGCGCCCCCACCGGATCGTCGGCGTTGACGACGGCGTGCCGGCACAGCCCTTGGAAGAGGCGGAGCTTGGCGTCCCGGTAGTTCTCCATCGTGCCGTGGTCGTCCAGGTGGTCCTGGCTGAGGTTGGTGAAGACCCCCACGTCGACGAAGGTGCGGTCGACGCGGTGGGTGAGCAACCCCATCGACGTGGCCTCCAGCACCACCGTCCCCACCTCCCGGTCACGCATGTGCCCCAGCAGGTACTGGAGGTCGGGCGACTCGGGGGTGGACAGCACCGACCTCGGCATCGGAATCGGTGTGCCGCCGATGCGGCTCCCGGCCGTGCCGATGACCCCGGCACGCGCGCCTTCCGAGATCCTCAGTACCGACTCCACCATGCAGGAGACGGAGGTCTTCCCGTTGGTGCCGGTGACCGCCACCACGTCCATCGCCCGCCCCGGTTCGCCGAACCAGCGGGAGGCGAGGACGGCGGCCGCGGAACGGGCGTCCGCCACCCGGACGACGCAGGCGTCCCCCGTCGCAGGGGGCAGCTCACATCCGTCCTCGACGACGACCGCCGCCGCGCCCCTGGCGAGTGCGGGGGCGACCGCGCCGGGGCCTCCCTCGGCGTGGCCCGGAGCCGCGACGAACAGCGATCCCGGCGCCACCCGGTCCGTGTCGAGGACCGCTCCGGCGGTGATGCGGGTCTTCTCGGGGTCGCCCCGGAGGATGTGGTGGTTCTGTCCGGCCAGCAGCTCGCTCAGCTTCAAGGTGGTCCCTTCGAGGGTGGCTCGGGCCGTGGTGCGGCCGTCGCCGGAACGCCGCGACGGCGGTACGCCGAAGCAGCGGTGGTGAAGTGGAGCGCGTGCGTCGTACGGGGCGGAAAGCGGGGCGACCGTGCCCCGGTGGGGAAGCGGGACGAGATGCCGGCCAGGGAAGCGGCGGTCGCCGGCCAGGCCCGTACAGGGGGTGAGGCAGCTAGCCGTGGCCGTGCAGGGCGGTGCGGCAGCTCGCGGACACACCAGGGGCGGCCTGGTGCAGGCAGTTCCCCATGACATCGATGCGGCCCATGCGGCGAGTGTACGGCCGGACGGACGGTGCGGATTCCGCTTCACGGGCGTACCGCCGCTCCCCACCTGCCCGCCGCTTCGAGCAGTGCCCGTGTGAACGGGTGCCGGGGAGCGGTCAGGATCTGTTCCACGGGACCCTCCTCGACCACCTCTCCGCCGTCCAGCACGGCCACACGGGTGGCCGGCGCCGCGGTGTCCAGGTCGTGCGTGATCAGCACGACGGCCGGACCGTCCTCGCTGCGTACGAGTGCGGCGAGCAGGTCCAGCAGCGAGCGGCGGGTCACGGGGTCCAGCCCCGAGGTGATCTCGTCGCAGACCAGCACCCGGGGCCGCGCGAGGAGCGCTCTCGCGAGGGCCGCGCGCTGGAGTTCGCCGCCGGACAGCCGGCCGGGGAGCCTGCGGACGAGGCCGGCGTCGAGTCCGAGGTCCGTCAGCACCCGCCGGGCCTCCGCCGTCGCCTCCCTATGCGGGGTGCCGTGGAGGCGTACCGCTGTGCGGGCCACCTGGTCGAGGACCGGACGGTGTTCGTCGAAGGCGGCCCGCGCGTCCTGGAAGACGTACTGTACGGCGGCGAGTTGCTCCCGGCTCCGGTCCCGCAGGCTGCGCGGGAGGGCGGTGCCGTCGAGGAGGACCTGGCCCGTGTGATCGCGGTGGAGGCCGGCGAGACAGCGCCCGAGCGTGGTCTTGCCGCTGCCCGAGCGTCCGACGACGGCGAGACATTCGCCGCGGCGGAGCGCGAGGCTCGTGACGTCCAGCACCGGGATGCGGGTGCCTCCCGTACGGTGCCGGGCGGTGAGTGCGTGCACCGTCAGCACCTCCGTGCCGACGCGTCCGGGGTCCGCGTACGGCAGGGTCCGCGGTCCGGCGAGGAGTTCTCTGGTCCATGGGTGCACGGGGGTGCCCAGGACCTGGTGGGACGGTCCTTGTTCCACCACCCGGCCGGCACGGAGCACCAGGACCTCGTCCGCCAGTTCGCGTACGACGTCGAGGTCGTGGCTGAGCAGCAGCACGGCGATGCCCCGCCCCGCCAGGTCCTTGAGCCGACCGGTGACACGGCGCTTGGTCAGGGCGTCCTGCCCGGTGGTGGGCTCGTCGGCGACGACCACGCGGGCGCCGAGGAGGAGCGCCTGCGCCAGCACGACGCGCTGCTGCTGACCGCCGGACAGCTGGTGCGGGTAGCGGCGCAGCACCTGGTCGGCGGAGTCGAGCCCGGCGTCGGCGAGGGCGCGGGCGACACGCTCGCGTACGGCTGCCGCGCGCCGCGAGCGGGGCAGGTCCCGCACCTGCCCGCGGGCGATGTCGCGCAGGAGGGCCCCCGCCCGGCGTGCCGGGTTGAGGACGGCGGCGGGGTGCTGGGGGATGTAGCCGATCCGGGTTCCGTGCACAGCCACTTCGCCCGTCACCCGTGCGCCCGGGGGGAATTCGCCGAGCAGGGCGAGGCCGGTCGTGGTCTTCCCGCTGCCGGACGGTCCGACGAGGGCGGTGACGGTGCCGGCCCGGATCCGCAGCCGGACCCGGTCGACGAGCGTCCGTCCGTCGACCTCGACGGTCAGCGCCGTGAGGGAGGCGATCACGGGGTTCTCCTTCATGGGCGGCGGCCTCTCCGGGGCGGGGTGCGGCTGTCCGTCGCGGCGTCGACGAGCAGGTTGCCGCCCGTGGTGAGGGCGACGACGAGGAGGGCGGGCACGACGACCGCCCAGGGCTGGATGAGCAGTCCGCTGCGGTTGCGGTCCACCATCACGGCCCAGTCGGAGGCGTCCGGGGCGACCCCGATGCCGAGGAAGGCGGCGGTGGCGACCAGGTAGACCGCCCCGGTCAGCCGGGTCCCCGCGTCGGCGGCCAGGGTGCGCAGGATGGACCTGCCGACGTATCCGACGGCGAGGCGCCACCAGCTCTCGCCCTGCATGCGCAGCGCCTCCACGGCGGGGCGGGATGCCGCTTCGGCCGCTGCCGCGCGGACGATCCGGGCGGCGTCCGGGACGGAGACGAGGGCCACCAGGAGTGCGAGGCCGGCCGCCCCGGGCGGGACCGCGGCGGCGACCAGAAGGATCATGAGCAGCGAGGGCACGGCCAGCAGCACGTCCGGAGGGCGCATGAGGACCTCCTCCAGCCACCTCCGGTGGGTGAGCGCGCTGATCAGTCCGAGCGGCAGGGCCACGAGGTACGCGAGTGCCGTGGCCGCCAGCGCGACGAGTACCACGGGCCGTCCGCCGAGCAGCACCTGCCGTACGACGTCCCGGCCCACGAAGTCGGTGCCGAGCAGATGCCCGCCGCCGAGGGTGAAGGACGCGGCGCGGGCGGAGGGCTCCCCCGCGAGGAGCGGTCCGGCGAGGGCCAGACCGAGCGGAAGCGCGACGAGGACCGCTCCCGGGACGTACCGGCGGAGCCGCTTCACGCCGCCACCGCCGAGCGCGGTGCGAGCCGGTGGGTCACGAGGTCGGCGCAGAGGTTGACCATGACGGTGGCGAGTCCGAAGACGACCGCGAGCCCCTGCACGACGGGGATGTCCCGGTCGGCCACCGCGTTCATGAGGACGGTGCCGAGTCCGGGGATCACGTAGAGGGCCTCCACGACGATGACGCCGCACAGCAGCCAGTCGACGGTGCGGGCGAGCTGCTGGGTGGCTGGTGCGAGGGCGTTGGGCAGGGCGTGCCCGTAGCGGATGCGGGCGCCCGGGATCCCGTATCGCCCGGCATGCACGGTGCAGGGCGCGGCGAGGGCCTCGATCATGCCGGCCCTGACCAGCCGGGCCAGTGAACAGACGGGCCGGGCGAGCAGGACAAGGACGGGCAGGACGAGCACGGCGGGACGGGCGAGCAGACCGGTGCCGTGGCCGACTGCGGTCGGCGGGAGCCAGCCCAGCCGGAGGGCGAAGACGCTCACCAGCAGGACACCGAGGGCGAATTCGGGTACGGCGTAGACACCGAGGGTCGCCGAGCTGATCAGCCGGTCGGTGAACCGCCCCTCGTGGCGGGCGGCGAGGACGCCCAGCCCCACTCCCGCGGGGACGAGGAGCAGTACGGTGAGCCCGGCGAGGAGCAGGGTGGGGCCGAAGCCGTCGGCCAGGTAGCCGGCCACGGGCCGGCCCGAGGTGAGCGAGGTGCCGAGGTCACCGTGGAGCAGTCCCCCGGCCCACTCGGCCAGCCGCTCGTGGGCGGGTCTGTCGAGGCCCATCGCCTCACGGACGGCCGCGACACGCTGCGGGTCGGGCTGGTCACCGGCGAAGGCGACGGCCGCGTCGCCGGGCAGCGCCTCGGTGAGCGCGAAGACCAGCAGCACGACGGCCGCGGTCTGCACGGCACCGAGAAGCAGCCGCCGGGCGAACCAGGAACGCAGTCCTTTCACGCCAGCCAGACCTTGTCGAAGCGCGCCCAGTCCAGGGTGTTGGCGGGGGCCTCGCGGGCCACACCCCGCACGGCGCGTGCGGTGCCGAGGATCCAGTCGCCGAAACCCCAGACGAGGAAGCCGCCCTCGGCGTGCAACTGCCGCTGCATCCGCCCGTAGAGAGCGGCCCGCGCCGTCCGGTCCTCGGTGGACTGGGCCTGGTGGTACAGCGCGTCGAAGGCCTTGTCCCGCCAACGGGTGGCGTTGGTGGTGGAGTCGGTGAGCAGGCGCTGGGAGATGTGGGACTCGATGGGCATGGCGCCGGACCGGTAGCAGCACAGTGTGCCGGAGTCGAGGACGTCCTTCCAGTAGGAGTCCTTGCTGCCCATCCGTACGTCGACGGTGACTCCGGCGCGTGCTGCCTGGTCGCGGAAGATCCCGGCCGCCTCGGTGAAGCCCGCGGCGACGGACGAGGTGTCGAGGGTGACCTTCAGGTCGTCCGCGCCTGCCTTCCGGAGGAGGTGCCGGGCACGGCCGAGGTCCTGTGCGCGCTGCGGGAGTTCGTCCGCGTAGTACTCGTACCCCTTCCCGAAGAGGTCGTTGCCCGTCTCACCCGCACCGGACAGGGCACCGTCCACCAGTTCCTGGCGGTCGGCGACGAGGAAGAACGCCTCACGGACCCGGGGGTCGTCGAAGGGCGGGCGGTCGGTCTTCATGGCGAAGGCCTGCATGGCGCTGTTGCGCAGCCGGACGATGTCGACGGCTCCTCCCTTCTCATGGGCGCGTCCGGTGGCGGGAGTGAGCTCGTGGGCGTACTCGATCTGGCCGCCGAGGAGGGCGTTGACACGGGCGGACTCCTCGTTGGCTACGACGAATTCGAGCTCGTCCAGGTGGGGGGCGCCGTCCCAGTGGGTGTCGTTGCGCCGGAGCACGGTGGAGCGCCCGGGTGTGAAGGAGACGAGGCGGAAGGGGCCGGAGCCGACGGGCGCGTGGTCGAAGCGGGTGGTGCCGTCCTGGACGATGGAGGTGCCGAAGGCGGCCATCACGTTGGGGAATTCGGCCGTCGGCCGCTCGAGCACGAACTCGATGCTCCGCCGGCCCGTGGCACGGCTCGCCTTCAGGTCGATGGGTTCCAGGGACGCCCGCGCGCGGTAGGCCTTGCCGGGGTCGGCGATGCGGCGGTAGCTGTACAGGACGTCGTCGGCGGTCACGGGCTTCCCGTCGTGGAACTCCGCCTGCCTCAGGGTAACCTTCCAGCGGTCGAGGCGGGCGTTCGGCTCCCACGCCTCGGCGAGGCGTGGCACCGCTGCCAGGTCGGCGCCGTAGTCGGCGAGCTTGTCGAAGAGCGCCTTGCTCCGGGCGGCGTCCACGAAGAGGTTTCCCAGGTGCGGGTCGAGGGTCTCGCTCGCGCCGCCTCCGGCGAAGGCGGCGCGCAGCCGTCCACCGCGCCGGGGGGTGCCGTCCCCCTTGGCCGTGGCGGTGCCGGTGGAGGAGGGCCCTGAGCATCCGGCGAGAGCGAGGGCGCCGAGGCCGGCCGCTCCCCCGGCCGCGGCGAGGAAGCCGCGCCTGCGCAGGCCGGGGAAGCGTTCTTCCCTGCCGGGCGATACCGATGCGCGTGCCGGTATCGGTGTCGACAGTGAGGCCGATGAGGTCATGGGTGGTCTCCTGTTTGCCATGGGTGCTGAACGGCCGGCGAGTGGTCCCGGCCGGCTTCCTGACGCTCTCTCCGGCGGAGCCGGGCGACTGTGCCTCCGGCGGACCTCAGGCCCACTCCCCGAGGGGCGTTCCGGCGGACGTCTTGGGGGAACTCCGGGCGACCAGGTGCAGCCGGTCGCCGTCCGCGGCGTGACGCCCCGGCTCGTCGCCCGGCCGCCAGGCGGGTTCGGTACGTGGCCCGGGGCCGTCGTACAGGGCGAGGACGTCGAAGCCGTGGACGGTGAGGAAGTGGCGCAGTTCCTGGGGCAGGAGCAGTCGCCACGCCGACTGCTCCTCGACGGGAGCGCTGCCGTCGTCGGCCGTCCAGACGCGGGTGCGCCGCAGGAGCTGCGCGGCACGGTCGACGCGCAGGACGGTGGCCGAGCGGTACGTGGTGCCGTGCCAGGTGAAGCGGGAGTGGGAGGGGGCGGCGGGTGGCTCGTCCCGGCCGAGGAAGTACGCGCCGTTGCGCATCTCCGCGACCAGCAGGCCGCCGGGTACGAGGGTGCGGCTGACGGAACTCAGGAATCCGTCGAGCTGCTCGTTCGTGTGGCAGTACAGCAGCGAGCTGTCCAGGCACACCACCGCGTCGAAGGCGTCCCGGCCGAGATCGAACCGGCTGAGATCGGCCTGTACGTACGCCGGTCCCGGGTGGTGCGCCCGGGCGTGGGCGAGCATGGTGCCGGACAGGTCGGCGGCCGTGACGCGCCGTCCGGCGGCCTGGAGCCGGGCGGCGTCGCGCCCCGTACCGCAGCCGAGGTCCAGGACCTGCGGTCCGGCGCCGTACCGTCGCAGGAGGTGTTCCGCCCAGCGCCCGGCAAGGCGCAGGGGGTCGGGGAACCTGGCCTCGTAGAGCTCCGGGCGGTCGGTGAGCAGGTTGCCCGTCCGGTGCGTCACACCGTCACCTCCACGGAGGCGGGCCGTGTCCGGGGCAGGGTGCCGATGCGGTGCAGCCAGGTCACGCCCGCCGCCGAGGCGAGCCCGGCGGCCGCACAGCATGACCAGGGCAGCAGAGCGGCCGGTCCGCCGGGCCGGGCCGTGTCCATGGCCAGGCCGACAGCCGCGTTGCCGAGGGCCGCCGCGACACCGGAGACCGCGTAGAAGACACCGAAGTACGTGCCCGTCAACGCCTGCCTCCCGAAGCCGGGAATCATCTCCATGACGAAGGGCTGTGCCGTCATCACGCCCAGGTGGAGCAGGAGGGCTCCGGTCAGGACGGGCAGGGCGCGCAGGCCGGCGTCCAGGGCTCCGTCCGGGGGCGGGTCCGAGCCCGCGACGAGCATCGGCGGGACGAAACCCAGTCCCATCAGCACCAGCCCGGCGGCGATCCACCGGCCTCTGCTGCCCCGCTCCTTCAGCGCGCGGGTGATGCGCAGCTGGAAGGCGACGCCCGTGATCGTCCCGACGAGGAGGACGAGCCCTGCTGCGCCGTCCCAGCCGGTTGCCTGCCGGGCGCCGGCCGGCAGCAGCAGGTAGAGCTGGTTCTCCAGGGTGAACATGCCGACCATGGCCAGGGCGAAGGCGAGGAACGCACGGTTCCCGAGGGCTTCGCGCCAGTCGGCTGTGACGCCGCCCGTCACCTGCGGCACCGTCCGCGCGGGAAGGACCAGGGCCTGGGCGACGGTGAGGAGGGCGAAGATCCCGGCGGCGGTGAGCGCGGAGGCCCGGAAATCGACGAGCAGCAGGGCGCTGCCCAGGACAGGCCCGACGAGGGCGCCGGTGGTCGCGAAGACGTTGAAGAGGGCGAACGCCTCGGCCCTGCGCTCCCCCGCCTCCTGGGCGAGATACGCGCGGACGGCAGGATTGAACAGGGCGCCGGCCACTCCGCTGAGGACGGAGGCGGCGAGGAGCACGGGAAGTCCGTCGCCGAGCGCGAAGAGGGCGAAGCCCAGGGTGCGTATCGCACAGCCGGTGATGATGACCCCTCGGGCGCCGAGCCGGTCGGCGGCGGATCCGCCGAGGAGGAAGAGGCCCTGCTGGCTCAGGTTGCGTACGCCGAGGACGACCCCGACGACGGCCGCCGACATGCCGAGGTCGTCTCCGAGGTGGGTGGCGAGATAGGGGATGAGCAGATAGAAGCCGGTGTTGACCCCCAGCTGATTGACCATCAGCAGTCGTATGGGGAGGGGGAAACCGCGGATCTCACGCCAGGTCCTCATGACGCGGCGCTCCGGACCGCGGCTCGGGCGTCCGCAGGGGTGCCGCTTCCGGCACCGGCTCTGCTGTCGGCTCCGGAGCGGGTGACCGCCCCGGAGCCGTCGTCCGCCCCCGCGCACGCGTCCGCTCCGGAGCCGTTGTCGACTCCGGCGGGAACCCCTGCTTCGGTCCGGGGCCGTACGCCGAGTCCCGGCCGGCCGGTGGCCGTGACGAAACCGTCGTCGCCCCCGATGCCGGTCCAGGGATCGTGCGCGAGCAGGAGATGCCCGTCGAGATCGGTCCAGCGGGCGCGGTCGGCGATGTGGACCGCGGGGGCGATGCCGAGAGTGCTGGCGGTCAGGCAGCCGAGCATCAGGTCCGTGCCACTTCCTTTGATCAGGGCGGCGATGCGCAGGGCGGCGTGGACGCCGCCGCATTTGGCGAGTTTGACGTTGATCCCGTGGACGCGTCCGGCGAGCCGCCGGGCGTCCTCGTGCGTGACGGCGTCCTCGTCCGCGATGACGGGAAGGGGTGAGCGTGCGGCGAGCCGTGCCAGGGCCTCCGGGTCTCCCGGGGCCAGGGGCTGCTCCACGGCCTCGACACCGAGTTCGGCGAACAGGGGCAGGAGCGTGCGGGCCTGTCCGGCGGACCAGGCGCCGTTGGGGTCGAGGAGGAGACGGGCGGACGGGGCGGCGGCGCGTACGGCACGGACCCGGTCCAGGTCGGCGTCGTGGTCCCGCTCCCCCGCCTTGATCTTGATGACGGAGAACCCCGCCTCGGCCAGCTCACGGGCCTGCACCGCCGCCCTGCCGGGGGAGATGAGCGAGATGGTGCGGGCGGTGGCGCTCCTCGGCGCCACGCGGGATCCGAGGAAGCGGTGGACGGCGGTGGCCGTGCGCTTGCCGACGAGGTCGAGGAGCGCGGCCTCCACCGCGGCGGTCACCGCGGCCGGGGTGCCGGGCACGGTGAGTTCGCCGACGCGCAGGGCGTGCAGGGCGGTCTCCGGTGCGGAGAAGCGGGCGAGCCGCTCCCCCGCCCGGACGGCGAGGAGTTGGAGGGTGGGGGTGTCGAGCTTCTGGAACACGCTGCTGACGGCCTCTCCATGACCGGTGAGTCCCTCGTGTTCCACACTGAGGACCACCGCGTCGCGGGCTGTCATGACCGATCGCGAGATGCGCAACGGCTCGGCGAGCAGGAGTCGCACGGTGTGCTGGGTGAGTCTCACGGCTGCCTCTCCGGGCTGTCCGCCAGCGGGTCGGTGACGGTGGTGCACCTGGCCCAGCCCCCGGCGTGCGGGGCACGCGGGTGGGGGACGTCGACGGGGTGACGTGCCGCGAGGCCGGGGTCCACGTGGTGGGCGGTCGTGAAGTCGTCGTCGTAGACGGAGCCGAGATAGCGGTGGGGCCCGTCGGGGAAGACGGTGGCCACGGCTGCCCCGGGGTGGGTGCGGGCGGCCCAGGCTGCGACCCTGGCGACGGCGCCGGTGCTCCAGCCGCCGCTGACGAAGTTGGCCCGGGCCAGGCGCCGGCAGGCGTCGGCGGCTTCGGCCGGTCCGATCCAGTGGACCTCGTCGAAGGCGTCGTAGGCCACGTTCCGCGGGTGGATGCTGCTGCCCAGTCCTCGCATCAGCCGGGGCGAGGCGGGCTGTCCGAAGATGGTGGATCCGGCGGAGTCGACGGCGATGAGGCGCAGGCCGGGCCAGCGCCTGCGCAGCGGCCCGGCGATCCCGGCACTGTGTCCCCCGGTGCCGACGCTGCAGACGAGGATGTCCAGACGGTCGAGCTGGGTGGCCAGCTCGGCCGCGAGTGAGGCGTAACCCGTCGTGTTGTCGGGGTTGTTGTACTGGTCGGGCCAGTAGGATCCGGGGATCCGGGCGAGCAGGTCGTGGAGCCGTTCCAGCCGCGCCCCCTGCCACCCGCCGCGCGCGGCGGGTCGGTCCACGAGCTCGAGGCGCGCACCGTAGGAACGGAGCAACTGCCTCATGGAGGGCTCCAGTTCATTGTCGCCGACCAGCACGACGGGATGCCCGAGGGCCTGTCCGGCGAAGGCGAGACCTATGCCGAGGGTGCCGGAGGTCGACTCCACCACCGGTGCACCGGGCAGCAGTTCGCCCCGCTCCTCGGCACCCAGGAGCATGGAGACGGCTGCTCGCGCCTTCATTCCGCCGACGCCCTGGCCTTCCAGCTTGGCCCAGAAACCGGGGTGGGGCAGGGGAAGTCCGGCGGTGATCCTGGCCAGCGGGGTACGGCCCAGGAGGGTGAGGAGCTCGCGGTTGGGTGCGAGGACGGGTGGCGACGTCGTGATCACGAGACACCTCCGTCGGCTGCACGGCTGCCGTGGACGGCGCCGGCTCCGCCCCCGGCCGCACGGGGGGCGGTGCCGGACTCGGCCGCGCGGTAGCGGTGGACGGTGCCGGGCCCGCCGTCGAGCCAGAAGAACGGGTACGGCTCCGCGCAGACCGCGGCCACTCCGGCGCCCAGGAAGCGGGGCAGGACCGCACTGCCGGTCTGGGCGAACATGACCAGCGGCTTCCCGTGGTCCAGGGCGCTCCGGCGCAGCAGCTCGAAGGTTCCGTTCCCGAGGGTCATCCCGGAGGCCAGCACCGCGTCGCAGGCACCGACCTCGCCGAGGGCGTCCGTACGGATGGACTCCCCCCACTCGGTGGTGCCGCCCTTGAGATCGCAGGGGATGGCCGTGAGGGAGCGTGAACGCAGCTCGGCGAGCAGGGAGTTGACGACGCCGACGACCAGGACGGTCCCGCCGGGTCCCACGTCCAGCAGGTCGGCGACCGCCGAGGCCCGTGCCTGCGACCGCTCGAGGGAGCTCCCGGCGGGGATGTGCACCGGCTGCGCCCCTCGGGACGGGGTGTGCGGGGACACGTCCATGAGGTAGGCGTCCAGAGCGGCGACACGGACCGGCAGCAGCGGGTGGGCGAGGAGCGTGGCCACGTCCGACCCGGCACAGTCCTCGACGGTGCTGCCGGGGAGCGAGCCCGGTTCCACCGAGCACGAACCCACGGCGTGGCCGAGGCGGAGGCTGAGGACCTCGTTGCGGTATCCGCTCCGCCGTCCGTCGTGCCGTGCGGCCTGGACCGTCGTGAAGGCCACGGAGATCCGGCAGGCCCGGGGGTCCGGGCCGAGCTCGCCGTGGAGGGCCTGCCCGAGGAGGCCGTCGAAGGAGGCGCGGGTGCGCGGGGCCGTCGTCATGAGCGCACCACCAGCGGCCGCACTCCGGCGAGCAGCGACGCGACGCGGTCCCTGGCGCCGAGCCCGTCCGCGTCACCCGCCATGAGGTGGCCGAGGTACGCGTTGTTGCTGTCGGGGGCCTCCACCGTGCGCCCCGCCTCGGCGAGCTGGACCTCCAGGACACCGTCGGCGTCCCGCAGCCCGTCGGCGCCCTCGACGGACGTGAGCGTGCCCGTACCGTCGGGGACGAGGAACCCGATGGCCGCGCTGCGCAGCCCGGTGTCACGCCGCCGGAGGTCGGGCTCGCGGCCCAGCGCGACGTCGATGCAGGCTGCGGCGAGATCGATGCCGGTGACGTGGCGGACCAGTTCGGTGATGCGGTTGCCCGCGGGGCGGGGATTGACCTCCACGACGCGGGGGCCCTCGGCCGTCAGCTTGATCTCGGTGTGCGCGACGACATCGTCGAGGCCGAGCGCCGCCCCCGCACGCACCGCGGTGGCGGTCGCGGCGTCGAGGTCGGCCGGGGACAGGGCGGCCGGGAACATGTGGCCGGTCTCGACGAAGGCAGGGGCTCCGCCGATGCTCTTGTCCGTCACGCCGACGACATGGGCGACACCGCCACGGGTCACGGTCTCGACGCTGACCTCGGGGCCGCGGAGCAACTCCTCGAGCAGGATGTGGGGAGCGCGCCGCTGCCCCCTCGCGTTGTACGGGGAGTCCGCCAGCGCCTCGCAGGCCTCGGTCAGCTGTTCCGGGCCGTCGACCCGGCGTACGAGCATGCCCGCACAGAGGTCCACGGGCTTGACCACGAGGGGATAGCCGAGGTCCCGGGCGGCCGCTTCGGCCTCCCGGCGGTCGGCACAGACCGCGAACTGGGGGCCGGGGACGCCGGCGGCGGCGAGGACGCGGCGGGTGGCGTCCTTGCGGCAGGCGTTCTCCATGGCCTCGGGCGAGGGTCCCGGCAGGCCGAGCCGGCCGGCGATCCGGGCGGCCGCGGGCAGGTAGTAGTCACAGGACGTGACCACTCCGTCGAACCGCAGGGCGTCGTGCAGCCGCTCGACCTGCACGAGCAGCGCGTCCACCTCGTTGGTGGGCGCGGTGACGACATTACGTGCAGTGAGCAGCGGATGCCCCGTGCCCTCCGGTGCGGACCGGAGGTAGTGGTGCAGGTCGCGGGTGAGGAAGGTGAAGTGATGCCCTCCCTCCCGCAAGGCCCTCGGCAGCAGTCTGCTCATCGATCCGACCCAGCTCTCGACCACCAACAGATGAGCCACGAACTCCCCTTTTTCACAGTGCCTTTGGACTTGCGGGCAGGCAGAGGTCACCCCCGTGCGGAGGTCTCCGGACCCGACCGCACACACGTTATCGACAATCGTTTTCATTGTCATCTAAAGGGGTGTCAGCAACAGGGGGAGGCGGCTTCCGTTGCGCCCCTCGCCGGACCGGAGTGGAATTGCCTACAGGGGACCCGGAGGAAGGGGTACGCCATGACCGACAGCGACAGCGACCGGGGGGACGACGTCTACCAGCCGCAGGAGCCGGAGGCCTCCGACCCCGATGACCTGCTGGACCTGGAGGACACCCTGGACACGTCCGGGATCGCCGACGTCCTGGACGAGGGCTACTCCCCGCCGGACCGGCCCTGGGCGGTCGACGACGAGGGGACCACCGCTGCGGAACAGCACGCGGGCGAGTCCCTCGACACCCGCCTGACCAGGGAGATCCCCGAGGAGACCGGCCCGGTCGGCGACGGGACGGGCGATCTGGCGGACGGCGACGGGGAGCCCTACGACACCGAGGTGGGGACCGACCGCGCCGGCAGGCTCACGCAGGAGGGCGACGGGCACGTGCCCTCCACCCTCACCGCCCAGGACGTCGGTATCGACGGTGCCGCGGCGTCCGCCGAGGAGGCGGCGATGCACCTGATCCCCGAGGAGGAGGACCTGTTCGGGGAGGAACCGGCGCGCTGAGGGCCCCGCCCACGGATCACGGCACCGGAATCGTCCGCGCCGGCCGGCGATCCCCGGGCCGATGTGGACCGTCATCCGTATGCGTACCGGCACATATGCGCGTACCATCGCCCATCTCGGCCTCGGCGCAGGACCCCCGCCGCAGCAGCCACGCACGCAGGGTGGACGGCCTGGTCGCCCGCGCCCACGACGGCGCGCCGGCTCCCGCCGGACACCGGCCACGGCGGGAGCCGCAGCGCCTGCAGTCCCTGCCACGCTTCTGCTGACCCACGGGCGAAGGCCATGGAGATGTGGGTCTCGGAGACATCCCCCACGGGGGCACACAGCCCGGTCCGCGCGGACGTCGTCGGCGATACCGCCCGCCCACTGACCCGGAAGTCCGGGGCGGGAGTGCCGTCAGAGGGTCCGCGACGGCCCCGCAGCGGAGCAGATGCGGCGACCGGTCGCCGAGGCGGAGATCCAGGCGGCAACTTCTGGACGTACTTCGAGCACGGGAACCGGGACCGACCCCACACTTCGACCGGGTGCCACCGGTACGGAATCAGGGTGCCGGCCCGCCTGGCGGACCGCGCCGAGCGGGCTCGACGCCCCGAGAACATCGGTTCCACGCCGGTGAACACATGCGCGCCCACGGTCCGTCCGCGCCCGGACGGACCGGCCGGAACGCGCCGTCGTGCTGCCCCGTGCCCCCGAAAACGCTTGGACGCCGACCACCCGGTCGCGGAAGACTCGTCCTCCCCGGACCCCTTGCCACGGACGCGGCAGGCGCTGCCGCCCGGGACGGTGCTGTGCCTTGCGAGGCGGAGACCTCCCACCGCGGCGGAGTCCGGAGCAACTGCCCGCGACACGACATGAGGTCGGCATGACATCGCAGCAGTCTCACGGCACCGGGCCCGGCAAGGGCCCGGTCCGGCTCGCACTGCGTCACTACCTGCGGGAGCTGTCCCGCCAGCGCGGACTGTCCGTACCCGCGCTCCTGCTCCCCGCGCTGGGAAACATCGGCATCACGTACATCGCCCCCCTGGTCGTCGCCAAGCTCGTCGGCCGGATCGCCGAGGACGGTGCGCTGGGCATGCGTGAAGCCCTCCCCTACGTCGGTGTGTTCGCCGGAGTGCTGCTCCTGGCGGAGACGATGTGGCGTCTGGGACTGCACTGCCTCAACCGGGTCGACGCCCGGGGCATCGAGCACCTGTACGTCACCGGGATGGACGAACTCTTCGCCAAGGACGCCGCGTTCTTCCAGGACAACTTCGCCGGCTCCCTGACCAAGCGGGTGCTGAGCTTCGCCTCACGCTTCGAGGAGTTCGTCGACACCCTCACGTTCAACGTCGTCGGGAGCCTGGCCCCGCTGCTGTTCGGCACGGTGATCCTCTGGAGCTACGATCCGCTGCTGGTCGTCGGCCTCCTGACGATGATCACGGTGACCGCCTTCTGCGCCGCGCCGCTCATCCGGCGCCGCCAGAAGCTGGTCAACCGGCGTGAGGAGGCGATCGCCAGGGTGTCGGGCCACGTCTCGGACGCGCTGATGAACATGGACACCGTGCGCGCCTTCGCCGCGGAGGAGCGCGAGGCCGCCGAGCACCGCTCGCGGGTGGCCGAGTCGCGGCGTCTGACACTGCGCTCGTGGGATTACGGGAATCTCCGCATCGACACCCTCGTCGCGCCGCTGTCGGTGCTGACCAACGGACTCGGCCTCCTTCTCGCCATCGGGATCGGCGCGGGCGGGGGCAGTGTGGAGGCGATCGTGGTCGCGTTCACCTACTACACCGGCTCGACCCGCATCATGTTCGAGTTCAACCAGATCTACCGCCGCCTGGAGAGCTCGATGACCGAGGCGGCCCAGTTCACCGAACTGCTCCTGGCACCCCCCACCGTGCTCGACCCCGCGGCACCCGAGCCGCTCGGCCCGCGGGCCGCGGATGTGCGCTTCGAACAGGTCACCTTCGCCCACGGCGGCGGCGAGCCGATCTTCCGGGGGCTCGAGCTGGACGTGCCGAGCGGGTCGAGGATCGGCCTCGTCGGCCGGTCCGGGGGCGGCAAGACCACTCTCACCCGGCTGCTGCTGCGGATGGCCGACGTCCAGTCGGGTCGCATTCTGATCGGCGGTCAGGACATCAGCAGGCTGCGGCAGTCCGACCTGCGGAGCCTGATCGCGTACGTGCCGCAGGAACCGGCCATGTTCCACCGCACCCTGCGCGAGAACATCCACTTCGCGCGTCCGGACGCCACCGAGGCCGAGATCCGCGCGGCGGCCGACGCGGCTCACGTCACGGAGTTCGCGGACCAGCTCCCCGCGGGATTCGACACGATGGTCGGGGAACGTGGCGTCAAGCTCTCCGGAGGACAGCGTCAACGCGTCGCCCTCGCCCGGGCCATCCTGCGCGACGCGCCGATCCTCCTGCTCGACGAGGCGACCAGTGCCCTGGACTCCGAGAGCGAGATCCTCGTCCAGGAGGCGCTGTGGCAGCTGATGGAGGGCCGGACCGCGCTGGTCGTCGCCCACCGCCTCAGTACGGTCGCGGCCATGGACCACCTGATCGTGCTCGACCGCGGCCGCATCGTCGAACAGGGAACCCATCACGAGCTGCTGGGCACCGACGGCGCCTACGCCAAGCTCTGGCACCACCAGTCCGGCGGCTTCCTCGTGGACACCGTCAACGGCCGGCCCGCCGCACCCGAACCGACGCGGTGACGGTGCGGATCACCCCCGGGCGCACAGCCGCGCACCCCTGACGCCATCCGGGGAAGACGGGCGACACCCTGACGGGCTGCCGGGCCGCGACCGGCTGCTCACCGTAAGCTCGGAATCCTGTTCCAGCACGGCGGCCGGTAGCACCGCCGCACACGACGAACACGGAAGCGGGCAGGGTCACAATGAGCAGCACAGCGCAGATCGGTGTCACCGGGCTGGCCGTCATGGGGCGCAACCTGGCCCGGAACTTCGCACGCAACGGCTACACCGTCGCCCTGCACAATCGGACCGCCGCCCGCACCCACGAGCTCGTCGACCAGTTCGGCGACGAGGGTGATTTCATCGCCACCGAGAGCGCCGAGGACTTCGTGGCCTCCCTGGAGAGGCCACGACGCCTCGTCGTCATGGTGAAGGCCGGGAAGGCGACGGACGCGGTGATCGCGGAGTTCGCCCCCCTCCTGGAGTCCGGCGACATGATCATCGACGGTGGCAACGCGCACTTCGCGGACACCCGGCGCCGTGAGCAGGAGCTCCGCGAACAGGGCATCCACTTCGTCGGCACCGGTGTCTCCGGCGGGGAGGAAGGCGCGCTCAACGGGCCGAGCATCATGCCGGGCGGCAGCAGGGAGTCCTACAGCTCGCTCGGGCCGATGCTGGAGAAGATCTCCGCGAAGGCCAAGGACGGCGCCCCGTGCGTCACGCACATCGGCCCGGACGGCGCAGGCCACTACGTCAAGATGGTCCATAACGGCATCGAGTATGCGGACATGCAGTTGATCGGTGAGGCGTACCAACTGCTGCGCGACGTCGCGGGCTACTCCCCCGCCGAGATCGCGGAGATCTTCCGGACCTGGAACACCGGCCGCCTCGACTCGTACCTCATCGAGATCACGGCCGAGGTCCTCGCCCACACCGACGCGGACACGGGCAAGCCCTTCGTCGACATCGTCCTCGACCAGGCCGAACAGAAGGGCACCGGACGCTGGACCGTGCAGATCGCCCTGGACCTGGGCGTGCCGGTCTCCGGGATCGCCGAGGCCGTCTTCGCGCGCTCCGTCTCCGGACACGCGGATCTGCGCGAGGCGTCCAGGCATCTCGCGGGCCCCTCCGCCCGCACCCTGGGCAAGGACGAGGCGGCGGCCTTCGCCGACCAGGTCGAGCAGGCTCTCTACGCCTCGAAGATCGTGTCCTACACCCAGGGCTTCCACCAGATCGCGGCGGGCAGCGAGCAGTACGACTGGGAGATCGACCTCGGCAAGGTGGCCTCGATCTGGCGTGGCGGCTGCATCATCCGCGCAGCCTTCCTCGACCGCATCACCGAGGCCTACGAAACCAAGCCGGACCTCGTGAGCCTCCTCGCCGACAAGGGCTTCGCCGACGAGATCGCCGCCGCCCAGGACGACTGGCGGGCCGTCATCGCCACCGCCGTCACCCAGGGCGTTCCCACTCCCGCCCTCGCCGCCACCCTCGCCTACTACGACTCCCTGCGCGCCCCGCGCCTGCCTGCCGCCCTCACCCAGGGCCAGCGGGACTACTTCGGCGCCCACACGTACCACCGCATCGACCGTGAAGGCGCCTTCCACACCCTCTGGGGCGGCGACCGCAATGAAGTTGACGCCTGATCGTCGCAGGCGCCCGGACAAGAGCCGACGGGTTCCGGTCCAGTGGCGGCGTTCGCGCACGTGGTGGTTCAGAGCAACCCGGCGCGGAGCCCGATCTTTTCGACAGCTGCTGTGTCCTCAGGCGTCGAGTACGGCGGCGATCGTGTCCACCGCTTCCTGCAGTCCGAGCGGACGCAGCACCCCGGGCACAAGGGGCTTCGTCCATCCTGGGCCGACCGTGAGCACCACCGGCTGACGGCGTGCCCCCCGTACGCCCCAGGTCATCTGCGCAACGTGCTGGGCCAAGGGTCGGCTCGACGAAGGCCGGGACTGCGCCCAGAGGACGACGGCCCGCGGGCCCGTCCTGCGGACCGCCGCCAGCAGGGACTCGGCAGGCAGGGCGGCGCCGAACATGCGCACAGGTAGTCCCCGCTCGCCGAGGGCGGCGGAGAGGGCCTCCAGAGGCAGCGTGTGGATGTCGCCGGGCACGCAGGCGAGGACCACCGGTTCCGCGGTCGACGTCTCGTCGGTGACGGCCTGGCGGCGGTGGAGCGCGCTGGAGACGTGCCACGACAGCAGGTGCTCCGCCTCGATGTACCTCTCGCCGGAGCTCTCCCACTTCCGACCCACGGCCCTCAGGGTAGGGACGAGGACCTCCGTCCAGGCCTCCACGAGGCCGTGACCGGTGATCACAGCTTCCAGCATCCTGTCCACGGCTTGCGCGTCCAGGCGCAGAGCCGCACGCGCGAGTCCCTTGCACTCCACCTGGGGGTCGCCCGGCTGAGGCCCGCTTTCGATCCGGTCGCGTGGTGGGGACCGTCGAGCGGCCGGTGCGGCCCGACGAGCCGATGAGATGTGCGGCGCGTCCTGTGCTCCGAGGTTTCCGCGCTTCGGCACGGCGGGCGCTTCGGCCGCCACACGGGCGGCCTCTGCGGGTGGCACGCCCGCGTCGGTGAGGGCGCACATGCGCTCGAGGAGCGCCAGATCCGCCGTGTCCCACCGGCGGTGCTTGCCGTCCTCATGAGCTGCGGGGCCGATGCCGTACCTCCGGTCCCAGGAGCGCAGCGTGGTAGGCGCGACGCCGAAGCGACGGGCCACCGCGCCGGTGGTGAGGCCGCCCAACCTGGGTGCGTCGTCGGTACCCTCCACACCTCCACCGTACGATGCACGATCGGCGCTCGCTGTTCCGGTGGCTCGCAGCCACCGTGGATGATTCCGTTGCGCCATCCACTGAGCACAGAGGGCCACCACAGCGCGCCGAGGCCGTCCGGCGCGTCGGCCGGAGTGCTCCGGGACGGTCCCGGGCTTCACCGCCGCAACCGTCCCGTCCTGAGGGTGAGGTCAGGGGGCGTAGTCAGCGGGCGGCGCATCCGCCCCGGTCAGCGCGTCCTCGACCTCGTAGCGGCTCAGTGCGAGGCCCAAGGCGAAGAAGGTAGGTGCCCACTCACCGACGAAGATGCCCCAGCGGTCGGCGCGTTCGTTGCCCTGGGCCTCCCACTTCACCGAAGCCAGCCAGGAGAAGCAGGACAGCCCGATGGACGCGAAGGCTCCGGCGTAGGCGTGTTCACTGGTGAGGCCGGCGTCATGCAGCTTCTTGACGATCATCATGCGCTCCCAACGCGGGATGGGGTGCCCGGCACCTTCCATGAGACAGATCCGGACGATGCGACGGGGTCTGTGACTTCCACGATGGGCGACATCCGTCCCTCGGGCCTGTCGCAGCGGTTGTGCGTCGGATGACCCCGTCATCGGCGGTCGCGCGGGCCGGTCACGTCGCGGGCACTGGGGTCGCCGGCCCTGTGTGCCCGAGGAGTCCGAGGAGTCCGAGACAGGGCGCCGCACCGGCGGCCTGCCCGGCCGAGAAGGGATTCACCGTGAACGGGAGGTGGCGTTCGACGCCTGCCGCCCCGAGAGCGGCACCTGTTCCCACATCGGGGACGAACTGCCGGACGTCCCCCCGACCAGCAGCGCCGGATGTGAGGACGGCCTGTGAGAGGGCACCCACCGGGTGCACCTGCGCTCTGCCTGACCGGTGGCCACGTCGGCTGCTGCGGCAGCTCGGTCCGGAAGCCTGCCGCCGCGCACGCCGAGCACACCCGGAGAGCCGGACCTCGGCGCAATTGCCGCGCGCCGAGGTCCGGCTATGGGGTCCGAGGAGTGCCGGGCAGTCCGGACGCCGTAGAAGCGGCAGCCGCGCATGTCGGGCCGGTCGACCGCCGAAAGCGGTCAGTCACGCCGGCCCGTGACCCTGTTGGCGACCAGGACACCGGTCACCGTGATCGCTCCGACTGCCGCTGCCCAGGCGAGCCACTGGTCGGAGAAGTTGGTCGTGGCGCCGGCCGCACCGCTCCCTCCCAGCTGGGCGGAGCTCGGTGTGGACTCCGTACCGCTGAGCGTCTGCGTCGCCAGGGCGAGGTTCTTGTCCTCGGCGCTGCCCCAGGCGTAGACGACGTTGCTCGTGCCTTCCTTCAGGTTCAGGTCGGCTGGGCCGATCGCCACGGTGTCCGTACCGGCGAGCACGACGTCCGCGCTCACGGTGCCCGCCTTCACCTGGGTGGTGTCCTCCTTCGGGTTCTCCAGGCCGGTGAAGACCGGCTGACCGCCCGCACGTACGTCGACCGCGGGAGCCGCAGCGACATGACGTACCGTCAGACGGGATTCGCCGGATTCCGTCTTCGAGACGTCGTTGACGAAGGCCGTCAACTGGGGTTTGCCGTCGGCACTGAGGTGGGCGGCGACCGTGGCGTTCGCACCTTCGGGCACCTTGACCTTCTTCTCCAGGGCCGGTGTCCCGTCGGGGCTCTTACCGGCCTCGAAGATCTGTATGTCGTAGGTGCCGGCGTCGAGAGCCTGCGGGTCGGTCACCGTTCCGGGCTTGAAGTCGCTGAGCAGCTCGTCGCCGTTGGCGTAGACGTCGACGGTCATTCCGGGGATGCCGTGGAAGACGGACACCATGGATTGATCCTCCTGGTCCGCGGACGCCGCCATGCTGGGGGCGGCGACCCCCAGCGTCAGGCCGCAGACACCAGCCGCGACGGCGATCGTGAGGGGGGTTCGAGTGGTCATCGGGATCATCCTTTTCGGGCTGACTCTCCGCTGGGCACGAAGCCTCACTCCATCCCGTCCGGGCGCCGCAGTCGGTGTACGGACGGCGACTCGTCCCGGGCGTTCCCGCGGGCACCGTACGTGCCCCGGCCCATGACGCTCGCGGTGCGTCCGGCAACCGGATCCGTGGATCCGTGCCCGGAGATCTCCGTGTACGTCGATGGAGGACCGCGGACGCGTGCCGCGGACGCGTGCGAGCTGCGAGGCCACCGGCTTGACCGGCCACCGAGTGGAGTCGACCACCGGGGCCCGGCAACTGACTCGAGTCATGGCCTGACTTCTCCGGCCATGACGTGAGGACCGAGGTCGCCCGCCCGTCGTCCTGCTTCAGCGGACCGTTGGAGTTGTTCGTGGACTCCAGTCTCGCGACCGACGAACAAGGTGGGCAACACGCGTCGTTTGTGCGTCGTACACCGTACGCGCGACAAGGAGACGCCGATGTACGGAGGTGTGGTGGAAGCGTCACGGGAGCCGTTCGGGTGGCCCTACGAACTGGCGGAGTCCGGACCACCGGGCTCCGGACGGCCTCGTCCGTGGAACCCGAGCACTCCTGACAGAATGATCTCTTCTTCGTCCGCACGGTGAGACAAGCCGCAGCGCGAAGCGGCCAAGTCCACCCGAGCGCAGGAGACTCCGGCCGCTGGGCGGGAGCCAGACCCCCCGATACACCTCGACGAGGTGGTGCAGACCTTCTTGACCACTCACATGGAAGAGCCCCGCCGTAACCCCGGCGGGACCTCCCCATGTCACGCGCGAGTCACCGACCCGAAGGGCGACGTACCACCAGGACGTCCCGAACTGGACATAGGTGTTCGCACTGGACCGGCTGGACGCCCAGAGACGGTTATGCCTACGTGTGCCGTGTGGTGCCGTTCGACTTCGGATCGGCAGGCAATCCTGACAAGCTCCGCTGCGGCGTCAGGCCGCGCCCCAGGTCAAGCGTCCAGCACGCGCGCGGCCGTCGTGATGCTCCCCGGCATCAGGTGCCGGTAGGTGCGGTACGTCTCCTCGATCGACTTGTGTCCCATCCACTCGGCCACGTCAGTGATCGGATTGCCACTAACCCGGTGCGTTGGAGGCGACGTGGTGAGGACATCGGGTGAGGCAGCAGTCGCCATGATCATCTCCCGATGCGGGGCGGTCTCCCCCTGCGTCCGCCTCGGTTTCAGATTTCACATGCCGTGCATGGAACGGCACACTCTGCTCCCTCTAGGCTCCGGGCATGGCAGCAGAAGAAAGGCTCACTGCTCGCCGCCATGTCGATTTCGGCAGGCTGGCGAGCGCGCTGTGTACGTCAGCCGCCGGGTGACCGCCCTGGCACGGCAGCCTGTGGCTCGGCCAAGTACCAGTGCGTGTCCGGCGATCGTCCGGGCAGTGCGCCGGATCTGAACCGGTCGGCCCAGATCTGAGCCGGTCGGCCCTGCCGCTTCAGCCTCGTTGCGGGGCACCTGTTCGGCGCCCGGCCCCCCGAAGCCCCGATGCCCCTCCCCTGCCTGCCATCCGCAGGAATCGCGCTATCCGCGCGGGCGTGCGACGTGCATGAGTTCCGCGTTCCCGGAACGCGGTTCCGCGCCCCGCCGGCTTCTCGACGGACCACAGGAGGAAACGATTCATGAGCAGCAACGACAGCCCCCGGGTCAGCAGGCGTGGCTTCCTGGCCGGCACAGCGGCGGCGGCCGCCACGGCAGCCGTTCCCGCCCTGGCTCAGTTCGCTGCCGCCGACTCGGCGGCAGCGGTCTCGGCCCGCCCCAACGTCCTTCTGATCGTCACCGACGACCAGCCCAAGCAGACCGAGTGGGCGCTCCCCAAAACAGTCGACTGGCTTGCCGGGCACGGCGTCAGATTCACCCATGGCCATGTCACCACCCCGCTCTGCTCCCCGTCACGGTCGTCCGTACTGTCCGGGCAGTACGCCCACCATCACGGCGTACGGAACAACGGCGCCTCGTACCAGTTGGACCAGAACACCACCCTTCAGCGCTATCTCAAGCAAGCGGGCTACCGCACCGGTCTGTTCGGCAAGTTCCTCAACTCCTGGACGCTCGCCGAGAACCCACCGCACTTCGAGGACTTCGCGCTTCTCCAGCCGGGCTACGTCGACGCCCGGTGGAACGTCAACGGCACGGTCCAGACCATCGACGGCTACACCACCGAGATCATCAAGAACCGGACGCTCAACTTCCTGGACAAGGCCGCATCCGACCACCGCCCCTGGTTCGCCTATGTCACTCCGTACGCCTCGCACGGCCCGCGCACTCCCGAGGCCAAGTACGCGGGAACGGCCGTGCCGGAGTGGAACGGGCGGCCCTCAGTCCCCGAGGCCGACCGGAGCGACAAGCCCGCCTACGTCCAGGACGCGACCGGAACCCTGGCTGACGGGAGGCGTATCCGCGCGGAACAAGGGCGGGTCCTGCGGTCCGTCGACGACGCGGTGCAGGCGTTCAAGGACAAACTGACCGCTCTCGGGCAGCTGGACAACACCCTTGTGATCTACATCGCGGACAACGGCTTCGGCTGGGCGGATCACGGCTGGACGAAGAAATCCGTGCCCTATCGCCCCGCCCATGAGGTTCCGTTCTACCTGTCCTGGCCGGCCGGGGGCCTGGGAGCCGGAACCACCGACGACCGCATCGTCGCCAACATCGACATCGCGCCCACCGTCCTGGACGCGGCCGGGGTGGTCCCGGGGCACTCGCAGGACGGAAGGTCGTTGCTCACTTCGTACAGCCGGGACCACCTGCTCGTCGAGTTCTGGAAGCAGGGCACCGCAGCGGGCGGGCCGCCGACCTGGTCGTCCTACGTCGCCAAGAACAAGCAGTACACCGAGTACTACGACCTCACGACGGATGCCGACGGAAAGCTGTCAGGCACGGGCCGGCTGAAGTTCCGGGAGTACTACGACCTCGCGAACGACCCGCACCAGCTGAAGAACGGCCTTCACCAGGCGACTCCGCAGGACGAGCAGAACCTCGGCATACCGGCGCTGGCGGCACAGCTGGCCGAGGACCGCGCAGCCTGACCGAGACCGATGCCCCGGCAGGGGCACGCAGCGATGCCTGCCGGCCCCTGCCGGGCCTCACCCAAGGATTTCTGTGTCCTCCTCGTGCTGCACGCCGGCCCACGACGCTCCCACGACCGCCACCGTCGCGGCCCCGGTGCGGTCTCCTACCGACCCAACGGCTTCGGCCTCCACGGCGTCGTGGGCAACGTCTGGGAGTGGTGCGAGGACTGTGTCCCACCCATACGGACAGCTCACGCCTGTGCAGCGCTCACTTCCGGTGAGCGCTGGTTCACCCCGGACACGGCCCGGGTGATGCGTGGTGGCTCCTACCTGTGCCACGACTCGTACTGCAACCGCTGTCGCGACGCCGCACGGGGCTCCCACACGCCGGGGAGCTCGACGGGGAGCATCGGCTTTCGTGTGGCGAGCTGAGAACGCGGGCGGATCAGCGGCGCACGGGGGCGTCGCGTCCCGGAGCGGTGCCTGTCACGGGTGGTCCTTCTCAGAGGTGGCGGTCCAGGAACTCCCTGATCTCGGCGGTGGTCCAGGGCCCGGCGCCCGGCGTCACCGCCTCCCCCTCCTTCAGCAGGACGCAGGACGGGGCTCCGGTGATCCCGTACCGTGCGGTCACCTCCGGGCAGCGCGCGATGTCGGTCCTGACGGCAGCCAGGCGGCCCGCGTACTCCTCGGCGATCCCGCCCACGACGAGGTCCATGGCCCGGCAGGGTTCGATCGCCTTGGGCCATGTCCCGATGAAGTACGCGAGGACCGGCACTCCGCTCATCCTGAGGATGAAGTCGAACTCCGCGTCCTCGCGGGGCTGGTGGACCCGCTTCGCCATGGAGGCTCCTGACCTCGTGTTCCGTCTTCCACCCCCATCATCCCCTGCGCGGCCGGACGGGCTCGCACGGACACCGGGCACAGCGGCCGCCGTGCCTCCCCCGGCGCCGGGAGGTGTACCGGGCCGTGCCCGTCACGCGGTCGCTCCGCCGCACGGGAAGTGACCCCGCAGTCGCGCTCCGCGCCGGGGCGCCCGGCCCCCTGACGACGTGTGATTGACTGATTCGTATGGCCCCCGCCTCCCCGCCCGCCCGTGCGGCTGCGACCGCCGGTCCGGCCCCGGCCACGCGGCCCCGCAACCGCAGGCAGCTCATCGTCGGCGCGGCCGGGCGGGTCTTCAGCGAGCGCGGCTACCACGCGACGTCGATGGAGGAGGTCGCGGCGCGCGTGGGCATCACCGCTGCCGCGCTGTACCGGCACTTCCCGAACAAGTACGCACTGTTCGCCGCATGCGCCGACGTCATGGTGGACGGCCTGGTCACCGCGCTCGACGAGGTACCGCCCGGGGCTGCGTTGACGGATGTGCTCACCGCCCTCACCAGGATCACCGTCGCTCACCGTGCGTCGGGCGGCGTGTACCGGTGGGAGGCCCGCTACCTGAGCCGCGAGGACCGTCGGCGTCTGGGCGCGAAGTTCGCCCGCCTGGTCGAGCGGGTCGACGAGGCCGTGCAGCGCGAGCACCCGCTGCCCGACGAGCGCCTGCGGGCCATGGCGGCTCTCGGTGCGATCGGTTCCATCACCATGCATCACACATCCATCGCCCAACGCCGCGCCGAGGACCTGCTGCTGGCATCCGCGCTGGGCGTGGCGGCGAGCGACCCGGCGGCCGGGCGGCTGAGCACGCCCGTCGTCGTGCGGCTGCCTGCGCAGCCGGTGCCGCGCACCCGGCGGGCCGAGATCCTCGCGGCCTCCATCCCGCTGTTCGCCCGGGACGGATTCGTCAGCGTCACGAACGGACAGATCGCGGAGGCGGTGGGACTGACCCCGTCCGCGCTGTACCGCCACTACCCCGGCAAGATCGACATCCTGGCGGCGGCGTGCCTCCAGGCGGCGGGGCTCCTGGCCCAGGGGGTGGAGCAGAATCTGCGCGAGGTGACCGGCCCGCACGACGCGATCGTGGTGCTGGCCGCGACCTATGTGGCCTACAGCTTCGAGTACACCGAGCTGAACAGCGTGGCCGAGGCCGAGCTCGCGGGTCTGCCGGCCGGGCTGCGGCGGCCCGTGGTCCTCGCACAGAGGGACCACATCGCCGTCTGGGAGCAGCAGTTGCGGCAGGCCCGTCCGGAGCTGGATCCGCGCCAGGCACGGGTGCTGGTGCACGCGGGGTTCGGCGTGGCGGTCGAGGCGGGCCGGCGACTCCGATGGCGCGACACTCCCGGCCATCGTGAGACCGTGACCGCCCTGGTCGTGGGCGCTCTAGGTCTCTGAAGGGCCGCCGGACCCGGCCCCCGCCCGTGGAGGGGAGGCCCGCCTCCCGACGTACGCTCGTCGGCCGGGAGGAGGGCACCGCCGTTGAGGGACCGGCGGTTCAGGCCGCCCGGTTCCCGGTGGGGATCGTGATGGGTGTGGTGGTCCCGGAGGAGCCCTTGTTGAGGAACAGCATGCCCAGGGCGCGCACGAACTGGTCGAACATGTAGAAGCTGCCGGGCATGACGGGCGACAGCCCTTCACGGAACAGGATGTACGCGGGCCACGCAGTGCGGACCAGGGCCGCCGACACGTAGTCGCGCTTGAGCCCCAGCCAGTCTCCGACCTCGTTGCTGAGGACGTAGCGCACGAACTCGTTCAGGAAGCCGCGCGTGACCCCGAGGTCGATCTGCGCGGTCAGGCCGAGCAGCTCCTCCGCCAGGGCGATGCCCTCGGTCGACGGCGTGAGGATCGGGGTGAGCACCTGTGCCGACTGCGCTTCGGCGGCTGCCCAGGTCTGGGGGATGTGCTCGTCGGGCACACCGAGCAGGTGGAGGGCGACCTGCCACGAGTGGAGGAACGCCTCCTGGTCCGCGGCCGGGAAGGGGACCTTCCATTCCAGCAGTTTCCTGTGCACGTAGGTGCCCAGGCTGTGGAAGGTGACCAAAATGTCCGCCGCGCTGATCGGAACGGTCTCGTCGGCCACGGCCCGCCAGTGCGGCGACTGCGGCAGGAGGTGGCGCACCGCGGCGTGCACCACCCGTGTCTTGTTGGCCGTGACGACGAACTGCCCCGTCGGCTCGAAGGCCCCCAGCTGGGAGAGGTCGTAGCCGAAGGTGAACGTCTTGGCCGCACGGTCCTGCATGTTCGCACCGCCCGCGGACCAGTAGACGCTCTTGGCCTCGCGCGGGATCACGGTGCTCATGATCCCGCTGCCGAGGCCGTACAGCATGAAGAGGTACATGTCCCTGCGCCGGTTGAAGTCGGCGGCGCGCGCCAGCTTGGTGCGGTCGGCCCAGCCGGGCAGGCGGTTGACCTGCTTCAGGTACGCGGAGAAGGCGGCCGGGAGACCGCTGGGCAGCGGATCGTTGTTGTTCACCCACGGCGCCCATGCGGTGTTGATCGCCGGCACATGGCCGTTCTCGAGCATCGAGACCATCAGAGGGTCCGCCGCGTCGTCCCAGACCCACTCCGGACCGGTCCCCGCCGCGGCTCCCGTCACCGAACCCGTCGATGCCCACGCCTGAGCGGGGTGTGCCACGCCCACGAGGCCGAGTGCGGCACCTAGGGACAGAATATTTCGCCTGCTGAGATTCTCCATTGACTTACCTGCTCCCCTGACGGGCCAGATGGCTCTGAGTTGCCATTGCAGACGTGCAAGTCGAGTGATCCGTACGGGACGTGTCGCGCCGCACAGATGTGATTTTCGATTAACATAGCGAGGCGTGTCGTCGTCGGCAATGGTGAGGACCGAGGGGCTCGTCGCCGATGTCGGCCCACGGTGGGCCGGTTCGACCGGACACGGCCCCGGGCGGCCTCCACCCCGCACACCCCGGCAGAACACCCGCATCCTCAGGCCGCGGCGGCGGGCTCTCGCCGCCACGGCCGTGCACCGCGGCGGCCGACGACAGGGCGGACAGGCAGGATGTGACGTGTCGGCAGACACCGAGCGTAAGGTGGACCGCACCACGGGCGGGTATGTCGGGAGCCGCGCACACGACCCCGCGCCCTGCGCGCTTCCATCAGGACGCGGAGGAGGTCCGGCACGGGAGTCACCCTCCCGAACCTTGCACATACCTAACTTTTTGCGCGTATCAGCTTGCACGCGCAAGGATCACGCACATAGGTTGCTCCGTATGCAGTTCTACACGATCGGTCAGGCAGCACGGCTGCTCGGCGTGAGCCCGGACACCGCGCGGCGGTGGGCGGACGCGGGCAGGGTCGCCACTCACCGTGACGAGGGTGGGCGCCGGCTCATCGACGGCAAGGACCTGGCCGCCTTCTCGGTCGAGATCGCCGGCAGCGGCGGAGAGCCTGACGCCTCGTACACCTCGGTGCGCAACGCCTTTCCCGGCATCGTCACCGCCGTGAAGCTGGGCGACGTCGCCGCCCAGGTGGAGATTCAGGCAGGACCGCACCGGCTGGTCTCGCTCCTCACGCGCGAGGCCGTCGAGGAGCTGGAACTGGAGGTCGGCATGGAGGCCACCGCCCGCGTGAAGTCGACCAACGTGCACATCGACCGGACCTGACGGGCAGCCAGACCCCGGGCACGCCTCACGCGGGATGCGGGATGCCTGCGCGTCACACCGCCGTACGGACGCGGCGGCCGCTCACGGGCGTGGGCGGATGGTCCATGCCGTCGGTCCGGCACCGCAGTGCGGTCCAGAGGTCGAGCCGGTCCGCCAACCGGGACAGGTCGCGCCCGGTGAAGTACTCGATGCGCCGGACCCGGTAGTGGACGGTGTTGACGTGGAGGTGCAGGGCCTCCGCGGCGCGTGCCCACGAGCCGTCGCAGGCGAGGAACGTCCGCAAGGTCTCCAGCAGGTCGGCCCCTGAGGCGGTCGCCGGTTCGAGCAGGGGCCCGAGGACGGTGCGGCTGTACGCGGTGCGCACCTCCTCCGGTATGCCCGTCAGCAGCGTGTCCAGACTGGTGAGTGTCGCGGCGTCGACGAGTGCGGAGGCCTCGGGCGCGGTGGTCCGCGCCGAGGCGAGGGCGTAGCGGGCCTCGGCCAGCCCTCCGCCCAGTCCCCGCGGTCCGGCGACCGAGGAGCTGACCCCGGCGTACAGGAGGGCGGACGGCTCGCATGCGGCGAGAAGCGGCCAGGCGGCGCCGAGCACCTCGCTCACCGTGTCACCCTGCTCCCCGTCGCCCGTGCCGCCCACGACGGCGAAGGCGAGGCCGTCGGGCAGCCTCCCCACGGCGGCGCCCGACGGCCCGCCGTGGGCGAGCGCCTCCGCGAGCACCCCCTCCGCAGGGACGGCGTGCTCCGATCGCACCTCTGCGACGATCACGCGGTACGGGCCCTCCGCCGTGAGGCCGCAGGCACGGAGCCCGGATGCCACCGACGCGTCGGCCGCGGTTCTCGCGAGCAGCGCACCCAGCTCGTCCGCCGTACGGTGCGCGACCGCCCTGCGGCGGAGCAGGCCTTCCTGGCAGCGGCCCAGGATCGCGGCGATCTCCCCCAGCATCCGCGGCGGTGCGGCCCGGGGGTCGGGCAGGTGAAGATGCCAACGCTCGTACGGGGAAGCCGAGTCGGCCTCGATCGGCACAGCCACTCCGCTCCCGCCGGACGGAGGCTCCACCGCGGCCCTCGTCACAGCGGCGTCGCCCCCTGTCGCCGCCACCGTCCGCCCGGCCGATGTGACGACACGCGCCTCGGTCCCGTCGAGATGGGCGAACGCGGCGGCGAGGACGGCCTCCGGGCCGGCGTCCTGGGTGACGAGAGCGCCGAGCCTGTTGCGTACGTTCTCGGGCAACGCGTGGTGGCGGCCGAGCTCGCCCCACCGGTGGAGGTAGACCGTGTCGGTGACGGCCCGGAACATGATGTGTGCCGGAACGGCCGCCACCGGTACGCCGTGCCGGACGCAGGCCTCGACCAGTTGGTCGGGCACCGAGCCGTGCGTCTCCTCCCCGGCGAGGAGGATCGCGGCTCCGGACGCCCTCAGCGCGGAGACGAAGCGTTCCGCCCTGGCCTCCCCTCCGTCCGGCAGCCACCAGACGAGACCGCTGAGCACAGCTTCGCCGGGCCCCACGAAACGGGCGGGATCCTCCAGATCCGTCGCGGTCACTCCGCTGATCTCCCGCTCCAGCAGCTCGTCCGTGGCCCACAGGAGGCGCAGGCCGAGGGACTCGTCCCTCAGGAGGTGTTCGACGTACATGTACTCCGGCTCCTCGTGCGTTCGCCGGGCCCCGGGGCCCAGACCTGGCGTCTTGCATTCACCAGGTGAGTGCGAGTGCAGACATCGTAAGTGCCATACGAGTCGAGCGGTATGCCTCTTGGTTGATCATCCAGGGGGCAGGCCTGAAACGTCGGTGTTTCCGTGCGGTGAACCAGTCGTCAGGGGCACATCCGCGTTGCTTCACTGACGCCATGGACCTGAACACGGTGGTGGAGATCCGGGACGCGCGACGACCCGAGCCCTGGCGGCACGGTGACGCGTGGCTCGGAGGGGGCACGTACCTCTTCTCCGAGCCCCAACCGCACCTGCGCAGGCTGGTGGATCTGAGCCGCACGGGATGGACTCCCGTGCACACCCGCGCGGACGGCTCGCTGGAGATCGCCGCGACCTGCACCATCGCCCAGCTCTCCCGCTACGCGCGGACCTTGAGGGCCGAGGCGGCTCCGCTGTTCGAACAGTGCTGCCGGGCGTTCCTCGCCTCGTTCAAGATCTGGCACATGGCGACCGTCGGCGGCAACCTGTGCAACGCGCTCCCCGCGGGCCCGATGATCTCCCTGACGGCCGCGCTGGAAGGTGAGTGCCTGTTGCGGGCCCAGGACGGGGTGCGCCGCCGCACCCGGGTCACCGGCTTCGTGACCGGCGCGGGCCGCAAGGACCTGGCGGAGGGCGAGATGCTGCGCTCCGTCACCCTCCCGGCCCGCGCGCTCGCCTGCCGCACGGCGTTCCGGCAGGCCTCGCTCTACGGGCTCGGCCGGTCCGGCGTCCTGGTCATCGGCACCCTCGATCCGGTGGACCACTCGATGGCGGTCACCGTCACCGCCTCGACCGTCAGACCGGTCCGGCTGTGGTTCCCGCTCCCGCCGACCGCCGCGGCACTCACGGCGGCACTCGGGTCGGCGGTCGCCGGCCACGAGTGGTTCGACGACATCCACGGGCTGCCCGCATGGCGGCGGCACATGACGTTCCGGCTGGCGGAGGAGATCCGCCGCGAGCTGGAGGAGGCACGATGAGCTTCGAGGACTTCGGGGTGGAGGTGAACGGCAGGCCGTTCACCGAGGAACCCCGCCCCGGGCAGTGTCTGCGCACGTATCTGCGTGAGCGCGGTTGGTTCGGCGTGAAGAAGGGCTGCGACGCGGGCGACTGCGGCGCGTGCACGGTCCACGTGGACGGCCGCCCCGTCCACAGCTGCCTCTACCCCGCGTTCCGGGCGGACGGCCGTACCGTCACCACGGTCGAGGGCCTGGCCTCCGAAGGCGGCGGACTCCACCCCGTGCAGCAGAGGTTCCTGGACGCGCAGGGGTTCCAGTGCGGTTTCTGCACGGCCGGCTTCCTGATGACGACGGCGGCTCTGGACGACGGTCAGCTGGACGACCTCCCCCGGGCCTTCAAGGGCAACCTCTGCCGCTGCACCGGCTACCGGGCCATCGAGGACGCCGTGCGCGGTGTCCTCCACGCCGAGGCGCCCTCCGCAGGAGAGGCGGTGGGCCGGAACCTGCCCGCCCCGGCCGGCCCGCAGGTCGTCACGGGTACCGCGCGCTACACCTTCGACATCGATGTCCCGGATCTGCTGCACATGAAACTGCTGCGTTCCCCGCACGCCCACGCGCGGATCACCGCCGTGGACACCGCTGCCGCGATGCGTGTTCAAGGCGTACGAGCCGTCCTCACCCACCACGACGCACCGGCACGGTACTTCTCCACCGCCCGTCACGAGCACCCCGAGGAGGACCCGGACGACACCCGCGTCCTGGACGACACCGTCCGTCACGTCGGCCAGCGCGTCGCAGCGGTCGTCGCTGACAGCGAGGCGGCTGCGGAGGAAGGATGCCGCCGCGTCGAGGTGACCTACGAGGTGCTGCCGGCGGTCCTCGACCCCGAGGAGGCGATGCGTGCCGGAGCCCCCGTCGTGCACGACAAGGACGCCTCGGCGGCCCGGATCTCCCGTCCGCGCGACAACGTGGTCGGCGAGACGCACGGTGAGATCGGCGATGTGCAGGCGGGCTTCGCCGAGGCCGACGCGGTGTACGAGGAGACCTTCCGGACGCAGCGGGTCCAGCACGCCAGCCTCGAGACGCACGGGGCGGTGGCGTGGCTGGACGAGGACGGCCGGCTTACCGTGCGCACCAGTTCGCAGACGCCCTTCCTCACACGGCGCGCACTGTGTGCCCTGTACGACCTGCCCGAGGAGAAGGTACGCGTCGTCGCGGGCCGGGTCGGGGGCGGTTTCGGCGGAAAGCAGGAGATGCTGGTCGAGGACATCGTGGCACTGGCCGTGCTGCGGCTGCGGCGCCCGGTGAAGCTTGAGTACACCCGTGCGGAACAGTTCTACGGGGCGACCACCCGGCACCCGTTCACCGTCCGGGTCAAGGCGGGCGCGCGCCGCGACGGCACGCTGACCGCGCTCCAGTTGCGCGTGGTGGCCGACACGGGGGCGTACGGGAATCACGGACCGGCCGTCATGTTCCACAGCGTCGGCGAGTCGCTCGCCGTCTACCGGGCGCCGAACAAGCAGGTCGACGCCTTCTCGGTGTACACGCACACGGTCCCGGCCGGGGCGTTCCGGGGCTACGGCCTCGGACAGGTGATGTTCGCGATGGAATCGGCCCTGGACGAGCTGGCCCGCCGGCTCGGCCTGGATCCCCTGGACTTCAAGGCCCGGAACATCATCGGCCCGGGCGAGCCCATGATCACCCCCGGTGGCGAGGAGGAGGATCTGCACATCGCCAGCTACGGACTCGACCAGTGCCTGGGGATCGTCCGCACGGCGCAGGCGGAGCCCGTCGCCGAGCCCGCTCCCGCGGGCTGGCTGGTCGGTGAGGGCACGGCGCTGGCGATGATCGCGACGGGGCCTCCCGGCGGCCACCTCGCGGACGCCGAGGCGTCGCTGCTGCCCGACGGAACCTTCGACCTGGCGGTCGGCACGGCGGAGTTCGGCAACGGGACGACGACCGTGCACCGCCAGATCGCCGCGGGTGAACTGGCCACCACCGTCGACCGGATCACGGTCCGCCAGTCCGACACCGATGTCGTACGCCATGACACGGGCGCCTTCGCCTCCACCGGCACGGTCGTGGCGGGCAAGGCCACCTTGCGGGCGTCCCGCGCCCTCGCCGACATGCTCCTCGACTTCGCCGCCGCCCACCTGCGCCTGCCGCGCGCCGACTGTCTGCTCGCGGAGGAGGCGGTCGTCCACCCCGGCGGCAGGCTCTCGCTCCAGGAGCTGCACGCGACCGCCGAGGCGGTCGGCGTCACCTTCACCGCGGAGGGGCACTTCGGCGGCACTCCGCGGTCGGTGGCCTTCAACGCGCAGTGGTTCCGGCTCGCCGTCGATCCCGGCACCGGTGAGATCCGCATCCTGCGCAGTGTCCACGCCGCCGACGCGGGCAAGGTCATGAACCCGATGCAGTGCCGCGGCCAGGTCGAGGGGGGCGTGGCGCAGGCGCTGGGTGCGACGCTCTTCGAGCACGTACGCATCGGCGAACGGGGCGAGGTGCAGACGGCCGCCTTCCGCCGCTACCGCCTGCCCCAGTACGCCGACGTCCCGCGCACCGAGGTCCACTTCATGGAGACCGCCGACGCCATCGGCCCGCTCGGCGCGAAGTCGATGAGCGAGAGCCCCTTCAACCCGGTCGCCCCCGCCTTCGCGAACGCCCTGCGGGACGCCACCGGCGTCCGGTTCACGGCCCTTCCGCTGACCCGTGACCGGGTGTGGCTGGCCCTGGACACCGCGGGGGTGACGGCGGCGGACGGGGACATGACGGGCCGGTCCGCCTGAGGCGGAGCTGCGTCCCGGGCGCATTTCCGTCGGTGGGTGGAACCCCGGGGCGCAGCTCCGTCGGTGGGTGGAACCCCGGGGCGCAGCTCCGTCGGTGGGTGGAACCCCGGGGCGCATTTCCGTCGGTGAGGTGGGCCCCGGGGCGCATCCCCCTCGGTGAGGGGCGCCCCATGGCGTCCGGACCGCGGCAGGGGAACGGCGCTCAGGTCCTCGGCGCGTAGCGGCCGTCCAGGCGGATGGCGTTGATGCCGCTGATGTGCCTGGCGCCGCAGCGGTCCTGGGGAAGGACCAGTTGGGGGCCGGCGCGGTCGAGGGGGGTGTCGTCGATGCTCACCGCGAGGAGGACGGGCGCCCGACCGAAGTCCGGGTCGATCTCTGCCCAGGACAGGAGGACGTGATGGCCGTCCGCCCCTGACAACGCGATGAGGAACCGCAGCCGGTCCTTGCGTCGCGCGGGGTCGAAGCAGGGGCCCGCGTCGCGCAGGACGTCGTGCAGGAGCGGCCCCGCGAAGCGATGGTGCCGGGTGCCGCTGGTGGAGCATTCGAAGCTGACCCGGGCCCGGTGCTGGGGCCAGGCCAGCAGGTCCGGCACCGTCAGCCGGGCAGGACGTGCGAGGTCGCCGGTCAGGGCGAGCGCCGCCACCGGATCGGCGGTCGTGACGGACTGGCTCACGGGCTACCACCTCCCGGAGGACCGTACCCGCCCGGCCGACCCGTGCAAACGCACATGCCTACCCGATCCCGAACAGCTCCTGCTCATGCGATGCCACAAGTGACTTCCTCCTCGAATCTGCGGCAGTATGATCAGCACATGCGCAGCTACCGGATCGGGAGGCGACCGACTCCCGGGCGCGGCCACCGGAGTGATCCTCGGGGCTGTGCCGGCCAAGGTGGGGCCCGGTCAGGGCCGTCGGGAGGCCGGCCGTGACCCCGGCCTCGAAGCCGCCGGGAGGCGGAGGAGGCGCCCGGCGTCCCGGCGGCAGCAGTGATCGAACCGGCCGACATGGTCGCCGGGAGAGCGAAGAGGGTCCACCGGACCCTTCCGAAGGGCCCGCCGGCTCCTTCGGAACGACATGCCGGAACGTCATGCCGGCATGACATGCAGACGGACTCTTCAGAAGAGCCAGAGGGAGTAGACCCGTGATGACCCGTTCCGCGCACCGGACCCTGCGGATGGCCGGTGCAGGCGCAGCCGCACTGCTGGCACTGAGCGCCTGCTCCTCCTCCGACGACGCCTCCTCCGCGTCGGGCTCCTCCGCCTCGGCGGACGCGTCGGAGAAGCTCTCGGGCACGGTGACCGTCTTCGCCGCCGCCTCGCTCAAGGAGAGCTTCACGACGCTGGGCAAGGACTTCGAGAAGGCCCACCCCGGGACGAAGGTCACCTTCAGCTTCGGCGGCAGCGACAGCCTCGCCGCCGGCATCACGGGCGGCGCGCCGACCGACGTCTTCGCCGCCGCCAGCCCCAAGACGATGGCCATCGTGACGGACGCGGGCGACGCCGCCGGCACGCCCGCCACGTTCGTGCGCAACCAGCTGGAGATCGCCACCCTGCCCGGCAACCCGGACAAGATCAGCTCCCTCGAGGACCTCACCCGACGGGACCTCAAGGTCGTCCTGTGCGACAAGACGGTGCCCTGCGGGGCCGCCGCCCAGAAGGCTCTCGACGCCGGCAAGCTGAAGCTCACCCCGGTCTCCTACGAGCAGGACGTCAAGAGCGCTCTGACGAAGGTCGAGCTGAAGGAGGCCGACGCAGCCGTCGTGTACAAGACGGACGTGAAGGCCGCGGGTGACAAGGTGGAGGGCGTGGAGTTCCCCGAGTCCGCCGACGCCGTCAACGACTACCCGATCGCGCTCCTGAAGAACGCGCCCAATGCCGCGGCCGCCAAGGAGTTCATCGCGTACGTGCAGTCCGCCGAGGGCCAGAAGGTCCTGACGGCGGCCGGTTTCCTCAACCCGTGACCGCCCCGGACAAGTCCGGCGCCGCGGCCGGGTCCGGCACGGGTGGCGACACCCGCGACGGCGGGCCGCGGCGCCGGCGTGTCCGGACGGGTGCCCGGCGCGGAGTGCCCCTGCCGCTCCTGGTGCCCGCCCTGCTCGGCCTCGCGTTCCTCCTGCTGCCGCTGGCCGCCCTGCTCGTACGGGCCCCCTGGCGCGACCTGCCGGACCAGCTGACCAGCCCGGAGGTCTGGGACGCCCTCCGGCTCTCCCTGATCTGCGCGACCTCGGCCACGGCTGCGAGCCTGGTCCTCGGAGTGCCCCTGGCCTGGCTGCTGGCACGCACCGAATTCCCCGGGCGGGGTCTCGTGCGGGCCCTGGTGACGCTCCCGCTGGTCCTTCCTCCGGTGGTGGGCGGTGTGGCCCTGCTGCTGGCGCTCGGCCGCAACGGGGTCGTGGGGCAGTGGCTGGACTCGTGGTTCGGGATCACCCTGCCCTTCACCACTGCGGGCGTGGTGGTCGCGGAGACGTTCGTGGCGCTGCCGTTCCTCGTCATCAGCGTGGAGGGCACCCTGCGCGCCGCCGACCCGCGCTTCGAGGAGGCCGCCATGACCTTGGGCGCCTCCCGCTTCACCGCGTTCCGCCGGGTCACCCTGCCGCTGATCATGCCCGGCATCGCCGCGGGTTCCGTCCTCGCCTGGGCCCGCGCGCTCGGCGAGTTCGGCGCGACGATCACGTTCGCGGGCAACTTCCCCGGCCGTACGCAGACCATGCCGCTGGCCGTCTACCTCGCGCTGCAGAGCGATCCGGCCGCAGCCATCGCCCTGAGCCTGGTCCTGCTCGCCGTGTCCATCGCGGTCCTCGCCGGGCTGCGGGACCGCTGGATGACGGTGTCATGACCCGCCCCGCCCGGCTTCCCGGATCCCGCACCAGCGCCGCCCCACCACCCACGGTCTGCGCCGGACCGTCCGACCGCTGGATGGACGCACGATGACCCGTATCGACCAGGAGCCCGATGCCGGCCGCGCCACGGCGGTCGGTGTGGACGCTCACCTCGTCGTGGACCGCGGGGCCTTTCGCCTCGACGTGGAACTGACCGTCGCGCCCGGTGAGGTCGTCGCACTCCTCGGGCCGAACGGGGCGGGCAAGACCACGGCCCTGCGGGCCCTCGCGGGGCTCCTGCCCCTGACGGGAGGTCATCTGCGCCTGGACGGGACCCTGCTGGACGGTACGCCGCCGGAGTCACGGCCGGTCGGTGTCGTGTTCCAGGACTACCTCCTGTTCCCTCACCTGACCGCGCTGGACAACGTCGCCTTCGGCCCCCGCTGCCAGGGTGCCTCCAAGGCGGAGGCCCGCGCCCAGGCCACGGAGTGGCTGGACCGCATGGGCCTGGCGGAGCACGCCGGCGTCAAGCCGCGGCGGCTCTCCGGCGGCCAGGCGCAGCGGGTCGCCCTCGCCCGCGCACTGGCGACGCATCCGCGGCTCCTCCTCCTGGACGAGCCGCTGGCCGCGCTCGACGCGCGCACCCGGCTCGACGTACGCACCCAGCTCCGCCGCCACCTCGCCGACTTCGAGGCGGTGGCCGTGCTGGTCACGCACGATCCTCTGGACGCCATGGTGCTGGCCGACCGGCTCGTCGTCGTCGAACACGGCCGGGTCGTCCAGGAAGGCGCACCCGCGGACATCGCCCGCCGTCCCCGCACGGACTACATCGCCCAGCTGGTCGGCCTGAATCTCTACAAGGGCCGGTCCGAGGGGCACACGGTGCGGCTGGACGCGGGGCCCCTGGTCACCACCACGGAGGAGCTCACCGGCCCCGCCTTCGTCGCCTTCCCCCCGAGCGCCGTCACCCTGTACCGCGACCGTCCCACCGGCTCCAGCGCCCGCAACCTCTGGCACTGCGAGGTCGCGGGACTGGAGACGCACGGCGATCAGATCCGCGCCGATCTCACCGGCGAGCTCCCCCTCGCCGCGGATCTGACGACCGTCGCCGCGGCAGAACTCGACCTCCATCCCGGAGCACAGGTCTGGGCCACGGTGAAGGCCACCCAGACGCACGCGTACCCGGCCTGACACGGCGTCCGCCGCCGCCGTCCGCGAGGGTCGGCACCGACCCCGCCGGGCAGGCCGGCAGGCGACTCCCCAGGGGCTTCCCCGGCCGGGCGTGGGCGGCAGCGCGGTGTCGGGGCAGGGCTCAGGTGCCGAGCAGCCCCTCGCCGGCGTCCGCCTCGCGCGCGAGGCGGCGCCACTCCCCTTCGCCTCCGGGCAGGGGCCAGGCCCAGGTCGGCTGCTTCGCCGTGTCCAGGCGGTGGAGAAGGCGTACGAGCCGTGGACCGGCTGCGGCGGCTCCGTCCGGGGGCACGGGATGCGACGATCGGGAGACCAGCAGCCGCGGCCCGGCACTGGACACGCACAGGTCCGGCCGACGGCGGGCCTGGACGTGCAGGGACAGGCCGGTCCATGTGCCGTCGTCCCGCGTGACCTCGCTGCGCTGCATGCCGGAAGGGTAGGCGGCGGCCAGGGCCGGCGTGGAAGGGTGGTCCTGGAGTCCGGTGCGGAAGGGCCGAGGTCACGCCGCCTGCGCTACACCCCGGTGGTGCCGTCGATGCGTTCCCGGACCAGGTCGGCGTGGCCGTTGTGGCGGGCGTACTCCTCGATCATGTGGACGTAGATCCAGCGCAGGCTGACGTCCTGCTCCATGAAGCGACCCGTATCGGCCAGGGCGCGGCCGGCGCAGTGCTCCCGGGCGCGGGCGATCTCCGCGTGCCAGGTGGCAAGGGCGTCGCTCAGGGTGGCGCCCGCGGCCACGTCGAAACCCCCGTCGGGGCCGTCCGGGTCGGCCTGCGGGTCGTGGATGGGCGGAGCCTGCTCCCCGGCGAAGACGCGACGGAACCAATTCCGTTCCACCTCCGCCATGTGCTGGACCAGGCCGGTCAAGGTGAAGCCGGACGGCGGCACGGACGCGAGGGCGGCCTGCGTATCGTCCAGTCCCTCGCATTTCATGGCGAGTGTGGCGCGGTGAAAGTCGAGCCAGCCTTCCAGGGTCGTGCGCTCGTCGGCGTTCAGGGGCGGCACGGGGCGGTCGATGGTGCTCATCGCCCGATTATCGCCAGCGCCCGGAACGACCGACAGGCCGGGGCCCGACTGCGGGGCGAGCAAAGCCCGATGCGGCCCCAGAACCGGACCAGGAGGACCGGAACGGGTGGACCCGGCGGGCCAGGTACGCCGGTGCCGGGAGACCCGATGCCCTCAGCGCCGGGCGTGGCGGATCTTCAGCCGCCCGTACCCCAGCGCCCCGGTGATCCGGATCCTCGGTCCGCTGCCGCGGGAGTCCCGGCGAGGCTTGTAGCGCGTGTCCTTCCACCCGGTGTGCAACGCGTCGAAGTCGACGACCGCGTCGCGCGGCACCGTGATCCTGGCCTTGCCGGTGCCGAGTTGCAGCTCGATGTCGACCTCCGGATGCTCGAAGACGGCGCGGGACAGGTCGAGGTACACCCGTCCGAACGCGGACTCGACCTTGAGTTTCCGCGGCACCCGCCATGCGCCGCGCCGCCTGATCCGTCCCCCGGCTGCGGCGATCGTGGAGGTGGTGTCCGGCTTCTCCTCCGGGAGCGACGCCAGGACCGAAGCGATGTCCGCGCGTGTCCGGGCGGCGAGCACCCGGCCGAGGCCCTCGTCCATCTGCTGGTGCGAGAGGTGCCCTTCGGCATAGGCCTCCTGCAGCCGCCGCACGGTCGCGTCACGCGTGTCTTCACCGATGAGGGACGGCAGGTCTTCCGGAACGGAGGTCACCGTCCCACTCTAGTGCTGTGCCCGCGGATACGAGCGTGCCGAACTCCCCGGCGGACAGGGGCGTTGACGGGCGAGCAGACATCATCCCGGTCTCAGCGGGCTCGCACGGCACGGGCCAGGAAGTGCTCCCGGGCGTCCTCGTAGCGGACCAGTTCGAAGCCGCTCGCGTCCAGCATGGGGCGCAGGTTCGGTTCGGCCAGCGGGTCGTCGGGGGTCAGGGGGCGGCCGTGACGGGCGGCGCGCTCGACGCGGCCGGAGGGATGGAAGAGGAGGAGCACGCCGTCCGGGGCGGTGACACGGGCCCATTCGTGCAGCGCCGCTCCGGGGTCGGGCAGGTGGTCGAGGAGGCCGGCGGTGAAGATCCCGTGCACCGCACCCGGCGGCAGTGGCAGGCGCATGCAGTCGGCGGCCAGCAGGGAGGCAGGCCCCCGACGGCCCTCACGGGCGGCCGCCACGAGCATGGCCGAGGTGACGTCCAGACCGAGGACCGTCCCGGCCGCCCCCACCGCCATGCGCAGGGCGGACAGGGCACGCCCACTGCCGCAGCCGAGGTCCAGAACCGTACGGCCGGGGCGCAGGCCCATCCGGGCCACCGCCTCCGCGTACCTCGGGCCGTCGGCGGCGAAGCGCGTCTCCCAGGCGTCGGCCCGGGGCGTGAAGAACGTACGGGTCGCCGTGTGCGGTGCCCGCGCCGCCACGAGGGCCGCGAACCGGCCGAACACCCGGTCCCTGGAGGGCGCGGACGTCCCCTCTGCCTCCGGGTGGAACTGCAGCCCCCATGCCGCGCCGCCCACCCGGAACGCCTGGGCCGGATACCGCGCGCGGGCGGCGAGCGACACAGCCCCGTCGGGCAGTTCCACCCCGTCGCCGTGGCAGTGGGACGCTCCCCAGCGCCCGGCCATGCCCCGGAACAGCAGGTCGTGGCCGGCCCACGGAGTCAGAAGCACTTCGCTCCGGTCCGCCTGCACCCCTGTCCCCGCCCGGGCCACGCCGCCGGCTGCGACGGCCAGCAGCCGGGCGCCCAGGCACACACCGAGCAACGGCACTTCGGCAGCCAACGCCTCGCGCAGCAAACGGAGTTCGGCGTCGCGGGTGGGGAAGCCGTCGTCGCGGGCCGCACCCATCGGGCCACCCGTCACCACGAGCGCCTCGTGGCCCTGAAGACTCTGCGGCAGTCCGTCGCCCGCCCACACCCGGCACACCTCCACGGACAGCCCGGCCGCCGTCAGGGCCTCCCGGATCGCGTACGGACCCTCTCCCGGCACGTGCTGCACCACCAGGACACCCATGTTCGCCCCTATCAGCAGATGCGGCCATCAGCGGCCCAATACACAGTATGTGCAAGTCGATATCCGCGCCTCAACTCTTGTTCGCAGGATCGAGTCGGAACTTCGCCCGCAGGAGGGAGCAACGATTCCGGCGGGTCGCCGCAGAGTCATCGCCCGCGCGGGTAGTCGGTGGTGGTGCACGAACGTGTGACACGGCGAACAGGCCGCGTACGGATGGCCGGTGAGGTGGAGACCGATGGTGAAGCTGTTGCTGTGGGGCGTGGACCACACCCTGATCACGACCGGGGGCGTCGGGCAGGAGATCTTCGCGGACTGCTTCGAGCGGGTCACCGGGCAGGTGATGACGGAGCGGGCACCGGCCGACGGAATGACGGAACCGGCCGTCTTCCGCCGGACCGCCGAACTCCACGGCCTGACCGGCGACCGCCCCATGGTCGAGGCGTTCGCCCGGCTCTCCGCCGAACAGCACCGGGCCCGAGCCGTCGAACTCCGTGAGCGGGGACGCGCCCTGCCCGGGGCGGCGGACGCCCTGGCGGCGGTGGCCCGACTGGGCGATACGGTGCAGAGCGTGGTGTCCGGGAACATCGCAGCGGTGGCCGACGCCAAGCTCACCACGTTCGGACTGGACACCCGTCTCCGCCTCCCGCTGGGTGGTTACGGGGAGGACCACGAGGAGCGGAGCGAACTCGTCCGCGTGGCCCTCCAGCGCACCCGGAGCACCCTGGACACCCCGCTCACGGCGGAGAGCGCGGTACTGATCGGTGACGCGCCGTCCGATGTCGCCGCGGGCCTCATCCACGGGGTGCGGGTCCTGGCCGTCGCCACGGGGAACTCCACTGTGGCGGAACTCCGTGACGCGGGGGCGGACGGCGTCCTGCCCGACCTGACCGATCCCGGCGCCCTCCTGGACGCGCTCGCAGACCGCTGAGCGGAGCGACCGGCGCGGACATCACGCCGCGGCGAAAGAGGGCAGTACCTGGGGCTTGGGGATTTATTTAGCTTAGGCTAACCTTCTTTCGTGTCGAAAACCCCCAGGCTCCTGCCGAAGAATCCCGGTCTGTTCCGTGGCGAAGTGGTGCGCAGCCGGCGCTTCTCCCCCTCGATGCAACGGGTGACGATCACCGGTGCCGACCTCAGCGACTTCCCGTGGCTGGGGTACGACCACTGGTTCCGCCTCTTCCTGCGCCTTCCGCATCAGGTCGACTTCGTGCTCCCGGAGCTCACCGGCGCGCGCTGGTGGGATCCGTACTACGCCATCCCGGAAGACGTACGGCCGCACTGCGCCAACTACACCGTCGCCGGTTTCCGCCCCGAAGCGGCCGAGCTGGACATCGACTTCGTCGTCCACTGCGGCCCGGAGGGTGAGGCCGAGGGCGCCGCGGCGATCTGGGCGTGCGCCGCCCTCCCCGGTGACCCGGTCGCACTGCTGGACCAGGGGCTCATCTTCGACCGCCCGGCCGACGCCACCGAGGTGCTCGTGGTCGCCGACGAGAGCGGACTGCCGTCGACCGCCGGAATCCTCCGCTCCCTCCCGCGGGACACCGTGGGACGGGTCATCCAGGAGATCCCGCTCGCCGCGGACCGCCGCCCGCTGGACGCACCGGCAGGTGTCTCCGTGACCTGGGTGGTCCGCGACGACACGACCGCGGTGCCCGGTGCCGCCGCCCTGGACGAACTACGCCGCCACGATGTCGTCGACGCGTCCGGTTACGCGTTCGTCGTCGGCGAGTCGACGCTCGCCACCGAGGGCCGCCGCCACCTCGTCCGGGCCGGGCTGCCGAAGGACCGCATCACCTTCTCCGGCTTCTGGAAGAGCGAGAAGAAGGCGAAGAAGCTCGCCCACGCCTGAGAGAGACGGGGCGAACGATCCGGGCGCCCCGTCTCCTGCGGGTGGCGCCCCGCGGAGAACCTGGGCACGGTGGAGGCATGAACCCGCCTGTCACCGTCCATCCGCTCGGTGCCGACGGCGGCCGCCGCGTCTCCGTCCGCACCGCCGGTGAGACACACATCCTCGGCATCGCCCACAACGACCGCGACGTCGTCGAGTTCCTCCGCCGCGCCGGCCTGGACGACCCGGAGCTGCTCCTTGACGACTCAGGCTGGGTCCGGTGGCGGGGCGGCCGGCCGCACGAATGGCTCGCCGCCTGAGGGCTGCCCCGGCCGCCGCGACCGGCTGCCGACTTCACATGGTCCGGCACAGGGCGTGGTCGACGAGGTCGCGCAGTGCGTCCTCCTGACGGGCGGCGGCCTGCGGGTCCGCCGAACGGCTGTGCGCGGAGACGGTGAGGGCCCGCCGCCCGTCCGTCGTGACCGCGGCGCGGACGACGTAGCCGAAGCCGCTTCCTCCATGCCCCAGATAGCCGCCCCCGCAGGACAGAGGTGTGAGGAACAGCCCCAGTCCGTCCTCCGTCCCTGCCGGGTGGCCGCCGTCGTGCGGCACCGGGACCGTGGCCCGCATGGCCGCGGACTCGGCCGGCTTCAGCAGACTTCCGTCGGTCAGTGCGGTGTAGAAGCGGTTGAGGTCGCGGGCCGTGCCGGTCATCGAGCCGTCCGCCCCGCTGTCGAAGGGGCGGTAGGGAATCGTGGTGTCGATCATCGGCCCGCCGGCGGTGAACTGCTGGTAGTCGGTCGTGTGCGGATTCGGCAGGTAGGGCCGGGTGCCGGGAGTGTCGGTGTGCTTCAGGCCGAGGGGGCGCAGGATGCGCCGGCGGACCTCCTCCTCCCAGGGGCGGCCCGTGACCCTCTCGATGATCATTCCGGCGAGCACGTAGTTCGTGTTGGAGTACGCCCAGCGGGTGCCCGCCGGGAAGGCGGGCTCGTGGCGCACGGCCAGGGCGACCAACTCCTCGGGCTCGTACGCACGCCACCGTTCGGCGAAGTAGGTCCGGGCCCCCGGGTCGGGAAAGACGTCGTAGATGTAGTCGGACAGCCCGCTGGTGTGTTGCAGGAGGTCGCGCACGGTGAGGCTCCGCCGTCGTTCCCGGCTCCGGACACGACCCCGGGCAGCACCTGCTCCACCGTGCGGTCGAGGGAGATCCTCTGCTCACCCACGAGTTGGAGCATCACGGTGGCGACGAAGGTCTTGGTCGTACTGCCCAGCCGGAGGTAGCCGTCCTTCGGGACCGGACGGCGCGTGGCGAGGTCGGCCACCCCGGAGCGGGCCGTCACGGTCCCGTGCGGGGTCTCCAGGCGAACCGCCACTCCCGTGACACCGGCATCGCGCAGCGCGTCGGCATCGTGCTGCAGGGAGCGCTCGCCGGCGGAAGGGGATGCGGCCGAAGCGGAGGCGAGCGGCAGGGACGACAGGGTCAGGGCGAGCACAGCGGCTGACAGGCGGGAACGGCGAGAGATCATGAGGGGAGGCTAGGAAACGGCCACGTCGGGCAGCCATCCTGGAGGCCCCCTGGCGCGAAGGGGGGCGGGCCGGATGGACGGGACGGCGGGATCCGGTGCGGACAGGAGGCCCCGGGGCCGCTGACTGCGGTTCGCCGGTGGGGAGTTACTCTCGGCTCCACCGACGCTCACTCCGCGGTCCCGGCGACGTACGGCCGCAGCACCTCACTCGGGAGAAACCGACGCATGACCACGCCACCCATGCCGCCCGCAGCCGAGCGGTCCGGCGCATCGCCCGTCCGGATCGGCGCGCTCGTCCCGCTGACCCGGCCCGGTTGGGCCGAGGCGGGTCGCCATCTGCTGGCGGGGATCGAGTGGGCGGTCCAGGAGTGCAACGACGGCGGCGGGATCGACGGACGTCCGCTGGAACTGCTGGTCCGGGACACGGCGGCTGATCCGGAGAAGGCGACGGCCGCCGTGGACGAACTGGCCCGGCTGGGCGTGGCCGCCCTCGCCGGGGAGTACCACAGCGTGGTCGCCCGATCCGCTGCGACCAGGGCCGATGCCCTCGGCCTCCCGTTCCTCTGCTCGTCAGCGGTGCTCGACGCGCTCACCGGACGTCCGACGGAGTGGGTCGCCCGCCTCCCCCCGCCGCAGTCCCGAGGGTGGCGGGTCTACGCGGACTTCCTGCTCGGCGCGGGCCACACCCGCGTCGCCGTCGCAGCCGAACCGAGTGTCTACTGGGCGGCGGGGGCCGGCATCCTGCGGGAATGCCTCGCTCCGCGCGGCGGCAGCGTCGTCGCACTCGACATGCGAGGGCTCACCCCGGCACAGGTGTGCGACGAGCTCGTCGCACACCGTGCGACCGCGCTCCTCCTGCTGGTCGGCCATCCGGATCCGGCACTGCCGCTTGTCAGGTCCGTCCGCGACGACCGTCGGCTCGCCGGGATCCTGATCGGCGCCCCGGCCGGGCAGCCCGAGCTCACCTCCTGGGCGACGGAGCTGGGTGTCGACGGCGCCGCGGTCCCCTTCCTGCGCTACCTGCCCGAGCACCTCGGCGCTCTCGGACTCCGTGTCGGGGCGGCGCTTCGTGAGCGGCTGGGCGAAGCGCCCTCCTTCGTCGCCTTCGAGGGCTACGACACGATCACCGTCCTCGCCGGCGTGCTGCGGTCCTCAGGCGGGGACCGGGCGCGCACCGCCGCGCACTGGCCGCGCGTCTCCGTGGAGGGCACCCGCGGGCGGATCCGGTTCTCCCGCACGCCGGGCGACAGCGTCTGGCAGTGGGCCGCGGCGCCGGTCCAGGTCGTCGACCGGGACCCGGCGGACCCCGGGCGTTTCAGGATCCTCCACAGCGGCTGAGAGAGGCCCCGGGCGACGACGGGCCCGTCGTCGCCCGGCCGGGCCGGTCCGGGGTGCGACCGGAGGCGTGGTGTGGATAAGTGGCAGGGAGCCCTGTCCACCATCCACGGAGTGCACATGTCCGAGGCCGTACCGGATCCCGTCGTGGTCCAGCCCGTCGTAGCACCGCTGACCAGTGCAGCGGTGGTTCTGGTCGCGACGATCAATCCGGGCGGCGAGGGGGCCGTACGCGAGGTGCTGCCCGACCTGGCGGCGTTCGCGCGGTCGATCGGCTTCCGGGTTCCGAGCGCCGGGCTGGCCTGTGTGACGGGCTTCGGCTCGGACGCATGGGACCGACTGTTCGCGGGTCCCCGACCGGCGCACCTCCACCCGTTCGAGGAGCTGCGGGGGCCCGTCCACGCGGCCCCGGCCACGCCGGGAGACCTGCTGTTCCACGTCCGCGCCGAACAGATGGACGTCTGCTGGGAGTGGGCCTCCCACCTGCTCGGACGGCTCGCCGGCGCGGTGAAGATCGTCGACGAGGTCCACGGCTTCCGCTATTTCGACCACCGGGACCTGCTCGGATTCGTCGACGGCACGGAGAACCCGGTGGGTGACGACGCGAGGGCCGCGGCCCTGGTCGGCCGGGAGGACCCGCCGTTCGAGGGCGGCAGCTACGTCGTCGTGCAGAAGTACCTGCACGACCTGACCGGCTGGAACGCGCTGAGCACGGAGCAGCAGGAACGGATCATCGGCCGTACGAAGTTCAGCGACATCGAGCTCGCCGACGACGTCAAACCGGCCGACTCGCACGTCGCTCTCAACACCATCACCGAGGACGACGGCACCGAACGGGACATCCTGCGCGCCAACATGCCGTTCGGCAGCTTCGAGCAGGGTGAGTTCGGCACGTACTTCATCGGGTACGCGGCCGACCCGGGCGTCACCGAGCAGATGCTCCGCAACATGTTCCTGGGAAGCCCGCCCGGCACCCACGACCGCATTCTCGACTTCTCGACGGCGGTCACCGGCACGCTCTTCCACGCCCCGAGCGCCGGCTTCCTCGACGATCCCCCGCCGCCGCCCTCCCCCGCCGGGGCCGCGGCCGTCCCGGAGCCGGAGCCCGCCGAGGCCCCGGCCCCCGGGCCGGCGCCGGCCCGTGACGGTTCGCTGCGCATCGGCAGCCTGCAAGAAAGCGCCCCGTGATGAACAATCTGCACCGCGAGCTCGCCCCCGTCACCGCATCCGCCTGGGAGCAGATCGAGGAGGAGGCCAGACGCACCTTCAGCCGGCATGTGGCGGGCCGCCGGGTCGTCGACGTCAGCGACCCGCAGGGGCCGGAACTGTCGGCGATCGGCGACGGGCATCTGCGGGACATCGACCCGCCCGCCCCCGATGTGATCGCGCGGGCCCGTACCTCGACCCCGGTCGTCGAGTGGCGGGTGCCCTTCACGCTGACCAGGGCGGCCGTCGACGACGTGGAGCGCGGATCCGAGGACAGCGACTGGCAGCCGGTCAAGGACGCGGCCCGCACCTGTGCGTTCGCCGAGGACATGGCGGTCATCGACGGATACGCGGCGGCCGGCATCACGGGGCTGCGGGACGGTTCCTCGCACGCGCCGGTGCCGCTGCCCGCCGACGCACGGGACTATCCGGCCGCGGTGAGCCAGGCCCTGACGCGCCTGCGGCTCGCGGGGGTCGACGGCCCCTACCGCCTCCTGCTCGGCGCGGACGCGTTCACCGAGGCCACCGAGACCTCCGACCACGGTTATCCGGTGGCCACCCATCTGGCCCGCCAGCTCGACGAACCCATCCTGTGGGCGCCCGCCGTCACCGGTGGGGTCCTGCTCTCCACCCGCGGCGGCGACTTCGAGCTCTGCCTGGGACAGGACCTGTCCATCGGTTATCTGGACCACGACGCGACGAGCATCCGGCTCTACTTCCACCAGGCCTTCACCTTCCGCATGCTGACGCCGGAGGCCGTGGTCCCGCTCATCGCCTGAACGCACCGACCTGCGAGGCTCCCATCAACGACACCCGCCGCACGCCACCACCGGATCCCGCGAGGGCCGAGGACTCTCCCCTCGCCCCCCGCTCCGCCCGGTTCGCCGAGGCGCTCCGCCTCGCGGTGGAGGAGGGGCTGCTCGGCGAGAACCGCCCCCTCGCCGGCTTCCTGGACGCGGACGGGATACGCGACTCCGTCGTCGCCCTGCGGGACGCCTTCGCCGCCGGGCCGGACGTCCAGGTCCTGCACACCTTCGCCGCGAAGGCCGCCTCGCTGATCCCGGTGCTCCGCCTCCTCGCGGAGAGCGGCATGGGCTGCGAGGTCGCCAGCCCCGGTGAGCTGAGGCTCGCGGTCGAGGCGGGTTTCCCCCCGGCACGGATCGTCCTGGACTCCCCCGCCAAGACCCGGGACGAGCTGCGGCTCGCACTGGCACTCGGTGTCGCGGTGAACGCGGACAGTCTGGGTGAACTGCGCCGCATCGAGGGGCTCCACTCCCCCGGCTCGGCATCCGTCCTCGGGCTGCGGGTGAACCCGCAGGTCGGGGGCGGTTCCATCGGCGCCATGAGCACGGCGACGGCCACCTCGAAATTCGGTGTGGCCCTGCGCGACCCCGGCGCCCGCGAGCAGGTCGTGCAGGCGTTCGCCGACCGCCCCTGGCTGACCCGCCTGCACGCCCACGTCGGATCGCAGGGATGCTCGCTGGAGCTCATCGCCTCGGGCATCGCGGAGACGTACCGGCTCGCCGAGGAGATCAACGGGCGGCTCGGCACACGCCGGGTCACCGGGATCGACATCGGCGGCGGGCTTCCGGTCAACTTCGCCGACGACGAGGCCCGCCCCGCCTTCACGGAGTACGTGGCGGCGCTCCGTACGGCCGCTCCCGGGCTCTTCGACGGGCGGTACGACCTGGTCACCGAGTTCGGCAGATCCCTCCTCGCCAAGAACGGCTTCATCGGGGCACGGGTCGAGTACACGAAGGACGCGGGCGGACGCCGGATCGCGCTCACCCACGCGGGGGCGCAGATCGCCACCCGCACGGTCTTCATGCCGGATGCCTGGCCGCTCCGGGTCGGCGCGTTCGACGGGACGGGCCGGCCCCGGAGCGGGCCACCGATGGTCCAGGACATCGCGGGGCCGTGCTGCTTCGCCGGGGACATCGTGGCCCACGCCCGCGAGCTGCCCGAACTGCGGGAAGGGGACTTCGTGACCCTGTACGACACGGGGGCGTACTACTTCTCCACCCCGTGGGCCTACAACAGCCTGCCCCGGCCGGCCGTGTACGGCTTCGCCGGCGGGCCCGGCGCCATACGCTTCGCACCGGTGCGCGACGCCCAGTCACTCGACTCGGTGGCGGAGGAGAGCGGACTGGCCCACGCGGACGCGCTGACGGTCCTGCGGGCGCGGACCGGAGAGCGCACGGACGGTACGGCGCCGGACTCCGGTCCGCGCGGCAACCCGCCCCGTACGTAAGGCCGTTCTCATGGCATGTGTCATGTCGTGGGGCGACCGCGATACGAGCGGGCCTCTTGATCGTCTCCCCGGCGGCGCCTAGGCTCCCGTGCCCATGGACACGGGGGACCACCGGGGGCGTACTCGGGACGACGGGCCGGGCAGGTATCGCACGGCTGCGACTCTGCTGGCGGGGGTGATGGGGCTGAGCGTCGTGGGCGCGGCCTTCGTCGTGCTTCCGAGCGCCGTGGTCGACCATGACCTCGCCGGGGCGACCGTCGCCGCGCAGGACCGGTTGAAGGCGGTGAACGATGTCCGCACGACCCTTCTGCAGGTCATCGGCGGTCTGATCGTGCTCTTCGGCGCCTACGCCACGTGGCGGCAACTACGAGTGAGCCAGGACGGGTTGCGCGCCACTCAGGAGGGCTACGTCACCGACCGGTTCAGCCGGGCGGTCGACCAGCTCGGCAGCGACAAGCTGGACGTGCGGATCGGCGGGCTGCACGCCCTGTGGCGGATCGCCGAGCAGTCCGCCCGCGACCGGGAGGCCATCATCTCCATCCAGGCGGCCTATCTGCGGACGCACCTGCCCTGGCCGCCCGCCGGAGGACCGCAATCGCCGACGGCTGACGTACCGGTCAACGACATCGCCCCTCTGGAGACGCGGGCCGCCGACGCCCAGGTGGCGCTCACCGCGCTCGGCGTCCTGTGTCAGCACCGGGAGCAGTCCTGGGTCAATCTCAGCCTCACCGACCTGCGCCGGGCGGACTGCGACGGACTGTGGCTCCCCGAGGTCAACCTCGACCGCGCCTGCATGGAGGTAGCGGGGCTCTACCACGCAAACCTGACCCAGGCGTCGCTGGTATCGGTCAACCTGCGGCACGCCGACCTCACGACCGCCGTTCTCCGGCGGGCCAGATGCGCCCTGGCCGACCTGAGGGGCGCGAAGCTGGTCGAGACCGACATGCGCGATACCGACTTCACCGGCGCCGACCTCCGCGAGGCGAACCTGCGCAAGGCCGACGCCGCAGGCGCGGACTTCACCCGCGCCGACCTGCGCCTGGCCGACCTGCGCGGCACCGACCTGAGCACCGCCGACCTTTCCGGAGCACGACTGACCGGCGCCCTGGCCAGCTACCACACCCGCTGGCCCGACGGCTTCGACCACCCGGCCGCCGGAATCGTCGAGACCGACGACCCGGGCCCCGAGCCCTCGCCCCTGCTCCAGCCACCTTCGATGACACGGCAGGCCCCGCCGCTGCGGTCGACACCGTGACCGGGAGGTCCCGGTGGCGGGGGCCGGGCTCCGGCTCACCCCGCCGGCTGGGGTGAGGGCTCCGGCTCGGGTACCGGTTCGGGGTTGGGGTTCGGCGGCTGCGGGATCGGGTCGGGCGCGGGACCAGGAGGCACGGGGCCCGGCGGGACGGGCGGCGGGGAGGGCACCGGCGTCGGCGGCCCCGGCACGGGCGGGGGCGTCGGCGCGGGCGGTACGGGGTCGGGATACGGCTGCGTCATCTCGGTCCTCCAACTGCGACGAACGGGAGGGGTGGATCTTTTCTCCACCGTCTCCCCGTGCGGCTGCCCGCGCCTGCCGAGTCCATACGTACGCCTGTGACACCTGAGGCCGGCGCCCCCTGATCGGCCCAGGAACGGCTGAGGCGGCGCCGGGTCCCCGAGGCGGGGATCAGCCCTGCGCGGGGACGGCCTGCGGGCTGCGCTCCGTGCGTGTACCCGGCACGGGGGCGGAGGCGTCGGACCCCAGGGCCACGATGCGGTTCCCCGCGTCGACGTGCACGACGCTCGGCACGAGGGCCCGCGCCTCGGCGTCGTCGACCTGGGCGTAACTGATGAGAATGACCAGGTCACCGGGGTGCACCAGGTGCGCGGCGGCGCCGTTGATGCCGATGACGCCGGAGCCGCGCTCCCCCTCGATGACGTAGGTCTCGAGGCGGGCACCGTTGTCGATGTCCACGATGTGGACGAGCTCGCCGGGCAGCAGGTCCGCGGCGTCCATCAGATCGGCGTCGACCGTGACGGAACCTACGTAGTGCAGGTCCGCCTGGGTCACGGTGGCCCGGTGGATCTTCGACTTGAACATCGTGCGCATCATGTGAGGTACTCCTGGACTTAGGCTCCCTGCCTGCGTTATTGCAGGTCAAGGGCTGTTTTCACACTGTACAACGAGTCGTGGGTCCAGGCAGCTGTCCCGAAGTTCTTCAGGACTCGTGCTGACGATGTGCCGCTTTCATCACGCATCATCAGGTGTTGACCGGGGGCCTCGCCCGCCCCCCTGCCCCGCCGCGACGACCCCACAAGCCTACGCAGCACTCCCCCAGGATGCCTGGTGACCACCGTCACTCCGATGACACGGCAAGGTTCCCGCTCGCCACGGGCACCTGGGCTCCGTCATCACAGGAACCCTCGGAGCCGCGCAGCCCACCGGCAGGGCTTTGCAAAGGGATCAGCGGACGACTCCGTGGTCATCCCCTACAGATTCATGATCCGCAGCGGAACGCTCAGGCCGAGCAGCGCTTCGTGATCATTCTCCGCATCGTGTGGACGGACCGAGCACAGATCGGCCGCTCTCACCGGTAGCCCGTCACTTCCCGAGGGCTGCTCGGTGACCGGCCCTTCCGTCCAGCCTTCGCCGGAACGCCCGGGGAACTGCCGTTCGGGCCTCCAGAGCACGATGAGCCACTCCGCCCCCGCGCAGGGACTGGTCCCTCAGGTCATGACAGCAGCTGGCCCCGGTCCGTGGCCGGCGAATGACAACGGGGGCTCATGAAGGCGCCGCCCGGGCCTCGGGGAGCGGGGACGGGGCGGCGCCATGAGCTGTCGTGCCGTGCCGGATGTGTGAGGTGGCGCGGGTCAGAACTGGAGCGACCAGGCGTTGACGTAACCGGTGTCGTTGACCCAGTTGTCGGACACGCGCAGCTTCCAGGTGCCACTCGCGGTCTCGCCGGAGGCGTTGACCGTGTAGGTGGCCTGCACGTTGTCGGCGCCGTCGTTGCTGTTGTAGGTCTTCAGCGGGTAGGCGGTGCCGTCGGGGGCGATCAGGTCGACCTTGAGGTCTCCGCGGAAGGTGTGGCGGATGTCCACGGTGACGGCGAGGTCCGAAGGCGCGTTGCCGGTGAGGCCGGTGACCGGCAGCGGTGACTCGACGGTGGCGTTGTCGCGGATCTGGTAGTCGTCGGTGTTCTCGAACCTCTCACCGGTGGGCGGCGGGGTGGTGATGCCGGCCCCCGTGTACAGCAGCTTGTTCGGCGAGCCGGTGCGGACGTCGGTGACCTTGTCGGGGGTGGCGTCGGCGACCAGCCTGTCGCGGACCTGGGCCGGGGTCCATGTCGGGTTGGCGGCGAGCAGCAGGGCGGCCGCGCCGGCCACGTGGGGGGAGGCCATGGACGTACCGCTCATCGACTGGGATGCCGTGTCGCCGGAGTTGGACGTGGAGACGATGCTGTCGCCGGGGGCGAAGAGGTCCAGGCAGGAACCGTAGTTGGAACCCTGGCCGTTGGACCAGCCGCTGGCGCGGGCGTCCCGGCCGTTCGTCGCGCCGACCGTGACGGCCGACGGGGTGGAGGCCGGGGAGTACGAGCAGGCGTCGGCGTTGTTGTTGCCCGCCGCGACCACCCAGGTGATGCCGGAGGATATGGAGGTGGCAACGGCGTCGTTCACCGACTGGGTTCTGCCGCCGCCGATGCTCATGTTGGCCACGGCAGGCTTCGCCGCGTTCCTGGTGACCCAGTCGATGCCTGCGAGGACCGGGGCCCAGGTGTCGCCCGAGCTGCCCTGGCAGTTGAGCACGCGGACGCCGACCAGTCTGACGCCCTTGGCGACTCCGTACGCACTGCCACCGACGGTCCCGGCGACGTGGGTGCCGTGCCCCGCGCAGTCGGACGCGTTGCTGTCGTTGTCGATGAAGTCGTAGCCGCTCACCGCCCGGCCACCGAAGTCGCGGTGGCTCATCCGGATGCCGGTGTCCACGATGTACGCGTTCACGCCGGAGGCGGTGGTGCTGTAGGTGTAACTCCCGTCCACCGGCAGGTCACGTTGGTCGACACGGTCCACGCCCCAGGAGGGCGGGGAGGTCTGGGTGTCGACCGCGTAGGCCGCGGCATCGGCTTCCACACGGGCCACCGAGGGGTCGGCCGCGAGTTCCTCGGCCCGGGCCTCGGTCATCCTTACGGCGAAGCCCCGGAGGGCGGCGGTATAGGTGTAGCGCAGGCTGCCGGAGTGCCGCTCGGCCAGTGCCTTCGCGGAGGCGGGTACGTCCCCGCGCGGGACCGAGTCCTTGAAGGTGACGATGTAGGAGCCCTCGACCGCACCGGGGCGGTCGGCGCCGACGATGCGGCCTTCACCGCCGGACGGAGGTACGGGGGCCGCTGTCGCGCCCGTGGCCGTGGCGGCCCCGGCGAGCAGGGCGGCGCTGGCGCAGACGGCGAGTGCACGCCGGAGGACGCGGGCGTCGAACTCCATGGTTTCTCCCTCTTGTCGGTTGTGTGTGGGCCCAGGTACGAGGCACTGGGGTAGCGGGCGCGCCGGCCGGTTCGGGGCAGTCACCGTGGGCAGGGCGTGCCCGCACCCACGATCGAAATGTCAAGGTCATGACATGCGCCAAGCTGGGGCGTGGATGACGGTCGCGCGGCGCCTTCGGGTCACGGCGTCCACGGGTGGCGGGACGAGCGCAGTGCCGCACGGAGGGGGCCGCGCGGCACGGGCTCGGTCACACCGAACGGCTGGGGGTGTGCAGCCGTCCCGTATCCCGGTTCAGTCGGCCGGAACCCGCCTACGGTGTTGGTGATTTCGGGCTGCCCAGAGCTTCGGCCGTGCAGGAGCGGTCCCGCAATCCGTAGCGGTACCTAAGAAGTGACGGCGCGGACGGCGGCCCGGTGGCCCCGCCGGCCCGGACGACCTGGTGGACGTCCCAGGAGGGTGCCTCCGCACGGGCCGCCACGGACGGGACCGGGACCGGGTGAGGGGCCCGGCATTTCGTAGGTGGTGAACCCCTATTGCAGCTGGGGCGTTCGGCGGGGTAGACCACGTGCCCAGCGGAGGCCGTGGTCCGGCCGGAGAGCCGGGCCGGTCCACGGGCCCCGGTGCGCGGTGCGGGGACGAGTGGTCGTCGGGAGGCGGAGCCGTGGAAGCACGAGGTGCCGAGACGGAACACGGCGCGGAGATCACCGGCGGCGGACTCGTCGGACGGGTCGACGAGGCACGGCGGTTGCGGAGAGCTCTGCGGGACGGGCCATGCGTCGTGGTGGTGCGAGGGGAAGCCGGTACCGGCGTCTCCCGGCTGGTGGACGAGGTACTCGGCGGAGCAGAGTGTGCCGGGTGGACGCACCTGCGCGGGGTCTGTCCCGATGTGATGGACCCGGCGCCGCTGGGGCCCGTCGCCGACGCTCTGGCAGGACTGCCTCACCGACCGGTCGGCGCTCCCGGCCGAGCACTGCCCTCCGTGACCGGAGTCGTGGGACTCGTCGTACCCGAGATCGCCGACCGGCTGCCGCCACCGCCCGCGGCGGCGGCCGACCCCGAGGTGCGGCGCGGGCTGCTGCCCCGCGCGGTCCAGCGACTCCTGACGGCGATCGGCGACACCGTGCTGGTGGTGGAGGACCTCCAGCACGCGGACCCCTCGACGCTCGGCCTGCTGCGCCGGCTGATGGCCGCGATGCCGCCCCGGCTGCGGCTGGTCCTCACCGAGGACGCCGGGCCCGGACTGCCCGGCGTCGGCGTGCGCGTACCGGCGCGGGTGCGGGTCGAGGAGGTCCGTGTTCAGCCCTGGGTTCCCGGGGAGACGGAGGAGTTCGTCCGGCAGTGGCTGGACGCCCGGCCGGGGTGGACCGAGGAGCATGGTGAGGTGGCGGGGCTGGTGCACCGCCTGAGCGGCGGTCTGCCCGGGGTGGCCCGCGCGCTGCTGCAGGAGGCGGGCGACGCGCTGCGGCGGGCGGGTGGTGAGGGCGCTCCGAGGACTACGGGCGACACGCGGACGGGGCGGGCCGGCGGCGCGGGTGCGGCGGCGCAGAGCGGTGTCCGCGCCGGTGGGGAGGACGGCCCGCCGGCCGGGGCCGTGGCCGCCGCCGTACGGGAGGCCGGCGTCCCGCCGCGGGTGCGGCTGGAGTTCGCCCAGCGGTGTGTGCGGCTCGACGAGGACGCGCACCGCATCGTGGACGCGGCGGCTGTGCTCGACCGGGCTGTGCCCCTCGGCGTCCTCGCCGAGGTGGCGGGCATCGCACCCGAGCGAGCCGGGGCGGCCCTGGACATGTGCGTACGCGGAGCGGTCCTGCGGGCCGTCGGGCCGTACCCGGGCTTCCGGCACCCGTTGGACCGCGAGGCTGCACTGGCCCGGATACCCGGACCACGCCTGGCCCAACTGAGCCTGCGCGCCGCACGGGCACTGCGACGGGCAGGGGGCGGCCCGCTGCCGTTGGCCGACCTCGCCCGGCTGTACATGGCCGCCGGGCGGATACGCGAGAGCCTGCGCTGCCTCGTCGTCGCCGCCGACCGGGCGGCGACGGCCGGCGACTACTCCACCGCCACCACCCTCTACACCCAGGCCATCGTCCAGGACCCCCGCGCGGCGGGACGTGTCCACACCGCCGAGAAACTGGCACGCACGGCCCATCTGGCCCGTGCCGGGGAGGAGGTGGTGACCGCGGTACGGCGGGTGCTGGAGGAGGACGACCCGCCGCCCCGGGTACGCGGTGAGATCCGGCTGCAGCTGAGCGTCGTCCTGCGCAACCAGAGTGGAGGCGCCCTCGACAGCCTCAACGAGGTCGCCCACGCCATTCCCGACCTGGAGATGTCCGACCCCCAGACCGCGGCCCGCGCCATGGCCGTCGCCGCCATCCCCTCCATCAAGGGATGGGCCATCGGTCGGCACCAGGAGTGGCTGGACCGAGGTGAGGCCCTCGCCGGCCAGGTCACCGACCCGGTGGCCCGGGCCTCCATCGCCGCCAACCGCGCCACCGCCCTGATGCTGCTCGGCGACCACCGCGCCTGGGCCGCCGCGGAGGCGCTGCACGGGCCGGCCGCGACCGCCATCGAGGCCGCGCACCACACCCGGGGGTGGACCAACCTGGCACACGCCGCCACCGCCCTGGGGTACGACGGTCGGGCCCAGGAGTTCCTCGACCGGGCGACCGACGGGCTCGCGGAGACCAGCAGCCCGTACGTGGAGGGTCTCACCCAGACCGCGCGCCTGGTACTCGACTGGCACGGGAGCCGCTGGCACGGACTGCACGAGGCGGCCGGCCACACCGCCAGGCTCTACCGGGAGATACCCGACCTGACAGCCGAGGCCCTGCTGGTCCGGGGACTGACCGCCCTGCACGTCCTGGGTGACGTACCCCGCGCGCGGCGCGATCTCACGGACGCCACCCGCACCACCCGCTACGACACCGGCGTCATCCTCACCGCGTCCGCCGCCGCCATCGCTCGCGTCCATCTGGAGGCCGGACGGCCCGGGCAGGCGTGCGACGCCGTGGAGGAGACCCTGCACCGACTCGAGAGGACCGGCGGCTGGGTATGGGCCGGAGAGGTCGCACCGACTGCGGTGGAGGCCCTCGTCGGCAGCGGGCAGACCGCACGGGCTCGACGGCTGGTCGCGGACTTCGCCGCAGGGACGGCGGATCGTGACGCGCCTGCCGCCCGGACCGCGCTGACCATGTGCCAGGCAGCGCTGGCCGAGGCCGAGGACCAGCCGGACGAGGCGATCCGGCTGTGGGCGGACGCGGAGGCGCAGTGGGTACGGCTCGGCCGCCCCTTCGACGCGTCCCGGGCCGCGGAGGCCCGCGGGCGCTGCCTGCTCAGCCGGCACGGGGAGACGGCGGCCGGCGTCATCCAGGACGTGCTGGAGGCGTACCGGGAACTGGGCGCCCGCTGGGACGTGGCCCGCTGCCAGAGGCTGCTGCGCCGCCACGACATCGTCACCACCCATCGCCGCGGTCGCCTCGGCTACGGCGACGCGCTCTCCCCACGCGAGCAGGAGGTGGCCCGTCTGGTCGTCCAGGGGCGGGCCAACCGGGACATCGCCGAGAGCCTCGTCCTGTCCACGCGGACCGTCGAGCACCACGTCGCGCGGATCATGCGAAAGCTGAACGTCACCTCCAGGAACGACATCTCCCCGGTGGCCTGAGGACTGCGATCACCGCGCGTACGGCTCCCCGCGCCCGGGTGCGCGGCAGGGAATCACCGCGCGCAGCACCCGCCGGCCCTCGGTCGACGGATCCAGGACCCGGCGCAGCCCTGCCGCGCCGCCCGGTGTTCCGGGCGCCTCGCCCACATGCCGCACCGTCGTCCCGGCCGTGCCCCGGACGTCCCGTCCGGGGCACCGGGGACGCCGGACTCCCGGTGGATCTCCAGGGCCAGGCGCGAGCAGGCATCCGGTTGCGCTCCGACCCGTTCAGGGACGGACGTCACCGTGCAGGCCGAACCGGGCAGCCATGCGCGAGCAGTCGTGCAGGACGGCGCGATCAGGGTGGACAACTCCCAGGCCGTCTGACTCCGAACCGGCACTGGTGGCGGGCATCGCCCGCCACCAGTGCCGGTGTTGTCGCTCAGCTGCGATCAGGCGGCCTCTGTGCTGAACCAAGGCATCGGTTCCTGGCCCGCGCGTCGGCGCCGCTCGCGCAGGACGCGCCCCCGGCCGAGGAGCACGGCACGGAGTCAGCCGAGCGGGGGCGTGTCCTCCTCCAGGATCTCGAAGACGTCGGGCTCAGGTGTGGCGAGGTCCCCCAGACCGCGGACCCGGTTGCGGAACGCGTCGGCCTTCATGGCCCGCCGGTGGGACTCGGCGTCCGCCCAACGGGCGGTCTCGACGAAGACCTCGGGGTGGTTGACCGAACGGTAGAGGCAGTGGTCGAGAAACCCGGGCTGGCTGCTCATGTGCTCGGTGATGCCCCCGAGGATCTTCTGGAAGGCGTCGACATCGCCGTGGACCGTGAGGCGGTTGATCACTGTGATCACGGGTTCTCTCCTATGAGGTCGGAGTGAGGACGGTCGGCCGCGCCGGGGTGCGCGCGGTCGGTGTGTGCGGCACGTGCGCGCAGCTCGCGGCGGAGGATCTTGCCGTTCGGGGAACGGGGGACGCGTTCCACCACGTCGAGGAACTTGATCTGCTGGTAGTAGGGGACCTGACGGTTCACGTGGGCGGTGAGCTCCGCCGGATCGGACGGTCCGGAGTCCTCGTCCAGCACGACGAAGGCATGGGCCACCGCGCCGCTGAAGGGCTCCGGGTGGTCGACCACCGCGCAGTCCCGTACGGCCGGGTGCGTGATGAGGACCTGCTCGATCTCCGTGGGTGACACCAGCCAGTTCTCGCACTTGAAGACATCTTTGATCCGGTCCACCAGGTACAGGTAGCCGTCCTGGTCCCGATGGCCTATGTCACCGGTGGAGAACCAGCCGTCGGCGTCGACCGCGGGGCCGACGGCGCCGAGGTAGCCGCGCATGAGCTGCGGTCCGCGGACCTGGATCTCGCCGTCCTGCCCGGCCGGAAGCGGGGTGCGCCTGTCCATGTCCACCACCCGGCAGTCGGTTCCGGGCACCGCCGGGCCCACGGAGCCGGGCCGGGGCCGTGCCGGCGGCTCGCCGTGCGTGAGCGGGGAGGTTTCGGCCAGTCCGTACCCCTGCACGACCGGAATACCGAAGTGCGCCCCGAGGGTACGGGCCTGGGCGGGCAGCAGCGCCGAACCACCGGAGAAGACCGCGCGGACCGTCTCCAGCCGGAGGCCCGGCAGCCTGGGGTCAGCCGCCAGGTGTGCCAGCCGTACGGGAAGGCTGTAGTAGTGCGTCGCGCGGTGACGATTGGCAGCCTCGATCGCCTCCGCCGGGTCGGGTGACGGGCTCAGCACCTGGGTCGCTCCCGCGTACACCGCAGCGTTGAGGTGCATCGGGTGGTAGAGCGGCAGGTTGTTGAGGGTCACCGCGTCGCCGTCCAAGCCGTGGACGGCCGCGATCTGTGCGGCGTTGACCACGAGGTTGCGGTGTGTCAGCTGAACGGCCTTCGGCTCCCCCGTGGTCCCGCTGGTGAACTGGACGCACGCCACCGAGTCCGGGTGCGGAGCGGCCCCCGGGGCATCACGGCCGCCTCCGCCGGGCCCCGCGGCGCGCTGGACGAGAGCGTCCGGGGAGAGGACGTGACGCAGGTGCGGGAGCTTCCCACGCACCTGGGCGACCCGCTCGGCCACCTCGGGCGGGGCTACCACCACGGTCGTCCCGGCGACGGAAAGGACGTGGGCGAGGGCGTCGCCCCGCAGGTGCGGATTGACGAGCACGACGACGTGGCCCGCGCGCACGGCGCCGTAGTAGACGACCGCGAACGACGGGTCGAGGGAGGCCGCCAGCCCCACGACGGTTCCGCTCCCGCCGGCCACCCGGCTCAGGGCCTGGGCACAGTCGTCGGCTCCGTCATCCAGTTCCGCGTACGTCGTTGTCCCACTCGGTGTGCGCACGGCGACCCGGTCGGGTGCCGCCCCGGCGGCCCGGCGCAGGAGACCGTCCAGTGGCACCTCCGGCACCCGCGCGAGGTCGAACGGCACAGCCGGAAGCCCCGGGGGAGCCGAGCGGGCCGGTTCGGCGGAAGCTCGCCGGGAGGCCGGTGTGCCGGTGGCAGGCGGGATGTCAGGCATGGGCGGCATGGACTCGCTCCTCGGCGAACTGCTGGGCGTACCGCAGGGTTTGCAGACTGTTGGTGCTCAGGACGCGGCGCAGGTACTTCCGTGCGTCGGCGACCGTGGTGCCCTCCCCAAGGAGCGACAGCGCGGACGGTTTGATCGTCGCGGTGTGCCGGGCGTAGGCGATGACGCCCTCCGGGGTCTCCGTGAACACCCAGTGCCCGGTGTGGCCGTCGAGCAGAGCCGGAAGACTGATCTGCTTGTAGACGATCTTGTGACTCGGCAGGCAGACACGCACGGACCGTGTGGTGTGGTCGCGTCCGTCGGGGGTGTGCGTGTGCATGTCGAAGAACTGGATGCCGGGGGTGTCCTCGGTCATCTCCAGCTTCTCCACGTGCGGAACCCGCTCCGGCCATTCGGCGGCGGCGTACAGGAACTCGTAGACGTCCTCCAGCCGGCCGCCGATGAACAGCGGATCCTCGAAGGAGATGACCAGGGGCTCCACCTCGTCCCACCGCTCGGCGAGGTCTCGCAGCGAGTCGAGCTGACCGGGGGTGCGCGCGTTGACGTCGTCGGTGGTCCGTCGCACCGCTTCGGGATCGTCCCCGGTGACGGTGAACTCATGGGTGACACCCACGGTCGTGGTTCCCTCGCCGTCGGCCTCGAAGCTCCACACCGCGCGCATGTTCGTCAGGGGTGCCTGCGGCTCCACCTGGTCGAAGACGATGCGCAGCCCTTCGCGGTCGAGCCGGCGGCGGGCGTCCCAGACGTGCACGTCGGTTCCGCCGGTCAGCGCCCAACGACGGATCAGGTCGCCGTCGCCGGCGTCGGACTCCAGGACCTCGGCGTGCACGGCGGGACCGAAGTGCTGGGGCCAGTGGTCGAGGTCGGCCATCAGGTCGAAGCAGAGCGGTGCGGCCGCCCGGACGGTGACGCGGTGCCGGATGAGGTGCGGCTGGGACATGGTGATTCCTTTCGGACGGGAACGGTGTCGGCGCGCTGCTCGAACTGCAGGGACCGGGGGAAGCAGAACAGGAAGGAGACGGAGAGGGGGTACGGGAAGGGGAGCGTCGGCATGAGCGGCGGCAGCGGGATCATCACCGGCCGCCCGAGACGTCGATCACGGCGCCGTTGATGTTGCCGTTCGCCTCCGCGCAGAGGAACGCGATCGCCGCCGCCACGTCCTCGGGTGTGCTCAGCCGCCCGCTCGGGGTGCGGCGCAGCTCCCGCTCGCGCACCTCCGCCGTCAGGTCGGCCAGCACTCCCGCGGTGCGGGTCAGGCCCGGGCTGACGAGGTTGACGAACACTCCGTCGGGCCCCGCGTCCCAGGCCAGGCTGCGCGCGAAGCCGTGCAGTGCGGCCTTGCCCGCGGCGTAGAACTCCTGCCCGGGTGCCCCGTCCCGGGTGCGGTGCGAGGACAGCAGCGCCACCCGGCCCCAGGTGCGGGCGCGCATGCCGGGCAGGACCAGCTGTACCGTGCGCATGGTCTGTTCCAGGTTGTCCCTGAGCAGGTGCTGCCACTGCTGCGGCGGGACGTCCTCGACGTGTGTGCCGGGCGGTTGCCGGGGCCCGCGCCGCACCGCGTTGGCGACGAGGATGTCCACACCTCCCCAGCGGTTCTCGGCGGCCCGGACGGCCGCGTCGACGGACGAGGGGTCGCCCAGGTCGTACGGGACGGCGCAGGCCAGATCGCGGCCCGCCCCCAGCTCGTCCGCGAGTTCGCGGGCACGTTTCTCCCCGGTGCAATAGGTGAGGACCACCCTTGCGCCCTCGGCGGCGAACGCGCGGGCGGTGGCGGCCCCGATGCCCGATGAGGCGCCTGTGATCAGCGCGGTCCTTCCGGCGATGCCCAGATCCATCTCACACCCCCGGTCGGGCTGGCCGCAGCCCGCGCACGGCGTCCAGGGCAGGCGTCAGCTCCTGGGAGGTCAGGGCGGAGCCGCGCGCGCAGAGGTAGCCGTCCGGCCTGACCAGCAGCCAGCCGTCGGGAGCACAGCCCAGGTGTCTGCGGACGCCTCCGTCCGGGTCGGGCATCGGGCGGGGGCCCGATGTCTCGTCCGTGCCGGATGTCTCGAGCGTGTCGGCGAACACACGTACCGAAAGCCAGTCCGCGTGCGCCTCGTGCGCCTGTTCGGCGGCACGGGCGGAGACGGCTCCCCCGCCTGCCACGAGCAGGGTGCACCGGGTGTCTCGCAGCTCGGCCAGCAGCGCGCTCCAGCCCGTCCCGAGGGCGTCCCGCGCGGTGACCTGGGCGATCCGGGTCCCGGCTCGCGGCCCGGCGGCGGTGCGGGGGCGGGTGTCGGGGACGGTCAGCGGGCTGTCCGTGTAGTCCAGCGCCAGCGCCGACATGGTGCCGATGATCCCGCGCTCGATCCGGCCGCGCAGCGGACCGCACCGGCGGACGAGCGCGAAGACCACGGGGAGCGCGATGCCTGCCGCGGAGTTCTTCAGCTGGACGAGCCACGTGGCCTTCCTGGTGGAGCCGAGGAGGGCCCGGCCGATCGGAACACGCTCGTCCGAGTAGGAGTCGAGCAGTGCGTCGGGGGCGTGGCCCCGTACGACGAGCGCAAGCTTCCAGGCAAGGTTGTAGGCGTCCTGGACACCGGTGTTGAGGCCCTGGCCGGAGGCGGGGCTGTGCACGTGCGCGGCGTCGCCCGCGAGCATGACCCGGCCCTCCCGCATGCGGGCGATCATGCGCTGCTGGATGGTGAAGACCGACACCCAGCTCGGGGTGGACACCCGCACGGGGCGGCCGAGTCCGGCCCGCAGTTTGCGGGCGAAGCGGTCGGCCACCTCGTCCGGGTCTCCGCTGTAGGAGGCGTCGGCGGTGTCCAGCAACCGCCATTTGTCCTCCTCAGGAAAGGGAATGGCCATCACCGTCCCCTTGCCGGCCTTGATCCAGTGGATGCTGTTCTGCGGCAGGCACGCCTCGAGTTCGGCGTCGGCGATCAGCCAGGTCTCGCTGGAGTCGCCCAGGAGTGGCAGCCCGAGGAGTTTGCGAACCGTGCTGTGTCCCCCGTCGCAGCCCACCAGCCGCTCCACGGTGAGGCGTTCCTCACCGTCCGCCGTGTGCAGGACGACGTGTACAGCCTCGGCGTCCTGGGTGAAGCTGCCGAGGCGGACCCCCCATTCGACCTTCACGCCGAGTTTTGCGGCGGCCTGCCGCAGGACGTCCTCGGTAGCGGCCTGGTCGATCATCAGCGTCATCGGGTAGCGGGTGGGGACCCGGGAGTAGTCGGGGCCCAGACGGGCCAGCCGCCGGCCGTTCGCGTGCATGGTGAAGCGCTGGATGCGACGTCCCCGCGGCAACATGTCCTCGATGAGCCCCTGGTGGTCGTACGTCTCCAGGGAACGTGCATGGGTGGCCATTGCACGGCTGGTGACAGCCGGCCCGGGGGCCGCGTCGATCAGGCGTACGCGCAGACCGCGCCGGGCGAGTTCGACCGCTGCGGTCAGTCCCACCGGGCCGGCGCCCGTCACCAGGACCTGGGGACGGTTCGGCGGCGCCCCGCCGGCGTTGTCGGCTGTCGTCATGACGGTCTCCTCATGGGTTCGGTGAGCGGATGCGTCAGGCCGTGGGCGGCGCGGGCCGGGGCGGCGAGCCGGTAGGTGCGGCCGCGGTGGACCGGGGCGGGGTGGCGGACCAGGCAGGGAGCAGTCCGCGGCGCCGGGCCTCTGCGAGCGTCGGGGCCTCCCGGTCCCGTGCGGAGAGCGACCGCTCCGCACCGGCAGGCCAGGGCAGGGCCAGCTCGGGGTCGAGCGGGTGGACCGTCCGTTCGCGTCCGGGCCGGTAGGGAGCGGAGCAGAGGTAGAGCACGGTGGCGCAGTCGGTGAGGGCCGTGAAGGCGTGCCCCAGCCCCTCGGCGAGGTGGACGGCCCGCCATCGGCCGGGCCCGAGCCGCACCGAGTCCCACCGGCCGAAGGTGGGCGAGCCCTCACGCACGTCCACCACGAAGTCCCGCACCTCCCCCGCCACACATGTGACGTAGCGGGCCTGGCCCGGAGGCGTCTCGACGAAGTGGACACCGCGGACCACGCCCTTACGGGAGATCGACACGGCAGCCAGAGCCACGGGCATCGGCGCCCCGAGGGCTGCCGAGACCTCGTCGCCGGAGTACCACTCGACGAAGGTGCCGCGTTCGTCGTGGTGCGGGCGGAGATCGATCTCCCACGCGCCGTCGATGGCTAACCGGCGCATCGCTGCACCTCGCCGTCCGGCTCGGGAGCGGCCGGCGCCGCGCCGTGTGCGACGCGCACGAGGGAGGGGACCGTGCGGGCCGGGGACGGCTGTCGGGCGATGTCTCCGGCAAGGGCCCGGGCGCCGGACCGGTGGCGGGGGTCCTCCAGCAACCGCCGGCACTCCGCCTCGATCCGGGCAGCGGTGGCCCCGGACGCAGGCAGCGTGCTTCCCGCGCCGGACTCGGCGACCCGTCGGCCGTAGGTGGCCATGTCCGATGCGAGTGGCGCCAGGACGAGTTGCGGCAGGCCGTGGACGAGTGACGTCATGGTCGTTCCGGGGCCGCCGTGGTGCACGACCAGGTCGCAGGACGGCAGCACATGGGTCAACGGCAGCCGGTCGACGGCACGTACCGTCGGCGGCAGAGGACCGAGGTCCTGGGCAGGGTCCGTCGCGAGCACCACGTCGGCGTCCATCCGGCCCATGGCGGTCAGGACTTCGGCCCACAGACCCGGCGCCCCGGCGGCCGTCACACTGCCCAGCGTGACGCACACCCGTGGCCGGTCAGCCGGCCGCAGTGCCCAGGGCGGTACGGGCGCCGAGCCGTTGTACGGCACGTACCGCATACGGCGGACGGGCACGGCCCTCGCGTCCGGACGCTGCATGCGGGGCGGGCAGACGTCGAGGACGAGCCGGGGCTCGGGCAGCGCCGGCAGGTGCCATGCGGCCAGTTCGGGCTCCAGTTCCGCGGCGGCGGCCTCGGCGTAGAGCGGGGAAGGGTGCAGACCCCAGCCGTGCTCCACCCAGGGCACGCCGAGACGGGCGGAGACCATCCGGCCCGCGTACTCGGTGGGCTCACTGACCACCAGGTCGGGCCGCCACCGCTCGGCGATCCGCGAGGTGCCTTCGAGGACACGCACGGCCAGCCTGCCGAATCCGCGTCCGCTGCGGCGCACCTTCGCCTCGGGTGAGGCCGGCCACGGGACAGGGGTGCCGTCCCGCTGCCGTCCGATCATCTCGCTCATCGCCACCGGTTCGGCGTTCCCCACGGCGGGCAGCCCCGCCGCGAGCGCCACCTGAACGGACCCCTCGGGCACGGTGAGCAGCACCTCGTGTCCCGCCGCCCTCAACGCCCACGAAATTGGGACGAGTTGCAGGATGTGCCCGTACATAGGTGCGCTGGTCAGCAAAACCCTCATGACGTCGACCTTGACAGGCGAGAGCTCCGACGGACAGAGCGAAAACCGCTTCTCGATTCAGAGTCGAGCCAGGCTCGACCTGAACTCCAAGTACCACTGGAAGAAATTGGCGTGGGCTGGAATGACCCCGGACCAGGAGGCTCGGAAAATGCGCCTGCTCTTCACTGCTTTCCCTTCGCCGTCCCACCTTTTCCCCATGGTTCCGCTCGCGTGGGCGGCGCGCGCGGCGGGCCACGAGGTGCGCGTCGCCGGCGCGCCTTCGCTCGTGGACGCCATCGCGGCCTCCGGGCTGCCGGCGGTGCGGGTCGGCGCCGAAGTCGATCTCACCGGCACATCCCGCAGCAGGAGCCTTTCCGGCTGGCACGACCACGACCGGTGGCCGGCCGGCTGGCCGGTGGACCCCGGTCTCCTCGACAGCCGGCGCAAGGAACTCCTGGAGGCCCTGGGGCAAAGGCAGTTCGCGATAGCCGCCGGGATGCTCGATGATCTCGTGCAGTTCGGCGGGACCTGGCGGCCCGATGTCGTCGTGCACGATGCCGTCTCCTACGCGGGGCCGGTGGCCGGCTCGGTCCTCGGCGTTCCCAACGTGAGCCATCTGTGGGGCAGCCCGGGGCTGCAGCGCCTGGAGATGAAGGGGCTGGGTCCGGAGCCCCAGGACGGTTTCGTCGCGCTCTTCGACCGGTATCGCGCGGCGGTGCGGACCTGGCCCGACGCATGGGTCGACCCGTGCCCTCCCAGCATGGGCTTCGGCTCCGGGCCGGATGTGCACCCGATGCAGTACGTGCCCTACAACGGCCCGGGCCGGACCCCCGTACGGCTCCTCGACCCGCCGTCGCGGCCGCGGGTCTGTGTCACCTGGGGCGCGACCACGGCCAAGCTGCTCGGCGCCGACATGACGGAACTGCTGCGCCAAGCCGTGGAGGCCGTCGCCGCGCTGCCCGTGGAGGTCGTCCTGGCCACCACCGCCGACCAGCGCGAACTGCTGGGCGACCTGCCGCCGTCCGTCCGTACCGAGATCTCCGTGCCGCTGCACATGCTGCTGCCGGGCTGCGCCGCGGTGGTCCACCACGGCGGCGCGGGAACCACTCTCACCGCCGCCCGTCAGGGCGTCCCCCAGCTGACGATCACCCGCAGGCCCGAGCCGACGCTCAACGGCGAGCGGCAGGCCTCCACCGGTGCGGGCATCAATCTGACGTACGGCGAGGTGAGCCGGGCCGAACGGCCGGTCGAGACCGTACGGGAACAGGTGACGCGGTTACTGGACGACCGCTCCTACCGGGACGCGGCAGAGCGGCTCTCGGCGGAAATCCTCGCCCAGCCCACCCCGGCCGACATGGTCGGCGTCATCGAAAAACTGGCCTGATGCTCCGCCGTTCATCTGCGGAGTTCCTACCGGACGAAAGAGGCAGGATGAGTTCCCCAGCTGTCGGAAATGCGGCGACACCAAATGCGGTGGTCACACATCTCGTGTCCCTCACGGGACTGCGCGGAATTCTCGCATTGATGGTGTTCGGCACGCATTTCTTTCTCGCGTTCGCCATGGCGGGCGGGTCCATGGACTCGTCGTTCGTGCAGGAGGTGTTCCACGTGCTGTTCTCCCGCTCCGGGGGAACAGCGGTCTCCTGCTTCTTCCTGCTCAGCGGGTTCGTCCTGACCTACATCGCACGGCCCGGTGACAGTACCCGCTCCTTCTACCGGCGTCGGGTCGCGAAGGTATACCCGGTCCACCTGATCAGCACCGCCATCGCGTTCGCCCTGGTCTCGGTGCGGTACGAGGTGCCCGGTGTGGAGGTCACGCTGTCCCATCTGTTCTTGGTGCAGAGCTGGGTCCCGAGCCAGTGGTACTACCTCACGATGACGGGCCTCGACTGGTCGCTGAGCTGTGAGGCGTTCTTCTACCTGTGCTTCCCCGTACTGCTCCTGGTGCTGACCAGGGCCAGGACCTGGATGCTCTACGCGGTGTCCGCATGCGCGGTGTTCCTGGTCTTCTTCCTTCCGTACGTCGTCGGACACACCTTCGCGATCCTCTCGCCCGATCCGGTGGAGATGGTGCCGACCGCCGGCTACGGCGGGCCGATCGGCTACTGGTTCGCCTATGTCTTCCCTCCGATGCGCATGGCCGAATTCGTCATCGGGATCTCCCTGGCCGTACTGGTGCGCAGGGGTGCGTGGCGCGGGCCGGGTGTCGCGGTCTGCCTGGTGCTGTGCGCGGTCGGCTGGGGGGTCAATCTCCACCTCGACAGCTATCTGCCGCTCGCGGCGGGCATGCTCATCCCCTTCGCCCTGCTCATCCCCGCGCTCAGCACCGCCGACATCAACTCCACCTGGTCGCCGCTCCGCTGGAAACCGCTGGTGTGGTTCGGCGAGATATCCCTGTCCTTCTACGTCAGTCATCTGCTGGTCCAGGAGGAGCTGTTCACCCGGCTGTGGAACCTCGGCATGCGGGCAGGTCTGCTGCCCGCGCCACTGCCCGTCCTGTCCTGGTGGGTGGGCGTGCTGTCGTTCCTCGCCCAGTTCGCGCTGGCGATACTGGCCGCCTGGCTGCTCTACCGGCTGGTGGAGCTGCCGCTGGTGCGCAAACTGCGGCCGAAGGACGTCCCCCCGGTTCCGGTGACCTCGACGGAGTCTGCGGCCCCTCCCGCACATCAGGCCGGTGCGGCACACATGGCGGACAAGTGAGCGGCATGAAGGTCCTCTTCGCGGCCTCGGGCTGGCCCACGCATTACATGTCGATGGTCCCGCTCGCCTGGGCGCTGCGTGCGGCGGGCCACGAGGTCCGAGTGGCGGCCCAGCCTTCCATGCACGCCACGATCCTGCGCTCGGGCATGCCGGCTGTGCCGGTGGGTTCCGACGTGGACTACGTCGCGGTACGCAAACGGACCCTCTCCCACGAGCGGTCGGACGGGGCCGGTCAGCGCGACCCGGCGGAGCTGCGCGGTGCGGCGGAACGGGATGAGGGCGGTCTGTTCGGCGCCTGGAACGAGGCGACGTCGGCCGCTCTGGACGACACGGTCGCATTCGCCCGCGCGTGGCGGCCCGATCTCGTCGTCGGCGACACGATGGCGCCCGCGGCACTCGTCGCGGCCCATGTGCTGGGGGTGCCGGGGGTGCGGCACCTGTGGGGGCCGGACATCCTGGGCACGTCGGAGGGGGTGAAGATCCTCGACGTCCTTCCGGGTTACCGGGAGCAGTACGAGCGGCACGGCGTCAGCGCGCCGGGGGACCCGGCCCACCGCACCGTCTCCCCCTGTCCGCCGAGCCTCCAGCCACCCGGTCTGCCCGAAAGGCTGTCCTTGCGGTGGGTGCCGTACAACGGCCCGGGGATCACGCCCGGCTGGCTCGGCGTCCCGCCGACCAGGCCGCGGGTGTGCGTCACCTGGGGAACCTCCACGACGGACGTTCTCGGGCACGAGGACAGGACTGTGCCCGACGTGCTCGACGCTCTCGCCGGTCTCGACGTCGAGGTCGTCGTCACGGTGACCGCGGCGGAACGCGAGCGGCTCGGGCCTCCGGCGCCCGGCGTGCGGGTGCTGGAGTCCATGCCGCTGCATCTCCTGATGCCGGGGTGCGACCTGCTGATCCACCAAGGAGGGTTCATGACGGCTCTGACGGCCGCCCATCACGGGGTGCCGCAGCTCCTCGTCCCGCAACTGCCCAACCAGGTCTCCGACGCGCAGGTACTGGAGGGCGCGGGGGTGGCGCGCCATCTGCCGGCCGCGGAGTCGGGCGTCGACTCCCTGCGTGCGGCGGTCGAGGAGGTCCTGGGCGGGGAGGCGTACCGGGTGGCGGCGGCCCGGCTGCGCACAGAGATCCTCGCCCAGCCCAGCCCCGGGGACGTGGCCGCGAACCTCGCCGAGCTGGCCCGGACCGGGCCCTGACCACGGTGGCCGGGGAAAGGGCGAAGCCGCTGGTCGTCGTCCTGGGCGCCGCCGGTTATCTGGGATCGGCCGTCGTGGCGGAGCTCGCCCGCCGGCCGGTCCGGCTGCGCCGGGTGGCCCGGCCCGGCCGACTGCGCGAGGTCCCGGCGGGGGCCCGGGGGGACGCCCTGCCGCAGTCACCACCGTGGGAGGCCGACCTGTCCCGGCCCGGGGCCGTCGCCCAGGCCGTGGCGGGCGCCGACGTGATCGTTCACCTCGTCGCGCACATCGGCGAGGCGTCGGCCTGGCGGGCCGCCGAACACGACCCGGCCACGGCGCGGGTGAACGTGGGGCCGGCACACGACCTCGTGGCCGCGCTCCGGGCGCGGCGGGGCGACGGGCCGCCACCGGTGGTGCTCTTCGCCGGTTCGGCTTCACAGGTGGGACGGGCGGGAGTGATCGACGGCAGCGAACCCGACGAGCCCGTGACGGTGTACGCACGTCAGAAGCTCGCTGCGGAGCGGGCCCTCCTGGCCGCTTCGGCCGAGGGGGTGCTGCGCGGGGTGTCGCTGCGGCTGCCCACGGTGTACGGGGCGGGGCCCGGGCCGCTCGGCAACGGTGTGGTCACCGCGATGGCGCGGCGCGCGCTCGCGGGCGAGCCCCTCCCGGTGTGGAACGCCGGGTCCGTGGAGCGGGACCTGTTGCATGTCACGGACGCGGCCCGCGCGTTCGCGGTGTGCGCGGACGCGGACCGGGTCGGCACGCTGGCCGGACGCCACTGGGTGGTGGGCACCGGCCGGCCGGTGCGGGTGGCCGACCTGTTCGCCGCCGTCGCTCGGAGCGTCGCTGCACACACCGGCGCGCCGCCCGTGCCGGTGGTGTCCGTCGAGCCGCCGGCCACGGCGACGGCCTCCGACGCCCGGGGCACGGTCGTCGACGCCTCGGCCTTCCGGACCGCCACGGGCTGGCGCCCCCGGCAGTCGATGCCGGAGGCGCTGGACGAGCTGGTGGTGGCCCTCGCGCGGCGCGGGTAGGGCCGGGCCGGTGCCGTGATGTGGTTCCTCAGACGATGTGGAGTTCGGGTACGTAGAGGATCCACCGGCCGCCACGGCGCTTGAACTCGGCTTCCTTCCGCATGATCTCCTCGGCGTGGTTCCAGGCGAACAGCAGCGCGTAGTCGGGGTAGGGATCGGCGAACGCCTCGGGCGAGCGCACCGGGATGTGCGATCCGGGGCTGAGTGTGCCCTGCTTGGCCGGGGTGTTGTCCGCGATGAAGGACACCAGGTCGGGGCCGATACCGCAGTAGTTGGTGAGCGTGGCGCTCTTGGCGGTCGCTCCGTAGCCGACCACGCTGCTGCCCTCGTCACGGCAGCGCACCAGCAGTGCGCGCAGCCCGTCGCGCAGCAGGTCTATGTTGGTGGCGAAGCTCTCCAGCGTGGGCCGTTCGGCGAGTCCGAGGATCTTCTCCCGGTCCAGGAAGCGGGCGACCTCGGGAGACGGTGTCCGTGAGCCCGGCCGGGCGAGCGTGTAGCGGATCTCGCCGCCGTGCACGGGCAGGTGCTCCACGTCGACGAGCTCGAATCCGTGGAAGGCCGCCATGTTCTGCACCGACCGCACGGTGAAGAAGTAGAAGTGCTCGTCGTAGATCTGGTCGAACGACGTCCGCTCGACGATGTCACCCATGTAGGGGTCCTCGAAGACGAAGATGCCGTCCTCGTCGAGCAGGATGTCCACCCCGCGGAAGACGGAGTCGACGTAGGAGATGTGCGAGAAGGTGTTGGCGGCGTAGATGACGTTCGCGCGGCCCTCGGTGGCGACGATCTCCGCCGCCGTGGATTCCTCGAAGAAGGCTTCATGGACCCGGATGCCCTTGGCGGCGGCGGCCTCGGCGACACCCGCGCAGGGCTCGACCCCGAGGTGGCGGCGGCCGGCCCGGGCGACGGTGTCGAGCATGATGCCGTCGTTGCTGCCGAACTCGACGACGAAGGAGTCCGGGTCGCGCAGTTCATGGTCGAGGAAGTGCCTGGCGGTGGCACGGAAGTGGTCCTGCATGGCCGAGGACCCTGAGGAGAGGTAGGGGTAGTCGGTGCGGAACATGTGCTCGCGCGGTACGTCCTCCAGGAGCTGGACCATCGTGCAGGAGCCGCACTGGGCGACCGCGAGCCGGTGGAAGTACTCCTGGGCGGGGTGGTTCGGGTCGACGAACGCGTCAGCCAGTGGCTGTCGTCCGAAGTCGAAGAACTCGTGCAGCGTACCGCCGCAGATCCGGCAGTCGAGCGTGTCAGACATATGGTTCCTCAGCTCCTGTCCAGGACTCGGCCTGAGCGGCCGGCCGGGCAACGGCCGTCGTTCCGTGCCGTTCTCGGCTGTCCGACGTGCGGGGATGATCCCTGTGGTCGAGATCGTCCCCGCCGGGCCTCGGCGATCGCTCAAGATGCGCTTGACGCCCTGCCACCGCACCGTCGGCGGCTCGGCCGTCCGGACGCCTTCGGTGCCGGGACGTGTCCCGTGCCGCCGGGAGACACGGCTCAGTCGGCCATGAGAGGCCGCAGGTACCGTGCCGTGACGCCCGGGCCGGCCGCGACGGCCGCCGGGGGGCCCTCGCCGACGACCTTGCCTCCCCGGCCACCGGCGCCCGGCCCCATGTCGATGATCCAGTCGGCGCAGGCGGCAACGTGCAGATCATGCTCGGCGATGACGACGGAGTTGCCGGCCGCGAGGAGGGTGTCGAAGGCGTCGACCATGCGCTGCACGTCGGACGGGTGGAGCCCGGTGACCGGTTCGTCGAGGATCACCAGGCCCCGTCCCCGGCTGCCGCTGCCCATGAGTATGGCGTTGGCGAGCTTGAGGCGCTGCGCCTCACCGCCCGACAACTCGGTTCCGCTCTGCCCGAGTTGCAGGTATCCCAGTCCCGCCTGCTGGGTGGCGCGGAGGGTGGCGGCGAGTGGTGCGGGGCCGGGGAAGAACTCGGCGGCCTCGTCCACCGTCATGGCCAGCACCTCGTCGACCGACTTGCCGCGATAGGTGACGGCGAGCAGTTCGGGGGTGAACCGGCGGCCCTCGCAGACGTCGCACTCGACCCACATGTCGGGCATGAAGTGCATGTCGACCTGGCGCCTTCCGTAGCCCTGACAGGCCTCGCAGCGACCGCCGGGCGAGTTGAAGGAGAACGATCCGGCGCCGTAGCCCAGGTTTCGGGCCTGAGGGGTGGCCGCGTAGAGCTTGCGGATCAGGTCGAAGGCCTTGGTGTAGGTGGCGGGGTTGGAGCGTGGGGTACGGCCGATCGGGTCCTGGTTCACCACGGTCACCCAGCCCACCGCTGCCGCGCCCTCGACCGACCTGACGGCTTCGGGGCGTTCACCGCGCAGCGTGGCGGCCAGGCTCGCACCGAGGGCCTCGTGCAGGAGGCTGCTCTTGCCGCTGCCGCTCACCCCGGTGATACACGTCAGCGAGTTGAGGGGGATGTCCACCCGGTCCAGCCGGACGTTGTGCACGTCGATCCCGACCAGGCCGAGCCGGGGCGCGGCTGCGGCGTCGTAGCGCCGCTCCCGCCGGACCCGGGGGCCGCGCCCGGCGAGGTAGGCGCCGGTGAGCGAGCGCGGGTTGTCGCTGAGCTCCGCCGTGGGCACGGACGCGACGAGGGTGCCGCCCTCGCGTCCGGCGCCGGGCCCCAGATCCACCACCCAGTCGGCCAGTGCGATGAGTTCGGGGTCGTGCTCGACGAGCAGGACCGTGTTGCCCGCGTCCCGCAGCGCGTGCAGGATCTCGCGCAGCGGATGCTTGTCTGCGGGGTGCAGTCCGGCGCTCGGCTCGTCCAGGACGAAGATGATGCCGGTCAGGTCCATGTTCAGCTGGGCCGTGACGCGGGCTCGTTGCAGTTCACCGCCGGACATGGACGGGGCGCTGCGGGTGACCCGCAGGTGCCCCAGTCCCAGCTCGACCATCAGGCGCACCCGCCGGCCGAGGTCGGGCAGCAGGTTGACCGCGACCTCGCGCTGCATGGGGGTGAGGGTGGCGTCGATGGTCGCGACCCAGTCCCGCAGGTCCTCGATGGGCATCTGCACGATCTCGGGGTAGGTCAGCCCGGCGACCTTGAGGGTGCGCGGGACATCGCCGAAGCCGCTGCCCGCGCAGTCCTCGCAGTCCTGGCGGCGCATGAACCGCGCGTAGTTCTCCTTGCTGCTGTCGGAACCCGCGGCCTCGTACAGTCGTGAGACCTCGAAGACAGCGCCCTTGAGTGGAACGCTGCGTTCGATGACGGACTCGGTGCCGGACTTCTTCTGCCTGCTGACGATCTTGTAGGAGATCGCCTCGCCCCCCGTGCCGTGGAGCACGGCGCGGCGGAACGCCTCGGGCAGCTCGCGCCAGGGCCGGTCGAGGTCGGCACCGTGCCGCTCGGCGAGTGCGGGCAGCGCCAGGAACTCACCGGAGTTGGCCCGGTTGAACCACTCCCCCGCCCCGGCCCTCAACGGAAGATCGGGCCGGGTGATGATCCGGTCCTCGGCCGGGGTGACGACGTAGCCCAGGCCGCTGCACCGCTTGCAGCGGCCCTCCATGCTGTAGCGGTCGAAGTAGGCGCTGGTGAGCCCGCGCAGCTCGGGGAACTCCACTGCTTCCGGACCCAGTGCGGGCATGCGCGCGAACAGCAGTCCGAGGAAGTCGTTCAGGCCGGTGATGCTGCCCAGGGTCGAGCGAGGACTGCGGTTCAGCCTCCGCTGGTCCACGGCGAGAGTCACTCCGAGCCCGGCGATCCGGTCCACCTGGGGACGGTCCTTGGGCGAGATGAACTGCCGGAAGAACGGCGAGATGCCGTTGAGGTACCGCAGTTGGGCCTCCGCGTGGATCGTGTCGATGGCGAGGGACGTCTTCCCGCTGCCGCTGACACCGGTGAAGGCGACGATCCTGTTCTTCGGGATGGTGACGCTGACGTTCCGCAGATTGTGAGTGTTCGCTCCGACGACCTCGATGAACTCGCCGCCCGATGTGCCCTCGGTCTGGTGACTCACCCGCTGCTCCTTCTGCTGGACCTGTACGTGGACTTCCCGCTGTCGCTTGACTCTCGATATTACTCTCACGATACTAGCTTCGTGAATCTAACTCGTCTAATGGCTCTCGGGACCCTTCAGAACGTGGGACCACTCCACGGCCACGAGATCCGTCGCATTGCCGAAGTCACCAGCGTCAGCAGTTGGGGAGGCGTCAGCGTCGGCGCTCTCTACCGCGAGCTGCGCACGATGGACGAAGGCGGCCTGGTCGAATCCGTCCGCACGGAACAGGTGGGCAGACGCCCCGCCAGGACCGTCTACCGGATCACCTCCTCGGGAGAGGGCGAACTGCGCGAGCTGCGCGAGCAGGCGGTCACCCAGGTGCACCACGGAACGGACCCGTTCGGCGTCGCACTCCTCTTCACACGCACCAGCGAACTGCCGACCCTTCTCGAGCTGCTGGAGCGACGCCGCGAAGCCGTCCTGACCATGCGCAACGACATCGAGTCGGAGAGCCGGGCGCTGCGCGAGGCCGGCCAGATCGGGCCGCTCGACGCCGCGATGTTCCGGCGCAGGGTGATGCAGCTCGACGCGGACCTGCTCTGGCAGGACGAACTCGACCGGACGATCGCGGAGACGGTCGCAGCCGAACAACTCGTCGGCGAGGAGCTTCCCACCGACGGGACCACCGGACCCACAGCGGAGGTATCACCGTGAACATGATCGAAGTACGCGGCCTGTCCCGCACGTTCCAGGCACCGCAGGGCGAGGTGAACGCCGTCCGCGGTGTCGACTTCACCGTCGCCGCGGGCGAGATCGTCGGTTTCCTCGGTCCCAACGGTGCGGGCAAGACCACCACGATGCGAATGCTCACCACACTGCTGCGCCCCACCTCGGGAACAGCAGTGATCGCGGGCCACGACCTGCTCGGCGACCCGGTCGGCGTCCGCAGGCGGATCGGTTACGTCGCCCAGGGAGGCGGGGCGAATCCCGCGGAGTCCGTGGTCAACGAACTCATGCTCCAGGCCCGGCTGTACGGGCTCTCCAAGAGCGAGGCACGGTCGCGCATCGCCGTCCTGGCGGGCCAGCTGGGTCTCGACGGGCTGGAGGGCCGGCTCGTCAGCAGTCTGTCCGGCGGTCAGCGGCGGCGGCTCGACATCGCGCTCGGCCTGGTGCACCAGCCCCCGCTGATCTTCCTGGACGAACCCAGCACCGGACTCGACCCGACCAGCCGCAACAACCTCTGGGACCACATCCGCAAACTGCGCGACGAGCTCGGCGCCACCGTCTTCCTCAGCACCCACTACCTCGATGAGGCGGACGCGCTGTGTGACCGCATCCTCATCATGGACCGCGGCACCATCCTCGTGGAGGACAGTCCGGAGGAGCTCAAGGGGCGGGTCTCGGGCGACGCGGTGACCGTCGAGGTCGCCCCGGAGGGCGTCGCGGCCGCCACCGCTGTCGTCGAGCGACTGCCGTCGGCCCGTTCGGTGATCCCCGGCGGGAACACCATCCGCTTCCGCACCGAGCACAGCAGCCGGACCATGGTCGACATCATGCACGCGCTGGAGTCGAGCGCGGTCGACATCGTCTCCATCCAGGTCGACCGTCCGAGCCTCGACGACGTCTTCCTCGCCCTCACCGGACAGCCGACCGAAGAACTGCACTCCGCCGCGGCCGCCCCCGCCGGCGCCTGAGGAAGGAAACACCCGTGAAGACCCTCCGTGAGACGTTACTCGTCTTCGACAACCAGATCCGGTTCACCTTCCGGTACAAGATCACGATCGTGCTGGGCATGGTCCAGCCCGTCCTCTATCTGCTGCTCTTCGGCCCGCTGCTGACCAAGCTCGGCGGCATGGGCAGCGGCAACACCTGGCAGACGTTCGTCCCAGGCGTACTCGTGTACCTCGCGCTGTTCGGCGCCGGCTTCTGCGGGTTCGGCATCATCTCCGACGTGCGCTCGGGCGTCATCGAGCGGATGCGTGTCACCCCGGTCAGCCGCTTCGCGCTCCTCATGGGGCGAGTGTCGCGCGAGGTCGCGATCCTCCTCACGCAGTCCTTCATCATCGTCTCCGTGGGCTTCCTCCTCGGACTGCGTGCCGGCTTCCTGGGGATCCTGGGCGCCGTCGTCCTCGTCGTGCTGCTCGGCGTCGCGCTCGCATCGCTCTCGCTGTCGCTGGGTGTCGCGCTGAAGTCGGAGGACCAGTTCGCCCCGCTGCTGACCTCCGCCGCGCTGCCCGTCATGCTGCTGGCCGGCATCCTGCTGCCGATGGACCTGGCGCCGAAGTGGCTGGACTACCTGTCCCACCTCAACCCACTGCGCTACATCGTGGACGCCATCCGGGACCTGTTCGCCGACCAGTTCGCCACCAGGGCGGTCCTGGAGGGAACGTGCGTCGCGGTCGTGCTCGCCGTGGTCTGCGTCGCCCTCGGCATCCGGACCTTCTCCAAGGAGAACGCCTGATACGCGGAGCACCCAGGGACAAGGGCGGAGGGGCGTCCCGCGCGAGCGGGACGCCCCTCCGCCGTGGTTCGGAAGGACCGGCGGAACCCGGCCGGGGGCCGCGACCGCGGGCGGGCGGGCGGGCGGCAGGACGGACTGCCCGCCGCCTTCAAGCTCGGCCTGCGAGATAGAGGTAGCCCTCCTCGTCCAGCCGGCCCCGGTCGCCGGAGTGCAGCCAGCCTCCTTGCAGGACCCGGGCCGTTTCGGCCGGTTCGCGCCAGTAGCCGCTCATCATGTGCGGAGCGCGCAGCCAGACCTCGCCGCACTTGCCGCGGGGAAGCGGCTCGCCCCGGGGCCCGCGGATCCGTATCTCCACCTCGGGCAGCGCCCGTCCGACGGACCGCAGCAGCTCCGGCCGACTCGTCGAGGCGGCCAGATGGTCCTCCTGCCGCAGGAGGGTGATGGCCCGGATCTCGCTGCTGAGGTAGTTCTGTGTCAGGACAGGGCCGAAGACCTCGATCGCCCGCCGCACGGTGTCGGCCGGGACAGGCGCGTTGCCGTACGGCACATAGCGCAGGCTCGACAGGTCCGTCCGGCCGACGTCCGGGTGGGCGAGCAGCCGCTGCAGGTGTTCGGACAGCAGGTACATGCTGGTGATCCGCTCGGCCTCGACGGTGGCGAGCACCCGGCCCGGGTCGAAGTCGTCCATGAGCAGGGCGGTGCAGCCCTGCCTGAGGAGCATGAGCGCGACCTCCCCCGCGTTCCCCGCCAGCGGGCTGATCGCCAGGGTGGTGATCCCGGCGGGAAAATCGCCGAGTGCGCCCTCCTCCGGCCGGCGCCAGTTGACGTCCATCGCGGAGAACCGGTGGACGGCGCCCCGCCGGGGGCCCGTCGTACCGTGCGAATGGACCAGCAGGGCGATGTCCTCCTCGCGGGCACGCGGCGCCAACGGCTCCCCGGACTCCTCGGCGGCCTGGGCCAGCAGGTCGCACCCCGCCTCCGGCACACCCAGCGTCAGCGTCCCGGGGACCGGCTCCCCCAGCACCTCGGCCCCCCGCCGGTCCACCACGAAGACCGCGGGCCGTGTGGCGGCGAGGATCCCGCGCCAGCCCGTCACATCTCCCGGCACGTTGACGTTGAGCGCGGTGAAGCGGCTGCCCAGCAGGTGGGCGGCCAGCCGCAGGGAGACCATCTCCGGCGAGTTGGCCGTGAGGCACACGATGCCCTCGTAGTGGCTGTGCCCCATCCGCTCCAGCGCGCGGGCGATCCGGTAGCTCTGGGCCAGCAGCTCGTCGAACGTCACCTGCCGCTTCCCCGCCCGCAGCGCGATCCGGCCGGACCAGCGGTGGAGCCCGGTGAAGAGCTCGGTCACATAGTGGGCAGGCGGCCTGGCACGCAGCCGGTCCTCCAGGGCACCGGTATCGGTCGGCTCACGCATCGGCCGCCCCGTACTCCGCTACCGGGCCGAGCACCTCGTCGATCCGCTCCACCAGGCCGGGGGCGAGTTCCAGCCCGGAGGCCGCGGCGTTCTCCTTCACCTGCTCCGGCCGGGACGCGCCGATGACGGCTCCCGCCACGCCCCGCTGCCGCAGCACCCAGGCCACGGCGAGCTGCGGGAGCGTCAGCCCTGCTTCCGCGGCCGGCCCCGCCAGCCGCTGGACCCGCTCGAGTACGTCGTCCACGAGGAAGCGCCGCATGAACTTGGCACGGCCGCCGACGAGCTCGGCACCGCCCCGCGAGTCCTCGGGCGCCGGCCTTCCGGGCAGGTACTTTCCGCTCAGCACCCCCTGGGCGAGGGTGAAGTAGGGCACCACCCCGATGCCGAGGCGCTCACAGGCGGGCATCACCCGCGCCTCGGGCTCACGCCAGAGCGCCGAGTACTGGGGCATGTTGTAGACGAGGTGGACACCCAGCTCCTTCGCCAGCGCCGCCGCCTCGCCGATCTGCTCGGGGGTCCATTCCGAGACCCCCATGTAGAGGACCTTGCCGGCGCGCACCAGGTCCGCGAAGGCGAGCATGGTCTCTTCCAGCGGGGTGTTGGGGTCGTAGCGGTGGGCCGTGTAGAGGTCGACGTAGTCGGTGCCCAACCGCCGCAACGAGGCTTCGAGACCTTCGCGGACGTGTTTTCGGGAGAGTCCCGAGCCGTTCGGCCCGTTACCCGCCGGGAAGAAGACCTTGGTGCAGATCACCACCCCGTCACGCGGCTCGCCGGAGAGGGCCCTGCCCAGGAGTTCCTCCGAACGCCCCATCCCGTAGATGTCCGCGGTGTCGAACGTCGTGATGCCCTCGTCCAGCGCCGTGCGCAGACAGGCGAGCACCGTCCCGTCGGGTGTGCTGTCCTGCGGATAGAGCAGATTGCCGAAGACGATCTCGCTGATGCGCAGTCCGCTGCGCCCCAGGTACCGGTGTTCCATCGTCGTCCTACCTCCCGTCCTGGGACCCGAACCACCGGGCCAGCGCCTCGCGCAGCCCGCGTTCGGTCCCGTCGTCCGCCGCCCAGGCCACATGGCCGTCGGGCCGCACGAGCAGCGCCCCGGCGGGCGCTGCCGCCGGGCATCTCGCCCGGACCACGTCGATGCGGTGTTCCCAGGGGCGGGCGGCCTTGGCCGGTGTCCCGCCCTCGGTCAGGTCGAGGAGCACTCCGCGTCCCGTGTGCAGCAGTTCCGCCAGACGGCTGCACCCGTGCTCACCTTCGAGGACGAGGTCCGGGGCGAACAGTCCGTCCAGCGGGTGCCGTGGCGCCGGATCGCCTCCGCCATCAGGCGTCCCGCTTCCCTCCGCCTCACCGCCGTACCGGACGTCGACTCCGTTGAGCGCGGCGGTCAGGAGCCGGTTGGTGTCCTGGAGCCCGAGCAGTTCCTCGAAGACCGCCCGCAGGGCTGTCACATGGTGCTCGTCCGGGTTCATCAGCGCGAGCTGGGCGCGGGTGTACAGCAGCACCCGCTCCCCGGCCCGGTGGCGCTCCTCGTGGTACGAGTCGAGGAGTCCTTCCGGTGCCCATCCGTTGATCTCCGCCGCGAGCTTCCAGCCGAGGTTCATGGCGTCGTGGACGCCGGTGTTGAGGCCCTGTCCTCCGATCGGGAAGTGGATGTGGGCGGCGTCCCCGGCGAGGAGGACCCGCCCGGAGCGGTACCGCTCGGCCTGCCGGGTGGCGTCGCTGAACCGGGACATCCATGACACCGGTTCCGTGAGGCCGAGTTCCCGTCCGTACACCCGGCGGACTCCGGCCCGCAGCTCCTCCAGGGTCACCGGATCCTGTGGGGACGGATGCTCACGGCCGTACTCGATGACCACCACGCGGCCCGTTCCGCCCTCCGGGGGGAAAGCGAGCACGACCACGCCGGTCCGGGTCCGTTGCCAACGGCGGGGGACGTCCTTCTCCGGGAGCGTGACGTAACCGATCATGGCGCTCACCGAGGCTGTGAAGCCGGGGAAGGAGATGCCCGCGAGGCGGCGCACCGTGCTGCGCCCCCCGTCGCACCCCACCAGGTAGCGGGCGCGCACCTCCTCGTCGCCGTCCGCGGTGCGGACGCCGACGCTCACCCCGTCGGGGTCCTGGCGCAGCGCGACGACCTCGTGCCCGCGCCGGATCGGCACGCCGAGCTCGGCCGCGCGGGCGGTGAGCAGTTCCTCGGTACGCGACTGAGGGACCAGGAGGCTGTACGGATGCCCGGTGTCGAGCGTCCCGTGGTCGAGCCCCTTGCTGAAGATCCCGGCGAACGGCAGTCCGGACACCGTGTCCGCGCCCTCCTCGAACCGGTCCAGCAGTCCGCGGATGTCCAGGCATTCCACCGTGCGGGTGTGCAGCACACCGGCCCGGTCGTGGCCCGCCGGCTCCGCGAGCCGGTCGACCACCAGCACCCGGACACCGGCCAGCCGCAGCTCGCAGGCGAGCGTCAGGCCGACCGGCCCGCTGCCCGCCACGACGACGTCGTACTCCATGGGGGTCTCCTCAGTCTCCGGTGTCCACACGCGCACCGCGCAGGACCGTCTCCTCGATGAGGGCGACGGTCTCGGGCGGGGACGGCATGGCCTGGATCTCGTCCCGCAGCCCGCGCGAGGCCGCCGCGTACGGCGCGTCCTGGCGGAGCAGCTCCGTCACCGCGGCCCCGACGGCCTCGGCGTCGGCGTGCGCCGCGGTGAGCTGGACGCAGGCACCGGTCGCCTCCAGCAGGTCCGAGTTGAGGCGTTGCTCGAACAGATGCGGCATGGTCAGCTGGGGCACTCCGAAGCGGGCCGCGGACAGGACGGTCGTCGCGCCGCCGTGGTGGATCACGGCGGAACAGCTGGGCAGCACCGTGTGGATGGGAAGGTCCTGCACGATCCTGGCCCGGCCCCCCACGTCGCCCAGCAGCTCCCGCTCCGCCCCGGTCACCGCGACGACGGGCTCCACGTCCAGGCCGGCGAGCGCGTCGAGCACCGTCGGGACCAGGAACATGTCCGGCTGGTCCGTCGCGGTGGACGTGAAGGTGCCCCACGTGACGCAGACCCTGGGGCGGCTCGGTGCTTCGAGGACCCAGGGCGGCACCACGCCCGGCCCGTTGTAGGGCACGTAACGCAGTGGCAGCGACGGGCCGGGGGCGTCGAGGTGCAGGCTCGGCGGGGTCGGATCGACGGCGAGCCGGTCGAAGGAGTCCGGCGGCCGTACGCCGTACAACTCGTATGTGGGACCGAGCCGTTCCAGGACGTGGTGGGCGAGCCACTTCCCGGGGTCGGTGGCGTACACGTCGGGACCCCACGCGTGCCGCACCAGCGGGGCGCCGGCCACCTCGGCGGCGACGGACGCCGCGAAGGCCACCGGGTCCCGGACGACGAGGTCGGGCTTCCACGACTCGGCGAACCGGACGAGATCGGGTGCCATCATCTCCGCGACCCGGTGAAAGATCGTGATGATGGCGTCCCGGCTCCGGTACTGGGCGGGGTCGGTCTCGGCGACGAACTTGCGGTGCAGCTGGGCGAAGTCGACGTCAGGACCCACGGGTACCGCCGTCAGGCCCGATTTCAGCACGGTCTCCACCACGTGCGGCTGGGCCGCGACCCGCACCTCGTGCCCGGCGGCGCGGAAGGCCCACGCGAGCGGGACCATGAACATGTAGTGCGACGGCCAGGCCGCGGTGGTCAGCAGGACACGCATGGGAAACTCCCTGGGAGGGTCAGGAGGGCTTGGACGCGATGAGGACCCGGTCGCCGGTCAGGCTCTCCACCCTCTCGGCCGACTCGAACCGGAAACCCGCGCGCTCCGCGTATCCCCGGCACTCCGCCACGGTGTACTCGGATCCGCCGTCCCGCATGATCGAGCAGTTGAGGCTCTGCAGGAGCGCGACGGCGTCGTCGCGCTCGTCCGAGAGCATCGCGTCGTAGACGACGACGCTCCCGCCGGGCCGCACGGCGCCGAAGACGCGTGCGAGCAGCCGCTCGCGGGCGGCCGGGGGCCAGTCGTGCAGGACATGTCCGAGGATCACCACGTCGGACTCGGGCAGCGGGTCCTCGAAGAAGTCGCCCGCCGTGAATCCGACCTGCGAGGCCGTACCCAGAGCCGCCATGTGTTCGTCGAACAGGGGGCGGACCGCGGGCAGGTCGAACACGCCTCCGCGCAGATGCCCATGGGTGCGGACCAGGTGTGCGGCGACGTTGCCGCGCGCCCCGCCCACGTCGAGGAACGTTCGGTGCCGGGACCAGTCCACGCACCGGCCGAGCTCGTGGGCGACGAACGTGTTGAAGGCGTCCATGTGCCCCATCAGCCGCCGCACGTTGTCCAGGTTCTCGAAATCCTTGTGGAAGTCCAGCTGGACCTTGCCGGTGTCACCGCCGGCCGTGGCAGGCGGGGTGTCGTCGGCCGGTCCGTTCCTCAGCACATCGGTCAGGGACGCCCAGGACCGGTAATGGCGCCGGGCGTGCTGGGCGATGCTCCCGCCCAGATAGCCCGGTGCGTCCGGAACCAGGAACACGGCCGCCTCCGGCTTGTTGGAGTAACGGCCGTCCTTGCGCTCCAGCAGGCCCAGGCCGACCAGGGCGTCCAGGAAGTCGGCTCCGGGCCGGGCGCGCACGCCCAGCCGGTCGAAGACGGTCTCGGCGGTGGCGGGTTCTTCGGCCAGCAGGGCGAACAGGCCGAGTTCTACGGCGCTCTGCAGCACCTTCGACTGGAAGTAGGCGGTGTTCAGCCGCAGGAGGGTCCGGGCCGCCGATGCCGGATCGGCGATCTGCGTCGGAGTGGTCACGGTCGACATATCGGGCCTTTCGGTGGATGGCGTGAGATCCGTGCCGCGGTGCGGACCGGTGGTGACGGCCCGGCCGTATGGACGGGGGCATGGCCGGCGGGTGGGTCGGCCCTGCCGCGCCGGCAGGACCCCGGGCCGTCAGGCGGGGGCCTCGTTCCGTCCCGCCAGGTACCGGTCGATCACCGTCCGGTAGTAGCCGGGGGCGAACCCCGGGCGGGCTTCGGCGGGCAGGAGGGCGAGCAGCTTCTCGTTCGAGACGGGACGGTCGCCCGTGACGTGCTGGACGTGCTTGTGCGCCACGGTGCCGAGCCGGGCCTCCAGATGGCCGACGATCTCCTCGATCGGTACGGCGTGTCCGGAGGCGACGTTGACCACGTCGTGCGACACCCCCTTGGCGAGCAGGGCGTCGACGACGGTGACGACGTCGGCCACGTGGATCACGTCCCGCCGGGCGCCGTGGTGCACGCGTACCGCCCCCGCACGGATCTGTGCGAGCAGGGACGGGACCAGTTGGTGCGCGCGCTGTCCCCAGCCCACCGTGTAGGCGAGGCGGAGGACGAGCGTCTCCACCCCGGAGGCGCGGAGCACGCCCTCCATCGACAGCTTGTGCCGTCCGTAGGGTGAGCTGGGAAAGACCGGGCCCTCCTCGTCGCCCTGGCCCCCGGCGCCGTACATGCCGCTTCCGCAGGTGGAGAAGTACACCAGCCGCAGGTGGTCCTCGCGGCAGCGCTCCAGCACCTGGTAGAGCAGGTCCGCCTCACGGGCGAACTCCGGCTCGGAGGTGCTGTGGGCGCTCGAGACCCCGGCCGCGAAAACGACGGTCCCGGGGTGCGCGGGCGCCAGGGGCGCGAGCCGGCCGGCGAGGAACCCGTGCCCGACGATCTCCATGACACCTCTCAGACACGGTCGGCGATGAGCACGCGCAGCGGGTTGTGCGGGAGGCCGTGGACCTTCGGTGGTGCGAAACCTGCGGAGGTGACCATCTCCTCGTAGTCGGAGAGGGGATGCACCTGCCCCTCCGAGGTCCAGGCCAGCATCAGCGCCGAGAACAGGTGCGGGACGGGGTCCAGGTGCGGCGGGTCGTCGCTGGTGCTGATGGCGATGGCGACGAGCTGACCGCCGGGCCGGACCGCGTCGGCCATCCTGGCCAGCAGCTCCTTCGCACGCTCGGTGGAGAAGTGGTGCAGGACATTGGCGACGACGACCACGTCGTACGGCCCTCCCAGCGGTACCTCGAACATGTCACCGGGGATGAAGTGCGCGCGGTCGCGCACCCCGAGCTTCTCCGCGTTGGTCTCGGTGACGGCCAGTACGTTGGGCCAGTCCAGGGACCAGATTCGGGCGCGGGGATCGTGACCGGCCAGGGTGTACCCGTAGAGCCCGTGCCCGCAGGCGACGTCGAGTACCTTCACCTCGTCCCGCTCCCCCGTCCCGGGCAGCACGTGGCGGGCGACCAGTTCCGCGATCGGCGGGGTGTTCAGGGTGCCCAGCGCGGCGAAGTCCTCCCAGAACGTGTACGCGGGTGTCTCGGCGTTCACCTCCATCACGGAACCTCCCGAGCGCACCGCGTCGCCGAGGCGCTTGATCGCGTCCCACTCGTAGTCGCTGGCGGCGAGCCGTACTGCGTCGCCGTAGTAGTCGGGGTGGGTGGTGACCAGGGTGCTGTCGGCGCCCGGCGCGAGCGAGAACCGATCACCGTCCTTCACCAGCAGGCCCGTCGCGGCCAGGGCGTTGAGCAGGATGCGCATGCCGCGCCGGTCGGTTCCGCAGAAGGCCGCGACCTCGTCCGGGCCGGCCGGCGCACCGGCCACGGCATCGAACACCCGCAGTTCGACCCCGGCGCGGAGGATGCCCGTCCTGCGTACCGCGGACATCATGGTCAGCAGGGCCTGGCGGGTGACAGTGGGTATGTGGTCCTCGGTCATCGATCTCTCCCGGCGTGAGAAGGCGCGCTGCCCGTTCGCTTCCGGATCCTGTGGCTGGCAGCTGGGAATCCGCTCGAGAGCCGGTGGAGCCGGACGGGTGCCGGAGGTTCGAAGGTGCGGAGTACATCGATTTTCGCCCAGGCCGACCGGGCGATCGAACCGTAACTTCATGTCACAGTTCTGAGCGAAAACATGTCGAACGCTTGACCGATTGCACTGACCACCCGGACCCTCGCCCAGAGGCGCCGCGGCCGGGGCGCTACCGCCCGTGTTCCGCGGCGGACGCCACGCCACCCCCAGGACCGGCGACTTCGAGCCGACCTGGCGGGGACCGGCCATGGAGTGCATACGCCGGAGGAACATTACGGAGGCAATGAAGGCCGACCGGAACTCGCTTGACTCACGAGACTAATCTCATGAAACTAGCCTCAGGCATCAATCTCGACGACCGGAATCGGGGCCATAGTGATCTACGGCTACTGCACGGAACGCATCGAGTTTCAGTTACTTGGTTCTCTCGGCTTGCGGACGTCCGACCACCCCAACCTGGCGGACGAACTCACTGCCCCCAAGCCGCGCAAGATCATCGCCTTGCTGGTCATGCAGGCGAACCACATCGTGCCCACCACGGCGATGGCCCGGGAGCTGTGGGGCGACAACCCGCCCGCCAGTGTCCAGACCACGCTCCAGACATACGTCCTCCAGGCCCGCAGGCTCCTCGGGCGTGCCCTGGGTCTGTCCCCCGCGGACGTCGCCCGGCGGATCCTCGTCACCAAGTTCGGCGGGTACCAGCTGAATCTCAGTCAACGCTCCGTCGACGTCAACGAGTTCGCCCGGTTGGCCGCCGAGGGCCAGCACGCGTTCATCGAGGGTGACGACGAGAGAGCCGTCCGGTTGCTGACCGAGGCCCTCGACCTGTGGAGCGGACCGCCGCTCGTCGACATCCAGGCGGGACCACTGCTGTCCGCGGAGATACGGCGCCTGGAGGAGAACCGGCTCACGGTGCAGATGCAGGTGGTCGACGCCAAGCTCCGTCTCGCCCTGCACGACCAGCTTCCGGGCGAACTGGCAGGGCTGGCCGCCCAGTACCCCAGGAACGAGAACCTGCACGCCCAGTACATGCTCGCGCTGTACCGCTGCGGCCGCTGCCCGGACGCTCTGGACGTGTTCCGGCGGTTGCGCGAGCGGCTCGTCGACGAACTGGGCCTGGAGCCCTCACTCAAGATCCAGGCCCTGCACCGGGCGATGCTCGCAGCCGATCCCGCCCTCGACCACGGGGCGGTCCCCACCGAAGGCAACCTGCTGCTCGACCGGTTCGCCCCCACCACCCCCGGCCGTGAGCCGTGGGTCACCCGGCGGGCCAGCTGACCGCTCCCCACCCACATCCGCCTCTCACCGCTCCGCCTCCCCCCACCCGCACGAGCCGGCCACGACCCTGGTCGCCCGCCCCCATGGGCGCGCTCCGGGGCCGGCCGCTCCTCACCCGGTCCTGCGCCAGTACACCCCGCAGGTGTCGACGGGCTCGATGGGCTCCTCGACCCCGTGCCGACCGCGGTAGTCCCACACCGCCTGCCGGCAGGGCTCGATGTTGTAGTCGTCGACGATGACGAACCCGCCCACCGACAGCTTCGGATACAGGTGGGTCAGCGCGTCCATCGTCGACTCGTAGAGATCTCCGTCCAGGCGCATCACCGCGAGGGAGTCGACGGGTGCGCCGGGCAGACTCTCGTTGAACCACCCCGGCAGGAACTCGACCTGGCCGTCCAGCAGTCCGTAGTGGGAGAAGTTCTCCCGTACCTCCTCCTGGGAGATCTTCAGAACGCCGTTGATGCGATGCAGCGCCATGTCCCGGTCCAGCGGATGACTCGCGGAGTGCACGACGGGCACCCCCTCGAACGAGTCGGCCACCCACACCCGGCGGTCCCGCACTCCGTACGCCTCCAGCACCGCACGCATCAGGATGCAGACCCCGCCACGCCACACCCCCGTCTCGATCAGGTCGCCGGGGACCTTGTCGCGGATCACGCGCTCGACACACGACTGCACGTTGGCCAGACGCTTCAGGCCGACCATCGTGTGCGCCGTCGTGGGCAGGTCGAGTCCTTGTGAGCGGGCGCTCGTGTCGAAACCGTCGAGGTCGCCGTACCACCCCACCGGAGCGTCCTCGTAGATCACGTTCGCGAGCACTCGTTTCATGAGGTCCAGATAGAGCTCGCCACCCCTTGAGAGCATGCTTCCTCCTGCGCGTTCGCCGGCCCTGGTGAAGGGCCCACCGTAGAAACGCTTCCTCAGCACCAGCTCGAAGTCCGCTCGAGATGGGGGGAGCCGGGTGCGTTCGAGTTCCGCTCGACCCGCGCTGTGGGGGCGGCACGTTACCAAGGACCCCATCTGCCCATCCGGACCCGGCGACGGGAAAGAGGGATTCATGTGAAGGCTCTGGTTCTGGCCGGCGGAATGGGGACGCGGCTGCGCCCGCTCACCCACTCCATGCCGAAGCAGCTGGTCCCCCTCGCGAACAAACCGGTGCTGTCCCGCGGCCTGGAGGACATCGCGCGGGCCGGTGTCACGGACGTCGGCATCATCGTGGGGGACTGGCACACGGAGATCGAGGAGGCGGTGGGGGACGGCGGGCGCTTCGGCCTGCGGATCACCTACCTGCCGCAGGAGGCGCCCTTCGGCCTGGCCCACTGCGTCCTGGTCGCGCGGGAGTTCCTGGCGGACGACGACTTCCTGATGTACCTCGGGGACAACGTCTTCGCGGACGGCGTCCACGCGCTCGCCGACGCCTTCCGCCGGGACCGGCCTGCCGCCCAGGTCGCCGTGACCGCCGTGGACAGCCCCCAGGAGTACGGAGTCGCCGTGACCGCCCCGGACGGCCGGGTGTTGGGACTCCAGGAGAAGCCGCGCGAGCCGAGGAGCAACCTCGCCGTGACCGGCGCCTACTTCTTCACTCCGGAGATCCACGACGCCATCGCCCGCATCCGGCCCAGCGCGCGCGGCGAGTGGGAGATCACCGACGCCATCCAGGCCCTGATCGACCGGGGCAGCGAGGTGCGGGCGGTGCGGTTGCCCGACTGGTGGAAGGACACCGGGCGCGTCGAGGACATCCTCGACTGCAATCAGCTCCTGCTCGACGACGTCACGACGTCCGTCCGCGGTTCCGTCGACGCGGCGAGCACCGTGCTCGGTCCGGTGGTCGTGGAGCCCGGCGCCCGCATCATCCGCTCCCACCTGCGCGGACCACTGATCATCGGTGCGGGCTGCGTGATCGAGGACAGCTATGTCGGCCCGCACACCGCAGTCGGCGCGAACTGCGTGCTCACCGACGCGGGGATCTCCCACTCGATCATGCTGCAGGACGCGACCGTCACCGACGTCAACGGCATCCACCGCTCGGTCATCGGCCGTTCGGCCCGGGTGGGCGCTCCCGTGAACGGCACGGGCCGCCACCGTCTCGTGGTGGGCGACCACACCGAACTCGAAGTCGTCGCATGAGGGTCCTCGTCACCGGCGGCGCCGGTTTCATCGGGTCGCACTACGTGCGCAGCCTGCTGTCCGGCGCCTACGCCGGGTACGAGCAGGCCCACGTCACCGTCCTGGACAAGCTCACCTACGCGGGCAGCACCGCCAACCTGCCGATGACCCACCCCCGGCTGACGCTGGTCCGGGGCGACGTCTGCGACCGGCGACCACTGCTCGACCTGCTGCCGGGACACGACGCGGTGGTGCACTTCGCGGCCGAGTCGCACGTGGACCGTTCCATCCACGACGCATCCCTCTTCGCCCGTACGAACGTGGTCGGTACGCAGAACCTGCTCGACTGCTGCGTGCGCACAGGGCCGCGGAAGGTGGTGCACGTGTCGACCGACGAGGTCTACGGCTCCATCGACGAGGGCTCCTGGACGGAGGACCATCCGCTGGAACCCAACTCCCCCTACGCGGCCTCGAAGGCGGGTGCGGACCTCATGGCACGCGCCTACTGGCGCACCCACGGACTCGACGTCTCGGTCACCCGCTGCTCCAACAACTACGGCCCCCACCAGCACCCGGAGAAGCTGCTCCCGCACTTCGTCACCCGTCTTCTGGACGGACTCCAGGTGCCGCTGTACGGGGACGGCCGCCACGTACGCGAATGGATCCACGTGGACGACCACTGCCGCGCCGTCCAGCTCGTTGTGGACGAGGGAGCGCCGGGCGCGGCCTACAACATCGCCGGCGTCGCGCGGTCCAACGAGGACATGACCCGCGACCTGCTGCGCCTGTGCGGCGCCGACTGGAGCCGGGTGAACAGGGTCGAGGACCGCAAGGGCCACGACCGGCGGTACGCAGTGGACGACTCCCTGATCCGGGACACGCTCGGCTTCGCTCCCCGCATCCCGCTCGACGCCGGGCTGGCCGGCCTAGTCGACTGGTACCGCGCCCACCGGGCGTGGTGGCAACCGCTCACCCGCACCGCCCAGGAGGCCCGATGAACAGGCGTGTCGTGCTCACGGGAATGGGTGTGGTGGCCCCCGGCGGCACCGGCACCAAGGCGTTCTGGGAGCTGATCACCTCCGGTCGCACGGCGACCCGTTCCATCTCCCTCTTCGACGCCTCCCCGTTCCGGTCGCGTATCGCCGCCGAGTGCGACTTCGACCCCGTCCCGCACGGACTGACCCACAAGGAGACCCGGCGGATGGACCGGGCCGCCCAGTTCGCAGCCGTCGCCACCGACGAGGCCGTCGCCGACGCCGGCCTGGAGTTCCACCGCACCGACCCCACCCGGGTGGGAGTCACGGTCGGCAGCGCAGTCGGCTGTACCACCAGCCTGGAGCGCGAGTACACCGCGGTCAGCGACGGCGGCAGGGACTGGCTCGTCGACCACACCTACGCCGTACCCCACCTCTACGACCACCTCGTCCCGAGTTCGATGGCCGCCGAGGTGGCCTGGCGGGTACGTGCCGAGGGTCCCGCTTCGGTCGTCTCGACCGGCTGCACCTCCGGGCTCGACGCAGTCGCCCACGCCCGCGGCCTGATCCTGGAGGGCAGCGCCGACGTGATGGTGGCCGGGGCGACCGACGCACCGATCTCCCCGATCACCCTGGCCTGCTTCGACGCCATCAAGGCGACCACCCCGCGCAACGACGACCCGGAGCACGCCTCACGGCCCTTCGACGCCACCCGGAACGGCTTCGTCCTGGGCGAGGGATCCGCGATGTTCGTCCTGGAGGAGTACGAGCACGCGGTACGCCGAGGGGCGCGTCCCTACGCCGAGATCACCGGCTTCGCCTCCCGCTGCAACGCCTTCCACATGACGGGCCTGCGCCCGGACGGCAGGGAGATGGCCGAGGCCATCCGGCGGTCGCTCGCCGAGGCGGGCGCCCGTCCCTCCGACATCGACTACGTGAACGCACACGGCTCGGGCACCAAGCAGAACGACCGTCACGAGACAGCCGCGTTCAAGGCCGCGCTCGGCGAGCACGCGTACGCCGTCCCCGTCAGTTCCATCAAGTCGATGGTGGGGCACTCGCTCGGGGCGATCGGCGCGATCGAGATCGCCGCCTGTGCGCTGGCCCTTCGGCACGGCGTCGTCCCGCCGACCGCCAATCTGCACGAGCCCGACCCCGAGTGCGACCTGGACTACGTGCCGCTGCGCGCCCGGTACCGGGCGCTGGACAGGGTGCTGACCGTGGGCAGCGGATTCGGCGGCTTCCAGAGCGCCATGGTGCTCGCCGCCCCCGAGGAGCGTGCGTCATGAGATCCCCGGCGCTGACCGGAATGGGCGTACTGGCCCCCAACGGGGCGGGCCGGCAGGCCTACTGGGCCGCCACCCTGCGGGGCGAGAACGGAATCGGGCGGGTCACCCGGTTCGACCCGGCGTCCTACCCCGCCCGGCTGGCCGGGCAGATCGGCGGGTTCGACGCGTCGGCCGAGCTGCCCAACCGGCTGATCCCGCAGACCGACGAGGTGACCCGGCTCTCCCTGGTGGCCGCCGGCTGGGCGCTCGCCGACGCCGCACTCGACCCCGCGGCCCTGCCCGAATACGCCATGGGTGTCGTCACCGCCAACACGGCAGGCGGTTTCGAGTTCGGCCAGCGGGAGCTGGAGAACCTGTGGTCCAAGGGTAGTGGCCATGTGAGCGCCTACCAGTCCTTCGCCTGGTTCTACGCCGTCAACACGGGGCAGGTCTCCATCCGGCACGGCCTGCGAGGGCCCGGTTCCGTCGTGGTGGCCGACGGTGCCGGCGGCCTCGATGCCCTCGCCCAGGCCCGCCGGATGATCCGCGGCGGCACCCCCCTGGTCCTGGGTGGTGCGGTGGACGGTTCGCTGTGCCCGTGGAGCTGGACGGCCCAGCTGACGGGTGGGCGCCTCAGCACCCGCGAGGACCCCGCCGACGCCTACCTCCCCTTCGACGCCCGTGCCTGCGGACACGTGCTAGGGGAGGGCGGCGCACTGCTGGTCGTCGAGGACCAGGACTCCGCCCGGGCGCGCGGCGCCCGCGTCCACGGGCTGCTGGACGGCTGTGCGTCCACCTTCGATCCCCCACCGGGGACGGGCCGCCCGCCCGGTCTGGAGCGGGCGGTGCGCCGGGCCCTGGAGGATGCGGCGTGGGACCCGGCGGACGTGGACGTGGTCTTCGCGGACGCGGCCGGCAGCCCCGGTCCCGACCGCGAGGAGGCGGACGCCCTCGCCGCCGTGTTCGGCCCGCACGGCGTGCCCGTCACCGCACCGAAGACGATGACGGGACGGCTGGCGGCAGGGAGCGGCCCGCTCGACGTGGCGACCGCCCTGCTCTCCTTCGCCGACCAGGTGATCCCGCCGACGGTGCATGTGCGCGAGCAGGTCGACGCCTACCGGCTCGACCTCGTCACCGCGCCCCGTCGGGTACCGCTGCGCCGTGCGCTGGTCCTCAGCCGGGGACACGGCGGGTTCAACTCCGCGGTGGCGGTGTCGGCGCCGCCCGGAGCGGGTCCGGTCCCCTCTCCCCCGGAAACACGGGCGGGCCGTACCACGCGCGCGGCCTGAGGAACCGCGCGCGGCGCAGCGGATCCACCGAAGGGTCCGGCCCGTCCCCCCGGGTGGTGCGGGGGGGGGACGGGCCGGACCCTTCGGGTGGATCCGTCAGGCGCCGTCGCGCGAGACTTCCCGGGCGCGCACCTTCCACTCGCCCCCCTCATCAACCAGGACGTCCTCGCAGACACAGGCCCGGTGCAGACGGGGGTCGCCTCCCCGGGGGGTGAGCACGACCAGGGCGTAGCAGCGCACCCGGACCGTGCCGTCGTCCTGCGCCGTTATGTCGAGCATGCCGTGCCAGTGCCGATGGGTCTCGCCGGCGGCACGCTGGGCGGCATGCGCACGGCTCGCCCCCTCGGCCAGTTCGGCACGGCCGCGGCTGGGCTCGGGGCGGCCCGGGAGGGCGAAGGTGCCGTCCTCCGTGAAGGTACGCGCCCATTCCTCGGCACGGCCGGTGTCCAGCAGCTGCATGTGGCGGGCGTAGAACTGCTCGATGCCGGCACGCAGCCGTTCCTGCGGGAGGGTGGCGAGATCCATGCGAAGTCCTCTTTCTCTCGACGGTTCCTGACGGGGCACGGGAGGTGTCCGGTGGATACGCGCACGGCTTGAGCCCGGTCTACGACCGGCCGGACGGACCGGGGACGAACAGATCGGAGCGCACCCGCGCGGCCGGGTTGCCCAGCGCGATGTGCCGGGTGATCTTCGGACCGATGGGCGTGCGCTGGACGAGGCCGGCCAGCCGCGGACGCACCACCCGGGCCACCCGGCCCTGCGAGAGCATCGCCTTGGCCTGCATCGTCTGTGTCTTCATCACCTGGTCGATGTCACGGGAGCGCGGCAGCACGTAGGCGTCCAGCCGTCCGGCCGAGAAGTCGCCGTCGCGCAGCGCCTCGACGAGGACGGGGTGCAGCAGGGCAGCGTCCTGGAGTGCGAGGTTGATGCCCTGGGCGCCGAGCGGGCTGTGGGTGTGCGCGCTGTCCCCGATCAGGACGAGGCCGTCGCGCGCCCACTCCCGCGCGCGTCCGGCGAAGACGTCCAGCAGGGTGAAGTCGGTGAGAGCGTTGAGGTGCCGCGCGAGCCGGTCGGCGTACGCGGGGACCGCGCGGGCGATCTCGGACCTGATGGTGTCGACGCCGAGCGCCGCCAGTTCCGCGTACCCCTTGTGCGGCAGGGTCCAGCCGAGCTGCACGGTGCCGGGGTACGACGGGTAGACGAGCACCGGCCGGCCCGCCGCCCGGAAGACGCGCACCTCTCGGCCGGGCGGCCCCTCCTGCGGCAGTTTGAACCACAGCACGTCGAAGGCGAACACGTCCTGCCTCTCGGCGCCGATCCCGGCGAGCCGCCGCGTCTTGGAGAACCGTCCGTCGGCGCCGACGACCCATCCGGCCCGCACGGTGTGGGTACCGGCCCGGCCCTCGGCGACAGCACCCCGGACGGCTCCGCGCTCCTCGACGAGAGCGCTCAGCCGGTGTCCGTCGAGATAGCGGAAGCCTACGAAGTCCTGGCAGCGGGCGAGCAGTTCCGCCAGTACGTGCCGCTGCGGAACACTGAGCAGGCGGTTGTACGGAGCGGGCAGCCGGCCGTAGGCGATGTCGAGGAGCACCCGCTCGCGTTCCACCAGCTGGAATCTGTCCAGCCAGTACCCGCCGCGCGCGACGGCGGGTTCCAGCACCCCGAGCTGATCGAGCAGGGCCAGCCCGCCGGGCTGGAGTATCTCGCCCCGGTACTCACGCGACATGGAGGTGGCGCGTTCGACGAGGGTGACCCGTACTCCGGAGCGGAGCAGGAGCAGCGCGAGGGTCAGCCCGGCGGGGCCGCCGCCGACGACACAGACGTCCGTGGCGGAGCTGGTGGCGCGGTGGCCTTGGTCGGCGGTCATCCGAGGGTCTCCTGTGAGGTGAGGTCCGCGACGAGCGACGTGGTGTGGGTGCCGTCGGCGAAACGCGGGTCGTCCAGTACGCGGCGCAGGAACGGGATGTTCGTACGCACTCCGGGACCGCTCACATGGAATTCGTCCAGCGCCCGGCGCATCCTCTCCCGTGCCTGCGCGCGGTCGGGGGCCCAAGTGATCACCTTCGCCAGCAACGGGTCGTAGGCCGCCGATATGCGGTGCCCGGGGAAACAGTCCGTGTCCACCCGTACGAACGGTCCCGCCGGAGCGGTGAACTCCTCGATCGGACCGGGCGCCGGCAGGAAGTCGCGCGCGGGGTCCTCGGCGTTGACCCGGCACTCGATCGCGGCACCGCGCGGGGCGACGCCGGACTGGCAGAGTTCCAGCGGCAGTCCGGCCGCGACCCGGAACTGCTCGCGCACCAGGTCCACCCCGGTGACCATCTCGGTCACGGGATGTTCCACCTGGATACGGCAGTTGACCTCCATGAAGTAGAAGTCGCCGGTGTCGTCCACCAGGAACTCGAAGGTGCCCGCCCCCGTGTACTCGGCGGCCTTGGCCCCGAGCAGCGCCGCCTCCCCCATGCGCCGTACGACGTCCGCCGGCAAACCGTGCGCCGGGGACTCTTCGATGATCTTCTGGTTCCGGCGCTGCACGGAGCAGTCCCGCTCCCCCAGGTGGACGACATTGCCCAGCCGGTCACCGAGCACCTGGATCTCGACGTGCCGGGCGGAGGCGAGGTAGCGCTCCAGATAGACCCGGTTGTCCCCGAACAGGGCCTGCGCCTTGCCGCGTGCCTGCCGGTACTTCGCCGCCAGCTCGCCGGGGCCGCGCACCACCTGCATGCCCCGGCCGCCGCCACCGGCCACCGGTTTGATGATGAGCGGGTAGCCGGTCTCCGCGGCGAGGGCGCGGGCCTCCTCCAGGCCGGCCGCCGGTTCGACGCCGCCGGGGAGCAGGGGCAGCCCGGCCTCGGCCATCAGCGCGCGGGCGCTGACCTTGTCGCCCAGCCGGTCGATGACGGTCGCCGACGGGCCGACGAAGGTGATGCCGTGGTCCTCGCAGACCTCGGCGAGGTCGGGGTTCTCGGAGGCGAATCCGTAGCCGGGATGCAGGGCCCGGGCCCCGGTGCGCAGGGCCGCCTCGATGAGGGCCGGGATGTTCAGATAGCTGTGCCGGGCCGGCGCCGGACCGATGTGCACGGTTTCGTCCGCCATGCGGACGAGCGCCGAGTCCCGGTCCTCGGTGGAGTAGACGGCGACCACTCGCATGCCCAGATCCCGGCAGCAGCGGGCCACCCGGAGCCCGATCTCTCCCCGGTTGGCGATGAGCACCTTCTCGAACAGGGGCAGGCCGTCATCCGGCCGCCGGTGCGTGGACTTCTGGAGCATCTGCATGCCTCTCCTCAGGCCGCTTCCGGCGGCCGTACGGCGAAAAGCGGTTCGTCGTACTCGACCGGGGCCGCGTCCGCCTTGAGCACCTCCACGATCCGGCCGTCGGTGACCGCCTCGACCGGTATGAGCAGCTTCATGGCCTCGACGATCCCCAGCTGCCGTCCCGGCGCGACCACGTCGCCCTCGTCGACGAAGCTCTTCCCGCCGGGCTCGGGCGCGCGGTAGAACACCCCGACCGTCGGAGCGCGGATGTACTCCACGTCCTCCTCGGCCCCCGTCCCGTCCGGTGCGGCGTGCACCGGGCCGGGGGCCGCGCCCACGGCCGCGGAGGGATCGGTTCCCGGCGCGGTGGCCCGCTCCGGGTCGGGCCACGTCATCTCCACCGCCACCTCACCGGCCCGGACTCTGAGCTCCGCGGGCGGTGTGCCCGCTGCGGCCAGCAGCCGGGCGGCGGTGCGGTGGACCACCGCGAGGAGGTCCGCGAGACCCTCCTCGCGCTCGCCCTGGCCGTCCCCCGCCTTCGTCTCGTCCCCTGTGCTCATGTCGTCCCTTCCGCTCGTGCGTCGTCCAGGCCGGCGCTGTAGTGCCGAAAACGTGCGTACCGGTGTTCGACCAGTTCGGCCGGGCCCAACCGCGTCAGTGCCGCGAGCCTGGCGACGACGGCCTCACGCAGCCGGGCCGCCGCACGTTCGGGTGCCTTCTGCGCGCCGCCCTCGGGTTCCGGCACCACTCCGTCGACGATCCCCAGCCGCAGCAGGTCGCGCGCGCCCATCCGCAACGCCTCGGCCGCCAGGGGCGCGGCGGTGGAGTCCTTCCAGAGGATGGCCGCACAGCCCTCCGGGCTGATCACCGAGTAGACCGCTCCCGAACACGCCAGGACGCTGTTGGCGACGCCCAGCGCGAGCGCGCCGCCGCTGCCCCCCTCACCCGTCACGACGGCCACCACGGGGACCGGAAGCCGGGACATCAGCCGCAGGTTCTCGGCGATGGCCGCCGCCTGGCCGCCCTTCTCCGCCTCCAGTCCGGGGTGGGCGCCCGGGGTGTCGATGAGGGTGACCACGGGCAGGGCGAGCTTCGCCGCGAGCCGCATCAGCCGGGCCGCCTTCCGGTAGCCCGAGGGGGTCGGCATGCCGTAGTCGTGCGCGACGAGCTCGGTGGTGGTGTGCCCTTTCCGGTGGCCGATGACCACGAGCGGGGTGCCGTCGATGCGGCCGAGGCCGGCGACGATCGCGGGACTGTCCCCGGACAGCCGGTCGCCGTGCAGTTCCTCGAAGTCGTCGAGCATCTGGCCGAGGTAGTCCTGCGTGGTGGGACGGCCGAGGTCCCTGGCACCCCGGACCGCTGTCCACGCGTCCTCCTCCGGCAGCTGCCGGTAGTCCTCTATCAGTGCTCCGTCGCCGCCCACCGGGCCCGGCCGCTCCCCCGACGCGAAGGACAGCAGCCGGGCCAGTTTCGTGCGCAGTCCGGACCGGGGGCAGACGAGGTCCATGAAGCCCCGGGACAGAAGGGATTCCGCGGACTGGAAACCGGGCGGCAGACTCTGCCGGATGGTCTGTTCGATCACCCGGGCACCGGCGAAGCCCATCCGGGCCCCCGGTTCGGCGATGATCACGTCGCTGAGTGAGGCGAAGGAGGCAGCCACCCCGCCGTAGGTGGGATCCGTGACCAGCGACATCGTCAGGATGCCCGCCTCGTCGAGCCGCGCCATCGCCTGACTGGTCGTGGCCATCTGCATCAGGGCGAGGGCCCCTTCCTGCATCCGCGCCCCGCCCGACGCGGTGACGAGCAGGAGCGGTGTCCGTTCCCGCAGCGCGGTGTCCGCCGCATGGGCGATCAGTCCGCCGACGGCGCTGCCGAGGCTCCCGCCCATGAAACGGAAGTCCATCACCGCCACGATCAGCGGCAGTCCCCGGACGGTGCCGCGGGCGCAGAGCACGGCCTCGTCCAGGCCGGTGCGCTCGCGGGCCTCCCGCAGCCGCTCGGGATAGGCCCGCACGTCGACGAACCCCAGCGGGTCCCCGGTCCGTACCGGGTGCACGAGCGGTTCCACACCACCTGGGTCGAGGAGGCCGGCCAGTCGCTCCGGGGCGGTCAGGGAACCGTGCCGCCCGCAGTGGGGGCAGACCCGGTCGTTGCGGACGAACCGCTTGCCGTAGACGGGGGCCCGGCAGCCGGGGCAGAGGACCCAGTCCGGTACATGGGTGTCCGGGGGCGGAGCAGTCGTGGTCATGGCCGCCAGTGTGGCCACCGGCCTTCCAAGTCCGCTCAAGCCGGACTCGAAGGCGCGACGGCTGCCAGATAGGAGTCGATGACCTGCCGGTAGTAGCAGGGTCCGAAGCCCAGCTCCGCGGCCTTCGGGACGAGCCCGTGCATCCGCTCGGTGGACACGGGGCCCTCCGCGGGTACGTCGACGGTGTGGTGCTCGGCCACGACGCCGGTGCGGTGCTCGAGGTGGCCGACGATGTCCTCCACGGCCGCCTCCCAGCCGGAGGCGATGTTGACCACCTGCCGCGAGACGTCCTCATGGAGGAGGCTCTCGAGCAGGGACACGGCGTGGCGGACGTCGATCAGGTCACGGCGCGCTCCCCGGTGGACTCGGACGCGGCCCCGCCGGACCTGTGCGACCAGCGAGGGCAGGAACTGGTGCGGGCGCTGTCCCGGGCCCACCGGGTAGGCGAGACGCAGGATCAGGTGGTCCGCGCCCGAGTTCCTGATGACCTCCTCCATGGCCAGTTTGTGTCTGCCGTACGGGGACGAGGGGCGTACGGGGCCGTCCTCCCGCCCGGCACCATGCCGAAGCCCGTACATACCGGCGGACGAGGTCGAGAAGTACACGAGTCGCCGGCCGTTGCGCAGGCACCGGCCGAGAGTGTCGTACAGCAGTGCGGCCTCGCGGGCGAACTGGTCCTCGGCAACGCCGTCGCCGCTGGACACGCCGGCCGCGAAGGCGACGACACGGGGGTGCGATCCGGCGAGCGGCCGGATGCTGCGCGCCAGGAAACCGTGGCCGATGATGCGCATGTGTGGCTCCTATGCGGCGCGGGGGGCGGGAGCACCCGCCTGTCGGATGCTCTCCACCAGGTCGGCTTGGCGAAGGATCTGCTCTCCGTACCCGGTGAGGTCACCACCGCCCAGGGCGGTGCCGGCGAAGGCGCTGACGATGTTGGCGAAGTGGTCGTCGGCCTCGAGTGTCAGTTCCTCGGTGCCGTCCTTGTCCTCGATGCGCACCACGGGCCGCAGGTCGGGCGGCGGGGTGAACGCCCGGTCCAGTGAGAGGAGGCCCTCGCTGCCGCAGATGCGGTAACGGCACTGGTAGGCATGGGCCATGCCGAAGGTCAGCTGGGCGGTGGTCCGGTCCGAGGAGAGCAGCGCCGCCCCCGCCCGGTCGACCCCCCCGGCCGGACCGGTGTCCAAGGGTGTACCGGTTGCGGGCGCGTCGATCATGAGCACGGCGCCCGCCACGGACAGGCCCGGGCCGCAGAAGTACTGCGCCGCCCGGACGGTGTAGACACCCAGGTCGAGCAGTGCACCGCCGCCGAGGCCGGGACGGTTGCGGATGTCGTCCGCGGGAAGCGGTGGGATGGTGAACTCGGCTGCGAAGGACCGTGGTTCGCCGATGCGTCCCGCGGCGACGAGCTCGGTGACGCTCCGGTGGACGGAGTGGTGGAGGAACATGAAGCTCTCCATCAGCAGCAGTCTCCGTCGTCCGCCGAGGGCGACGAGGTGCCGGGCGTCCGCGGCGGTCGTGGTGAGCGGCTTCTCCCCGAGAACGTGTTTTCCGGCTTCCAGAGCCCGCGCGATCCATGTGGCCCGCAGCGCGGCGGGCAGCGGGATGTACACGGCGTCGACATCGGTACGCCGCAGCAGTTCCTCGTATCCCGTGACCGCCTCGCACCCGTAGGGAGCAGCGAACCGGGCCGCCTTCTCGCCGGTGCGGCTGGCCACCGCCACCAGCCGGACCGACGGGTTCGACGCCAGGGCGGGCAGCATCTTGCGGCGGGCGATGGAGGCGCAGCCGAGCACGCCGACCCTCAGCCTTGGGCCCACAGTGGCTCCTTTCCCCAGAGGGACTGGAGGCAGGCGATCAGGGTACGAGCCTCCACGTCCACGTGATTGCTGTAGCCGGTGAACCGCTTGAGCTGGGACAACCCCAGCCACCGGTAGGCATCGGGCGGGTCGTCGCCGAGGGTCTCGTCGGCCTCGACGACGAGATAGCGGTTGTCGCGGCGGTAGAACCTGCCGCCCTCCTCGGACAGCAGCGCCGAGTAGTGCACGCGGTCGTCGGGTACGGCGAGCACGTAGTCGAGGTAGGGCGGCTTCTCAGGCAGATCGTGCCAGCCGTCCGTCACGCACTGCACGGTCGGCGCAATCTCGGCGACGTCGAAGGTACCGGGCTGGGTGAGTCCCTGGACGAGAACCTGCGGCTCGCCCGCGGTGCGTCGGACGACGAACGCGGCGATGCCCTGGCGCTGGGCGGCCAGCAACGGCTGCGTCCAGCTCGTCACTTCGCGGTTTCCCGCCCGTACGGAGACGGCGAGCACCCGCAGGTGGCGGCCGTCGCTGCGGGCGATCTCCACCGGTGTGCGCCGCCAGTCCTCGATCCGGGCGAGCGGCAAGGTGACGACCTCGCGTTCATGGCGGGTCTTGATCCCGGCGAGCCAGCTCAAGATCTCCGTGTCGCTGTGCGGAGCCGCGTCCTCGTCCCCCGGGGGGAACGGCAGCGACGACAGCACCGTGCGGGCGTCCATGTTGACGAGGTTGTCCACGGCGAGGAGCTGATGGATCTCGCCCAGGGTGAGCCAGCGGTAGTCGTCCCGGACCTCGATGTCCTCGGTGATCTCCACGACCATGTTGCGGTTGCGCTTGCGCAGGAAGCTGTCGCCCTGTTCGGACTGGAGCACGTCCGTGAGCACCTCGCCGCGCCGCTCCCCCACGAAGTACTCGATGTAAGGAGTGGGCCGCCCCCGGTGCACTCCGGTGTAGTTGCTCCGCGTGGCCTGGACGGTGGGGCCGAGCTGGAACAGGCCGATGTTCCCGGGTTCCATCTTGGCCTGCATCAGGAACCGCAGGACTCCGTCGATCTCCTTGACGAGGATGCCGAGCACCCCGGTCTCGGGCTGGTTGATGATCGGCTGGGACCAGGTGGTGCCGGATTCCCCACGGACCGTCAGGCCCTCGACGGAGAAGAAGCGTCCGCTGTCGTGCACCAGGTTCCCGGTGTCCGGGTCGATCCGCCACTTCAGCATCTCGCCGAAGGGGATGCGCCGGACCTCGAACGTGCCAGCTCGCCGGCGTTCGTCCAGCCAGCCGGGTATCCCGCCGACCCGGTCGCCGACCTGTGCCGAATGGGCCAGCCGAGGACCGTGCCGGTGCACGGTCCGGTCCCGGGCTGTCCGTGTAGCTGCCTGAGCCATGACTTCGCCTGTCCGGTCGTAGGGGTCGTGGGCTGGGCCACTCAGGCTGTGCGCACCGGGTCGAACCATGGTCGAACCGGGCTGGAGAGCGGGGCTCCACGCCGGCTCGAGCGGGCCTGGATGCCCGTCGGCGACTCTCGGCCGTGGAGAGCGCGGCCCGGGCACCGGCGCCGAGCCGGGCGGCCCGAAGTGTGCATCGACTCGGAACTTCCAGGAGGAACAACCGTCATGATGACCGCAGAAGACCTGAAGAGGATCATGCGTGAGGGGGCCGGCCAGGACGAGGGCGTCGATCTGGACGGTGACATCACCGACGTGCCCTTCACCGACCTCGGGTACGACTCGCTCGCCCTGCTGGAGACGGTGAGCAGGGTGGAGCGCGAGTTCGGGGGGCCGATCGCCGACGAGATCGTCGGCGTCGCGAGGACGCCGGGCGAGTTCCTGCGCCTCGTCAACCTGAACATGTCGGGGGCGAGCTGACGTGGGGCCGGGTGGGCCCGCCGACGGCAAGGTCGCGCTCGTGGCCGGCGGTACCCGGGGCACGGGGTTCGCCGTCGCCCGTACGCTGATGCGGCGCGGCTGCCACGTGTTCCTCAACTACGCGCACGACGAGGCCGGGGCGAAGGAAGCGGTGACCGCCCTCCAGAGTGAGGAGCTGCCCGGGACCGCCACGGCGCTACGGAGCGACATCACCCGGCCCGACGCCCTGCCCCGGCTGCTGCGCGGGATCCGGCAGCACCACGACCGCCTCGATTTCTTCGTGCACAGCGCCGTCTCGTTCCATCCGATGGACGCGGCGGATCCGGCGCCCGAGGGGGTGGCCACGGACCTGACGGCAGCGCTGGCCCCGCTGGTGTACGGCGTCCGGCCGCTCGCCCGGGCCATGGCGGGCGGCCCGGGACGCGTCGTCGTCGTGTCCAGCACCGGCGCCCGGCGCGTGGTCCCCCGCTACGTCGGCGCCGGGATCGCCAAGGCCGCGTTGGAGGCGCAGGTCCGCTATCTGGCCGTGGAGCTCGCCCCGTTGGGCATCACCGTCAACGGCGTCTCCACCGCGAAGCTCGACAAGGGTCCGGGGAGCGGCGATTCCGACCTGATGCGGGCCCTCGCCGCAAGGACTCCCGCGGGACGGCTGACCACCCCGGACGACATAGCCGCTGTGGTGGCGCTGCTCTGCTCCGACGACGCCCGGTGGATACACGGTCAGGTGATCACGGCCGACGGCGGTCTGACCCTGCGCGCGTGACGAAGCACGTATCCCTGACCTGCGGAACACAGCGGAGGACAGCATGCGGATCATCGATCTCTCCACCCCGATCGACGCGACGGCCTGGGAGCCCGAACCCGTCGAGCACCAGGTGATGAGCGCCGCCGACGGCGCCAAGCACATGAGCGAGGAGATGCGCGCGCACTTCGGCATAGAGTTCGACCCGTCGGTACTGCCCGGTGGGGAGTTGCTGTCGATCGACACACTGAGCCTCACCACGCACACCGGCACACACATCGATGCGCCCTCGCACTACGGCTCGGTGGCGGCCTACGGCGACGGGCGGCCCCGCCACATCGACGAGTTGCCGCTGGAGTGGTTTCACGGCCCGGGAGTGGTCCTCGACCTCTCCGGTGCCGGTCCCGGCACCGTGGACGCCGCGTTCGTGAGCCGGGAGCTGAAACGGATCGGCCACACGGTGAGCGCGGGCGAGATCGTGCTGCTCCGCACCGGCGCGTCCCGGCTCTCCGGCACGCCTGCCTACTTCACGGACTTCACCGGCCTGGACGGGTCGGCCACCCATTACCTCTTGGACCAGGGCGTGCGGGTGATCGGCACGGATGCGTTCAGCCTGGACGCACCTTTCCGCCACATGATCGAGCACTACCAGCGGACCGGCGAAGCCGGCGCTCTGTGGCCCGCCCACTTCGCGGGCCGCGACCGGGAGTACTGCCAAATAGAGCGCCTCGCCCACCTGGAGTCGCTCCCGGCTCCCACCGGATTCGACGTGAGCTGCTTCCCTGTGAAGATCGCGGGAGCGGGCGCGGGCTGGGCCAGGGCCGTGGCACTGCTGCCCTGAGCGCTCCCCGGGCGGTCCGGTCGCCGGCCGGAGGCACGGGCTAGCGTCCGCTGGTCCCCGTACGGCGGCCGGTGTCCCGTTCCCCAGCTGTGCGGTTCACGGTTGATCGCGCGTGCGCGCACGGTCCGCCACCACCCCCTCCCCCGGGCCGTCGTCGTTCGGCCGCTCCTCGCGGTCAGGGTCCCGCGCCGTCCGGACGCCGGTGGTACTGCGGACCGTGATGGGTACGGTGCACGACCGACCGCGGGCAAGACCACCGCCCCACTGAGACCGATCCGGAGGCCGACCCGGCCGTGGGATCACCCGCCCACAACGCCCCGCTCGGGCAACCGCCGCAAAAGGCCAGGGCAGGCGTATCCGAAGTGCGCTGGCAAGAACGGACCCCGTCGACCTGCCCGGCCTGACCCCGCTGCTCTTGTCGCACGTCCGGCCCTGCGGCGAGGATCACCGCGTTCACGCGCTGCTCGGGCGGGTGCCCGGTCCATACCTGCCGTACCTTGCCCACCCGTTGGGGCCGGCCCGGGGATTCCCCGGAATTCGTGTTGATGCCGTACGTCCAGGTCGCGCCGGAGGGCGGCAGTACGGGCAGCACGATCACGGCGAGCACCGAAGCCGCGACGGCGGTTCCGACCATCAGGCCACGCACTTGGTCCGGGCGGGAGTGCTGGCTGTCGTGCAGATGTGCCGCCACCGCGCCCCATCTCCCCGTACGACCCCTTCGGCCCCCTAGAAGTCCCCCCGCAGCTATGGCGGGTGGCAAAACGGCGTCGGGGCCGTCACCCTCGCAGTTCCTCGGCTGCGAGTACCGGTGCTGGTCAGCACACCTCGGCGCCCCCGCGCGAGACGGGATCGGCCCCACTCGCGGCGTCAGCGATGCCGTGCCGGCGCGCAGGGCCGGACGTCCGGGCGCCATCCTCACCGGCGCCGACCTCCCGCACATAAAAATCGACACTTAATAAAAGATGAAAGATAAGCGGTGCACGGTTCTTGACCTCACGAGTGGGCGCGCGCCAAGGTTCGGGAGAGCGCTCTCCCGTCGGTTTGCTTCTCAAGGAGCCCCCAGATGCCAGCAGTTGGTCTACCCCTCGTCGCGGTCCCGCCGCCCGGAGCTGCCCGCAAGGGACTCGCCGGCGCGGTGCGGGCCACCATCCGGAACGGTCGTCCACCTCGGGCATCTCGATGATCCCGTCGACGGTGGTGTCCTCCCCCTGATACACCCCGGTCCGGCCCGCCGGGACGGACCGGGAACAACGCCCTCCGGGCGGGGTTCCAGCCCCGCGCCCCCGCCCGGAGGGGCGGCGCCGGAATGCGCGCCGGCACAGGGACGCCCCGCTCCGCCGAGCGGAGCGGGGCCCCTTCCCCACACGCCGGACGGCTCCAGGAACCCCTGCACGTGTCCCGCCGCCCGGAATCCGAACCTGCCAGGAGCAGACATGTCACCACTCCTCCCCCACCCTCCACGGGCACGGCGCCGCGCCGGCGTGCCCCTCCTCACCCTCGGCGCGCTGATCGCGTCGTCCCTCACCCTCACCGCCTCCCCTCCCGCCGGAGCTGCCGAGACCCTGCTGTCCCAGGGGAGACCCGCCACGGCCTCGTCCCAGGAGGGCGAGGCGTTCGGGGCGTCCGCAGCGGTGGACGGCAATCTCACCGGTACCCGCTGGGCCAGCCAGTGGAGCGACCCCCAGTGGATCCAGGTCGACCTCGGCAGCAAGCAGAACGTGAGCCGTGTCGTACTCACGTGGGAAGCGGCGCACGCCAAGAACTACGAACTCCAGGTCTCCGACAACGGAACCGACTGGCGCTCCCTGAAGACCGTCACCGGAAGTGACGGTGGCACCGACGACGTCGCCGTGTCCGGCGCGGGCCGCTACGTCCGGATGCTCGGTACGGCCCGCCCCGGTGGGTACGGCTACTCGCTGTGGGAGTTCCAGGTCTACGGCGGCGGGGACGGCCCGCCGCCCGCCACCGGGGGCAAGGTCGCCGTGACAGGCTCACAGGGCAACTGGCAGCTCACCGTCGGCGGCAAGCCCTACCAGGTCAAGGGGCTCACCTGGGGGCCGTCCGTCGGGGACGCGGCCCGCTACATGCCGGACCTCAAGTCGATGGGTGTAAACACCATCCGGACCTGGGGCACCGACGGCTCCAGCAAGCCCCTGCTCGACGAGGCCGCCGCCAACGGCATCCGGGTCGTCAGCGGCTTCTGGCTCCAGCCGGGCGGTGGGCCCGGCAGCGGTGGCTGTGTCAACTACGTCACCGACACGGCCTACAAGAGCAGCTCGCTCACCGAGTTCGCCAAGTGGGTCGACGCCTACAAGAGCCACCCCGGTGTCCTGATGTGGAACGTCGGCAACGAGTCGGTGCTCGGCCTCCAGAACTGCTACAGCGGCACCGAGCTGGAGAACCAGCGCAACGCATACACGTCCTTCGTCAACGACGTGGCCAAGAAGATCCACTCCATCGACCCGGACCACCCGGTCACCTCCACCGACGCGTGGACGGGCGCCTGGCCCTACTACAAGCGCAACGCTCCCGACCTCGACCTCTACTCGATGAACTCCTACGGCGACATCTGCAACGTCCGCGGTGCCTGGGAGCAGGGCGGCTACACCAAGCCCTACATCATCACCGAGGGCGGACCGGCCGGCGAGTGGGAGGTCCCGGACGACGCCAACGGCGTACCCGACGAGCCCACCGACGTGCAGAAGGCCGAGGGCTACACCAGGGCGTGGGGCTGCGTCACCGGACACCAGGGGGTCGCGCTCGGTGCCACGCTGTTCCACTACGGGCTGGAGCACGACTTCGGCGGCGTCTGGTTCAACCTGCTGCCCGACGGCCTGAAGCGCCTGTCCTACTACGCGGTGAAGAAGGCCTACGCCGGGTCGACGAGCGGGGACAACACACCGCCCGTCATCACCAACATGGGTGTCACTCCGGCGAACGCGGCTCCGGCGGGCAAGGAGTTCACGGTCCGTGCGGACGTGCGGGACCCGGACGGCGACGCGGTGAAGTACAAGATCTTCCTGAGCGGCAACTACGCCAGCGGCGACAAGGGGCTCGTCGAGGCCCAGTGGCGGTCCACCGGCAACGGCACCTTCGCCGTCACCGCACCCGAGAAGCTCGGCGTGTGGAAGGTGTACATCCAGGCCGAGGACGGCCGCGGCAACGCCGGAATCGACACGAAGTCGGTCAAGGTCGTCGCGCCGCCCGTGGACGGCACCAACGTCGCTCTGAACAAGGCCACCACCGCCTCCTCCTTCCAGGCCTCGTACGGCGACTGCCCGTGCGCTCCCGGCCTCGCCACGGACGGGAAGACGGAGACACGCTGGGCCAGCGACTGGAGCGACCCCCAGTGGATCCAGGTCGACCTCGGGGCACGGACCGCGTTCCGGAAGATCCAGCTGGTCTGGGACCCCGCCTATGCCAAGTCCTACGACGTGCAGGTCTCCGACGACGGCAGCACTTGGCGCACGGTCCACACGACCACCTCGGGCAACGGGGACATCGACACCATCGATGCCTCCACCACCGCCCGGTACGTACGGCTCCAGCTGAAGGCCCGCGGTACGGCCTGGGGCTACTCGCTGCACGAGTTCGGCATCTACAGCTGATCACCGCGAAGCGTGCCGCATGACCGGCAGGGCCCGGCCGTCGCCACCACGGGACGGCCGGGCCCTGCCCTCACGCCGCACGGCCCTCCGGAAGGACCGGAGCGGGCGCGCGCGGATGCGTGGGGCCGGACCCCGGGGGCAGGGTGGGGTCATGACGACGATGCTCGGTGCCTTCGTTCTCGGTACTCCCGATCCGCCCGCCCTGGCCGACTTCTACCGTGCCCTGCTCGGCTGGCAGGAGGTCGACCGGTCGCCCGAGTGGGTGCGGCTGCGCGCTCCCGAGCAGGAGCGCCCCGGCCTCAGCTTCCAGCTGGAGGCCGGTCATGTGCCGCCCGTGTGGCCGCAGCGACCGGGCACCCAGCAGATGCAGGCGCACGTGGACCTGCAGGTCGACGACCTGGAGGCGGAGACCGAGCGTGCCTGCGCCCTGGGCGCGACGCTGGAGGAGCACCAGCCGCAGCAGGACGTGCGGGTCCTCCGTGACCCTCACGGTCACCCCTTCTGCCTCTTCCTTCCGGGCGCCTGAACGCCCGCGTCACAGTGATGAGCAGTCACAGGTGCCTGAGGAGAGTGATCACAGGCAACCGGCGGCGGTGGCGCCGTGCATCCCGCCTCTGCGGCTTCCCGCGGGGCGGGTGGGGAGGTGCTCTCCGAGGCCCGGGGCGGCACGTGGTTCCTGCTGTGTGATGCCGGCAGCATGACTGATCACCCGGGGATCACCGTGGTACGACGCCCCGGCGAGACCTCTCCGGCCTGGGACGGCCTGGCCGCTCTGCCGGCCGCCTACCACCTGCGGACCGAGGCCGAGAAGGGCCGGCCCGTTGCCGGTCCGGACGGACTGCCGCACCGCTACCGGTCGGAGGTCGGCGACCCCCGTACAGCCTTCGTCGGCGATGTCGTGCTGGTCGCCCC
>NZ_JBHJYN010000012.1:0-26971 GCF_042270185.1 Streptomyces sp. NPDC055962
GCGGGGGGCCCCCCCCGCGGGCCCCCCCCCCCCCCCCGGGGGGGGGGGGGGGGGGGGCGGCCGGGCCGCACGGCGGGGGACCTAGCGGTCGCACTCCCCCCGCACGAGGGCGAGCAGCCGGTCCAGCACATGAGGACCGCCCGCGCGCACACCGTCGTGCTCGTACTCGCTGGTCACCCAGGTGCGCAGCCCCCGGATCGAGGACGCGGTCCGCAGCGCGTGGCCGGTGTCCACGTACATGTCGTCGTGGTAGACGGCCGCGGCCACCGGCACCTCGTTGGCCGCGAGCCGCTCGGCGTCGTACAGGGCGGGCCAGTCGGTCCGCGCGGCGAGCAGTTCCGCCGTCTCCCGCAGAGGCCGCAGCGCGGGATCGACGTCGAAGTGCCAGGGGTGGATGCTCTCGCCGGTGAACAGCACCGGACCCTCGCCCGCCAGCGCGGCAGCGGCGTCGAACTGCGGGAACTCGGCCCGGACGCGCTCGGCCGACCAGCCGGTGGGCCGGGCACCCTGTCCGTAGATCGCCTCGTGCATCAGGGCGTACAGCGGGTGGCCCGCGAACGAGGTGGCGGTGCGCATGGCCTCCTGGAAGGCGTCCGAGAGCTCGGCGCCGTGGGGCCCGGTCACGAACGCGTTCTCCAGCAGGTGGTGCAGTTGATGGCTGCCGTTGCCGGTGCCCAGCATGATGCCGAGGGACTGGAAGCCCTCGGGGGTCAGCGTGTGCCCCGCACTGTCCGGACGGTGCTCGGCGAGGTACGCCGTGATGGCGCGGGCCCGGGCGACGTCCTGCGGGTAGCGGGCGTAGTGCGCGGCGACCTTCCGTTCGATCCTCGGGTACGCGGCCCGGTAGACCTCGTCGGCGTGCGCGTCCAGGGAGGGCAGGCCTCCGGTGATCAGCACGGCTTCGAGCCCTTCCGGGGCCGCGGACAGGTAGCGGACGGCGCAGAACCCGCCGAAGGACTGCCCCAGGACGGTCCAGGGCGCGCCGCCGGTCAGCCGGGGCCGGATCAGTTCGCAGTCGCGGACGATGCTGTCGGAGCGGAAGTGGGCCAGGTGATCGGCCTGCTCACGCGGGCCGCCGCGGAGCGGCAGCGTCTGCCGGTTGGCGGGGGTGGACAGGCCGGTGCCGCGCTGGTCCAGGAGCAGGACACGGAACTCCCGCACCGCACGGCCCAGCCATGCCTCGGTGCCGACGAAACGGCGTGCACCGAAGCCGGGGCCGCCCTCCAGATAGACCAGCCACGGGAGCCGCTCGGACTCCTTCCCGCTCGCCACGGCTTCACGGCCGAAGATCTCGATCGTCTCGCCGCCCGGATCGCCGTGGTCGAGGGGGACCGTGAACCGTCGGTCGGTCAGGACGACGCCGGGCTGGCGGTAGCTGCTCAAGGGAACTCCTGTATCCGGTTGTATCCGGTGCTTCCCGGACAGTTCAGCACACCGCCCCGACGCGGTCGGCCCCGGCCCGCATGCGCTCCGCCGCCGCGGATCGCTCGCACCGCGCACCCGTCGCCGACCGATGGGCGGCCGCCCGGCAGGACGAGACCCTCACCCTCCGGTCAAGGGTGAGACCAGCCGATTCACCTGCGCCACGACAGCACGGAGGAGCATCACCCCCCCTTACCCGCGTTTGCCATTAACCCGCGTGTGCAATTATTGTTTACGCCAGTAACCATCGCACGCGGATCGAATCGGTCCGACCCCACGAGAGGCCCCACCATGCCCACGGTCCCCACCGTCACGCTCAACAACGGCGTCACGATCCCGCAGCTCGGCTTCGGCGTCTTCCAGGTACCCGACGACGAGACCACCGCCGCCGTCTCCTCCGCGCTGGAAGCGGGCTACCGCTCCATCGACACCGCCGCCGTCTACGGCAACGAGGCGGGCGTGGGCCGCGCGCTCGCCGAGTCGGGGCTCGCCCGCGAGGAGCTGTTCGTCACGACGAAGCTCTGGAACGCGGACCAGGGGTACGACGCCACCCTCGCCGCCTTCGACGCCAGCCTCGCCAAGCTCGGCCTCGACCACGTCGACCTCTACCTCATCCACTGGCCGACCCCCGCGCGCGACCTCTACGCCGACACGTGGCGCGCCCTGGAGAAGCTTCAGGCCGACGGCCGCATCAGGGCCGCCGGTGTCTCCAACTTCCAGCCCGCGCACCTGCGCCGTCTGCGGGAGGAGAGCCCCCTCGTCCCCGCGGTCAACCAGGTCGAGCTGCACCCCGGCCTCCAGCAGAGCGAGCTGCGCGCCGTGCACGCGGAGTACGGCATCGCGACCGAGGCCTGGAGCCCGCTGGCGCAGGGCGCCCTGCTCGACGACCAGCTCCTCGTCTCCCTCGCCGAGCGCCACGGAAAGAGCCCGGCCCAGGTGGTACTCCGCTGGCACCTCCAGCTCGGCAACGTGGTGATCCCCAAGTCGGTCACCCCGGCGCGCATCCGGCAGAACATCGACGTCTTCGACTTCGAGCTCTCGGCTGCCGACATGGACGCGATCGCCGGCCTGGACCGCGGCATGCGCACGGGCCCGGACCCCGACACCCTCAACTGAGCCGGCCGGCCGGCCCCGGGCAGGCGTCTGTCCGGCCCGGCGGCTCCCCGGCCGGGGAGCCTCTCACTCCTACCGGCCGCGCCGGTAGGAGCTGCCGTCCTTGGGACGCTCCAGAAGGCCGGCCACCACGAGGTAGCGGCGCAGGGCCGAGTGGTCCGCGTGCACGGTGAGCAGGGCTTCGTTGACCTCGCGTTCGCTGTAGGCACGGTCCTGCTCGAAGAGCGTCTCCGCGAGGTGTTCCAGCAACTGCTGACGGCGGGCGGGCTTGCGGGGGATCGCCGTGAGACGCCCGCCCGAGAAGAGCGCGGCCACCTGGTGCGAACCACGAGGTTCTGTATCCGACATGCGGGAACCTTCGCAGGAGCGGTCCCGGCGGGCAACGCCATTTCGCCCTCATCCGAGATTCTGTCGACTTCCGGGCCGACCGTCGTACGGTATGACCATTCATCCACTGTGCGATTGAAGGCGGTCCCGCATGGCCCTGTTCGACATGCCTCTCGATGAACTCCACTCCTACCGCAGCCGGTCGGTGGAGCCCGAGGACTTCGACGCGTTCTGGTCGGCCACGCTCGGCGAAGCCGGAACCCACGATCTGGACGCCCGGTTCGAACGGTGCGCCGATACCGGGCTCGTCACCGTCGACATCCACGACGTGACGTTCGCCGGCTTCGGCGGCCACCCCGTCAAGGGCTGGTTCGTCGTGCCGGCCGGTTCCACCGAACCCCTGCCGGTGGTCGTGGAGTTCATCGGGTACGGCGGCGGCCGGAACCTCCCCCACACGCACCTGCTCTGGGCCTCGGCGGGCATGGCCCATTTCGTGATGGACACCCGCGGCCAGGGCAGCGGGTGGGCACCGGGCGACACCGCCGACCCCGTCGGCTCCGGGCCCTCGCTGGCGGGGTTCATGACCCAGGGCATCGAGGACCCCGCGTCGTACTACTACCGCAGGGTGATCACCGACGCGGTGCGCGCGGTGGAGGCGGCCCGCTCGCACCCACTGGCCGACGCAACCCGTACCGCGGTCTTCGGCGCGAGCCAGGGCGGAGGTCTCGCGCTCGCTGCCGCCGGGCTGATTCCGGACCTGACGGCCGTCGTGGCGGACGTACCGTTCCTCTGCGACTTCCCCAGGGCCACCCGGATCACCGACCGCAAGCCGTACCGCGAGATCGCTGACTACCTCAAGACCCACCGGGGCCGCGCCGAGCAGGTCAACCGCACACTCTCCTACTTCGACGGGGTCCACTTCGCCGCACGCGGCCGGGCACCCGCCCTCTTCTCCGTGGCGCTGGAGGACCTCACCTGCCCGCCGTCGTCGGTGTTCGCCGCCTACAACGCCTACGCGCACGCCGAGAAGGAGATCGAGGTGTACGACTTCAACGACCATGAGGGCGGCGGTCCGTTCCAGCACGCGCTGCAGCTCAGGCGGCTGCCGCAGCTGCTGAAGGCCTGACCCCGGAGCCGGCCCGACCCCTTGACCCGCTTCACGCGCGCAGCCTAGGTTTCCCGGAGAGAAAGCGCTTGCTGTCCGGTAGGTGCACGTATCTCCACCAAGGGGTGTTTGTCACGGCCAGCAATCCTTCGCACCGGAAGCCGGTGCGGGTCGCGATCGTCGGCACGGGTGCGATCGCGCGCGGCAGCCATCTGCCCGCGCTGACCGCGCTCGCCGCCGGCCAGCCTCTGGAGGTCGTCGCCGCGGTCGACGTCGACAGAGCCTCGGCCGAGGCGTTCTGCGCCGCCGCGGGCATCGCGCGTCCGTACACCGACATCGACCGGATGCTCGCCGAGGAGCGGCCCGACCTGGTCACGCTCGCCACCCCGCCCCGGTTCCACCGCGACCAGACCGTGGCCGCGCTGCGCGCCGGGGCATGGGTGTGGTGCGAGAAGCCGCCCTGCCCGTCCCTGGAGGACTTCGACGCGATCGAGGCGGCCGAGGGCACCCGTGGCGACGGCCCGTACGCCGCGATCGTGTTCCAGCACCGCTTCGGCTCGGGATCCCGGCACGTCCGGGAGCTGCTCGCCCGACAGGCGATGGGCCGGCCCCTGGTGGCCCACTGCCAGACCACCTGGTACCGGGACGAGGCGTACTACTCCGTTCCCTGGCGCGGAAGTTGGAGCAGCGAGGGCGGCGGGCCCGCGATGGGGCACGGCATCCACCAGATGGACCTGCTGCTCGACCTGCTGGGCCCGTGGGCGGAGATCAGGGCGATGGCCGGGCGCCTGGTGCACGATGTCGAGACGGAGGACGTCTCCACGGCGCTCATCCGTTTCGGGAACGGCACGATGGCCACGGTGGTGAACAGCGTGCTCAGCCCGGACGAGGTCAGCCGGATACGGATCGACTGCGAACGCGCCACCGTCGAGCTCACCCATCTGTACGGGCACCGCAACGCGGACTGGCGGATCACCCCGGCCCCCGGGGTCACGCCGGAGGAGGCGGACGCCTGGCGGGACTTCGGCCCCGATGTGCCCAGCTCGCACGAGGCGCAGCTGGAGGGCCTGCTGGAGGACCTGCGGGCCGGACGGCGGCCGCGGAGCAGCGGTGCGGACGGCCGCAAGAGCCTCGAACTGGTCGCCGCTCTCTACAAGGCGGCCTTCGGCGGGGGGACCGTTCGGGCGGGTGAGATCGTCCCCGGCGATCCGTACTACGCCGCGCTGCACGGCGACGCTCCGGGCTGGGCCCCCGAGCCGCTCGGGAGCACGGCGGAGGTCCCCGCATGACGAAGGCCCTGGAAGTCGTCCACCATCACGGCGAACACCTCGCGGTGACCGCGGCGGAGAGCGGGGTGGAGCTGCTCCGCTACGTGTACCGGGCCGAGGACCCGTGGGAGGCACCGAAGCCGTACATCCACCCCCTGCGAACCCTGTCCGGCCGGGTCGTCACCGGCTACCGGCCCAACGACCACCGCTGGCACAAGGGCCTGCAGATGACCGCCTCGCACCTGTCGGGGGCGAACCTGTGGGGCGGCAACAGTTATGTGCACGGTGAGGGGTACCTCGCCCTGCCCGAACGTGTCGGTTCCATGGCGCACGCAGGGTTCGACGAGGTGTCGGTGCGCGACGACGGCGTGCGCTTCACGGAGCGGCTGACCTGGCATCCGCGCAGCGGCGCGCTCTGGGCCGACGAGACGCGGCGCATCGAGGTCCACGACGTCGACGTGCCGGCCGGCAGCTGGGCGCTGACCTGGTCGTCCGCGATCACCAACCGCCGGGCGGAGCCGCTGCGGTTCGGCAGCCCGACGACGCACGGCCGCCCCGATGCGGGGTACACCGGGCTGTTCTGGCGCGGACCGCGCGCCTTCCGGGACGGGCGGATCATCGCACCGCACGCGGAGGGGCCGGAGCTGATGGGACAGCAGGCCCCCTGGCTCGCGTACGGCGGGGAGCACGACGAGACGGACGGGCACGCGACGCTGGTCTTCGTCCACGCACCCGAGAACGACCACGCCGGGGTACGAGGCGAGCATCCGGCGCACTGGTTCGTGCGCAATTCGTCCTTCGCGGCCGTCGCCCCGTCGCTCGCCTTCCACGACGAGCTGGTGCTCGGTCCGGGCGCGACCCTGACCCGGCGCTACCGGGTGGTGGTGGCCGACGGCGCGTGGGGACGCGACCGGATCGCAGCCGTGGTGGGCGGACTCTCCTGGTGAGGGTCCGGCATGCCCGGGCGGCCCGGCCCGGCATCTCCTGCGGGTCCGGCCGGCCCGGTCACGGTCGCCGACTCAGTTCTTTCCGGACGGCGTGAGGACGAACACCGGGATCTCCCGGTCGGTCTTGGTCTGGTAGTCGGCGTAGTCGGGGAACGCCTTGACGGCGCGATCCCACCACAGAGCCTTCTCCTCGCCCGTGACCTCGCGGGCGACCATGTCCTGCCGTACGGTTCCGTCGCGCAGCTCCACCTCGGGGTCGGCCTGCACGTTGTAGTACCAGACGGGGTGCTTGGGGGCTCCGCCGAGGGAGGCGACGGCGGCGTACTCCCCGTCGTGCTCGACCCGCATGAGCGGGGTCTTGCGCAGCTTGCCGCTCTTGGCGCCGCGCGTCGTGAGGAGGATGACGGGCATGCCGCGCATGGTGGTGCCCTGCGTTCCGCCGGAGCTCTCGATCAGCTCGACCTGCTCACGGACCCACGTCGTCGGGCTCGGCTCGTACTCGCCCTCGATCGGCATGTCTCAAGTCCTCTCGTCGGAGTGCTTCGGTCCTACGACCATCATGGCTCCGCCGGCGAACCGGGGCGCGCCATGACACCGGCGTACAGCCTGCCCGCCCACCGCCGTCTCATTCCCTGGAACCACGTGAGACGGCGGAGGCGCCTTCCGCTCACAGAAATCGAGCCTTTTAAGGCTCATACGTCCCTTTATTTCCGGAATATCCTCTCGCCCCACTCCTGGGACTCCCGGGGACAGGCCGTACCGTGGGGGCAGCGGAGTAAGCCAAGCCTTACCCCGCTGCACTCTGCCCGTGCTCGTCCGCCCTAAGGAACAACACTCCATGACACGCCCCGTCCGCGTCGCCATCGTCGGAGCCGGTCCCGCCGGAATCTACGCAGCGGACGCGCTTCTCAAGTCCGAGGCCGCCCAGGAGCCGGGCGTATCGATCGACCTGTTCGAGCGCATGCCCGCCCCCTTCGGCCTGATCCGGTACGGGGTGGCCCCTGACCACCCGCGGATCAAGGGAATCGTCAAGGCGCTGCACCAGGTCCTGGACAAGCCGCAGCTTCGGCTGTTCGGCAATGTCGACTACCCCAACGACATCGGCCTGGACGACCTCCGGTCCTTCTACGACGCCGTGATCTTCTCGACCGGCGCCGACGCCGACCGCGCCCTGGACATACCGGGGATCGAGCTCGAGGGTTCCTACGGCGCGGCGGACTTCGTCGCCTGGTACGACGGCCACCCCGAGGTTCCGCGCACCTGGCCGCTGGAGGCCGAGAAGGTCGCCGTGCTCGGTGTCGGCAACGTGGCGCTGGACGTCGCGCGCATCCTGGCCAAGACGGCGGACGAGCTGCTCCCGACCGAGATCCCCGCGAACGTCTACGACGGGCTGAAGGCGAACAAGGCGCTCGAGGTGCACGTCTTCGGCCGACGCGGTCCGGCGCAGGCGAAGTTCAGCCCGATGGAGCTGCGCGAACTGGACCACTCGCCGAACATCGAGGTCATCGTCAACCCCGAGGACATCGACTACGACGAGGGCTCGATCGCCACCCGCCGGGAGAACAAGCAGGCCAACATGGTCGCCTCCACGCTGGAGAACTGGGCGATCCGCGACGTGGGCGACCGCCGCCACAAGCTGTTCCTGCACTTCTTCGAGTCCCCGGTGGAGGTCGTCGGCGAGGACGGCCGCGTCGTCGCCCTGCGCACCGAGCGCACCGAGCTGGACGGGACGGGCAACGTCAAGGGCACGGGCCGCCACACGGACTGGGACGTGCAGAGCGTCTACCGCGCGGTCGGCTACTACTCGGAGGAGCTCCCGAAGCTTCCCTTCGACGTGGTCTCCGGCACCGTCCCGCACGCGGCGGGACGCGTCCTGACCGGCGACGAGCCGATGCCCTCGGTGTACGTCACGGGCTGGATCAAGCGGGGCCCTATCGGCCTGATCGGGCACACCAAGGGTGACGCCAACGAGACGGTGGCCTGCCTGCTGGAGGACCATGCCGCCGGCCGGCTCCCCACGCCGGCGCAGCCGGGGGCCGACGCGATCGTCGACTTCCTGGAGCAGCGTGGTGTCCGGTACACCACCAAGGAGGGCTGGCACCGCCTCGACGCCCACGAGCAGGCGCTCGGCGCCGCGCAGGGCCGCGAGCGCATCAAGGTCGTCGAGCGTGCGGCCATGCTGGACGCATCCGGAGCCTGACAGCCGCAGGCCGCCCCGCGCCCCCGGAACCTCCTGCGGCGGAGGTTCCGGGGGCGCGGTGCGTCCGGTGCCGGGGGAGGTCGGGGCCGGTACGCGGCGTTCGTGCGCCCGGCCGGCGGGTGCGAGGTGCCTGGCTGCGGGCGCCGCGACCGCGGGAGTCCGAGTGACAGCTCGTGCGTACGACGACGGCGCACGGAACCGTGCCTTCTCCCAGCGCGTTCTCCGCATGTCTGGACGCCCGGCGGTCCGGGCGGTACACCTGCAGCACCGCACCACTTCACCGAATGCCTCCGGGGGCGACGTGCGATCACCGGACCCACGCCCGCCGTCGGCAGGGAACCCTCCCGGCCCGGCCGAGGACATGAACGCCGAGGGCTGGCGGGACTACGGCCGGCGGCAACTGGATCGGGGGTACGTGCCGCCCGTTCCGCGGCGGATGACGTGGGGTCCCTGGCCGGAGGTGGGGCCCGGGGACGAGGTTCTCGGTGACGTCGCGGGGAGGCGGCTGCTGGACATCGGGTCGGGAGCGGGGCACCGCGGCGCCCTGGTCGACGCCGTGGAACTGTCGCCCACCCAGCACGAGCGGGCCGTCACGGAACACGGCCGTACGGCCGGGGTGACATTCCTGCTCGGCGACGTCGTGGATCGTCTGCATCACGCTCATCCGTACGACGGCGCCTACGCCATCGGCACTCTTCCCTTCATCGACCCGATGCGCAGCCTCCCCGCCCTGCGCGACGGGCTGGTTCCCGGCGCGCCGCTCGTCTTCTCCGCCCTGCACACCAACCTGCACGGCAGGCCGCCCGAAGCCTCGCTCACCCCTCGGCGGGAGATGATCCGGTTGCGGGACACCATCCCGATTCCCGTCAGCATGTGGGTGCTCACCGGAGCGCTGTGGGAAGACCTTCTGACGGACCACGGCTTCTCCGTCGAGACGACCGCGTTGCTGACCTCCCCAGGGCAGGACAGCTCCGTGGCCCATCAGCTCATCCGTGCCCGCCGCCGTTCGGTCCGCGCCCGGTGAACCGCTGAACCGCTCGTCCGTATCCTCGCCCCCCATGAGGGGTCCCCACCGGGGACCGGTCGACCCGCACCCGTCGCCATCCGGCTTCCCCGCAAGGGCATTTCCCCTTCCCGTGCTCGCGTGTGCCCGGCCCCCTCCCGGACGGGTGCACGGCCCCCGCACCGTGCACCCGTCGTAAGCGGAACGCGTTCGCCCCGAGGCCGTAGACTCGCCGAATGGCCAAGTACTTCGACGTGCACCCCGAGAACCCCCAGCGCCGCACCATCACCAACGTGGCCGAGAGCATCAGGTCGGGTGCCCTCGTCGCGTATCCGACCGACTCCTGTTACGCCCTGGGCTCCCAGCTGGGCAGCCGTGACGGGATCGACCGCATCCGCTCGATCCGGAACCTCGACGACCGCCACCACTTCACACTGGTGTGCCAGAACTTCGCGCAGCTCGGCCAGTTCGTCCAGGTCGACAACGACGTCTTCCGGGCCATCAAGGCCGCCACGCCCGGGAGTTACACCTTCATCCTTCCCGCCACCAAGGAGGTGCCGCGCCAACTGCTGCACCCGAAGAAGAAGACCGTCGGCGTCCGTATCCCTGATCACACCGTCACACAGGCGCTCCTGGCCGAACTCGGTGAGCCGCTGCTCTCCAGCACACTGCTGCTGCCGGACGAGGCGGAGCCGCTGACCCAGGGCTGGGAGATCAAGGAGCGTCTCGACCATGTCGTGGACGTCGTGCTCGACTCCGGGGACTGCGGCACCGAGCCGACCACCGTCATCGACTTCTCGGGCGGGGAGCTGGAGGTCGTGCGGCGGGGAGCGGGCGACCTGACCCGCTTCGAGTAGGGCGCCGACGGTCGCGGTCCGGCCGCGGTCCCGTCCCGCTCTCGGTCACTCCGCGCTTCCGGCGCCCCCGCTGAGATGCGCGCACCCCCGGGTGGCTGGTTCGGTGGAGGGGTCCGCTCCGCCCATCGCCAGGGAGTGATCATGAGCGAGTCAGAAGACGTCAGGGCCCGTCTCCAGCAGATGCGAGGCCGGGCCGAAGACCTCGAGAGGGCCGCCGAGCAGGCCACCGATCCCGCGGAACGACGACGTCTCGAGGACGAGGCGCATCAGCTCGAGTCGCGGAGTGTGCAGGTCAGCGGGATGGCGAGCGGCGACATCTACCCCATGCAGTAGGCGCGGGCGCGACTCCGGAGGCGGAGGGGCCGGCCTCCCCTTGCTGTCGGCGCACGCGCGTGTTATCACCGGAATTGAGGTGACATGCGGTGGATACGCGGAGGGCGGGGCACGGGCTTCCCCTCCCCCGTCCCGCTCTCCGCCCGCGCTCCGCGAAGGGGAATCCGTGACGTACATGAGATGGCAGCCGTTCCTGGAAGCCGTTCAGGAGCGCGGCGAATACCCCTCGGCCCTGGAAGCGGAGCGCGCGTCCCGCGTGGTGCTCGCGCTGCTCGGGGCGCACGTGGTCGGTGAGGAGCGGAACGAGCTGGCGGCCCGGCTGCCGGAGACGTTCGCCATGATCCTTCTGAACCCGCTGCAGGCCGCCGAGCCCCTCAGCTCCGAGCGGTTCGTGCGTGCGGTCTCCGCCTGGATCGAAGGGGCGAACGAGCAGACCGCGGCCTGGGACACGAGTGCCGTTCTCAGCGTGGTCGCCGAGGCCTCCGGCGAGGAGCTGCTGGAGCGTGTACTGCTGCAACTTCCGCCGGGGTACGACCTGTTGTTCGGCCACCCCGAGAACGGGTGATTCACCCCAGGTCCGCGATCCCGGCGAGCCGCCGCATCGAGTCCACCAGCGCGTCACGGTCGTACGTGCTCGTGGTGACCAGCACCTCGTCCGCACCGGTCTCCTTGATCACCAGCTCCAGCCCCGCCCTGACCGTCTCCTCGGTCCCCGCGAGGTGCCCGCGCAGTCCGCTCTCGTAGAACCCCCGCTCCTTCGCCGTCATGGTCAGGGCCTGGATCCGGTCGGCGGGCGCCAGCGGCGGGAAGGAGCCGTGGGTGCGTGAGTACGCCATGGACCATGCCTCCGGGATCAGCAGCCGTCGGGCCTCCTCCTCCGTGGCGGCGACGGCGACGGTGCCCGCGACGATCACATAGGGGTCCCGCGCCCAGGCGGAGGGGCGGAAGGCGGCGCGGTACTCCTCGACCGCTGCCACCAGCTTGTCGCGCCCGCGGAGATCGCCCACGACGAGCGGCAGGCCGGCGCCCGCGGCGATGGCCGCCCCCTTGCCGGTCGCCAGTACGTACGGGGGGATGCACAGCCCTTCGGCGGGACGGGCATGGACCTGCGGGTGGGCCCGCTGGGTGCCGTCCAGCCAGCCGAGGAGCTCGGTGAGCTGTCCGGCGAAGGCGTCGGCGTCCTCCTTGTCCCGGCCGAGGGCCTTGCGTATCCCGTCGGTGAAGCCGACCGAGCGCCCCAGGCCCATGTCGATCCGGCCGGGGAAGAGCGAGGCGAGGACCCCGAACTGCTCGGCCACGACGAAGGGCTGATGGTTCGGGAGCATGACCCCGCCCGTCCCCACCCTGATGGTGGAGGTCGCGGCCGCGACGGCGGCGGCCAGGACCGTCGGCGCCGATCCGGCCACACCGGGGACGCTGTGGTGTTCGGACACCCAGAAGCGGTGGTACCCGAGGGCCTCGGCCGTGCGCGCCAGCGCGACGGTGTCCCGCAGCGCCTGTGGGCCGTCGTGGCCCTCGCGGGTGCGGGAGCGGTCGAGGAAGGAGAAGCGGGTCGGTGCGATGGAGGAGCTCACCTCTGGTTCAACACCGCGTGCGCTCCCGGATTCCCGGCCCGGGTGACCGTCAGCGCCCCGCGGCCGTCGCGGCGCTCTCGGCGGGCGCGTCGCGGAGCCCGAGGCGGAGGTGCTCGACGTGGTAGAGGGCCTGGTCGAGGAGTTCGGCGACGTGGTGGTCGTACAGCGCGTAGACGATGGAGCGCCCCTGGCGCTCCCCCGCGACGAGGCCGAGGTTCCGCAGCAGACGCAACTGGTGGGAACAGGCGGAAGGCTCCATCTCCACCGCTTCCGCGAGGTCACCGACCGCGCAGGGCCCCTCCTGGAGACGCGCCAGAATCCGCAGCCTGGAGGGGGTGGCCAGCGCCTGGAGGGTCGCGGCGACACCTGCCGCCCCCACGGCGTCCAGGCGCTCGCGGGTGGTGGCGGTGCTCTGCTCGTCGCGTCCGTGGCCCATGCGTCCATTCTACGGATGACACATGAAGACCTGTTCATATATTCCTGTACCGTTGAGGCGTCGTCGTTCCCGCCCACGAGGGGTCGTTCCGTCATGCCCACCGCCGTCCTCCCGCGCCCCTCGCGCACTGCTCACGCCGGCGCCGGAGGCGCCCCCCGGCGCCGTACCCGCGTCCTCGCCCTGACGGAGGCCCGCTGGGCCGGCGCCGCCCTGGCCCTGTTCCTGGTCGCACTCCCGCTGGAGCTCACCGGCGCCCCGGCCTGGGCCTGGGGCCCCCTGTACGCCCTCGTGTACGCCGCCGGAGGCTGGGAGCCGGCCCTGTCGGGGCTTCGGGAGCTCCGGGGGAAGGTCCTCGACGTGGACCTGTTGATGATCGTGGCGGCGCTCGGCGCGGCCTCGATCGGTCAGGTGATGGACGGCGCCCTGCTGATCGTCATCTTCGCGACCTCCGGCGCGCTGGAAGCACTGGCCACCGCGCGCACCCAGGACGCGGTGCGCGGCCTCCTCGACCTGGCCCCGGCCACCGCTTCCCTCCTCACCGCCGGCGGCGGTGAGGAGACGGTCGCCACCGAGGACCTCGTGGTCGGCGACGTCATCCGGATCCGGCCCGGCGAACGGGTGGGTGCGGACGGCCGGGTCATCGGCGGCGCGAGCGACGTCGACCAGGCGACCATCACCGGCGAGCCGCTCCCCGCACCCAAGGAACCCGGGGACGAGGTGTTCGCCGGGACGCTGAACGGCACGGGCACCCTGCGGGTCGCCGTCGAACGGGACGCCTCCGAGTCGGTCATCGCCCGCATCGTGGCGATGACCGAGGAGGCCTCCCGCACGAAGGCCCCCACCCAGTTGTTCATCGAGAAGGTCGAGCAGCGCTACTCGCTCGGCATGGTCGCCGCCACCCTGGCCGTCTTCCTCGTCCCCCTCGCCTTCGGCGACGACGTGACCGGCAGCCTGCTGCGGGCCATGACGTTCATGATCGTGGCCTCCCCCTGCGCGGTGGTGCTCGCCACCATGCCGCCACTCCTCTCGGCCATGGCCAACGCGGGGCGCCACGGTGTCCTCGTCAAGTCAGCCGTGGTCATGGAACGTCTCGGACAGACCGACGCGGTGGCGCTGGACAAGACCGGCACCCTGACGGAGGGCACTCCGCGGGTCACCGACGTCCGCCCGCTGCCCGGTACCGGGCTGCCCGAGGAGGCGCTGCTCGCGCTGGCAGCCTCCGCCGAACACCCCAGCGAGCACCCGCTGGCCCGGGCCGTGGTGAGCGCCGCCCAGGAGCGCGGGCAGACCGTGTCCCCGGTCTCGGACTTCGCCTCGGCTCCCGGTACCGGAGTCACGGCCACCCTCGAAGGACACCGGATCGCGGTCGGCTCCCCCGCCCGCCTCCTGCGCGAGGACACCACACCCGCGGGCGCCGTGGCGGCCGCCGTGGCCTCCGCACTGGAGGAGACGGGACGCACCGCCGTGCTCGTCCTGCGCGACGGCCTGCCGGTCGGAGTCCTCGGCGTCGCCGACCGCATCCGGCAGGACGCGGCCGCGAGCGTCGCCTCGCTGGCGCGCCTGACCGGCGGATCACCGATGCTGCTGACCGGCGACAACTCCCGCGCCGCCGCCCGGCTGGCATCCGAGGCCGGCATCACCGACGTCAGGGCGGAGCTCCTCCCCGAGGACAAGGCGGCGGCCGTGCGCGCACAGGAGCAGGCGGGGCACCGGGTCCTGGTCGTGGGTGACGGTGTCAACGACGCGCCCGCGCTGGCCGCCGCGCACGTCGGGATCGCGATGGGGCGGGCGGGTTCCGATCTCGCCGTGGAGACCGCGGACGCGATCGTCATCCGCGACGAACTGGCCGGCGTCCCCGCGGTGGTGGCCCTCTCCCGGGCGACCCGCCGACTGGTCGTGCAGAACCTGGCCGTCGCCGGCCTGTTCATCACGGCCCTGGTGGTCTGGGATCTCGTCGGCCGTCTGCCGCTCCCGCTGGGAGTCCTGGGGCACGAGGGTTCCACCGTCATCGTGGGTCTCAACGGCCTCCGGCTGCTGCGTGAATCAGCCTGGCAGCGCGCCACCGGGCAGGCCGCGAACGCGTCCCCGCCGAACCCACGCCCCGATTCCCTCAGCGGCTGACGGCAGGTCACCGGCGCACACGCACCGAGCGGCCGGCGGCGCGCGACCAGCCGCCGACGCCCTCCGCAATCGTCCTTTTGGTGATGGTTTGCGACTAAAGTTCCCCTCGTATCTGCACCACACGAGGGGACGACATGACCAGCTCCCGCACCGGGACCGATGCCCCTGAGGGACCCACCACCGCGGTCAAGATGACGCTCCTCACGCTGACGACGATGGTGGTCGGCTCGATGGTGGGCGCCGGGGTGTTCTCCCTGCCGTCACGCTTCGCCCAGGAGACCGGGGTCGCCGGTGCGTTGATCGCCTGGGCGATCGCCGGCACGGGCATGCTGATGCTCGCGTTCGTCTTCCAGACGCTCGCCGTGCGCCGGCCCGATCTCGACGCGGGTGTCTACGCCTACGCCAAGGCCGGCTTCGGCGAGTACCTCGGCTTCTTCTCCGCCTTCGGATACTGGGCCAGCGCCTGCGTCGGCAACGTGACGTACTGGGTGCTCATCACGTCGACGGTCGGAGCCGTCTGGCCGGCCCTGGGTGACGGCGACACCGTCGTGGCCGTCGTCGTGTCCACCGCCGGCCTGTGGGCCTTCTACTTCCTCATCCGCCGGGGCGTGAAGGAGGCCGCGGCCATCAACCGGGTGGTCACCGTGGCGAAGGTGGTCCCGATCATCGTCTTCGTCGTCCTCGCCCTGTTCTTCTTCGACGCGAGCGTGTTCGCGGACAACTTCGGCGGCGCGGACTACGCGGGCTCCCTGTTCGACCAGGTACGCGGCACCATGCTGGCCACGGTGTTCGTCTTCCTCGGGGTGGAGGGCGCCAGCGTCTACTCGCGCCATGCGAAGCGCCGTGAGGACATCGGAAGAGCCACCGTCCTGGGGTTCCTCAGCGTCTTCGCCGTCTTCGCCTCGGTGACCATCGTGTCGTACGGCATCATGCCGATGGCCGAGATCGCCGACCTCCGCCAGCCGTCCATGGCGGAGGTCCTGGAGGAGGCGGTCGGCACGTGGGGGCAGGTCTTCGTGAGCGTGGGGCTGATCGTGTCCGTGCTCGGCGCCTATCTCGCCTGGACGCTGATGGCGGCGGAGGTCCTCTTCGTCGCCGCACAGGACGACGACATGCCGCGCTTCCTGCGCCGCGCCAACACCGCCGATGTACCCGTGCCCGCGCTGCTGATGACGACCCTGCTGTCGCAGGTCGTACTGGTCATCACCCTGTTCTCGGACGACGCGTTCAACTTCGCCCTCGATCTGACGAGCGCCCTGTCCCTGATCCCGTTCCTCCTCGCGGCGGCGTTCGCCCTCAAGATCCTGGTGCGCCCCGACGACTTGACCAGGGGTGAGCGCGGCAGGCGCGATCTCGTGGTGAGCGTGCTGGCGACGGTCTACACCGCGTTCCTCCTGTTCGCCGCCGGACTCAAGTTCGTCCTGGTCTCCTTCCTCATCTACGCGCCCGCCACGATCCTCTTCGCGATGGCCCGCAGGGAGCAGGGCCGTCGGATCTTCTCCCCGGCCGAACTCGTCATCTGCGCGCTCTCGGTCGTCGGCGCCGTGATGGGCGTGATCGCCCTGGCCTCCGGGTGGATCAGCCTCTGACGGCCCCCGCCCGTCCCTCCGCACCGGCCCGGCGTGCCTGCGAGCGCACCACCGGGCCCTGTTCGAAAGGCAGCCCCCATGAGCACCACCTCCACCGCGGACGCGGCACCCGTGCACGGCGTCCACTCCGAGGTCGGCAGACTGCGCAAGGTACTGGTCTGCGCGCCGGGCCTCGCACACCGCAGGCTCACCCCGAGCAACGCCGGTGACCTGCTCTTCGACGACGTGATGTGGGTGGAGAACGCGCAGCGCGACCACGCCGACTTCGTCGCCGGACTGCAGCGGGCCGGCGTCGAGGTGGTGGAGCTCCACGACCTGCTGGCCGGGACACTCGCGGACCCCGCGGCCAGGGCGTGGCTCCTCGACCGCAAGATCACCCCCAACGAGGTCGGTCTGGGGCTCGTCGATCCGACCCGCGCCTACCTGGAGTCGCTGGAGCCCCGCGAGCTCACCGAGTTCCTGATCGGCGGCATGGCCACCACCGACCTGCCCGGGGAGTACAGGTCCGGCTATGTCTCCCTGGCCCGGGAGTCGGCCGGGGTACGCGAGTATCTGATGCCGCCCCTCCCGAACACGCTCTACACCCGCGACACCACCTGCTGGCTGTACGGAGGAGTGACGCTCAACCCCCTGTACTGGCCGGCGCGTCACGACGAGACCCTGCTCATGAAGGCGGTCTACCGCTTCCATCCGGACTTCACCGGGTCCACGGTCTGGTGGGGCGATCCCGAGGTGGAGTGGGGCCAGGCGACCTTCGAGGGCGGCGACATCATGCCGGTCGGCAACGGTGTCGTCCTCATGGGCATGAGCGAGCGCACCTCGCGCCAGGCCATCACCCAGGTCGCCGCCGCGCTGTTCCGGCAGGGGGCCGCCCGCCACGTCGTGGTCGCTGCCATGCCGAAGCTGCGGGCGGCCATGCACCTGGACACCGTCTTCACCTTCGCCGACCGCGACATCGTCACCGTCTACCCGAAGATCATGGACGCGGTCCACACCTTCTCGCTCCGGCCGAGCGACAAAGCTCCCGGCGTGGACGTCGTCGACGAGGGGTCACGCCCCTTCACCGACGTCGTGGCCGGGAGCCTCGGCCTGCCCGCGCTGCGGGTGATCGAGACGGGCGGCGACGTGTACGCGTCCGAGCGCCAGCAGTGGGACAGCGGCAACAACGCCGTCGCGCTCGAACCCGGTGTCGTCTTCACCTACGACCGCAACACCCAGACCAACGAGCTGCTGCGCGCCGCGGGCGTCGAGGTCCGCACGATCGTCGGCGCGGAGCTGGGCCGCGGCCGAGGCGGCGGGCACTGCATGACGTGTCCGCTCATCCGCGAACCGGTGGATTTCTGACCCGGGGGTGTGTGGCGGACCTCGGACCTCCCGTCGGACACCGTGGGGCGTCGGCGTCCGCCTGTGCTCAGCAGGACCGGTACACGTACCCCTTCTCGCCCGCGGGGAGCACGTCGAGGTCCCGCAGGACGAGGGAGATCCTGTCGCCCCAGGCGGAGCATGCCTCGTCGAAGCTCACGTCGCCCTCGCCCTCGTACTCGACGGCGAGGACCCGGTCCTCGTACGCCTCGGCGTACGCACCGCACTCGTCGAACTGGGCGCACTCCTCCGTCACCGCGAAGTCGAAGCCGATCGAACCGTGCCGGTCGAGCAGGTCGGTGGTGTTCTTCTGCCCGATGGCGAGGCCGTCGCTGTGCGCCCGCTCGGCCAGGGCGGTGGCGAAGGCGGCGTTGTGATCCGCGGTCAGCCTGCCCTTCGAGCGTTCGAAGGAGTCGAGGTTGTCGGGTTCCACCGCCTGGAAGCCGCTCTCCTCGCATCCGTCGATCCACTCCCCGACGATCTTCCCGAGGCCGGTGCGCTTGGCGGCCGTCGAGGTGTCCAGGAGCACCTCGTCCCATCCCTCGTCGATGACCAACTCCCCTTCCCCGTCACGCAGGAGGAGGTCGGGGTGGGTGTCCTGCCACCACTCCAGTGCGCCGGGCTGCGTCTGGAAGGCGTTGACGTAGCAGACGTTGTACAGGCCGTCGGCCGGTTCGTCCTCCCGGTCGCGGGAGACCGCCCGCACCCCGTCGGGTGGCGTGTAGCCCCCGCCGATCTGGTAGTCGAACCCCGTGCCCGCCGTAGGCAGGAGCACATCGGCGGCCCGCTTCCCCGGCTCGTGCCCGGTGTCCTCGGCGGCTCCGCTCGCAACGGTGCAGCCCATCAGCACGCCTGCGCCGAGGACGGAGGCGAGGCCCGTCGCCACGCGCCTGCGGTGGAGGGGCAGGGAAGGGGCGCGGCCGGCCACACGTACTCCAGGTGTCTGGGATCCGGAAGGGGATCTGCCCATTCTCCGTCACCGGTGCGCTCCAAGGAGCTGCGGGGCTCGCTTCGGGCGGTGCCGGACGGGCTCGGGGGACGGGCGCGCCTACGCAGGAACCCCCGACCGTCCGGCGCCCGCCGCCTCCCGGCAGCCGGGCCCCGGACGCGTGCACACCGGTGGGTCAGCTCACCGGGGTGCACCCCGAGGGCACCTCACTCCCTCTCCACCTCGGCGACCCGGGCGAGCAGGTCCTCCCTGCCGATGGAATCCGTGCGCGTCGACGGCACGGTGCAGGCGTGGGCGCCCGCCACAGCCCCGTACAGGGCGCAACGGCCGGGGTGTTCACCGTTCAGCCGGCCGAGCAGGAAGCCCGAGGCGAACGCGTCGCCCGCGCCGTTGGTGTCCACCACCGGCGCGGGCGGGGTGACGGCGGGGACGTGCGTGAGTTCGCCGTCATGGAGCAGGTACGCGCCCTCCGCGCCCGCGGTGGCGACGACGGTGCGGGCCCTTCCCCGTCCGGTGATGTCGCGCATGGTCCGCTCGGGATCGGCCAGAGCGGTGGTGGACAGGAACACGAGGTCGGCCTGGAGGGCGAATCGTTCCTGGTAGGGCTCGGCACCGTCCCAGTCGTGCAGATCGGTGGAGATCGTCACACCGGCCTCACGGAGCAGCGGCAGGGTGAGCACACACGGCTGGGTGATGACCACGTGGGCGTGGCGGGCATCGGCGGCGAGTGCGCGGACCGTCGCCTCGTCGAACCGGTCCGAGTCACGCGCCCGGTCCGCGTCGTACAGCGAGAGCCTCCGACCGTCCGGGCCGACGAGGTTGACGGCACGCTTCGTGCCGGCGGGCGACGGGAACGCGGTGAGCGGGATGCCCCGGTCGCGGTGGAGCGCGCGGACCAGCTCGCCCTCGTGGTCGTCGCCGATCAGGTCGAGGTGGTGGGTACGCAGGCCGAGGGCGTGCAGTCCCAGTGTCACGAAGTCGCCGCTCTGCCCTCCCCGGGTCACGATGCCCGGTCGGATCATGTAGCTGTCGGCGTACGGGAGGGGCAGTTCGGGGACGTGGACGATGGTGTCCACACCCGCTCCGCCCAGGACGAGGACGTCGGTCCGCGGGGACATGAAGCTGGTCGTACCTCTCGCTTCGAGGGCTTCCTGCCCGGTTCACGGCCCGGGTGGCCGGATCCGGTCACGATGCGCAGGACGGGAAACTCCCCGTCCTGCCCGTCGTCGTTCCGTGACGGTCTCCCTGCGGGTCAGCCCGCGCGGGCGCCGGTGTGCAGGGCCAGTGCCCCGCGGGCGGGCAGCGAGGCCCGGACCGTCCCGTCGGTGCCGACGGTGACCGTGTCGCCGTCGCAGTCATCTGGAGAGGCCACGGCCACGTTGCAGTACGTGCCGGCAGGGAGGGAGGTCGTGAGGGTGTCGTCCAGCGCCGCGTCGCCGTTGTTGCCGGTGACGGTCATGACTCCGGCCAGCGTTCCGCCGATCAGACGGAATCGGTGATGCATGTGCGGCTCCTTCGACGACAGGGCACGGCTGTGCCCTCGAAGGCAGCCACGCGCCAGGCTGCCCTTGGGGGAACGTCTGGGAGCCTGCCGCCCCGTCCGCACCGGCGTCAAGGATTTCTGCAAGACCTTTCATCTCCTTGCGCAAGCCCGGCGCCCCCGGCGGAACCGGACGTCAGCCCCGCTCCTGTCAGGGAGTTCGGGCGTGGTGGTCCGGGCGTGCGCCCGCGTGAAGCGTCGTGCCCCGGTGCCGCCGAAACGGGGGATCCCTCCTCAGGAGGCCGGCGGCGGCAGGAGGGCCGCCGCCTTGCGGAGGGCCACCGCATGCCGGGCGAGTTCGGGTTCGCCGCCCCTGTCCGCGGGCATGGACGCCATCAGGGCGAGCCGGTCGCGCCAGCTGTTTCCGGCCAGCGGCACGGCGACCGCGTTCATGCCCCGTACAGATTCGCCGGCGCTGTCGGCGCGGCCGAGGGCGCGGATCGCGGCCAGCTCGGACAGGAGCGCGGTACGGGAGACGAGGGTGCGGCTGGTGACCCCGGGCAGCCGTTCCTCCGGGTAGAGGGCACAGACCTGTTCACCCGTCAGCTGGGCCAGCAGCACCTTGCCCGCCGAGGTGGCGTGCGCCGGGTGGGCCCGGCCGGTCTCCAGCACGGCGCGCACGGGATGCGGCGACTCACGGCCGTCCGTGATGATCACCTGGTCGCCGATCAGGGCGGCGGCACTGACCGTCTCTCCGGTGGCGGTGGCGGCCGCGTCCAGCACCACGTGCAGCCGCGCCGCGATCTCGGGCCCGTAACCCGCCGGGCGGCCCAGCGTGACCAGTTCGGGCCCTGCGGAGTAACCACGGCCCGAGGTGTCGCGGGTGGCGAAGCCGCGCGCCTCGAGCGTGCTGAGCACGCGGTGCGCGGTGGAGCGTGCCACATCCAGTTCCCTGGCGGCGTCGGTGACCGACAGGGTGTCATGGGTGAGGAAGAGGCGCATCAGGCGCAGCCCGGTGTCCAATGACTCGATGATGTAGCTCCTGGGGTCGCCCACGGGTGTCCTCTCGGTCGCGTCACCGGCGTCGTGTTCCGGTGCGACGCCCGCACCCCTATGATTCCGGGCCGGCCGCACGGGCGGACAACCGCCGCCCGTCCGCCGGTGCCACGCGGGACACCGGCCTGATGGGCCGAGGCCCGACGGAGGACGCGGACGCTGTGCCACGCGGGACAACTCGCCTTCGGGCCGGGCAGGTTCACTCCCGCCGGCGGCTTCGCGATCATGGAGTGCGGCGTCGACGGCGTGGCGTCCCGGTCGCGGCCCGCGCCGTGGTCCGCGGAGCGGTCTCCGTAGCGGCCGTCCCGACCGCGCGGCCCACGGCGCACCGGGGCCCGCGACGTTCCCCCGGCCGGGTCGGGCTTACCGTACCCCCGTGGCCGGGACCGGTGGGGCACCCACCCGACCCCTGTCCGCCGCACCTGTCCGCACCCAGGAAGGGACCCGTATGCCGGTCTTCGCCGTCATCTACACCTACACGGAGGACACAGCCGGGCGCGACGAGCACCGCCCCGCACACAGGGAGTACCTGACCGCGCTCGGCGAACGGGGAGTCAACCTGTGCTCGGGGCCTTTCGGCCCGCTGGAGAGTCCGGGCGCCCTCCTCCTCATCCGCGCCGACACGAAGCAGGAGGCACTGCGGCACACCGCCGACGACCCGTTCCGGCTCAGGGGTCTGGTCAGCGAGGTCTCGGCGCAGGAGTGGATCCCCGTGCTGGGGCCGCTGGCGGCGCAGATCTGACGCCGTCCGCACGACGCCGGTCACCGCGAGCCGTCCACCCACCGCGACCGGCCACGCGCGGGAGGACGCCGGCGCGGGCTTCCGGACGGCGGGGCAGCACCCGTGCCCGCGCCCACACCGCACTCCGGTGGCAGGTGGGACGACGGTGCGGAGGCGGCAGTGCCGAGCGGGGCGTGAACACGTCGCTTGAGAGGCTGCCGAGCGGGGAAGACGGACTTCACCAGTGCCCGCCGGGGGCCGGAAGCGGAGGTCGTGATGCTGTCCCACAGACTTGACCGTGGTGTCCTGGTCCTCACCGTGATGGAGGATCCCGGGATCGGAGGGCGGGCCGAACTCGCCGCCGAGATCGTGGCGTTCGTCCACAGGCACCGGCCGGGGCCGGTACTGGTGGTCATCGAGGAACCGGCCGCCACACCGGCCACGGCCAGCGCGGTCCTGCGCGCACACCGCCAGTGCGGCACATGGGGTGTCCTGATGTCCGCCGCCACGCACAGCGCGCCCGTGCGGCGCCTCCTGGAGGCCTCCGCCGCCGACGCCGGGGGAGCACGGCTCGTCGTCCACCCCGGGGTCGACGCCGCCATCAGCGCCGCGTACGAAGAGGCGGCCTGACACCGGGGACGACGACACGACGGGAGCCGGCCGGCGACCGCCCCCGGGGCAGGGGGCCGCAGCGGGGAACAGGGGCGGAGCGCGCGCCTCACCTCCCCGGTGCGCGCCGGCCGGCTCCTCGCCGTCCACGCCGTCTTGACCAGGCGTCAGCAGTGCTGCTTGGATCACCCGCATGAAGCGCTGCCAGCAGCTCACGCGACGACGTCACGTCGATCTCGTGCGTACCGCCGGCGCTCTCTGTCTGCGCGCGGGCTGACGGCCCGGGGTTCCTTCCCCCCACCCGCCGCACCGCGGCTCGGCCCCCGCTCACCGGTCGTCGGACGACCGGGCCCGTGCGCCGTGTCTCCCCCGTGAGGCGCACCTCCGTCTGCCCGCGCCCCCTCATTCCTCTCCCGGTCGACGTGCCCTCTCTCGCCGGGAGCTGTCTCCTGCCTGCCCCATCCCGCCCTCCCGGTATGTCCGCACCCGAAAGGACCGGCCCACCGTGCCCCACTCCCCCGCCCCCCGGCGATCCGCCCGATGGAAGCCCCTCGGCGCCCTTCTCACCGCCCTCGTCCTCGGCTGCGCCGGCCCCGCCTCGGCCGCCTCCCCCGCGTCCTTCGGCCCGACGCCTCCCCACAACCCCTACCTGGGTCCCGACGGCACCGCCACCATGCACGGCGACGCGGGATCCTCGGACACCACCCCGCTCGCCGGTCCCGGTGCCGGCACCCTGTCGTCCTCGCGCACCGCCCTCGCCTCCGCCTGCCCCACGATCCTGGTGGGGGCCGACGGCTACCCCGTCGCCCTGTGCACCCCGATCTTCGGCCAGGTACCCACGGTCCATCTGCTCGACCCGGCCGACGGGTCCTCCCTGACCACACTGAAACTGACCAAGGGGTCGCTGCTGGGCGGTGTCTACGCCTACATCGACCATCAGGACCGGCTGGTCGTCGCCGACGGGAGCCGCAGCCTGCTCCGGATCGGGCACCACCGGGACGCCGACGGCGGCTGGAGCCTGAGGGTCGACCGGAGCCTCTCCCTCGCCTCCGTCGTGGCGGAGGACGACGCGGTCACCGGCCTGGCGCCCGACACCGACGGCCGTGTCTGGTTCGCGACCGGCGGTGGCGTGGTCGGGACGGCCGACGACAGCACCGGCACCGTGAAGGCCCTCCCCCTGCCCGCCGGGGAGCGCGTCGCCAACAGCATCTCCACGGCCCCGGAGGGCACCGCGGTCACCACCACCCATGCGACCTATCTGCTGACCTCGAAGGCCGGAACCCCCGAGGTCGTCTGGCGCAAGGCCTACGACCGCGGTTCCGCCCGCAAGCCCGGTCTGCTGAGCTGGGGCAGCGGCTCGACCCCGACGTTCTTCGGTCCGGCCCGGGGCTCGGAGTACGTCGCCGTCGTCGACAACGCCGACACCGCGGCCCATCTGAAGGTGTACCGCACGGACGACGGTTCGGACGTCTGCTCGGTCCCGGTACTCACTGCCGCGAACGGCCCCGGGAGCGAGAACTCCCCGGTGGGCATCGGGCGCAGTGTCTTCGTCGCGGGGACCTACGGCTATCCCTACCCTGCGGTCCCCGAGGGCGCCGGCACGAGCGTGCCCGCCTCCGCGGACTTCGCCGGCGGCCTGTCGAGGGTCGACGTGCGGGCGGACGGGAAGGGATGCGGCCTCGTGTGGGACAACACGCTGCGATCGGCGGCCGTGCCGAAGCTCTCCACGGCCGACGGCCTCCTCCACACGGTGGTGCGCGACCCGTTGATCCCGGGTACCAGGGGGACGAGCCTGCTCGACCCGTACCGCTACGTACAGATAGACCCCGACAGCGGACAGGTCACCCGCTCCACGAAGGTCGGCGTGGGATCGCTGTACGACACCCTGCAGATGGCGGGCACGATCACACCGGACGGCACCTATCTCCAGGGCACGGTGACGGGGGTGCTGCGCGTCTCCGCACGGTGAGCGGGCGTGGCGGTCAGGAACGGCGTCCTGCCCGCCACGACCACCGGCCGTACGTCATATCGTGCTCGGCCGACAGCCGGGCGCATGGCCCGGCCTCCCAGGTCCACCCCCGACCCGGCACTCATTAGGTTAGGCTTACCTCTGCCGTGCCGGGTGGTCCCTGGAGAGGGAACCGCCTCCGGTCGCACGTCAGTTGGACAACCGATCCGATAGCACCGCGCGAACGGGGTGGGGACAGGGATGAGACCGGCCTTCATGGAGCAGGCGGACACGGACACGTCCGCCGGATCGCCGCGCCGCCCCGAGGACCGCGCGCGCGGCACCGTCGTCGTCAAGTTCGGCGGCAACGCCATGGTGGACGCGAGCCTGCAGCGGTCCTTCGCGCAGGACGTCGTGGAGCTGTGGCGCAAGGGCCTGCGCCCCGTCGTCGTACACGGCGGAGGTCCCCAGATCAGCGCCATGCTCGATCGGCTCGGCCTGGAGACCCGCTTCGAGGCAGGTCTCCGGGTGACCACACCGGAGGCCATGGACGTGGTGCGGATGGTGCTGGCCGGGCGCGTCCAACGCGAACTGGTCGGCCTCATCAACGCCCATGGGCCGTACGCCGTCGGCCTGACGGGGGAGGACGCGCACTCGATGACGGCGGTGCGGCGCACCGCGTGGGTGGACGGCCGCCCCGTGGACATAGGGCTCGTCGGGGACGTCGTGGACGTGGATCCGGGCATGCTGCACGCTCTCCTGACACAAGGTCACATCCCGGTGGTGTCCCCGGTGGCGCGCGGCGAGGACGGGCAGGTCTACAACGTCAACGCCGACCTCGCCGCGTCGGCCCTGGCCGTGGCCCTGGGCGCCGAACGCCTCGTCATGCTCACCGACGTGGAGGGCCTGTACGCGGACTGGCCGCACAGCACCGACGTGGTCGAGCGGGTGAACGCCGACGCACTGCACGCGATGCTGCCGGTCCTGGCCGGCGGCATGCTGCCCAAGATGGAGGGCTGTCTGCGGGCCGTCCGCGGCGGTGTGCACCGGGCGCACGTGCTCGACGGCCGGGTGCCGCACGCCGTCCTGCGCTGCCTGCTCGACGACACGGCCCCCGGCACGACCGTGTTCCCGGAGAGCGGCGACGGCGGCGAGGCCCCGGGGACCCGCACCATCCGCGCTCCGCGCACCCCACGACGCCAGGCCGCCGTCACCTGATCGACGGAGATCGACGGCTCCACTGCTCACCGCCACAGATCGAGGAGATTGCCCATGCGCCGTGTCACGGACCGGGCCGGCACCATCACCGAGGCCCTCACCGCCGGTGCAGGCGAGGCATTCTCCGCGTTCGGGGTGTCGGGGAGCCCCGGCAGTGACGCCTTCTGGTCGGCCGTGGGATCTCCCGCCTCGGTCCCCGCCGACGACGGCGGCTGGGTGACGCTGTTCCTGTGGCGCGGGTCGCCGGCGAGCATCGGCTTCGAGAGCTGGTCGGACGCCGTGCCCCTGAGCCGCTGGGGCGGCACCGACTGCTGGTACGCGGAGGTGCGCATGCCCGCACGTCTTCGGGTGACCTACCAGTTCCTCGCGGACGACGCGGCGCACGCCGATCCGTTCAACCCCGACGGGGCGGGCGGTGACCGGTCCGTCGTCGCGACACCGGACTGCCCACGCCAGCCGCACTGGCCCGGTATCGGGGCCGATGACGTCCTTCCCGTCCCGCGCACCCGGGTCCGGTGGGCCGGCGGACGGCTCGGCGGACGGAGGACCGTGCGGGTCCATGCTGCGGGAGGCGGCGGGCCCGTGGTCCTGCTGCTCGACGGGGACGACTGGCTGTACCTCCATCCCGCCATGGCCGCGTTCGACTCGGCCGTAGCAGCGGGCGAGATGCCGCCCGCCACCCTCGTCTTCCTGCCGGCCGGGGACCGGGAGGCCGAGTTCGGGTGCGATCCGACCCTGTGGGAGGCGGTCCGGGACGAACTGCCGTCTCTGGTCGCGGCGTCCGGTGTGTCCGCCGACTGGGACCGGATGGTCGTCGCCGGGCAGAGCCTCGGCGGACTGAGTGCGATGTACGCCGCGCTGGAGTTCCCGGACCTGGTCTCACGCGTCGCCTGTCAGTCGCCGTCGTTCTGGTGGGCCCCGGGGGCCCCGGAACGGACGGACCCCCTGGGCGGGCCGGTCGGCGGCGCGATCGCCGCACGTCTGGAAGAGGGGCAGGACCTGTCCGGGCTGCGGATCGCGTTCGACGCCGGCGAGCACGAGACGCGGATGCTACCGCACTGCGAGGCGGTCGAGGCCCTCACCCGGGAGGCCGGGGCGACCGTGCGCGTGTCCCGGTCGCCGTCCGGTCACGACCGCGCGGGCTGGCGCCACGCCCTGCTCAGGGACGTCGCCTGGGCGCTCGCCCGGTAGGGCCCCTCACGTCCCGGTCGGGGCGGGCCCCCCCCGGGGCCGCCCCCCCCGGCCCCCCCCCCCCGGCCCGCCCGTGTGCGCAGGGGGGGGGGGGGGGAGGGCGAGCGGTGACGAGGCGGGGAGCCCCCCCACAGGCACCACA
>NZ_JBHJYN010000012.1:26981-226214 GCF_042270185.1 Streptomyces sp. NPDC055962
CCTGCCCGCCCCGCCCGGGGGGGGGGGCCCCCCGCCCGGCGCGGGCCGGGCGCGGGGCGGCGCCCCGGGCGGGCCCCCCCCCCCCCGGGGGGGCCCCCCCCCGCCGGGGCCCCCCCCGACCGGTCACCGCGCCACGGCCCGGCAGTAGTCCTCGTCGGTGGCGAGGAGACGGCGATGCGTGTCCTCGGCGGTGACCACCCCTTCGTCCACGACGAGGACACGGTCCGCCGCGTCCAGCAGGGCGGGGCTGCTGGTGAGCACGACGGTGGTGCGGCCCTTGCGCAGCTTCGCGATGTTCCGCGCGATGAGCTGTTCCGTGACCGCGTCGACCGCCGTGGTCGGGTCGTGGAGGACGAGGACCTCCGAGTCCGCGGCGAGGGCACGGGCCAGGGACAGCCGCTGGCGCTGCCCCCCGGAGAGGTTGGCGCCCCGGTCGCGCACCCCGTGGTCGAGTCCCTCACGGTGGAGAGCGACGACATCGGTCAGCAGCGACGCCTCCACGGCCTCGTCGACCATCCGGCTGGTGCCCGACGGATCGATGTTCGTGCGGAGGCTGCCCTCGAAGATCTCCCCGTCGTACGGGTTCACCAGCATGTGCGCGCGCAGCGCCTCCACCGACAGGTCCGCGATCTCCCGCCCGCCGATCCGCACCGCTCCCCCGTACGCCCGGGGTGGCACGTGTGCGCCCAGGACCGATGCGAGATCGGCCGCCGAGCGCGGCCGGTAGGAGGCGATCGCCACGAACTCCCCTGCGCGCACCTGGAACTTGAGTGCCTGAAGGGTGCCGTACCGGAGGCAGTCGACCTCCAGGTCCCCGCCCGCCTCGGGGCGCTCCTGGCCCGGGTCCGTGAGGGGCGGTGCGGAGAGCACCAGCGCCATCCGGTCGGCCGAAGCGCGCGCCATCATCACGTATTTCGGCATCTCCGAGAACATCTTCAGCGGTTCCATGATGAACTGCGCGAGCCCGACCGCCATGACGAGCTCGCCGATGGTGATCCGGTCCGCGTACGCCAGCACGCCCGCCGTCAGTGTCACCGCTGCGGCGAGCACGGTGTTGAGGGCGAGCGCCGTGCCCGCGTACACGCCGTTCACCCGGGCGACGGTGACCGCCTGGTGGCGTGCCTCCGTACTGACCTTCCGGTACGACACGAACGCCGCGTGGTTGCCGCCGAAGCCGTGCAGCGGGCGCAGGCCGGTGATCAGGTCGGCGACCTTGGCCCCAGCCCGTGCCACTCTGGCCTGCTGTTCACGGGTACCGGATCCGATCCGCCGGGACATCACGCTGAGCACCGACAGGATCGCCACGGTGCCCACGATCACCAGCAGGCCGAGACGGATGTCGGCGAGACCCAGCGCGACCGAGGCGACCACGACCGCGACCAGTGAGCTGACGAGCAGCGGCACCACCTCGACGATGTCGGCCGTCTGGTCGGCGTCCTCGGTGGCGATGGTGAGCACCTCGCCGGACTTCAGGTCGACGTCCCTGGCCACCGGCTGGAGCCCGCAGGCCGCCACACGCACCCTCCAGCGGTGCGCCTCGGTCGTGTTGGCCTTCTGCAGGACCCGCATCCCGAACCGCCACGACAGCGAGACCGTCGTGATGATCACGGCCAGCGCGGCGATCGACAGGCCCAGCGAACCGAGGCTCCGGTCCCGCATCGTGTGTTCCACGATCAGGCCGAGCGCGATGGGGAAGGCCGTCTCTCCCGCCTGGTAGAGGCCCATGAGGACCGTGCCCCGGACCACCGCGCCGGCGTTGCGGCGCAGGGCGGTCCGGAGGATGTCGGCCCCCGGGCGGGGCCTTCGCACGTCAGGTGTTGTCTTCAAGGTGGCGCGCAATCGCTTCCGGGGTTCGAAGGGTGAGCAGATCACGGATGGTGATCACAGGACCGTACTCCCGGCGGAGCAGCCCGGTCAGCCGCACCGCCAGCATGGAGTGTCCGCCGAGGGAGACGAAGTCGCTCACCGCGCTGACCTCGTCGTCGTCGAGGTCCAGCGCCTCGGCGAAGAACTCGCAGACCACGGACTCCGTCTCCGTCCCGGGTCCGCGCTCGTTCCCGGTGGTGAGCACCCCGAGCGGCTTGGCCTCCGGCAGCGCCTTGGTGTCGGCCTTGCCGTTCACGGTGAGCGGGATGCTGTCGACCTGGGCGTAGTGCGTCGGGCGGAGGAAGTCCGGCAGCGCCGTCCCGACCTCGGCGGCTACCGCCGCCAGGTCCGCGCCGTCCAGCACGAGGTAGGCGGCCAGCCGGTGCGATCCGTCGACCTGCGGGTCCGGCTGGGCGACCGCGGCCGCGAACCGTACGGCGGGGTGGGCCGCGAACGCCGCCTCGACCTCGCCGAGTTCGACGCGGTGTCCGCGGATCTTGACCTGCTGGTCGGTGCGGCCGAGGTACATCAGGTTGCCGTCGGGCCGCCGGACGACCAGGTCGCCGGTGCGGTACATCCTTGCGCCGGGTTCGCCGAAGGGGCACGCGACGAAGCGGTCCGCGGTCTGGGCCGGCTGCCCGAGGTAGCCCCGGGCGATGCCGATGCCCGCCACGTACAGCTCGCCGGGGACACCGTCCGGGAGGGGGCGCAGCCACGGATCCAGGACGTACACGTCGGTGTTGTCGATCGCCACGCCCACCACCGGGTCCTGGCACTCGAAGGTGCCGACGCCGAGGGTGTTGATGGTGTACTCGGTGGGCCCGTACAGGTTGTACCCGGCCGTCCCCTCTGTCCCCGCGAGCCGCTGCCACAGGGTCGGGGTGACGGCCTCGCCGCCGAGCAGGACCAGCGCGGGCCGTCGCCCGGGGTCGTCGAGCAGTCCTTCTGCGACCAGTTGCTGCGCGTAGGTCGGGGTCACGTTGATGACGTCGATCCCGTGCTCCAGGCAGTAGTCGACCAGCCGGGGCGCGTCGCGGCGCAGTTCCTCGTCGCAGATGTGCACCTCGTGGCCGTCGGCGAGCCACAGCAGCTCCTCCCACGACATGTCGAACGCGAACGACACGGTGTGCGCGATCCTGAAGATCCGGTGCCCGTGTTCGGCCAGCACCGGTTCGAAGATCCGGCGCTGATGGTTGATCAGCATGTTGGTGAGCCCGGCGTACTCGGTCACCACGCCCTTGGGCCTGCCGGTCGATCCGGAGGTGTAGATGGTGTAGGCGGGGTGCCGCAGGCGGTGCGGGGCGTCCGGCGCGAAGGTGACGACCGGCTCGGCCGCGGGCAGGGGCCGGTCGAGCTCGATGAGGTCGCCGGTCAGCCGGGGCGACACGGCGCTCACCGTGAGGATCACGTCCGGGCGTGCCGCGTCGAGGATCGCCGCGATCCGCTCGTCCGGGTGGTCCAGTTCCAGCGGCACGTAAGCGGCCCCGGTGCGCAGTACGGCGAAGAGGGCCACGATCGAGTCGAGGGAGCGCGGGATCGCGAGGCCCACGGTCGTCTCCGGGCCGATGCCCCGCCGGACGAGTGCACCGGCCACGGCCCGGCTGCGGTCCCTGAGCTGGGCGAAGGTCATCGTCGCGCCGTCGGCGACGAGGGCGGTCCGCTCCGGTGCCCGGCCTGCCGCCACGTCGAAGCGGTCGACGACGGTGTCCGTGCCGATGTCCGTACGTCCGCCGGGTCCGGGGGCGGTGCCGAGGCCGGGCAGCGCGCCGACCGGGCCGGTGGAGCGGGCGAGGTCGCCGAGCACGCTCAGGTAGTCGTCGAGGAGGCGGCGGGCTTTCCCTGAGTCGTCGTCGCGGTGCTCCAGCTTCACAGTGAGCCGGTCGCCGGGGGTGACGACCCAGGTGTACGGGTAGTGCGTCGAGTCGTCGGCCTGGACCGCGGTGATGCCGTGGCCGGCGTTCATCTCGGCGAACGCGTCGAGGTCGAGGAAGTTCTGGAGGACGAAGAGGTTGTCGAAGAGGGTGTCGTGGCCGCTGGCCCGCTGGATCTCGCCGAGCCCCAGGTGCTCGTGGTCCATCGCCTCGACCCGGGCCGCCTGGACGGCGGCGAGGTACTCCCGGGCCGTGGCCTCGGGCCGTACCCGTGTCCACATGGGCACGGTGTTGAGCAGCACACCGACGATGCCGGCCAGGTCCTCGCCCTCCCGGCCGGAGACGGTCACGCCGAACACGGCGTCGCTCCGTCCCGTGTGCGCGCCCAGCAGGAGTCCGAACGCACCCGTCAGCACCGTGTTCAGGGTGACACCGTGTGCCTTGGCCGTCTCCCTCAGGAGATCCGACAGCTCGGCGGACAGGGTGTGCACGAGCGCACGCGGCAGCTCGTCCGTGAGGGACGGCTGCGGTCCGGCGAGGAGCGTCGGGCCGGTGAGGCCGGCCAGGTGCTCCGCCCAGAAGCGTTCCGATACGGCGGGGTCCCTGGCGTCGAGCCTGCGGGCGTACTCCTCGAAGGCCGGTGAGGCCGGGGCCGCGTCCGGTGTCCCGCCCCCGAGGACGGTCCGGTAGGCGTCGAAGAGGTCGCGCAGCACGATCTCGCGGGACCAGCCGTCCCACAGGAGCAGGTGGTAGCTGAGCAGCAGGCCGTCGCCTCCGCCGGGGAGACGGACGAGGGTCAGCCGGATCAGCGGCGGCTCGCCGGGGTCGAATCCCGTGTCGCGGTCTTCGGCGCGCAGTGCCTCGACGTCCGCGTCCGTCCGCAGACGGACCGTACGGACACCGACCCGCCTGCCGGCCTTCAGGACCTGGACGGGGTTGCCGTCGTCGTCGGTGGTGAAGCCGGCGCCCACGACCGGGTGCCGTGCGATGACGTGGGTCATCGCCTCGGACAGCGCGTCGGCGTCCAGGCGCCGGTCGAAGGTGAAGTAGCTCTGCGCGACGTAGTGTCCGGCGGTGCCGGCCATCTGGGCCTGGAAGTACAGGCCCCGTTGGAGCGGGGTGACCGGTGCGGTGCGCTCGGCCGTGGAGGAGGCGTCCGCAATGTGTTCGAGCGCCCTGAGCCAGTGTCCGGTCACCTCGTCGGGGATGCCGTCGGCGAGCGTGAACGCCGCGTGCAGACTGCCGGTGGGTTCGTCGATCCACGCGTTGACCTCGACGGCGTACGCGGCGCCCTGCTCCCCTCCGGTGATGTGCAGCGCCTGGGACTCGCTGCCCCGTCCGAGGTAGTTGAACAGCACCTGCGGGCGGGCCGTCAGCAGCGGTGCCGTCTGCGGGTCGAGATACCTGAGCCGGCCGTAGGCGACGTGCCCGTGTTCGTCGGGCTGCCGGTCGGCGACCTCGCGGGCCGCGGCGACGGGGTCGGTGTGCGCGGTGAGGCGCACCGGGGCGATGGAGGTGAACCAGCCGACCGTGCGGGTGTAGTCGTGGTGCTCCCGCGCCGGGACCCGGCCGTGCCGCTCCAGCTCGACGGCGAGATCGGTGGGCGACGCCTGGACGTGGGTCAGGGCCGCCCGGAGCGCGCCGCAGAGCAGTTCGGTGAGGCCGATGCCGAGCGCGGCGGGCGCCATGCGTGTCACCCGGTCGCTCACCTCGGGGGCGAGCACGACCGTGGTCTCGCGCGGCCTCCCGGCCACGGGCAGGAGCGCGGGGGCTTGGAGCGTGGTGATCCAGTGGCCGAGGTCGTCGGTCCCGCCCGCGGGCGTGAGGTTCAGGGCTTCGGCGTACTCGGCGTAGGACGTGGTCGGCGGGGGCAGCGTCCCGCCTCGGAGGGCGGTGGCGAGGTCGTCCAGCAGGACCAGCCAGGACACGGAGTCGACGGCCAGGTGGTGCACGGTGACGACCAGGGTCCGGCCGGCCTCCAGCCAGGAGAACGCGATGACGTCGCCGCACTCGGGGTCGAGGCGTCCGGCGGCCTCGTTCGCCGCGGTCGTCGCGTCGGTGTCCGCCGGCACGACGGTGACCGCGCGGGAGGGCTCGGTGCCGAGGTTCCACACCCCGTGCCGTACGAGCAGGCGCAGCCGGAGCGCCGGGTGCGCCGCCACGACGGCCTGCGCCGCACGCTCCACGTCGGCGAGCCCGGTGCCCTCGGGTGCCACCAGCGACCTGGCCTGGGCGAACCGGGCGAGTGAGCCGCCCAGTTCGCGCTGGCGCAGGATGATCGGTGTGGGCATGAGCGGGCCGTCCTCGCGGGGGGCGGGGGCGGGCGCCGCGGCCCGGGGCGCCGCCGCGCCGAGGTGCTCGGCGAGCGCGCGGGGCGTCCTGAGGAGGAACACGTCCCGCGGGGCGATCTGCAGACCGAGCGCTCTGGCCCGGTTGATGACGGTGATGGCGACGATGCTGTCGCCTCCGGCCGAGAAGAAGTCGGTGTCGCCGTCCACGTCGGGCGTGCCGGGCAGCGCTCCGGCGAAGATCCCGACCAGCTCCGCGAGCACGGAACCGCTCGCGGCGACCGGCGGCGTCCCCTCCTGCGCGGCGCGCTCGGTCAGGGCCTTGCGGTCCAGCTTGCCGTTGACCGTGAGCGGCAGCACGTCCGCCGTCAGCACCCGGCCGGGCACCATGTGCACGGGCAGCTTCGCGGACAGGAGGCCGGTGAGGTCGTCCGGCGCCCGGCCCACGACGTGCGCGACGAGGTGGTCGCCGCCGTCCGCGACGGTCACCGCCACGTCGGTCACGCCGTCGAGCTCACGGATGGCGGTCTCCACCTCCCCGAGCTCGATGCGGAACCCCTTGAGCTGCACCTGGTCGTCGGCGCGGCCGGCGAACTGCAGCTCGCCGTCGAGCGTGCGGCGGGCGAGGTCGCCCGTGTGGTACATCCGGGAGCCGTCGCCGGCGAACGGGTCCGCCACGAACCGGCCCGCGGTCAGCCCCGGCCTGCCCAGATAGCCGAGCGACACCTGGGCACCGGCGACGTAGATCGCACCGACCCTGCCGGGCGGGACGGGGCGCAGCCGGTCGTCGAGCAGATAGGTGGTCAGGCCGGGGACGGGACCGCCGATGGGGCTGACGTCGGCGGTGAAGTCCTCGTCGGTGAGCACCCGGTGGGTGACGTGGACGGTGGTCTCGGTGATGCCGTACATGTTGACCAGTTCCGGCGAGCCGGTGCCGTGCCGCTCGGTCCAGCCGCGGAGCCGGGACAGGTCCAGCGCCTCGCCCCCGAAGATGATCCGGCGCAGCGCGGGAAGCGGCTCGCCGGCGTGCCGGTCGGCCTCGATGAACCGGTAGAAGGCCGAAGGGGTCTGGTTGAGCACGGTCACCCCGCGCTCACGGACCAGCCGGTGGAAGTCCACCGGGGAGCGGGTCAGTGCGTACTCCGGGACCAGGAGCTCTCCGCCGTGCACCAGGGCGCCCCACAGCTCCCAGACCGCGAAGTCGAAGGAGTACGAGTGGAACTGGACCCACACGTCGTCCGGGCCGAAGTCCATGCAGGGCCGGGTGTGGGCGAGCAGTGTCACCACGCTGGAGTGGGGGACGACGACGCCCTTGGGCCTGCCCGTCGATCCGGACGTGTAGATCACGTAGGCGGGGTCGTGCCAGCCGGCTCCGGCGTGCGCCGCCGTCGGGGCGGCCTCCTGCGGCAGCTCCTCCCCCAGCACCAGCATGCCCGGATGCGCCCCTCCCGCCCTGTTCAGCAGTGCCGCGAAACGGTCCCGCTGCGCACGGTCGACGAGCACGACCTGCGGTGCGGCGTCGGCCAGGACGTACTCCAGCCGTTCGTCGGGGTAGGCCAGGTCGAGGGGTACGTACGCCCCGCCCGCGGTGACGATCGCCAGAAGGGCGACGACCTGCTCCGGGGAACGCGGTACGGCGACGGCGACGCGTCTGCCCGGTGCGACGCCGGCCGCGCGCAGTGCCGCCGCCAGCTCGTCCTTCGCGTCGGCCAGCTCGCCGTAGGTCAGGGACCGGGTACCGCCGTCGAGAGCGCAGTGGGTGACGGCCGTCGCCTGCGGGGCTCGGGCCGCCGCGGCGTCGAACAGTGCGCTCAGGGAGGTCGGGGCGATCGGTGCGGGAGGCCGGGTCTCGTCGTGGCCCAGCTCCTCCACGCGGGTGTCCGGGCGGGTGAGCAGCCCGGTGAGCGTCCGGCTGAACGTGTCCAGGATCGCCCGGGCGCCGGTCTCCCGCAGCAGGGCGCAGTCGTAGACGAGGTTGAAGCGCGGGCGGCCGTCGGGGGTGCGTTCCACGACCAGGGTCAGCGGGTAGTGAGGGGCGCCCTCGTTGACGATGCCGGTGACGGCCAGCTCGTCGCCGGGCTGCCGCAGGGCCTCCAGGTCGGTCGCGACGTCGAAGACCACCAGGGTGTCGAAGAGGGAGCCGCCGCCTGCCTGTCTGCCCGTCGCCGCCAGGGAGACGTGCTGGTGCGCCAGCACGGCGCTCTGGTGCTCCCGCACGGAGGCGAGGAGGTCGCCCGCCGTGGTGGTGGTGTCCCAGCGTGCCCTGAGGGGGATCGTGTTGATGAAGAGGCCGACCATGTCCTCGATGCCGGGCACGTCCGCGTCGCGGCCGGAGACCGTGGAGCCGAACACCACGTCACCGCTGTGCAGGATCCCTCCCAGCGTCACCGCCCAGGCACTGTGCACCGCCACGCTCAGCGGCACGCCCGCCGACCGGGCGGCCGCCTCGATGTCGGTCTCCGGGTCCACCGCTGTGTCGTCGAACCTGTCGGACGGGGTGTGGCCGTCGGCGACCAGGGAGGGGCCGGACAGACCGGCGAGCTGCTCGCGCCAGACGCGGTCGCTCTCCCCGCCGTCGAGTCCGGCGAGCCGGTGCACGTAGTCGGGGAAGCCGCCGCGCGGGTAGAGGGTGCCCGGCGCGTGGTACTCGGTGAGCAGGGTACGGAGCATGGGCGGCACCGACCAGCCGTCCGCGATGATGTGGTGCACGGTCTGCACCAGGACGTTCCTGCCGGCCCCGCCGCGGATGAGCGTGTACCGCATGAGCGGGCCCGTGGCCAGGTCGAACCCGGCGCGACGGTCACGCTCGGCGTGGTCGCGGATCTCGGCGTCGCCGATACCCGGGCGGTCCAGCGTGGTGAAGGGAGCCACCACTCCGCTCTCCAGCACGGAGACGACGCGTCCGTCGGCGAGGGCGGTGAAGCGGGCGGCGAGATTCGGGTACAGGGTGAGCAGCCGGGTGGCCGCGGCCGCGAGCCTGCCGGCGTCCACCTCGCCCTCCAGCGTGAGCAGTTGCTGCTCGACATAGCTGCCCGACGAGTCGTCGTCGAAGACCGAGTGGAAGTAGAGGCCCTCCTGCAACGGGGTCAGGGGCAGGATGTCACGGAGCTCCGGTCCGTCCAGGGCGTCGACATCGGCCTGGGTGAGGGCCACCAGGGGGAAGTCACCGGGCGAGTGGCCGCCCCGGTCGAGGGCGGCGAGGCCGGTCAGGGCCTCCTGGAGGTAGGCGCCGATGACCGCGGTGTCCGCGTCGGCGAACACTCCCTCGGGCCAGGAGAGGGTGGTGGTCAGCTCGTACGCGCCGCTCGACGCGGGTTCGGCGACGGCGTTGAACTCCAGGACGCGCGGCAGCCGCATCCCCGGGTCACGCTTCTCACCCAGTTGTCCGGTGGCGCCGGCGAACTCCCAGTCCCCGGAGGTGCCCGAGTCGAAGCGGCCGAGGTAGTTGAACAGCACCTGGGGCGCCGGGGTCTCCAGCCCGGCGTCGGTCAGATACCGCAGGGCTCCGTAGGAGAGGCCGTTGCCCGGCACACGTCCGAGATCGTCCTTGACCGCCTTGAGGGCGGCGGCCAGGTACTTCGGTGAGGTGGGGTCGGCCGCCGCGCCCGGGTCCACGACCACCGGGAAGAGAGTGGTGAACCAGCCCACGGTCCGGGACAGTTCCGGCTCGAAGCCGGCGCTCCCGGCAACGAACCGTCCTTCGCGGCCGTGTCCTTCGAGTTCGATGTGCGCGAAGGTCTGGTCCTGGCCGAGGTCACGGCGCCACCGGGCCAGGGCGACGGTGAGCGCGGTCACCAGCACGTCGTTGACGCCCGCGTGGAACAGGCCGGGGATCTCCCCCAGCAGCGCGGCCGTGGCCTCGGGTCCCACCCGGACGACGTGGGTCCGCTCCCCGGCCACGGTGTCGGTGTCCGTCAGGGCGCGTCGGCCCAGGGGCAGGTCCGTGCCCGGCAGCGGACGCTCCCAGGCCGCGCGGTCCGCCTCGAACCCGGCTCCCTCCAGCAGCTGGGTCCAGCGCCGGAACGACGTCCCGACCGGGGGGAGTTCGATCCCCGCTCCGGAGGTGAGACCGCTCCACGCGGTGGCCAGGTCCTCCATGAGGATCCGCCAGGACACACCGTCGATCACCACGTGGTGGGCGACCAGGACCAGTTGCCGCGCCTCGCGGCGCCAGACGGCCCGCAGCATGACGCCGTTGGCCGGGTCGAGCCCCTCCGTGGCGTGCGCGACGCAGGCGTCCAGCGGGAGGTCGCTCTCCTGCCACCGGGCGGCGCTCCCGCCGCTCCGGTCCGCCTCCGGGATGTCGAAGCTCCAGCGCTCGCCGCGCACCAGGGCGGCCCGCAGCATGTCGTGCCGCCCCACCACGGCGGTGAGGATCTGGTCCAGGGCTTCCGCGGTCAGCTCCGCGGGGGTGTTCAGGACGACCGACTGCACGAAGCCGTCGATCGCGTCCGTGGTCTCGCCGAGCCACTGCACGACGGGCGAGCCCACGACGGTGCCGGTCGCCTCGTCGCCGTGTTCCGTGACCGAGGCGTCCTCGCGGCTCACGACCGCCGCCAGGGCGCCGACCACGCTGTGGGTGAAGATCTGCCGTGCCGTGACGTAGAGACCGGCCCCGCGGAGCGCACCGAGCAGGGAGATGGCCAGGATGCTGTCCCCGCCGAGCCGGAAGAAGTCCTGGTCGACACCGACCTCGTCCAGGCGCAGCACGCTCGCGACGGCGTCGCAGACCAGGCGTTCCTCGTCGGTGGTGGGCTGGACGAGGGAACCGGTCCCGACGCGGGGTTCCGGGAGCGCGGCCCGGTCGATCTTGCCGTTCGCGGTGAGGGGGAACTCCTGCAGCGCGACGATGTGGGTGGGCACCATGTACTCCACCATGTGCGCCTCGGCCCATGCCCTGACGTCGTCGCCGTGCAGCTCCTCGCTGCCGGCGGCCGGGATGACGTAGCCCACCAGGTAGGTGCCGCCCGCCGTGTTCTTCTTCGCGACGACGCAGGTGTGGCGTACCCCGGGGTGCTCGGCGAGGCCGATCTCCACGTCCTCGATCTCCAGCCGCATGCCGCGGATCTTGATCTGGTTGTCGGCCCGGCCGAGGAAGTCCAGCGTCCCGTCCGGGGCGAAGCGCGCGAGGTCGCCGGTCCTGTACAGCCGGGAGCCGTCCCCCGCGAACGGGTTCGCGACGAACCGGGACGCGGTGAGCCCGGCGGCGTTGACGTATCCGCGCCCCAGGAGGAACCCTCCGACGTACAGCTCGCCGCCGACCCCGACGGGCACCGGGCGCAGCTCGTCGTCGAGGACGTACAGCTGGGTGTTGGGGTTCGCCCTGCCTATGGACGTCGACAGGCGCTCCGCCTCGCCCCGGTAGATGACGTGCGAGACGCCGATCGTCGTCTCCGCGGGGCCGTAGCCGTGGTAGAGGGGGATGTCGAGCCGGGTGCGGAAGCGTTCGTACAGTTCGGAGGTCAGCACCTCCCCGCCGCACCACACGTGGCGCAGGCTGTCGAGCCGCCCGGAGTCTCCCGCCATCTCCAGCAGCACGTCCAGCATGGACGACACCAGGTAGGTGAAGGTCACGCGCTGCTCGGCCAGCACGCCCAGGAGGTGCTGGGGGTCGCGTTCGCCGCCGGGGCGCAGGACGACCAGCCTGCCCCCGCGCACCAGCGGCAGGAAGATCTCGTTGATGGAGATGTCGAAGGACAGCGGCGCCTTGAAGAGTGACGCGTCGTCGTCGCCGAAGCCGAGGATCTCCTCGGACTGCCACAGCAGGCGCTCGCTGATCGCCTCGTGCCGGATCATGGCGCCCTTGGGCCGGCCGGTCGATCCGGACGTGAAGATCACGTACGCCAGGGCGGCGCCGGGCACGTCGATGTCGGGCCCCTCCGCGGGGCAGGAGCCGTGGCGCCAGTCGGAGAGGTCGACGGCGACGGCCTCCGGCTCCCCGTCGCGCCCCCGGCCCGAGTCGTCGAGCTGCAGGACGACCCGGGCGTCCTCGATGACGACGGCGCGGCGCGCGGCCGGCCACTGCGGGTCGAGGGGCACGAACGCACAGCCGGCCTGGAGCACCCCGAGGAGCCCGATCACCATGTCGGCCGAACGTCCGAGGGAGATGCCCACGACCTGTTCGGCGGTGAGGCCGCGTGCGATGAGGTGATGGGCCAGCTGGGCGGAGAGCTCGGCGGCCTGACGGTAGGTCAGCGTACGATGCTCGTCGACGATCGCGACGGCGTCCGGCCTCCTGCGGACCTGCTCGCGGAACATCTCCACGATCGTCGGGCGGATCCGCTCGGCGTCGGTGTCGTTCCACTCGGCCAGGGTCCGTGCCCTGGCCGCCGCTCCGGTCGGGCCGATGGTGCCGACCGGCCGGTCCGGGAAGTCCGCCAGGTCGTCCAGGGCGAGCTGCGCCTCGGCCGGCTCGATGCCGTCCGGGGTGGTGATGCTCCTGCCGTCGGCGCCCGTCTCCCAGCCGGCGGGTGCCGCACCCCCGTTGTCGGCCCAGCGGAGGACGTCGGCGAACAGGGTGGCGGGGGTCAGGTCGATGCCGTCGGGGCTGCGGCCCGTCGCCCAGTACGACAGTCCGATGGCGCACGCCCCGGTGAGCGTCCGGTCCGCGTAGTCGCCGGTCCGCCTGCGCAGGCCGTCCAGGCTCGTGGGGGAAAGCCGCACGAGGGGAGCAGTCTGATCCGTCATCGAAGACCCATGTCCTTCCAGCGTAGTGAGAGTGGGACCGACCTCGCCCCGGATGTGCCTAACTGCCCTCGCGCCAGGCCCGCCACAGTCGTGCGTACTGCCCGCCGAGAGCCACCAGCTCCTCGTGCGTTCCCTGTTCCACGACGCGCCCCGCGTCCAGCACGGCGATCCGGTCCGCGGCCATCGCCTGGGTCAGCCGGTGCGCCACGAACAGCGTGGTCCGCCCGGCGCACGCGGCCTGTACGGACCGCTCCAGCTCGGCGGCGCCCTCGCTGCCCGCTTCGGCGGTCGACTCGTCGAGCACGACCACCGGGGCCCGGTTCAGCACCAGCCGGGCCAGGGCGATCTGGGCGACCTTGGTGACGTCCAGGCGTTCGCCGCCCTCGCCGACCGGGGTGGCCGGCCCGTCGGGGAGCGCTTCGACCCAGCCGGCGGCGCCGACCGTGCGCAGCGCGTCGTCCAGTTCGGCGTCGGTCGCGCGGGGCGCGGCCAGCCGCAGGTCGTCGGCGAGCGGCCCGGAGAACACGTGCGTCTCCTGCGTCAGGATGCTCACCAGGGCCCGCGCGCCCGCCTCGTCCATGTCCGCGAGGTCGTGCGGCCCGATGCGCACGGATCCGGCATCGGGACTCCCGATGCCCGCGATCAGCGCGGCCAGTGTCGACTTGCCCGCGCCGGTCGCCCCCACCAGGGCGAGCGAACCGCCCGCCGGGATCGTCAGGTCGACGTCCCGCAGGACGGGATCCTCGGCTCCCGGATAGCGGAAGGTCAGCCCCTCGACCGTCACGGCGTACGGCACGGCGTCCGCGGCCGCCACGGAGGTGTCGCCCACCAGGCGGTCCTCCGCAGACTCCCCCAGCACCCCGACGAGCCGCGTGAGGCTGGCGCCCGACTTCTGCGCCTCGTCGAAGGTGAACATGATCGCGCCGAGCGGGGTGAACAGGCGGTGGAACATGAGAGGCGCCGCAGACACCTCACCCAGGCTCGCGGCACCGTTTTCCAGGAGGACGTAGCCGACCACCAGAATCAGGACCAGCCCGATGAACTCGGCCCGGTTCTCCCTGCCGACGAACCGGCCGAAGATACGGAAGACCTCGATGCCGAACTCGCGCACGCGCCAGGACCGTTCGGTGACCTTCTCGCGGAAGGCGGCCTCCAGACGGTACGCCCGGACGGTGTCAATCCCGTTCAGTCCGCTGATCAACGCCTGGGCGCGCTCGGCCTGGGCCGCCCGCTGGCGCCGGTAGAGCGGCGCCGACCTGGGGAGGTACCAGCGCAGGGCCAGCGCATAGGCGGGCAGCGCGCCGGCGCCCGCCAGGCCGAGCCTCCAGTCGAGTCCGAACATGCCGACCGTGGCGATGGCCACCAGCACACCCGCCGAGAACACGGTGGGGATGGCCGTGCGGATGCCCCGGGAGAGCACGGCCACGTCGTCGCCGACCCGGGACAGCACGTCTCCCCGGCCGACCTGTTCGATCCGAGCGCTCGGCATCCCCAGCACCGCCCGGACCGCGGATTCCCGCAGCCGGGCCAGGAGATCCGCGCCCAGCCGTCCGATCAGGTAGGTCGAGACCGCGGTGGCCGCCGCGCCGAACAGCGCGGCGGCTCCCATCAGGATGCCGATCGTGACCAGGACCGAGCGGTCGTCGCCCTGGACCACACCGTCGACCACCTGGCCGAGCAGGAGGACGGGGAGCACCTGGAGCGCCGCCCCGGCCACCGTGGTGAGTACGGTGGCCGAGGTCAGCCAGGGCAGTTCTCGGCAGCGCGCGGCGACCCAGCGGGTGGACTCGCCTCCGGCCGCCGTGCGCAGGGCGGCCGGGGCGACTCGGGTGTCGGTGGTGCTCACGCAGGTGCCAGGGCGTGCCGGTGGCGGAGCAGGGCTGCCCGCGTCACTGGTCGACCGACTTGACGAGCTCGTCGATCGCGTACGGCAGGGACAGCAGGGTGCCCTGGGACATGGCGGCGCCCACCGCCGGGCCCTCGCTGTCCAGGAGGTAGGACACCTTGCCCGCCTTGACCGCGGGCAGGTTCGCGAAGAGTTCGAACTTCTTCAGCGCGTCCTGGTCGGCCTTGTCGTTGATGACGAAGATGCGGTCGACGTCGATCAGGTCGATGCGCTCGGGCGAGAGCTGGGTGTAGAACTTGTCGCCCGCGATCTTGTCGATCTCCGTGTTGCCCTGGAAGCCGATGCCCGTCACCAGGCGTCCGCGTACGTCGGTGGTGGTGAACGGTGCCACCTTGCCCTCGTACCAGGACAGCGGGACGGCGGTCTGGTCCGCGAACTCCGGGTGCGCCTCCTTCGCGGCATCGAGCTTGTCCTGGATGCCCTTGACCAGCGCGGCGCCCTCGTCCTCCTTGCCGAGCGCCTTGGCGATGTGGACGGCGTTGTCCTGCCACGGCGCGCTGAAGAGTTCCTTCTCGGCCTTGGTGCGGCCCACGGTCGGGGCGATCTTCGAGAGCTTGTCGTAGGCGGCCTGGTCGACCTCGGAGTAGACGGCGATGATCAGATCCGGCCGCAGGGCCGCGATCTTCTCGTAGTTGGGGCCCGTGTCACCGTTGCTCATGATGACTTCCGGCTCGGCGTCGCCCCACTTGTCCTTCACCCAGGGCCACTGGGTGTTGATGTCGGGGGACGTCCCGGCCGGGTTCGGGTACTGGTCGACCATGCCGACGGGCTTGGTGCCGAGTGCCAGGACCGCCTGGTCGTCGGTGTAGCCCACGGTGACGACCCGTTCGGGAGCCTTGGTGATCTTCGTGGATCCGAAGGCGTGCTCCACGGTGACCGGGAACGCGCCGGCCTCGGCGGCCGGGGCCTTGTCGCTCGTCCCTTCGTCCGCGGGGTCGGAGCTGCATCCCGCGAGGAGGCCGACGCCGAGGGTCACGGCGGAGAGGGTCGCCGCCAGCCGCCGCCGCGGCTTCACAAACGTCGATCTGTGGAAGAGCATCCGTCAATCCCCTGCTTTCACGCTGTCGGCTACGCCCGTGGAAGGGCAGCCAAACCTTATCCATGCGGAGTGAGGTTAGCCTAGCCTAACTCTTGCTATTTCCTTTGGGAAACCATCAGTTGAGACGCACATGGGTGCGCCCGATGGGCACGATGAGGGGACGGTCGCCCACCGGGTCCTCGATCACCTTGGCCCGCAGCCCGAACGCCTCCTCCAGCAGCTCCGCCGTGACGACGTCGCGCGGGTGGCCCTGCGCCAGGATCGCCCCCTCCCGCATGACGACGAGGTTGTCGCTGTACCGGGTCGCCAGGTTGAGGTCGTGCAGCACCATCACCACGGTGCGCCCCGCCTCGTGCAGGTCGTCCACGAGGTCGAGGACGTCGATCGCGTGGGCGAGGTCCAGATACGTCGTCGGCTCGTCCAGCAGGAGCAGGTCGGTGCCCTGGGCCAGCGTCATCGATATCCAGACGCGCTGGCGCTGCCCGCCGGACAGGGAGTCGACCGGCCTGTCCGCCAGGTCCGACACCCCTGTCATGGCCAGTGCGCGCTCCACGACGGCGGCGTCGTCCGACGACCACTGCCGCAGCCAGCTCTGGTGGGGATGCCGTCCCCGGGCGACCAGATCGGCGACCGTCAGCCCCTCCGGGGCGACCGGGCCCTGCGGGAGGAGACCGAGCTTCCTGGCCACCTCCCTCGTCCTGAGCGCAGCGATGTCCTCGCCGTCCAGCACGACCGCTCCCGCGGTCGGCTTGAGCAGCCGCGTCAGCGTCCGCAACAGGGTCGACTTCCCGCATCCGTTGGGGCCGATGATCGTGGTGATCAGCCCCGACGGGACGGTCACGTCGAGACCGTCGATGACGGTCCGGCCCCCGTAGCCGACCGAGACGCCCCGGGCGGCCAGCCGAGGGACGTCCTGGACCGCGGGATCGGTCTCGGTGATGTGCTGAACGCCCACAGGTCCCCCCGGTTGTCCGGTTCGTACGGTCTCTTCGGTCATCTATCTGAGGTTCGCCCGCACCAGCAGGTATACAAGGAAGGGCCCCCCGATCGCCGCGGTGACCACGCCGACCGGGAGGGTGACGGGCAGCGCCGAGCGCGCGACCAGGTCCGCACCGATCAGCAGCAGCGCACCCACCAGCCCCGAGGCCACCAGGGGCGGGGTCGGACAGCGGGCCAGCCGCATGGCCACCTGCGGTGCGACCAGCGCCACGAAGGGGACGGGGCCCGCCGCGCTCACGGCCGCGGCGGCCAGCAGCACCGCGCAGAGCAGGAGGACGGCCCGCACCCGAGTGAAGCGGACGCCCAGGCCCGCGGCGACGTCGTCACCGAGGTGCATCGGCTTGAACTGGAACGCGGCGCCCGTCACGACCGCCACGAGGACCAGCGTGCACCAGAACACCACCCGGACCTCGTCCCACGAACGGTTGTCCAGCGAACCCACCAGCCAGGCCTGGGCCCTCGCCACATCCCTGATGTCCGCCGTGGCCAGGAGCCAGGTCGTAACGGCCTCCGCCATCGCGGTCACCGATATCCCGATGAGGATGAGCCGGAAACCGTCGATCCCGCGCCGCCACGCCAGGAAGTACACGAGCAGCCCCGTGCCGAGGCCGCCGGCGAGCGCCGCGGCCGAGAGGCCCACGGAGCTGACGACGGCTGCGGCGGTCCCGCCCGACACCGTCACCAGGAACACCGCGACAGCGGTGGCTCCTCCGGTGATCCCGAGGATGTCCGGGCTGGCCAGCGGATTGCGCGCCACGGACTGGGTGATGCCCCCGGAGACGCCCAGGGCGATGCCCACGAGGAGCCCGGCCAGCGCCCTCGGCATCCGCAGATCCATGACCACGAACTCGTCGACCTGCTCGCCCCGCCCCAGGATCGTGGCGATCACCCGGTCCAGGCCGAGCGGGAAGTCCCCGACGGAGATGGACAGGCAGAACACCAGGAAGGTGGCCGCCGCCAGCAGCAGCGTGACGCAGACGATCCAGGGCCGCCAGACGAAGGACATCTGCCCGACCCGTACTCCGGGGGTCACGGGTCGCTTCACCTCTGTCGCGTTCATGCGCTCCTGAACTTTCCTCGCCACACGAGCACCGCGAAGAACGGGGCACCGAGAAGGGCCACGACGACGCCCGCGTCCAGTTCGCCCGGACGCACCACCAGGCGGCCCACGATGTCGCAGACCAGGAGGACCACGGCTCCGAGAAGTCCCGCGTACGGCACGAGCCAGCGGTAGTCCGGCCCGGTCAGATAGCGGGCGACGTGGGCCACCATCAGCCCCAGGAAGGCGATGGGGCCGCAGGCCGCCGTCGCCGCCCCCGCCAGCAGGGTGATGGCGGCGATCCCCACGGTCCGGCTCAGCGCGATGTTCACGCCCAGCCCCCGTGCCACGTCGTCACCCAGGTTGAGCAGGTTGAGGGAGGGGAGGACGGTCAGCGCCAGCACCAGCCCCGCCAGGACGAACGCGGTCACCGGCCAGATGACGTCGAAGCCGACACCGGCGACGGATCCCGCGTTCCAGAACCGCAGCACGTTCAGCGACTTCAGGTCGGACAGGGCGACGGCGGTGGTCATCGCGGCGAGGAACACCGTGACCCCCTGGCCGGCCAGGGCGAGGGTCAGGGGATTCCCCGCCCCCCTGCCCACGCTCGACAGCCCGAACACGACGACACCGGCGATGCCCGCCCCCAGGAAGGCGAACCAGACGTACTGCAAGGGGTCCGCCAGGCCGAGGAGCGCGATCACGGTCACCACGGCGAACGAGGCGCCGGAGTTCACACCCAGCAGCCCCGTGTCGGCGATGGGGTTGCGCGTGTACCCCTGGATCAGCGCACCGCCGACCCCCAGGGCCACGCCCGCCACGACCGCGAGCACCGTCCGGGGCACCCGCACCGTCTGCACGATGAGCCTGATCTCGGTGAGGTGACGGTCGGCGTCCGGCGCGGCGAACAGCCCCTGCCACACCTCGGCGGGGCTCAGGGCACGCGCACCGACGGTGAGTGAGGCGGCCACCCCGATCACCAGGATCGCCACCAGCGCACCCAGACCCATCACCCGTCTCCGACGGGCGGCTTCCGCGCCCCGGGGAGCGGGGCGCTCCACAGCAGTCGTGCTCATGTCGACGTACGTTATCCCTTTGATCTACGGGTGCCACACGGCCGGTTGGCCGGCCGCGCGGGCTCGCTCCTCCTTCTCCCCAGGTGGCGGACCCGCTCCCGGGTCCGCCAAGTGGGACTAGCCGGCCGCACCCCCGGACCGGTCGGCGACCAGCCGGGCCTCGTCGGAAGCGGCCTTGACTCCGCGGCCGAGCAGCGAGTCCAGGATCTCGCCGACCCGGATCGCGGTGTTGGACAGCAGGGCGGACGTGATGCCGTGCGTGTGCTCCGTCCCGCCCTGGAGGTAGAGCCCGCAGCGCAGTTCGGGGGCGGTCGCTATGCGGTAGTCGCGTTCGACCTGTACGCGTCCCTCCTCGTCGCGGAGGCAGTGGTCGGCGGCCTCACCGAGGAGCCCGAGCGGGTCGACGGGGCTGTAGCCGGTCGCGAACACCACGACATCGGCGTCCAGCACGCTCTCCTCCCCCGTGACCAGGGACTTCACCGTGGCGTGGACCGTGTCCGGCTTCTCCACGACGGACTCGAGCCGGGACACGTTGATGAAGCGGAGCCGCTCGGTGCCGAGGACCTTCTCCTGGTACATCTGCCGGTACAGGTCGTCGATCAGATCGATGTCCACCACGGAGTAGTTGGTGTTGCCGTGGTAGTCCATCAGCCGGCGCTTGACGTTCCCGGGCGCCGCGAAGTACTCGTCGACCGCCCCGGGGTCGAAGATCCGGTTGGCGAAGCTGCTGTCGTCGGCGGGGCTGTAGCCGTAGCGGGAGAAGACCGCGCAGACCTCGGCCTCGGGAAAGCGCCGGTGCAGGTAGGCGACGTTCTCCGCGGCACTCTGCCCGGCGCCCACGACGACGAACCGGGAGGGTGAAGTCCCTTCCAGCTCCTCGACCTTGGCCAGCAGGTCGGAGTTGTGCCAGACACGGTCGCCCCGCTCCACGCCCTCGGGCATCAGAGGGCGCAGCCCCGTCCCGATGACGACGTTCCGGGCTCGGTGGACCACGAGCCCCTCACCCGAACGGACCGTCACGTCCAGGTGGTCCACCACCCCGTCCTGCACGACCGGCGTGACACCGACGACCTCGTGGCCGTAGGAGACCATGCCGCCGACCTTGGCGGCGGCCCACTCGAAGTAGTCGTGGAACTCGACCCGCAGAGGGAACAGGTTCTTGTGGTTGATGAAGTCGACCAGCCGGCCCCTGCTCTTCAGGTAGCAGAGGAAGCTGTACTCACTGGTCGGGTTCCGCAGTGTCACCAGGTCCTTGAGGAAGGACACCTGCATGGTCGCGTCGTCGATCAGCATCCCTCGGTGCCAGCCGAAGCGCGGCTGCTGCTCGAAGAAGTGGGCGGACACCGCCTCGTTCGCGCCGGCGCCCGCGTTGTGCTCGCTGAGCGCGATCGCCATGGCCACGTTGGACGGCCCGAAGCCGATGCCGATCAGGTCGAGGACCGGTGATGCTGTGTCGCCAGGCAGGACCTGAGACATGTCACTCCCATCGTGCGGTGAAGCCGCCGAGAAATGGCGTGGGGGAAGCAGAGATGAGCGGACACACCCGGCAGGGCGGCCCGTCGCTATTTAGGTGAGCCTAAGCTCATCTCGCGAAGCTGTCGATAGCCCACAGCAAGAACGACGGAACAGCGCGTGTCCGTCAACGCGCCTCCCATGAGGCACTGTTGCACAGTAAGGTAAGCCTCGCTTTACTGTCTGTTCGTCAGTCCCTGCACCAAGGAGGAACCCATGCGGGTCGTCATGTTCGGGTACCAGACCTGGGGGCACCGAACCCTTCAAGCCCTCCTGGACTCCGAGCACGACGTGGTGCTGGTGGTGACACACCCCAGGAGCGAGCACGCGTACGAGAAGATCTGGAGCGACTCCGTCGCCGACCTCGCCGAGGCGCGTGGCGTCCCCGTGGTGATCCGGAACCGTCCCGACGACGACGAGCTGTTCGCGCGCCTCCAGGAGGCCGCCCCGGACATCATCGTGGCCAACAACTGGCGGACATGGATCCCTCCGCGCATCTTCGGGCTCCCGCGCCACGGCACGCTGAACGTCCACGACTCGCTGCTGCCGAAGTACGCCGGGTTCTCGCCCCTGATCTGGGCTCTGATCAACGGCGAGTCCGAGGTGGGCGTCACGGCGCACATGATGAACGACGAGCTCGACGCCGGCGACATCGTCGCCCAGGAGGCGGTCCCGGTCGGCCCGAAGGACACCGCGACCGACCTCTTCCACAAGACCGTCGATCTGATCGGCCCGGTCACCATCGGAGCGCTCGGCCGCATCGCCGCCGGCGAGACCGAGTTCACCCGCCAGGACCGCACCCGGGCGACGTTCTTCCACAAGCGGGCCGAGGAGGACATCCGCATCGACTGGACCTGGCCCGCGGAGGACCTCGAGCGCCTGATCCGCGCCCAGTCCGAGCCGTACCCCAGCGCCTTCACCTACCACCGGGGCAAGCGCATCGAGGTCGTCGCCGCCGTGGTCTCCGAAGGCCGTTACGGCGGGACGCCCGGACGGGTCTTCTACCGCGAGGGCGAGGGTGTGGTGATCGTGGCCGGCGCCGACGCCCGCACCGGCCGCAACCGCGGCCTCGCCATCACGCGGGTGCGCACCGAGGACGGCCGGGAGCTTCCGGCGACGGAGCACTTCACGACCATGGGCGGCTACCTGACCAGCCACCCCTGACTCCTCACGGACCACCTCCCACCCGTGCCGGCCGCACCGGTCGCCGCATCCCGCCCGCACATTCCCGTGCCGGACGCGACGGCCACCCGGGGTGGCCGGCACGGGTGCAGGCGCCGGCTCCCACGAGGCGATCCGCCCGGCCGGCCCCACGGAGCGGAGTGAGGCCCGCCGAGCGCCCCACGCGCCGTAGGTGCCTGCCGTGTGCGCGCCGGCCACATCTCTCCGGCCACGGCTCCCGGGGGGTGTCGCACCACATCGGAAGGCCGCACGCACGCAGCAACTCGGCTTTCCGCAGGCTTGCCTGACTCTTCATCAGCGCTCGCGAGCCCCGACAGCCGGACGACTCGACCACCGCCCCGCCACGACCGCCGTGCGAAGCCTGCGGGCACTCTGCGCGCGCAGGCCCCGGGCGCAGAAGGCAGGCGCCCCGCGGCGTCACCCTCTCCCATCGGGCGGGGGTGGTCACAAGCACTCATAAGGGCAGGCTAACCTAACGTCCATGAGAGCTGGTGAGAGCACTTCCAGTGCTGTGGGCACCCCTATGTCCGCTGCCGTACCACGTCCCCGTGGACACGGGCTGTCCGCCGACGGGGTCACCGTGGCGTACGGCCGCGTCGACGTCGTGCACGGAGCGGCCATCACCCTGCGGCCCGCCGAGGTGACCGCGCTCGTGGGTCCCAACGGCAGCGGGAAGTCCACGCTGTTGCGCACGCTCGCCCGGCTGCAGAGCCCTCGCACCGGATCGCTCACGGTCGACGCGGGCACGGACGAGGCCGCGGACGGCTTCGCGCTCGGGGCCCGTGAGTTCGCACGCCGCGTCGCGCTGCTGACCCAGTCCCGCTCGACGCCGGGCGGACTCACCGTCCGGGACGTGGTCGACTTCGGCCGCTACCCCTACCGGGGGCGCTGGGGCCGTCCCGATCCCCGCGGCACCGCCGCCGTGGACCGGGCGCTCGGCCTCACCGGTGTCTCCGACCTCGCCGACCGGGGCGTCGAACAGCTCTCCGGCGGTCAGCTCCAGCGCGTGTGGCTCGCGAGCTGCCTCGCGCAGGAGACGGGCGTCCTGCTCCTGGACGAACCGACCACCTACCTCGACCTCCGCTACCAGGTCGAACTCCTCGACCTGATCCGCGATCTCGCCGACGACCAGGGCATCGCCGTGGGCGTCGTCCTCCACGACCTCGACCAGGCCGCGGCCGTCGCCGACCGCGTCGCCCTGCTGCGGGCGGGACGCATCGTCGCCGACGGCCTGCCCGAGGACGTGTTCACCCCCGACCTCCTGTCCGACGTCTACGGCATCCGTATAGACGTGGGGACCGACCCCTCCACCGGCCGGCTGCGCACCCGCGCGATCGGCCGCCACCACTCCAGATCCGAAAGGCTCAGCACCTCCTCATGAGACGCCACCTCCTCGCCACGGCCACCGTCGCCGTCGCCGCCCTCTCCCTCGCCGCCTGCGGGACCACCGAGCCGTCCTCCGACGACGCCGCGGCCTCGAAGAAGCCCGCGGGGAAGATCACCCTCACCGATGCCAAGGGCACGAAGGTGACGCTCGACGGCCCCGCCACGAAGGTCGTCGCCACCGAGTGGAACGTGGTCGAGGACCTGGTCTCCCTCGGAGTCGCCCCCGTGGGCGTCGCCGACGTGAAGGGCTACACCGCGTGGAACACCGCGGCCCCGCTCACCGGTGACCCCAAGGACATCGGGACCCGCGGCGAGCCGAGCATCGACACCGTCGCCGCGCTCGCGCCCGACCTCGTGGTCGCCACCACCGACCTCGCGCCGGCCGTGGTGAAGCAGCTCCGCAAGGTCGCGCCCGTCCTGGAGCTGACGGCCGCCGACGGCGCCGACCAGATCGCCTCCATGACGGAGAGCGTCGACCTCATAGCGAAGGCCACCGGCAAGGAGGCCGAGGCGGACGCCCTCATGAAGGACTTCGAGGCAAGTCTCGCCGACGGCAGGAAGGCCCTCGAGGACGCCGGTCTCGGCGGCGCGGAGATCGCCTCCGCCGACGGTTACGAAGCGTCGAACCAGGTCTCCATCCGCGCCTACACCGGCACGTCCCTGCTCGGTGCCGTCAACGAGAAGCTCGGCCTGAAGAACGCCTGGAAGGTGAAGGGCGACGCCAGCTACGGCCTCGCCACCACCGACGTCGAAGGCCTCACCGGCCTCGGGGACGTCCAGTTCACCTATGTCGCCAACGACGCCGACGGTGACACGTTCACCGGCCCGCTCGCGAAGAACGCCGTGTGGACGTCGCTCCCCTTCGTGAAGGACGGCAACGTGCACCGGCTGCCCGACGGCGTCTGGATGTTCGGTGGTCCCCGCTCGATGGAGGCGTACATCGACTCCCTCGTCGACGCGCTGACGAAGTAGCGCGCCGTGGCCGTCATCGACAAGACCGCGGTCGGCCGTGACCGCACCGCCGCGGCCACGACGGGCGCGGTCGCCGTGACGGCCACGCTCGTGCTGCTGATCGCGGCACTCGCCGCCGTCGACATCACCCAGGGCACCGCCGACGTCGGCGCCTCGCAGGTCTGGAACGCGCTCACCGGCAACGCCGAGGCGGGGGACGCCTCCGTCGTCATCGCGTCCCGGCTGCCGAGGATGGTCGCCGCCGTCCTCGTCGGGCTGGCCCTCGGCATGGCCGGCTCCGCCCTCCAGGCGGTCAGCCGGAACGTGCTCGCCGCACCCGACACCCTCGCCGTGAACGCCGGTTCCTACCTGGCGCTCGGGGTGCTCGCCGTCACCGGGACCACCCTCCCGCTCCTCGCCTCGTCGGGCGCCGCGTTCGCCGGCGGACTGGCCGCCGCGGCCGTCGTGCTCGGACTGTCCGGGCTCGGCAAGGGCACCGTCCGGCTGGTCCTCGCGGGAACCGCCCTCGCTCTGGGGCTGAACGCCGTGACCGACGCGCTGCTGCTCCTCTTCCCGCAGCAGACCGAGGGTCTCTACCGGTGGAACCAGGGAAGCGTCGGCCAGAACGGGTTCGACGGCGTCGTCCAGATGGCCCCGGTCGTGGCCGTCGGCCTGGCCGGGCTCCTCCTGGTCGCCCGTCGCGTCGACGCCTTGGCGCTGGGTGACGACGCCGCCCGGGGACTGGGTGTCTCCGTCCGCGGGACGCGCGTCACCACCGTCGTGCTCGCCACACTGCTCTCCGCGGCGGCGGTCACACTCGCCGGCCCGATCGGCTTCGTCGGACTCTGCGCGCCCGCGCTCGTCCGCCCTCTCACCCGCCGGTTCCGGGGGCTCGTCCGCTCCCGGGTGGCCATCCCCGTGGCAGGTCTCGTCGGAGCCGCGCTCGTGCTCCTCTCCGACGTGGTGCTGCGCGCGGTCGTGCCCGCCGACACCGCCGTGGAGGTGCCCACGGGCGTCGTCACGACCGTGGTCGGTGGAGTCTTCCTCGTCGTGATGGCGCTCCGCACCCGTGACACCGCCTCGGCCGACGCGCCGGACCGCCTGCGCATCCCCGGGCGGAAGGCGTTCGCCGTCACCGTGGTCACGCTCGCCGTCGTCCTGGTGGGCGTGCTGCTCGCGGCCGTTCTGCTCGGTGACTCGAAGCTGCTGCTGGGCGATGTCGTGAACTGGGCGCAGGGCCGGGCGGGCCGGGTCGTCACCTTCGTCCTCGACACCCGGGTCCCCCGGGTGACGGCCGCGCTCCTCGCCGGTGGTGCGCTCGCCCTGTCAGGAACGCTGGTGCAGGCGGTGACCCGTAACCCGCTGGCGGAACCGGGCATCCTGGGAGTCTCCGGAGGCGCCGGTCTCGGCGCGGTCCTCCTGGTCACCACCGCGCAGTCCCCCGGCTCGTGGGAGATCGCGGGCGCGGCGTTCGGCGGGGCGGCGGTCACCGCGACGCTCGTCTTCGGACTGGCGGCGCGGGGCGGCTTCCGGCAGAACAGACTGGTCCTGCTCGGCTTCGGGGTGTCGTCCGCCGCCGCGGCCCTGATCAGCCTGGTCATCGTGCTCAGCGACCCCTTCGACACCACGAAGGCCCTGACCTGGCTGTCCGGTTCGACGTACGGGCGGAACATGCCCGACGTGGTACCCGTCGCCGTCGTCCTCGCCGTCGGCGTCGTCGTGGCGGTGACGCGCCGCCGCGAGCTCGACCTCGTCGCGCTCGACGAGGACACCCCGAGGCTCCTCGGCCTGGGGCTGCCCAGGGCACGCCTCGGCTTCCTCGTCACGTCCGTCCTGCTCGCCGCCACCGCCGTGTCGGCCGCCGGGACGATCGCCTTCGTCGGGCTCGTCGCCCCGCACGCGGCGCGCGCCCTCGTCGGACGGCGGCACGTCCGGGTGGTCCCGGTCGCCCTCCTGCTCGGAGGGCTCCTGGTCTGTCTCGCGGATCTGGCGGGGCGCACGGTGATCGCACCGGCGCAGCTCGGCGCGGGCCTGATGACCGCAGTCATCGGTGCGCCGTACTTCGTCTACCTGCTGGTGCGCACCAGGCGCTGAGACGGGCGGGCCCGCCACCGCACGTACGCCGTGGCGGGCCCCCGGACCGCTACCGTTCGGGTCCCACACGAACGCAGGGTGAGGAGTCGCCGATGTCCGTCCGCCGTGTCATGCCCGACATCAACTCGGAGGCCATGGAGGAGAGCCGGGGCTTCTACGGGCTCCTCGGGTTCGAGGAGGTGATGAACCTCGGCTGGGTGATGACGCTCGCTTCACCCACCCATCCCACCGCGCAGATCACCTTCATGAGCCGCGACAGGACGGCACCGGTCGTGCCGGACATGAGCATCGAGGTGGACGACGTGGACGCGGCCTACGCGGCCATGCGGGAGAGCGGCGCCGAGATCGTGCACCCCCTGGGGGACGAGGAGTGGGGAGTGCGCCGGTTCTTCGTCCGTGATCCCAACGGCCGGGTGGTCAACGTGCTGAGCCATCGGTGACCCCGGTGCTCCCCGTGCTGAACCGTCGGTGAACCAGGCGCCCGTGTGCTGAGCCGTCGGTGAACCAGGGGCCCGTGTGCTGAACCGTCCGTGACCTCGGGGTGGTCGTCGCGCGGACCCCCGGTGAGCCGCCGGCCCGGACTTCCGAACCCCGCCTGAGGCCGCCGGTGCCGCGCGCCGGGCCGGCCGTCGCGCCCCGACAGGTGTGCGCCATTCGTGCGAAAGAACGCAACGGCCCGCGCGTTCGCGGCAGCGGCGGGAGGACCTCGCCGTTGGATGGGCCACCGGTGCGCAACGTGTGGGACGGAGGCGACCCGCGATCCCAGGTCCGAGCCCGAGGACGTCCGGAGGTGCCGCGTGACCGGCCTTCAGCTGTCGGTCGTCGTGCCCTGCTTCAACGAGGCCGAAGGAATCGCCTCCTTCCACGCGGCTCTGACAGCCGTCCTCGAAGGGCTCAAAGAGCCCTTCGAGATCTGCTACGTGGACGACGGGAGCCGCGACGGCACCCGGATGCTGCTCAGCTCCTTCGCCGCGCGGGACGACCGTACGCGCTACACGGCGTTCAGCCGGAACTTCGGCAAGGAGGCGGCCATGCTCGCCGGACTCCGCATGGCGCGGGGGGCCGCCGTGGTCATCATGGACGCCGACCTGCAGCACCCGCCCGGTCTCATCCCCCGCATGCTCGAACTGCACCGCCACGGCTACGACCAGGTCATCCCGCGTCGCGACCGCACGGGCGAGGGCCTGGTCCGCAGCACGCTCAGCCACACCTACTACGCGGTCGTGCGCCGCTGTGTGGACGTGGAGCTCCTCGACGGGACGGGTGATTTCCGGCTGCTGTCCCGTCGGGCGGTCCGGAGCGTCCTGTCACTGCCGGAGAGCAACCGCTTCTCGAAGGGGATCTTCTCCTGGATCGGCTTCGACACCGTCAGCTTCCGCTACCGGAACAGCGAACGCGTGGCGGGCCGGTCGAAGTGGGGGAGCAGAAGGCTGCTGAACTACGGCATCGACGGGCTCCTCTCCTTCAACAACCGTCCGCTCCGCCTGGCCATCTACACCGGCTTCTGGATCTTCCTCTCCGCACTGGCGTACGCGCTGTGGACCGTGGTGAAGGTCGTGCTGCACGGCGCGGACACGCCGGGCTACGCCACCCTGCTCACCGCGGTGGTGGCGCTCAGCGGCATCCAGCTGGTCACCCTGGGGGTCATCGGCGAATACGTGGGCCGCATCTACCACGAGGCGAAGCACCGTCCGCCCTACGTGGTGCGGGAGACCGACGAGAGCGGACCGGCGCTGCCGGTCCGTCCCGCTCCCCCGGACATCATGGATCTGCGGGAGCCCGCCGCGCCCCGGGCCCGCACCGTCCGCCAGTTCGGCAGTTTCGTCCTGGTCGGGTGCGTGAACACGGCTGTCTATCTCGGCGTCTACGCCGTACTGAACCGATGGATCCCCTATCTGGTGGCCCATGTCCTCGGGTACGCGGTCAGCATCGTGTGCTCGTTCCTGCTCAACTCCTACGTCACCTGCCGGACGAGGCCGACATGGCGGGCGTTCGTGCGCTATCCCGTGTCGAGCGCCGTCAACCTCGTGGCCTCCGGGGTGCTGCTGTACGCCGCGGTCGGCGGGCTCGGCATGGACAAGAACCTGGCGGCCCTCGCGGCGGGTGTCCTCGTCACCCCGGTCTCCTTCCTGCTGGCCCGGTGGGCGATCATGTCGGGCCGGCGCGCAGGCTCCGCGCCGGCCGGGGACGTCGAGGACGACGGGGATGCCGGAAACGCAGGGCGGACGCCCGGACGGACGATGATCGCTCCCCTCCCCGAACTCCCCCTCAACTCCTCAGAGGACCGGTGAGCCGCCATGTCCGACGGCACACCGGAATCCGCGGTCCCCGGCCCGCCGGACACCGGGCGACGCCGGACGTCCGTGAACCGCGGGGCGTGCCGGACCGCGTGCGGCCACCGCACACGCGGGACCGGCTCCGGCTGACGGTTCTCTCCCTCCCGCCCCTCGCCCTGCTCGCCGCCGCCGCGTGGTTCGGACGGTCGGTCCGGCCCGGTGCCGACGACTGGTGCTTCCTGCCCGCGGTGCGCGACGGGGGAATCGCGGGCCTCATCGGGCAGTTCTACTTCGAGGACAACGGGCGGGTCGCCAACGCGCTGCTCGTCGGTGCCTACGCGACGTTCCAGGTCCCCGGCCACCAGTGGTTCGGTCTTGTCACCGGCGCGCTGACGCTCGCGGTGTTCCGGGCCGTGACGGTCCTCGCCCTGCGGCGCGCCGGGCTCACCGTGCCGCGCGGGCTGCCGTTGCTGGTCGCCGCCATGGCGACCGTTCTCTTCCTGTTCGCCACGCCCAACACGTACAAGACGTTCTACTGGCCGGCCGCGTCGGTCTCGCACACGATGCCGCCCGTGCTTGCCTGCGCCGCGCTGCTCCCGTTCCTCGCGGCCCGTTCGCGCCGCGGGAGGGGCGTGGCGCTCGCCGTCGTGGCGTTCGCCGGCCTGGCCATCGGCACCCTGTCGGAGGAGACCGCGGTCGTCGTGGCGGTGCTGCTGGCCACCGCCCTCCTCCTCAGCCTCCGTGGAGCCGCGGGGCCGGCGCGCACCTTCCTCCGCCGGTGGTGCGCGGCGGGGATGGCCGGAGTCGGCGCCGGTGCCGTCGTCCTGGTCACGTCCCCCGGCTCGCAGCACCGGCGGGAGCGGTTCGGGGCGGGTACGGCGTCCATGGTCGCCCCGGAGTCGCTCGCTGCCTCTCTGCGCGGGTTCGGGGAGATCGTCCTCACCGTGGTCACCACCTGGCCGTACGTCGGGGCGCTCGCGGTGGGGGTGCTCCTGGGCCTGCTGTGCCGAACCCCGGACGGGAACACGCCCCGTCCGCCCGTCGGCCGGCCCCTGACGGCGTGCGCCGGAGTCGCCGCGTTCCTGGTGTCCGGATACGTCTGTACGGTCATCGCCCACCCGGTGTTCCAGGACCGGGTGAGTGCACCCAGCGCCGCCCGCCTCTGGAACGACTACCTCCTGCTGTTCGTGGCCCTGCTGATCGGTGCCGGCGCGCTGCTGGGGCTCGCGGCCGGGAGGCAGGCGCGCACGGCGACCGGCCTGCTCCGGGCCGTGTGCGCGGTGCTCTGCGTCGTGGCCTGCGTCGGCCCGGCCGTGGGGCTGCTCGATCTCGACGCGGAGCTGCGCGCACGGGCCGTGAAGTGGGACGCCCAGGACCGTCGGCTTCGCGAAGGGGCGGGGGCCGGTGCGGAGGTCCTCCCGTACGAGCGGCTCGTGATCAGCCAGATGCTGGAGCCGTTCAGCCGGCGGGGCCGCTCCTACTGGCCCGGAGAGTGCGTCGCGGACTACTACCGGATCGACCGCGTCACCGACGCGACCCGGAAGGCCCCACGACCGTGAGCGGAGGCGCCGGACGACGGTTCACGGGTCTGGTACGGCGGGCCGACGGCCCGGTCCGTGCCCCTCCGTCCACCCGCCGCCTTGTCGTGGCCGGGTGACCGTTCTCTCCCTGCCAGGTCGCCGGGGACGGCGCTCCCCCGCTTCCACGCGCCCGGCTCGCGAAGCCGGTCCCATCGGCAACACACGTGGCCCACCTGCATATTGAAGCCACCCCGGTACGATCATAGACTTCGTCACCGTCGGCTCCGGCTCGTCCCCGCGACTGCGACCCAGCACCGTGGATGTGCGCGCGACCACCGTCGCACCCGTCACGGCGGGCCGGGTGCCGCTGCTCGGCCTGCACCACTGCGTGACCCCGTACCCACCGAGCCGGGAGAAGCATGTGAGAGCACGTCGCACGGCCGGACGGGCCGCCTCAGCACTTGTCACGAGCCTCGCACTGACCGCCGCCCTCGCCGGCCCCGCCGCCGCATCCGGGCCGACGGCGGAGCAGGGGCCAACCTCCATCGCGGCCGTCCCCGTCACCCACCAGGAGAACGACCGGGTGCCCGAGGGGGCGCGCTGGACGCAGCACTACTTCCCGTCCTCGGACCGTTCCGGGACCGAACTGCACGCCGACGTCCTGCTGCCCGAACGGCTGCCGAAGAAGGCCAGGGTTCCGGTCGTTTTGTCGGTCGGGCCGTACTTCGGTCACTCCGGGCAGTCCGGCGCCGAGGGCTGGACGCACACCGGGCCCTCCACCCGCTTCCAGGACTTCGTCGAGGGCACCGACCTGTTCGACCAGGGCTATGCCTTCGTCATGGTGGACCTGCGCGGCTTCGGCGGGTCGACCGGCTGCCTCGACTGGGGCGGACCGGGTGAACAGGCGGACGTGAAGGCGGCCGTCGACTGGGCGGCGAGACAGCCCTGGTCCACCGGCTCGGTCGGTCTGTACGGCAAGTCCTACGACGCCGTGACGGGGCTCATCGGCAACAACCTGGACCAGCGGGCCCTCAAGGCCGTCGTCGCCCAGGAACCCGTCTGGGACATGTACCAGTACATCTACTCCAACGGTGTGCCCCGCCCGAACGTCACCGGGACCGCCAACGCCTACAACTCCATCGCCACGCTCGGCCAGCTGCCGGACGACGACGCGCACTACCTGGCCAACTCCCGCTACGAGGACGACCATCCCGAGTGCCTGGCACAGAACTCCGCCGGGTACCGGATCGCCGACCAGGACGATCCGCACTGGGTGTCCCGCGACCTCGCGAAAGCGGCCGAGGGCACCGACACCCCGCTCTTCGTGACCCAGGGGTTCGTCGAGAACAACACCAAGCCCGAGGAGATGCAGGAGTACCTCGACAACCACCAGGGCCCGGAGCGCGGCTGGGTCGGACAGTGGGACCACGTACGCGGCGGTGACCGCACCTCCGACGGCCGTCTGGCCATGGGCCGGGAGGGCTGGTACGAGGAGACCCTCTCGTTCTACGACCAGTACCTCAAGGGTGTCAGGCCGACGGTCCGTCATCCGGCCTACGCCGTCGAGGACTCGACCGGCGCGTGGCGGGCCCAGAAGACCTGGCCGGTCGTGGAGCGCCGCGTCACCCTGTCCCTCGGCGGAGGCTCCTACGTGGACGACGGCGGCCTCTCGGGTATCGCCTCCCTCGGCCCGTCCGGCGGATCTGCCACCGGGAAGCGCCCGGGGAGTTCCGACGCACGGGACATGGAGCATGCGCCCGCCCCGGAGCCGGCGGCGCCGAAGGGACTGCCCGAGGGGCCGGCCCGGCTCCAGGAGGCCGGGAAGGTCACGTCGAGCTACTTCGTGTGGTCCGAGGCGCTCGCGAAGGCGGTGCGGGTCACAGGGACCCCGCAGGTGAGCCTGAAGGCCGAGGGCGAGGGCAACGTCATGCTCAAGTTGTACGACGTCGCCCCGGACGGCACCGCCGTCATGTTCGACGAGCAGGTCTCGCTGCTGGCCACGGGCAGGCTCACCGTCGATCTCAAGGCCACCGACTGGACCCTGGGAGCCGGGCACGTCCTGGCCGTCGAGGTCGGCTCCGTCAGGACCGGCTCCTGGCGCGACACGCCTTCCGGCGAGACGATCGAGGTCGAGGGGGCGCAGCTCCGGCTGGCCCTGGACGACCCGTCCGACGACATCGCGACCGGTGGTGCCCGGTCACCGTATCTGGACACCTACCTGCGTCAGTACACGGTGAACCTGCCCGCCGGCCGCGGCACGTTCACCGTGGTCCCCCGGGGACGCCTCTGACCTCCCGCGCCCCGGGGCCCGCCGGTTCCGAACGGGCAGCTGATCCCCTGGAACGGCGGCGGGCGGGATGTCCTCCGTGGTCCGGTGTCCCGAGGGCCGTCCGCCCCGGGCGCCGGATCGCGGCACGCGGCCACCGATAGCATGCGGCCTCATGATGCGCGCCTGGATGCTGTCGATGTTGCTCGTGCTCTGCGGCGCGTTCGTCGCGATCTCGCTGTTCACCAGAGGGTTGCCCGGCACCGCCGTCGTGCTCCTGCTGCTGTTCGTCGTGCTCGCGGGGACGTATTCGCCGCTGGCGTTCCCGCGGTCGATCGGCGCCGCGGAGGCGCAGCGTCGCAGCGCGGCGGACGGCCGTCCGGTCGTCTACTGGCGGCCGGGCTGCGCGTTCTGCATGCGCCTCCGGTTCCGGCTGGGCCGACGGGCGCGCCGGCTGCACTGGGTGGACATCTGGCGCGACCCGGCGGGCGCGTCCGTGGTGCGGGCGGCCAACGACGGCGACGAGACCGTACCGACCGTGGTGGTGGCAGGCCGGCCGCACGTCAACCCCGACCCCGCGTGGGTGCGCGCGCAGGTCTCGCCGCCGAGGTGACCTCCGGAGCCGGCGGCCCGTGTGCCCCGGACCGTGCGCTCCGGGAAATCCGGTGGCTTCCTGCCCCGCCGGCTGGCTAGGGTCCTGGGATGAGTACGCGTACGTTCCGTATCACTGTCCGCGGTGTTTTCGACGGGCTCACCACCGACCAGCGCGCCGAGCTCCTGGCCCGGGCCGCGGAGCACGACGTGCTGCGCGCCGCGTTCACCCCCGAAGGACACCTCAGCTACGACATCACCGCACGGTCCGCGTTCACCTTCCGCTTCCAGGACTCCGGGGAGGAAGAGGAGGACATCCTCGAGGCGACCGAGCGGGCCGAAGAGGCGGCGAAGGCATGGCTGGCGCAACGGGGATACGGCTACAAGAATCTCCGGTCCCAGGCCGAGGACCTCTCCCAGGCGGCCCTGGGCAAGAGGCAGCGCCGCGAAGCCGCGCAGAAGTACACCTGAGCACCGCCGCCCGGCGCTCGGGGGCCCGTCCGTCACCTGCCGGCATCACGGCAGATCACGGACGGGCCCGGCTTTCCCCGACGCCGGGCGGGCCTCGTCACACGGCGACGCGCGGGTTCTCCGGGTCGGCGTCCGGAGCCGGGTCCTCGCCCGGAGCGGGGCCGCTGTCCGGGTCCGGGCCCGGCTCTCCGAGCTGCTCCCGCACGTAGTTCCACACCACCGCGATGAGCGCGGCGGCGGGCACGGCGAGGAGGCTGCCCACGATTCCCGCGAGGCTGCCGCCGAGCGTCACCGCGAGGAGGACGACCGCGGCGTGCAGGCCGAGCCCGCGGCTCTGGATCATGGGCTGGAACACGTTCCCTTCGAGCTGCTGCACCACGACGATGATCGCCAGCACGATCAGTGCGTCGGTCGGCCCGTTGGACACCAGGGCGATCAGGACCGCGACGAAGCCGGCGAAGAGGGCTCCGACGATCGGTACGAACGCGGACACGAAGGTCAGGACCGCCAGCGGGAGCACCAGCGGCACCCCGACGATCCACAGACCGATGCCGATGAGGACGGCGTCGAGCAGGCCGACGTACGCCTGGGAGCGCACGAACTCGCCCAGCGTCGCCCAGCCGCGCGCGGCGACGGTCGGAACATCGGTGGCCAGGCGACCGGGCAGCTGGCGTTCGAGCCAGGGCAGGAACCGGGGGCCGTCCTTGAGCATGAAGAACATCAGGAAGACCGCCAGGACGGCGGTGACCACACCGTTGACGACCGTGCTCACCCCCGTGACGACGGTGGTCACCATGCTGCCGACGCTGTCCTGGATGCGGGCGGTCGCTGAATCGAACGCCCCGGTGATCTGGTCGTCACCGATGTTGAGCGGCGGACCCGAGGCCCATTCGCGCAGCTTCTGGATGCCTTCGACCACGCCGTCGGCGAGTTCCCCGGACTGGGAGGCCACCGGCACCGCGATCAGCGCCACGACTCCCCCGGCGACCAGGAGGAACGCCACGGTCACCACCGAGGCCGCGAGAGCCGGGGGCCACCCCCGCCCGCGCAGGTGGCGGACCGTGGGCCACGTCAGGGTGGTGAGCAACAGGCCGACGACGAGGGGCCAGACGACCGACCACATGCGGCCCAGGAGCCAAATCGCGGTCGCGGCCATGACAAGGACGAGGAGCAGCTCGACCGAGACGCGCGCCGACGTACGGAGCGCGGCCCGTGTCTTGGTTGAGCTCAGCATGACAGACATGCGATCACCCTATTGGCCGCCACCCCCTCCGCGGACGGGCTCCCCCCGTACCCACCGGCCCACCTGGTTCACTCCTGCCGGAGAGCCGGTGCGGACACATCCGCAGACCGAGGAGGGCGGCCGTTCGGGTGGGCCGGCTCCTCCGCGTCGGCGCGCCCTCGCATCAGCAATTCGAACAGACGTACCATTCACGGGTGACCACGTACGACTTCCCCCAGGACCTGTGCGACGCCCAGCTCGCCCTGCACCAGACCCGCGCCGCCTACGAGCAGTACGCCCGGACCCTGCCGTGGTCGGCCGAGCCCATGCCCGGGTGGGAGGGCGACAAGCAGGTGCACAGCGACTACCGGTCCTCCAAGCCCGACAGCCCCGGCTACACCGAGGAGCAGCACCGGGAGGTCGCCGCGTTCCGGGCCCGCTTCCTCGAACTGAGCATCACGGTGTCCACGCATCCGTTCTGGGCGACGCTGGAGCGCAGTGCGGTGGTCGCGGGGCGTATGGCGCTCAAGCACACCCACGAGGACGCGGCGGCGGCCACGGACGGGGCGGTCTGAGTCCGATGTCGGAATCCGGCGGGATATCGCGGCTCGAGAAGTGGCGGGCCACACGGGAGTACCTCGCGTGGCAGCTCAGGTGTGCGGACCAGAAGGTCCGGGAGCTCGAGAGCCAGGAGAAGGCCGACCTGCGCCGGCGGGAGCAGGCTCGGGCCGAGCAGTCGTGGAAGATCCAGCCCCAGCGCTCCAGCGACAGCGCGCTGCTGCACCGGGGGTCGTGCACGTTGTACAAGAACGACTTCGGCTACATCGACCGCCAGGACGCACTCGTCGCCTTGGCGGAACCCGGCATCGAGGCGTGCCAGATCTGTACGCCACAGACGGGGCTGCGGTAGCTCCTGCGGGGTCCGGGCACGGCGAAGCCCCGGCTGGTCGGGTGACCGGCCGGGGCGGTGACGCGTGTGGGCGGAAGCCCGGGCTGTCCGGCCGGCTCCCCGGGGAGGGCCGTGCAGCCTTCGCTGCCTGTGATCAGTAGGCGGAGTCGACGTTGTCGATGGAGCCGTACTTGTCGGCGGCGTAGTTGGCGGCCGCGGTGATGTTGGCGACCGGGTCGGTCAGGTCCTTGGACGTACCGTCGACGTGGAAGGCCTCGAACGTCGGCTGGATCACCTGCAGGAGCCCCTTGGAGGGCGTCCCGTTCTGCGCGTTGACGTCCCAGCCGTTGGCCGCGTCGGGGTCGCCGCCCGACTCACGCATGATGTTGCGGTGCAGGCCCTCGTAGGTGCCCGGGATCCCCTCGGCCTTCATGATCTTGAGGGACTTGCGGATCCAGTGGTCCAGCTTGTCCGAGTCCGACGCCGCCTTGCCGGCCTTCTTGGCGAGGGCGTCGGCCTGCGCGGACACTCCGGTTGCCGAGACCCCGGCCGTGGTCACACCGTGCGAGGCCGGCTCGGCGGCGTGCGCCGGGGACGGAGCGAGAGTCAGGGCCGCTGCTGCGGCTCCGGCGACGCAGAGACCGGACACCGCGTACGTACGGATCCGGGCGGCACGGGTGACAGGGGCGAGGGACTGAGCGGACGTACGGATAGAACACTCTCCTTGCTGCGATGACAGGACGGCCACGGGACCGGTGGCGGAGCGGACGTGCGCGGCGAGGTCCGTACGGACTCGTGCGCCGCTCGACCGGCTCGCCGGGTCGGCTCCCGGGCTCGAACCATGGTTAGCGGCACGCCGGGGAGAGGGCAATGCCCCCTGTTACTACGTGTCTACGTAGGACCGGGCCGGGAGGCCGGCCGACGCGCTCGTGCGGCGCGGGGCCCCGCCACCAGGCCTACTACCGCGCCTCGTATGTGATCTGCGCCCTATGGGTCGGCTCACAAGACGAGCGGGTTCCGGGGGCCTGCCGAGGCGGTCGGAGCGTCGTCACCGCGCGCATGACCCCGGGGACCGCGCCTCAGAGCCATCCGCGTTCGCGGGCCGTGCGGGCGGCGACATGGCGGTTCTCGGCGCCCAGTTTCATCGCCGCGGAGGAGAGGTAGTTCCGGACCGTTCCGGCGGACAGCCGGGCGCGCGAGGCGATGTCGCCGACCGGCGCCCCGTCCTCGGCGTACGACAGGAGTTCAGCCTCGCGCGCCGTCAGCGGTGACTCGCCCACGGCGATGGCGTCGGCTGCCAGTTCCGGGTCGATGTAGCGGCCGCCGGTGTGGACGGTGCGGATGATCTCGGCCAGGTGGTGCGCGGACACCGTCTTGGGCACGAAGCCGCGCACCCCGGCACCCAGCGCGCGCTTCAGGGCACCGGCCCGGGCGTGACTGGTGACGATCATCGAAACGCAGCCGGGCAGGGTGTCGCGCAGTTCCGCGGCGACGGTCACGCCGTCGGGGCCGGGCATCTGGAGGTCGAGGACGGCGACATCGGGGCGGTGCACCCTCGCCATGGCCAGGGCTTCGTCGCCCGTCCCGGCCTGCGCGACGACCGTGATGTCGTCCTCCAGGGCGAGGAGGGAGGCGAGGGCGCCCCGGATGAGGTGCTCGTCGTCGGCGAGCAGGACCGTGATCATTCTGCGTCCTCCCACGGGATGTGTGCGGTGAGGCGGAAGATCCCGCCGGGCTCGCGTGCGGTCGTCAGGGTGCCGCCGAGGACGGCCAGACGCTCCCGCAGCCCGGTGAGTCCTGTGCCTGTGCCGGGTGGTGTGCCGGCCGCGCCGTCGTTCTCCATCACCAGCAGGGCCGCGGCCGGTCCCGCTGTGCGCAGCGACACGGTGCAGCGGGAAGCGCCCTGCGCGTGGCGCAGCACGTTCGTGGTCGCCTCCCGGACCACCCAGCCGATGGCTGTCTGCACTCCGGAGGGAAGACGGGCCGCCGGTCCGTACTCGATGCGGCAGTCGATGCCCGCCGCCTCCAGGACGGAGCGCGCTCCGGCGAGCTCGGTGTGCAGATCGGCGGTGCGGTACCCGCGGACCACGGACCGGATCTCCCGCTGCGACTCCTGCGCGATCCGCTGCACCTCCTCCATCTGCTCGACCGCCTCGGGTCGGCCGCGCCGCGCCAGCTGTGCCGCGAGCTCACTGGTGAACGCCACGACCGCGAGGTTGCGGCCCAGTACGTCGTGCAGGTCACGGCCGAAGCGCAGCCGCTCCTCGGCCACCGCCAGCCGTGCCTGTGTCTCCCGCGCAGCGGCCAGTTCCTCGACCAGCCGGACGCCCCATCCGGTGGCCCGGAACGCCGCTCCGAGGAACGGCACGAGCAGCACGGTGCCGCTGACCACGACGGCCAGGGCCGAGCCGTCGAGACCCGCCGCGACGGCTCCGGCCAGGGACCCGATCGTGACGACTGCGACGAGGACGGCGCCTGCCCGGGGCGGCAGCGCCAGGACGGTCGGTCCGGAGTAGAACATCAGCAGCCACAACAGGCAGGAGGCCAGTTCGCGGTCGTCGATGCGGCCGGTCGACAGCAGCACGCACCCCAGGGCGGAGATCCCCGCGGTCACCGCCGCGTACAGCACCACGAGCCGGCCGGGCCGTGGACCCGCGTCCAGGTAGTGCCGCAGGGCGGCACGGCTGAGCAGCGTCTGGATCACGGCATGGACCACGCCGAGTACGGCGACCGTTGCCGGCGTGGAGGCGCCGGCGTCCGTCGTCGTCGCCCAGAGCACCCAGAGCCCCACCTCGCAGACGGGGAAGAAGGCGACGCTGGCGAGTGCGGAGCGGCGGTACCGGCGGAGGCCGTCGGGGCCGCCGAGCCGTTCCACCCAGTCGTTCACGCTCATGGTCTCAGCTCTCCCGTTCCGGGACCGCGGTACTCAATGGCGCGGGCCCCAGCGGAACCACTGCCGCACGCCGAGGGCCGCCACACCTGTCCAGGCCAGCGCGGCGAGCACGAGGCGCCCCTGGTCCATGATCCCGAGATCGCCCGTCCAGGCCCCCCTCAGGAGGTCCGTCACCGGTGAGAAGGGCAGCCACGCGCTGATGTCGGCCACCACGCCGGGCAGGACCTCACGCGGTACGAACATCCCGGAGCCGGCCATGCTCAGCAGCCAGAACGGCAGGAAGGTCAGCTGCGCACTCTCTGCCGTCCGGGTGACCGCGGCGGTCAGCGCCGCGGCGGCCACGAGCAGCGCCCCACCGGTCAGCAGCCCGACGACGACCAGGTGAGGGGCCGCGGGCGCGGGCGCGTCCAGGGTCACGGTGAGGCCGATGACCAGCAGCACGCACTGCACCAGTGCCAGCAGCAGCGCCGGGAGCGCACCTCCGGCGAAGATCTCCCAGTCGCGCACCTCGCCCGTGCGCAGCCGCTTGAGCACGAGGCTCTCGCGCCGGGTGACGTAGACACCGACCAGATTCGCGTAGACGGAGAAGATGAGCGCCAGCCCCAGTGCACCGGGCAGCAGGACGGTGGCGATCGACAGGCCGGTGCCGCCCAGGTCCAGGCTCCTGACCATGCCCCGCATCGAGAAGGCCGTGACGGCCGGCACGAGGAGCGCGGTGATCAGCGCCGCCCTGCTGCGCAGCAGCAGGGTCAGCTCCGCGCGGCCGAGGGCGGCCAGCCGGGCCCCGGCACCGCTCCGCGCAGGCGCGGCGGCCTCAGGTCGTGTCACACCTGCGGTCGTGGTCATCGTGTCTCCTCGTTCTCCAGGCCCCTGGCGATCTCCATGAACGCCTCCTCCAGGGAGGCCGACCGGGCGTCGAGGGCCCGGAGCTCCACTCCGGCGTGGTGCGCCCACGCGAGGAGCTCGGTCGCGGTGCGCTGCAGCTCCCTGGTCTCCAGCCGTACGGTCCGACCCTCGGTCTCGTGCCGGGTCACGCCCATCGCCGCGAGCGGCGGCAGTTCGCCCAGGAACCTGTCGGCCGGCAGGTCGAAACTGATGCGGGAGGGCCGCTCGGCGACCACGTCGGACACCCGTCCGGTCGTGGCGATCAGCCCACGGTGCATGATCGCCAGCCGGTCGGCCAGCTGCTCCGCCTCCTCCAGGTAGTGCGTGGTGAGCAGCACGGTCGTGCCCTGGGCCTTCAGCTCCCGGATCAGCTCCCAGGTGTCCCGGCGGGACTGTGCGTCGAGCCCCGTCGTGGGCTCGTCCAGGAACAGCACCTCCGGGCGGCCCAGCAGGGCGAGAGTGAGGTCGAGGCGGCGGCGTTCACCACCGGAGAGCTGCTTGACCCGTACGGTGCGCCGGTCGCTCAGGCGGGTCAGTTCGAGGGCTTCGCCGGCCGGCCGGGCGCCGCTGGTGCAGCCCGCCCACATCCGCACGGTCTCCAGGACGGTCAGCTCCGTAGGGAAGCCGCCCTCCTGCAGCATCACTCCGACCCGGGGCCGGACCGCCGCCCGGTCGCGGAACGGGTCCCGGCCCAGCACCCGCACGGTTCCCCCGGAGGGCACGGCCTGCCCCTCCAGGAGCTCCAGGGTGGAGGTCTTCCCCGCACCGTTGGTGCCGAGCAGGGCGAACAGCTCTCCGCGGGCCACGGTGAAGTCGACGCCGCGTACGGCGTCGAACCCCCGATAGCTGCGCCTCAGTCCGACGCTCTCGATGATTGCGTTCATGCACTCCAGGCTCTCGGCGGGGCGAGCCGGGCGGCAGTGCGGTCTGTCATCGGTTCACATGACATCTCTCATACGGGGAGGCGTTCCATCAGCCCGCCGAAGTCCGTGCCTGCGGCCAGGGTCCCGAAGGCCATCCCCTGGTCCCCGGCCAGGCGTGACGCGCAGAACGCGTCGCCGACGGCGGCGGGCGCGTGCCGGACGAGGAGGGAGCCCTGCAGCACGAGCGCCGCGCGTTCGATGACGCGGCGGGCCCGCAGGGGGGCGTCCGCCGTGTCGGCGAGCTCTCCCTGGAGTGCCCGCCAGGCGGCGTCCAGCCGGCGGTCGGCCCCCGCCGCCGGCTCGATCTCCGCGCGGAACGCCTCCAGGGACTCGGGTTCACGCGCCAGCGCCCTCAGCAGGTCCAGTGCGTTGACGTTGCCGGAGCCCTCCCAGATGCCGTTGAGAGGTGCTTCGCGGTAGAGGCGCGGCATGCCGGACGCCTCGTCGTAGCCGTTGCCGCCGAGGCATTCCAGAGCCTCTGCCACGGCGGCGGGCTGGCGCTTGCAGACCCAGTACTTGCCGGCCGCGGTGGCCAGGCGGAGGAAGGCGCGCTCCTTGGAGTCCCCCCGCCGGGCCCGGTCGGCGGCACCGGCCAGCCGCAGCCCGAGTGTCGTGGCGGCCTCGGACTCCAGCGCGAGGTCCGCCAGCACGTTGCGCATCAGGGGCTGGTCGATCAGCTTGGCGCCGAACACCGACCGGTACCGGGCGTGGTGGACGGCCTGGGCGAGGGCGGCACGGGTGCCCGCCGCGGAGCCGAGGACGCAGTCGAGCCGTGTCATCGTCACCATCTCGATGATCGTCCGTACGCCCTTGCCCTCGTCGCCGACGAGCCATGCGACGGTGTCGTCGAACTCCGGTTCGCTGCTGGCGTTGGAGCGGTTGCCCAGCTTGTCCTTGAGGCGCTGGATGCGGAAGGTGTTGCGGCTGCCGTCTGGCAGGACGCGCGGGAGGAGGAAGCAGGAGAGGCCGCCGGGTGCCTGCGCCAGCACGAGGAACAGGTCGTTCATCGGGGCGCTGGTGAACCACTTGTGCCCGCGCAGCCGCCATGTCCCGTCGCTCTGCTCGGTGGCGGTCGTGGTGTTGGCACGGACATCGGTGCCGCCCTGCTTCTCCGTCATGCCCATCCCGGCGAGCAGGCCGCCTTTCCCGGCGGGGGGCCGCAGCCCGGGATCGTAGACGCGCCCGGTGAGCAGGGGCTCGTACGTCTTGGCGAGGTCCGGGGCGTGGCGGAGGGCCGGGACCACCGCGTACGTCATCGAGACAGGGCACAGGTGTCCCGGCTCCAGCATCGTGGTCAGCATGAAGCCGGCGGCCCGTGCCACGTGGGCGCCGGGCCGCTCGTCGGCCCAGGCGGCGCCCGCGAGGCCCTCGCTCACCGACGTGTCCATCAGGGAGTGGTAGGCGGGGTGGAACTCGACCTCGTCGATGCGGTGGCCGTAGCGGTCGTGGGTGCGCAGTTCGGGTTCGAACCGGTTCGCCTGGTCCGCGCGGTGCTGCGCCTCCTCGGAGCCGACCAGGCGGCCGAGCCGGTGCAGGTCGTCGAGATGCCACGCGGCGCCCTCCCTCCGCACGCCGTCGAGGAGCACCGGGTCGTCTGCGGCGTCGTGGCCCGCCAACGGCGGTGCCTGGTTGGTCACTTCGTGGGTGGCGGAACCGGTCGTCGTCATCGGGCTTCCTCCGGGAGCGGATCGGGGGTCAGGTGGCCGGGGCGCCCGCGCAGCGCAGCGCGGTGGCGGTGAGATCGGCGAGCAGTTCCTCGGTGGCTCCCGCGTCAGGGGCGGAGAGCGGGTCGACGAGCACCTCCCCGATCGCCCCGGTGAGGGCGGCCGCGGTGATCCCGGCGTTCTGCGGCGGGAGTTGTCCCGCCGCCATGCCCCCGTGGATCACGTCGGCGAAGAGGGCGCGGTAGCGGCGCCGGAACGCGAGACGCTCCGCGCCCACCGCGGGTTCGGCGGGTGCGGCGAGCAGCGCGTAGGCGAGGCCTCTGTTCTCCAGGGCGCGACGGGCGAAGACCTCGGCTCCTCGGCGGAGCCGTTCCACGGGGTCGCCCGGGCCGTGCAGCACCTCGCCCAGCACCTCGACCTCACGTCCGGCGGCGCGCCGGAAGACCTCGACGGCGAGCGCCGCCTTGGACGGGAAGTGCTGGTACACCGAGCCGGCCGCGATGCCGGCGGAGTCGGCCACGGCGGTCACGGACGCCTGTGACCAGCCCACTTCCGCGACGACCGCGGTGGCACAGGCGATGAGGTGCTCCCGCGCGGCTTCGAGCCGGCTGATCTCGGCGGGGGTCTTGCGGTAGGCCATGCAAGGAGTGAACCATCATTCAAAGCTTCCCGCCAGGGTCGACCAGGTCGGGGCGAGGACCTGGACTTGATGCGGCTGCACGGGGACGGCGGGGCCGGAAACTGAGCGACAGCCGGCCGCGGTCCGGACACTCCCCACTCCCCGTTCGCAGGACAGCCCCTCCGCGCGGTCAGTCCTTGCGGCCTGTCGTCGCGACCGTGAGGCCGAGGCCGATCATCGTGATCCCTCCGATGCCCCCGACCAGGGAGAGCCGCCGGGGCGAGCGGGCGAACCACTCCCGGCCGGTGGCAGCGGCCAGCCCCCACACGCTGTCGCTGGCCAGCGCGATGACGGTGAAGACGAGCCCCAGCAGAAGCATCTGAACCACCACATGCCCTTGGGCGCGGTCGACGAACTGCGGCAGCACCGCCGCGAAAAAGACAATGGTCTTGGGGTTGGCCACACCGACCATGAAGCCCTCCGACAGCGTGCGCAGGCTTCCCCGCGCGCCCGCGGCACCGGTGAAGGCGGCCTGCAGCGAACCCCGTTGCCGCCACGCCTTGATCCCCAGGTACACCAGGTAGGCGGCACCGGCCGTCTTGAGCACCGTGAAGACGAGGACGGAACGCTCCACGATCGACCCGACGCCGAGCGCCACGGTCGCGACGAGGACGTATGCGCCCAGGGTGTTGCCCACGACGGTGGTCAGCGCGGCACGGCGCCCCTGCGCCAGCGCCCGGCCGATCACGAACAGCACGCTCGGACCAGGGATGATGATCAGCACGAATGACATGGCCGCGAAGGCGAGCAGACGCTCAGGAGACACCATGGCGGCCATGTAAGCACGGCCGGACGTCCCCTCTCACCCCCCTTTTCCTCTGCCTTGGGAGGACCCGAGCCGGGCGGAGCCACCCCTGTGCCGGGGCGGAGCTACCCGTGTCGCGCGGCCGGGCGCAGGTGCCGGCCCACGTCGCCGACGAGAGTGATGCGGACCCGCCGATCGACGAAGCGCCACTCCCCGCCGCGACGCTCGAACCGGTCGTGGTAGCGGCCCCCGGCGATGGCCTGGAGCGGCAGATCCGGCAACGCCTGCCACACGGTCACATACGAACGCGAGGCCGCCGTACCCGCATCCTCGTCCACCTCGACGGAGAGGTTCGTGGTGACGTGCTGAGTCCGCGGAGTGCCGTCGGCGTAGACGATGAGGGTGTCCTGGAACATCTTCCGGATCGCCTCGCGGCCGCTCACCGTCCCACCGCCTCCGGTGAAGGACGCGTCCGCGAGCAGGTCGCCCAGCCCTTCGAAGTCACCGTCGTCCACGAGTTCGGCATAGCGGGCGATCAGATTGGCTACGGCCCGGTCGCCCGGGGGCCGGCGTTCGGACGTACGGGCCTGCGTGGACACGGTCTGCCTCCAGAGGTATCAGCGGTGCGAAGTACGCCCCGGCGGGATGTGGACGGTCATCACCTGGTCGCAGGTCTTCGTGCCGGAGCCGTGCAGCTGTGAGCCACGTTCCCGGCAGAGGTTGCGGTCTGTCCGGGTTCGACGGAGGCCTGCGGGCTGCGGCATCTGCTCCTTCCGCACGGCGAACAGACCGCCGTACGATATCTCGGCCCGTCCCGGCCTTGCGCCGCCGTGCACGCTGACGCGGACCGGACCGGACCGCCCGGGAGGCCCCGCTCAGGTCCGGTGCCACGCCGTGCCCGTGTCCGTACTGCGCCCGTGCCGTAGCGGAGGTGCGTTGCACGTCAGCGGCCGCGCCGGGCGTTGAGCCGGGCGGCCTGACGTGTCAGATGGTCGCGCTCCGCGAGGTTGGGTGCCTTGTGGGCCGCCTCGGCGTAGAGCTGTGCCGCCGTCTCCAGGTCACCGTCGCGCTCATGGAGGTACGCCGCCACAGCTGCATGCCGGGGAACCGAGTCCGGCAGCGCGGCGAGCGCCGCCAGACCGGCGCGCGGTCCGTCGGCCTCGCCGAGGGCAACCGCGCGGTTGAGCCGGACGACCGGGCTGTCGGTGAGGTGGGCGAGCTCGTCGTACCACTCGACGATCTGCACCCAGTCGGTCTCCTCCGCGGTGGGTGCGTCGGCGTGCAGCGCCGCGACGGCGGCCTGTGCCTGGAATTCCCCCAGCCGGTCGCGGGCGAGAGCCGCCTGCAGGATCTCCACGCCCTCGGCGATCGACGCTGTGTCCCACCGGCTCCGGTCCTGCTCGGCGAGCGGCACCAGACTGCCGTCGGGCGCGGTCCGGGACGCGCGGCGGGCGTGGTGGAGCAGCATGAGGGCGAGCAGTCCCGCCACTTCGGGGTGGTCGATCGAGGCGGCGAGCTGCCGGGTGAGCCGGATGGCCTCAGCCGCGAGGTCGACGTCACCGGAGTAGCCCTCGTTGAAGACCAGGTAGAGGACGCGCAGCACCGTGGCGACGTCGCCGGACTGCTCGAACCGCACGCCGGAGACCGTGCGCTTGGCACGGCTGATGCGCTGCGCCATGGTGGCCTCGGGGACCAGACAGGCGTCGGCGATCTGCCGGGTGGTCAGCCCGCCGACGGCGCGCAGCGTGAGCGCGACGGCCGACGACGGGGTCAGCGAGGGGTGGGCGCAGAGGAAGTACAGCTGGAGCGTGTCGTCCGCTGCGGGAGCCGGCCCCGGGGCCGGCTCCTCCTCGACACGGTCCTCGCGACGGCGGCGGGCGGCGTCCGAGCGGGTGGCGTCGAGGAACTTGCGCCAGGCCGCGGTGACCAGCCAGCCCTTCGCATCCCGCGGAGGGTCGGCCGGCCAGACCCGGACCGCCTCGACCAGGGCGTCCTGCACGGCGTCCTCGGCCGCCGCGAAGTCGGCTCCGCGGCGGACGAGGACCCCGAGCACGCTCGGCGTGAGGCTCCGGATCAGAGCCTCGTTCATCGATGGGGGCAGTCGGTGACGGCCGGCTGCGCGCTCAGGAACGGGCGCAGCTCGAGCCACTCGTGGATCGGCCTGCCTCCCGCTCCGGGGGCGGCCGACAGCTCCCCGGCCAGCTCGACGGCGCGCTCGTAGCTGTCGACGTCGATCACCATCCAGCCGGCGATGAGGTCCTTGGTCTCCGCGAAGGGCCCGTCGGTCACGGGCGGGCGCCCCTCGCCGCCGTACTGGACGAACGTCCCCTCAGGGGCGAGCGCCTGGCCGTCCACGAACTCACCGCTCTTCTCCAGCCGGTCGGCGAAGTCGCTCATGTACCGCATGTGGGCGGAGACCTCCTCCGGGGTCCACTCGGTCATCGGTACGTCGTTGACCGGGGCCGGAGCGCCGCGGTAGTGCTTCAGAAGCAGGTACTTGGCCATCGTGATCTCCTCGGTGCTGGTGGGGCCCTGTCGGCCGCCTTCACCACGGGGACGGAGCTGGTCCCGGGTTCTCGACATCCTCTCCGAGATTATTTCCGTCCGTGCTTCACGAGCGTGCAGGACCGCATCCTTCGCGCGTCCCCTCGGCCGCGGCAGCCGGCCGGCCGGGCGCCGGACATGAGCAGGCGGACAGCCGATCCCCCGCCGGGTACAGGGCCGGCCGGGCCGGACACGCCGGGCATCGGTAGCGATGGCCGGACACGCCGGACACCGGCAGCGGGTCGGACACACCACCGCGCCGGGAGGCCGGGGCGGACACCCCCCCAGCCGCCGACCACCGTGGCCTGCGCCGTCGGCCGGCACGGGAGGTGCGGGCCGCACCCGGCCGCCCCGGGGCGGGCGCACCAGGGGTCAGGCTCGGCAGCGCAGCATCGTCAGCGGCGGGTTGGCGGTGCAGTCCTCCCAGAACTCCTTCCCGTACGCGCGGAGGCCCTCGGCGGAGATCTCCAGCGGAACCCACGCGATCTCGCTGAATCCGGCCGCACCCAGGCACTGCTCGTAGACGTCCCGGCTGGGCGGGTTCGCCTCGAAGGAGATCGGCGGGTCGAGGAGGGCGGTGATCCGTACGCGCGGCCCGATCGCGGTCTCCTCGCCGAGCGACTCGCACAGGAAGCCGTACTTGGCCAGTGAGGGTCCGCCGAAGCGGAAGTCCGGGTTCTGCATGAGGACGAAGAGTTCGCCTCCGTCCTCGACGCTGCGGTGGATGGCCCGGCACATCCGCCCGATGGTCTCGACGTCCTCGGCGTAGTTGAACAGCTGGACCGCGATCGCGAGGTCGAAGCGCTGCTCGAAGGCACGCAGGCCGGCGACGTCACCGACCTCGTAGCGCACGCCCAGAGGGGCACGGTCCTCCAGGGCCCGCGCCGCGTCGACCATCGCGGAGGAGATGTCGACGCCCAGCACATCGGTGGCACCGCGGCGCTTGAACTCCCTGCTGTAGAAGCCGGTTCCGGAGGCCAGGTCGAGGACGGACCTGCCGGTGACGTCGCCGACGAGGGCGAGAAAGCCGGGAACCTCCGCGTAGCGCGCGAGGGGAAGGGTCTTGAAACCCTCGAACGCCTCGCCGATCCCGTCGTACAGCTGACCACTCATCGTGTGTCCCCCTTCGGCGGCCGGCGTCGGCCTTCATGACAGGCCGACGCCCCTGGCGGGAAGTCTCCCTCCCGCCGGCCGGGATGCCGCATGGGGGATGACCCGAAGATGCGACGGTCCCCCTGTGTCCTGATGTGACGACCGGGCGCGCACCGTTCGTAGGACTCGACACCGGGTGCGCTGAAGGGGTGGCTCAGGAAGGACGATCGGACAGGAGCGGCTCGTTCTGCCCCTTGCCCGGCGGGCCCGCGCGCCATATCTTACCCGGGAGTAAGTTTACTCCCTGGTAAGGAGGGTGACTTGATCGCCTACCGGACTGTCATGGTCGGCACGGACGGGTCGGAGTCGTCGTTCGCAGCCGTCGAGAAGGCTGCCCGGCTCGCCGCCGTGTGCGGGGCCGAACTCGTGATCGCCTGCGCCTACGCACCGATGCGCGGACCCGAGCTCGCCCTGGCCCAGGACCAACTGGGGTCCGAGGCCTATCAGGTGATGGGCTCGGCACCGGCCGAGGACACCCTGCGGATCGCCAGGGACCGGGCCCGCGCGCAGGGTGCGACAGAGATCCGGTCGGTCGCCGTGCAGGACGAACCGGTCCCCGCACTCGTACGGATCGCACGGGAGTCGTCGGCCGACCTCCTGGTCGTCGGGAACAGGGGGCTGCGTTCGCTCGCCGGACGCATCCTCGGTTCCGTGCCGGCGGACATCGCGAGGAAGGCCGGCCTCGACGTGCTGATCGTGCACACCACATGAGCGCGACAGAGCCGGCGGAAGACGCGACGGAGCCCTCCGGCCCGGACGATCCGCAGAGGACCGTCGAAGCGGTACTGCTCGGTGGCGGCCGCGTCTGGACGAGGCGGGACATCGCCGAACGGTCCGGGGTCGGACCCGGACGGACCGCCCAGATCTGGCGTGCGCTGGGGTTTCCGGTGGCCGACGAGGACGCCAGGGTGTTCACCGACGCCGATGTCGAGGCACTCCGTGCGGGCGAGCGGCTCATCCGGGCCGGCCTCATCACCGAGGAGAGCGAGACGATGATGGCGCGCGCCCTCGGGCACCATCTGTCCCGGCTCGCCGAGTGGCAGGTGCACACGCTCTGGGCCTGGATGCAGCACGACTCGGCCGCCCCTTGGGACGACGAGGAGCTGATGGGCCACGCCGCGGCGCTGCTGCCCGAGATCGAACTCCTCCAGCGGCACGTCTGGCGCCGCCACCTGGCCGCGTCCACCGGGCGGCTTCTGGCCGAGACGCAGCGGGATGCACCGGCCCGGCGCGATCCGGGGAAGGACGAGGCGGGCGGGACCTCGCCACCCCGTGAGGGTGCCGACGTCCGCGACCGGGCCGTGGGATTCACGGACATGGTCGGCTACACCCGGATGACCCGCGGACTGGACAGCACCGAACTCGTGCAGGTGCTCGACCGGTTCGAGGGCCTGACCGGCGACGTGGTCGCCGAGGGCCGGGGCCGGGTGGTGAAGACCATCGGCGACGAGGTGCTCTTCGTATGCGAGTCGGCACAGGCGGCCGCGGACATCGCCCTGGAACTCGCCGCCCGCGCCGAAGCGGAACAGGCACTGCCGCGACTGCGGACGGGACTGGCCCACGGCGCCGTACTCAGCCGATTCGGCGACGTCTACGGGGCAGCGGTGAACATCGCCGCCCGGCTCACCGCGGTGGCCCGCCCCGGCACCGTCCTGGTCAACACGGTGCTGGCGGGCGAACTGGCAGGCATGGCCCCGTACGAACTGAAAGTGCTCCGCCCGGTATCGGTGCGCGGGTACAGCAGACTGCGACCGGTGCTGCTGCGCCCGGCACGGCCCGCCGAGCCCCGAACCGGCACGCGCACCGGGTGACGCGCTCGGGCGGCCGGCGCACCCGTCGGTCGCGAAGGGCGGACCGGCGCCGCGACGTCCGTACGCCGCGAGAGCGGGATCCAGCGTCACCTGCCCGCCCGCTCCCTGGCCCGCCCTCGCCGGCACGACGGGCATGCCCGGCACGGACGGGACGCCGGGTTGGGCCGCTCCGACGGCAGTCTCCCGGCGTCCCGTGCCGTCAGTTCAGCGCGACAGGAGGCGGCGTGCCGTAGAAGGTGAGCGGGGGCCAGCCCTTGGACTGAGCCAGGGCCGAGAGCGCCTGGGCCACCTCCAGCGGGGTGATGTCCTGCGCGGACGGCAGGCCGTTCGGCTTGTCGACGCGGACCGTGAAGGTCATGTCCATCATCAGGTCGCTCTCGGACATGCTCGCCTCGGCCCGGAACTCCGTTCCGTCCGTGAAGTCGACCGTCGCCGTCGCCTCGTCCGCCGCAGCCTCCGTGGCCTCGGCCGACCCTGCGGACGCGAAAACGGCCCCCGCCGCTGCCGTCCCCGAGTACCCCAGCAGCTTGCGTCTCGATAGGTGCGACACAACCCCTCCTCCCGTCGGTCCTCCGGGGATCCGAAGGACCGAATCGATCATAGGAACGAGGAGCCTGCTGCGGAGGGTGTTTCGAGAAGGCGGGATCCGGAGGCGGGTGGTGTCAGCACGTGCTGGATCAGTGCGCCGTAGTAGGTCACCAGGGTGGAGCGCTCGGTACCGAGCAGCGTCTCGTCGCGTGCCACCCACAGGGAGTGGAGCAGTCCCGCCGCGACCGAGGCCGCCAGGCGGGCACGGATGTCGGCATCCGGCCCTGACAGCCGGGCGCGCAACGGTTCGATCAGGACCTTCTCGTGGGTGTCCTTGAGCCGTTGGAGGATCTCCGGCTCGTTGCTGCCGCGCACCAGGGCGAGGAACACTCCCCGGGCGCCGCCGTCGAGGCCGAGGACCAGGTCGACGAGACGCTCACCGAGCACCTCCACGGGGACGTCCAGGAGCGGTTCGTCGTCGATGGTCAGATGCATCGTCTCCAGGAACAGCAGTTCCTTGTTCTTGAAGTGACGGATCACCAGCGCCGGGTCGGCTCCGGCCGCCGCCGCGATCTGACGGACGGTCGCTCCGGCGTATCCCCGCTCCTGGAACAGCCGGGTGGCTGCGGCATGGATGGCCCCGCGCGTCGTGGTTCCTGATCCGGGCTGCGCCATGTGCCCCAGAGTAGGCCCGACGACCACCCCGGCGGGCGGGGATCCCTGCGTGACGCCGAGGGGCACGCGGCCGGCTCGACGACGGCCCGGGAAAGTTGTGTCAACTTAGTTGACGCCGCAGCGGGGGTGGCCCACATTACCTAGGGGTAGCACCGGGCGGTAACCGCGCCCGAGGCGTCCGACGGGAACCGGCGCGCGCACCGCAGACCGCCCCACCGGTGTCGGTGCCACCCCGCTCGAGCCGCTCCTTCGCCGCGGGACCGGCTGCCGCGAGGCAGTCGAGACCCCTCCCGCACCGCCATCGAGAAGAGAGAGCACATGACCAGAACCCGTACTGTCATGGCCGCATCAGCTCTGACCTGTGCGCTGGCCCTCACCGCCGCCGGGACCACCACCGCGCACGCTGCGACGCCTCTGGACTACGTCGCCCTCGGCGACAGCTACAGCGCAGGCTCGGGTGTCCTGCCCGTGGACCTGTCCAATCTGCTGTGTCTGCGTTCCACCGCGAACTACCCCCACGTCATCGCCTCCGCGACGGGCGCCCGGCTCAAGGACGTCACCTGCGGCGCCGCGCAGACCAAGGACTTCACCCACTCCCAGTACCCGGGCGTGGCCCCCCAGGCCGACGCGCTCAGCGCGGACACCGACCTGGTGACGTTCACGATGGGCGGCAACGACAACAGCACCTTCATCAACGCCCTGACCACGTGCGGCACGGCGGGTGTCCTCAGCGGCGGGAAGGGCAGCCCCTGCAAGGACAAGAACGGCGACTCGTTCGACGCCCAGATCGAGGCGAACACCTACCCCGCCCTCAAGTCAGCACTGCAGACCCTCCGGGCCAAGGCGCCCAACGCCCGCATCGCCGCCCTGGGATACCCCTGGATCACGCCGGCCGCATCGGACCCGTCCTGCTTCGCCAAGCTTCCCATCGCCTCCGGTGACGTGCCCTATCTGCGCGCCATCCAGTCCCACCTGAACGCCGTCGTCGAACGCGCCGCCGAGGAGACCGGTGCGACCTACGTGGACTTCGCCGCGGCGTCCGAAGGCCACGACGCCTGCAAGGCGTCCGGAACGCGATGGATCGAGCCGCTCCTGTTCGGCACGAACATCGTCCCTGTCCACCCCAACGCCCTGGGCGAGCGGCGCATGGCCGAACACACGATGTCCGTACTCGGCCTGGACTGACGTCCCACCTGCTCCCGGCCGGAACAAGGGAGTGGTACGCGCACGGGCCCGTCCGGGGTGGCCGCCCCCTCCGGGCCCGTGCTTCGCTCACCAAGGAGCTTTCCGCAGGTCGTGTTGCTCCGCCTGCTTCGTCGGCCCACTGACGCCGAGTCCGCCATCCAGGTCCGGAGCCCGGCTGTCGCGACAGGCGACAGCCGCATGACAGCTCGCTCTGCTGAGGCACGCCGTTCCCGTAAGCATGCGCAACCTACGTCGATGCCGCCCTGTGCAGGAAGCATGGTCGTCACCTTCCGAGGGGCCGTCCGACTGGCCGGGCAGACCAAGCCACTCGGACGGCCCCCTCTGCGGACCTCGATCGATGACAGCCCGCTCACGACCACCGCAGAGCGGAACGTGCTGCCCAGTATGCGGAGGGGTCGCGTGGCTTCCCGCCGAGTTCACGCAACTCGACCTCCGTGAGTTCGAGTGCCGGCGCTTCGAGGTTCTCCAGAAGCTGCTTCACGGTCGACGGTCCGGTGAGCACCACCGGCCGGGCGTCGAGGGCCAGCGCCGCCGCGAGGCACACCGCGTCAGGGCCCACTCCGTGTCGCTCCGCCGTGGTGCGGACTTCGCGTGGGATCTCGTGACCGCGGGCCAGCAGGCCGTTCGCGAGCGCCTCTTTGACGATCACACCGATTCCGGCCTCAGCAGCCCTCGACAAGGCGGCGGCAGCGGAGGTCTCGAGCAGGTTCCATGTGGACTGCACGAAGCTGAGAGGTAACCGGTTCGACTTCTTGTACTGGACCACGGTGTCGATGGCCTCGGCCTGGCGGGGGCCGGAGGTCGAGACCCCTATGAGGACGCCTGTCTCCGCCAGGGCACACATCGCGTCGAGTACTGCCTCGTCGGCCAGCACACCCGATTCGACGGTGGCTGAATGTATCTGATATCCGCTCAACCGAGTCCCGAAGCGCCTGAACGACACAGGCGCTTGGCGGGCGAAGGTCGTCAGCCTGAGGTCCTTGACCTCCTGGGCTCGACTGTCGACGCTCCAGCCTCCGACGTAGGCATAGCCCCACTTGGACGTGAGGAACAGGTCGTCCGCTGCGGATCTCTCCATCCACTCCTCGATGAAGTGCTCAGCCAGACCGTAGGAGTGTGCGGTGTCGATGTGACGGATCCCCGCCGCGTAGGCGGCGTCCAGGACGTCGAACGTCAGACGGCGCATGCCCTCCACCGACGGGTCGGTGACATCCCGTCCGTGGTCGATCGTGAGATACGACGGTCGCCCGAGGGCCGCGGTGCCCACCGACAACGGAGGGAGCGCCCGGCCTGTCTCGCCGAACGGCCGTGTCTGCTCGGACGGCCTCATCCGCCCTGCACCTCAGCCACTCGGAAGCCGCAGGCGGATGTACACGGAGTCGGCGGGAGGGGTCTCGCCATCAGGGAGCGAGCGGCGGCCGCGATCCCCGCAACGCTGATGCCGGCCCGCTCCAGCAGCGTGTGGTCGTCGCCGGTTCCGGCGAAGGCGTCGTGGAAGCCGATGCGACGCATCGGGGTGGGGAGGTGCTCAGAGAGGAAGGCCGCGACGGAGGCCCCCAGACCGGTCACGAGGCCGTCCTCCACGGTCACGATGCCGGCCCCGCCGAGTGCGGCGTCGAGGAGCGGGCCAGGGTCGAGAGGCTTGATCGTGCTCATGAGGAGCACTCGGGCGTCGATGCCTTCCGTCGCGAGGAGCTCGGCGGCTTCCGTCACAAGCCCGGTGATCGCGCCGGTCGCGACGAGCGTGATGTCCGGTCCCTCTCTGGCCACGGTCGCGCGTCCGAAGGTGAAGGTTTCCGGCGACGTGCTCGGCGTTCCGTACAACCGCCGGGGCACACGGATGTACACACATCCCGCCCACCCCGCAGCCCAGGCGACGGCGGATGCCGTTTCGGCAGGGTTCGAAGGAGCGACGACTGGGACGGCGGGCAGAGCGCTCATCCAGGAGATGTCCTCGATCGCGTGATGAGTGGAGCCGAGCGGCCCGTAGCCGACGCCCGGGGACTGCCCGATCAATTTGACGTTCGCTCTCGTGTACGCCACATCGACCTTGATCTGCTCGAGCGCCCGCCCGGTGAGGAACGAGGCCGCCGACGAGACGAAGACCGTTCTGCCTGTCGTAGCGAGCCCCGCGGCCACCGACACCATGTTCTGCTCGGCGATCCCGACATCGATGACTCGTTCCGGAAAGCGTCGGGAAAAGCCTTCCAGGCCGGCCGAGCCGATCGAGTCGTTCACCAGGACGACCACGCGGTCGTCGCGTGCCGCCGCGGCCTCCAGAGCGAGGCTCCACGCGTCCCGGCAGTTCGACGGCTGCTCTGCGACGTCGTCCGGCCCGCCTACGGCCACCCGGGGCTCAGCCATCGAGCTCCCCCAGCGCGCGGACCAGTTCGTCATCGGTAGGGATTCGATGGTGCCAGGAGGGATCGTCCGCCATGAAGCTCACTCCGTACCCCTTGGTCGTCCGTGCCACGACAACTCTGGGTTGCCGGGATTCTGTGCCGGGCGAGAGCGTCAAGGTGCCGAGCATGGCCTCGAAGTCGTGTCCGTCCACAGTGCTGCAACACCAGCCGAACGCCCGCATCTTGTCCTCGAGCGGTTCGATGCCGTTCGTCGTGGAGACCCTGCCGCCCTGCTGGAGGCCATTGGCGTCGACCACTGCGGTCAGGTTTCCGAGCCGCAAGTGGGCTGCGAGCATGAAGGCCTCCCAGTTGGACCCTTCCTGCAGCTCTCCGTCCCCCAGCACGACGAAGGTGCGGGCCCGGGAGCCGTCCATCCTCGACCCGAGCGCCGCACCGACTCCCAGGGAGAGTCCGTGGCCGAGCGAGCCTGTGGTCGCCTCGATGCCGGGGGCGGAGCCCTTCACGGGATGGCCGGGGAGGCCGTCCCCACCGTCGGCCCGTAGCCGGGAATGGTCGAGCACACCAGCAGCGGCCATGGCGGCGTAGAGCGCGACGGCGGCATGCCCCTTGGAGAGGATGAGCCGGTCGGGGTCGGGCCCGCCGGCCGACCCGGGCAGTCTCATCACCGCGCAGTACAGCGTCACCAGAATGTCCACGACCGAGAATTCGCCTCCGATGTGCCCCTGCCCGGTGGCATGTGCCCTGCGAACGGCCAGGCGGCGGGCCCATCGCGCGACATCGCGGAGCCCGTCGGCCTGCCGGTCGAGCGGAAGCTCAGGCCCCGTCCGTCCTGCCCGTCCGAGTCGCTCTTCGGTGCCGGCACTCCCGACCTCTCTCACAGCGACCTCACGTCCACGTAGGAGAACTGGAGTTGCTCGGCGATTTCTCGGTCGTACGCGGTGTCCCCGCAGTAGATCACTGCGCTGGTTCCCCACCAGCGGTGCAGAATCTCGGCTGTGTCCGAGAGAAGGGTCTCCTTGGCCACACACCTCTGGTCCGTACGGCCGCGGACGAAGGCGAAAAGTTCGAGCACGCCCGCGAGTTGCAGCATGCTGCGAGTCCACGACTCGTCGCTGTGGCTGATGGCCGCGAAGACAGCGTCGTGCTCCTGTCCCCGCATCCACTCGATCGTCACCCGATTGGGAGAACACGGCTCCGGCACCTGAGCGTACTGCTGCTTGGAACGCGCGAGGCGCCTCGCCTGATCCGGCGGGACACCCATGGAGCCGGCTGTCGCGAAGCTGTCAAGACCCTTCTCCAGTCCGGAGACGGCACGTTGGACGTTCGCGTCGGTCTCCAGCCCCTGCGACCTGAGCGCTCGGCGCCAGGCGGACCGGTGAAGTCTGTCAGTGAGCAGCAGTGTTCCGCCCACATCGCAGATTATGCCCGTGGTCTTCATCCGCCCGGCTCCTCGGATCGCTCGAGTGAGCTTCGAATTGCCTGCAACAAGCGACCGCGGAGAAGATGTGCCGACTGGTCGCGACCGGAATGCGATCGTACGGATTCCTCTCTGAGTCGCTCGTCGTTCTCCCTGGCTGCGACAGATTCCTCCGGTGAAAGTACACGGGCCGACGTCGCGTGGAGCGGCTCATATCCGTACCGTGCCATCTCGTCGAATACCAGTTCTTCGACGGAACACAGGAACTCCTCGTTTCCCGCCTCGGCCAGATGAACTGATACCCGATCAGCCATAGGCGCACTGGACAGGTTGGACCACAAGGGTGAAAGCTCAGCGGCTTCGGCGGCGTCCTTCCGCCGATGATAGTGAAGGGACGCGTCACTGTACGGAATTCCGAGCCAGGCAGCCAGAGACCTCAGACTGCGGGCGGGACGGAGGATCAGATCCTCGAAGTGCTCCACGCGGGTCCGCTCGGGACACCGTCGAGCAATCGCACGAGCGGCTTGTTGATCGTTGCGCCACATGGCGGCGATGACACGGGGGTCCTTGGGGCCGATCGGTGCCCGGCGAAAGCTGAGGGCGACGTCCCGGGGGTCCCGCACGAGGTGCACATAGCGCGGGGACGCCCCGGTCGCCTCAAGCTCTTCGAAGCAGTGAACGTTCTCCAGGCACTTGCTCACCCAGCCGATGCGGGCGGCGTGGGTCGCCGCCTGGTCGTACAGTGCAATGACGAAATCGGTGAGGCCGGTCCCCTTGAGGCAGCCGAGCAGACGGTCGGCGTCCACGTGGCCGTCCGGCCACGCGAGCGCGTTCGCGCGGACCAGCTCGGACAGGTCGGACGCGAGCCTTCGCTGATTCCCGACGTCGTCGAGCGGCTCGTAGAGCGGGGCCAGCGGCAGCAGATCCCGCAGTTCGTGAGCCGACGGTGGCGCCAGGAGCGAGCCGCCCTGGTCAAGCATCAGACGCAGCAGATTCGATCCGGACCTCTGGGTGCCGACCATCTGCACCCGGATCATGACTGCTCTCCTGCCGCGTCCTGTGCCACGACTGCCCGGAGGCGTGTGGCGGCTTCCGGTGGAGGCACCGGATTGAGTACGACTCCTGCCCCCGCCTCGATGGCCACGATCTGTCGGAGGCGACCCGCTTCGGTCGAGAAGGGGAAGATCTCGATGCGTAGGTGGTGCCCGGGGAGCACGGATCTCCCTCCGGCTCCGTCAAGGGACATGGGCGCCGTCATGAAGTTGAGTGTGTAGGGCGTGTCAGCGGTGGGAACCAATGCCCTGATCGCGCGGAGTCCCCGGGACAGGAGGACCGCGATCTGGGCCGTGTCGCACTCACTCAGACTCTGCACATGCGAGCGGGGTGCGATCACCATCTCGTAGGGAAGTCGTGACCACGGTGGCACCGCGAGAGTGAAGTCGGCAGTCACGGAAACCGTGCACTCCCGCTCTCCGAAGTCGACACAGAGCGGGCACCCGTAGCTGGTGTCCAGAACGAGCTTCGTCGGCACGAAGGGAAACCCGAGAACCTGGAGATGCGGGTGTGAGACGGACCCTCCGAACAGCGGTCCCGACGCTTGGAAGGCGTAGACGGATCGAACGCCCTCGCACTCCAGAAGCGCCGCGCACTCGTCGCTGATCCGGTCGAGGACGGCAACGAGCTGACGGCAGGTGAGGGCGTCCAGGTTCCGGTCGTGCCGAGGCGAGAAGAACAGCACGCGGTGCGGATCGTACGACGCGTCGGCGGGAGCGGCGATGAAGGGGTACTTGCTGGTCACGACGTGGGGAGCGTCCGACGACGGGGCCTCGGGGCCACCCGAACAGAATGGACATGGTCCGATCGCGGAGTCGGCGGGTGCCAGTCGGCCTCGCCACGGGGCACGCAGGTGCCAGTTCCGTTCGGCGGGATTCCATGTGACGTGGTCGGGAAGGTCGGATCCCGGCCCGACAGCCCAGTTCGTCGGCCCCACCCCTTCCGGCCCCCGCGTGAGCGGTCCGTCCGCCGTCACCATGCCCCGTACCTCTCCGCGGTGGCCGTCTGCAGGTCCGTTCCACCCGGCAAGGCGTAGTCCCAGCGGTCGACATCACCGACTCGTTGCGCCCATGCGCGCCGGTAGTGCTGGGAGACGCCCGAGTCGTCACCGACGAGCAGGGAGGCCCCACTCCCACCGAGCAGTAGATACGGGGAAGCCGAAACCCCTGCGAGGTCGGCCCAGTCGTCGAGAGCGCGGGAGTTGGCCGGCGGGGCGAAGGACGCCTCCGGGATGACGTTGAGGTGAGCGTGGGCGACACACCCTGAGGTACGGACATCCAAGGATGCCGATCCGTGCTCCCAGACCGTGTACCTCCCGAACAGTTCCTCGTACTCGGCAAGAGCACGCTTGACGAAGGAGAGGAACGAGCCGTCAGCCCTGAGCGCCGTGGCGATGTCGCCGACATGCCGGTCCGGAACGATCAGGACATAGCCGATCGCGAGCGGGCCGGCGCCGGTGATCACCGCGCCCACCCCGGCCTCGCGTCTGAGCGGCCGGTCCAGCGACAGAACGACTGGTTCACCGCCGCATGCCGCACAGATGAAGCAATCGGAAGGGAAACCTACTGCTTCTTGCACTGGTTCGGAGCGCACCTCGGCATCTGCCATGTGACACCTCTTCTCGATCAGTGACGCGGCACCTTCCAGCACCACTGCGACGGCGTACCCTTTTGGCTGTGTGACACGAATCCATCCCATGTGCTCTTACGAACCGAAGTTGCACGCAGCAGTGTGCCACCGCACCCATGTCAAGGCGAGGAGTCTGACGATTGATAAAGGCAGTCCTTTTTGACTACGGCGGAGTCCTCAGTCCGGGCGGGACCTTCAGGAGTCACGCGCTGATGCTGAGCGATCGACTCGGGACCCACGTCCCGGCCGAACTGATCGAGGATCTGCACCGCGCATTCCGCATAGGTGGTATCTCGACAGCTGCATTCGTGGCCTCCGTCCATGAACGGACTCCTCGGCGAAAGCGCAGTCTCGACGAACAGTCCTGGAACTGGCCCGACCTGCTCCGTCGTCACGAACGGGTGTACTGCTTGGCGCACGGCCTTCGTTCGCGCGGAGTCCGCACAGGCATCCTGTCGAACGTCTGGCCGCCTCTGGCGGACGCGCTGGCTCAGGCAGGGGCGTACGAGGGTTTCGATCCAGTCGTCCTGTCCTGCGAGGCCGGGTATGCGAAGCCGGACCCGGTCATTTTCCACCTGGCGCTCGGGCGGCTCGGCCTGGCAGCGGACGACGTACTGTTCGTCGATGACCAGCCCAGGCATCTGGCGGCTGCCGCAGGCGTCGGGATGCGGACGCTACTCGCCACCGACGAGCGACAACTGGGGCGTGACCTCGTCACCCTGCTGGGACTCCCCGAGCTCCTCGAGCCCGCTTTCAGGGAGCCTGATCCGGCATCAGCAGCCGGGCGATTCGTTCCGCCCGACGCGAACCCAGAGCCTGGAATGCCGTCTGAGCCGCCTCCAGGGCAGTGACTGCGCCGTGCTCGTCGCCGGTCTCCCTCAGGAGGAGCCCCCGCTCGTACAGCACACCGGCGATACCGGGCCGGTCACCGAGGGCGTCGAAGCCCTCAGCCGCCAGGCCGAGGCACGTGCCGGCCTCCGCATGGCTCCCCGCCTTGCGGCGGGACACTCCCCGGTGCAGATGGGCGATGGCCTGCCACCGTTCGTCGCCCAGATCGGCAAATACCGGTTCGGCCAGATCAAGAAGTGCGTCGGCCCGGGCCTGGTCGCCCAGGTCCGACCAACAGGCCGACTGGTGCACGGCGGTGATCGCCACCCAGCTGGAGTTCTGCCGATCCGCGAAGACTGGCGCCACTCGACCGAGCACCGCCAATGCCTCATCAGGGCGGCCCAGCCCCCGCAGAACCGCCCCGACGCGCACCAGGGCCATCGCTTCGCGCCCCGAGTCCCCGGCCGACCGGAACAGTTCAGCAGCCTCGGACAAGAACTGATGTGCTTCGTCCCAGCGTTCCTGCCCCTGACGGACCGTACCGAGGCCCCGGACGGCGAAGGCCGTCCCCCAGGGATCGTGTTCGGCGTCCAGAATCTGTCTGCTCTCCTGGAAGCAGCGCCAGGCGGATTCCCAGGACCCTTCGTTCCGCAGCGCCACACCGATCCCACCGAGAGCGTAGGCGACCTCCTTGCCCGGAGGCAGGCCGTCGTGCAGGGCCAGGCACTCCTCCAACGCCTCGACCGCTTCTGCCCAGCGCGCCTGCGAACGGCGGACGCCCGCCACGGCGAGAAGCAACTCCGCCTTGGCTGCGGTATCACCCGCGTGGTCGGCCGCGCTCCCGGCCAACGCGTAGCACTCCTCCGCGGTCGCCCACATGCACCGCGTCTGGAAGAAAGGCATCAACGCGCTGCCGAGCGCGACCACGTCCTCCCAGTCACCGGCCTCCGAGGCCCGCCGCACCATCACGAGAACATTGGCGTGCTCCGCCGCGCACCACGCCAGGTGATCGTGGATCAGCAGTCGCCCGGGGGCGAGGTCGACGGCCACACCGCCCGCTCCGCCATCGCTCCGGGGAGCAAGGGCCCGGCCGACCGCCTCCGTGACCAGCCGGTAAGCCCTGAGCAGCCGCCGATCCGGAGCGTTCGACGGCCCCTCCCCGTCATACAGCTCGTCGGCGAAGTCCCTGATCAGATCGTGGAACTCGTAGAGAATGTGATCACACCCGTCCGAGACGGATGCCGTGCGTACCAGATTCAGATCGTGAAGACGGGTGAGGATCGAATCCGCCCGGTCGATGTCCACTTCCGCCAGACGCGCCAGGTGCCAGGCCGCGAAGCAGCCCTCCCCGACCCGGGACAGCAGTCTGAACGCCTGTTGCTCCTCGTCGGGCAGATGCCGGTAGCTGGTCCGAAAGGACGTCCGCACAGCAAGGTCTCCCGCCGACAGCCAGTTCAGACGACGTCTCTCGTCGCCCAGCATCTCCGCCATCCGCTCCCCCGCCGAGTGCGTGAGAACGTTCATCCGCGCACCGGCGATCACCAGCGCAAGCGGTAGGCCCGCGCAGTGCGCGGCGATCTGGGCCAGGGCCTCGGGCGGCGCGTCGCTCACCTGGTAGGCGACGATCTGCAGCAGTCGCGTCGCCGCGTCCTCGCGGAGTCCGCGCACCTCCAGCACCCTCGCGCCGGACAGTCCGGCCAGACGGCTGCGGCTGGTCACGACCACCGCAGCCGACGGACCCGACGGCACCAGATCCCTGACCTGCGTCTCCTCGGACGCGTTGTCGATCAGCACGACCAGTCGCGCGTCAGCGGTCATGGTGCGGAACTGATTGCGCCGGTCGTCGAACCCCGCGGGGATCCGCTGCGCGGGCAGCCCCAGTGCCAGAAGGAACTCGGCCAGGACATCCGACGTACGGCGTTCCCGCCCGCCGAAGCCACCCAGGTCCGTGAAGAGCGCACCGTCGGGACGGCTCCCCGCCAGGGAATGGCACAGTCGCACGGCAAGCGCCGTCTTGCCCACTCCCGCACTGCCGGTGAAGACGATGACAGGGGTGGGCCCTTCCGCGTCCGCGAGTCGGGCGGCCTCGGCAAGTTCGTCGGCCCGGTTGACGAAGTCTGTGGCGTCACGTGGCAGCAGACGAGGGCTGGGGGGTGTCATGGGACTGCTTTCCACGATGTGGATGTCCCGACCGGCGACATATCCGCCGGTCACCGTCAGATCCCCGTGCACGGTCAACTCGGCGCGGGTGTCACTCCTGTGGTCGCCGCCGACGACGACCGTGTCCGCAGTGACGTGCGAAGCCACAGGGCCGCCCGCCTGGATCAGATCCCCGTCGACTGCGACGTCGTCGACCAGCTGCTCGAGCAGGTGCGTCGCCGGCTTTCTGCGCCACGGCCACCACCGGCTAATGGTCGTTGTCCTGACGCTGGGTCAGTCCGCCGTGCACCTGGGTGTCGGCGACCGATTGCTCCCCGGCGCCGTGGAGCCGTTGCTCGACCGAGCCTCCGACGACGGATCCCGACACCCGCTGGGCGGCGTGCGGGCCGTCCTTGAAGGTGAGCCACGCCTGGAGACCACCTCCTACGACCACCAGAACGGCGAGCGCACCCCACCAGGCGGCCGACCACTCCTGGGTCAGCACACCGGTGACGACGTTCACCCCCGCGGCGAGCAAGACCGTTCCCGCCGCGGCCCAACCGCGCAGACCCGCTGCACTCATCCCACTGCCCCCTGAACGCTGGTTGCGAGGTGCCTCGTGCGGCCGACCGAGCAGTCGTACACGGCGCGGCGCCCGGAATCGTAGCGACCTGACACCCTCGGTGTCCTGCTCTTCACACATATGGCTCCCTTTCGCATGGCTTGCCCGAGCAGACGTGTCCACGGCCGTGGGCCGCCCGGCTGCGTCACCGCGCACGACGGCGACCGTGCGCGCCCGCAGGGCGGCTGTAGGGTCGACGCTCCGTCGGCGGGAGGAGGGCGGCAGGGCATGCGGGTGTCGATGACGAGTGTTCCGAAGCGGACCGGTCGGTCGAACGAGGACTTCACCGGTGCCGTGCCGACTGGGGCGGTACTGATCGACGGCGCCGGAATCCCCGGCAGCGACCACACCTGCCGGCACGGCGTCGCCTGGTACGCGGGCCGGCTGGGAGCAAGCCTCCTCGGGCTCCTGGCACTCGCGCCGGACCGCGGTCTCGCGGATCTGCTCGCCGAAGCCGTCGCGCGGGTGACGGACGAGCACCGCGACACCTGCGCCGTCACCGACCCCATCAGCCCCTCGGCGACCGTGGCCGTCCTGCGCGTCTCCGGCGGTCTGGCCGAGTACCTGGTCCTGGGCGATTCCGTCCTCGTGCTCGACAGGGCGGACCGGGCGCCACTCGTGGTGACCGATCCCCGGGAGGTGGTCGTCGCCCGACGGTACGAGGCCGCGCTCCAGGGCGTCGCGGAGGGCAGCGACGCGTACCACCGCACCCTCCGCGCGCTGCGCGCCAACCGGAACGCGCCCGGTGGCTTCTGGGTGGCCAAGGACGATCCGCGGGCGGCGGAGGAGGCCGTCACGGGCAGTTGTCCGGTCTCCGAGATCACCTCGGCCGCCCTGCTCAGCAATGGGGCCGGGCGCTTCGTGGACCCGTTCGGCCTCGCCGGCTGGACGCAGCTGATGGACATCCTCGCGTCGGCCGGCCCCGGTGAGGTCATCCGTCGCGTCCGGCAGGAGGAGACCAGACGCGCGGTGCCGGCGGACGACGCGACGATCGCGTACTGCACCGGCCTGGGCGAGGCCCCCCGGCGGCCCGGCGCAGCCTGACCGCAGCGCTTGTGCCGCCGCCCGCGGACTCGGGCACGCTCCGAGCCGGCAGCTCCCGGTCAGCGGCGGGCCATCAGCGCGGCCAGGGCCGCGCGGGAAGCGATGTCGGTCTTGCGGTACACCCGGGACAGATGGGTCTCGACGGTGCGCGGACTCAGGTACAGCCTGTCGGCGATCGCCTGGTTCGTGAGGCCCTCGGCAACGAGCGCGGCGACCTCTCGTTCACGCGCCGTCAACGACATCAGCCGTTGCGGGATGCCGGAGCCCTCCGGGGCTGCCGGTGCTCCCGCCGTCGTCGCCGCTGCCAGACCGGCCAGCAGGTGTGCACCCCCGGTGGTGGCCAGCCGGTGGCCCCTCTCCCGCATCGCCTCCCCCCGCGCCGCGTACCCGGCGGCTGCCAGGACCGGGGCGGCGAGCAGCAGTGAGCGCGCCTCCCAGAAGACGGCACCGGACCGTGCGCACTCCTCGACCGCCTCGGAGAGCAGCGTCGCCGCGGTCACCGGGTCGCCGCCGTGCAGCGCCAGCTGAGCGGCGCTGCGCAGGGCGGAGGCGCGTTGCAGGGGCAGGCCGAGGCGATCGGCCTCCTTGTGCGCACGCTCGGCCCAGGCGGACGCGGAACCGGCATCCCCCGTGAGGAGCGCCGCGGTGACGAGGAGTTCCAGGAACAGGGGGCGCATCGAGGGCTGAAGGCCGTGCAGGTCCTCGCCGCCCGCCCGGAGCAGCGCGTCCCGGGCGCGGTGCGGGTCGCCGCCGGTGAGCGCCGCGTAGCCGAGCATGCACCAGGCCATGGAGGCCCGCCAGTTGTCGCTCGGTCCCATGCCGGAGACCGCCTCCTCGGCGGCGGACAGGGCTTCCGGGTCACCGGGCGCGGAGGCCACCACCAGCACCTGGGCCTTGTTGGCCAGGGCGAACGAAAGCAGTTCGCTGCTTCCTGTGCCTCGTGCGATGTCCTCTGCCTCGTCGGCCAGTTGCCGCGCCGACGGCAGGCGGCAGGTCTGTATCCGGACGTGCGCCTTGCACAGCAGCAGGAGAGGCAGCAGGTAGACCTGCCCGCTGCGCCGGGCGATCTCGAGGCCGCGGTCGGCATGGCGCTCGGCGTCGGTGAACCTGCCCAGGAACGCCTCCGCCCAGCCGAGCCTGGCCAGGGGCTCGCACAGGGGCGTGAGGTCGCCGTCGGGCAGGCCGTCCATCAGCTCCGCCGCCTGCCCGGCGAGCCCGGCCGCCGTGGCCGTGCCGCCTTCGTACGCCTCGCCGAACGCGGCGAGGGCCAGGGCGCCGGCTTCACCCGGTACGTCCTCGAGGTCGCGGGCAGCCGAGAGGGTCCGGGACATCTCTTCCCGCACCTGCGGATACGGGGTGTTGTGGGGCGCGGAGGAGCCCAGTTCGAGCCCGATCGAGACCCTGTCGGCGGGCGACGGTCCGGCCTCCCTCGTCAGCTCGCGGCGCAGCAGGGCGATCGCCTCGGGGTACCGTCCGAGGTGCCGCTCCACGAGGGCGCACAGCACCACGGCCGAGACCCTGACGCCGGCCTCGTCCGGACCCGAGGTGCTGATGACCTGGTGCAGGAGCTCCCGGCTCTCCCGCAGGCCGCCGGCGACACCGAGCGCACGCGCGCGCCTCAGCATCAGCCGTCGCCGCTCGGCGGCGTGTTCGGCGGTGTCCGGCAGCAGCCGGAGCACGGCAGCGAGCCAGTGCGCGCAGCTCGTCGGGGCCGTCGACGCGGTCTCGTCGGCGGCCTGCCTCAGTACGGCTACCGCCTCGGTGTCCCAGGTGGTCACCGAGCGTTCGATGTGCGGGGCCCGCGCGACCGCAGGGGCGCCCGTACGAGCCAGCTCGACGGCGGCCGTGCGGTGGATGTCGATGCGTCGCCACGAGGCGGTGGACTCGTACACCAGCGTCCGGAGTACCGGGTGGCGCAGCATCAGCCGGCCGCCCGGACCCGCACGTACGAGATCACGCCGGGCCAGGGCGTCCAGGTCGCCGTCGAGCTCGGCGTCGGTGCGGCGGGCCGTCGCACCTGTGACGGAGGGCGTGGCGTGGTCGCCGAGCACCGCGACCACTTCCAGGGTCCGGCGCTGTGACGGCGTGAGCGGCGTGAGCTCGTTCAGCAGCAGCGGTCCGAGGCCTGCCGGCAGCCCGTCGCAGCCGTCCCCGGTCGCGGTCGAGGAGGCGCCATGGCCAGGGGCGGCCCCCTCGCGGTGGGCATGCAGCAGGGAGAGGAAGTACAGGGGGTTGCCCTCGCTGGCGGCGTAGAGCTGCGCCGCCCGGACGCGTGGCAGATCAGGGGCGAGCCCTTCGACGCATTCCCGCTCGGGGAGCGGTGGCAGAGCGATCCGGATCACCGAGCCGGTGTCGAGTCCACGGGTGAGCGCCACGGTGAGCGCCGGCGGCGTCTGCCGGTCGCGACGGGACACGAGGAGAACGACCGGCCCGGGAACCGGGTGCCGGACGAGGTGGTCCAGGAGCTCGAGCGACGCCGGGTCCGCCCAGTGCATGTCGTCCAGGGCGACCACCAGGCCCGTCGTACCGAGCTGCGCCAACAGCCGTGCCGTGGAACGGTGCAGAGCGAAGCGGTCGACGGTGGGTGGGTCCGTCGCGGGGGACGGACCGATGGTCAGCCCGCGGGGAGCAGGGGACAGGACGGCGAGCAACTCGCTGGCCGCGCTCGGGTCCCGGTCGTCCGCATCGGCGAACGCGTCGGCGAACGGCTGGAACGGGAGGTGCTGTTCGTACTCCGTGGCCCGTCCGCGCAGCACCGTCGCACCGCGTTGCCCGGCACGCCGGCAGAACTCTCCCACCAGGCGGCTCTTGCCGATCCCCGCCGCGCCGGTGAGGTCGACGATCGCGGGGCTTCCCCGGCCCGAACGGTCGAACACCGCTTCCATCGCGGCGATTTCGGCCTCACGACCGACGAGCGGGCTCCCGCCCGTGCGGCTTGGCGCGGCACCGGGGGCCGCTCCCGCAGGTGTGATCCCTCTGGCTGACTCCACGGCATTGTCTACCACGTCGAGCAGCAGGCCGTGGAGGTGTCACTGCTTGTCCCGGGAAGGCTGCGGGGGGCGAGACGTCCGGAACGCCCCTGACAGCGTTCGGCCTCTCGATCGCCCCCCGGGCCGGTCCCCCGCACCGGCCCTCCCCCGCAAACCACTTTTCCATCCCCTGCGGTGCCGCGCGTCCGTGGTTTCCCTGACATGCACTACGTACATGCCCGCACCTGAGGCCCGTCGGGCGGCCAACACCTGCACCGGCCCGGCCCGTCCACGGGGGCACGTACGTGATTCCACCGACGCCCGCAGCGGCGAATCCTGAAACCATCGTCCCCCGGATGGCGGCGCCACAGGCCGGATCGAGCTCCAGGAAAGCGCCCACCACGTGCCGGTCCGATGGAAGGTGCTCGTCGTGTCACACCCCGTCCGCATCCCTCACCACCGGTGAGTCCGACGACGGTGGCGCTCGCCTGATGCCCCGTCACGTCCTGTCCGAGAGACGTGGAACCGGCGTTCCCGGAGCGTCGTCCGGGACCGTGCCGCTGCGGGCCGGTTCGAGGCGCCGACGGCACCCGCATGCCGTGCAGACGAGGCGCGCGCCCTCCGCGCGCATGCAGCCGCGACCGAGGGAGCGCCGGTGCGAAACACAGGGGCTGGTCCGGGGCTCGGCAACGTACGCGGCGACTACGCCGTCATCAACCCGGCAATGGGCGCCATCATGCAGATACTGAGGGCATTCCTGCTGATTCCCTGGGGCTTCATGCTCATCACCACAGTCGTCAGCCCGAGCGCGGTCGACGAGAACGCCGTCGTCACGACAGTGGTGGTGGCCGCGGTGTACGGCCTGAAACTCGGATGGCGCGCGCTCACCGCCACACTCGGTGTGAACAGGTGATGTCTGTGCGCGGGCGGCGTGGCGGTCACCGGCAGGTTCGGCCGGGTACGCGACTTCGTGGCGTGGAGCGAGGTGACGGGGGTGCAGCAGATGGCGGTCGTCGGTCTCCTCATGGGCTGCCATCGCATCGAGATCTTCCGGAGCCACTCCCCCGGCTCCTCCTGGCGCCCGGGGCGAACTCCGCCCTGGTCCAGGCGTTACTCAAGGAGGGCAGACTCAGCGGCGCCCTCCAGTGACCCGTGCCCGTCCACGGGCGAGGACGACGCGGGGGCGTGGGAACCGTCAACGAACGCGCTCAGCGGGTGGCCCGCTCCGGGAACACGAGCGCGCCGCGGGACAGCCGGGTCCTCGATGGGCGCGGTACAGCCTGCGGGTGCATGTCAGCGAGCGCGACGGATGCGGATCGGGCCGCGCGCCTGTGCCGGCTCGACCGGACGGCCCGCCTGAGTGATTTCCACGTCACCGGCCGCGACCAGTCGCGCAGCGGCGCGGCGGGTCGGCTCCATGAGCGCCCGCCAGCCGTCGTCGTCCCCGTCGTACACCGCGCGTGCGGCGTCGGAGGGACAGATCGTCGCGGCGGAGCCACGCCCCTCCAGCAGTTCCAGGATGGCGCGTTCGAGGAGCCGGCCCGTCCGGCGATCGGAGTCCGTCACACGGCCAGTCTGGCACCGGCCGGGACGGGGATCCACGGGTCGCCCACCGCGCCGCGCCGGTTCCCGCGGAGGCAACCAGGGCACGGGGCGGCCACGCGGTCAGCCGTTGACGAGTTGGTCGCCCGCGCTCACCGCGTCCTCTCCTGCCTCCGCCAGGTCCCCGACGGCGGAGACCCGGTTCGCGATGGCGGGCTTCTGCACGACTGCGGAGCCGGCGGAAGCGGCCTGCTGCCCGACCGTGCTGGTGGTCAGGGCGGTGTCGGTGAGGGTGGAGGCGAAAGCGTCTGCCTGGGCGGCGGGGGCGGCGGCGGCCAGCAGGAAGGATCCGGCCGCGGCGGCGGTGAGGGTACGGCGTACGTTCATGATCGATACAACGCGGCTCACCCCTCGCAGGACACGCGCTTCGCCCCTGCCGTCACCGTTCGTCCGCGCCGACCACCCGTGCGGGTGCGCCGCGCCACGGCAGGCCCCCTGCCGGCTCGGGCCGACATCGTCAGGCGGCCCACCGGCTCACGGCGCGGGCCCCCGCGGCTTCGATCCGGCGGCCCATGACGACCTGGCGTCATGGGCGCCGGGCCATGGGCCTGCCACGACCCCGGCCCCGGCCCCGGCGCGGATCCTGGCCCCGGCGCGGATCCTGGCCTCTGGTGTCGGACCCGGCACGCCTCACCCGGCTGTCCCGCTCCGCTTTTCGACCTCTCCGGCCGGCCGCACACTTGAAGCACTCCGTGGCGGCGACTGAGGAGACACACGTCATGCACTGGCTCTTCGGCGACCAGCTCGGCCCTCACTTCCTGACTCCGGGTGCCGGTGACGGGCCCGGCCGCGACACTCCTCTGCTCATGATCGAGGCACGCTCGGTGTTCCGGCGGCGCCGCTTCCACCGGGCCAAGGCCCATCTGATCCTGTCCGCGATGCGCCACCGCGCGGCGGAGCTCGGTGACCGCCTGACCTATGTGCGCGCCGACACCTACCGGGCCGGCCTGGACGAGGCGACCGGCGGAGGTCCGGTCACGGTGCACCACCCGACCTCGTTCGCGGCCGCCGGCCTGGTGCGTGGCCTGCCACAGGTGTCCGTGGCACCTGCGCGCGGGTTCCTCGTGCCCATGGAGGACTTCGCGACGTGGGCGGACGCGCACGGGGGGAAGAGCCTGCGCCAGGAGGACTTCTACCGCTGGGTCCGGCGCGACCACGACCTGCTGATGGATGGCGACCAGCCGGCGGGCGGCCGGTGGAACCTCGACCACGACAACCGGCAGCGCCCGCCCCGCGACAGCACCACCCTCTCCGTCGGACGGCCCTACCGGCCCCGCGAGGACGACATCGACGACGAGGTCCGGCACGACCTCGACCGCTGGGAGAAGGACGGGGACGTGTCCTTCGTCGGGCGCGACGGGCCCCGCCTGTTCCCTGCGACCCGCACCGAGGCCCGCGCTGCCCTGAAACGCTTTCTCGCACACCGGCTGAACGACTTCGGCCCGTTCGAGGACGCCATGCTCGCAGCCGATCCGGTCATGAGCCACAGTCTCCTGTCGTCCTCGCTCAACCTCGGCCTGCTCGACCCCGCCGAATGCGTCGAGGGGGCGGAGGAGGAGTGGCGGGCCGGCCGGGCGCCGATCAACAGCGTGGAGGGCTTCGTCCGGCAGATCGCCGGCTGGCGCGAGTACATGTGGCACCTCTACTGGTACTTCGGCGAGGAGTACCGGTACTCCAACGTCCTGCGGCACACCGCTCCGCTCCCCGGGTGGTGGAACGACCTGGACGCGGATTCGGTCGGCGCGCGCTGCCTGCGGACGGTGCTGGCTCAGGTCCGCGACACCGGGTGGACCCATCACATCCCCCGGCTGATGGTCCTCGGCGGCTACGCACTCCAACGGGGCTGGGACCCCGCGGGGGTCACCGACTGGTTCCACCGCAGTTTCGTGGACGGCTACGACTGGGTCATGGTCCCCAACGTCATCGGGATGTCCCAGTACGCGGACGGCGGCAGGATGACGACCAAGCCCTATACCTCGGGCGGTGCCTACATCAACCGTATGAGCGACATGTGCGGGCCCTGCGAGTACAGACCCGGCGACCGGACCGGCGAGCACGCCTGCCCGTACACCACGGGCTACTGGACCTTCGTCGACCGGCACCGGGACCGGCTCGCGCACAATCACCGGACCTCGCGAGCAGTGAAGCAGCTCGACCGGCTCGGCGACCTCGCGGACGTACGCCGGCAGGAGCACGCCCGTGGTGACGGCCCGCCCTGACCCCGAGCCGGTGGGCGGTGGGCGGTGGGCGGTGGGTGGTGGGGTGAGCGAGGCATGCCGCGCGCCTGCCTAGAGTGGTGGCCGACACGGAAGATTCAGGAGAGGTATGCGCTGGTCCCACCCGTCCGGTCCGCCGGACGACGAAGGCCCCGAAGGGCTGTTCGGCCTCGACGACATTCCGGTCGGGCCGGGGCGCGCCGCGCCGGAGTCCGCGTTCCGCGGCTCCCCCGAGGCCCGGCGGATGCTGTCGGTGCGGCGGATCCACGCGGAGCCTGGATCCGCCGTGTCACCGCGTGGCCGACAGATCCTTGCGGCCTTCCCCGACGCCGAGGTGGTGCACACCGACTCCCACTGGCGCATTCCGCAGCTTCACGGCAACGAGGGGAACGCCGAGCGCTGGGTGCGGATCAAACGCACCGTCCTGGTACTGGGCGAAAGGAAGACTCTGACCGTCCGGCCCAACGGCCGTTCGGCCGACTGGATCGCTCCCGGGGCGGCCAATGGGTGCGCCATGGCCTGTTCGTACTGTTACGTACCTCGGCGGAAGGGCTTCGCCAATCCGATCACCGTCTTCACCAACATCGACCGCATCATCGCGCGCATCCGGCACCACGTCGTCGCCCAAGGCCCCAAGCGGGACGCCAATCAGTGCGACCCCGACGCGTGGGTGTACGACATCGGCGAGAACAACGACTGTGCGGTCGACGCGCTGATCAGCGACAACACCGCGGATCTGGTACGCGCCTTCTCCAGGTGGCCCACCGCCAAGGCGTCGTTCGCCACCAAGTTCGTCAACCCGGACCTGCTCCTGCTCGACCCCGGGGGCCGGACCCGCGTCCGTTTCTCCGTGATGCCCCCTGCCGACTCGCGGCTTCTCGACATCCGTACCAGTCCCGTGGAGGACCGGATCGCCGCGGCCGCGGACTTCCTCGACGCCGGCTACGAAGTGCACTTCAACCTGTCCCCCGTCGTCATCAGACCGGGGTGGGTGCAGGCCTGGTCGGAGGTGCTGCGCCGCATGGACGATGTCCTTCCGGCGCGGGTGAAGAGGCAGGCCTCGGCCGAGATCATCATGCTCACCCACAACCGAGACCTTCACGACGTCAACATGGCGTGGCACCCCCGGGCCGAGGACACCCTCTGGCGCCCGGACCTCCAGCAGCCGAAGCGCTCGCAGAACGAGAGCTGGAACGTGCGGTACCGCGACGGCATCAAAGCCTCAGGGGTGGAGACCATGCGGACCCTGATCGGCACCCATGTCCCTTGGCTGACCGTCCGTTACGCCTTCTGACCGGCGGCAACAGCCCTGCCGATGGCCCCTGCCCCCTGACCAGCGGCACCCTCGGCCACCGCCCGGCGGAGGCGTCGGCGACAGCGCCCGGCCGACGACGCATCACGACCGGCGCTCCTGCTCACGGTCCTCAGCCGCGGTCGGGGGTGAGGAAGACGTCGTCCTCGTAGCACCACGCCCATGTCTCACCCTTCTCCAGCGACCGGGCCAGCGCATGCCGGGCGTGCTCGGCATGCGCAGCGGCATGCTTCCGGACCGAGCTGTCGCAGCAGCCGACATGGCCGCAGGTCAGGCAGGAGCGCAGATGCACCCAGCGGGTGCCCTCGCGCAGGCAGTCCTCGCACCCTGATGAGCTGGCCGGAGCCACCTCCGGCAGCTCGTCCCCGACATGGGAACAGGTGCCGCCCTCGGGACGGCCGGCATCGAACGCCACTTTCCAGATCACGAGGAATCCTTGCTGTCGGCCAGGCTGCCGGTGCGGCGCCCTGTCTCGAAGGGACTCCTCAGTCATACACGGCCGGTGACCGGCGTGCCCGGGACCTGGCCTCCAGCAGCCCTCCTCCCCTGCCGCAGAGGACGGAGGCCGAGCGGGAAGAGCTGGAGGCGGCGCTGCGGTGTGTGGCGGCGCCCGCCGGTGGCGCCGGGCCGCCATCCGGCGTTCCCCGGCGCCCACCGAAGTTGCTCGTCGTACGGCACAACGGCCATCCTTGCTGCCGAAGGCCACGCTGTCGTGACAGTCGAGGAAGATGACAGAGCAACGCAGGAGTCCTGCATGATCAAGACGGACCACCTCGAGCAGGCCGCCCGCGATGAGCCGGGCGGCCTGCGGGGAGACCTGCGCGAAGCCCGCCGGGGCGCTGTCCGGGACCTGGGGGCCGCCCCGTGCGAGGACACCGGGAAGCGCGTCAGGGCGTTCACACGGTCCAGGCCCACCCCTCCGAGGAGTTACGCATGACCGCCGAACTGGTGGCGTTCGTCCGTGCACGTTTCAACGAGGAGCTGGAGAAGGCCGGCTTCGCCGCCAACGTAGTGGTCACCCAGCCCGATCGCTTCGGTGTCGAACCCGAGGACGCCGCCAAGCACGCCCGCTTCTCCGTCGCCGCCGCTGAAGCACGTCTCGTGCTGCTCGACGACACCGTGGTCCCGTACCTGGATACCGCGGGGCCGTACGGCAGGAACGCCGAGTTCCAGCTTCGGCTGCTCGCCGCGCCCTATGTCGAGCACCGGGACTACCCCCACGACGGGGAAGCCACCGACCGGCCGGGGAGCCCGGCGTGACCGCCGACCTGGTCGACTTTCTCCGAGCCCGTCTCGACGAGCAGGCCGCAGCAGCTGTCTCCGCCGGCGGGACGGGCGAGATCTGGCGGGCCCTGGGAACCGGCGTGTACTCCGCGGCCACCGCGGAGGACGACGTCCCCCCGCTGGTCACCGCGGGCCCGGAGGTCGGCGGGTCCGACGAGGACGCCGCCCGCGCCGAACACATCGCCCTGCACGGCCCGGCACAGGTATTGCGTCAGGTCGAGGCGACACGGGGCCTGCTCGAGCGGTACACGGCGTCCGGGACGGGTGCAGAGCTTCCTGACGCGTCCCATCGCTCTGCGGACGACGTGCACCGCATGGCCGTCGACATGGTGGTACGGCACCTCGCGCAGGCACACGCCGACCACCCGGACCATCGGCCCGAGTGGCGTCCCTAGGCCGGGCCAGTCATGTGGCTTCCGGATCCGTCGTCTCGCAGATCCGGAAGCAGACCGGACATCCCCTCGTTCCCTCGCCACGACCCTTCGAGCGCCGTCGGACCGATGGGTGGGCCCCGAGCAGGTCGCGGGGCGGAGGACGGAGGAAGAACAGACAGGCAGGGTTTTGGTCTATACCAACTGTCGTCGTCCCCGTATCCTCATCCGTGGCCAGTAGCACCATCCCCCACTCAGGTTGCGCGCTGGCGCGGGCGACACCCACCTGACCCTGTTCCGAACAGACGGGTGACGTCCCCCTTCGCCGCCTCCAGGAGGTCACGGTGAAAGTTCGCACCAGAAGTTCGGCGATCATCGGCGCCATCGCCCTCGTCGCTTCCCTCGCACTGACCACGGCGTCCGCCGACGAGCCCGCCGCCCCACGCCAGTCGGCGAAGGTCGCGCTCAAGAAGGTGGCCACGGCCCAGAATCCGACCGCCGGGACCGCAGGCCCCGGGGGCACGGTCTGGATAGCCGAACGCGCAGGCAAGGTACGGGTCCTCAAAGGCAGCACACTCGGAAAGCCCGTCCTCGACATCTCCGCAGAGACGACCACCGACGGCGAACGCGGCCTCCTGGGCGTCGCTTTCGACAAGAAGTTCGCGCACTTCTACATCTCGTTCACGGACCTCGAAGGCACCAGTACCGTCGACGAGTTCGCGGTGCGGGGCGGCAAGATCCAGCCGAATTCCCGGCGCACCGTTCTCACTCAGACTCAGCCCTACTCGAACCACAACGGCGGTGACATCAAGTTCGGCCCCGACGGCTACCTCTACATCGCCCTCGGCGACGGCGGCTCCGGTGGCGATCCGGACGGAAACGGGCAGAATCTCGACACGCTGCTCGGCAAGTTGTTGAGGATCGACCCGCGCGGCGGCACACCGTACGCGATCCCGTCGGACAACCCCTTCGTCGGAACGCCGAACGCCAGGGGTGAGATCTGGGCGTACGGGCTGCGCAACCCGTGGCGGTTCTCCTTCGACTCCGGCACGGGTGACCTGCTGATCGGCGACGTCGGCCAGAGCGACTGGGAGGAGATCGACTGGGCCCCGGCGGACAGTGAGGGTGGTGAGAACTACGGATGGTCCCAGATGGAGGGCACTCATCCGTTCCGGGGTGGCACGGAGCCCGCGAACCATGTGCGTCCGATCCACGAATACGACCGCACCGGACTGGGCTGCTCGGTGGTCGGCGGGTACGTCTACCGGGGGAAGGCCATTCCTGGCCTCCGGGGTCAGTACGTGTTCAGCGACTACTGCGACGGCACCGTCCGTGCACTGCAGATGGAGAACGGCGAGGTGACCGGCGTGAGCGACCTCGGGGTCAACGGCGGCGAGACCGTCTCGTTCGTGCAGGGCTGCGACGGCGAACTGTACGTCCTCGGCATAGCCGGCGGCATCTCCCGCATCGCCCCGGCCTGACGGCAGGTGGAGGGCGGAAACGTTCTCTGACGGATGCCGTGCGCCCGAGCGGGCCGGAGCGCGTGTCCGCGGTCTCCGGCCCGCCCGAGGGGCGCACCCGGGCAGACCCGTCCCCAGAGGTCACCCTCCGGTGGAGTGATCAGTAGGCGGCGTCCACGAGGGTGCGTCCGGCGGAAGGCAGGAGCGGAGCGAAGCCGTTGGCGTAGGCGGATTCGACACGGCCGCGTTCAGTCGCGTTCGGAACGGCGTTCCTGCATGCGGTGCCGGCGCTCGACCCCGACATCAGCTGGGTGCAGGGACCGGGCTTGGTGTCGGGCAGGCCCAAGCTGTGTCCGATCTCGTGGGCGGCGATGCGGGTCTTGTCGTAGCCGTCGGACACCGCCTGGCTGCCGAGCTCCACACGCACCTGTCCGCCTGGGCGCACCGGACCGAGCGTCGCCTGCGGCCAGCCGGTGGTGGCGACGATCTGGATCTCGGCGCGGGCGCCAGGTGCGGCTTCGACCAGCTTGACGTTGGCGACGTTCTGGTTCCACGAGGCGACTCCGGCGGCGATCGCCGCCTCCCAGCCGACTGCGCGGCTGTCGTCGTAGCGGAGTGTCACCACCGCTGCGGCGCTCCTCGTCCCGTCCGTCTCCGGTGCGGGTGCGGCGTGCGCTGCCGTTGCTGTGGCCATGGCGATCGCGGCGGCGGTGCCGGCTGCCCTCGACCATAAGGAATGCGGCATTGCTGTCCCTTCACTCGTGGGGGAACTCGGTTCCGAAGGGGATCCGAGAGTGGGGATGACCTGCATCGGCCGGCCGGCCGGTGCAGGTTCTTCCTGGGCGTCAGGACTATGCCCCTCCACCCGGACATGTCATGCCTCCGTCATCACAAAAGGGCCGGAAAACTACAGGCCCACAGATGGACGGTGGCCAGGCGGACGAGCCGGCGCCCGGGCACCGCCGCTCGTCGCCTCCGCGCCGCCGACGGCCGCGCGCGCGTCCCCGGCCGACGTTCCGGACGGCGCCCCCACCTCACCGGAGCTCCGGAATCGCGCCTGGTGAGCAGCGCGCAGCACGGACCGACCCAGGGTGGACCATCCTTTAGGATTCACGTCGGATGTGGTGCCTGTGGCTCGCTTTCCTGCGCCACGGCCGCAGAGCGGTCGCGCCGGTCAGGACATCGGACCGTTCCGGAACCGTGGTCCGGACGGGCCGCGTGGCGCTGATCATGAAGACCTCGGGAATCACGTGCGTCCCAGTGGCGTGAGGTGCCCACCTGCCCACAGACAGAAGACGCCCAGGGAGAAACGAGGTATGTCCGTGATCTGCGTCGGAGGCATGATCGGGATCGGCAAGACCAGCGTGGCCGAACTGCTGGCCAAAGAGCTCGGCAGCAAGGTCTTCTACGAGAGCGTGGAAGACAACCCGATCCTTCCGCTCTTCTACACCGCGAGCCCCGAGGAGATCCAGGCCAAGCGCTACCCCTTCCTCCTCCAGCTGTACTTCCTCAGGACCCGGTTCGCGTCGATCAAGGAGGCGTACAAGCAGGACGACAACGTCCTCGACCGGTCCATCTACGAGGACTGGTACTTCGCCAAGGTCAACCACGATCTGGGCCGGATCAGCTCGCTCGAACTGCAGGTGTACGAGGGACTGCTGGACGAGATGATGCGAGAGATCGACGGCCTGCCCTACCGCAAGGCTCCTGACCTCATGGTCTACCTCAAGGCGGACTTCGAAACGGTCCTGCACCGCATCGGGCTGCGGGGACGTGACTTCGAGCAGGACGACAGCCTGGTCGAGTACTACCGGACGCTGTGGTCGGGATACGACGCGTGGGTGCACCAGCACTACTCGGCCAGCGAGGTCCTCGTCATCGACATGACCGAGACCGACGTGGTGAACGACCCCGAGGACGCGGCCCGTGTGGCACAGGAGGTCAAGGACGCCTTGGCCGCGGTCGCCGGCCGGACCGGCCGCTGAGCCTCCTGCGCGGTGCCGAGTTCGCACTGCCGCCCGGGGCGGCCGGTGAACGCATCGGTCGGCGTCGCCACACTCCTGACCGCTGGCGGTGGCCCGGCACCCCTGACCGTCCCTCCCGTTCCGGCGCGCTGAACACCCGGTCCACCAGCAGAGCCTTGTTGCACATATATTGCAAGAGCAATATGCATGCAGAAGGAGGCCGTGGTGGGTGCACCGGTGGTGCTGGGGATCGAGTCGTCGTGCGATGAGACCGGCGCGGGCATCGTGCGGGACGGAAGGCTGCTGGCCCACGTGGTGGCGTCGAGCATGGAGGAGCACGCGCGTTTCGGCGGCGTGGTGCCCGAGATCGCCTCGCGCGCCCACCTCCAGGCGTTCACACCGGTCGTGCGGCAGGCTCTGGCCGAGGCAGGGATGCGGCTCGGACAGATCGACGCGGTGGCCGTCACCACCGGCCCCGGCCTGTCCGGTGCCCTCCAGGTCGGCCTCGCCGGAGCGAAATCCCTCGCCTATGCGGCAGGCGTCCCGCTGTACGGCGTGCATCACCTCGCAGGGCATGTCGCGGCCGACACGCTGGAACACGGCCCGCTGCCCCGGCCGTGCGTCGTGCTGATCGTCTCCGGCGGCCACACCTCGCTGCTCCTGGTCCGGGACCTGGTGCGCGAGCCGATCCCGCACCTGGGCGACACACTCGACGACGCCGCCGGTGAATGCTTCGACAAGGTCGCCCGCATCCTCGGCCTGCCCTACCCCGGGGGGCCCGCCATCGACCATGCCGCGAGGACGGGCGACCCGGAGGCCGTGGTCTTCCCCCGCCCCCTGAGCAAGGCCGGCGACGACCCGTACGCGTTCTCCTTCTCCGGACTCAAGACGGCCGCCGCCCGCTGGGTGGAGCAGCACCGCCTGCGCGGCGAGGAACCGTCGATCGCCGACGGTGCGGCCGCCCTGCAGGAAGCCGTCGCCGACGTCCTCACCCGCAAGGCCGTCCGTGCCTGCCGCGACCACGCCGTGAAGACCCTGGTCGTCGTCGGCGGCGTGGCCGCGAACTCCCGCTTCCGCGCGCTGGCCGGACAACGGTGCGCTGCGGCCGGCATCGAGCTGCGCGTGCCGCGCATGACGCTCTGCACCGACAACGGCGCCATGATCGCCGCGGTGGGCGACCTGCTGGTCCGCTCCGGCGCCGAACCGGCCCCGCTCGACGTGTCGGTCGACCCGTCCGCACCACTGGAGTTCGCCGCGCTGACACCGACGGCGGGCCCTACGGTCCGGGCCGCCTGATGATTCCCGTGGTCCGGCCCATGGTGTCTGCGCACTGACCATCGATCGGTTCGGCGGCCGAGGCGGCAACGGAGATCTTCGCCGCGCCCGGAGGTGCCCGTGGCGACGCCGCTCGCCACGACCGTGGTTCTCTCCGCCGAACGGGCGGGGTCCGTCGTGAACACCCTGCTCGACACGGCCGTTCCTTCCCTCGCCCTGTCGCTCCACGACGAGTCCGAGGAGCCTCTGTACGCCCCGCCACCGCTGCTCACGCGCATGGTCGGGGCAGGTCTGCCCGGCCGGAAACCGGGCGCGGGCACGTACGAGCGGGGCTGAGACCCGCGCTGCCGTGGAGGGGTGGTGAGCGGAACGGTTCTGTCCCCGCTCCTCACCCCACGGTGCGGTCGGACCAGCAGCCCGGCCGTCCCGGATCGTGGGCGGGGGTGTACGCATTCCGTCCGCCCCGTAGGGTGTCGGGTGCAGCTGGTTCGCCCCCGTCCGCCAGACGGGATGCGTCGTAAGAGGGAACCCGGTGGGAATCCGGGACTGCCCCGCAGCGGTGAGTGGGAACGAACGCCGTCATACGCACTGGCCCCGGGAGGGTCTGGGAAGCGACGGCCACTAGGAGGACGCCTCTTCGGAGACGCCCGTGCCCGCGAGTCCGAAGACCTGCCCGTTGCCCGCACGCGACCGGTCGCGTGCGGAGATCCCGGTGACCTCGTGGGCGGGTCGGCGCACATATCGAGCGGCACGCACGGTGCATTCCCGGCGTGACCCGTCCGATCGGTCGTCCCTTCGCGTCCACGTCCCGTCCCCGGGATGTCCAGGACACATCTCGCGAAGGAGAGTTCCGTGACAGCGAAGCCCGCAGCCGCGGCAGCACGAGCCACCGTGTACGGCTACCCCCGCCAGGGTCCCGACCGTGAACTGAAGAAGGCCGTCGAGGGCTACTGGAAGGGCCGCGTCAGCGCCGACGCCCTCAGGGAGACCGCGGCCGGTCTGCGCCGTTCGAACTGGAGGCAGCTGGCCGAGGCCGGCATCCACGAGGTGCCGTCCGGCGACTTCTCGTTCTACGACCATGTCCTGGACACCAGTGTCATGGTCGGCGCCGTCCCCGAACGGCACCGCGCGGCCGTCCGCGCCGACGCACTCGACGGCTACTTCGCGATGGCCCGGGGCAACCAGGACATCGCCCCCCTCGAGATGACGAAGTGGTTCGACACGAACTACCACTACCTGGTCCCCGAACTCGCCCCGGAGACCGTCTTCTGCGCCGACTCCGCGAAGCAGGTGGCCGAGTTCCGGGAGGCCCTCGCCCTCGGTCACACCCCCCGCCCGGTACTCGTCGGCCCCGTCACCTACCTGCTGCTCGCCAAGCCCGCCCCCGGCGTCGACGTCGAGTTCGAACCGCTGACCCTGCTGGACCGGCTCCTTCCCGTCTACGCCGAGGTCCTCGCCGACCTCCGCGCGGCGGGCGCCGCGTGGGTGCAGCTCGACGAGCCCGCACTCGTCCAGGACCGCACCCCTGCCGAGCTCGACGCCGTCGCCCGCGCCTACCGTGAGCTCGGCGGCCTCACCGACCGGCCGCGCCTGCTGGTCGCCTCGTACTTCGACCGCCTCGGCGACGCCCTGCCGGTCCTGGCCAAGTCCCCGGTCGAGGGCCTCGCCCTCGACTTCACCGAGTCGGCCGCCGGAAACGTCGAGGACCTGGCCGCCGCCGGTGGCCTCCCCGGCAAGCGCCTGGTGGCGGGCGTCGTCAACGGCCGCAACATCTGGATCAACGACTACGAGAAGTCCCTCGCCACACTGGGCACCCTGCTCGGACTCGCCGACCAGGTCGACGTCGCCGCCTCCTGCTCCCTGCTGCACGTGCCTCTCGACACGGAGCCGGAAAGCGACATCGATCCCGAGATCCTCCGCTGGCTCGCCTTCGCCCGGCAGAAGACGAAGGAAGTCGTCACTCTCGCCGCGGGGCTCACCGCGGGCACCGACGCCATCGCCCAGCAGATCGCCGCCAATCGGGCCGACCTCGCTTCCCGGGCCGACTCCCCGGTCACCTACGACCCGGTGGTACAGGCCAGGGCCGACGCCGTCACCGACGCGGAAGGCCGCCGGTCCCAGCCCTATCCGGAGCGGGCCGCATCCCAGCGCGCCCACCTCGCCCTGCCGTTGCTGCCGACGACCACAATCGGTTCGTTCCCGCAGACCGGTGAGCTGCGGGCGGCCCGTGCCGACCTGCGCGCCGGGAGGATCGACACCATCAGGTACGACCAGCGGATCGAAGCGGAGATCGCCGAAGTGATCTCCTTCCAGGAGAAGGCCGGCCTCGACGTCCTCGTGCACGGCGAGCCCGAACGCAACGACATGGTCCAGTACTTCGCCGAGCAGCTCACCGGCTACCTGGCCACGCGACACGGATGGGTCCAGTCCTACGGCACCCGCTACGTCCGCCCGCCGGTCCTCGCCGGCGACATCTCCCGCCCGGATCCGATGACGGTGCGCTGGACCTCCTACGCCCAGTCACTGACCGGACGACCCGTCAAGGGCATGCTCACCGGACCGGTCACCATGCTCGCCTGGTCCTTCGTCCGCGACGACCAGCCCCTCGGTGACACCGCCCGCCAGGTCGCCCTCGCTCTGCGCGACGAGGTGAACGACCTGGAGGCCGCGGGGACTTCGGTCATCCAGGTCGACGAACCGGCCCTGCGTGAGACCCTGCCCCTGCGCACCGCCGACCACGCCGCCTACCTCGCATGGGCCACCGAATCCTTCCGGCTCACCACCAGCGGTGTGCGCCCGGACACCCAGATCCACACCCACATGTGCTACGCCGAGTTCGGCGACATCGTCGAGGCCATCGACGACCTCGACGCCGACGTCATCAGCCTGGAGGCCGCCCGCTCCCACATGCAGGTCGCCCACGAACTCGCCGAGCACGGCTACCCTCGCGAGGCGGGCCCCGGAGTCTACGACATCCACTCACCCCGCATCCCGAGCATCCGAGAGGCGGTGGCCCTCCTCCGCAAGGGACTCGAGGCCATCCCCGCGGAGCGGCTGTGGGTCAACCCCGACTGCGGCCTGAAGACCCGCGGCTGGCCCGAGACCCGGACCTCGCTCGAGAACCTCGTCGCCGCCGCCCGCGAAGTCCGCGCGGACCTGGCCGCCGAGAAGGCCTGACTTCCTGTCCCGGGGCCGGACGTCCACGAGGCGTCCGGCCCCGCCCAGGGGCGCAGCGCTGAGCAGGGTGCGAGGCACACGCGCCGGCACCGCCGGCACGCAGGGGTGCACCGCCGCGCCTGCACGTCGCCACGGAACGGGCGCCACCGCACGACACAGGCGTCGGCGACCGCGCCCGGCGGACGACGCCGAACCCGGCCCCGAGCACACTTCGAGGGGAGGATGCCCGGACGGCGCACGGCCGAGGGACTGCCGGGTCCGGGCTTCGACGAGCACGCCTCCGCCTGATGGCACACCTGCGACAGCAGCGCATCAGGGGGCCTGGGCGGTGAGGGTGCACGAAGGCCGAAGGTCCGCTGCCCCGCGGTCACTCCTGGCCGGCCGGTCCCGCCTGCGGCTCCACCATCCGCAGCAGATACGTGTCCATGATCCAGCCATGCCGTTCACGCGCTTCGGCCCGCAACCGCCTGATACGGTCCGACACTTCCGGGAGCGGCCCTGCGATCAGGAGCTCGTCCGGGGTTCCGAGGTAGGCCCCCCAGTAGATCCAGACGTGGTCCCCTTTGATCCGGGTGAAGGACTCGTGCGCGTCGAGCATCACGACGATGTCCCCGTCGTCGTTCTGTCCCACGTCGAAGATCCGGCGGGCCGGTGTGATGTGGACCGGTCGGCCCACCTGGTTGAGCGGGATGCGGTGCCGGGCGGCAAGCGACGAGACGCTGCTGATCCCGGGGACGACCTCGACGTCCGGTGAGAAGGACCCACGGGCCTCGATGTCGGCCAGGATCCCGAGCGTGCTGTCGTACAGCGTCGGGTCGCCCCACACGAGGAAGGCTCCGGTCTGCTCGGCCGTCATCTCGTCGCGCATCAGGTCCTCGAAGATGTCCGCACGACGGGTACGCCAGTCGTGGACGGCCCGGGTGTAGTCGCCCCGCTCCAGCGGGCTCCGGTCCCGGCTCGGGTCCTCCACCTCCACCACGCGGTACGGCGCCTGCGCGTGCTCGTCCAGCATGCGGTGGCGCAGATCCGTGAGCGACGACGTGTGGTTCCCCTTTCCGACGATGAAGAAGACGTCGGCGCGGCGCAGCGCCTTCACCGCGCCCAGAGTCAGATGGTCGGGGTCCCCCGATCCGATGCCGATGACGAGGATCCGGCGTGGCTGCATGGTCATGGAACGCAGTCTGGCAGGCGCGTCCCCGACCGGTGCCGCCGCGTGCGGTACGGGGGAACGCACGCCGTGGTGCGGGGCGAAGGCAGTCCCGTTGTCCGATGGACGACCACGCCGTCCAGCAGGACGGCGACGGCCGGGCGGAGCCCGAACTGCTGGAGCATGCGGTCGTCGCTGAGGACGAAGGCTCCGAAGAACGGGAGAGGGGGAACACCTCGTGGTCCATGGACGGCCCGAGGAGGATCGCGAAGATCAGCGCGGGAACGAAGGCTTCGACGGGGCCCGGCTTCGCTGCGAACCTCCATGCTGGTGCGGACAGGGCCGGCAGGGCGATCGCGCCGGCCAGCAGGGCCGGGACGGGGCAGCATGGCGCGCCGGCGGTCGCCCTGGGTCCTGCCCTTCGGGACGGCGCCGCGCACGGCTCATGCACGCGGGCGCCCGGCCAGTCCGCAGTCTCCGCACATCGAGCCGCGCGGCGCGCGGTAGTAGAGGCAGCAGCTCCGGCGGCGGAAGGCGAGTTCGGGTCCGGTGAGCACGCCCGTGCCCGCCAGTCGTCCGGTGTCCAGGAGCGTGGCCGTCAGGGCGGTGAGCGGTCGGCGTACATCGGGGCGTGCCGCAAGCAGGGCGTGGGCCGCCCCGGCGAGGGCCGACGCCGAGTTGCCGTCCAGCAGGCGCGGGGCGACCTTGACGCGCAGTCCGTCGGACAGTGCCGACAGATGGCGTGTCACCTGCTGGTAGAGAGCACGGGGTGCACCGTCGCCGAGCCGGTCGGCATACCAGCCGGCGGGGCGGGGCACCCTGAGGGCCGGTCCGTCGTCGGCGCGCTGGAGCCCCTCCAGATCGGGGACCATCCCGTGGAGTACGACGCAGGCCAGGGCCGGGGACCAGAGGCGGGCGGCGTGTCCGAGCTGGGCGACGGAGACGTCGATGCGTGCTTCGGGGGTGTGGTGGCGGCGGGCGACGGCCTCGGCGAGGTCGCTGAAGCCCTCCGCGTAGGAGCGGGCGAGCGGATGCCAGCCGTCGTCCTCGCCACCGATCCTGAGGGCGAAGAAGCCTCCGATCCCCGCCACGTCGTGCAGCGCGGCGGTGACGGATGCGGCTGGTGCGCGGGCGTCGTCCACGGGTCCTGCCTCTCGGTCCGGGCTGCCGTCGTCAAGGCCGGGGGGTCGTGTGCCGGCGTGGCGGTGTGAGGGTGCAGAGGTCGGGAACATCCGGCTGGGGTAGGACTCCTGGCCCGCCGGCCGTGGCCCATGCGGCGATGTTTTCGGTGGCGTCCGGATCGTTGACCAGTCTCGGCGAGACGGGTCGTGCGCCGACCGCAGGGCCCTCGGCGGAGGGCTGCACGACGATGACGTCGGCCTGCTCGCAGAGGTCCGGACAGGCGCAGAACCGGACCGGCGCCCGGGCACTCAGCCGCTCGGTCCGGGCGGCGTGGTCCACGCCGGTCACCTTCGGGGTGCCGCAGCAGCAGTCACGGCACAGGACGATCCGGCAGGGAACAGGTTCGCGGCCGGTCGGGAGGGTGCGGGCAGGCATGCGGGATCGTTCCTCTCTTCCGGGGAGACCCGCCCCGGTGGTCCGTCGAGGAGGCGACCGCGTGAGTCTCCTGGCTCTCGGGTCGAAGCTCGCGCCGCGCCTTCCCACCCGTGGGGGCAGTGGTCGTGTGCGGGGCTCGCTCGCCGATCACAGTGGCGGGACCGCGCCGGATTCTCACCGGCTTCCTCGGACCGCAGTCGCCTGTTGCTCCGGTCATACTTCCACCCTTTCGCTGTGGTGACAGCAGGGGGGCACTATGCCCGCGACGCGAAGAAACGTAATATCGCCAGGTCATCGCCGCGATGGGAATCAGGAAGCCGGTGTGAGTCCGGCACGGTCCCGCCACTGTGACCTGCGGTCCGTCCTCATCCGTACGCCGTGTGCAGAAGAGGAACCCGCCGGAAGTCAGGAGACTGGCCTGTCGCGGGCCCGTTCCGAGGAGCGCGGACTCCCCAGGAGGCTCTACGTGTATCCCTTGCCCACCCCTGCCCGCGCGGGTTCCTTCCCGGCCCGCCGGCACCCGGCCCTGCGGGGCGCGGCCGCGGCCCTTGCCCTGTCGGCCGCCCTGCTGACCGCTGGCTGCGGCTCGTCCGGCGGCAGCGCCGCGAAGCCCGCGGATACGGCGTCGTCACCGGAGGGCTTTCCGGTCACCATCGACAACTGCGGGGTCAGGACGACCTACGAGAGGCCGCCGTCCCGGGTGGTCACGATCCATCAGCATCCTGCCGAACTGATGCTCGCCCTCGGTCTGAAGGACCGCATGGTGGGCACCGCCTTCCCCGACTCGGCCGTCCTGCCCGAGTTGAGGAAGGACTTCGAGGCGATACCCGAACTCGCCCGGCGCGAGCCGTCCTTCGAGAAGATCCTCGATTCCGAACCCGACCTCGTCTACGGCGGCTACGGCAGTGCCTTCGCCGAGAAGGAAGGCCGCTCCCGGGAAGCGTTCGCCGACGCCGGGATCGACACGCAGCTCAACCGCGAGTACTGCGGAAGGAAGCGGGTGACGGTCGAGGACACCTACGCCGAGGTCCGCACCATCGGCAAGATCTTCGGCGTCTCCGGCCGTGCCGAGAAACTGGTCTCCGACCTGGAGGACCGCGTCGGCCAGGCGAAGTCCGCCGTCGAGGACCGGCCGGATGTGCCGGTCTTCGTCTACGACAGCGGAGACAAGAGCGCGTTCACGGCGGGCGGGAAGGGGCTGGGCACCGACCTGATCCGGCTGGCCGGCGGAAGGAACGTCTTCGCCGATCTGGACGACGTCTTCGGTGACGTCTCCTGGGAGCAGGTGGTGGAACGCCGCCCCGAGGTCATCGCCGTCTACGACTACGCCGGCTCCGGAAGCGTCGAGCAGAAGAAGAAGTTCCTGCTCGCCCAGGACGCCCTCGCCGACGTCCCCGCGGTGAGGAACAAGCGGTTCGTCGTCCTGCCCCTGACCGCGACGCTGGTCGGCATCCGCTCCGCGTACGCGGTGGACGACCTGGCCCGGGGGCTGCACCCGGAGAGCTTCCGGTGACGCCCGCCGCCACCGGGGCACCCGCCGGTCGGCCCGTGTCCGCCGGAAAGAGGTCCGGACCCGCGCCGGGCCGCCGCGCGCCCTTCGCGTGCGGACTGGGCGTGCTGGCCGCGCTGCTCGTGGCGTCCGCGACCGCGGGGCTGGCCATCGGCTCGGTCCACGTGCCACCCGGCCAGGTCTGGGGCATCGTGACGCACGCGCTCGGAGCCGACTGGACGGAAGCCGGCTGGTCGGGAGCGCGGGAGACCATCGTGCTCGACGTCCGGGCACCCCGTGTCCTGCTGGGGGCGGTGACCGGTGCCGGGCTCGCCGTGGTCGGCACCGCGATGCAGGCACTGATCCGCAACCCGCTCGCGGAGCCCTACCTGCTCGGGGTCTCCTCCGGGGCGTCCCTCGGCGCCGTCACGGTCATCGTCTTCGGCATGGGCTTCCTGGGACCGCTCTCCCTCTCCGGTGCCGCCTTCGCCGGCGCACTCGGCGCACTGGTCCTCGTCTACGTCACCGCCCGCGCCGGAGGACGCATCACCTCCACGCGGCTGGTGCTGTCCGGCGTGGCGATCGCGGCGGTGCTCACCGCCGTCCTGGACCTGCTGCTGCTCACCACGGACCGGGGCAACGAGGCCCGGGCCGTACTCGCCTGGACCCTCGGCGGCCTGGGCGGCGTCGACCGGGACACGCTCCTGCTCCCGGTCCTGGCCGTGTCGGCAGGCATCGGCGTCCTCCTGGTCCAGTCACGCAACCTCAACCTGCTGCTGGCCGGTGAGGAGGCCGCGACCACCATGGGCCTGGACGTGGCCCGCTTCAGGGCCCGGATGTTCGTACTGCTCTCCCTGGTCACCGGAGTGCTGGTCGCGGCGGCCGGACCGATCGGCTTCGTCGGTCTGATACTGCCTCACACGGTGCGTCTGTTCGTGGGCGGCGACCACCGCCGGGTACTGCCTGCGGCCGCCCTCGCCGGCGCGGTGTTCCTGATCTGGGCCGACATCGCGGCCCGCACGGTCGCCGCCCCCCTGGAGATTCCGGTCGGTGTGCTCACCGCGCTCTGCGGCGGGCCGTTCTTCCTGTGGCTGATGCGCAGGGACGCCCGGCGCGCGACCGGCGGAGGAGCCGTATGAACCCCGCCGCCGACCTGTCCGTCGAGAATCTGACCCTCACCGCAGGCGCCCGCCACCTGGTGCGCGACATCTCCCTCACCGCGTCGGACGGCCAGGTGATCGGTCTGGTCGGCCCCAACGGCAGCGGCAAGTCCAGCCTCCTGCGCGCCGTGTACCGGGTCCTGCGTCCCGCCGCGGGCACGGTCCGCGTCGACGGCACCGATGCCTGGGCCATGCCCGTACGCCTGCTGGCCCGCACCGTCGCCGCGGTGGTCCAGGACTCGGCGGCCGACTTCGACCTCGCCGTCCGCGACGTCGTCGCCATGGGGCGTACCCCCCACAAGCGGCTGCTCGACGGCGACACGGCGGAGGACACCGCCCTCGTCGACGACGCCCTCTCCGCGGTGGATGTCACCCACCTCGCCGAACGCCCCTTCGACCGGCTCTCCGGCGGTGAACGCCAACGCGTCCTCATCGCCCGGGCCCTCGCCCAGCAGCCCGCTCTCCTCGTGCTCGACGAGCCCACCAACCACCTGGACATCCGGCATCAGTTGCACGTGCTCGGCATACTGCGCCGCCTGCCGGCGACCGTCCTCCTCGCCCTGCACGACCTGAACCTCGCCGCCTACTACTGCGACCGCCTCCACGTCCTGCACGAGGGCGAGATCGTGGCCTGCGGCCCGCCGTCCGAGGTCCTCACACCCCGACTGCTGGCCGATGTGTACCAGGTGACCAGCGAGATCTCGGTCCATCCGCGCACGGGGGCGCCCCAGGTGACGTTCCTGCCCGGGTGATGCCCGCTTCGGGGAATGCCGGGCCCCGGAGGCGGCGAACCGGTCGTGGACGGTGTCCCTCGGCCACCGCGACATCACTTTCGCCGCCTCCTCCAGGTGAGCCCGGGAAGGACCCGCTCCGCTCGGTCGGCCGTCAGCCGGCGACGGCCGACCGGATCGTCGGAGGAAGGCCGGCGGACGGGGACGGTGCCGGCCCCGCGTCACCTCGTCCCAGGGTGCCGGGGACGGCTGCTGACCGGACCGGAGTGTCGTGACGGGTGGTGAGCGGACGGGATATTCACTGGTCGCCGCCTGTTGATGGTGGCCATACTGCCGCGATGGATCCAGTGACTCTTGAGACCGACCGTCTGGTGCTGAGGGCCTTCACACCTGTCGACGTGGATGCCGTGCACGAAGCCTGCCAGGACGAGGACATCCAGTTCTACACTCCGGTGCCGGTGCCGTTCGGGCGCGCGGACGCGGAGAAGCTCGTCGGCGAGAAGCTGCCCGCCCAGTGGGCCGCGGACAGGGACTACACCCTCGGCGCGTTCCGCAAGGACACCGGCGCGCTGGTCGGCTCGTACTGCCTGGCCCTCGTCAGTCGCGGCGTCTGGGAGCTCGGTTACTGGGCGGCTGCCGGACAACGCGGACGCGGGTACTCGGTGGAGGCCGCTCGGGCCCTGTGCGACTGGGGCTGGGCGACCCTCGACGTCCACCGCATCGAGTGGTGGGCCATGGCCGGGAACACCGGCTCGCGTGCCGTCGCCGAGAAGCTCGGCTTCACCGTCGAAGGGACACTGCACCGTCGCAGCATCGCCAACGACGGCACGCCGCACGACTGGTGGGTGGGCGGCCTGGTGAGGCCGTGACCTCCCGGGCCCGTGCGGGTCGTCGCCGGCGGCCCGGGCGCGGGACCGCCCTGATGTGGTCACACGACGCGTCGGGGTGTTCGGGGAGAGTCGCTGCGACCGCCGTGGACGTCGGCCACGGCGGGCATCACCGCGCCGGTACGCGATGACGCCTGCCGGTGACCGGGAACCTCAGGGGCGGATGCCGTCGTACTGGAGGACGCGGTAGGGCGTCTTCCCGTGGTTCGCCGACTGCCACTGCGAGGCGATCAAGGTCAGGGACGTCGCGCTCGCACTGCCCGGGTGGATGTATCCACCGTAGAGGAAGGGGAGTTGGGGCTTCCCCCAGTGGTGCGGAGGGAGGCCGTCACCGACGATCTGGGGCTTGGGAGCGGTCCAGACGGCGTCCGGTCGCGGCGCCGTGCGCGTGCAGATCGCGTAGTCGTCCACGTCGAAGTAGCTCATGCAGTACGTGCTGCCGATCCTCTTGACGGAGAACTCCCCGATCCTGTTCCCGGACAGCATGATCGACGGTGCCGCCGCCGTCGTCCACTGCCAGCGGCCTTCCAGGAAGGCCCAGTTCTCCTGGGCACCGAAATTGCCCGCGCGGAACTGGTCCGGCCGGATGCGGAACAGCTGGATCGCGCCGCCGTCGGCGGTGTTCACATGTGTGCCGTTCCAGCGCTTGGAGAAGATGTAGAGCCAGCCGTCGGGGTCGATTCCCGCGAACGACCACATCCCGTACATGGACTGGTTCGACCCCTGCGTGTCACCCGCCCAGTGGTACGGGTAGTCCTGCCAGGTCACGCCGTGGTCGTCCGAGTACGCGACGCCCGACATCAGCGAGCCGTCGTATCCGGCCGGAATGTTCTCCCACAGGGCCACCGATGTGTACTGGATGTAGGTGCGCCCGCCGAATTCGATGCAGTCGTTGGGGATGCGGGAGATCTCGAAGCCGTGCCCGTTGTCCGCCCAGTGCGCGTAGTCGAAGCACTGGCGGGCGGCACCGGCGGTGGGCAGCGCCCAGGAGAACGAGATCGGGGTCTGGCCTGAGGCGTCGAATCGTGACTGGTTCAGGATCACCGGAGACCCCAGGTACGGTTCGGCCTGGGCGATTCCGCCGAACGCGTCGCCGAACACATAGCCCCAGGTGTTGTCGTGCTCCCTGTGGTACGGGATCGCCAGGTCACCGGAGCCGAGGCCCTGTGCGGCGGCCGAGTCGCCGGGCTGTTCGCACAACGGGGCGCCGGTCTGCCGCAGTTGCGCAGCCGCACCGGCCGGCGAGGCGGACCGGTCGCGAGCGGCCGCCACGCCGGGGGTCGCGCCGAGCAGGCCGGCTCCCAGGGCGAAGCCCATGCCCGCCTTGAGCGTGGACCGGCGACTGGCGGCGCGGCGCTCCGGCTGAGAGGGGGTGGACATGTCGATCCTCCGTGTGAGTGGGGGGACCGGGCGTGGACCCGGGGGAAGGGGGAGGGCGGGGCGGGGCGCCGGGTACGGGCCGCTTCGGTCCGCTTCGCAGCGCCGGATCCTCCACCGCCCTGCGCGTCAGGCCTTGCGGAGCCGTGCGACGACCCCGTCGAGGTCGCGCTGGAAGAGATCGGGCCGGACGAAGTGCCCGCCGGGCACCTCGTGCCACTCGTGGGGGATGCCCGCCTGGCCCAGCCGGTCCCGGAACTCGCGCTGACCGGCGAGCACCTGGCTCTCGTTGACGGTGTCGAACCAGTTGACCGGGTCGGGACTCGTGCCGGCGACCAGGAAGACCCGCTTGTTCCGGTAGCTCTCGATGCGCTCGACGGGATTGTCGGCGGTGACCCGGGCCTCGTCCCACAGCGGAGCCCCGTAGACCGTGCCGCCGTTCAGATCCAGGGCGGCGGAGGACGCGTTGGCCCAGTGGGTGACCAGGCCGAAGTCGCGGCGCAGGCTGGCCGGGCCGGAGTGCGCACTCACCGAGGCGAAGTGGCCGTAGTACTTGGCCGCGTATTTGAGCGCGCCGAAGCCACCCATCGAGAACCCGGCGACCGCGCGGCCGTCGTACTCCGCGAAGGTGCGGAAGTTCGCGTCGATCCACGGGATCAGCTGCGCGATGTGGAAGGTCTCCCAGTCCCGCGGGCCGGCGTTGGAGCTGACCGGGTTGGAGTACCAGCCCGCGTGGCCGCCGTCGGGCATCACCACGATGACCGGCTTGCCCGCGGTCCAGGCGCGGATGCCGAGCCGGTCGAAGGTGATGAAGTCCTGATCCGTGCCGCCACCGTGGAACACGTACAGGACCGGGTAGCTACGGCCGCTGGTGGCGTAGCCGTCGGGGAGCAGGACGTTGACGCCGGGGTTCCAGCCGATCGCCGCGGTCTGGAACCGGTAGTACTTCATGCGGGGATCGTTCTCGTCGTGGTCGACGACGTGGAGCCCGAATCCGTCGCCGGCGGCGCTCGCCGCCGTGGCGGTCGCGAGGACGCCGCCGGCACCGAGCGCCAGGGCCGTGGAAAGGCCGCCTGCGGCCTTCAGGATGTTCCTGCGGGTGGAGTGGTACTTGCTCAACACGACCTCCTGGTCGGACGTGACGATGCGGGCGAGGGGGCTAGTTGTCGGTGATCCAGGTGCCGCGGTCCGCGTTCCAGTGGATCGTGGCCTTCTGGAATCTCTGCGCCTTGCCGCCGCCGGCTTCGTCGGTCTCGTCGGTCAGCGGGTAGCCGAGCACCGTCTCGTGCCCCGCGGCGTGGAAGGCGTCGTAGATCGCGCCGTGGACGGTGTGGGCACCGGTCTGCGCGGACCAGAGGAACAGGCCGCGCTCGAAGAACTGATAGCGGCCCCGGGTGCCGTCGGGAGCCTGGGCCGCGTCCGCCTCCTCCGTCGTCGGGAAACCCCAGCGCCGCTCCGCGTCGGTGTCCCAGAACTTCGTGAGGATGTCCCCGTGGACCGCGTGCGCCTCATCCGGATGCCAGAGGACGATCCCGTTCTGGAACAGCTGGAAGCGACCGCCGAGCGAGGAGTCCTCCTCGGCGCGGAGCGGACGGCCGAGCGGCCCGCCGGGACCGCCCAGTTCGGCGTACTTCGCCCCGATCGTGCCGTAGGGCTGGAAGGCCTCTCCCATCAGCTCCCGGGCGTAGCCCTCCGCCTGCGGGTAGCGCTCCGGGTACGCGGAGCGCTGGACGGCTTGGGCGAGCTCTCCCGCGGTGTCCCAGTCGGGCTCCATCTGCTGGGCCACCTCGAAGAACTTGTTCGCCGCGAAGTCGACGTCGAGACACTGGGCGGGTTCGCACCAGCCCATCGAGGGCCGCTGCTGGAAGACGCCGAGGGAGTCCCGGTCTCCGCACGCCAGGTTGTTCATGCGGGACTCGACCCAGCCCGTCTCGAAGCCGGCGAGCATCACCTTGTCGGACACGCCGCGGCGCTGGCCGACCTCGTACACCTTGCGGGTCACCGCGATGTCCCGGTTCGCCGGTATGTCGCAGAACAGCATGGCCGGCGCGGTGTTCCCGAGAGGGCCCGGCAGGTCGCCAGCCCTCTGCGCGAAGGCCGGGGTGCCGAGACCGGTCGCAGCGACCACGACCAGGAGGACCGCCGATCTCCACACCGTGCGTCGTCGGGTCGAGCCGTGCACCTGAGTGCTCCTTCCGGGGGGAATGGCTCTGCGGAACGGGGGCACTGCTGGGCGAGTAAGCATCAGATCCAGCTCTGGAACGCGGTGTCGTTGCACGGCCAGGTGCGGAAGCCCAGAGAGCTGTCGTCGATGCACCGCAGCGTCGCCTGGTTCTGGAAGCGGACGGTGCCGTCCCCCCAGACCTGGATCCACCAGCTCTGCTCGGGGCTGGAGCCGCACGTGCCCACGGTGCGGAAGCCGTTGTCGGAGTCCTCGACGCAGCGGCCCGTGTTGACGCTGCGCAGCTGGCGGGTCCCGTCGCCCCAGACCTTCACGTCCCACAGCTGCGGAGTGCTTCCGTTGCAGGTCCACGTGCGGAATCCGTCGTCGGTGTCGTCCATGCAGCGGTTCGTGGCCTGATTGCGGAAGGTCTGGGTGGAGTCGGCGACCAGCGCGGGAGCCGCGGAGCCGCTCGCGTCGGCCATGGCCGTGCCCGCCGGCAGGGCGAGGGGGGCGAGTGAGGCGAGGGCGAGGGTCCCGCCGATCAGGAACGAACGCGTGCCGCGCATGGGCTGTTTCCTCTTCCGTCCGGTGGCTGTCGGTCCGCAAGCTAGCCGTGGGGCTGCCCGGCAGGGCATCCGGAACGATCCGGAGTGACACCCTGGACGCGGTCTCCGACACTCACGGGGAGAGCGTGGGCTGTGGACAGTCGGGAACCCGGGGGTGGTCCGTGGTGCGCACGGCGGGCAGCCAGGCCGAGGAACGGGAGGAGCCGGCCGGGAGACGCACCCGGTACCACTGCGTGGAACTGGCGTCCGACTCGTCGATGATCGGCACTCCCCTCAGGAGGCGGCAGTCGACGGCGAGGACGTCGCCCTGCCACACCCGGGTCGGTACGACGTTGTCGACGGTGTACGGCTGAAGGGGGTCGATCGCCAGGCCGAGACTGCACTGCGGATTCCGGTCCGCCCGGTCGCGGCAGTCGTTGTCGGCGTTGAACACCCTGACCACACCAGCTGGTTCACCCGCGTCTCGCGGTGTCGTGTCGCCGACGGCGAGCGGCCAGACCGTCGCGGCCACGGCGCACACCGCGACGGTGACCGGAACGGCCCGAGCGCCCCCACGCCGAGCGACGTGGCGGGTTGGCGGCGCACCTGCGGTGATACGCGCCAGGAGGCTCTCCGCGCTGCATGCGGAGCGCTCCGCGTGGGTCGGGGCCAGGCAGTCGACGGCCAGGGTCCTCCAGAACGGCGGCACCGCGGCGTCGATCCGTAGCGGTGCGCGCCCGTCCGCGTACTCCTGTACCGCCGCGCCGCGCGCCATGGGGGTCGCACCGGGGAACGGCGAGGCGCCGGACGTGAACGCCTCGTGGACCATGATGCCCAGGGCCCATATGTCGGCACTGGGCCGGATCTCCACCCCGCGCTCACCGAGCGGGGCGTGCCTACGCTCGGGCGGGAGGTAGTCCAGGGTGCCCATCGGCGGCGCATACCCGTGGGTGCCGTCGGTGCCGGTCAGTTCGGTGGCGAGCCCGAAGTCCGAGAGCTTCAGCGCGCCGTCGGCCATCAGCAGGATGTTCTCCGGCTTGAGGTCACCGTGCACCCAGCCGCTGCCGTGCAGATGGGCCAGGCCCTCGCAGATCTCGGCGAACAGCCGGGGAACGTCATCCTCCGCCACTCCGGTGTCGAACAGATCCCGCAGACTGCGCGCGGCCCGCTCCATCACCAGCACGATCGCACCGTCCAGGAAGGCACGGTCCGGATCGCTGACCACGACGGCGTCCAGCAGGCGGATCAGCCGGGGATGGCCTGCCCGGCGGGCCAGTTCGACTTCCCGCCGGGCGCTCTCCGCGACCTTCCTGGCCTGGCGTGGTGCGAGCCCCGCGGTCGGCAGGAACTTGAGGGCGACCTCTGCCGGCCCCACGGCCGAGCAGCCGGCCGGGCGGCCCGCGTACACCGTCGCCCAGCCGCCGGACGCGAGTGGCTCGGTGACCTCCCAGTCACCGAACCGGTAACCACGCGGAAGCAGCTCCGTACCGTCACTTCCCGATGTGTCGCCCCGGCCCCGCACCGTCTCCCCCTCCGGTCCCCCGTCCGCACCGGCGCGGACCACCGCGCCCCCCTGAGCCCGGTGCCGTACGGGCAGCCGTCGCACCCGGAGGGCTTGGTGCGGCGGAGGCGGTCGGTGTACTCCGTCCGGCCACGTCCCGTCAACGGCCCGTCCTCAGGTCCTGGACCCGGGTCGTGGTCCGGGACGGCAGAAGCACCAGGTGCTCCTCCCGTACGAGACCGAAGCGCAGGGCGATCCCGACAAGGGCCTCGCGCTTTCCGTTGCGACGCGCTCCCCCGGATCCGTTCTCGGCCGGAGCGCTGATGCGCACCTTCTCCTCGGCGAGGTAGTCGATGTGCGAGCTGACGGCGCGCGCTGTCAACGTTCCGCCGCACGCCGCGTGCCCCCTGAGCCGCTCGACGATCTGCGGGGTGGTCGGCACGGCGACCGGCGACTCGTCACGCAGTCTCGGCTCGCAGAGCGCGACCAGGACGAGGAAGTAGAGGGCCGTCTCGTCCAGCGAGTAGGCCGTGACGGTGCGGCTGCCCCAGTGGCCCGTCATGCTGTCGGGGTCCAGGTAGACGTGGTCGGAGGCGAAGACCTGGAAGGCGACGGTGGTGCCACGGCGGGTGGGCAGCACCACACGGGAGAACTCGAAGGGAATGGGAGCGCCTGCCCGCCGCGGCGAGACCCGCACGTACTCTCCCGCACCCTCCGGGTTCTCCACCAGGTAGCTCTGGGTCACGCTGTGGTTGGTGAGCTGCCAGTGGTCGTCGGTCACCCGGATCTCACCGGCCAGCCGGGAGACGGCTTCGTCGTGGAGGCGCAGTTCGACAGGGGTCGTCGCCGATCCCCTCCCGAAGCGCGCCACTTCCCCCGGAAGGAGCCGCAACGTCACCGGGTCACCGCAGTGCGTCCCTTCGGCACCGCCGCCGCTCCTCGGCAGATGGACCGTGATCCCGCTCAGCTCCCCCACCTCGCCCCCGTGCAGATGACTCTCCGTCCGGCGAACGTTACCCATCCCGGATATCGGTCCCCGACCCAGTTCTGGTCGTTTTCATGCCGCCGTCAGGCCGTCGGCCGCAGTGCCGAGCCACGTCGGGGTCGGACGCCCTCGGAGGCTCGCACCAGGGGTTCTGGCGCGCGGGACGTGCCCGGCGCGGAGGCGCCGGGGCGTGGAACCCGGCCTCCCGCCAGGCGAATTCCTCCCCGAGCACGGCTTTGTGCGCATTGGCGAACTGGCTCGATCTGACACTTGGACGGCCGGCGCGGTGCGGGCGGCCCGGGGCCTCTCCGGATGACGGCGCGGCGCGACGGCGGTGGAGGGGGTGGCGGACACGGCTCGGCGAGGTGCGGCTCGGCGAGGTGCGGCTCGGCGAGAACGTGGCCGAGGTCGAGGTCGAGGGCCTGGACGGAGCGGCGGACGCCGCGCTTGAGCTCTTCTGAGTGAGTTCGGCGAACCACCGCTCGACCAGGTTCAGCCACGACGCGCCGGTCCGGGTGACATGCAGGTGGAACCGGAGACGGGCCGACAGCCACTTCTTGATGTCGGGTGTCTTGTGGGCCGCGTAGTTGTCGAAGATCAGACGAACCTGGAGATCGGCCGGGACCTCCTTGTCCGGCCTCGTGAGGAACTTCTTGCACTCCGCTGCCCGGTGGCGGCGGTGGAGGGAGCCGATGACCTTGCCGGTGGCGACCCAGGGGCCCCATGAGGATCGTGGTCCTGCAACGGACGTAGTCGTGGCTGCGGCGTTCGGGAACACCGGGCATCATCGGCAGGACCGGCTGGGACCGGTCCAGGGCCTGGATCCGGGACTTCTCGTCCACGCAGAGAACCAGGGTCGACGGCCCAGTTCCGCAGTCGGGTGTCGACGCCCTTCCAGGACCGGCAGGCGCACCCAGGGCGCCCCGGTCCGGAACTTCCACACGATGGCGTCGAGCACCTGCCGGTACTCCCTCCACCGCCACCCCGTTTCGGTCTCCGGTCCGGCAGCAAGAGATCTATGCGCGCCCACTGCGCGTCGGTCAACGGCACGGTGAGAGCAACGACCCGCTGCCTGTCCGGGGCAACCACCTCACAGGGCAGGGCGGTCCGGGAGCGGCGCGAGATCCGCCCTGACTAGCGGTAGATGTCGATGACCACGCGATTCGGCGAGGTCAGCGTGAACACGTTGTAGCGGGACACCGGGCCGTCCAGGGAGATTCCGAAAGCCGGCTGCGCGTGCTGCTCGTACAGGAACTGAACACCCTTGACCGTGGGAAGGCCGAACGCTTCGACCACCGGGTTGGTCTCCGCGTAGTCCCCGCTGCGTGCGGGGTGGAAGTCGACGAACAGGTACGAGGAACCGGCGATCTCCACCGTCTCCGACAGACCGCTCGGCATGCCGTACTCCCCGGTCGTGTTGGTCGCCGTTGTGACCGTGGGAAGGCTGCCGGTGCCCAGGTCGAACACCACACGGTCGTGGTCGGAGTGGGTGGCCGCGCGGACCCCGTCGACGCAGATGTTGTCGCAGACCTCCGCAGCTGTCTTCGTCGGCGCCGCCGACGCCACGGGGGCGACGAAGAGCGCGGCAAGGAGGGCGGCTGTCGCAGGAGCGGCGATGCGGGCGCGTACACGTCGTGCGGTGGGCATGAGTTCCTCATTCATCGGGTGACAACTCTCGAAGGCTAGGCCACGGAACTGGCAGTCAGTCATATGATTCGCCAAAGTGATCGATAATCCTGGCCCGCCTGGGGGTCAGCGGTCATCACAGCGCGGACGTCGTCGCGGTCGATCACGCGGTCCGCCGCGGACTTCGACACCCCGAACAGCGGCGCGAGCCGACGCATCGTCAAGTTGGTGCGCCGGTACGCCGCGACCAGCAGTGCCCGGTCCTGCGAGGACAGGCCTCATGGTCGGCCCTTGCGGACCGCGTCCGCACCCTCACGCCGCAGCACGGTCACCAGCTTCCCGAAGGCACGGGGGCCCAGCCGTGTGAAGGGGGCTGCAGGGCGGCTCCGACGCCGTGATCACACCAGCCGTGCCGGGATCATCGCACCCGCCCGACGCGCCACCCCCCAACATCCCTTCCCGCCTCAGCGGAACGTGTGGACCACCTGGATCTCGCCAACGATGTGGGCGTTGAAGTCGTCCAGCTCCTCGGCCGGAACCCAGAGCTCGAGGATCGTCTGCCCGCCGGCCTGCTGGACGGGATACCGGCTCAAGAACTCCGACTCGACCTCAAAACGAGTGACGAAGCCCGCGCCGTCGTGCTTCACGTTCCAGTCCCGGGCGATCCTGATCGCGTAGTCCTCGTTCAGGACCGGGTAGAAGATCGGCTGCTCGGGCAGCCGGGGCGGCCACGCACGCCAGTTCAGCTCCCGAACGAGATCCAGCTCCTTGGGGCCGGTGGGGCGCCACAGGGTCGTCGTTGCGTGCTGGCTGGTCATGTGCATCGCTCTCTGAACGTAGGCCGCTGGTATGGCGGGTCGAGAGACCGGACGATATCGGCACCGCGAACTCAGTGGCCACACCGATTCCGCAGCCTGGGCAACTCCGTGACCAGCAGTTACGGGACAACTCTTAGGTACCGGATGCAAGCTGCTGGCAGTGACGGGAGCGATTCTGGAACGGAGGCGTGCGGACGGCACGGTGGCTGCTCGCTGTTCCCCGGACATGAAGCGGCCGGCGCCCTCAGTCCGTCGAATCGGGTAGTACGGGCACCGGCCATCCCAAGCGCACAGCCCATCAGGATCACGCCCTCAGCTGGGCCGACGCCCGCTCGCGCCTGTACGACGGCGAGCAGGTCGACGCCTACCTCCTCGGCAAACCCATGGCGGAGCTCCCGGGCCGGGACGACGACGTCGACCCCCTGGACCGCCAGGAGTGCGCGGCCGAGCTCGGCGTCTCCCCCGCACCGGGCCAGGCAGCGGTGAGGTGCTGCTCGCGGCGTTCGGTCGCGCGAATCGTTCGGCCGTCGCCCGGGCGCTCTCGCCAGGGCATCCCCTGGTCCGTGGAACCCCTCTACGGAGCCCGTCCCGACGGGATCACCGAGACCCGGCTGGTCATCGCCAACCTCCTCGTCGAGGGCCACGTCGACGAAGCCATCGCCCGCCGCCTCGGCATGAAGGTCCGCACCTGCCGCGGCCACATCGCCACACGCTCCGCGGTCCCTGGCAACGGCAGCCGCGCCCACCTCGGCTACCTCATCGCCCGCTCGGACATCCTCGACGACGGTACGGCCGACTCGGCGGACGGAAACCCCTCCTTCCTCATACAACCATCCGTCGATCTCCGCTGTCTTGATCCTCGTGAAGAAGACGCTCATCGCTTTTGCCGCCGCACTCGGCGCGCTCGCCACCGTCACCGGCCCGGCCGCGGCCCCCGCCGCGGCCGCCTCCGACGCCCTGTGGCTCTGGTCAGACCCGTACGAGATCACCCTCGCGGGCCCGTCCGAGGACGGCTCCCCCGCACTGTCGCAGTCGCTGACCGTGCAGATCAGCCACGACAACACGGCGACCACCGTCCCGGCCGGCACGCTCACCGTCGACGCCTCCGGAGTCGCCTCGTTCGCCGAGGTCACCTGGCCCGCGAACTGCCGCCCGGAGAACGAGACCACTGCCGTCTGCACCACTCCCGAACTCCCCGGCGGCGCCAACGCCCCCGCCGCGCGGATCGGCCTGACCACCAAGCCGGGCGCCACCGACGGCAACGACGGCTACGTCCGCTACACCGCCCAGGCCGGCGGCATGAACGCCTACCCGGGCGAGACCTACGTCGCCGTCAACGACGGCCCCGCGCTCGGCCTCACCCAGGCCGAGTACCGCACCGGCATGGCACCCGACCAGCCCTTCGACTCCTCCGTCGTCCTCGGCAACCAGGGCAACCGCACCGCCGACCGCACCCTGCTCACCGTCTTCACCTCTCGCGGCATCCGACTCGGCATGTCCGTCCCCTCCAACTGCGAGTCCACGAACGCCGTCACCGGCCGTACGTTCCTCTGCGTCCTGGACGAGCGGACGACCCCGGGCTCGTACCACTCCCTCCCGCTGAAGTTCCGCACCAAGGACATGGCCCTCTTCGACCGCGTCGACTATTCGGCGCAGCCCTACTCCGAGCAGGCGCTCGCCGAGGCCCGCTCAGGCCGCGTCTTCACCCCGGGCGCCGGCCCTGAGCTGAACCTCGCCCCGGCCGCCGCCCCCTCCGACGAGCTCCAGCCGTACCGCAGCTTCACGGTGAAGACCGTCAACCAGGCCGACTACCGGCTGACCGCCTCCACCGTCTCCGGCGCGGCCGGCGACACCGTCCCCGCCACCGTCACCGTCCACAACGCGGGTCCCGCCTGGGTCGCCTCCCTCGGCGCGGGCGAACCCGCCGCGACCGTCGACATCGACATCCCCGCCGGCACCTCGGTCGCCTCCGCCCCCGACGTCTGCTGGTCACAGTCCGAGAACCGCTACCGCTGCAACACCCCCATCTACCTCACCGAATCCGGCAAGCCCGCCACCCACACCTTCCCCTTCACCCTCCGCATCGACGACGTCATACCGAACGCCACCGCCCGCGCCGCCATCTACAACGACGCCTACGAACCCGCCGTCCGCACCTTCGACCCCGACCTGACGAACAACACGGCCACCCTCACCGTCAACCCCTCGACGAACTGACGCACGCCCCCTCCGGCTGCCCGGCCCGACCCCTGCACCGGCGCTGTACGGGCCGGGCAGCCGACCCCCGCACCGCCCCGGTAACCCCACCAGCACCACCGTGGGCGACTGGCCCGCCCAGAGGGCGGAAAGGCGCCGAGCAACTGTCGATCGAAGGAGGGCTACTTGATCACCAGCCTCGACGCCGGCGCCGCAACCGGCCTTGAACTCGCCTCCTGGATCAGAACCTCGCCGTCGGCGTCCACCGCCGGAGCGGCCGGACCCACATGGCCGCCGCCCTCCGCCGTGCGGCCCGCGATTACCGTCGCCCCTTGGCCGTCCTCGGCCTCATCTGACGAACCCGGACAAGATCACTTCACGCAGTGCCCCTGGGGGGGGCACGGTCACCTCCCCAGGGGCGGCTGGAAATGCTCGGGCTGACACCCCGCCCGCCGCAGCGCCCAGGAAGGCGTCGACGGCCGGGGCGTTCGAGCGAGGGATCCTCGCACTACAGCAGTGCAAGCGCGCAGTCCCCCGGACATGGGGGATCCCGGGGGCTGGGAGAGATGCCGCTCCGGGGCATGGGCCCGTGGCCCGTCACGGCACCGTCCCGGAACACGACCTGCCTCCATACTCAGTAGACCTGGAAGCCGGCTTCCGTGCCGAGCCGGAGAACGGCTTCGCGTCGAGGGCGGACGAGACGAAGACGTGGTCCTCTCCGTTGGCACCGTCGCCCCGGACGTCGACGCGCTCCAGACACCGGACGTCGCTCCCGCCTCGGTTGTCGAACCGGATGTAGACCGGCATGTCCAGTGCCACGGCCAGCGGGATGTCCTGCGGATCGTTGACGTCCGGCGTGCGCCTGCGTCGATATCCGTGACCACCACGACGTCGATGACCTGCGGCACGTGCTGAGGATGCTGCGGGGCCTCGCGGTCGACGGCTGGGTCGACTACAAGCGGGACCGTGACACCGCCCGGGGCCTGTACGGGCACGGGCGCTGTACTGGTATTCCCCGCCGGGCGCCCGTCACCATCAAGGCGCCGCGGTGGTCGGTCGGCCGGGAGATGGACCACGAGGCCGACGCGTACGGCGAGCGGTCGTCCCCTCAACCGCCGGTGCCGCGCCAGGCTTCGAACTCCTCGTGCTCGCTCAGCTCGTAGCACTCCTCCCTTCGGCCGAGGGCGAGGAGGACGCAGCCTTCGAACCGATGCTCCGTCTGTCGGCCGAGTAGGCCAGCCCCGCCTCGTACCGCCTTCCCGACCCGACGCACCGCTACGGCAAAGCCATGGCCCCACTGCCCGACTGGATTCCGTGGCCCTGTGAGGTCTCGGCACTGATCTCCCCGACGACGGACCGGGTCTACAAGCACCGGCTCCAGGGGGTGGGGCTATCCCAGGGCACTTCCTGAAAACTGCCTTCAGAGCGTCGGGTTCGTCGCGAGTAGACACGCAGGTAGCACCGAGCATCCAGACCGCAGCGTTGACAGTGGAACTCGCCAGGCTGCCCGCACAGTTGGTGGACACCACCGATCGCCGTCCGGTGCGATGCATGGGGTGAGTCTGTCGATGCAAGCAGCCGACGCTCGGTCGCAGGTCTCCAGCACGTGGTCGTAGCAGGCGGCTATGGGATGATCATGTTGCCTGCATCGGCGCGACCGGGGTCGCTCGGTTCTGACACCGCCACCGGATTTCGACTGGTGGCTGAGTGTGTGACCAGTCTAGACGCCGTGGTGGTTCTGCGGCCCGGTGGAGACCGCGGCCCTGCGGGCGGCTGCGGCAAGCCATGGCCTGATAGAGCCGTCGTTGGTGAGGTCGGCGCGGTAGGCCAGCGCCGCGGTCAGGTAGCGGTGCTTTCTCCACATATACCGCCATCTGAAACTGCGGTAGGCATGGTCGGGACAGGGTACGAGGCCGCCCCCGTCGCGGGCGCTCCACATGGTGAGGCGCCACCCCCCTTCCCCGTCGCCCAGGTACCCGTGAGCATCCTGGGCCGTCGCCACGTCGGGGAACGCGAAGACCTGGACGGAGATGAGGATGGGGTTGTCGGGCGTGGCCTCGAGACCGGGCTGCTCCGAGTAGACCGCGGCAACCAATTCGCCGCAGTCACGGCGCGTGAGTTCCTCGGTCAGCTCGCTGGGGCCCGCTTCATGGACCAGGCGGGTTTCCTCGGCGATCCGCGCGAACTCGATACTCAAGTCGTTGGTGAACCGCCGCGGCAGCAGGGCGTCCGCAGTGAACGGCGTCTCGTCGGTAGAGGCGCGGTTCCAGGAATCGGGAGACGCCGGTGCGCGCGGCGTGGCGTGCATCAGGCGGGTGCGCGGGGCCGGGGGAAGCGCCTCGGTGGGAGCTTCCGCTGCCGCGCACGACACCAAGAGTGCCTGTAGCCGCTCCTGGACGTGCTGTGCCGACTGGGGGCGCTGGCCAGGATCGCGCTCCAGTAGTCCGGCGACGAGCGCGGTCACCTCTGGCGACAGGCCGGGGCGGAACGCGTCGAGGGACGGGGCATCCTCGTCGATCTTGCGCCGCACAACCGCGAGGCTGTTGTGCCCGGTGAAGGGCGCCCGACCGGCGAGCATCGCGAAGAGCATCCCACCCAGTGCATACAGGTCGGAGCGCTCATCGCCGCGCTCCGTGAGGAACTGCTCCGGTGCACCGAACTCCGGCGTTCCGGCCGGGGTCAGCTGGGAGGAGCGCGCCACGGTGAACGCGGCCTGGAGGAACCCGGCGATCCCGAAGTCGATGACCTTGACCAGCCCGTCGCCGGTGAGCATGACATTGTGGGGTTTGATGTCGTAGTGGATGACTTGGGCCCGGTGGGCGGCCTCCAGCGCAGCGCAGACGCTGCTGGCGACGGCCAGAGCACGCGTCAGAGGAAAGGGAGTCTCCGCCTGGAGACGCGCTGCGAGCGTCTGGCCCTCCACCTTCTCCATGACCAGGAACAACACGTCGTCGTGGATACCCCGGTCGTACAGGGCGGCGACGTTGGGGTGGACGATCTGGGCGGCGGCCACCGCCTCGCGCTCGAACCGCCGGGGCAGGTCAGCCTGGGCAATCCCGTCGGGATCCAGCAGCTTGAGCGCGACCTGACGGTGGAGCACACGGTCCCGCGCGGCCCACACCTCGCCCATGCCACCCCGGCCCAGACGGTCCATCAGCTCGTAACGGTCCGCGATCAGTCTTCCCCGCTCCACGGGGCCAGCATACGAGACGCCTCCACACCTGCGAAGACGGCGGGTGCAGCGCCCGCCACACCGTCTTTCTGGCCTCCTCGGCGTACACACGGGTCAGGTCCCTGCCCAGTGGGTGGTCGCACGAGGTCTCAGTGGCCGATTCCTAAGTCTTTGAGTGGATCTGCTGTCGCCTGACGGCGTGGTGGCGGGGCAGCATCTGCCGGTCCGCGGTTGGTGATCTCGTGATGTGATCGGACGAGTGAACCCAAGTCGTACCCCTGTGACTTGCCGGACGAGCAGTGGTCGTTGATCGAGCCGGTGATCACCGCGTGAAAGGACCGGCACCGTTCGGTCAGCGGCCACCAGGGTGCCTACGACGTGCGGGAGATCGTGAACGCGATCCCCTACGTGAACGCTCCCGGCGATGAGAGGACCCGACCCCCGTGGAACCGGACACCCAGAGTGTTCATGTGGCCGCCGGGATCCCCGCCTCCACGACCGGCCATGATCCGGCCAAGCGGGTGCCCGGCCGCAAGCGCGGCTTGGCCGTGGACGTCCTCGGCCTGCTCATCGCGGTCGTCGTCCTCGCCCCGAACACCCACGACAACCCCGCAGGCACCGTCCTGCTTGACCGAGTCCCCGAGCACGCCGGCGGCACCGTCCGCAGGGCCTGGTTGACCAGAGCTTCACGTACCAGGTCGTCATGCACGGCGCCGACCTGGGCGTCGACGTCGAGATCGGCGCACGCAACCCGCAGGTCAAGGGGTTTGTGCCGCAGCCGAAGCGGATGAGGATCGAGCAGACCTGGGGGATCCTGATACTGCACCGGCGCCTGGTCCGCGACTACGAGCGCCGCCCCTCTTCCTCCGCCTCCCGGTTCCACCGGGCGATGACCCACGTCGTGATCCGACGCCTCAGTACGAACACCCCCACCTGGCGCGAAGAACGGGCGGTAGCAGCATGAACATCCAGCCCCTGCTCGACGCCCTGGACCTCCAGGAAGACGCCGCCCGCACCTTGGCCGACGGTCTCCGTGCGCAGATCGTCGACCTGCAGAGCCGATTGCGACAGGCCGAGACGCAGCTGGAGCACCTCGCGATCACCTGCAAGACCGTCACCGGCCTCGCCGACCGGCTTCCGGCTGTCACGCCGGACCTGCCAGAGCACCCGGACTACCCGCGCATCCCCGACGCCTTCAACCACGTGACCGGGCCGCTACGGGCCGAGGGACGTCTGCGAAGCCCTCGGCCACGAACTGTTGCCGAAGAACGTAGGAGGCGCCCGCGCCAAGCTGAAACGCCTGGTCAAGCTCGGCATCCTCACCGAGGCCGACACCGGAGACTTCGCGAGAAGGCCGTAGCCGGACATCTATGACCAGCAATCGCCGGCCACAATCTGGCGTGCGTACTGGTCCTCCGGGCCGATGTCCGCAACCACCTTCTGAGCTTCCTGCACCCGACCCGCCCCAAGCTCCGATGCTCTACGAGCCGCATCACCGCCCTTGTCCAAGCCGTCCTCACACTGCATCTGGACAACTCGGAGTGAGGATGGAAAAGGCTCAGTGATGGCGAGAGCCACGTCGGCCACGATGATGGGCCGCGAAAACGACCCGCTCTTCCGCTTCACTGCCGCCACGGCACTCGCGCCGGTGCCGGCAGGGTTTGTGCCGGCACCGGCGCGGGTCGTGCTCAGTGCTGGTTCAGCGGGAGTGCAATGTCGACGACCTGGCGGCCGGCCGGGAACGAGCCCACGAGGGACGCTTCGCCGTCGAGGATGTTCACTTGGTAGAAGCGCTGCTGTCCACCCGTGGACAGTGCGGCGAAGCCGCGGTTGGAGCCGTCGGAGGGCTTGTAGTAGATGTCGAACCCGGCCCAGGGCCCTGCGTTGACTCCCAGGTTTCCGGTGGGGGCGAGGGTGCCGGCGTTGGCCGGGGACTGGAGGGAGACCCGGTCGTTGACCGTGTCGATGTCGAACAGGGTGGTGGCGGTGGCCGCGTTGAGGTCGTTGTTGGTGTAGGCGGCCCCCGTGACGCCGAGCGCGGTTGAGGGCGGAGTGGTGGGGTTGGTGAGGGTGCCGTCGACGGTGGTGGCGCGCGGCGCGGCCGGGTCGTCGATGTTGTGGCGCAGGTTCTGGCCGGTGTCGCTGATGACGCGCAGCCGGTTGGCCGCCGGATTGAAGTCGACGCCGAAGTTCTTGCCCGCCAGGGCGACGGTGAGCTGGGAGACCTTGACGGCCTGGGCGTCGCTGTTGACGGTGTAGACACCGCCCCGGTCGCCGACGCCGTAGAGCTTGCCGTTCTGGACCCGGAAGTCGATGCCGACCAGCTTCCTGTCCGCCCGCAGGCCGGAGACCTTGCCGAACGACCAGCTGTCGCCGGGGTTGGTGACCTGGAAGCCGACCAACCGCTGGTCAGACGTCAGCCCCACGCTGATGAGACCGGGCGACGCCGCCCGCCCGCGCGGACCGAACGGGGTGGGCTCGGTTTCAGCCGATGCGAGAGCGGGGGCGGCGAGGGACAGCGCGATGGCGCCGGCAGCGGCTGCCGACAGAAGACGAGTACGCACGGTTGCACTCCGAACGGTAGTCGGCCCGCCCACGGGAACGGAGCGGGTCCACCATCACTTCGACGCCACCTTCACTCCGGTTTGGGGCCATTGCGCAATAACCACCGAATGGCCCATAAGGGCACGTCTATGTTCGGCCGTTCAGGGGCGCCGCCTGTAGCCACTGGCCTGAGCGGGCACCGTCCGGCGCTTCCCGTTCGACTGCGGAAAGTAGCTGCGCGTTTTTGCCGTGCCTGTTTGCGTCGCCTGGTGATGCCGGTGTCCGGCCGGCCCCCGCTCCCTAGGAGAAACCCATGCGTAGATCCCTGCTCGCCCCCGCTGTCGCCGCCGCCCTGAGCCATCGCCGTCGCCGCATCCGCGGCAGCCGCCACGCCAGCAGGACCTGCCTCACGGACCGCCGCCGTGGCCGGCGAGACAGCGACCGACGACGCACCGCACACCATCGGCCTCGCGCACGACCAGCTCGTCGTCTTCTCGACCCAGGTCCCCCGGCCACGCCCGCTCGATCGGGCATGTGCGCGGCCTGTCTGGTGACACCAAGCTCGTCGGCATCGACTACCGCGTACAGACCGGTGCACTGCACGGCGTGGGTGACCGGGGCGGCTTCTACACACTCGACACCCACAACGCGAAGGCGGCAAAGGTGTCGCAGCTGACAGTGGACCTGGACGGCCAGTACTTCGTCGTCGACTTCAATCCGGCCGCCGACCGTCTGCGGCAACACTCCGAGTCCGGGCGGAGACCGCGGGGACATTGCGCTGCGTGCAGGTGGCCCTGCGGCATTCGCTTCCGCCGCCACTGAAGACGGCGGAAGCGGCGACGCGCCGCCGCCGGCGGGCTGGCCACGGCGGCGCGTCATCAACACCGCCACCCCCAGGTGGCGCCGTCGACAACCCGCATTCGTGACACGTAACGCTTTGGATGGCCCCGGCCGTCCACGCCCACCTGTACGGCGTAACCATGGCCCGCCCCAGGCCCCCGCGAACCTCGCGTCTTCGTGGCCGCCCCGGCACCTCGGCGAAGGGGCTCGTGGGACCACATGACGTCACCTACACCGACGCCCGCGTGTCGCCGCACAGGGCAGCGCACCACAGGCGCCAGAGTGGCCAGCAGTGACGCGCTCAGCCTTGCCGTCAGCTTGCCGAGCGCTGACCCGCTGCGGCTTCCGGGAGCACCCATCCGGCCCCTGGGAGCCGCAGCACCAGTTGCCGCTCCCAGCTCCTACCAGTGACTGTCGGATGACAGCGCTCCCGAAGCCGCCCTCCAGCCCGTAACAGCGGGGCCGGTGAGCGTGTCCTACCAAAGGGAACCCTGGGAGCTACGCATACTCAAGCGCCGGAGGATCCACAGCCGATAGTCCAGCAGGATCTTCCGTGGTGCGGCGGCCGTTCCCTTCGAAGACCCCAGCTCGGCCGCCGCACGAACTCCTTGACACTCCACGCCACCACGTCCCTGTGGGCAGGCAGTTCCTGGCGTCGGACAGCTGCTCATCAACCGGGTCCGTGATCAGAAGCAACAGCCTGAGATGACCGGTTTCGTGAAGCCGTCTCTGCCTGGTCGCCCCCTGAGCGAAGCAACCAGGCAGAGAAGGGATTCAAGCGCGGCTACTCGCCGTGGCCGTAACCCTCGCCCTTGTCTTCGTAGCCCTTGCCGTCGTCGTGACCCTTGCCGTCGTCGTAGCCCTTGCCGTCGTAGTCACCGTTGATGCAGGTGTTCCCGAAGGCCGGGTTCAGCAGACCGATGACGTTCACGGAGTTGCCGCACGCGTTGATCGGGATGTTGATGGGGATCTGGACGACGTTGCCGGACAGCACACCCGGGGAGCCGTAGGCGATCCCTTGTGCGCCGGCGTCCGCGCTGGCCACGCCCGCACCGGCAAACACCAGGGCACCTGCAGCCGCGGCCAGAACTGCCGCACTTCCGAGCTTGAACATGAAATCTCCCGCACACTAGGGGTGCCGCCGCCTGGATGGGACAGCTCCGATCACCATGCGGGCTCATCCCCCTCAAGCACTTCGACGCGCCTGCCCGGGGCCGCCAATCCCCTCAATGGCCGATGCCCCACCAGCCCTGCTGTCGGCCCCTCACCTCGGCATCTGCCCGTGACCGGCCAGCAGGGCGTGTAAGGCAGGTAGCCGACCGCAATCGGCCGATCTCTCTCGGGCCTCTGATGAAGGCCCTCGTGCGCGTGTGGAGCGTCTTCCAGGCGTCCGGCCATGAGGGCTCGGGCGGTTTCCGCGTAGCGGATGGCCGTGAGTCCCGACAGACCGAAGTAGGAAGGTGCCGAGCCTGATCCTCCAACATGCGTGAACAAATATCGGTAGGCGTCAAGCAGGACAATGTCGTGCTCGGCCTCGAACGCAGCGACGCGTGCTCCCGCAAGCTTCGGACCGAGGCACAACCTGCGGCCGTACGGGGCAGGGCAGGCCGTTGCGCCGCGCGCTGGGGTTCCACATCGAAGCCTCCCTCGCCCGGCGCCCGGGTCGCCCAAGCCGTTGGCATGGCCGGTTCGGACGGAGGGGCGAGGCGGTGCGTGGCTGGTGCCGGATCGTAGGCTGCTGCCATGACCGAGATCCAGCCCCCGACGCCCCGCGACGCCTTCGAGCTGCTCATGGCGGGTAACCAACGTTTCGTCTCAGGCTCCTCCGAGCATCCGAATCAGGACGCCGCCCGCCGCGCCGAGACCGCACCGTCCCAGCGCCCCTTCGCCGTGCTGTTCGGGTGCTCCGACTCCCGGCTGGCAGCCGAGATCGTCTTCGACCGCGGCCTGGGTGACCTGTTCGTGGTGCGCACCGCAGGGCACGTGGCCGGTACTGAGGTGCTCGGTTCGATCGAGTTCGGCGTGAGCGTCCTCGACGCGCCGCTGGTCGTCGTCCTCGGCCACGACTCGTGCGGCGCCGTCGCCGCAGCCTGCTCCGCTCTGGAGGACGGACAGACACCGGGCGGCTTCGTCCGGGACGTCGTCGAGCGGGTTACCCCGAGCGTGCTCGCGGCCCGTGCCGCCGGCCGTGAGACTGCCGAAGAGATCCTGGCCGAACACATCGAGCACACTGTGGACCTGCTGCTGGAGCGCTCCCGCGTCCTGGCCGAGCGGGTGGCCGCCGGCCGCCTCGGCGTGGTGGGGCTGTCCTACCGACTGGCCGACGGCAGTGCCCGGCTCGTCGCCTCTCGTGGCCTCGAAGCGGCGCTCCCCACCGCGTCATGACCGCCCACCGGTAGTTCTCGGCGGGAACCTGCCGAGGCCGCAGGACCGTGCACATGGATCCGCGGCCCGCGCCGACCTGGCGCGGGCCGCGGATCTCGAGGTGGGCCGGGCATGGGGAACACGTCTTCACGACGAGGGGCGGCACGAGCTGTGCCGGTCTGTAACCAGGGAAAGTACTCCGATGCCCTCGTCGTGGGGGTTCAGGGCCCGGCCTGGGCGACCTGACCGACCGACACCTCCGTTGCACACGGAAAAGGCCTCCGTCACGGCGGGGCCGTTTGTGTGCCTGCTCAGCTGATCCGCCCGGTGTCCGGCCGGCAGACCTCGCACGCTCGATGTCCGGCTGGGCCAGGCCACGACGGCGTCCTGGAACGAGCGACCTGCAGCATGTCAAGAAGACAGGGCGCCCCAGTCGAGGCGGAGGACAGCCAGGTCGTCGGAGTGCCGTCCGGCGTTCAGCCTGTGGGTTTCCTTGATGAGCCGATCGACATGCACGGCCGGGTCTGCCGGTGGCAGGTTTCCGATCAGTGTGAGGAGTCCTTCGACGCCGAGTCGGTCACCGTTCGATCCGTTGTGGCCTTCGGTGAGGCCGTCGGTGTAGAGGGTCAGGGCTCCTGCTGGCGGGAGCGGAACGGTGGTGGAGGGCCAGGAACGAAGACCGGGAACGATCCCGAGCGCCATGCCGTGTGCCGCGGTGACTTCGTGGGTCCCCTCTGCTGTGGTCAGCAGGGGCTCATGGTGGCCGGCGAGGTGGAGGGTGACGGCGGCGGCGCGCTGGTCCAGGGTGAGGAGGGTGCACGTGGCGAACAGGGAGTCGCTGCCTCGCTCCGCGATCAGGATGCGTTCCATGAGGTGGAGCAGGTCCTCGCCACGGTGTCCGCCGAGCACGAGAGAGCGCCAGGCGATCCTTAGGAAGACACCGAGGGCGGCCGCGTCGGGGCCGTGCCCGCTGACGTCGCCCACGATCGCGTGCAGCAGTCCGTCGTCGCCCTCCACCACGTCGAGGAAGTCGCCGCCCAGCAGCGCCAGTGCGGCACCGGGCAGGTAGCGGGAGGTCACTCTGACCGAGGAGGTGTCGAGGATCGGCTGTGGGAGCAGGCCGCGTTCCAGGCGGGCGTTCTCTTCCGCGCGCTGCCGGGCTGCCTGGGCCTGGGCGTTCGCGCGTTCGGTCCGGCTGCGGTAGACGGCGTAGCGCACCGTGCGGTGCAGGGTGTCCGGATCGACCTTGCCTTTGACGAGGTAGTCCTGGGCTCCGGCTGCCATGGCTTCGGTGCCTGCCTGGGCTTCGGAGAGCCCGGTCAGGACGATCACGGCGGTCTGCGGGGCCAGTGTCCGTACGGCGGTGAGAGCCTGGATGCCCGACACGTCTGGCAGGTGCAGGTCGAGGAGGATGCAGTCGGCCTGGCTGGTGGCCAGTTCGGTGCGGGCCTCGGCCAGGGTGGTGCGGGTGGTCAGCTGGAAGGGCAGTCCCGTGTCGTGGAGGAGTTCCTCGACGAGCAGCGCATCTCCGAGGTCGTCCTCGATCAGGAGGATCCGGTAATGAGGCGGGCCCGAGGGTGCATCAGGGACGTGTTCCCCTGCGACGGTCATCGCGCCGGGTCCGCTTCTGCACGCGTGGCTTCCGGTGTGGCGGACGGGCTGGGGAGCTGCGGCGGTTCGGGTGCCAGGGTGAACGTCATGCGTGTGCCGTTGGTGTGGTCCGGGTCGATGGTGATGGTGCCGCCGTGGAATTCGACGATCTTCTTGCACATCGCCAGGCCGATGCCACTGCCGCTGTAGGTGTCCTTGGTGTGCAGCCGCTGGAAGATGACGAAAATCTTCTCGGCGTACTCGGCAGGGATACCGATGCCGTTGTCGGTAACGGTGAACCGCCACAGCCCGCCCTCCGGGGCCGCTGTGATGTGGATCGTGGGGGTCTCGCCCGGGCGGCGGAACTTGACGGCGTTGCCGATCAGGTTCTGCCAGAGCATGAGCATCTGGCTGGGGTCGGCGACCAGGGTCGGCAGGGGGTCGTGGGTGATCGTCGCGCCGGTTTCCTCGATAGCCACGCTCAGTGCCGACATGGTCTGTTTGAGTGTCTTGTCGAGGTCGATGCTCTGGTGGGCGTTGTGCACCCTGCCCACGCGGGAGAAGTTGAGCAGGTCGCTGATGAGGGTCTGCATGCGGTTCGCCCCGTCGACGGCGAAGTCGATGTACTGGTCGGCCCGCTCGTCGAGCTGGCTTCCGTAGCGGCGCTGCAGGAGCTGGGTGAAGCTGGACACCTTGCGCAGCGGCTCCTGGAGGTCGTGGGAGGCCACGTAGGCGAACTGTTCCAGTTCGGCGTTGGAGCGCTGGAGGTCGGCTGCCTGTGCGTCCAGCCGCAGCCGGGCCTCCTCGGTGAAGGCAAGTTCCCGTACGAGGCGTCGGCGCATGAAGTCGATCTCGCTGCTCAGACGCCGCAGGTCGGCCGGGCCGGTCGGCGTGATGGGGTGGTCGAAGTCACCTGAGGCGATGGTGCGGGCATCGGCTCCCATCTGTTCCAGGGGCCGGTTGATGCCGCGGCGCAGTCCTTCGAAGACGAGAGCGGCCAGGACGACGATGAGCAGTGCGATGGTGCCGAACACCCAGTTCCGCAGGGTCACCGTGGACTGCAGGTCCGCTCTGGCCTGAGCGCGGTCCGCGCGCAGTGCCTCCTGCTGGTTCTCGAGGGCCGAGCGGACTTCGTCGAAGGCCCCTTTGCCGTTGGCCAGCAGTCCTGGGGCCAGCGAGGGGAGCGAGCCGGACGGTGCGGTGGCGACGGGCTCGGCGACCGCCTCCTGCCACCTGGCCACGGCGTCCTGCACGGCCTTGAGATCGTTCAGTCGAGCGGTGTCACCGCGGAGCAACTCCCTGAGCGACTGAGTGTGCGCGTTCTGGTCCTCGAGTCCCTGCCGGTAGGGGGCGAGAAACTCCTTTATGCCGGTCAGGCCGTAGCCGCGGATACCGGTCTCCTGGTTGACCAAGGCTGTTTCCAGGCGGAACGCGGTGGACAGCGAGGGTGACCGCACGTCCGTGAGGTTGTTGCTGATCGACTGGGTCCGTCCCATGACCCAGGCCCCTGTCACCCCGAGCAGGGTCAGCACGACCATGGACGCGGCGACCCCCACGCGAAGCCAGCGCCGGGTCGTCCACGTGGACAGTCTTCGCGTGCGCGGTTGCTGTATGTCGCCGGTCATCCTGAGCGCTCCTCGCTGTGGAAGCCGCTCGTGTGGAGTGCGGCCACCCCACTCTAGACCCACCGACAACACATGTTGTCGCGGGGCTGCCCGGAGGCCTACAGTGCTGGGTATGCCAGGCAAGGACTTCGTATTGCGGACCACCCCTCAGGAGACAGCTGCCATCGCGGACGCGAGAATCAGCGAGCTCGCACAGTGCCTTGCCCATCAGCTGCAGGAATCCCCGACACCTGCCGCATCCGGCGACCCGGCGTACCCGCTGACCCTGCTCCACGTACTGGACCAGCTGCAGCAAGCCGCTGAAAGGCTTCAGCGGCAAGCGGCCATAGAAGCCGCCCACGCGGGTGCCGGCTACCCGCAGATCGGCGCCGCCTCCGGCATGACCCGCCAAGGCGCCCGCCGCCGCTGGCCGGGACTCTTCCACCACTCGAACGAAAAACCCACGGAGCATCCCACGATGACGACGCCCGCCCGCCCCTTCGACGTCCTGCTCGTCGAGGACGACACAGCCGACGCCATGCTCATCGAAGAAGCCCTCTCCGAACGCGGAACCCGCAACCTGGTTCAGGTCACCGACGGAGTCGCCGCTCTGGAACACCTCCGCGCCCCCGACACGGTCCGACCCGACCTCATCGTCCTCGACCTGAACATGCCCCGCATGAACGGCCACGACCTGCTGAAGGTCCTGAAGACCGATGACGACCTGCAGACCATCCCCGTGGTCGTCCTCACCACGTCCACCGCCCCCGACGACGTCTCCGGCGCGTACGGCAGCCACGCCAACGCCTACGTGACCAAGCCCGTCAACTTGGAGGCATTCGAGCAGGCCGTCCAGAGCATCGACGCCTTCTACCTCGACACCGCCACCCGGCCCCGCCCCTAGCGGTTCTTCCTCAGGTTCGGTTGCGGGGCAGGAATCGGTTGCAGGTGGTGCAGATGTCGGTCCAGCTCTTCAGCAGGCCCTGGAGGAGGCCCAAGACCTGGTACAGGGTCAGGCCGGCGTATGAGCCTTGGGGCGAGCCACCTGAGCGCCCGGACGGCTCAAGACCATGTACACGGCTGGACCGACGATCACTCCTCGCCGGTCCGGCAACGTCCCCTGCCACCCGGAACCAGGCTCACTGAATCCGGTACGACGCGCCGCGGATGGCAAGCGCTGCACCGTCTACGGGTGACCGTGTCGTGGTTCGTGCGTGGGAGACGGTGTGACGCTCCCGCGGTCTGTCCCGCCATCTGTTCGCTGCGAGTCCCCAGATGCACCCAGGAGCACACCTGCGACAGCAAGCTGCTCCCGACAGGTCAGTGGGAACGACGCCCCGCACCCACCGACCTAAGACAGCGAAGAATTACCTGCTCAGCGCGTACGACCGCGTGGTTTCAGGGATCCCGGCGGCAGCTCCGGGGCGGACAGGCGCGCCCCGTCATACCCCTTCACGTCCCCGAACCTCACCCCCTCCACCCAGTCCTCACGCGCCTGAGTGATGTCGTCCTGAGACCTGCCGATGAAGTTCCACCACATGATGATCTCCTCCTCGAACGGTTCGCCGCCGAGGAGCATCAGCCCCGCGTCGGAAGCAGCGCGCAGGGGCAGTTCGCTGCGGCCGCAGCCGAGATAGAGCATCGACCCGGGCAGCATCGGCACTCCGTCGACCTCGGCCTCGCCGGACATCGACAGCACGGCGTACTCGAAATCCGGATCCAGCGGGAGCCGGGCCTCGGCTCCGTCCCGCAGGGCCAGGTCCGCCCCGACGATGGGCGTGTACGCCCTGCCCGGTGACGTCGCGCCGTCGAGCTCGCCGAGGATCACCGTCGCGGTGAGGCCGGGCGCGGTGACTTCCGGGAGGTCGGTGTGGTGCTGGAAGTGCGGCTCGACCTGCCGGTCGGCGTCGGGCAGGGCGACCCACAGCTGAGCTCCGTGCAGAAACCGCCCGTGCGGCTTCGGACTCTCCTCGGAGTGGCTGATCGCCCTGCCTGACGTCATCAGACCCAGTTCACGCGGGCCGATCCGCTGGAGGCTGCCCAGGCTGTCGCGGTGCAGGACCTCCCCCTCGTGCAGCCAGCTGACCGTCTGCAGCCCCATGTGGGGATGCGGCGGCACCTGCATCCCGGGCTCGTCGGCGATGTCGTCCGGGCCGTAGTGGTCCACGAACGCCCACGCGCCGACCATGCGGCGCCCCAGGTTCGGCAGCAGCCTGCGCACCTCGGTGGACTCGCCGAGCTGGACGCGCCGCGGCGTGAGGAGCTCACGCACCGGTTCGGCGACGACGAAGCCGCGGCCCCCGCAGAGGGAGGGAGTGGCCTGGCGATCGAGATTGCTCATGGCGCACAACCTATTCCCGTGCGGCCGGTGCGTGGCGGTCCCCACGCCGGAAATTTAGTGGAATGTTTAACTACTTGGCCGTGTTGACGCGGGTGCACAGATTTCGGCCGAGGAGGAGAAGTGGACGACACCTACTACGAGTTCGGTTCGCCCGCAGACCGTTGGGACCGGGCGCAGCTGTTCTTCGAGGCGAAGGAGTACCTGACGGCGGCCAGGATCCTGGGCGGCCTGGTCCAGGAGGCTCCGGAGCAGGTGGGACCGCGGTTGCTGCTGGCCCGCGCCTATTACCACTCGGCCAGGCTCGTCAAGGCCGAGACGGAGCTGCGCGAGGTCCTGGAGCTCGACCCCGTCGAGGACTACGCACGGCTGATGCTGGGGCGCACCCTCGAACGTCAGGGCCGGCATGCGGAGGCGGCCCCTCACCTGCGCATGGCGCAGGCGATGGCCGGGGACGTCGCGGGATCCGAGGTGAGCACGCGGGAGCAGAAGAACCAGGAGTGACAGGCAGGCGCGGCCGAGGGCGGGGGGCCGGGGGCCGGGGCGAGCAGAGAGCACCGCACCCCGGCTCCGGCCCCGCCGCTCCCCGAGGCCCGACAGCGCACCCTGACGGGTCACTACTCCGCATTCGACACCCGGTCGAGCCACTCGGTCATCAGCGCGGACTCGGCCGTGCTCAGCCCGGATCCGTGCGACCGGCGCAGCAGTGCACCCAGCCTGGCGGCGGCCGAGGGCACCTCGGTGTCCCCCGGCTCGCTCGCCCGCACGTCCGGGGTGAAGACAGCGGCGTGCACGGCGTCGCGCACGCGTGCGGACACTCCGGCGTCCGGGAAGGTGGCGGGGCGCGACACCAGCATCAAGGCGACGCCCGTCGTGGCGGACATGATCATCTGGGCGGCCAGCTCGGGGGCGACGCGCAGCTTCCCCTGCCCGGCGGCCCGCTCCAGGTCACGCGTCAGAATGCGGTGCGACTCGAGGGCGGCAGCCGGCGGCGTCCGCATCGCCGGCGAGTTCATCAGCCGGTACAGATTGGGGTTCCGCAGGGCGAAGTCGACATGGCTGTCCCAGCCGTCACGGAGGTCCTGAACGGGATCCGTGGTCTCGCCCCGCTCCCGCTTCGTCGCCAGGTAGGCGTCGAAGCCGTGGTCGACCACAGCCGAGAGCAGCCCTTCCTTGTCCCCGAAGTGCCGGTAGAGCGCGGGCGCCCCGACCTGCGCGGCCTCGCACACGGCGCGCGTGGAGATGTCCCCGTCGGGGGACTCCGCGACCAGCCGGGCCGCGACTTCGAGGATGCGCGCTCGTGTACTCACCGGACGGACGCTATCAAGGGGCACGCCCGGCGAACCGGACGGCGCCCGCATCGGCCGCCGACCCTCCGGGCCCCGCCTCCCGTCACTCCGCTCGGGCCGCCCACGACGCCCTGGTCCCCGGCCGCGATAGTCCGCCGGCTGCGGATCGGCGACCACCGGCTGCGGATCGGCGACGACGGGCAGCGGATCGGCGGTGGCTCGGCAGTCGCCGATGGTGGATCTGCAGTCGCCGGGCTCGCTGCGGTCCGGGCCCGTCAGACGATGCCGCCGTTGGCACGGAGCACCTGTCCGTTGACCCAGCGGGCGGGACCGGCGAGGAAAGAGACGACCTCCGCGATGTCCTCAGGGGCACCCAGGCGCTCCAGGGGTGGCTGAGCGGCCATCCTCGCGACCGTCTCCTCGTCCTTGCCGTCGAGGAACAGGGCGGTGGCCGTCGGCCCGGGAGCGACGGCGTTGACCGTGATGTCCCGGCCCCTCAGCTCACGCGCGAGGATCAGCGTCATCGCCTCGACGGCCCCCTTGGTCGCGGCGTACGCCGTGTATCCGGGGATGGCCAGTCCCAGCACCGAGCTCGAGAAGTTGATGATCGCCCCGCCGGCGCGCACACGCCGGGCCGCCTGCTGGCCGACGACGAACGTGCCGCGGACGTTGGTGCGGAACATGCGGTCCAGGTCCTCCAGATCGAGGTCGACCAACGGCGAGAGCGTCATGACACCCGCGGCATGAACGATCACATCGACGCCGCCGAAGGCCTCCTCGGCGGCGTCGAAGAGCGCCGCGACCGCCACCTCGTCCGCGACGTCCGCCTGGTGCGCCACGGCCTCACCGCCCGCAGCGACGACCGCGGCGACCGCGGCTTCCGCCTCGGTCCTGTTTCCCGCGTAGTTGATGACGACCGCGAACCCGTCCGCCGCCAGTCGTTCGGCACTCTCGCGGCCGATTCCTCGCGAGCCCCCGGTGACGAGAGCGACCCTGCGCCCGGTGGTGGTCTGCTGTTCATCGGTGGTCATGACGCTGCTCCTGTGGCAATGGGATGCCGTCGGTTCCACGAACCCTGATGTAATCAACGCTAACACCACATGCGTAGCATCGCTACCGTGGAGTGGTAACGGCGTTCCACCCCCCGGGCTCCGGGTCAGGAGGCCGATACGGCGCGGCCGTTCACGCGATGCGTCGCCGGCCCCGGACTCCCGACACCATGGCGAGAGCCTCCTGCATCACCCAGGGAGGCGGGACCGACCGAGAGCCTCCTGCATCACCCAGGGACGCGGGACGAGCCGAGAGCCTCTGCGTCACCCAGGGACACCGGACAGGCCTCGCCCCTCCCGCACCCCGCTGCCCGCCGTGGCGTCAGGCGGCGTGGTCCGCCGGGAGCACGATCGCCGTCACTGCGAAGCCGTCGTCGATCAGCCACCTCCCCTCGTACGACGCCGGCATCCCCGGCGCGGTCCGGAAGAGGTCCGCGGTGAACGTGCCTTCGGTGGCGGTCCCCGGGCGACGGCGGAAGCTGATGTCCGCCTCGTCGAAGTCGAGTTCCGTCCGGGTGAGCGGATACCAGGTCTTGAAGACGCTCTCCTTGGCGCTGAACAGCAGCCGGTCCCAATGGACAGCGGGGTCCTGCGCGCCCGTGGACAGTCTCGCTCGTTCCGAGGGAAGCGAGATCATCCCCCAGACGTCGGGCGGGAGGGGCTCGTTCGGCTCGGCGTCGATACCTACAGCGCGTATCTCGGACGACCAGGCCAGCGCAGCCGCGCGGTACCCCTCGCAGTGCGTCATGCTGCCGACGGTGCCCTCGGGCCACAACGGCATGCCGCGGTGACCCCGCAGCACCGGCGCAGGGGGCAGCCCGAGGTCACCCATCGCACGTCTGGCACAGGCGCGTACAGCCGCGAACTCATGCCTGCGCTTGTCGACGCTGGTGGCCACCAGCCGGGCCTCCTCCGGGTAGAGGCTGCCCGGCGGTGCGTCCGTCTCGTAGGTGTCCGCACACGCGACGTTCGGGGGAAGAAGCCGTTCGATCACGAGGCGTCGTCCTCCGCGGCCTCGGGCTGCCGGCCCTCGTACGGAAGGATCTGGCGCAACAGCCCACGCGGGTGCCCTCGCTTGCGCCACTCCCTGGGGTAGCCGATGGAGACCTCCTCGAACCGGACGCCGTCGTGCCAGGTGGTCCGTGGGATGTGGAGATGGCCGTAGACGACGGCGGCGACGTTGAAGCGGCGGTGCCAGCCGGCGGTGAGTTCCGTGCCGCACCACTGGGCGAATTCCGGATACCACATCACCGAGGTGGGTTCGCGCAGCAGGGGCCAGTGCCCGGCGACCACAAGCGGGACGTCCGGGTCGTGTGCGGCCAGGCGCCGCTCGGTGAGTTCCACCCGCGCCCGGCACCAGTCGTCCCTGGTCGGGTACGGGTCGGGGTGCAGCAGGTATTCGTCGGTGCAGACGACGCCGGCCTCATGGGCGCGTGCCAGGGACTCCTCCTTCGTCGCCGTTCCAGGGGCCCTGAACGTGTAGTCGTACAGCAGGAACACCGGGGCCACGGCCACCGGGCCGTCCGCGCCCTGCCACAGGGGGAAGGGGTCCTCGGGCGTGGTCACGCCGAGTTCCCGGCACACCTTCACGAGGTGCTCGTACCGTGCGAGGCCACGCAGTCGTACGGGGTCCTTGTCCACCGTCCACAGCTCGTGGTTGCCGGGGGTCCACACCACGTGCGCGAAGCGCTCCGCCAGCAGTTCCAGCGTGCGCTCCACCTCCTCCGCCTGCTCCGCCACGTCCCCCGCGACGATGAGCCAGTCCTCGTCGGAGGAGGGGTACAGCCCCTCGGCGATGGGACGGTTGTCGGCGATCCCGACGTGGAGATCGCTGACTGCGAGGAGCCGGCCGTTCGGCGGCTGAGCGGCGGGCCCGGTCATGGAACTCATTGTTCGAATTTAGCCTCTCGACGGCGCGGTCCGGCGCTCATCGCTCGACGTGCCCGCCCTTCACCGGCCCGGGATGATTGACGCACCGCCGGGGATCGCGGCAGCCGGAGCGCTCCCCGTCGATCCCGCCCGGCACATGACGAAAGGACCGGAGATGCCTGTCGCCACGTACAGCCTCGTCGCCCTCGACTGCCCCGACCCCCCGTCGCTGGCCGCCTTCTACCAGGCGGTCCTCGGCGGTGAGATCAGGAAGTACGACGAGGACTGGTACGACCTCTACGTCCCGGGCGGCGCACGCATCGCTTTCCAGCGGGCGGCCGACCACCGGCCCCCGGAGTGGCCCCGTGGGGACCGCAATTCCCAGCAGGAGCATCTGGACTTCGACGTGACGGACATCGAGGACGCGCAGACGCAGGTGCTGGCCCTCGGTGCGACGGCCCTGGATCTCGACGACCAGGGCGGCGAGCGGACATTCCGCGTGTACGCCGACCCTGCGGGTCATCCTTTCTGCCTGTGCTGGGAGTGACCCCGGGCGGATCCCGAAGACCCGGTCTCCGCACTCGACGCATCTGCCGGCGCCGGAGCCGACGCGGGCTCGGTTCCGCACCTTCCGCGTCGCCACGAACGCCTGGACGGCCGGGGCGACGCCGCTCCCCGGGCGTCGCGTCCGCGGCCCGTCCCACCGCGCAGCGGAAGCCCCGCCGTGACACCGCGGCTTCGGATCGGTCGTACCACGCGGGGGTTCCGCACCACCGTTCCGGCGCGGAGGGGAGCCAGTTCGCACCGCTCGACCCTGCGCGTCCCCGGCGTGTCGGGGTTCTTCCCGGCCGCGGCACCGCCCGGGTCGGGGTGGCCATGGCGGCCCGTCCTCGCACCGACCGATGCCACGGCACAGGCAGGTGCAGGGGAAACCGGAGGGCTCCTGCCGTCCTCCGGCCTCCCGACGCGCGCACGTCCTCGCGGTCCTGATGCGCCGTCGGGCCCTGGGCGCTGACCGAGGTGCACTTCAGCCGACGGGGGTGTACGTGCGCCGTCCTCGCCGGTGGTCGACCTCGCCCAGCAGGATGTCCACGGCGAGGAACACGGCCAGGGGGATACCGAGGAGCGGTACGAAGTACCCCACGACCGCGACGGCTGCCATCAGCGGGACCAGGACGAGGGGAGGCACCTTCTGCCACGCGCCGCGGGGCATCGGACGGCCGAAGGCCGAGCCGCGTCCGCGCCGCCACCACATCCGGTAGCCCAGGACGATCAGCACGATGAGGGCGGCGGTGAGGGCGGCCAGCACGATCTGGTTGGCCGGCCCGAACAGGGCACCGGTGTGTGCGTCGATGCCCCAGCGGGACAGTTTGGCGAGCAGCGGGTAGTCGGCGAACCGCACCACGTCGGTCACCTCGCCGGTGGCCGGATCGACAGCGACCGCGTCCTGCTTCTCGGGCCAGCTCCGCTGGATCTGGCGCACGACGTACGCGGAGGAGGAGTCGGCCGGAGGCACGATCTCCACCGGGTCCGAGAGGCCCTCGGCGCGGGCCGCGTCCAGCACGGCGTCCAGGCCGACGCCCTCCCCCGGTGTGCCGCCCGTCCCGCCCGGCTTTGTGTGCCCGGCGTGCTCGCCGCCGGGCGCGACGCCCGCGGAGACGGTCGGCGTCGTCTGGCCGACCGCCTCGCGCAGGTCGGCGATGTTCTGGCCGGCGTACGTCGACCAGGTCAGGCCCGTCGCTGCCAGGAAGAAGAGTCCGGCTGCCGCCCAGACGCCCACCGTGCCGTGCAGCGAGAGCGTGCGCCGTCGGCCCGTCGTTCCGCGCAGCTTCCGGCGGGCCCTCCTGCGTCCGAACCAGAGCACGAGGCCTCCCCCGGCCGTCACCCACAGCCAGCTGGCGGCGAGCTCGCTGTAGAGACGCCCCGTCTCACCGAGGTGGAGATCGCGGTGGAGTTCGTCGATCCACGTGCGCAGGGGCAGCGCACCGCTGGATCCGTACTGTTCCAGCGTTCCTGCGAGCTCACCGGTGTACGGGTCCACGAACACGGCGAGCGTGTGGTCGCTGTTCACCCCGGGCACACCGGCGAGGAGCACACGGGTCGTCGCGCCGTCCTCCGGCGACGGCCTGACCGCGCTGACCGTGCCCTCGGGGTGTGCCTTGCGAGCGGCGGCCACCTGCTGCGAGACCGGCAGTTCGCTCGCGCCCACGGGGACGCGCAGCTCGTCCGCGTACACGACCTTCTCCGCCTGGTAGGAAGCGGCGTAGAGGAGGCCCGTCGTGGCGGCGACCAGCAGGAACGGGGCGATCAACAGGCCGGCGTAGAAGTGCAGTCGCAGCACCAGGGGCCGGAGCGACACCCATGCGGTGCGCGCTCCGGTCGGTTCGGGCTGCCGGGTCTCCTTCGCTTCGCCGGAAGCGCGGACCGCTGGCTCGACGGACATGGCTGGTCTCCTCACGCACGGAACAGGGGTGGGCAGACCGTGGCCGGCCGGTTCAGTAGTCGGGGCGGGGTGCGCGGGAGTTCCCCGGCCTCACTGTGCTCCACGTCACTTCCGCCCGGGAGGGCTCCGTACACGGCTCGCGTGAGGCCCGCGCCGGGCGCCGTCGTCGTCACGGAGTGGACGGGACCCTCCGGCTCCGGTTCCTGCCCGGCCCGCGTGCACGGGCGGGGCCCGGGCGGGGAGTCCGGCATGGAGGAACGCTCCGGGCGGTGTCGGTCCGCGCACGGGCGGCGTCGGCCATCTCACCCGGGCCAGAGCCATACTGGCGGCTCCCGGGGGTAGAGGGCCACGAGAGTAGGGCCGCCGTGCCCATTGCCCACAATTCACCAGGTGAGAGATGTCCAGCCACATAGATGAGAGAACCGCGCACGACAGACCCGACGAAGCCTTCCACGAGGAGCGCACGAAGCGGCTGCGGCGGCGGCTGGAGCGCCTGATCGGCATCGCCGCGACCGAGGGCAACAAGCTCGTCCCGCTCCGCAACGGGGACGAGATCTTCCCCGCGATGCTGGCCTCCATCCGTGGTGCCGAACACACCGTGGACATGATGACGTTCGTGTACTGGCGCGGGGACATCGCCTGCGAGTTCGCGGAGGCGCTGGCCGAGCGGGCTCGCGCCGGAGTCCGGGTGCGACTTCTGCTGGACGGCTTCGGGTCCCGGCTGATCGAGAAGGACCAGCTGGCGCTGATGGACGAGGCCGGGGTGGAGGTCGCGTGGTTCCGGAAGCCGCTGTACCTCTCTCCGCTCAAGCAGAACCACCGCTGCCACCGCAAGGTCCTGATCACCGACGAGGAGACCGCGTACACCGGCGGCGTGGGGATCGCCGAGGAGTGGTGCGGCGACGCCCGTGACGAGAACGAGTGGCGGGACACCCATGTGCGGGTGCAAGGTCCCGCGGTGGACGGTCTGGCCGCCGCGTTCGCACAGAACTGGGCCGAGTGCCACGACGAGCTCTTCACCGACCGCGACAGGTTCGTGGACGCCACACGACACGGCGACTCGGTGGTCCAGGTGGTGCGCGGATCGTCCAGCTTCGGCTGGCAGGACATGCAGACCCTGCTCCGCGTCGTACTGGAGTCCGCGGAGGAGCGGATCCGGCTCACCACCGCGTACTTCTCGCCCGATGCGTACTTCGTCGAGGTGCTGTGCGCCGCCGCCCGCCGGGGTGTGACGGTGGAGATACTGCTCCCCGGGCCGCACACGGACAAGCGCGTGTGCCAACTGGCGGGCCAGAACTTCTACGAGGACCTGACCGCCTGCGGCGTGAAGATCTACCAGTACCAGCCGACCATGATGCACACCAAGGTCCTGACGGTGGACGGTATCGGCTCGCTGATCGGATCGACGAACTTCAACCGCCGCTCGCTCGAGCACGACGAGGAAGTGATGCTCGCGGTGCTCGATCGGGAGTTCACCGCCACGCTGGACGGCCACTTCGACGACGACATGAAGAAGAGCACCCTGATCGACGGGAGCCGGTGGAAGCGCCGCTCAGTCGTGCAGCGTGCGCGGGAGGCAGCGGTCCTGCCGATCCGGCGCTGGCTGTGACGCCCGCGTTCGTGTGCGCGGGAGATCAAGGCGCCGTCCTCGCCCGTCTCCCCATCACTCGGTTCTCCGGGGGTGTGACGGCCCCGGGCGGGGGCATACGGGCTGTCACCTGCCGTTTGTCAGGTGAAGGGAGTGGACCATGAGCGAGTCTGTCGGAACACGGCCGGAGACGACCGCGGTGGTGACGGAGCCCGTGCCCGATCTGCAGCTCCAGTTGCTGATCCAGCTGCTGGACAGAGAGCTGCGCTCCAGTCTGCCGATCACCCTCGCTCTGCCCGGTGGCGTTCTCCACGGAGACGTGATCGGCCACGAGGCGTGGAAGGCCGACTGGGCGCGGAGCCTCCGCCAGGTGGAGGGTGAAGGGGCGAACCTGATCGCGGAGTTCCCGGAGACGGTGGACCAGGGGATCAGGGAGCTGGGGGCCGACGAGGAGGGTGCCACGCACCTGCCGCGCTGGATTCATCTCAGAGACGCCACCCTGGTCCTCGGCGGGACGGGATCCCTGCGGCTGCCCCTGTGGCGCGGACGCCTGGCCGATGTGTCGGGATGGGCGCTGGGACGCCCGCAGTGAGGTAGGACGCAGCACGGGAGAGCCGACGCGCCGGTGGCACACCGGCCCGTCGGCTCTCCGTCGTCCGGACGGGCTCACAGGTCCGGCGAACCACTCGGCTCCGGTCACCCCACCAGACCTTCGACGCCACGTACGGCCGGATCCGCGGGCCTACGAGCGCGCCGCCTCCGCCTCGGCGTCCAGGGCGGCACGGAGCCAGTCGTGCGCCGCCCCGGCGGTCGGCTCGGGCGGGCCACCCGGGGGTCCGGTCAGCTCGGCCGTCAGCTCCCAGTAGCGGTCGATACGCGGGTCGGCCGCGAGCTGCCGCGCGAGGACCCTGCGGAAACCGGGGGTGTCCGCGGTGGTGCCGGCGCTCGTGTACGCGTCCACGAAGGCATCCAGCGCCTGGCCCGGACAGGGCTCCCTGTCCTGCCGCATCTCGGTCGCCGCCAGGCCGTACGCCTCGGCCAGCCCCGCGTAGAGCACGGCCGATTCCCTTGCGCCCGCGGCCCGGTGCGCGTGGGGCTGGGTGGGCCCGGCGTTTTGGTCGCAGGGGCGGGACACCATGGCGTACAGCTGGGCGAAGGCGAGCACCTGGTCCGGCGCGGGATCCTCGGGCGGCTGCGGGACCGCCACGTCGAGGAATGCGGTGACCGAACGGGCCGGCATCCGCGGCGGCAGCCAGCCGCGCCAGAACCGGGCCAGGGGCCCGGTGTCGGGGGGCGCCGTCACCGCGCCGACGAGGCGCAGCCGGGCGGGGCGTTCGGCGGCCGGACACTCCTGTACGGAGCGGAGGGCCGCCTCCCTCCAGCGCAGGGCGCGCAGATGGGTTCCGAGGGTCCGCAACTGCGCGGCGACGGCGTCCTCCAGGGCTCCGCCGGCGCGCCCGGCGGTGTCCTCCTCGTCGAGGACACGGCGCACGACGGAGACCGGCAGGTCCATGGAGCGCAGCGAGCGGATCATCCGGAGCCGCTCGAGGGAGCCGGGCCCGTATCTGCGGTGCCCGCCCGCACTGCGGGCCGCCTCGGGGAGCAGGCCGCCGTCCGAGTAGAAGCGGACCGTCTTGACGCTGACCCCCGCGCGCTCGGCGAGCTCGCCGATGCCCCACAGCCCGTCGTGCGGCATGACCACTTGAACCTCCCTCAGGGGGAGTTCCTACGGTACCCGTGCAGGGACCGGGTGTCCGGGCCCGTCCGACGGACGACTTCGTGCGAGGAGAGACCATGAGCACCTTCATCCTGGTGTCCGGGATGTTCACCGGCCCCCATGTCTGGGAGGAGACCGCCGCCCGGCTCACCGCGACGGGGGCCGCCGTCCACGCGGTGGCGCTGACCGGGCTGGGTGGCGCCCGTCCCCCGGCCGGCACGGACGTCGACCTGGAGACGCACATCGCGGACGTCCTCGCGGTGATCGACTCGGTCGGCCGGGCCGAGGGCGAAGGCCGGGCCGAGGGCGAAGGCCGGGCCGAGGGCGAAGGCCGGGCCGGGAGCGAAGGCAGGACCGAGGGCGAAGGCAGGGCCGGGAGCGAGGAGATCGTGCTGGTCGGCCACGACTACGGCATCCATCCGGCCGTCGGTGCCGCCGACCGGCGGTCGGATTCGATCGCCCGGATCGTATGCCTGGACTCCGGGCTGCCGCAGAACGGTGTCCCGGCCCTGGCGGCGGTGGCCGACCAGGGGCTGCGCGAGGCTGCCGTGGACGCCGCGCAGGGGGCGGGGGCGTCCCTGCCGCCTCCCCCACGTGACGGCTGGCGGCACTGGGGCAGCACCGTGGGCGTCCCCGACGCCGCGCTGGACCGTCTCACCGCGCTCGCCTCGCCGCAGCCGCTGGGCACGCTGACGCAGCCGCTGCGGCTGACCGGGGCGGCGGCCACGGTGCCGATGACCGGAGTGCTGTGCACCGGTGGCGGAGCGAGCATCGCGATGGTCCAGGCCCGTGCGGATCTCGGCGAGCCGGTCCTTCGGGCGCTGGCCGATGCCCGGGTGGCCTTCCTCGAACTGCCCACGGGTCACTGGCCGATGCTGTCCGCCCCCACCGAGCTCGCCGTGACGCTGCTGAGGGCCGCGGCGGGCGAGGGACGGCGGCTGACTCCCGTGGACGCGGCGCGGCAGCCCGCGCACCTGCGGCCGTTCCTGCTGGAGGTCCCCGAGGTCCCCCGTGAGCGGGCCGGCCACGTCGACCTGTACGTGCCGCCCTCGGCCGAGGGCCCGCTGCCCGCCGTCGTCTTCGTCCACGGCGGTCCGGTTCCGGCCGAGGCACGGCCGACCCCCCGCGACTGGCCGCTCCTGACGGGGTACGCACGGCTGGCCGCCGGCCGCGGTGCGGTGGGCGTGACCCTCGACCACTCTCTGCACTCCGTCGACGACTACGCACGGGCCGCCGGCGACCTGGCGGCCGCGGTGGAACAGGTGCGGGCCGATCCGCGGGTGGATGCGGACCGGATCGCCCTGTGGTTCTTCTCGGGCAGCGGTCCGCTCACCGCGGACTGGCTGGGGAAGCCACCGTCGTGGCTGCGCTGCCTGGCGGCCAACTACCCGATCATGGCCGCGCTGCCGGCCTGGGGGCGGATCGGCAGCCGTTTCAGCCCGGCGGAGGCGGTCGCCCAGGCGGGTTTCCTGCCTCTCGTGCTGGTGCGGGCCGGGCTGGAGGCGGCCGAGATCGCGGCCACCGTCGCGGAGTTCCTGGCTGCGGCGGACGCGTGCGGGGCGGACATCGAGGTGGTCGACGTACCGGACGGCCATCACACGTTCGAGGCCGTCGACCCGACCGACGCCTCACGTGACGCCGTGCACCGGGCGATGCGCAGCGTGCTGCGGCATCTCAGGGCATGAGCGGCTCCAGCGACGCACCGTGCGGGGACACCTCGCGCGGCTCGCCCTCGCCCGGCACAATGACGGCATGACGCACCGTCCCTCCCGAGCGGCCGTGGGCTCCTCGTACTCCTTGTGGTCGCGGGACTCCCTCCTGTCGATCGGGTCCGTCGGCTCCGTGCTCTCCATCGGTTCGGTGGGCAGTGCCCTGTCCGTCGGCTCCATCGGTTCCTCCCTGTCCGTGGGCTCGATCGGCTCCGGCATGTCCGTGCTGTCGGCCGGATCCCTGCAGAGCACCGGGAGCGTCCTGTCCGTGCAGTCACGGTGGTCCCTGCTGGCCGCGGGCTCGTCCCGCCCGTTCGCCTCGCGCAGCACGCTCACGGCGCTCGGTCTGGGCTGCCTCGCCGTGGCCGGGGCGTTCGCCCTGCGCACGCGGGGCGCCGGGCGCTGACCCGTCCGGACCGTACGGCGCGGGTCCGTACGGGGCACCCGAAGGGGCGGTCCCGGGGGCGGCTGCTGGCTTCGGCGTCCGGAACGTGATCGGGTTGACAGCCCGTCAGCCGTACGGGACCGAGCCGAGGGACACGGATGACGAACCGACAGCACCCCCCGCCACCGGACGTCGTCGTCGTGGGCGCCGGTCTCGCGGGACTGGCCTGCGCACTCGACCTCAGCGCCGAAGGCCTGCGCGTGGAACTGCTGGAGGCCTCCGACGGTGTGGGCGGCCGGATGCGCACGGACCACAAGGACGGCTTCCTCCTGGACCGCGGCTTCCAGGTCTTCAACACCTCCTACCCACAGGTGAAGAGGCGGGTAGACCTGCGTGCGCTGCGGCTGCGCCCGTTCACGCCGGGCCTGATCGCCCGGACGTCCTCGGGACGGGTACGCGTCACCGATCCCACGAGGCGCCCCGGGGACGCGGCCCAGCTGCTGCCGGGACGTGTCCTCCCGGCGCGGGATCTCGCCGCTCTCGCCGCGCTCACCGCCCGTGACACCCTGATCCCCGCGAAGCGGCTGGGGCGCATGCCCGACCGCACCGCGTCGGAGGCGCTCGTCCGCGCCGGGCTGTCACCGATGGCGGTCGAGGACCTCCTGCGGCCGTTCCTGTCCGGGGTGTTCCTGGAGGAAGGGCTGGAGACCTCCGCGCGCTTCATGCACCTGGTGTGGCGGAGCATGGTGCGCGGCACGCTCTGCCTGCCCGCCCGCGGCATCGGAGCCGTGCCGTCCCAGCTCGCCGCCGGCCTCCCCGAAGGGGCTCTCCGGCTCGGCTGTCCCGTCGCCGAGGTCACGGACACCGGGGTGCTGCTGGCCGACGGCGGCGAGCGCCCCGCCGCCTCCGTGGTCGTGGCCACGGACGCCGCCACGGCCGCCCGGCTGCTCCCCGGGTTGTCGGTACCGGGCAGCCGTACGGTGACGACGTACTACCACGCGGCCACACGGTCACCGCTGACCGAGCCGACCCTGGTCGTCGACAGCGGGCTCGCCGTCCTGAACAGCTGTGTCCTCACCGAGGTCGCGCCCTCCTACGGTCCCCCGGGCACGGCCCTGGTGTCGACGTCCGTCCTCGGCGGGGGTCCGCCCGGCGGCGAGGAGACGGTCCGTGCCCGGCTCGCCGACCTGTACGACACGGACACGGGCGACTGGGAGACGGTCGCCGCCTACACGGTTGAAGGTGCCCTGCCGGCCATGCTGCCCCCCTGGCCGCTGAGCCGCACGACCCGCTTCGCGCGCGGCCGTCACGTCTGCGGGGACCACCGCGCCACCGGATCGGTGCAGGGCGCGCTGGCCTCCGGCAGCAGGGCCGCACGCGAGGTGCTCACCGACCGGGCGGCCGCGCGGACCCCCAGGACGTGACGGGTGGGCGCGTGACCGTGACCGGGCAGGCCCGGACCGGAGGGGTCCGGGACCGTGTGGACCACGCCGTGATCGTGGGCGGCGGAGCCGCCGGGCTCTGCCTCGCCCACTGGCTCACCGGGGTGGGCACGGGTGTCACGCTCGTGGAGGCCCCCGAAGGACCGCTGCGCCCGGCGGAGCGCACCTGGTGCTACTGGGAGGCGGGCACCGGCCCGTTCGAGGAGGCCGTCACCGCTTCCTGGCAGCGGCTCCGCGTGCGCGGCCCGGACGGTGCGGTGATCGAGTCGGACCCAGCGCCGCTCCGGTACCGCATGGTGCGCTCGGGCCCGTTCGAACGTCTGGTGCACTCCCGTCTGGCGGCCTCCCCGGTCGGCCGTCTGGTGCGTGCCACCGCCCACGAGGTGCGCGACACACGGGACGGCGGCGAGGTGCACTGCACGACGCCGGGCGGGCGGCCGCTCGTCCTGCGCGGCAGGTACGTCTTCGACTCGCGTCCCGTGCGGGTCGTCCCGCCGCACCGCACGCTGCTGCTCCAGCACTTCCGGGGCTGGTTCGTGCGCACCGCCTCGCCCCGCTTCGATCCCGGGGTGGCCGATCTCATGGACTTCCGGGTCCCGCAGCCCCGCCACGGGCTCGCGTTCGGCTACGTCCTGCCCCTCGCCCCGGACCGGGCGCTGGTGGAGTACACCGAATTCTCCCGGGCCCCGCTCACGACGGCCGCGTACGACACCGCCCTGAGCCAGTACACCGCAGGCGTCCTGGGACTGGGCGGGTTCGCCGTGGAGTCGGCCGAACAGGGGGTCATCCCCATGACCGACGCGCGGTTTCCGCGCAGGGCCGGGCGGGCGGTCTTCCGTATCGGGGCGGCCGGGGGCGCCACCCGTCCGGCGACCGGCTACACCTTCGCCGCCGTGCAGCGTCAGAGCCGGGCCGTCGCGGAGGCGCTGCAGCGGGGCCTGCCGGGCATGCCGCCGCCGCACGGGCGCCGTGCGCTCGCCATGGACGCCGTGCTGCTGCGCGCCCTGGACACCGGGCGGGTGGACGGCCCGCGCTTCTTCACCGAGCTCTTCCGCCGTGTCCCCATGGAACGGCTGCTGCGCTTCCTCGACGGCGGCAGCACGCCGTGGGAGGAGTTCTCCATCGGTCTGCGGACCCCCGTGGGCCCGATGCTCCGCACCGCGGCCGAACTCCCCTTCCTCGCCCGCCGGTCCACCGGCCGACCTGAAAAGAGCCACCGATGACCCTGCTGCGGGACCACGACCTGGCGCGCGCCTTCGATCACGCCTCGTACTCCTACGACCGGCTCACGGCACTGAACCCGGGCTACCGCTCGGACCTGTTCCGCTCGGCGCACCGCCTCCGGCTGCCCCGTGGCGGACGGGGGCTGCGGGTGCTCGACCTGGGCTGCGGGACGGGCGCGTCGACGCGGGCCCTGCTGAGGGCGGCCCCGTACGCGAGGATCACGGCGGTCGACGCGTCCGCCGGCATGCTGGAGCGGGCGCGCGCCAAGCGCTGGCCCCGGAACGTCCGCTTCCTGCACCGGTCCGCCGAGGAGCTGGCCACCACCGACGACGACGGTTCGTACGACGCGGTCTTCGCCGCCTACCTCTTCCGCAACGTCGCCGAACCCGGTGAGATCCTCGAAGCCGTGCGCGGGCTCCTGCGTCCCGGCGGCCGGTTGCTGGTCCACGAGTACAGCCTCAGCGGTTCCCCCACGCACCGGGCCCTGTGGAACGCGGTCTGCCGGGGGGTCATCGTCCCCGCGGGCACCCTGACCGGGGACCGGGAGCTGTACCGCCATCTGTGGCGCAGCGTCCTGGCGTTCGACTCCGCGCCCGTCTTCGCGGAGCGGATCGCCCGGGCCGGGTTCCCGTTCGTGCGGACGGTCCCCGTCGGAGGCTGGCAGACCGGCATCGTCCATGTCTTCCTGGCCCGGAGCGGCGTGGGACCCGCCGGGGCGGGGGCGTCGTGAGTGGCCGCGGGTTCCGTCCGGACGCCCGCCGGCACGGACGCGACCGCCGCGCGGAGGTCCTCCTGCCGGAACCGGGCCGTGCGCGGTTCACCGGTGACGCCCCCTCGGCCGCGGTGGTCGGTGGCGGCATCGCCGGCATCGCGGCCGCGACCGCCCTGGCCGAGCGCGGTGTCCGCGTCACCCTGTACGAACAGGGGCAGAGCCTCGGCGGGCGGCTCGCCGGGTGGCCCGTGCACCTGGCCGACGGGTCGGCGGCGACGATGAGCCGCGGCTTCCACGCCTTCTTCCGCCAGTACTACAACCTGCGCGGCCTTCTGCGGCGTACGGACCCCGGACTCGCGTCGCTCACCCCGCTGCCGGACTACCCTCTGCGCCACCGCGACGGCCTGGCGGACAGCTTCGCCCGCGTCCCGAGGACCCCGCCGTGGAGCGCGCTCGGATTCGTCGCGCTCAGCCCGGCGTTCGGCTGGCGCGACCTCGCCGCGATGAACCCCCGCGAGGCCCTGCCCCTCCTCGACGTACGGGTCCCCGAGGTGTACGAGCGGTTCGACGGGGTGAGCGCCGAGGACTTCCTGCGCCGGATCAACTTCCCCGAGGCTGCGCGTCACCTGGCCTTCGAGGTGTTCTCCCGGAGCTTCTTCGCCGACCCGCGCGAGCTGTCCGCCGCCGAGCTCCTGCTGATGTTCCACATCTACTTCCTCGGGTCCTCCGAGGGACTCCTCTTCGACGTGCCGGCCGAGCCGTTCCCTCAGGCCCTGTGGGAACCGATGGGCTGCTATCTGCGGCAGCTCGGCGCCCGGGTGCGCACCGGCTCGCCCGTGCTGCGTGTCCGCCCGGCCACGGGTGGAGATCTGACGGTGGAGACCGAGGGGGCGGCCCACCGCCACCAGGCGGTGGTGCTGGCTCTCGACACGAACGGCCTGCGCCATGTCGTCGGCGCGTCGGAGCAGCTGGGTGAGGCGTCCTGGCGCGCGGACATCGCCTCCCTGCGCACGGCGCCTCCGTTCCTCGTCTCCCGGCTGTGGCTGGACCGCCCCGTGCGCGCGGACCGTCCGGGGTTCCTGGGGACCAGCGGATACGACGGTCTCGACAACGTCAGCGTCCTCGACCGCTGGGAGGGCGAATCGGCACGCTGGGCCGCCCGTACGGGCGGGTCCGTGGTCGAGCTGCACGCCTACGCCGTCGACGTGCGGGAGGAGAGGAAGGCGGTCCGCGGCCGCATGATCGACCGGCTGCACGAGGTCTACCCCGAGACCGCCGACGCCCGCGTCGTCGACGCCCGCCACGAGTGGCGCGCCGACTGCCCGGTCTTCTCCGTGGGCGGCTACCCCCGCCGGCCGGGCGTCCGCACCGCCCACCCCCGCGTCACGCTGGCGGGCGACCTGGTGCGCACCGGGCTCCCCGTCGCCCTCATGGAGCGCGCGGCGACCTCGGGATTCCTGGCCGCCAACGCGCTCCTCGCCGGATGGGGCGTCCGGGGGCAGGTGCTCTGGACCGTCCCACGGGCCGGGCGGTCCCGGGCCCTGCGAGCCCTCGCCGGCCTGGCCGCCGGGGGCTGAGGCTCAGCCGGGGAAACGCCCGGTGCTCCGCAGCGTCCAGCGGCGCTCGGCGTAGGCGAGATCGTCACGCCACAGCCGGCCGGCCGTACGGCGCATCAGGGGCCGCAGGGCCGGCGCGGCGGCGCGTGCGAGGGCGAAGCCCCGCCGGTCCGAGGAGGCGACGACGGCTTCGACCACCGCCGTCCGCGGTTCGGTGGCGCCGGGCGCGGTGAGCGGGGTCGCATGCGTCTCCACCACCGAACCGGCTCCCTCGCCGTCCGTGATGTGCATGACCACCGTCCGCGGTCCGGGGGCGGTGAACACGGCGCGCACCGGCACCATCAGCCGGCCGGCGACCTTGAACGACACATCGACCGCGAAGGCGTCGTCCGCGCCGTCCTCGGGAGTGCCCGACACCTCCAGGCCGACGAACGCGTACGGATGGAACCAGGAGCCGTGCCACGGGTCGAGCCGGTTGGCGACCACGTCCTCGGGCTCGCAGCGCCCGGCGGTGGTGAACACCGCCTCGACCGCGCCCCGTCCCTCCGGCCTCACCGGCACGACCGGTCGCTCCAGCGGCTGTTCGCCTCCGGCGGAGTCGAGCCGCACCCAGACCAGCACCCCGTCGTCGTGCACCGGATAGGGCACCCAGCCGGCGAACGGGGTCCCGTCCAGGGCGAGTCCGTGCCAGTGGCACCGCAGCGTCCCGCACGTCACCCGGCTGTCGCGCAGGGGTGCCCCCAGATGGGGGCACTCCCCCGGGCCGGCGTGCAGCGTGCCGTCCTGCGAACGCCACAGGACGATTTCGACCCCGGCGACCGTCCTGCCGTACGGACGGTCCCGTCCCAGGGTCGCGCGGGAGGACCCGACGACGTACCAGTTGCCGGACGGCCGTGCCTGGGCCCGCTTCAGTGCTCCGGCGATCACGGCGGGTGCCGCCCGGCGCCAGGTCGGCGTCTGTCCCTCCCAGCGGGGGACGCGCCGCAGGCGCAGCGGCGGGGTCCAGTCCGTCCGTCTCCGTCGTCCGCTCATCGCAGGGATCCCTCCGCCCCGGCGGCCGCATCCTGCACCGCGGCGGGCGGGCCGGTCCGCATCCGCGCGCCCAGGATCCGTACGAGCCCGCCCGCGGCGGTCACGGCCCGCCGCCTGCGCGGCACCACGGCGCGGCGGTGCAGCACCCGGTAGTCGTCGGCGGCGACCGCGTCGAGGATGCCCCGGTAGAGGACGAACGCCGTGCGGATGCAGGGCCGTACCCGCGGCTCCAGCATGGCGATGCCCGGCTCCGCCTCTCGGTAGACGGACCGGATCATCGTGTCGGCTTCGGCGAACGCGGCCCGGATCCGCGGGTCGTGACGACCGGTGCGGCGGCTCCACTCCAGCAGCCGGCGGTCCACTCCGTGGGCGGCGAGCAGGTCCGCGGGGAGGTAGACGCGTCCGCGGTCCAGGTCCTCGCCCACGTCCCGCAGGAAGTTGGTCAGCTGGAAGGCCACTCCGAGGGCCGCCGCGTGCGGAGCGGCCACCTCACGGGCCACGACCGTCCCGAGCACGGGCAGCATCTGGAGCCCGATCACCGCCGCCGAACCGTGCATGTAGCTCCGCAGGTCGTCGTACGTCGGATAGTCCGTGACCGTCAGGTCGCTGCGCATGGAGGTGAGGAAGTCGGCGAAGAGCCCGTGGTCGATGGCATAGCGCCCGGCCGTGTCCGCGACGGCCCTGACCACCGGCTCGTCACCACCCCCGGTGCGCAGCCCGTCGGCCAGGTCGCTCTCCAGCAGGCGCAGCAGGCGGTCGCGTTCCTCCGGAGGCTGCCGGCGGTCCAGGTCGTCCACGATGTCGTCGGCCCAACGGGCGAAGCCGTACAGCGCGTGCACGGCGGGCCGGCGTTCGACGGGCAGCAGCCGGGTGGCCAGGAAGTACGTCCGGCCGTGCTGGGCGTTGAGCCGCCTGCACCGGGCGTACGCGGCGCGCAGGGCGGGCGCGGTGATCCCGGCGGCGTCCAGTTCACGTCGGTTCATCGGCTCTGCCTCTCGAGGACGGGGCGACGGCGGCGCACGCGCGTCGCGCGGACGGGGCCCGTGATGCGGGCCGCGGCGAGCTTGCCGCTGACGAGGACGGTGGGGACGCCGACCCCGGGGGTGGTTCCGCATCCGGCGAGGACGACGTTGTCGTGGCCGCGTACGAGGTTGCGGGGCCGGAAGGGGCCGGTCTGCGCGAAGGTGTGCGCCACGGAGAAGGGGGTACCCGCCGCGTGGCCCTGGGCCGTCCAGTCGGCCGGGGTGACGAGCAGTTCCTGCTCCGTGGACGCCTCGAAGCCGTCGAGCCCCCGGCGTTCGAGCTCCATCAGCAGGCTGTCCCGGTAGCGGGGACCCAGGCCGTGCCACGTTGCCGCCGACGGGCCGGTCGTGGTGTTGGGGCACGGGGCAAGGACGTAGTGCAGGTGCCTGTCCCGTGGGGCGAGCGACGGGTCGTGGGCCGTCGGCCTGGTGATGAGCAGCGACGGGTCGCTCATCAGGCGTCCGGTGCGGGTGAGCTCGTCGAAGGTTCCCTCCCAGGCGGCGCCGAAGGAGAGCGTGTGGTGAGCCAGTTCCGGCCAGGTGCGGTCCGTGCCCGCGTGCAGGACCACGGCCGAGGGCGCGTGGCGCAGCGGCACCGGGCGGCGTGGTGCGCGGCCCAGGAGGCGGTGGACGACGGGGAGGTCCGGCGTCAGGACGACGGCGTCGCAGCTGATCCGTTCGCCGGATGCCAGCCGTACGGCACGCACCCGTCCCGCCGACTGCTCCAGCGCGTCCACCTCGGAGGACCATCGGAACCGGCATCCGGCGTCGGCAGCCGCGTCCGCCATGGCCCGGGGGAGCGCGTGCATGCCGCCCTTGGGGAACCAGACGCCCGCGACCGTGTCCATGTAGGCGATGACGGCGTAGGCGGCGAGGGCGCGGGCCGGGGCGACACCCGCGTACAGCGACTGGAAGGAGAACACCCGGCGCAGCCGCGGGTCGGAGAGGAAGGTGCCGATCCGCGGGTCGAGCCGGCCGAAGCCGCCCAGGGCGGCAAGCCGTGCCAGGTCCGGGTGCAGCAGCTGGAAGGGGGAGTCGAAGTTCGTGTCGATGAACCGGTGCATCTGGGCCTGGTACAGCCGCTCCAGCCAGGTCCGCATCCGGCGGTATCCCGCGGCCTCCGCCGCCCCGGCGAACCGGCGCACCTCGGCCTCCATGGCGTCGCCGTCCGTATGGACGTCCAGCCCGCTGCCGTCCGCGAAGCGGGCGCGGTAGGCCGGGTGCAGCGGGATGAGCTCCACCCTGCGGTGGAGGCTGTCGCCGACGGCGGCGAACGCCTCGTCGGCGAGGTGCGGCATGGTGAGCACGGTGGGTCCGGTGTCGATCCGGTACCCGCCGAGCTCCACCCGTCCCGCCCGGCCCCCGGGCCCGGCGTCCCGTTCGACCACGGTCACGCTCCGTCCGGCGCCGGTCAGGTGGAGGGCGGCGGCGAGGCCGGACAGGCCGGCACCGACGACCACCACGTGGTCCGTGGGGCCCGGGACGGTCCTCATACGCCCTCCCCGTCGCGGGGGGTGCCGGTATCCACGGCGCGGGCCACGAGCGAGGCGAACTCCCGCCGGGCGGCCTCACCGGCTCCGGAGGCGGCGAAGTGACGCAGGCCGGATGCCGACAGACCGGCGATCTCCTCCTCCACCGCGGCCCGCGCACCCGTTCGTTCCAGAGCGGCCCGGATACGGGGGACCGTCTCTCCCCCGGGCGGAGCGCCCTCCGCGCCGAGGGCGGAGAGGGCGTCGGTGTCGCCGGCCTCGGTGGCGAGCCTGACCGCGACCGCGAGGAGACAGGTGAGTTTGCGCGCCCGCAGGTCCTCGCCGGTGGGCTTTCCGGTGACGTCGGGGTCCCCGAACGCGCCCAGCAGGTCGTCGCGCAGCTGGAAGGCGAGTCCCACGCACTGCCCGGCGGACCGCAGCGCGTCCATGGTGCGGGTGTCGGCCCCGGCCAGGGAGGCGCCCAGGGCGAGCGGCCGCTCCACGGTGTACAGGGCGCTCTTGAGCGTCGCGATGTGCCTGGCCTGGGCGAGGTCGGAGGAACCTGTCGCCTGCGCCCGCACGTCGAGGTACTGGCCTGCCGCCATCTCGACGCGCATCGCCTGCCACTCGTGGTGCAGCCGTTCGCCGTACGGGGAGGACAGCGCGGTCTCGGTGAGCAGGTCGTCGGCCCATGCCAGCGCCAGGTCTCCGGCGAGCACCGCGGCGTTGGCCGACCAGGAGGGGGCGGAGCCGCGCATCCGGCCCGCCCGGTGCATCCGGGCGAAGTCCTCGTGCACGGCGGGTGCGCCCCGGCGTACCGGCGATTCGTCCATGACGTCGTCGTGCACCAGTGCACAGGCCTGGAGCAGTTCGAGGGCGGCGCCGATGCGCAGGGGTGTCCCGGCGTCGCCCGCTCCGCCTGCGGCCATCCATCCGCACCGTACGAAGGCCGTCCGCAGCCTCTTGCCGCCGTTCAGGACGAACGCGGCGACCCTGGAGGCCACCTCGTCGGCGAACACGGTGTCCACCTGCCGCGCTTCCCGAAGCCTCCCGTCCAGGTGTTCCGCGAGGAGGGCGTCGACGGTCACCGTGCCCGACCCCCCGGCGGACCCGCCGGGGCCGGCGGTTCCTGCCCGTGTCGCCCGTGGACCGAGCATGGAGATCCCCTTTCGCCCGCCTGTCCGCTTCCGCGTCCACCGGTGGTGCCGGCCGCGAGAACCGCGGATGTGGCTATCCCTGCCCGGCGCACGGCCCGGTCGGAGCGGAGTTCACCCGGACGGCGGGAGGAAGGACCGCGGGAGGGCGGACGGCTGCCCGGATCGGGATCAGGATCCGGGCAGCGGGAGACGTCGGCCCGGTCGCGTCACTGCCGGGGAACTCCGCGCACGGGGTGCTTGCTCATGACGGAGACCCGGTTGAACGCGTTGATGGTGACGGCCACCCAGATCACGGCCGAGATCTCGTCGTCGGAGAGGGTCCGGCGCGCCGTGGCGTAGGCGTCCTCCTGCAGGGCGGCGTCCGCGGGGTGCGTCGTCGCCTCGGCGAGGGCGAGGGCGGCGCGCTCCTGTCCGGTGAACACCTCGGTGTCGCGCCAGGCGGCCAGTACGCCCAGCCGCTGGGTCGTCTCGCCCGCGCGCAGGGCCGCCCGGGTGTGGACGTCGAGGCAGTAGGCGCAGCCGTTGATCTGTGACACCCGGAGGTTGACCAGCTCGACCAGGGTCCGCGGCAGCCCTGCCTCCTGGGCGGCCGTGCGCACCGTCTCGGCCGCAGCGGTAAAAGCGTGGTACGCCTTCGGGCTCTGCTTGTCGACGTAGACCCGCTTCTCCCCATGTCCCGTCTCCGTGCCGTTCACCCTTGACTCCTCACCGGGACGTGCCGCCCCTCACCGCACCGTGCGCCCGGACGGACCACGGCTTACCATTGAGCATGATTGTTGAACATGAAAGCACCATGGTCGTACAGGGGGTCCATCGATGAGCGTCGCCGAGACGGGCAGCGTCTCCCCGCAGGCGGGCGCCGACGGGCGAGGGGAGCCGTCGGTCCAGCCCCCTGTCGAGGTACTGACGGCCCGTGACGTGCCCCTGGGCGGCCCCCGGGCGATGACCGTACGGCGCACACTCCCGCAGAGGGCGCGCACCCTCATCGGCGCCTGGTGCTTCATCGACCACTACGGTCCCGACGACGTCGCCGGGACCGGCGGGATGGACGTGGCCCCGCATCCGCACATCGGCCTGCAGACCGTCAGCTGGCTGTTCAGCGGGGAGATCGAGCACCGCGACAGCCTGGGCAGCCATGCCTACGTGCGCCCCGGGGAGCTGAACCTGATGACCGGTGGCCACGGGATCAGCCACACCGAGGTGTCCACCCCCGGCACCACGATCCTGCACGGCGTCCAGCTGTGGGTGGCCCTCCCCGAGGAGCACCGGGACACCGGACGGGACTTCCGGCACCACACACCGGACCCCGTCCACCGGGAGGGCGCCTCGATCCGTGTCTTCCTCGGCACGCTCGCCGGGGACACCTCGCCGGTCCCCACCTTCACCCCTCTGCTCGGCGCCGAGATCGTCCTGGACCCGCGGGCGACGGCGACTCTCGACACGGACACCGCTTTCGAGCACGGGCTCCTGGTCGACCAGGGAAGCATCCGCGTGGACGGAACACCGCTGGACCGGGGCGAGCTGGGCTATCTGACCCCCGGCAGAGGAACGGTGACCCTGGCCAACGAGACGGACGCCCCCGCACGTGCGGTCCTCGTGGGCGGGACACCGTTCGGGGAACAGATCGTCATGTGGTGGAATTTCGTGGGCCGCAGCCATCAGGACATCGTCGAGGCGCGCGAGGACTGGGAAGCGGCGTCCGACCGTTTCGGCCGTGTCGACGGCTACCCCGGCGACCGCATCCCCGCTCCCGCTCTCCCCAACGCCGCCCTCGCACCGCGGGGCAACCCGACACACCCGAAAGGCAGTGGACGATGACCCAGGCCGCCGACCCGCTCGTCCGGAACGTGGACGCCAGGCACCGCTACGAGATCCTGGTGGACGACGTGTCCGCCGGGTTCACCGCCTACCGCGACCGCGACGGGCAGCGCGTCTTCTTCCACACCGAGATCGACGACGCCTTCGCGGGCCGGGGGCTGGCCTCCGTCCTCGTGGAGCAGGCACTGACCCACGTACGGTCCTCGGGCATGCGGATCGTGCCGGTCTGCCCCTACGTGGCGAAGTTCCTCAAGAAGCACGAGGAGTTCGCCGACCTCACCGATCCGGTCACGCCCGACGTCCTCCAGTGGCTGGAGACGGCCCTGGCCCGCTGAGCCACCATCCCGTGCGGGTCCCCGGCCGACGCGACGGCGGCCGGGGACCCGCACGGCACCGTCAGGCCGGACGGAGCTCGAACCAGTCGAACGCCGCGGTGCCCCGGGTCGCGTACATGCCGACGACCCGGCCGGTGAAGCCTCCGGCGACCTCCGTGGTCAGGTAGCGGCCGTCGAGTTCGGCGAGGACCTCGAAGGTCCCGTCACCGGTCTCGTACCCCAGACGGAAGGTGTCGGGCCCGCCCGTGCGCAGCCCGGACAGCGCCGTGGCGTCGGAGCCCTCGGGCCGTACCGTGACGGTGGGCGGCAGGACGTCCGTGGTGGTCACGTCGATCCGCAGCGTCACGGGGCCCGGTCCCACGGCCCGTTCGGCCACCGTCGCCCGCAGCGGGCCGATGCGGGCGACGGCGCGCACCAGGCCGCCCTCCGCCTCCACCTGGTAGTGGTGCGCCTCGTCGAGCCGTACGGCGAGGCCGCCCCGGCCCCCCTCGCCGACGTCGGCCCGGGTGCGGGCGACGCAGTCGGGCTCCGCCTGCCTCCACCCCACGAACAGCGCACCGGGTTTCTCCAGACCGTCCGCCCGCGCGTGCAGCACCAGGTGGCCCGGCCGCTCGTCGAGGCGTACGGCGGCCGGGTCGTGCCGCCTCGGCGCGACCCAGCGGGGGGCGAGCACCGGGGCGTCGAAGTCGTCCCGGTCCGGCTCGGCCGGCCAGGGGTGCGGCTCCATGTCCGGCGCCGGGGCACGGAGCTCCAGCGGGCCCGGCAGCGGCCACCCGTCCTCCCACCGCACCGGCACCAGGAACGTCTCCCGGCCCATCCCGTGGAACTTCGGGGTGTCACCACGCGGCCGGGTGCCCAGCAGGACCATCCACCACGTGCCGTCGTGCGCGTGCACCAGATCGCCGTGGCCCGTGTTCTGCACCGGGTGGCCGGTGCTGCGGTGCGACAGGACGGGATTGTCCGGGTGCGCTTCGTAGGGACCCGTCAGGGTGCGCGCCCTGGCCACCGACATCGCGTGACCACGCTCCGTGCCGCCCTCCGACAGCAGCAGGTACCACCAGTCGCCGATCCTGTAGAGGTGCGGGCCCTCGGGATACTGCAGGCCGCTCCCGGACCACATCCCCACCGGCTCGCCGAGCACGTCGCCCGTCTCCGGGTCGATGCGCACGGCGCGGATCCCGTCGTGGGAGAAGACGCACCAGCAGTTCCCCTCGTCGTCCCAGGCCAGATCGGGGTCGATGCCGGGGATGCCGACCGGCACGGGGTCCGACCACGGGCCCGCGGGATCGTCGGCGGTCACCAGGATGTTCCCCTGGCCGGCCACCACCGTGGTGATCATCCAGAAGCGGCCGTCGTGGTGCCGGAGGGTGGGGGCGTAGACGCCGCACGAGGACGGGGCCGTGTCGGGCAGCGACAGCTGCGACGGCCGGTCCAGGGCGTGCCCGATCAGCCGCCAGTTCACGAGGTCCCGGCTGTGCCACAGCGGCACCCCGGGCACGTACTCGAAGCTCGACGTCGCGACGTAGTAGTCCTCGCCCACCCGGCAGATGCTCGGGTCCGGGCTGAAGCCGGGGATCACGGGATTGTCGAAGAACACCATGGTCTGTCCTCAGAGTTCGGGGGCCAGGACCGGAACCCGCGGGCAAGATCGTTGAAGCGCTTCGACGATGGCACCAGGGTGCAGGGGTGTCAAGGGATCGCACGGGACCGGGAGCCTCAACGGCCGGGAGGCACCCTGACGGAGTTCCCGCCTCCGGGTAGCCCTGCGGCGAGATCAGAAAATCGAAGCGCTTCAACGCACCTCGGGACGTAGTGACTCCGTTCCCGGAAACCCCGTACGCCCCAGGCGTTTCAAGCACCGGCGTTTCGGCCAACTCGCACCGCTCGACAGCGGCACCGGTACACCGAACACGGTCCGGAGGCCTTGCCGTTCAAGGGCCCTCGGTCGTCCGGAATCGAGCACGTTCGAATGCGGCGACGCGTCGTTAGGACGTGTACTGCCGAGCCTGCCGGGCGCGGCACGGACATCAGGAGAGATGCAGAGTGACCGTGACCGACCCCTCGGCCGCCCGCGCCGACACCCCTCCCCCTCCCCCTCCGGCCACCATCACCTTCGAGGGCAAACTCGGCAAGAACCCCCTGGCAGGGGCCAGTTTCGGGGCCTTGTGCAGGCGGCTGCCCACGATCCTCGTACACACCGGACGCCGGACCTGGACCGTCGACAGGACCGCCGCCGTGCTCCTCCTCGGGTGCCAGCTCCTCACCGGGAGCGCGGCCGCCGTCGTACTCGCGTTCACCGCGCGGGCCATGGCGCACATCCTGGCCTCCGGGCCCGTCTCCGAACGCCTGCACGCCTCGCTGCCCGATCTGATCGTGGTGGCAGCGGCAGCGGGCGTAGGCCGCGTCAGCGGCGCCCTGTCGTCGTACGCCGACGCCCGGATCACCCCGCTCCTGACGACCGAGGCGGACATCGCGCTCGTCTCCGCCGTGTGCCGCGTCGAGTCGTCCGCGTACGGGGAGGACGGGTTCGCCGACCGTCAGGAGGCCGCGGAGGTCGGCGTCACCCGGACCCGGATGATGGTGCAGGACGCGCAGCGGTTCATGTCGGCCCTGGTCCGCATGATCGCGGCAGCCGGAGTCATCACGGCGCTGCACTGGATGATGATGCCGCTGCTCCTGCTCGCCGTGCTTCCCGCCGGCTTCGGTGCCGTGCTGGCCGCCCGGGTGGACTACGAGACCCACTACACCAACGTGGCCGACCGCAACGTGCGTTCCATGATGCGCTGGTGGGCCACGTACTCCCGCCACGGGGACGAGGTCCGGGCGAACGGCATGACCGGCTACCTCGTCCACTGGTACCGCGCCCTCTCCGACCGGATCGACCGGCGCACGCTCGCCGCGGCCCCCCGCATGCTGCGCATCACCCTGGCCACCAGTTCCCTGGGCGGTGTCTTCCTGCTGAGCACCTGGGCGACACTCGCGTGGCTGGCCGTCTCCGGGCGCGTGGCCCTGCCCGTCGCCGCCACTGCGGTCGTCGCCGTCCAGACCGCGCTGGGCGCGCTCTCCCAGTTCGTCGTCCACGGCGCCGCGCTCTTCCACACGTCCCTCTACCTGGCGGACATGGAGACCTTCCTGGAGACGGCGGACGAACGCGCCCCCAAGCGGGGCGGAGCGTCCGTCCCCGACCGGGTGGACGAGATCCGGCTCGACGAAGTCGTCTACCGGTACCCCGGCAAGGACGAGCCCGCCGTGGCGGGTGTCTCGCTCACCCTGCGGCGCGGCGAGATCCTGGCGGTCGTGGGCGAGAACGGCTCGGGCAAGTCGACCCTGACCAGGCTCCTCACCGGCATCCTGCTGGCCGACAAGGGCCGCGTCCTGTGGGACGGCATCGATCTCGCCCAGGCGGACCCCGAAGCCGTGTGGAAGCGCACCGCCCTCGTGCCCCAGAACTTCGCCTGCTGGCCGCTTCGTACACGCGAGAACATCACCCTCGGCCAGCCCAGGACGTACGACGACGGCCCGGTCTGGAAGGCCGTCGACGCCGTCGGCATGCGCGAGGCGGTGGAGGCACTGCCGCAAGGGCTCGACACGCTGCTGGCACGGGAACTCTGGGGCGGGGCCGAGCTGTCCGGCGGTCAGTGGCAGCGGCTGGCGTGCGCACGGGCGCTGTACCGGCGGACCCCGTTGCTGATCCTGGACGAGCCGACGTCGCAGATGGACCCGCGCGGGGAGCACCAGATCTTCCTCGAGATCAAGCGGATCGCAGCCGAGTGCATGACCATCGTCGTCACCCACCAGCTCGAGAACACCCGGCTGGCCGACCGTGTCGTCGTCCTGCGCGAGGGACGCGTGGTCGAGCAGGGCACCTACGAGGAACTCGCGCACGCGGGAGGCCTGTTCGCCGAGCTCCTCGCCCTGGCCAAGGACCGGTAGGAGGAGCCCCGCCCGCGGTGCCGTCGAGGTCCCGGGCGGGAGCGGGCCGGACGGCCGGACGACCGCCCTCCCTCGATCGTCGCGGAGGAGGGCCTGCCGTCCGGGCCCCGTTCCTGGGACCGGCGCTCCCGCCGGCCCCAGGAGCGTGAACAGCCGTCAGTTCCGTGAGGAACAGCTGTCCGTTCCGTAAGGGGACGGCAGTCAGCGCAGTTCCAGCTCTCCCACCGTCTGGTCCCCGCTCGTCTCCCCCGTCGGCCGGAACCCGAGTCCCAGGTAGAAACCCTCGGGACCGCCCTCGCCCGGGTGCCAGGTCGTGGTCAGGCGGGTGCCGCCGCGGCGGCGGATCTCGGCGGCCACGGCCTCGACGGCGAAGCGGCCGTATCCCCGCCCCTGTTCACCGGCCGCGATGTTGAGCCGCCACAGTCCCGAGCGGATGTCGGCGCCCGTGCCGTCGCCCGCGAAGTCGATGCCGAGGAAGGCCATGAGGAAGCCGACGGGCCGGTCACCGTCGAAGAGGAGCCGGGGCCAGGCGATGTCCGGGTGCACGTACGCCTCGGCCAGGGACTTCACGACCGGAGCGACCAGGTGCTCCTGGTCGGGGCGGACCTTCAGGCCGATCGCCTGGTCGATGTTGGCTGCGGTGACCGGTTCCAACCGGAGCGGAGTCGTCATCCCAGAACCGTAGAACGCAGGTCAAACTCTTTTTCCGGTGCGCCCCGCCGCACGGACGGCCCCCAGCTCCGCGCGGGCGCCCCGCGACGGGGCAGGAGCAGGGCCCCGGAAGCCGCGGAGCACGAGAATCCACGTGCGCGGTCACCGGGGAGAGCCTCAGACTGCGCGCATGGATGGACGCGCCTGCGAACCCTCAGCCCCGACGTCTCCGCCGCACGGCGTCCCCGGGTTTCCGCCCGATGCCCGCCTCCTGATCGTCAACTGCGACGACTTCGGGATGTACTCCGCGGTCAACACCGCGGTGATCGAGTCGGTGGAGGAGGGAATCGCAACGTCCTGCAGCCTCATGACGGTGTGTCCGGCGGCGGAGGACGCCATGCGACGGCTCCGCCGGAGACCCTGGATTCCGTTCGGCATCCATCTGACCCTCGTGTGCGAGATGCCTCGGCACCCCTGGGGCCCTCTGACCAGCAGGGAGAAGGTGCCCTCACTGCTGGATCCCTCCGGCGACCTCTTCGAACCGACCCCGGCAGGGCGGGCCGCACTGCTCGGCCGGGCCAGGGCCGAGGAGGTGGAGACCGAGTTCCGCGCCCAGATCGATGCCGTGGCCGACGCGGGGCTCTCCCCGACCCACCTGGATTTCCACTGCCTGGCGGACGGCGGACGCGACGACATCCTCGACCTCACCGTGGGACTGGCCGCGGAGTACGGCCTCGCCGTACGCGTCTGGCTGGAGCCGGGCCTGAGCGCGATGCGCCGGCGGGGGCTGCCCGTCGTCGATCACCCGTTCCTCGACAGCTTCTCCCTCGGGACCGAGAACAAGCCGGCCCGGTACGGCCGACTGCTGCGCGACCTGCCGCCCGGACTCAGCGAGTGGGCCGTCCATCCGGGGCTGGACACCCCGGAGGCGCGGGCCCTCGACAACGGCTGGCAGGTGCGGCACACGGACCATCTGTTCCTGACCTCACCGGAAGCCCGGGAGGCTGTGGCCCGGGAGGGCATCACGGTGCTCGACCACCGGGCCCTTCAACAGGTCTGGGCCCGGGGCATCCCGGCTCCGGGTTTCACTGCGGGGCAGGACGGACAGGCGCGGAAGGGGTGCTGAATTCCGGGCCACTCGGCGTGGAGCCACGCCCCGGGGCATGTCCGCCGCCCGTCACCATGTGCGGAGCGTGCGGATTCACGCACGCCGCGTACCCGTACAGCCATCAGGGCGTATCGACCTGTTTGCCCCGATTGATGTCGGGTACCCCGCAGAGAGGACGGAATCCAGCACTCCGCCGCGCGACTCACCTGTCCCCTCACCACGTCGTTCTGGAGTCTTCATGTCGGATCAGCGCAAGAGCGCCTTCGCCACCGTCAACCCCGCCACGGGCGAGACACTCGCAGAGTTCCCCGCGATCGAGGGCGAGGAGGTCGACGCCGCCCTCGACACGGCGGACCGCGCGTTCGGCGCGTGGCGCGCGCGGCCGGTCGAGGACCGTGCGGCCGTGGTCGGACGAGCCGCCGAGCTGATGAAGGAGCGCAAGGAGTCCCTGGCCCGGATCATCACGCTGGAGATGGGCAAGCTGATCTCCGAGGCGCGCGGCGAGGTCGATCTGGCCGCCTCGATCCTCACCTACTACGCGGAGCACGGTCCCGGCTTCGCTGCGGACGAGCCCCTCGACGTCGCGGAGGGCGAGGCGTATCTCGTCAACGAGCCCCTCGGTGTCCTGCTGGGTGTCATGCCCTGGAACTTCCCGCTGTACCAAGTGGTGCGCTTCGCAGGGCCCAACCTCGTGCTGGGCAACACCGTGCTGGTCAAGCACGCGGGCATCTGCCCGCAGTCCGCGCTGGCCCTGGAGTCGCTGTTCCAGGACGCGGGGGCACCGGCCGGCGTCTACACCAACCTGTTCGTGAGCCATGACGAGGTCTCCCGCATCATCGACAGCCCGCTCGTACGCGGGGCCTCGCTGACGGGCAGCGAGAAGGCGGGCGCGCAGGTCGCCGAACGGGCCGGGCGGAACATGAAACCCAGTCTGCTGGAGCTGGGCGGCAGCGACGTCTTCATCGTGCTCGACGGCGAAGGACTGGAGCGCACCGTCGGCGCCGCGGTCGCCGGCCGGATGGCCAACACCGGGCAGAGCTGTGTGGCGTCGAAGCGGTTCATCGTCGTGGCCGAGGTGTACGACGACTTCGTGGCGGGGATGCGCCGGAGCTTCGAGGCACTCGCGGCCGGTGACCCCTCCGACGACTCGACGACCCTGGGTCCGCTCTCGTCGGAGCAGGCGGCCGCGGACCTGGTGGACCAGATCCGCGAGACCGTGGACCAGGGCGCCGAGCTCGTGACCGGCGGCCGCCGCCTCGACCGCCCGGGCGCCTATGTCGAGCCGACGATCCTCACCGGCGTCAAACCCGGGATGCGCGCCTATGGCGAGGAGCTGTTCGGACCTGCCGCGGTCATCTACCGGGTCGCGGACGAGGACGAGGCGGTGGCCCTCGCCAACGACAGTCAGTACGGCCTGGGCGGGTCCGTGTTCTGCGCGGACGTGGAGCGGGGCCGCCGCGTGGCGGAGCGTGTGGAGACGGGCATGGTCTGGGTCAACCACCCCACGTCCACCCAGCCCGACCTGCCGTTCGGCGGGATCAAGCGTTCCGGATACGGGCGGGAGCTGTCGAAGCTCGGCATGCAGGAGTTCGTCAACCGAAAGCTGGTCCGGATCCTGCCCCCGGACGCGGAACTGCGCGGAATCGCCGGCTGAGGCGCGGGCAGGCACCCGCGCCCGGGGGCGTGTCCGACCTCCGGCCCGGACCGGCCCTCGCATCGCCCACACCCCGAGACACCGACCTAAGGAGCCCTTCGTGCCCTCAGTACCCGCCCTCACCCTCAACAACGGTGTGGAGATCCCCCAGCTCGGCTTCGGGACCTTCCAGATCCCTCCGGAGGACACCCGCGAGACCACGCTGGCGGCCCTGAAGGCCGGCTACCGGCACATCGACACGGCGCAGATGTACGGCAACGAGAAGGAGGTCGGCCAGGCGGTCCTGGATTCCGGTCTCGACCGGGCCGACGTCTTCGTCACCAGCAAGCTGGACAACGGCGCCCACGCCTATGACGACGCCCTTCAGGCGTTCGAGGGCACCATGGAGAAGGTACGGCTGGACTATCTGGACCTCTTCCTCATCCACTGGCCGCTGCCCGACAGGGGCGACTTCGTGGAGACCTGGAAGGCACTGGAGGAGATCTACCGCTCGGGCCGCGTCAAGGCCATCGGGGTCTCCAACTTCCAGCCGCACCACCTGCGGCGCCTGCTGGACAGCAGCGTGGTGGTGCCCGCCGTCAACCAGATCGAGGTGCACCCGTACCTCACCCAGGACGCCGTGAGGTCCTTCGGCGCCGAACACGGCATCGCCACCGAGGCCTGGTCACCGATCGCCCAGGGCAAGGTGCTCGACGACCCGGCGCTCGTCAGGATCGCGGACCGGGTCGGCAGGTCGACCGCTCAGGTCACCCTGCGCTGGCACCTCCAGCGTGGCGACATCGTGTTCCCCAAGTCGGTGACGCAGCGGCGCATCGAGGAGAACTTCGACCTCTTCGACTTCGAGCTCACCGAAGGGGACGTCGGCGAGATCAGCGCCCTGAACCGCGACGAGCGCACGGGATTCGACCCCGACCGCTTCAACGGCTGAGTCCCGGCCGGCTCGACGGCTGAATCCCGTCGCGGCCCGTGGAAGCGAGAGGTCCCGCCCCTCGGCGAGGGGCGGGACCTCCGGCGTGTACGGACGGGAGCCGGTGTCCTACTTCAGGGCGGGCGGTGCCGCGTCCGCCGAGGTGCCCCACTGCGAGGGCTCCGAGCCGACCTCGAAGGTCAGGTCACGCGTGGAGCGGATGTCCTCGGTGGTGAGGTAGGTCTTCCCGTACGCCTTCCCGTCCGTCTTCGCGGACCGGATGTAGCGTGCCGAGTCGGAGGTGCCCTGGGCCTTCACGGTCAGCTTCCCCTTGGGGTAGTAGCGCCGGTCCAGGGTCAGGTCGACCCGCTCGAAGACCGGGGTCGACAGGCCCCAGGTGTCCGTGCCCGGCTGCACCGGGAAGATCCCGATCGAGGACAGGACGTTCCAGGCGGACATCGTGCCCAGGTCGTCGTTGCCCGTCATGCCCGTCGGGGCGTCGGTGAAGAGGGTGAGCGCGGCGTGCACCACGTCCGTCGTCTTCCAGGGCTGCCCCGTGGAGAGGTAGGTGTAGGGCGCGATCAGGTCGGGCTCGTTCTGCGGGTTGTACTTGTCCGCGTTGTAGTAGTCGTACGGCCCGTTCACCCACACCTCGCGGGCGGTCTTCGCCGGGTCCTGGAGCAGCTGCTCGTAGGCGAAGAACGAGTCGAGGCGTTCGTTGGCGGAGTCGGTGCCGCCGATCAGGGAGACCATGCCGGGCAGGTCCTGAGGGACGAGCCACTGGTACTGCCAGGACGTGCCCTCGTGGAAGCCCTCGCTCTGGGCGGGGTCGACGGGGCCGGTGAAGTCGCCGTTCACGTCCCGTGCACGGAAGAAGCCGGTCGAACTGTCGAAGATCTTGCGGTAGTTCTGCGCACGCTCCGCGTACCGGGCGGCGTCGTCCTGGTGCCCCAGCTCCTTCGCCATCTGCCCGAGCATCGCGTCGGAGAGCGCGTACTCCAGGGTCGCGGAGGCACCGTGGTCGTAGTCGGAGTCACCCGGCTTCACATGGGCACGGCCCTTGATGTACGGCGCGAAGCCGTCGGCGAGGTACTCCTTGTTGGCTTCGCGGCCCACGGGGGCGGAGTCGGCCGGAGGCACGCCGTCGGCGTTCTTCTTCAGCGCCCGGTACGCCTGCTCCTCGTATCCCTTGAGGAGGCCCTGCTGGTAGGCGTTGGTGAGGAACGGCGTGACGGGGTCGCCGGTCATGATGTTCGTCTCGACCGTCCCGTAGCCCCACTTGGGCAGCCAGCCGCTGTCCTCGTCGATCTTGAGGACGGAGATCGCCATGTCACGGGACTCGTGGGGGGCGAGGAGGGACAGGAGCTGGGCCTGGGTCCGGTAGGTGTCCCAGAGCGACCAGTTCTGGTAGTAGGTGAAGCCCTTGGCCCGGTGGGTCTTCTGGTCCCAGCCGGTGTAGCGGCCGTCGACGTCGCTGCCGATGTTCGGCGCGAGGAACGAGCGGTAGAGGGACGAGTAGAAGGTCCGGCGCAGGGTCTCGCTGCCGCCCTTCGCCTCGACGTCGTCCAGCCGGTCCTCCCACGCGGCCTGTGCGGCGCGGGCGACACGGTCGTAGGAACGGCCGCCCTCGGCACGCAGGTTGAGGGCCGCGCCCTTCGCGTCCACGTAGGAAATCGCGGTCGTCGCCTCGACGGTGCGGTCCTTGGTGGTGTCGAAGCGCAGGAAGGCGCCGTTGCGCTCGGCGGCCGCCGAGGAGGTCTTCGAGCCCTCCGTGACCGCGTCGCCCTTCCAGGTGCCGGAGGTGGTGAAGGGCCGGTCGAAGCGGGTGATCGTGTACACGGTGTACGGCTTGGTGTCCTGGCAGAAGCCGCTGCCGGTGATGGCCGTGCGCACGGTCCGGTTGTCGAGGATCTCGACTTCGGTGTGCAGGGTCTTGTGCAGCGACTGGCCCGCGTTGATGAGGACGTTGGCCTTGTCCGTGGCGGGGAAGGTGTAACGCTGCACACCGGTGCGCTCGGTGGCGCTCAGCTCGGCCTTGATGCCCGTCCCGAGGCCGACCGCATAGGTGCCGGGGCCCGCCTTCTCGTCGTCGTGGCTGAATTCGGCCGCGTACGTGGCGTTGTCCGTCGAGGTGACGTCACCGGTCGTCGGGAGTACCGGGAGGTCTCCGCCGAGGCCGCAGCCCACGCCGGATATGTGGACGGTGGAGAAGCCCCGGATGTGGTTCTCGGAGTAGTCGTAGCCGGTGTTGTGTCCGGTGTCGGGCGAGAACTGCACCATCCCGAACGGCACCGCGGCGCCCGGGTAGGTGTTGCCCTCGTTCTCGGTCCCGATGAACGGGTTGACGAGGTCGGTGAGACGACCGCGCTCGGCGTGGCCCCCTCCGTCCGCCGCGGCGGGTGCGGCGACGGCGCCGCCGAGGAGGGCTGCCGTGGCGGCCGCAGCCCCCGCACCGCGAATCCAGTGGGTCCATCTCATGGGATGAGCGCCTCTCGAAGACGTAGACAACGTTGTCATGCGCACTGCGCGATCATTCTTGGCCTGCATACGTGTACTCGTCAAGGGTTGTGGCGCACCTCGGCGTCCACGGCGTCCGCTCATCGCCCGCCCCGGGTGACCACCGTGGTGTGCGTGCACGGTGCCGGTCGTCCCGCTGTCCGCGGGGCGCAGGACCGGAAGGAGTACGCCCCGGAAACGTCCGGTCCGCTCGGCGGCGGACCGCTTCCGCGTGCGGGGCGGGCCTTCCGGCGCCAAGGTCGGTAGAGGACGTGGAGCCCTCCCGGCGGAGGCTCGCCCGCCGCACCCCGGAGGCGATGCAGTGAGCCCGAACCGCACCACGACGGGGCTGGTGTCGCACGCGCCGCAGAACGAGAGCGACCTCCTGCCCCGGTGGACACGGCTCGCACCGCTGGCGCTGGTGCTGCTCGCCCTGGCGGTCGACCTGCCCTGGCCGGGTGAGTTCAGCGGTGACGTCTTCCTGATCCTCAGCTCGATGATGGCGGCCTGTGTGTACTCGCTGCGGGCCGTGGTCGGGGTGGCCGTCCTCAACAGTCTCGCCGGACTGGTCCTGCTGTTCGCGAGCCACCTGTCCACCGAAGGCAGTCACGCGGTGGTCGACTACATCGCCATGGTGGTCCTCGCCTGGGTCTCCGTGCCCCTGTGCCGGCTGCGTCTCTCCCTGCGGCGCAGGCTCCAGGGCGCCGAACGGGTGGCGGAGAGCGCCCAGCGCGCGGTGCTCCCGCCCGTGCGGGCCTGGTGGGGGGACACCTGGATCGCGGTGCGCTACGAGGCCGCCTCCGCCGCGGCAGCCGTCGGAGGTGACCTCTACGCGGCGGAGCACACCCCTTACGGTGTACGCCTGCTCATCGGTGACGTACGCGGCAAGGGGCTGAACGCCATTCCCAGCGTCGCCGCACTCGTGGGCAGCTTCCACGAGGCCGCTCACCACACTCCGACCCTGCCCGAACTGGCCCGTCACCTCGACGAGGCGGTGGCCCGCCACACCCGGGAGACCGCGGCGGTGGACGGCGGCGCCGCCCTGAGCAGCGAGCACTTCATCACGGCTGCCATCGCGCAGATCCCGGACGACGGCACGGAGGTCAGGCTCATCAACCGGGGCCACTGCCCGGCCTATCTCGTGGACGGGAGCGCCTTGCTCGTCTGGGAGCCGGAACACCCGGGGCTGCCGCTGGGGCTGGGTGAGTTCGACACCGGCCCGTGGACCGACGAGGCCCGCCCCTTCGGCCCCGGACATCTGCTCCTGCTGTGCACGGACGGGCTCCTGGAGGCCCGCGACTCCGACGGGCGCTTCTACACGCCGGACGAGGAGCTGAGGCGGTCCTGGCAGCACGGTCCGCCCGCCGTCGTGGAGAACCTCGCCCAGGCGGTCCACCGTCATACCGGCGGGGTCCTCACCGACGACCTGGCCCTGGTGGCCGTCACCCGCGCGGACCACAGGCCCCCACGGGGCGGCACGGGCACGCGTGGGCCGTGATCCGCTGACCGGCTCCCCGCTCCCTGCTCCCTGGCGACGCGGTGGCCCTCGCGGGCGCAGGCCGTGACGCAGCGCCGGCCGTCCCGCCGCCCCTGGTCGCACCGTCCCTGGTCCCGCCGGCCATGGTCCTCGCAGGCGGGTCGGGCCGGCTCCCGTCAGCGCAGCTTCGCGTAGACGATGAGGTTGTCCACGGGGTGTCCGTCGGCGTCGAAGGCTCCGTCGCACGTGATGAGGCGGAGCACGCGTGCGTCGGTGGCTCCGTAGACCTTGCGGGTGGGGAACGCCTTCTTGCTCACGCTCTCCGTGCCGGTGACCGTGAAGTGGGCGGCTTCGCCGCTCCCGTCGGACACGGCGATGTCCGCACCCTCGGTGATGCTGTGCAGGTCGTGGAAGACCGCCTTGCCGAACCGGGTGTCGTTGTGGCCGATGAGCACGGCGGCACCGGGCTCGCCGGGGACGGCCCCGCCCGCGTACCAGCCGGCCGTCATGCCCTTCTCCGCGGGCGGGACCTCGACCGTGCCGTCCTCGTTGAGCCCCAGCCGCAGCAGCGCGGTGTCTATCCCGAGCGACGGGACCTCCAGCCGCGTCGGCGCCGGTGCCTTGGGCTCGTCCCGTACTCCGGCGGCGTGCGTGGCCACCTCGGCGGAGGGTTCAGGCGTTCCGGCGTCGCGGCAGCCGGTGGCGGAGGTCAGCAGCAGGCAGGCCGCCACCACTGATACGGCTGTCCGTCGCGACGTCTTGGTTGTGCAGGGCATGGGGGCTCCGGTCCGGTGGGGGTCGCCAGGTGGGAAAGGGGACAGCGACGGCGCCGCCCCCGCTGCGGGGAGCGGCGCCGTCGTGCGTGTCAGCCGTTGCGCTGTGCGGCGGACCGGCGGCGCAGGACGAGGACGCCGGCGCCCGCGAGCAGCGCGATGCCTGCCGCGGAGCCGTAGAGGGCGGTGTCAGCAGTGCTTCCGGTGTCTCCGGCGGGGAGCTCCCCGGCGGCCACGCCGCCCCGCGGCACCGTGCCCGGCGGTACGGACTCGGCGGGGACCGGCGCCGCGGTGGCGGACCGTTCGGCTCCCTCGGGTGCTGGGGCCGGCACCGCGGACGGGGCCTCGGTGCCCTCGGGCGCGGGGGTGGGGCTCTCGGCCTTCTCGGCAGGCGCCGTCGCGGCCGGCGTGCCGTCGGCGACGGCCGCGGCGGACGGGAGCAGGACCGCGCCGATGGCGGCGGCGGCGAGGACCGCGGTACGCAGGGTCGGGCGATGGGACATGAGTGACTCCGATTCCAGCTCGGCTCTTGTGGTGCCCGCGCAAGGGATGCGCGTCGGGCGCCGGGCATGCTCTGAGACTGGAGTGAAGTTGTGAGGAAACTGTCAGCCCGCTGTTTCCATCGGATCAGGGCCGGCCGACGGCAGTCTCAGGGTGAACACCGAGCCGTGGCCCACCGTGCTGGCCACCCCCGTCGTGCCGCCGTGCGCCTCGACGAGCTTGCGGACGATCGCCAGCCCCAGACCGCTCCCACCGGTGCGGCGGCTGCGTGACTTCTCCGCGCGCCAGAAGCGGTCGAAGACGTGGGGCAGGTCCTCCGGAGCTATGCCGCAACCGGTGTCGGCGACCTCGACCACCGTCTCGTCGTCGTCTCCCCCGGGCCCCGTGGCGTAGGCACGCAGGGTCACCCGCCCGCCGGGCGGGGTGTGGCGTACGGCGTTGGACACCAGGTTGCCGATCGCCTGCCGCAGCCGCACCGGGTCCGCGGCCAGGCCGGGGGCGGGCTCGTCTCCCTCGGGCACGTCAACGGTGAGACCGACCCCTGCGGCATCGGCCACCGCCTGGTGGGCCGCGACGACGTAGGCGAGCAACTCCTCGATGCGCAGCGGTTCGGGGTGGATCCGGAGGACACCGGCGTCCGCCGCCGCCAGGTCCTGGAGGTCGTCGATGATGTGCTGCAACTGCACCGCCTCCTCCAGGAGCGAGGAGACGAGAGCGGCGTCCACCTCGGCGATGCCGTCCTGGGCACCCTCCAGCCATCCACGGATGTTGCTCAGCGGTGTGCGCAGTTCGTGCGCCACGTCGCTGACCATCGCCTTGCGCTGGTCCTCCAGCCGTGCCCGGTGCTCCGTCATGTCGTTGAAGGCTGCGGCGAGCCGGCCGATCTCGTTGTCCGCCGCGACCACCACGTGGGAGGGCTCCTCCCCGTCCCGCATGCGCTGGGCCGCTCCCGTGAGCGCGTGCAGCGGACGCACGAGCCGGACCCCGGCCAGGACCGAGGCCCCCACGGTGAGCGCGAGGACGAGCGCCGCGACCCCGGTGATCTTCGCGGTGTTGCCGGAGGACAGTTCGAAGGCGGGCACCGCTCCCCCGCCCGGGTCGCTGATGAACAGCAGCGCGGGCGAGGCCACGTACGAACTGAGCTGTTCCTGGCGGGCGATGCCGACGCACGAGGCGATGTCGCGGTCGTTCTCGCTGTCCAGGGGTGCCGGGGTGGGGAGCTCGGTCGGGCGGGCCTCCTCCGGCACGGTGACGGCGGGCACGGGGCGGGGCGCGGCCGACGCGGCCTGCGGCTCCTCCCCCGTGCTCCAGGAGAGGTCGAGATCGAGCCGGACGGCTTCCCGGCCCTGCCGGTCGAGGCAGGCGTTGACCAGCGCGTTGAGGGCGGTGAGCGCCTTCGCCTCGGTGCTGGTGGGGCTGTCCAGACCGTCCGTGGAGCACCGGCTGTTCTGCATGCGGTCCGGATCGTTGCCCACGACCTGGATACGGGGCCGCCCGCTCGGGCTCTCGACGACGTCCGACGCTATCCCGGAGCCGCTGAGGCACCGCACCGTCTCCTCGGCGGTGCGCCGCAACGACTCCCGCTCGGCCTCGGGAAGCCTGAACGGGCCGACGGCACGCGGATCCACGCGATCGTTCCCGGAGCGCTGCGCCCCGTCCGTGCCGGGTGCCGCGACGGTCACGGACCCCGCACCCGGCTCCGTCCCGGAGGAGACGGCGGCGACCGACAGCGGGTCCACGACCGCCGAAGCCTGTGGTGGCAGGGCCGGTGGGGGCGGGGACGAGCCGGCGGAATCCGCGAGGATCTCCCGGCTCTGCGTCGTCAGCGTGATCCGCCGGTCGGACGCCTCTGCCAGCTCGTCGACGGTGGACCCCACGCCGTCCCAGGTGGGGTGCCCGGCCGCGTAGGCGAGCAGGCCGTCGAGGACGCGGGTGTCGGCGGCGAGGTTGCGGCCCTGCTCCTGCTCGATCGCGCCGGACGTGGTCTGCACGGCCAGCCACGCCGTCGCGGCGACCGAGCAGGCCGCGACGAGCGCCGACACCGCCAGCAGCCTGCCGAGCAGACTCTTGCGCAAGGGCAGCCGCAGGCGCTGTCCTCCCCGCTCAGCGCGCCGAAGCACGCGACGCGCCCTTCACGGGGTCCATGAGCTTGTAGCCGACACCGAAGACCGTGAGCAACCGGACCGGACGCCGGGGCGCACGCTCGATCTTCTTACGGAGGTTCATGATGTGCACATCGACCGTGCGGCTGCTGATGTAGCGGTCGAAGCCGTGCAGTTCGGCCAGGAGCTGCTCACGGGTGAAGACCCTCTCGGGTTCGGCGGCCATCGTCGAGAGGAGGCGGAACTCTCCGGGGGTGCACTCGACCCCGACACCGTCGACCGCCACCTCGTGCCGTACGGGATCGACGGCGAGGGTCCCCACCCGCAGCACATGGCCGTCGTCGCGCCCCGCGCCACGCCGGGTGCGCCGCAGGAGCGTCCGCACGCGCGCCATGAGCTCGCGGGGGCTGTACGGCTTGGTCATGTAGTCGTCCGCGCCGAGGTCGAGACCGAGCAGCAGGTCGTCCTCCGTGGACCGCGCGGTGAGCATGAGCACCGCCACCTCGCGCTCCTCGGCGCGCAGGACACGCACCACGTCGAGTCCGTCGGCCCTCGGCATCATCACGTCGAGGACGAGGAGGTCGGGTGCCCCCTGCCGGGCCTTCTCGAGGGCGGCGAGGCCGTCCGCCACCACGGTGACCGTATGGCCCTCACGTTCGAGGTAACGGCGGACCAGCTCGGCCTGTTTCTCGTCGTCTTCGGCGACTATGACGTTTGCGCACACGGTGAGGATCGTAAGGGAGCGCCGCGCCACGACGGTGCCCCAGGGGCGCGGGACGGTGCCCCTCCCCGAGGGCCGTGGCCGGGGCGGACGGCTCGACGTCCCCCGCCCCGGTCGCGTCCCCGCCGTCAGCGGCCGCCGTTCACCGGGTCCTCTCCTCCCCGTCGGTTGTCCGGGCCAACTCCTGGTTCACCGAACGGGCTTCCTCCGTCCGCCCCAGGACGGTCAGTTCCTGCGCGCACGCCTCCAGTGCCTTCCGAAGCAGCGCCGCACGCCGCGGCTCGACGGCCTCCATCCGCCGAGCCGCGGCGGCGGCCTCGGTCACGACGGTCAGACGGGTCCCGGGGTCCCGGGGGTCCGCCGTCCCGTACTCCAGGAGCGCCTGGGCCAGGCGCGGAAGATACACCGCCGGGCTCACCTCGGCGAGCAGGCGGTAGGCGTCGACGGCCTCGTGGATGTTGATGGTGCCGGATCCGAGCAGAAGAGTCCGTGCCCGCAGTACCGCATCGTGATCGACGCTCTCCCTGTGATTCATGAGGGTGATTCTGGGAGGTCGGGCAGAGCCCCAACAAGGCCTGGAGGGCGTGCTGTTCGTCCTACGAAAATGCCCTCTGACCTGTCATGATGGGTGTGTCATCACCCCGCCGGGGAAGATCGGGGGCAGGAGCGGCCGGCAGGTCTCGGGCGCCTTCCCCCACGGCCGGCGGACGGGCGCCTTCCGTTCCGGTCACGGCCTGCGGATACGACCGCCGGCCGTACGCTGCGTCCACGCGCGCCGCACGACGGGCGGCCTCCCGCCCGGCCGCGTGGCCCCGGCCCGCTCCTGCCCGGCTGCCGCATCTCCCCGTGCGGACGCCTGTCGCCAACGGATGGCCGATGGCCGACGTTTGAGCTGCAGGCGGACGTGACCTGCGTGATCCGCACGGCCGGGCGACGCCCTCCCCCGATCGTGACTTCCACCGCCCGGCCCTCCGCGCGCCTGGATCCTGAGGAGAGCGGCGCCGTGACCGGCGCTGTCCGGATGTGCGGTGCTGGAGGGGAGACGGTGCGATGACGAAGGATGCGGGGCGGAGTGCGGGCCCGGAGGGACAGGTGGTGCTGCTGGCGGCAGGACTGGCCGATCTGGCGGCCAGCACCGTGGGATCGGTTCTGGGGACGGTACGGGGGCTGCTGCGCCGTTCGGACGGCGCGGAGTTGGCGGCGGAGGCCCAGCACGATCTGAAGGCCCGGGGCCGCCTGGCCCTGGACCGGTATGCCGATGTGCCTCCGGCCCATCTGGAGATCCTCGCGCGGGAAGCACTGGCCAGGAAGGACGCCGATGGCGCCTGACCGGTGGGAGCCGGCCGTCTTCAAGGCCCGTGTCGACGACGTACTCCGTCGTTTCGTCGCCCAGGAGGCGGAGCGGTTCGCGGACGTGGACCCGTCCCTGCGGCCCGTCGCGGATCAGCTGGAGGCCTCGGTCGCGGACGGGAAGCGGCTGCGGGCGGCGTTCTGCTACTGGGGCTGGCGGGCCGTGGGCCAGCCGGACGGCGATGCGCTGGTGCGCGCGGCTGCCTCGATGGAGCTGGTGCACGCCGCCGCCGTCGTGCACGACGACCTGATCGACGACAGCCCGCTGCGGCACGGCCGGCCCACCGCCCAGATCGCCCTGCGTGGTGCGGTACGCCGCCGGCCGCGTTCCGTCGCCGCCGGCAAGTCGCTGGCGATGCTGGTGGGAGACCTGCTGATGGGGCTGGCCGGGCAGCTGTTCGCCACGAGCGGCCTGCCGGCCGCGTATCTCGCCCGGGCACGCCCCCTGTGGTCGGATCTGGCCCGGGACCTGATCGCCGGTGAGTGCCTGGAGATCCTGCGCACCGGATCGCCTCCGGACACCGCCGACTCCCTCAAGGTGATCCGGTACAAGACGGCCAAGTACACGGTCGAGCAGCCCTTGCTGATCGGAGGCGCCCTGGCCGGGGCCGGCGAGCGGATACGCGAGGGCTTCTCGGCGTACGGGCTCCCGCTGGGTGAGGCGTTCCAGCTCAGGGACGACCTGCTCGGCCTGTTCGGGAAACCCGAGCGGACGGGGAAGGCCAACACGGACGACCTGAAGGGGCACCGGCCCACGGCCCTGCTGGCGGAGACCTGGCGCGTCGCCGGCGAGTCCGAGCGGCGGCAGTTGCGTGCGCTCCTGGGCCGCCGGGATCCGGACGCGGATGATCTGCGGGCGGTGCGTGAGCTGATGTGCCGGCTCGGGGCACCCGACCGCGTCGAGGAGATGATCAGCGCGCGGGTGGAGGAGGCTCTCGGCGCCCTGGCCGGGCTCGGTGCACCTGCCCCGGCCACCTCGGCCCTGACCGCGCTGGCACGGTCGGTGACCGTCCGCATGTCCTGACCGTGCGTCGGCAGAACGCCGTACGCGCAGCGACGCACCTCACCCCAGAACAAGGAGCCTTGTCTTGAGCTACACCGAATCGTCGTTGAACTCACTGCGCCTGGCCGGGGACGACCTCGCCGACGCCACCGTCGCCACGCTCTTCGAACGCGGGGAGGTGGGGAAGTTCAACTCCCTGATGCGTTACGTCTCCACTGCGGGCTCCCCCCTCCCCGACGGGCTGCCCGACGTGGCCCGCGAGTACCTCGACGCCACCGGCGCACCGCCGGCCTGGGTCGACTGGGGCGAGATGGAGAAGGCCCGGCTGTTCTTCGCCGACAACAACGTGCACATCTCCACCGCGCTGTCCTTCGCCTCCATGCCGGCCTGCTACGTCGTGCCCCACGTGGCGAAGCTGCTGTCGGCCACCCACGGGCTCGACTACCCCTCCAAACGGATGGCGGAGACGGGGCAGTTCACCGTCCATCTGATGCAGCCGGGGGCGTTCGAGGCGGGCAGCCCCTTCGTCCCGGCGGCCCAGAAGGTCCGGCTCCTGCACGCCTCCATCCGTCACCATCTGAGGCGGGAGGACCGCTGGGACACCGAGGCGCTCGGTACGCCGATCTGCCAGGAGGACATGATCGCCGGGCAGATGTTCTTCTCCCTGCTGGTCCTCGACAGTCTGCACCGCCTCGGCATCCACATGTCGACGGACGGCGCGGAGTCGTACTACTACGCCTGGCGCGTGGTCGGCGCGATGCTCGGAGTCGACCAGGACGCCGTGCCCAGGACGCTCGACGACGCCCGTAGCTTCCTCGACCTCTACATGGTCCGGCACATGGGTCCCTCCCCGGAGGGAGCGCATCTGACGCGGCAGCTCATCGACCTGTACGAGGAGGTCGTCCCGGGGACCGTCTTCGACCCGGTCGTCTCGGCGCTCATCCGCCACCTGGTCGGCGACACCTGCGCGGACTGGCTCCAGGTGCCCCGCTCCTCGTGGGACACCCTCGTGAGGACCGTGCCCCACCTGCTGGGCGTCCTGGAGAGCATCGAGGACCGCTCACCGCTCGCCTCCTGGGTCCTGGACCACCTCGGCCGGCTGACGACCTCCTTCGAGCTGTCCTCCCTGACCCGGGGACGCGTCATGCACTACGCCATCCCCGAGCAGCTCAAGAAGGACTACGACGTTTCCGGCTCGGTCCCCCGCAGCCGGCGCTGGACGCCACCGGCTGCCTCGGTGTCCTAGGGTCTCCCGTCCGCGTGGATCACCTGCCGGACCTGACAGGGACCGGGCTGAGCGGGCACGCGACGCGGCGTGCCCGCCCGGGCAGATGTGGAAGCGGCGGGAGTTGCCGAACGGTGCCGGTGGCCGCCCGCGCAGGCGGTTGCTAGGGCCGGGTGAAGGTCATGTGCGTGACGCCGCCGGAGGTGGTCACGGACTCGGTCCGGAAGCGCTCCTCGAGTCCTTCGAGCCCGTCCCACAGGCGCTCGCCACGGCCCAGAACGATCGGGACGACGGCGACGTGCAGATGGTCGACGAGGTCTTCGACGAGGAACTCGCGTACGGTGGTCGGCCCGCCGCCGATCCTGACGTCGAGGCCGCCCGCTGCCTCGCGCGCCTGACGGAGTGCCTCCTGGGGCGTGGCGTCGATGAAGTGGAAGGTGGTGCCGCCCTCCATCTCGACCGAGGGGCGGGGGTGGTGTGTCAGGACGAACACCGGTGTGTGGAAGGGCGGATTGGGCCCCCACCAGCCGGTCCAGTCGTGGTTCTCCCACGGTCCGCGCTGGGCGCCGAACTTGTTGCGGCCCATGATCTCCGCTCCTACGCCGGCATTCCAGGTGCCTGCGAGGGCGTCATCGACCCCGGTGCTCCCCTCGGGCTTGCCCAGCATCCGCTGAAAGGTCCTGGTCGGGAAGAACCACTCGTGGAGCCGTGTGCCGGCATGGCCGAACGGGGCGTCGGGACTCTGCCCTTCACCCGTGGCGAATCCGTCGACGGAGACGGAGAAGTTGTGGACTCTGACGCGGGACATGGCACGGACTCCTGCTCTCGAAGCCATGTGATGGCGGTGATGGCGAAGTGCGATCGCTGACGTGGGCAAGCCTGGACTCGCCGATGGCAGTATGCAAGCACCGGAGGTGGGCGTGCGGGGACGAAGCGCGGTCCGGATGCGCGATCACCTCGGCGGTGGGGACACGCGGGGGCCGCTGAGCCCCATCACGCTGTGCGCCGCGGTCCTCGGCGGACGCCGGTACGTCCGCGCGCTGCTCAGGCACCGCCCGGCCGCACCCGGATCGGGGCCGGCGCCCCTCCTGGGGGAGGCAGGCCAGCCTGCGCGCCTCCCGGCTCAGGTGGGCCGCGTCGGGCTGGGGACGGCGGGTGACGGCGGCCTGCTCACCGGGGAGCGGCCTTCCGGACGGTGGTGTCGCCGGGCCCCAGCTGCCGCCCGTCCCCGGACAGCACCTCCAGCGCACGGAGGGGGTTCCCCTCCCTGCGGTCGACCAGCTCCGAATGCGGCTCGCCCGGTGCGAAGAAGTTCTGCTCGCCCCATTGCCGGAGCGCGACGATGACGGGGAAGAGGGCTTCGCCCTTGGGAGTCAGCACGTACTCGCGGTAGGCACTGCCGTCGGAGGCGGGGACGGACTCGAGGACGTCTCCGGCGACGAGCGCGCGCAGACGCGTCGTCAGGATGTTCTTCGCCACCCCGAGGCTGCGCTGGAACTCCCCGAAGCGGCGGCTTCCGTCGAATGCGTCCCGCACGATCAGCAGGGACCACCAGTCCCCGATCGCGTCCACCGACCGGGCGACGGGACAGTCACTGTCGTCGAAGCGCGTCCTGCTCACCATGGCGGCCCTCACTCTCACAACGGTTGCAACATGCTACCAAATGGCGCTACCGTCACAGCTGGTAGCAAGATGAAACCAGATGGAGGGGGAGGTGCTGATGCCGGACAACCGTGGGACTGCGGCGCGGCGGACCGGGACCGGGGGCGGGGAGGACGCCGCCTCACCCCTGCCGCGTGGTGTGGTCCTGCTGTTCGCCGTCGCCTGCGGGACCGCTGTGGCCAACGTCTACTTCGCCCAGCCACTCCTGGTGACCATGGGCCACGACCTCGGCATGAGCCCGGCTCTCGTCGGCGGTGTCGTCACGCTCACGCAGGTCGGCTACGGTCTGGGGCTCCTCCTGCTCGTGCCGCTGGGCGATGTGACCGACCGCAGACGGCTCGTCGTGGGCCAGTTGCTGCTCCTGGTGGCGGCACTGGCCGTGGTGGCCACCGCACGGACGCCGGCGCTCCTTCTCGCGGCCATGGCCGCGATGGGGCTTCTCGCCGTCGTGACACAGACCCTGGTGGCCTTCGCCGCGTCGATGGCTCCGCCCACGGAGCGCGGACGGGTCGTCGGTCTGGTCACCAGCGGCGTGGTGGTCGGCATCCTGCTGGCCCGCACCGCGTCCGGCTTCATGGCCGATCTCGCGGGCTGGCGCTCCGTCTACCTCGCCTCGGCTTCACTCACCGCCCTGCTCGCCCTGGTCCTGCACCGGGTGCTGCCGCGCCGCACCGACGGACCGCCGACGACCCTGCGTTACGGGCAGCTCCTGCGATCCACGTTCACCCTGTTCGCGCGGGAGCGGCTGCTGCGGCTCCGGGCCCTGTTCGGCCTGCTGGTCTTCGCCGCCTTCAGCACGCTGTGGAGCAGCGTGGCGCTACCGCTCAGCGGGGCCCCGTACTTCATGTCCCACAGCGCGATCGGGGCGTTCGGGCTGATCGGTGTCGCCGGCGCTCTGGCCGCGAGCGCGGCGGGCCGCCTGAACGACCGCGGTCTGTCGCGGCGGACCACCGGCGTCGCCCTCGCCCTGCTCGCCGCCTCGTGGTTGCCCTTGGCCTTCACGCGCAGCTCTCTCTGGGCCCTGGTCGCCGGCATCGTCCTTCTCGACCTCGCCGTACAGGCGGTGCACGTCACCAACCAGACCCTGATCCACGCACTGCACCCGGACGCAGGCAGCCGGATGATCGGCGGGTACATGGTCTTCTATTCGATCGGCAGCGCCACCGGTGCCATCGCCTCGACCGCTCTCCATGCGGTGGCCGGCTGGGGCGCCGTGTGCGCCCTGGGTGCCACGTTCAGCTGTCTCGGGCTCGCACTGTGGGTACGCACACGGGACAGCACCCCGCCGGCGAGCTGACGCCCCTCGGCCGAGAACGGATCCAGGACCCGCCGGGCACGCGCACGCGCGTGCTCGGCGTCCGGAACGCCGGAACCACCGCGCGCCCGGATCGCACAGGGGACGACAACACCGCTGCCGCACACCTCCGATGCTTCCTCCGACACGGACACGCCTTCACGGCGGGCCGGGCGGGCCTGCCGTGAAGGCGTCGGAAAATGTGGAGGACCAGGAGGATCTGGGGCGTCGATGCGCCGGATGAGATGGTGCGGAACGCCGGGCGGGTGACCGCCGCGCCGTGCGCGAACCGGGAGGGGTCAGCAGACCCCGTCGCCCGGCTTCGGATTGCCCAGGCCGAACAGCGGCCGCAGCCTGAGCCCGATCCAGGTGCCACCGAGGGCGACGGCGCCCCACACCCAGCCGCTCAGGCTGCCCGAGGCGACACCCGCCAGGTAGGCGCCGATGTTGCAGCCTCCGGCCAGCCGGGCACCGATGCCCATCAGCACACCGCCGAGCACCGACGCGACGGCCGTGCGCCACGGAATCCCGCGGTGCAGGGCCCAGGTGCCGCCGACTGCCGCCGCCACGGCCGCACCGAGCATGATACCGATGTCGGTGAGGCTGGTCTTGTCGGCGAGGACCGGCCCGGCGAGCATCTCCGCGTTGCCCGGCTGCCGCCACCACGTCCAGCTCTCCGGGTGGCCGCCGAGCGCGCCCACCAGTTCGGAACCCCACAGGCTGAACGCGCTGGTGACGCCCCAGGCACCGCCGGACACCATCAGCACGCCCGCGCCGAGCACGGCCAGCACCAGGGCGCCCGCGGCCAGCGGCCACGAGCCGCGCAGAGCCCGCACCGCCGCCGTGCGTGCCGACGGAACGGCGCCGAGGGGCGGGGGGTTGCGGCGGGCCTGGACGCGCCGCGTGACCACGACCACGAGCAGCAGCGCGGCGATCGTCACGGCCCAGGAGCCGAACCAGCCGATGTGCTCGGAGAGGACGACCGGCTCCCAGGCGGGAAGGTCCTTCCACAGGTCGAACTGCCAGGCCGCGAGCGTGGCGCCCGCGATGAAGCCGCAGAGGGTCAGGAGCACGGACGTCTGACCCGAGCCGACGGCGAAGAGGGTGCCGGAGGCACAGGCGCCACCGAGCTGCATGCCGACGGCGAAGAGCAGCGAGCCGACGACGAGGCCGACCCCGAGGGTCCCGGCGGACGGCGCGGGCTGCGAGCCGAACAGCCCCGTGCTCGTACCGATGGCCAGGGCGAAGAGCGTGGCGGTGGTGCCGAGCAGCAGTGCGTGCGCCCGCAGCCCGGTGCCGTTGCCGACGGCGATGAGCTGCCGCCACGCGGAGGTGAAGCCGAACCGCGAGTGGAACAGGGCGACGCCCAGGCCGAGCCCCAGCAGGAGGAGCACACCCGGCTTGGCGCCGTGCGCGGACCACACGTAGGCGGTCAGGGCCGCGGCGAGCAGTCCGGACACGGCGAGGGGCGTCCTGCGCACCGGGGGCAGGGCGGGCGCCTCGGGCTGCGGCACCGAGGTGGGGGAAGGAACGAAGAGGGCGGGCAGTGCGCGGGGCGGCGCGGCCGGCCCGGCGGGTGGCGCGGTGGTCACGGAAGGTCTCCGGGGGATGCTCGGCGGACGGCGGCGTGGGCGGTCGGCGGCGCGGGACGCGGGCCGACACGGACTTCAGCCGCGACAGAGCCCGTCGTCGACGCACCACGCCGAGTGCGCGAACAGCGCGAAGCACAGAGGCGGGACCGATGCAGACATGCGTACGAATATACGGACCGGATCACTCCGCATGCCCGGCCGTCTCGCCATGCGGAAGGGTTCTGAGACGACAGGCGGCGGACAGGGCTCGGAGATTGGGGAACAGCGGATCGAAAACCGGCACCAAGCCTCCGTCGGCGTCCGCCACAACTTCACGCCGCCTCCGAGGCGATCTCCGAGCTGACCGGCCTGCCGGTGCCCGGCGACACGCGGCGCCGAGCTGCCTGGCCGGGCGGACCGCAGCCGGAGCCGGAGCCGGATCATACGATGGCCGCATGCCCTGTGCCGTCCAGCCGCCGAGCCGCCGCCCTGCCGGGCGCGGGCTCGTGCTGCTGGTGCTCGCGGTGCTGGCCGGGATGCTGGCGATGCACGGGCCGGCCCCTGGCCCGGCGCCCGCGAAGACGGCGGCGCCGGGCAGCACCCATGCCGTGATGATGGGCCACGAGAAGGCCGGGCAGACGGCCGGGGACTGCTCCCACGCCGCCGGCGGACCGGGGCACGCGCATCACGCGGACGCGACGTGCGCGGCGGCCGGTGTCGGCGCCCCTTACGCCCCGCCCCCGCCGACCTCCGCCCCCGGCATCCCTCTTGTGGCGCAGGTGCCGGCCCCCGATGCGTCCGGGGCACTCGGGGGACGCGCTCCGCCCGACCTGGCCGAGCTGCAACTCCTGCGGATCTAGGACGGCCCGCACGGCACCTCCTTGCCCCGGCACGGCCCGGGCGGGAGTGGAGCCGCGCTCCGGCCGTGTCTTCTTTCCGCCTCGGCGCACCCCGTATCAGGGCTGCGCATCAAGGAGTTGCACCACCATGGACAAGAACCTCATCCGCCGCGTGGCCCTCGTCGCCACTGCGGGTACCGCCTCCCTCGTGCTCGCCGCGTGCGGATCGGATGACGACGCCTCGGCCGGGCATGACGGGCACGGCCCGTCGTTCTCGGCTCCCGCGTCCGCCACGGCGTCCCAGGGCGAGCACAACGGCGCCGACGTCGCATTCGCCAAGGGGATGATCCCCCACCACCGCCAGGCCGTGGAAATGGCCGACCTCGCACCCGGACGGGTCCAGTCCACCGAGGTCGAGAAGCTCGCGGGCGAGATCAAAAAGGCGCAGGACCCGGAGATCAAGACCCTGTCGGGCTGGCTGGCCTCCTGGGGCGAGGAGGTTCCCGCCGAGGGCGCCGGGGACCACTCCATGCACGACATGGGCGGCATGATGACGGCCGAGAACATGGACAGCTTGAAGAATGCGTCCGGCAAGGCGTTCGACACCGCCTTCATGGAGATGATGATCAAGCACCACCAGGGCGCGGTGGAGATGGCGAAGACGGAGAAGGCCGAGGGCTCCTTCCTCGACGCCACGAAGATGGCGGACGCCATCATCACCTCCCAGACCGCCGAGATCTCCCGGATGAACAGCCTGCTCGGCAAGAGCTGACCCACCCGGCACCAACAGGGGCCGTGCACACCGACCGGTGCGCACGGCCCCTGCTGCGTTCCGATCCACTCCCTGCCGGAATACCCCATGGGGGTATATGGTTCCGGGGTGAGCCGGAGCAGGACGGGCCACGCCGGACGACAGGGAGATGACGGTCATGGACCACAGCGCACACCAAGCAGCGCACCAGGACCACGTAGGGCACGCCAGACACCACACGGGCCCGGTGACGTGGGGGGCCGCGGCCAAGGCGACGCTGCACTGCCTGACCGGATGCGCCATCGGTGAGATCCTCGGCATGGCGATCGGCACGGCCCTGATGTGGGGCAACGCCGCGACCATGGTCCTGGCGATCGCGTTGGCCTTCGTGTTCGGGTACTCGCTGACCCTTTTCGCGATCCGCAAGGCAGGCCTGGACTTCAAGACCGCGATCAAGGTGGCGCTGGCCGCCGACACCGTCTCCATCATCGTGATGGAACTCGTCGACAACGGGATCATCGCCCTGGTTCCCGGCGCGATGGATGCCCACCTGGACGAGACCTTGTTCTGGACGTCCTTGCTGGGCGGCTTCGTGATCGCCTTCCTGCTGACGACCCCGGTGAACAAGTGGATGATCGGCCGCGGCAAGGGTCACGCCGTTGTCCACGCCTACCACTGACCCACGGCGGACCGCACTGCCCGGTCGCACCCTCGCGGTGTGACCGGGCACGTTCACGCCCGCGCCGGATACCGGCCGCCCCGCCCCGGCGCCCGCTGCCGGCAGCGACCGCCCGGTGACGGGGAGCACCGGGCCAGGATCCGGAAGAGGCCCGGTGCAACTCTTCCCGGCCGGATGGAGAGTGCGAAGACGTCGCTGTAGCTCGCGGTGTCGGTGACGATCAACTCGGGGCGCTTGCCGCCGTCATGGTCGTGGAGGACACGACCGGCACCCCGGACCTACGAACAGTCGATCACGACGGCTGTCGAAGGCTCGTTCCTCACAGAACCACGTGTCGCAGCACCCATCGACACCAGGCAGGCTCAGCGCCGGCTTTCGTTCCGCTGTTCCTCGGTCCCCAGCTCCCCTGCCGGCCCCCTCGGACCGGCAGGTCACGAGGGCGCAGGCGTCCGAACGGTCGGAGGACGTCAGGCGGCGGGCTGCCGCAGGACGGCGACCCCTCTCGGCGGGAGGACGACGGCACCCGCGTCGGCCGTGCCGATCAGGAGGTCTCCGGCGAGGCCGGCCACCGGCACCGTCCCGTCGGTGCGGTTGACCAGGAACAGGTACCGGTGACCGGCGTCGCGGCGCACGGCCAGCTCGACCCTGCCGGCGGCGTCGGCCGGCAGCTCACCGGTCACCCCGGCGGGGCCCAGCAGCCGAGGCAGCAGTGCACCGAGACCACCGGCGCCCAGGCGGGTCGAGACGTACGCCGCCGAGCCCGCGCCCACGGCGCGCCGGGTGACGGCGGGGCGGCCGGAGTACACACCGCTGCGGTAGTGGGCCATCACCTCCACGTCCGGTGCGGTCACGGTGATCCGGTCGGTCCACATGCTGCCTGTGGCGCCACCGTCCACCTCGACGGTGTCCCCGTCGAGGAGCGGTCCGAACTCCTCGATGCGGATCCCGAGCAGGTCCCGCAGTACTCCGGGGTAGCCGCCGAGCCAGATGTGGTCGTTCTCGTCGACGACACCGGAGAAGTAGGTGGTGACCAGGTGGCCGCCGTTCTCGGTGTACCGCGTCAGCTCCTTCGCCAGCGTCGCGGGGACGACGTGCAGCACGGGGGCGATGACGAGGCGGTAGCGGCTCAGGTCCGAGCCGGCCGGGACGACGTCGGCCCGGACACCCAGGTCGAGGAGGGCGGAGTACCAGTCGAGCGCCTCCTGGTGGTAGTCGAGGCGGGCTGTGGGATGGGAGTCCTGCTCGCTCGCCCACCACGAGTCCCAGTCGAAGACGATGCCGACCTGAGCCGGTTCACGCTCCGAGCCCGCGACCGGCGCCAGTGCCCGGAGGTCCCGTCCGAGTGCGGTCACGGCGCGGAAGAGATCGCTGTCCGCTCCGGCGTGCGGCAGCATCGCCGAGTGGTACTTCTCGGCCCCGGCGGCCGATTGGCGCCACTGGAAGAAGCACACGGCGTCCGCCCCGTGCGCGACGTGCAGGAGCGAGTCGCGGGCCAGGTCGCCGGGCAGCTTGGCCAGGTTGACCGGCTGCCAGTTGACGGCGCTGGTGGAGTGTTCCATGAGGAACCACGGACGCCCGCCGGAGATCCCACTGGTCAGGCCGGCGGAGAAGGACAGCTCCTCCCGGCACTGCGGACCGGGCACGACATAGTGGTCGTTGGAGACGAAGTCGACCTCGCCGGCCCAGTCCGCGTAGTCCATCCCCTTGGTTCCGCTCATGACCATGAAGTTCGTCGTGACGGGGACGGAGGGAGTGATCGTGCGCAGCAGGTCGCGCTCCAGCCGCAGGTGGTCCTTCAGCGCGTCGGACGAGAAGCGCTTGAAGTCCAGCTGCTGCGTGGGGTTGGGATGGGAGGCGGCGAGCCGGGGCGGAAGGATCTGTTCCCAGGCGCTGTAGCGCTGCGCCCAGAACGCGGTGCCCCAGGCGTGGTTGAGGGAGTCGAGCGTGGTGTAGCGGGTGCGCAGCCAGGTGCGGAAGGCACGCGCGGCGTCCTCGGAGTAGTCGTAGACGTTGTGGCAGCCCAGCTCGTTGGAGACGTGCCAGGCGACGAGCGCGGGGTGGTCCGCGTAGCGTTCGGCCATCGCGCGGACCAGGCGCAGGGCGTGCTCGCGGAAGACCGGCGACGTGGGGCGCCAGTGCTGCCGGGCTCCGGGCCAGACCGTCTCGCCGGACGCGGTCACCGGGAGGATCTCCGGGTGGGCGGTGGTCAGCCAGGGCGGCGGGGACGCGGTGGCGGTGGCCAGGTCGACGCCGATCCCGCCCGCGTACAGGAGGTCCATCACCTCGTCGAGCCAGGCGAAGTCCCATGCGTCGCGGGCGGGCTGGATGCGGGCCCAGGAGAAGATGGCGAGGGAGACGATGTTCACCCCGGCCTCCTTCATCAGCCGTACGTCCTCCTCCCACACCTCCCGGGGCCACTGCTCGGGGTTGTAGTCGGCGCCGAAGGCGAGGCGCGGGGCGGAGTCGCCGTCCGGCCCGTGCTGCACCTGGGACAGAAGGGTGGAGATCATGTCGGTCCTTCCGGCGTACCGCACGGGGCGGGACGGAACGCGTGCTTACTTCTTGACGGTGAAACCCTGCTCGGTCCCGTACGCGGCGGAGGCGTCCTGCCAGTTCTTGAGGCCGTCGGCCAGCTTGGTCCCGGACACGTAGGCCTGGCCGGCGGTGTCGTTGAAGATGGAGTTGGCGTAGACCTGGTAGGGGAGGTACGACCATCCCGGGGCGACGTTCGCGGCCGACTCGGCGAAGACCTGGTTGGCCTTCTGGCCGCCGAAGTAGGGGAACGCGGTGTTCTGGAAGGCTTCGGACCGCAGGTCCGCGGTGGTGGCGGGGAAGGCGCCGGCCTTGATGCGGGTCCGGACGCCGTCTCCCGCGTTCGCGTACTCCGTGAAGGCGTAGGCGAGTTCCTTGTTCCCGCCGAGCGCAGGCAGGGCCAGGGAGCTGCCGCCGTTCTCGGAGCTGGCCTTCTCCCCCGCCTTCCACTGCGGCAGCGGCGCCACCCGCCACTGGCCGGATCCCTCCTTCACTCCGGAGGCGAGGTTGGCGGGCATCCAGGCCCCGATGGCCAGGGTGGCGATCGTGCCGTCGCCCATCCCCTTGTACCAGTCGTCGCTCCAGCTGGTGATCGGCGCGACGAGCTTCTCGTCGAGCAGCTTCTGCCAGACCTCGGTGTACTTCGCGGCGCCCGCGTCGGAGAAATCGATCTTCACTTCGGTGCCGTCGACGGTGTAGGGGCGGGATCCTGCCTGCCAGAGGAGGCTGGTGGTGGCTCCGGCGTCCCCGGTGTCGTTGGTGATGTAGGCCTTGGGATCGGCCTTGTGCAGGTCCCTGGCGGCCTGGAGGTACTCGTCCCAGGTCGTGGGGACGGCGATCTCGTACCGGTCGAAGACCTTCTTGTTGAAGAACAGCGCCATGGGCCCGGAGTCCATGGGCAGGGCGTACACGTTCTTCTCCGACGTCACTGCGTTCCACGGGCCCGGGGTGTACGTGTCGGCCAGCTTGTCGGCTCCGTACGGGGCCAGGTCGTCCAGGCCCTTGGTCAGGGCGTACTGCCCGAGCGCGTAGTACTCGATCTGCGCGACGTCGGGGACGCCCTTCTTCGCCGAGATGGCGTTCTGGAGGGCCTTGTACTGGTCGTTGCCCGTGCCCGCGTTGACGAGCTGAACGTGGACGGCGGGATGCGCCTTCTCGAAGTCCGCGGCGACCTGCTTCAGGGTCGGCTCCCAGGCCCAGACGGTGAGGGTGCCTCCCTCCTTCAGGGCGGCGTCGATGTCCCCCGCCCCGACCTGCTTCCGGTCCGAGCCGTCGTCGGAACCGCCGCAGGCGGTGGCGCCCAGGGCGAGGGCGGAGATCAGGGCCATGCCGCGCAGCAGGCGGCGTGTGCTCATACGCATGGGTGTGGCTTCCACTTCTTCGTGGCCGGAACCGTGCCTGATGAGGGTCGGCTGACAAGTGAGGGGGCGCCCGGTGAGGGCGCCCGATAGGGGCGCCCGGTTACTCCTTGACGCTTCCGGCGGCGAGCCCGGACTGCCAGTACTTCTGCAGCAGGAGGAACGCGGCGATCAGCGGGAGGACGGTGACGAGGGATCCAGTGATCACCAGGTGGAAGACGGGCTCTCCGCCGGCTGTGGCGGCTTGGGCGTTCCAGCTGTTGAGCCCCAGGGTGAGCGGGTACCAGTCCGGGTCCTTGAGCATGATCAGCGGCAGGAAGTAGTTGTTCCACGTCGCGACCACGGTGAACAGCAGGACCGTGACGATGCCCGGGGCCAGCAGCGGCAGGACCACCTGGAAGAACGTGCGGATCTCGCCCGCCCCGTCGATGCGGGCGGCCTCCAGCAGTTCGGCCGGTACGGCCTGGGAGGCGAACACCCACATCACATACAGCCCGAAGGGCGAGATCAGGGACGGGATGATCACGGCCCACGGGGTGTCGGTCAGCCCCATCGAGCTGAACATCAGGAAGGTGGGGACGGCCAGGGCCGTACCGGGCACCGCGACCGCACCGATGACGACGGCGAAGACGGCACGCTTGCCCGGGAAGGTGAACTTGGCCAGGGCGTAGCCTCCCAGGACCGCCAGGAACGTGGCCCCGCCCGCCCCGACGACGACGTACAGCACGGTGTTCAGCAGCCACCGGGTGAAGACGCCGTCGTGGTAGCTGAAGGTCTCGGTGATGTTGTCCCAGAGGGCGAAGTCGCCGCCGAACCAGAGGCCGAACGAATCGGCGAGACCTTGCTGCGTCTTGGTGGCGCTGATGACCAGCCAGGCGAGCGGGACCAGCGAGTACAGCAGGACCAGTCCGGTGAGCATGGTCAGCAGCAGGCTGCGCCGGGGACGGGACGGACTGTGTCCGGCCCGCCCGCGCAGGCGGGGGGCGGTGCCGGGCCGGCCGGCCGGGGCGGGTGCGGACGGGAGCGTGGTGGAGGGGCTGCTCATCGCTTCACGACTCCTTGCGCATGCCGCGCAGCTGGACGACATAGGCGATGACCATGGTGATCAGCCCCATGACGATGGCGACCGTCGCCGAGTAGTTGTGCTGCTGACCGGAGAAGGACAACGAGTAGGTGTAGAAGTTGGGGGTGTAGGAGGTGGTGATGGCGTTGGGCGCCAGCTTCTGCAGGATGCTCGGCTCGTTGAACAGCTGGAAGCTGCCGATGACCGAGAAGATCGTCGCGATGACCAGGGCGCCGCGGATGGCCGGGAGTTTGATGGCGGTGATGACCCGGATCTGTCCGGCGCCGTCCATCTGCGCCGCCTCGTACAGCGAGTTCGGGATGACACGGAGCGCGGCGTAGAAGATCAGCATGTTGTAGCCGACGAACTCCCAGGTGACGATGTTTCCGATCGACGCCAGGACGAGGCCCGGCGAGAGCGGGTCCGGCAGCGAGACGCCCAGTGCGTCGCCGAGGTCACTGACGAGACCGAAGCGGGTGCCGTACATGAAGCCCCACATGAGCGTGGCGACCACAGCGGGCACCGCGTACGGCAGGAAGATCGATATCCGGAAGAAGTCCCTGCCGTAGAGCCGCCCGCTGTCGAGTGCGAGGGCGACGAGCAGGGCGATGCCCAGCATGATCGGCACCTGTACGAGCAGGAAGAGTGACACCCGGCTCAGCGACGACCAGAACTGCTCGTCCTGGAGCGCCTGTTGGTAGTTGTCCAGGCCCACGAAGGTCGTGCCGCCGATGAGCTGGTCACGGAAGAGGCTGAGACGGACCGAGTAGACGATCGGCGCCAGGAAGACGAAGGCGAAGACCAGTACGAACGGCCCGATGAAGCCCCACCCCGTCCAGGACCGGCGGTCCCGCCTCGCGGGAGGCCGGTCCGGGCGCCGGTCGGCGCCCGCAACGGTTTCAAGCGTTGTCATGTCGTTCCTCGCTCGTCCATCTCGGAACCGGCGGCACACAGCGTCGAGATGGTTGCGTGAACATCGCGTTCCGAACGAGGTCGGGCTGCTATGTTTACGTAAACATCTGATGGCCGAATGTCTACACCGGCATGATGTGGAGGGTCAAGGGTCGTCGGGCGATCCGGCGGATCGCACGACGGAGGAGACGGGTGGACAGGGCGGACAGGGCGGACGGCAGCTCGACGAACGCGCCACGGGCGGGCACGCGCAGGGGCAGACCGGCTGCCGGGCACTCCCGTACGGCCTCCATGGCGGACGTCGCACACCTGGCCGGTGTCTCGTCCCAGACCGTCTCCCGCGTCTCCAACGGGTACGAGGGCGTCACCGAGGAGACCAGGCGCCAGGTCCTGGCCGCCATGAAGGAGCTGGGCTACCGGCCGAACAGCGCCGCACGTGCCCTCAAGCGCGGCGAGTTCCGCACGATCGGCGTCATCACCTTCAACCTCTCCACCACGGGCAACATGCGCACGCTGGAGGCGATCGCCACCTCCGCCGCTCAGGAGGGGTACGCGGTCACGCTCCTGCCCGTGGCCGTGCCCACGCAGGACGAGGTGCGCGGCGCCTTCTCACGGCTCGGGGAGCTGGCGGTCGACGCCGTCATCGTGATCATGGAGGTCCACCTCCTCGACGTGGCGACACTCTCACTGCCTCCCCACGTCCAGGTCGTCGTCGCCGACTCGGACGCCGGCGACCGCTACACCGTGGTCGACACCGACCAGGCCGGTGGCGCCCGGGCGGCCGTCCGGCATCTCCTGGACCTCGGCCACCGCACGGTGTGGCATCTGGCCGGGCCGGAGGAGTCCTTCGCCGCCCAGCGCCGCGCCGACGCCTGGCAGGCCGAACTCACCGAGGCGGGCCGCCCGGTGCCGCCGGTGGTGCGTGGGGACTGGTCGGCCGAATCCGGTTACCGCGCCGGCCTCTGCATCGCCGGCGAGGAGGACTGCACGGCTGTGTTCGCCGCCAACGACCAGATGGCGCTGGGACTTCTGAGGGCCCTCCGCGAGCGGGGGCGCACCGTCCCCGGCGACGTCAGCGTCATCGGCTTCGACAACATCCCCGAAGCGGGTTCCTTCATGCCGCCTCTGACCACCGTCCACCAGGACTTCGCCGAGGTGGGGCGGCTGTGCGTCGAGGGCGTGCTGCGGCGGATGCGGTACGACGAGGCGGAACACGGCACCACCCTCGTCCCCACGCGGCTGGTGGTGCGCGACAGCACCGCGCCGCCACCTGCGGGAGAGTGACACCGCCCGCGGTGTCCGGCGTGCGCGCACGGGGGTGGCCGGGAGGCCCGCCGTTGGAGGCGTGCGGTTCCCTGCACGGGCAGCGGGCCTCCCGGCCACACCGGTCTCCTGCCCTGCTCCGGCGCGACTACAGCGCCAACCGCCACATATTCACGCAAGAGGCACACGGAGGAGGAACAGCCCGGAAGCCGGCCTCCGGCAGCGCGAGCAGGAAACCCGTGCACGAAGCCCCCGGCGGCCCGGGACGGCCCGCCCTCGCCACACCTCAGTTCGCGAGGAAGGCGGTCCGGAGGAAGTCCCGGTAGACCTCGGCCGACGCGCGCAGGGCGACGGTGGCGTTCGGCGGTTCGGGGCACCAGGGCCTGGTGTCGACGAGTAGTTCGCCGAGGGTCCGGCTGCCCGTCGTCTCCACGCTCACGAAGGCCCGTACGCTCTCCGTGACGACGTCCGGCCGTACGAGGAACGCCACGCACATGGGGTCGTGGACGGGCGAGGACACGTCGTCGCTCCCCTCGACGCCCGCCTGGTCGTGCTCGATCCGATGGCGGATGAGTTGCGCGGCACCCGACGCCGCAGGGGTGCCGATCCCGTCGAACGCGTCGCAGTCGGCGCGGGACAGCGGTGCACTGTGCGTGGCGTCGAGGGACATGATGACGACGTCCCGGATTCCGGCGCCGAGGACCGCTGAGGCCGCCTCGGGATCCACCCAGAAGTTGAACTCCGCGGCAGCAGTGACGTTTCCGTTCCCGTGTGCCCCGCCCATGATCACGAGCCGGGGGATGCGCGCGGCGAGGCGCGGTTCCGTGGCCAGGGCGAGCGCCACGTTGGTGAGCGGTCCGGTCGCCACGAGGGTCACATCGGCGTAGGAGTCGTCCATGTACGCGTCGACGAGGAACGGGACGGCGGAGCGCCGCTCGGGGACGGACACCGCTGCGGGGAAGTCGAGGTGGGCCCGCTGGAATGCGCTGCCCGCGTTCAGGACCGCACGCGGCACAGGGAAGTCGGGCCGGGCGAGAGGTCGGGCGGCACCCGCGTGGACGGGTACGCGGGCGCCGGCATGGTCGAGGACGCGCAGCGTGTTCTCGGTCGTGTGCTCCACCGCGGCGTTCCCGTTCACGGTGGTGACGGCGACCAGTTCGAGCCCGGGATGCGCCGTGGCCGCGAAGATCGCGACGGCGTCGTCGGAACCCGTGTCGCAGTCGAGTATGAACCGCGTGGCCACCTGGGACTCCTCATCGTCGACGACCGGTACGCGCCGAAGCGCTCACGTCGTCCAGTATTTCCCGCCGCACTCGTCCTGTCTCCACGCGGAGGCGGAACTGCGGACGGCCGCCGGCTCGAACGCCGGGCTCACGTTTCCGGACCGTCGCCGACCCTGCGCAGCCTCCGGCCCTCGGCGCCGTCTTCGCCTGAAGGCGCGGGTGAGCTCGGGCCTGATCACGGCATCACGCTCCAGAGCACGGGAGGAGCCGCGCGGCATCGCCCGACCGATCGGGGCGATCGGGGGCCGGTGGACGGGGCCGCTCACACGGGAGCGCCCGTCGGGTGCACGGCCCCCGGCTGCCGAGAACTCGCACCGACGGCAGGGCCCGCCCGCGGCCGACCCGCCCGCGCGGCGGCCCGATCGCCGTCCGCACGGTACGTGCGGCGACCGGATCGTTCGTTCGCCGACGGGTCATCCGGTCAGGTCTACCGGTCGCTGATGTTGACCATCCACGCGATGCCGAACGTGTCCGTACACATGCCGAACACGTCGCCCCACATCTGCTTCTCCAGAGGGACCGACACGGTGGCGCCGGCGGACAGCTTCTCCCAGTAGCCGCGCAGTTCGGCCGCGTCGTCCCCGCTCAGACTCACGGCGAAGTTGTTCCCCGGCTTGTGCTCGGTCCCAGGAGGGTTGTCGGCACCCATCAGCGTGAACCCGCCGGCTGTCTCGAGGGTGCCGTGCATGATCTTGTCGCTCTGCCCGGCACTGCCACCGCCGGCGTCGCCGTAGGTGTGCAGCGTCAGATTGCCGCCCAGGACGTTCTTGTAGAACTCCATGGCTTGCCGGGCGTCGCCGGCGAAGCTGAGGTACGGATTGAGAAGAGATGCCACTGGTTTCCCCTTTCGTGACGGTTGGTCAGAGCTGTCAGCGTAAGGGCGAAGGGCGACATATCGGATGAACCAGAGGGGAGAATCGTCAGGCCGGCCGGAGATCCCGGCGCCGGCGCGCGACCTGCCAACGCTGGAGCCCGCGTGCAGAGCTTGCGGCGAGGCGCCGCCGGGCGAAGCCCCTCCAGGAGGGCGGCAAGCGACCGCTTCCACGGCCCGACGCTCGGGCGCATCTCGCTCCTGCCGAGCCTTCGACGCCGCCTTGGCCGGCAGGAGCAACAGCTCCACCGCGCCTTCCGCTCTCTGCGTCGTTGTCGATTCGGACCGGGACGAACAGCGCGGGGGTCCCGTCCTCGACTGCACGCCCGACATCGGCCGCGGCCTGGCGGACATCGCGGAGACGGATGCGTGGTCGGCGGCTCGACGTCAAACGAGAGTCGAGCACCTGCGCGCCGGCGAGGCCGGGCACGCGGCCTTGCCGTACCGGGGCCTTTCCGAGCTGATGCAGTGCGAGGCGGTGTGCTGACTCCGCCTGCTCTCTGTCACTCGGTCCATGCGCCTTCAGCGCCCGGGCGCTGGGCCGACTTGAGCAGGTATGCGGGAAGCTTGGAACTGGCCGCCAGGACCTCGATGCCGATGAGGCGTCCCTGCTCGTCGAAGTCAAGGTTGATCATGCCGTCGACATCGACCGGGTCGCAGGGATACGTGTGCGCGGACTTTGCGCGGACCTGCGGATCAATGAGATACACGTACGCTGCGTCCACAGCATCGTCGTAGGTGACTCGGACCTCTGCCACGGTTGGCGTGCTCCTTCGGCGTGTTGATGCCACCACTGCCCTTTCCCGCGCCGGTCTCACGCCGGGGGAGACGAACTGAACGACCAGGGCGGCCTTGATGGTGTCGGTGATGCGGGTGGTGCTGCAACGGAGTTTGCGCAGAAGCGCCCTCCTTGAGGATGTCGATGGCCTGTTCACTGACGGCCCGGATCGGGCGTGGGCGATAGTGAGGGCCTTCTGGCCTGCGAAGATTCTGACCCAGTGGCCGCGGCAGCGAGGGGATCACGCCGCCCGCGCCCTGGCAGCCCTTCAGGATCTCGAACGCCCCGCGCGAGTCCGGCTCGACCGCCTTGTCGCGCGTCAGGGCTCGTGTGGCAGAGTCCGGTCCCCCGATGGAAGCCTCCACGGCCGGCCCTTGCGGACCGCATCCGCACCCTTGCGTCGCAGCATGGTCACCGGCTTCCCGAACGAGCGTGGGCTCAGCCCGGTGACAGGGTCGTCCACGACGTCTCAGACACAGTGATCACACCAGCCACGACCGTGATCATTTCACTGAGCCGGTAGCCCCGTGGGCCATCGCGGCCCGGCAGCGTTCCACCTGGTCTGCGACCTCGTCCATGAACCAGCACATGATCTCGTAAGGGATGACGTGCCTGCCGTGGCTGTGCATGTGGACGGTCGGTTCCAAGTTCGGGCTCTCGTCGGGAACGAGAGCCCCCATGAAGGGGGCTCCAGGCAGGTGGGTCACTGTCCACTCCGTCGGCGCGGGCACAGCCTCGCTCAGCTCCAAGGCGCATAAGCGTGCGCCACCGCAGGCAGGGGATGCAGGGACCGGGTCCGGACGGTGTGGTTCGAGTGATCCGAATTGACCAGGTGAACTGAAGAATCCGACCACCTGGCCCGATGGCCCCGCAAGCGGACCATCCGTCCTTGCATCGCCCGCAAGGGCGTCGAGTCCTCACAGCGGCTGGGCCGCGATCGCCGGGTGGCCGAAAAGAGCCACGTCCTGGCCGACCGGCTGCCACCGCCTGCACCGGCCTGACGAACGCGAGGCTGAACCTTTCCTCACCTTCGTCGGCATAACCGCAGCGCTGATCGGCGATCGGCCATGCCGCTCAGGACATGAGCCGGCTCTGCTCCACGTCGAACCAGATCGGCCCCGCCTTGTCTGCCAGGTCTGCCGCGCAGTCAGACGCTTCTTCAGCGACGCTCCAGCCCATCCCGATATCGATGAGCGGACCGCTTGCACCGCGGATCAGAGGCCCGACCGACCAGGGCTGGGTCGATTCCTGTTCCTGGGCGACACCCCCTCCCCTGCTCAAGAGGCGCTCCCCCATAGGCCATGAGGAGTTCGGACGGAGACTCCAGATCTTCACCGTCGAGGTAGCGGTCGTACACGGTGATCCAGGACCAGCCGGGCAGCCCCGCCTTCCGATCTTTCACCTTGCGGGGCAACAAGGGCACAGCTCCTTCCCGGAGTGCTCATGCCGCTCTGACAGCGACAGGAAACGGCGCCCCAGGTCGAGGCGAAGCACGACTCGACGTGGCTCATCGCCGAGCGGCAGATGTCGGTGCTCTTGCGGGCGCCCACCGCGCTCAGTCGGCGGGCAGCGGGAACAGCATGCAGGTACTGGTCGCATGCGCGAGCACGCGGCCCGTCGCATCGACCAACTGAGCCTGCGCGAGAGCGGTCTGACGGCCCGCACTGACCACCGTGCCGATGGCGCGGACCGTGCCCGTGTCCACCGTGACCCGCCGCAGGAACTTCACGGTCAGGTCGAGCGACGTGTACGCCATGCCCGGCGGCAGGGTCGACTGGACCGCGCAGCCTGCCGCCGAGTCGAGCAGGGTGGCGTAGATACCCCCGTGCATGCTGCCGATGGGGTTGTAGTGCTCCTCCCCCGGCACCAGCGTGAACACCACGCGCCCCTTCTCGACCTCGTCGAGCTCGAACCCCACAGCCTCACTCACGGGCGCCGGAGCGAGCCGCCCCTCCCGGATGTCGCGCAGGAAGTCCAGCCCGGACGACCGGCCCACGGCCGCAGCCGTGGGCGCGGGGTCCTCCCATTGATACGTACGCGTCCGTCCCACGTTCCCGCTCCCCTCGATCTGACTTCAGTGAGCGAAGCTAGCTTCACCCCACCTGGCTGTCAATCACGCAGTCAGCGCCCTAGGATGTCGTCATGGAGTGGCTTGAGATGAGCACGGAGAACTGCCCGGTCCAGCTCACGCTCGACCTGGTCGGGGAGAAGTGGATGCTGCTGATCCTGCGCGACGCGACCAACGGTGTCCGCCGGTTCGACGAGTTCCGCCGGCACATCGGCCTCTCGGAGGCCGTCCTCAGCGACCGCCTCAGGAAGCTGACGGCGGCCGGCGTCCTGAGGACCGTCGCATACCAGGAGCCCGGCAGCCGCTCCCGCAACGAGTACCGCCTGACCCGCAAGGGATGGGACCTGTGGCCGGTGCTGGTGGCACTGAGGCAGTGGGGCGAGGCGTACACGGGTGACGAAGCGGAGGGGCCTGTCCTCGATCTCCGGCACGACCCGTGCGGAGCTCCCGTACGCGTGTCGGTCGAGTGCGAGCGCGGGCACACCACCCTCTCCCCCGCCGACGTCAGCGCCCGGCCCGGCCCGGCGGCACGCCCGCGGCCATGACACCGCCGCACCGGCGCCGGCCCCGACGCGACGGAGGACAGCAGAAGCCACACTCCCGGGCCGACCGACGGACACCAGGAGGTCGGCCGCAGGATGCGCGGACGTCAGCCACCGGGCGTCAGCGCGTCCCGCGCGGCGGTGAGGATCTTCTCGGAGAGCGGTGATCCCTCGGTCGCCCGGGCCAGGAGAAGCGCCCCGATCATCGTGCACAGCTGCGCGATGCCGTCACCGTCTTCGGGAGCGAGCCACTCGGCGAAGTCGCCGACCCCTTCCGCATAGACCCGGCGGGCCTCACTGTCACCGCTCGTGCGCGCCACGTCCGCCGCGAGCCCGGCGACGGGGCAGCCGTCCGCCGCGCCGTCACGGTGCTCGACGGAGAGATAGGCGTCGACGAACGCCTGCCGCGCCTCCTCCCGGCCCGCGTGACGGCCGAGTTCGGCCGTCCGGTGCTCGGTGAGCTCACCGAAGGCATGGGCTGTCGCCTCGTCGACGAGTGCATCCTTCGAAGCGAACTGTTTGTAGAAGCCGCCATGCGTCATGCCCGCCGCTTTCATCAGGTCGGCGACGCTGACGTGGGTGCCCTGCTCCCGGAAGAGCCGGGAGGCGGTGTCCACGATCCGCTGACGGTTCTCCTGCGCCTGAGCTTGCGATACGCGGCCCATGAGCCACCTCCCCGCTTGGATGTCGGTCGACATCTACTCTATGCCAACGTAAGATGTCGATCATAATCTAATACGGTCCCGATCATCAGGACCCACCCGTGGACATGAGGAGCAGGCATGGAGATCAAGGACGCGGTAGCAGTGGTCACCGGCGCGAACCGGGGGCTGGGACGCCACCTGGCCGTCCAACTGGTGCAGCGCGGGGCGAAGGTGTACGCCGCCGCGCGGCGCCCCGAGACAGTCGATGTACCCGGCGCCGTCCCGCTCGCTCTCGACGTCACCGACCAGGAATCCGTCCTGGCCGCGGCCCGGGTGGCGTCGGACGCGACGCTGCTGGTGAACAATGCCGGCATCTCCACGGCGGCCACGCTGCTCACCGGGGACCTGGAGGCCGTCCGCCACGAGATGGAGACGAACTTCTTCGGCCCGCTCGCCACGACCCGGGCGTTCGCCCCGGCCATCGAGGCCAACGGCGGAGGCTCCGTCCTCAACGTCCTGTCCGTGCTGTCCTGGCTGCACCCCGCCGGGCTCGGCTCCTACGCCGCGTCCAAGGCGGCCGCATGGGCCCAGACCGACGCGCTCCGCGAGGAGTTGGCGCCGCGCAACATCGCCGTCACCGCCCTCCATGTCGGATACATGAACACCGACATGGCCGCGGGCGTACCCGCCGACCAGAGGGCCGACCCGGCCGATGTGGCCGCGCAGGCCCTGGCCGGCATCGAGGAGGGCCTGGCCGAGGTGCTCGCCGACGACGTCAGCCGGTACGTGAAGCAGAGCCTGTCCGCAGCACCGGAAGCGGCGTGACGCGGCCCTCCGCACGCCACCGCCCGCGCCGCCCGACCGGCCGGGCGGGCGGGCGGGCGGGCGGGCGGACCACCCGACCACCCGGCCACCCACGGAGGTCCGGACCCCGGAAGGCCCGGACCGTCCGCCCGGTCACCAGTCCAGCGGGAGAGCGGCGAGCCTCTGGTCGAGCAGCGCCGAGATGATCCGGTGGTCCTGGAGTGACGGGTGCCAGTCGCAGCCGAGGCGGTCGAGCCCTGGATCGTCGTAGTGCCAGTGCCCGATCCGTCTGTCGCCCCGCACGTTCCGCTCCTCGACGATGCGCCGAGTGGTGTCCGCGAACGCAGTGGTGAGGGAGACCGCAGTGCTGCTGACGAGCACGAAGGTCCGGGGGCCGTAACGCGCACGCAGGGTGTCGAGGAAGCCGTGATAGGCGCTCGCGTAGGCGGCGACCAGACCTTCTTCGGTGGCCCAGGGCTCGTCCGGACCGAGCGGGGTCGAGAAGTCGTTGATGCCCAGTCCGATGACGACGAGCTGCGGGCGCCAGGAACCCGGCTTGCGCCAGACGTCACCGTCCACGTTCAGCAGGGCCCGGTCATAGGAGGTGCGGTAGTCGGTTCCGGGTTCGCCTCCGTTGTAGTTGCGGACCATGCCACGGCCGGAGAACGCGTTCTGCTGGTAGTCGGCGCCGAGCCTCCTGGCGGTGAGCGGGCCGAAGGCGAGATCGGCATTGCTGTTGCGGTCGACCCCTCCGATTCCTGAACAGTCGCGCACACCGGAGACATTGCCGTACCCGGCGGTGTAGGAGTCCCCGATGAACTCGATCTGCCTGCGGCGCGGGGCGGGAGGCCGGAGGACGGCGCCGCCTCGCACCGCTACGAAGCCGCCGAACCGGCCGGCGGCCCACGGGCTCTCCGTCCGCTTGACGAGTCGCACTCCGTGCTCCGTGTCGGCGAGGCCCTCGACCCAGGACGTGGCGCGACCGGGCGTCACCAGCGTGCTGACGGTCCGTCCGTCGATCTGGACGTCGTAGTCGTTGCCCGAATCGTCGAGCACGATCCCGACGCCGGTCCCTCTGAACCGCCCTTCGAAGGCGATGCCGGGCCAGGTGTACTGCACGGATCCGTCTGCGCCCTTCTTCACCCGGCCCACCGTCCGGAAGGTCGAGGCAGGGCCGGCGGGCCGGAAGGAGGGGGCTGCGGACGCATGGGAGGGACGGGCCAGGACGACCGCCCCCGCGGTGGCGGCCATCAGTAAGGCCCTACGGGAGACGGGGTGAGGTATCTGCATGAGCGTTCCTTTCGTTGTCGGGGAAACTCCGGCGGTTCGACGGCCCGGCGGCCTGACGGCCCGGATTCCGGGAACTGCTGCGGCTCGGCGCGCCGGGAATCCTGTCGTTCGTGGTCCTGGATCCCTTGCCGCGGTGCGCCGTCGACGTGCCGGAGCAGCGGGAGCGCTCACAAACCGGCACACGGTACGGCCCGACGCTCGCACGGGACCCGGCGCGCAGAGTGACCGCCGACCCGAACGCGCCCGGCCTCCGGCACCTCGATGCCCCTCGGACCTACCCAGGACGGAATCACCCCACCCTGGGCGCACCGAGGTTCGGTCCACCGGCCGGTCCCGGCAGCCACCGCACCCGGGTTCGGCACCCTGGTGCCGGTGGCGGCGCATCCACGGTCGGCGCGCCCGTTCAAAGCGTTTGGTCCATACCAGGCCCTTGACAGGCCTATCGTTCACTTCTTAAATCACGTAGTGAAGTAAGTCCCCCACCTCTTCCCCGAACCGCGTCACACCCTTCCGTCATTCAGCGGGGCACCAGTTCATCTCGCCGAATGTCATGCGCATGCCATTTCACTTCCTCGTCATGTCCCTCGAAGGGAACGTCATGGATCCCGCGCGTCTGCCCAGACGTCTGCTCCTCCTGCTCGTCTCGGCGCTCACGCTGACCTCGTTGTCAGCAGGACTGGCCCAAGGTGCGCCCTCCCCCACCGCCGAACCGTCCGCACACACCGCCGTCGCGGCCGCACCGACCGCCGTGACGTTCTCCGACGAGTTCGACGGTGCCGCCGGCTCTGCCGTGAACGGCGCGAAGTGGCAGATCGAGACCGGCGACAACGTCAGCAACCACGAACGGCAGTACTACACCGCGGGGAACCGCAACGCGACCCTCGACGGCCAGGGCAACCTCGTCATCACCGCGCGCAAGGAGAACCCCGGCAACTACCAGTGCTGGTACGGCCGGTGCGAGTACACGTCCGCCCGCCTGAACACCTCCGGAAAGTTCACGACCACGTACGGCCGTGTCGAGTCCCGGATGAAGATCCCGCGCGGTCAGGGCATCTGGCCCGCCTTCTGGATGCTGGGCGCGGACATCGGAAGCGTCGGCTGGCCCAACAGCGGTGAGATCGACATCATGGAGAACGTCGGCTTCGAACCCGGCACCGTCCACGGCACCCTGCACGGACCCGGCTACTCCGGCTCCGGAGGGATCGGCGCCGGCTACTCCCTGCCAGGCGGCCAGGCCTTCGCCGACGCGTTCCACACCTTCGCCGTCGACTGGAGCCCCAACGCCATCACCTGGTCCGTGGACGGCACGGTCTACCAGCGGCGCACCCCCGCCGACCTCGGCGGAAAGCAGTGGGTCTTCAACAAGCCCTTCTTCGTGATCCTCAACCTGGCGGTCGGCGGCTACTGGCCCGGCGACCCCGACGGCAGCACGTCCTTCCCCCAGCAGCTCGTCGTGGACTACGTCCGCGTCAGCACCGACAGCGGGCAGCCGAGTGGCGGCGGACCCGTCACCGGCATCGGCGGCAAGTGCCTCGACGTACCGAGCGCCAACAGCGCCAACGGCACGCCCGTGCAGCTCTACGACTGCAACGGCACGGCGGCGCAGCGGTGGACCGTCGGGAGCGACGGCACGCTCCGGGCCCTCGGCAAGTGCCTCGACGTCGCGTCCGCCGGGACGGCCGACGGCACGCCCGTCCAGTTGTGGGACTGCAACGGCACCGCGGCCCAGCAGTGGGCCGTCCCTGCGGCACGTGACATCGTCAACCCCCAGGCCAACAAGTGTCTCGACGCCATAGGCAGCAGCTCGGCGAACGGCACCCGGATGCAGATCTGGACCTGCACCGGCGCCGCGAACCAGAAGTGGACGGTGACCCGGTGACGCCCCTTCCGCTCGGCCGCGCCCTGCGGCGTGGCCTGGGCGCGGCAGCGGCGGCCGCGCTGCTCACCGGCCTGGTCGTCACCCCGGCGAGCGGGGCCGTGACGGCCACCGGACAGATCACGGGGCTGGGCGGGAAGTGCGTCGATGTCGCCGGGGCCGCCACGGCTGACGGCACGGCCGTACAGCTCTACGACTGCAACGGCAGCGCGGCCCAGCAGTGGACCACCGGGAGCGACGGAACCATCCGCGCCCTCGGCAAATGCCTCGACGTCGCCTCCGGCGGGACGGCCGACGGCACCCGGACCCAGCTGTGGACCTGCAACGGGAGTGCCGCGCAGCAGTGGTCCGTCAGCGCCGCACGCGACATCGTCAACCCCCAGGCGGACAAGTGCCTGGACGTGACGGGCAACACCTCCGCCAACGGCACACGGCTCCAGATCTGGACGTGCACCGGCGCCGCGAACCAGAAGTGGACGGCGCCGGGCGGCGGCACCACACCCCCCGGGCCGGGTGCCATGGCCGTGGCGCCGTACCTCTACAACGGCTGGGGCAGCCCGCCGAGCCCCACCACCGTGATGAACGCGACCGGCGTCAAGTGGTTCACCCTCGCGTTCGTCCTCAGCAACGGTTACTGCAACCCGCAGTGGGACGGCGGCCGCCCCCTCACGGGCGGTGTCGACCAGCAGACGGTCAACACCGTCCGCGCCGCCGGGGGCGACGTGATCCCGTCGTTCGGCGGCTGGAGCGGCAACAAGCTGGAGAGCTCCTGCGGCAGCGCCGCCGAGCTGGCCGCCGCCTACCAGAAGGTCATCAACGCCTACGGGCTCAAGGCGATCGACATCGACATCGAGGCGGCGGCCTACGACAGCCCCACCGTCCAGCAGCGCACCGTCGACGCGTTGAAGACGGTCCGGGCGAACAACCCGGGGATCAAGCTGTACGTCACTTTCGGGACCGGCCAGAACGGCCCCGACAGCAGCCTGATCAGCAAGGCGGCCGCGTCCGGGCTCACGGTGGACAGCTGGACGATCATGCCGTTCAACTTCGGCGGCAGCGGTCAGAACATGGGCCAGCTCACCGTCCGCGCCGCCGAGGGGCTCAAGAACACGGTCAAGAGCGCCTACGGCTACTCGGACGACCAGGCCTACCGGCACACGGGTATCTCGTCGATGAACGGCGTCACCGACAACGCCGAGACGGTCACCGTCGCGGACTTCCGCACCATCCTCGGCTACGCCCAGCAGCGCCACCTCGCACGGCTGACGTTCTGGTCGGTCAACCGTGACCGGCCCTGCACCGGCGGTGGGGCGGACACCTGTTCGGGCGTCTCCCAGCAGCCGTGGGAGTTCACCCGCGTCTTCGCCCAGTACACCGGCTGACCGCCCGGCCCGTCTCCCTCTGTGTGCTGCCGCACCGCGGTGCGGCAGCACACAGGCATGAGCGCGGCGGCCGGGAACGGGACGCCGGGTCCGGGGATCCACGCAGGGACACCGGCCCCTGCTCTCCGTGGCGCGGTGCGACCGGCCCGGCACGCGGGGCTGAGAGACTGACCGCCCGCGGAGCGGCCGCGACACCTGTGGCGAGTTCGGAGCGAAGAATGAAGGCAGTCCTCTTCCACACGTTCGGGGGCCCTGAGGTACTCGAGACCGTGGATCTCCCCGATCCTCGTCCGGGTCCTGGCCAGGTCAGGGCCGCCGTGCGCGCGGCCGGGATCGTGCGGGTGGTCGGCCCGCCTGTCGGCGGATCCAGGTGAGGCCCCCCAGGACCGACCGCGCCGGACGGGTGGTCGCGGCACCACCGGCGGCCGTGTACCGCGCCCTCCTCGACCGGGATTCCCTTGAGGCGTGGTTACCGCCGGACGGCATGCGCGGGCGTGTCGAGCGGTGGGATCCCCGGCCCGGCGGCGGGTTCCGGATGGTTCTCACCTACCTCGACCCCACGGGCGGGCCGGGCAAGTCCTCGGAGGGGACCGATGTCGTCGATGTCGGGTTCGCCGAGCTCGTGCCACCGGAACGCGTGGTGCAGCAGGCGGTGTTCGAGGCCGACGATCCCGCGTACGCGGGCACCATGACGATGACCTGGAACCTCACTGCCACAGGGGACGGGACCGAGGTGACCGTCACCGCCACAGGCGTGCCGCCGGGCATCGACCAAGCGGTGCACGAGGCCGGTATCGCGTCCTCGCTGGCCAACCTGGCGGCCTACGTCGAGGGAACCGGCTGACTCGGGACGGCCGTCCGCGGGCTCCGGCCCCGAGGGGCGACGGCAGGTGTGCGCACCGGCCGTCGGAGCGGACACGTCCACCGGCCCGACGACGCGGCAAGGGCCCCGCGGAAGCGGCGGGTTGGCGAGGCCACCGTACGGGTGCGGAGCCGCGGCCGGGCGGTCCCGGTTCCGATGCCTGTCCGAACCGCCGGCCTGACTGCCGATGCCGTATCCACCGCTCCCGTCCGTTGCCGGCGCGTCTGCGAGCCCGGATGCTCTTCGCTCCACAGGAACGTGGTGAGCCTGTCGGCCAGGCCGTGCTCGTCGGCGGGGTGGTCCAGCACATCTCGGACGTCCATGCCCTCAGGGCCCGGTCGGCCGGCAGCCGGCCGGGAAGGAGGTCGCAACCGGGAAGGAAGCCGTCACCGGGAAAGAGGTCGTCACCACCCGCCGGCGCAGCCGTCCGGGCCGGGGGCGTGTACCGGCGTTCGGGACGTGCTCCCCGATCGGTGCGACCCGGGGAGCTCACGCCGAACCTCCGTGCACAGCAGGCGGGGTGGCGCAAGGCCGCCTGTCCGCACCGGGTCCCGCAGAACCCGCTGAGCAGGTGCGCACCTCGCCTTCCTCCGGGATGAGTACCCGGACTCAGGCCACCGGCCGGCCACTGCGTGACGATGAGCACCACGTCGACGCGACGCCCGAAACCCCAGCGCCGGAACCCTCATCACCCGGACGCCCGAGTCCCAGGAGTCCCGTGCTCAGCCAACTGGCCACCACCGTCGTCCCCGCTCTCGGGCGCCTGACGACGTCGGCGGATCCGGCCGCCGCCCCGGCTCCCGGCATCCTCGTCGCCAATCACACCTCCCTGGCGGATCCCGGGATCGTCCTGGCCGCTCTGCACAGGATGGGCATCGAGCCCGTCGTCCTCGCCACCGCCGGGCTGTGGCGCGTTCCCGTCCTGAGGTACCTCCTGGACCGCGAAGGCCATGTACCCGTTCACCGGCGCACCGGCCGGGCGGCCGACGCGCTCGAGGGCGCCGCCGCCGCGCTCGCCGCCGGAAGACACGTGCTCGTCTACGGCGAAGGAGGCATTCCTCCACGCGGCGATGCCGGGGAAGCCGCCCCCGGAGCCTTCCGCAGTGGTCCCGCCCGGCTGGCCGCCGCTTCCGGGGTCTGCATCATCCCGGTCGGCCAGGCCGGCGCCCGGCGCGTCGCGTCCGGCAGCGGACTCAAGCAGGTTGCGGGACTCCTCACCGCCCCTGCCCGACGTCCCCGCTTCCACGTACATGTCGGTGCGCCCCTCCGACTGCCGCTGGACATCGAGGCGGCCACCGCGGCCGCGCACCGGGCCGTGACGGCTGCCTGGCGCACTGCCGTCGAGGCCGTCGAGGCCGTCGGCGAGCCGGTCGCGCCTACGGCCGGGTACGCGAGGGCACAGGCCCGCCCCTGTTGTCCCCACACCCACGATTCCCGGGGTGCCACCGCGTCGGCTCGCTGCGCGCGGCCGACATCCGCGCGATGAGACGCAAGGCCGGACCTGCCTCGTCGGCGACGGGTCGCAAAGGCGTTCACGTCCCACGGTCGAACGGGGCGGAGGAGCCCGCAGCTCACACCGAGAGCCATGCGTGCCCGGCCAATTCCCGGCGTGCACGGCGAATTCCCGGCGCACACGCCGGAGCGCACATCCCCGGAACCGCCGGAATGACCACGGTTTCGAGGAATGGCCGATTCCAGCCCGCTCCGGCCGCTGCACGGGCACTGACGTCGGGCCGAACGGAGCCACCCGCGCGACGGGGACCCCGGGCATTCTCGACGCTCTTCCAGACGTCCCGCACACCGGAATCAGAGGTCCCGCCCACCAGAATCAACGGATTCATGCACGCGGCTGCACGCGGAAACTTCCTCATGAGCCAGGAAATGGCCGGACGCATCCCCCGAGCAGGATGATCCGATCACTTTCTGCTGCACCGGAAATCGCCCGGCGTATTATTCCCTGACCTGCACCCCCTCCAGCGTCGATATCCAGACCTTGAATCACCTTCGAACCTCTGCCCAGGACTTCCTGCCACCGGGCACAGAAGGCTGATCGAGGCCCGTAGAGTGACGCCGTGAATATGATCTTCCGGCGCTTCTCCGCCTCCGAGTCCGAACCCCTCATCCGCTTTCTGACCAGCCAGAACTGGCCCTTCCACGGCACCAGCGCAGTGGACCGCGAAACCGTGGACCGATGGATCACCGAAGGCCGCTTCGAGAGCGGGGAGACCAGGACCTTCTGGATCGACGCCGACGGGGCCACCGTCGGTCTGCTCCGGCTCATGGACCTGGGAGACCGGACACCCCTGTTCGACCTGCGGCTCCGGGCCGAGGACCGCGGTCACGGGATCGGCACGTCGGCCGTGAACTGGCTGACCGGGTACGTCTTCGAGGAGTTCCCGCACGCGCAGCGCATCGAGGCCCACACACGACAGGACAACGTCGCGATGCGACGCGTCCTCAGGCGCTGCGGCTACGTCAAGGAGGCGCACTACCGGGACGGGTGGCCGTCGTCGAACGGAGCGGTTCACGACGCGGTCGGGTACGCGGTCCTGCGCCGGGACCGGGCGTCCGGAAAAGTGACCACTCCTCAGTGGGACGACGAGCAATTCGATTAGAACACATTCTCTCGATATGACTTTATGATTGCATCCGGTAATCGACCGTCCGAATACCACCTCTTGTTCGCCCGGCAAATCCTGTCGTACGCTCGCCGAGAACTGCCGGCAACGTCGCTTTGGAGGCGAACATGGCTGACAACACCGCACGGAACACCTCGGAGAATGAATTCCCCGAGGTGGAGGTCGAAGTTTCCCCCGTGGCCGAGAGGGCGCGGGCAACCTTCGCCAAGACCCACAACCGCGCAGGCGTTCCGGACTTCACCCAGATGTTCGGCGACTCGGCGAAGTAGCGAACCGGGGTCCCGCGCCTACCGCTCCGCAATCCACCGGTCAGCGCGGGACCCTTTCCGCGGCCCGTTTTCTCGGAATGACGGCGGCGACGAGGGAGACATCGGAATCATGACGGAATCCGCCTCTGGACTCGGCCGGGCGCTGGCGGCCGCGTTCGGCCCCGACTTCGTGGTGAGACACCTCAGCACCGATGTGGTGCTCCGGAAGCTCGACCCGCACCTGGTGCGGGAGCACTTCTCCTGGCACGACCTGAACGAGATCCTGTCCCGGGGACGCGTGGAGCCCGCGGAGCTGAAGCTGTGCACCGGGGGCAGGTCTCTGCCCGAGCACGAGTACACCGTCACGCGGACGGGTCATCTCGTCGTCGACCTGGCCAGGATGTTCTCGCTCATGCGCGGGGGCGCCAGTCTCGTCATCGACTCGCTCGACCGGATCCACCCCGCCGTCCGCGCCGCGACCGACGACGTCATGCGGATGGTCGGGGAGACCGCCTCCTGCAACCTCTTCGTCACCTTCGACGACTCGCAGGCCTTCGCCAGCCACTTCGACGAGGTGGACACCTTCGTCCTCCAGGTGCACGGCACGAAGAGCTGGCAGGTGCACGGGCCGTCGGAGGAGCACCCGCTCCCGGAGTACGGGGACAGCGACCCGGCCCGTTGCCCGGAGCCGGTGCTGTTCGAGAGGACGCTGGAACCGGGCGACGTGATCCACGTGCCCCGCGGCTGGTGGCACACCGTGCGCGGCGGCGGCGAATCCAGCCTCCACCTCACCTTCGCGTTCACCCGGCGCACCGGCTACGACTGGCTGCGCTGGGTGGCGTACCGGGCGCTCGGCAACGTCGACGTACGGGAGAGCCTGTCCCGGGCGGGGACCCCTGAGGAGCAGCGCGCGCAGGCCGAGCGGCTCGTCACGGCGTTCGTGAGGGAGGCGGAGGGGCTGACCCTGCCGGACTTCTTCGAGGCCGAGCGGCGCAGGAGCGGGGGCCGGGAGACCGCGGGCCTGCCGTGGGACGTGCTGAACGCGCGTCCGCAGGCGGACGCGGTCGTCGAGCTGGTGACCGTGCAGCCCCCGCTCCTCGACGTCAGGGACGAGAGCGTGGTGCTCACCGCCGCGGACCACGAGTTCGTCCTGCCCGCCGTACACCGCGCGGCATGCGAGACGCTTCTCCGGATGCGCCGTGTGGGCATCGGGGAGCTGGCCGAACGGGCGGGTGCCACGGAGGCCTCCGTGTCGGCCCTGGTGTCGGCGTTGCTGAGGGTGCGTCTGGTCACCGTCACCGACGGCCGGGCGGAGCGGACCGAGGGGTGGCGGGCGTCGTGACGGCCGCCTCGATCCGGTCCGGCGCCGGCGCCCTGGGGCTGCCCGCTGCCGACATCGGCTGCGTCGTGTCGGGGTCCCTGGCAGCCGACGCGGTGATCATGGGGCTGCCGTTCGACGCCGGGGTGACAGGTGTGCCGGGCCAGCGCCACGGGCCTGAGATCTTCCGCAAGCTGAGCCCCGGCCACGACTGGGGCGTCGGAGTCGACGGTGCGCTGGGCGGGCTGATCGATCCGCTGACCGGGGGCCCGGTGCTCGCCGGCCGTCGGGTGTTCGACGTCGGCGATCTGGGGGCCGTTCCGATCGACCCCCGGGTGGGCAGGGCCGCGTACTACCGGGCGCTCACCAGTCTCGCGGAACGCCTCACCCGCGTGGGAGCGATCCCCTTGTTCGTCGGAGGGGACCACAGCCTCACCGCTCCGGTGGCGACGGGACTGGCGGCGCTGCACGGGCCGGTGCGCGTGGTGTGCTTCGACGCCCACTGCGACTTCAGCCTCCGGCCGATGCCCGCGCTCACCGACATCACGCACGGCGACTTCCTCGGTCACCTGCTGCGCACGGGCGTGGTCTCCGGAGCGGAACTGTACGGCGTACGGACCCTTCTCCCCGCCTCCTGCGGTCCGCTGCCGCCGGCCCTGCGCTGCGCGTACACGTACGGCTTCGCGGAGGCGGCGGATCCCGTGGACGACGAACCGACGTACCTGTCGGTCGACCTCGACGTGATCGACCCCACGGAGTTCCCTGCCACCGGACACCCGGAGGCAGGCGGCTACCGCCTGCGCGAGCTGCTGGCCGCCGTGGAGCACGTCTGCCGGACACGGCGCGTCGTCGCGGTCGACCTCGTGGAGGCCCTTCAGGACGACCGCGCGAACCGTGCGACGAGCGCGACGATCTCCGCACTCGTCATGAGCTGCCTGCGGGCACTGCTGGACGACCACCAGGGACGAGCGAGGGGCAGATGAGTACGGACACCACGGAAGAGAACCGGGCGCACGGCCTGCACGCGTGGCAGATCGAGCTGATCGAGCACACGGACCGGCCCGACGTCCGGACGTCGGCGGACTCCGCCACCGGGGCCCATCAGGGGGAGGACGAGGTCACGATCCGTCAGGAGCGCGGCCTCACGTGGCTCTACAGGGTGTGGGAGAGCGACCGCCGGCCCGGTCACTTCCATCTGTACACGCCTGCCACCGGCAAGGTCCACGCGATCACCTCGCGTCAGGCGGCGCTGCTGCGGGCCACACGCTGGGACCGTCCGGACGCGTCAGCGCCACAGGGCCGGGGCGCGCCCGTCTCGGCGGGGATCTCCGAGGGCGAGATCGATGACCTCGCCTCCCTGGTCAGACCGTTCGACGGCCCGGGCTGGCAGTTCCCGGAGCTGCCGCCCCACGCGCGTCTCGAACAGCCGCGCGTACGGGTGCTCATGCTCAACCCCACCGAGCAGTGCAACATCCGCTGCACGTACTGCTATTACGGCGGCGCCTACCCGGGGACGCGCCCGCACCGGACGGCCTCCCCCGAGAGGGACATGGTGAGGGCGGCGATCGACCTCTTCGTCACAGGGGAGGAGCGGCTGGAGCCGGCGCAGCGGGCGGTCTACTTCTTCGGTGGTGAGCCGTTGATGGCGTTCGACCAGCTGAAGGATTCCGTCCTCGCACTGGAGGAGCGGATGCACGAGGTCGGCTCCCGTACGGAGAACCTCATCGTCCAGGTCAACACCAACGGCATGCTGCTGACACCGGAGATCGTCGGCTTCCTGGTCGAGCACGACATCTACCTCAACATCTCCGTCGACGGTCCCAACCACGACCGCTACCGGATCGACCGGCGTGGCAAGGGCACCCATGACCGCGTGCGGGAGCGGGCCGACTGGCTCGCGGAGAACTGGCCCGACTACTTCGCCTCGCGCGTCGCCATCATCTGCGTCCTGTCGGCACCGCTCGACGAGGGCACCCTGTACCGGTACTTCAGCGGGTGGCCCACCGCGCTGAAGGCGCTGGCCTGGGACTTCGACCTGCTGTTGCCGGGGGGTGAGGAGTCGTACGCGGACTTCCGCCGGATGTTCGCCGAGCAGCGGAGGGTCTGGGACCTCTTCGTCGCGTCCCACCGGCTGCCGTACGACGAGCGGGAGCAGTCCGGCCGCTACCGCTTCGCCTTCAGCCACGGGTTCCTGCACCGGTCCTTCCACCGTGCCCTGAACCAGCCCGAGCGGGACGGCGGCCCGCGGCTCGGACATCTGCTGGGCGTACAGCTCGTCCCGGGGAACGAGTACCTCGTGCTCGGCTCGGACGGCACGCTCTACTCGTCGTACGAGTACCAGTCCCCGGACTTCGCCGTCGGCCACACCGGCCGGGGCGTCGACCCGTTGGCCGGGGTCGAGCAGCTCGGCATGTTCCGCGACGCCGTGCAGGCCGGTTCCTGCCGGACCTGCTGGGCGGCGCCGATGTGCACGGTGACCGTCCCGGAGGCGCCCTTCCGGGCGTCGGACACGGCCGGGACCGTACGGGAGAAGGTGACGGCGAAGCAGGCGCGCTGCATGTCCGAGCGGGAGAACCTCGTGCAGGGCCTGCGCGCGCGGGCCGACATCGAGGGCGCCTTCGGACCCCAGGCGCTGCAGGGGCACCGGGAGGACTGGGCCCGCCAGGCGGAAGGGGGCAGCCGCGTTGACTACTTCAACGGCTGACGACTCGGCCACGGCTGTCCGGATGTGCGGCCCCGTGCCCGTCGTCCTGCGCGGAGCCGGCCGGACGTGGCCCGTGTACAGCGCGCTGGGCGAGGCACGGCTGCGGGAGCTGGACGACCGCCCGGTGGTGGCGGAGGACTCCCGGGGGCGGGAGGTGACCGTGCGGTTGCGGGAGGTCCTCGACGAGGTACGGGCCGCACGTCCGCGGGGGTTCTACCTCCGCAACCAGCTGCTGTCGGACTTCGAACCGGAGCTGTGGAGCCTCGTCCCGCGCGAGGTCCGCCGACTGAACTGGCTCCTCGCGCTGCCCGCGGACGTACGTCCGGACTGGGTATGGCTGATGATCGGCGGGGCCGGTACCGGCTCACCCCTGCACGTCGACACGATGGCGAGCTCCGCGTGGAACCTGCTGTGTTCAGGGCGCAAGGAGTGGACCTTCCATCCACCGTGGCGGTCCGAGGAATGGCGTCTGCTCCCTCCGGGCTGCGGCGGCGCTCCGGGGGCCGGCCGGGGGAACGTCACCCTGGTCCAGGAACCAGGAGACATCGTGGTGACACCCAGCGGATGGGCCCACGAGGTGCGGAATCCCACCGGGACCGTCTCCGTCACCGCCAACTTCGTCAACCGCTCCAACCTCGGCTTCGTGCAGCGGTACTTCTCGGCCATCGGTGACCGGGCGCACCACGACCTGCTCACGGCGGTCGGCGCGACGTTCGACCTGCTCGACGGCACGGCGGGCGGCCATGACGGGGCCGGTGCCCGGTGAGCGGGCGGATCCCGGCCGGCGGCGTCCTCCCCCCGGTCGGCCTGGGCACCTGGCAGATGTGGGGCCGGGAGGCGAGCCGTGGTGTGCGGGAGGCACTCGGCCTCGGATACCGCTGTATCGACACGGCCACCGGGTACCGCAACGAACAGGCGGTCGGCGAGGGGATCCGCGCCTCCGGCATCGGGCGTGACGAACTGCTGATCGTCACCAAGTTCCCGGAGGAGGACGCCGGGCGCGAACACGAGACGCTGTCGCGCAGCCTGGACCTGCTCGGGGTGGAGTACGTGGACCTCTGGCTGATGCACGGACCGCTGGACGCCGACGGGTCCCTGGCCGTGTGGCGACGGTTCGTCGAGGCCCGGGAGGAGGGCCTGGCCCGTGCCATCGGCGTGAGCAACTTCCGGCCCGGCCAGGTGGACGATCTCGTCACCCGCTCCGGTGTCGTCCCCACGGTGAACCAGGTGGCCTTCGGTCCCCGGCACTTCGACCCTGCTCTCGCTCCGCACCACGCCGCACTCGGGATCGTGGTCCAGGGACACAGCCCTTTCAGTGAGAACGACCTGGCCCACCCGGTGCTGCGGGCGACCGCCGCACGCCACCGCCGCAGCGTCCACCAGATCCTGCTGCGCTGGCACCTCGAACACGGCGTCCCCACGGTGGCGAAGGCGGCCTCGCCCGCCCACCTCGCCGGCAACCTGGAGGTCGGCGGTTTCACACTGTCCCCCGACGAGGTGGCGGCCATCGACCGCATCGCCGACGAGGGGCGGACGGGGGTGCTCTCATGAGGGTCCACCTGGAATCCGTGCACCGCTCCTACCGGGTCCGGCGGCCCCCGGAGACCGGTGGGCACCTGGTGCGCCTGTTCCGCAGGGTCAGCAGCGAGGTGGAGGCGCTGAAGGGCATCGACCTGCGGGTCGACGAGGGCGAGGCCGTCGGCTGCATCGGACTCAACGGAGCCGGCAAGTCCACCACCATGAAACTGATCGCCGGGATCCTGACGCCGACGACGGGCCGCGTCAGGGTGGACGGCCGCGATCCGCACGCCGACCGCCGGCGTCTCTCCGCCCGGCTGGGATACCTCGCGGCGCAGCGGGCCAGTCTCTGGTGGGACCTGCCGGTCAGGGACTCCTACGAGCTGCTCCGCCGGGTCTACGACATCGAGCCGGCCGTCTTCCGGCGCCGCCGTGAGCACCTCGTCGACCGCCTCGGCATCGGCCGGTACCTCGGCACCCCGGTGCGCGAACTCTCCCTCGGCAACCGGACCAGGGCGGAGCTGGTGGGTACGCTGCTGCACGCCCCGCGCCTGCTGCTGCTCGACGAGCCGACCATCGGCCTCGACGTCTTCGCGCGGGAGGCCATCTGCGGCGTCCTGCGAGACCTCCGCGAGGACACCGCGCCGACCGTCCTCATGGCCAGCCACGACCTGCGGGACGTGGAGGCCATCTGCGACCGGATCGTCATGATCGACGACGGCCGGCTGGTCCACGACGGGAAGATCGACGAACTGCGCGCGCTCGGCGGGGGACGCCGCAGGCTGGTGGTCCATCACGCGGCGGGTCACCGGCTGCCCCTGCTGCCCGGCCCGGCACACGTCGAGGAACGGACCGGCATGACCACCACCTACGCCTTCACCCGGGGCGAGCTGCCGGGAGAGCTCCTCGCGACGTTGTTCGCCGACCCGCGGGTCGACGACGTACGGATCGAGGCCCCGAGCCTGGAGAGCCTCGTCAAGGGCATGTACCTGGAGGGTGCCTGATGGCTGCCGTGCGCCGGGGGTGGCAGACCCATCGGGCCGTCGCCGGCATGCAGGTGAAGCTGGCCTTCCACTACCGGACCAGAGCGCTCGCCCAAGGGATCGGCGCCCTGTTACTGATCGGGCTGCAGGTGGCGCTGTGGAACGCCGTCTATGCGGGTGGCGACGGATCCGCGCGGGCCGGCTGGCTGACCCTGCACCAGACGACGCTCTACGCGGCGGCCGGGACCGTCTGGGTGCTCTGCGTCCCCGGCCTCGCGCTCGCCAGACAGCTGGAGGCGAGGATCAGGGACGGGAGGATCGTGACCGAGCTGCTGCTGCCCACGGGATTCCAGTCCCAGTGGTTCTCCGCCGCGGTGGGCCGCACCCTCGGCGTCACCGCCCTCGTCGGCGTGCCCGCGGCGGTCGCCGGAGGGGCGCTGCTGTACCCCTTCTCCTTCGATCCCGCCTATGCCGGCCGCCTGGTTCTGACGACCGCCATCGCCTTCGTCATCCTGTTCGACTTCAGCTACCTCATCGGCCTGTCGGCGTTCTTCGTCCGCCGTGTCGAAGGCCTCAACGAGGTCCGCGAGGCTCTTCTCCTCCTGCTCGGCGGCTCGATGATGCCGATCTCCCTCTACCCGAGCGAGCTGCGTGACCTCGCGGTCTGGACCCCGTTCGTGCACGGCTTCTACACCCCGCTGGGCACCCTGGTCCGGGATCCCTTCATCGACGGCCGGATCCTCGCCCTCGGCGGCTGCTGGGCGGTCGTGCTGTCCGGTGCCTCGGTGCTGTGCACCCGCGCCGCCCTGCGGAAGCTGGTGATCGCCGGTGGCTGACGCCCTGGCGGGTCTGCGGAAGTCCGCGGGAATCGCGCTGCTCGCCACCCGGATGAACGTCCGGAGCCACCTCGTGCACCCGAGCGAGGTCGTGCTCGCCAACGTCGGCGCTCTGGTCCAGGCGGTCTCCGGAGCGGCCGTCCTCATGCTGGCCCTCTCCGCGTCGGGCGGCATCCACGGCTGGACGCTCGCCGAGTGGACGGCGCTGACGGGATTCACCACCGTGGCCCGCGCACTGTGGAACACCGTCTTCTTCGGCACCCTGGACATCCCTGACATGGTGCGCAGCGGGGAGATCGACCACTATCTGGTGCGCCCCACGAATCCGTTGGCACTCATCCTGTTCTCGAAGGTCGACACGGACGTCTGGATCGAGATCGTCGTCGGGACGGGCATGCTGTTCGGCGCCCTCCACATCAGCGGGGCGGACGTCTCGGGGCCGGTCCTGCTGTTCATCCCCCTGGCCCTGGCCGGCTCCGCGCTGGTGTTCGCGGCCATGCATCTCGCCGTCGCGGCCCTGTCCTTCTGGCTGCGGCAGGACGCGATGCTGAGCATGCTGATCTGGCGCCTGGACAGTTTCGCCCAGCTGCCGATGAGCTTCTATCCGAAGTGGCTGCTGACCGTGTTCTCCACGGTCGTCCCGTTCGCCTTCGTCGGCTACTTCCCCTGCCTCTACATCCTCGGCAGGACCGACTCCCCGTTCGTCTGGGCCCTGCCTCTCGCGGGTCCCCTGCTGTTCCTGCCCGCTGACCTGCTGTGGCGAGGCGGACTCGACCGCTACGCCGGCACCGGTACATGAGGAGCCACCGCGATGCACAACCGCGACGTGTTCGAGCGCGACGGATACCTGCTGGCCGACCTCTACTCCGACGACGAGGTGGCGGTGATGAAGAGGATGCTGTCGGGCCTCATCGACCCTCCGGCCTCCGGGCATCCCCGGCTGCACGTCCACGCCGCGTCGCGAACGCCCCTGCCCCACCTCGACCCCTACAACCCGTACGCCGTGTGGAAGATCGTCAACACACCGCTGGCCGGGGACGACTGGTACGCGCTCATCCACGACGAGCGGGTCCTGGACGTCGTGGACGAGCTGGTGGGGCCGGACATCAACTTCCACATGGGGTTCGCACGGCTGCGTCCCTCCCGGCTGTCGGCCGAGGAGGGGTGGCACCGCGACCTCGACACCGACCGGCACACCCGGCCCGAACTGGTCACGGCACTGATCTACCTGGACGACATGGACGCCGGGTCCGGCGCGACGCACGTGTGGCCGGGGAGCCACCGCCGTCATGAACCGGTGCCTCCGGACGACGAGGTGGTGCCGGTGCGCACCCGCCCGGGGTCGGTCCTGTTCCTGCACTGCCTCACCGCACACCGCGCCAGCCGCAACACCACGGACCGGCACCGCTCCATCCTGATCCACGAGTACAAGAGCGCACGGGCGGTGGAACTCACGCCCAACGACGCGGCCTTCGGTGACCTTCCGCTGCGCCGGGCGGGCGGCTCTCCGAGGGGTCCGGGGCGCGGAGCTCCCGGGGCACCGTGGCGGTGACCCGGGAGAGGGCACGCGGGACGTGCGGCAACGAGGTCGGAACCCACACGAACATACAGACGAAGAAACGAATCGCCGGCCCAACTACCCAGCACCGATGGAGACATTCGCCTTCTTTCGTGTGATGACATGCGATGTGACGAAGAGGGAGGCTGATCAGGCGCAACTACAGGAGGGCTGAGAACCACATATGACCGTTGAAGCCGACCGGGAAGCCGTACAGGCACCGACGACCGGACAGCAGAGTCTGGCGACATCCGCCGCACGGAACCTGGCGACGACATCGAAGTCCGTTCCGCAGACGCAGGAGACCTCCTCCCGGTGGCTCCTGCGGATGCTTCCCTGGGTGGACGTCCGGGGTGGGACCTACCGGGTGAACCGGCGGCTCAGTTACGCCGTCGGGGACGGGCGGGTGACCTTCGTGCAGACCGGCGGGCGGGTCTCCGTCATCCCGGCCGAACTGGGCGAGCTCCCGGCCCTCAGGGGCTTCGCCGACGAAGCGGTGCTCGGCGAACTGGCCGGCCGGTGCGAGCAGGTGGACGTCGCCCAGGGTGCGGTGCTGGCCAGCGCAGGTGAGGCGAAGGACCGGGTCTTCCTGCTGGCGCACGGCCGCGTCGACAAGGTCGGCACCGGGGCGTACGGCGGGGAGACCGTGCTCGAAGTCCTCGCCGACGGAGCCTACTTCGGCGAACAGTGCCTCACCGATCCGGAGGCCGCCTGGGAGGGCACGTACCGCGCCACGACGGCGTGCACCGTTCTGGTCCTGTCCAGGAGCGACGTCGAGAACCTCGCAGCACGCGCCCGGTCGCTGGGCGCGCATCTGGAGACGGTCGCGGCGCTCCCCCGGCAGCGGACCAACACGTACGGCGAAGCAGCGGTCGACCTCTCGGCCGGCCATGTGGGCGAGTCCCGGATCCCGCACACCTACGTCGACTACGAAGCCTCGCCACGCGAGTACGAACTGTCGGTCACCCAGACGGTGCTGAAGATCCACAGCCGAGTCGCCGATCTCTACAACGATCCGATGAACCAGACCGAGCAGCAGCTCCGCCTCACGTTGGAGGCGCTGCGCGAGCGTCAGGAACACGAACTCGTCAACAACCCGGAGTTCGGGCTGCTCAGCAACTGCGACTACGGGCAGCGTCTCCAGCCCCACGACGGGGTGCCGAGCCCCGACGACATGGACGAGCTGCTCTCCCGGCGGCGCGGCAACAAGTTCTTCCTCGCCCATCCCCGTGCCATCGCCGCGTTCGGCCGGGAGTGCAACAAGCGTGGCCTGACGCTGGATCCGGTTGACGTCGGCGGGCATCGCATTCCCGCCTGGCGCGGCGTGCCGATCTATCCGTGCGGGAAGATCCCCGTGAGCGACGCCCGTACGACGTCGATCCTGTGCATGCGCACGGGTGAGGACGACCAGGGCGTCATCGGCCTGCGCCAGTCGGGGATCCCTGACGAGATCGAGCCCAGCCTCTCCGTACGGTTCATGGGCATCGACGAGCAGGCGCTCATCTCCTACCTCGTCACCGCCTACTACTCGGCCGCCGTCCTCGTCCCCGACGCCCTCGGTGTCCTGGAGAACGTCGAAGTGGGCCGCTGGCGCTGACCGGAGCCGACCGGCACCGGAACTCCGATCGCCCTCTCACCGGACGCGGCCTGCTGTGTGCCGTCCGCGTCCGGCAGGGCCGCGCCCCCGTGTGTCGGGCGCGCCCCCGACGCCTGCCTCCGGCATGCCCACAGACACGGCCGTGGCAGGCCCGCCTACCCGTCCCCAGCCGAAAGGCACTCTTCGCCATGACCTCGACCAGTGGTGTCGACGGCCCTCCATGGACGCGGAACGGGTTTCCGTCCGCCCGGCTGCCGACTCCCTCACTCCAGAGCGCCGCTCAGGCCCCACCACTCTCCTTCCCACCGCAGTTGCTGGAGCGCCTCCTGGCCGGTCCCGCCGGCATGGGCACGTCCGCAGCCCGCCTCTTCGGCTCCTCCGCACCCCCCGCGACGGCGCGGAAGGAACAGCCGCAGGAGGCCCCGTCACCGTCCGGCGACGACCGGCCCGACGAGGAGCGGGCCACGGCGGTGCGGATCCCGGCCCTGTACTGTCCCGACGCGGTGCGGGACGATCCCGCTCTGGGCGAGGAGGTCAACAACCGGTTGGTGGAATGGGCCGCGGAGACCGGCATCTTCACCGGCCGTCTCGAACGCCTCCGCTCCCACCAGTTCGGGCGCCTGTTCATGCTCGCGCACCCCGACTGCGACGATTCCGACCGACTGCTGGCCGCGGCCCGCTGCGGGCTCGCGGAATGGTCCGTGGACGACCACTGGGTCGACGAGGGCGAGGACACGGAGCCGGAGCTCCTGGGCGCACGGCTCGCGATGGCGCACGCGGTGATCGACCCCGTCCGGCTCCCCGCGCGCTACCAGGCGCAGTTCGAGGACCTCGTCGGACGGCAGCCCGTACTCCGCGCCTTCCGCTCCAGCCTCGGCCATCTCTCCCGGTTCGCCAGCACCACCCAGGTGGCCCGGCTGCGCCACGAACTCGCCGTCATGTTCGTCGGCTACGGGCAGGAGGCCCAGTGGCGCGGCAGCGGACGCAGGCCCGCGGTGTGGGAGTACCTGCTGCACCGCTACGAGAACGCCTTCTACCCGTGCATGGCGCTGATCGACTCGGTGGGCGGCTACGAGGTGCCCGCCACCGAGCTCGCCGACCCGACGGTACGCCGCACCTACCTCTACGCGGGCATGGCCAACGTCCTGCTCAACGACGTCTATTCGATGGCCAAGGAAGATCCCGGAGACACCAACCTGCCCAACCTCATCGCCGCCGAGGACGACTGCTCCCTCCAGGAAGCCGTCGACCGCACAGCAGCGATCCACGACGAACTCATGCACACCGTCGAGGCGGACTGCGCCGTCCTGGCAGCGGCCGGCTCACCGCACCTGCGCCGCTACCTGGCCGGCCTGTGGGCGTGGATGGGCGGGAGCAAGGAGTGGCATGCCACCAGCCCCCGATATCAGCAAGCCGACTGAACCTTTCCCGACATACATGCATCCCGTGACCAAGGAGAACCTCATGACCGTCCAGGACACCGCTGCCCACCCCCTGCGCAGCCTCTACCAGAAGTCCGTCGCCAACTACTGGAACCAGGAGAAGAACCCGGTCAACCTGCGCCTGGGCGAGGTCGACGGCATCTACCACCACCACTACGGCATCGGTGACGCGGACTGGTCCGTGCTCGAAGGCCCGGAAGAGACCCGGGAGCAGCGCCTCACGGCGGAGCTCCACCGTCTGGAGTGCGCCCAGTCCGACCTGCTGATGTCACACCTCGGCGAGATCACCCCCGAGGACCGGCTCATGGACTCGGGGTCGGGCCGCGGCGGCAGCAGCTTCGTCGCTCACAGCCGCTTCGGCGCGCGCGTCGACGGTGTCTCGATCTCCGAGACCCAGGTCGCCTTCGCCAACGGCCAGGCGAAGGAACGCGGGGTGGACCACAAGGTCAGCTTCCACCTCAAGAACATGCTGCACACCGGATTCGAGAGCGACAGCTTCCAGGGCATCTGGAACAACGAGAGCACCATGTACGTGGACCTCTCGCTCCTCTTCCCCGAGTACGCCAGGCTCCTCAAGCACGGGGGCCGCTACGTCACCATCACCGGCTGCTACAACGACGCGTACGGGCTGCCCTCCCGGGCCGTCAGCGAGATCAACGCCCACTACATCTGCAACATCCATCCCCGCAGCACCTACTTCAAGGAGATGGCCGCCAACCGCCTCGTCCCCGTGAGCGTCGTCGACCTCACCGCGGCCACCATCCCCTACTGGGAGCTCCGCGCCAAGTCACCGCTGGCCACCGGTATCGAGAAGGCCTTCCTCGACGCCTACAAGGACGGCAGCTTCCAGTACCTGCTGATCGCCGCGGACAAGGTCTGATCCCCGGACACCAGGAGCGGCTCGGCCGGTACGCCCGGCCGAGCTGCCGCTGAGCCCCCTTCCAGCCGGAAGGGGGCTCGGCGCGTGCAGGTGAACGGTGGCTCGGCCTCCTGGGATGACCGGCGCGACCGTGCTGGTTACTTCGGGTCGCGTGTGAAGGCGCTGGTGGACCAGGTGTAGCCGAGTGCGGTCAGGGCGAGGGACCAGGCGAGGGCGAGCCAGCCGTTGTGGCCGATCTCGGTGCCCAGGAGGAGGCCGCGGAGGGTTTCGATGGCGGGGGTGAAGGGCTGGTACTGGGCGATGGGCTGGAACCAGCCGGGCATGGCGTCGACGGGGGTGAAGGCGCTGGAGACGAGGGGCAGGAGGATGAGGGGCATGGCGCTGTTGCTCGCGGCTTCGGCGTTGGGGCTGGCCATGCCCATGCCGACGGCGATCCAGGTGAGGGCGAGGGCGAAGAGGGCGAGGAGTCCGAGGGCGGCGACCCATTCCAGGGCGGTGGCGTCCACGGAGCGGAAGCCGATGGCGACGCCGACGGCGCCGACGAGGGCGACGCTGGCGACGGACTGCAGGACGCTGCCGGCGACGTGGCCGATCAGGACGGACCCGCGGTGGATGGCCATGGTGCGGAAGCGGGCGATGATGCCTTCCGACATGTCGGTGGCGACGGCCACCGCGGCCCCGATGACGGTGCTCCCGATGGTCATGAGCAGGATGCCGGGCAGGATGTAGGCGATGTAGTCGGAGCGGTCCTCACCGCCGATGCCGGCACTCATGACGTCTCCGAAGATGTAGACGAAGAGCAGCAGGAGCATGACCGGTGTGAGCAGCAGGTTGAGGGTCATCGAGGGGTAGCGGCGGGCGTGCAGGAGGTTGCGCCGCAGCATGGTGGAGGAGTCGCGGACGGCGTGGGTGAGGGTGCTCATCGGGCGGTCTCCTGGGTCTTGCTGTTCTGGGCGGGCACGGTGGTGTCGGTGAGGGCGAAGAAGACGTCGTCGAGGTCGGGGGTGTGGACGGTGAGTTCGTCGGCGTGGACGGCGGCGGTGTCCAGGCGGTCCAGGACGGTGCGCAGGTCGTGTTGGCTGCCGTCGCTGGGGATGCGCAGGGTGAGGGATTCGTCGTCGCCGGTGGCGTCGGTGAGGGCGGCGGCTGCGGTGCGGTAGGCGGTGGGGTCGGTGAAGCGGAGGCGGACGTGGCCGCCGGGGACGAGGCGTTTGAGCTGGTCGGCGGTGCCTTCGGCGGCGATGCGGCCGTCGTGCAGGACGGCGATGTGGTC
>NZ_JBHJYN010000013.1:0-218966 GCF_042270185.1 Streptomyces sp. NPDC055962
TGCAGGGGGGACCCTGTGGGAGAGTAGGACGCCGCCGAACAATTATTCCGGGAAAGCCCCGTGCCCTTGTGGCACGGGGCTTTTCTGCGTTCCGGCGCCGACTCTCACTCGTGAGCGTCGCCGGCCCGAGGTGTGGGACCCGCGTCGTGCTCGGACGAGGCCGAGGCGGCAACCGTCGTCGCAACCGCGGCCGAAGCGCGCTGCGACGCGTCGTGGATCTCTTCGAACTGGTGGTTCTGAGCACCCCCGTGTTCGGGGTATGCTTTACCTCGTTGCCGCAAGGCAGCAGGCCCCAATAGCTCAGTCGGTAGAGCGTCTCCATGGTAAGGAGAAGGTCTGCGGTTCGATTCCGCATTGGGGCTCAGCAGAGAAAGGCCCCCGCCGATGGCGGGGGCCTTTTCCGTACCCTCGCCACCGAGCTCGCACGCCTACGCAGCACCAGGTGCCGCCGGCCTCGGGGTCGTCGCCGCTGTGGGCACCTGACCTTCCACATCGGGCGAGGGAAGGGCCATGGCGGCACGATGTCAGGCCGGAGCCGGTTTCCCAGGCGGATCAGACCACCACGACGGACAAGGTGAGCGCATGGAATGGACAGCACCGCCGGTCGTCCGCACCGTGGATCTCGGCAGCCTGGGCACTCTCCCCGAGCGTCAGATGCTGGAGGGGTGGCTGCAGTGGCACCGGGAGACACTGATGGCCAAGTGCGCCGGGTTGCAGTCGGTGGACCTGGCCAGGACGACGGTGGAGCCGTCCTCGCTCAGTCTCCTCGGCCTCGTCCGTCACATGGCGGAGATCGAGCGCTGGTGGTTCCGGCGGAGCTTCGCGGGTGAGGCTCTCGGAGACGTCTTCACAGGCCCGGAGGACGGAAACGAGGGGCTGGACGGGGTCGACGCGGGGGATGCGCCCCGGGCCTTCGCGTCGTTCCTGACCGAGGTTCGTCTGAGCGATGCGGCAGCTGCCGGCCGGGACCTCGACGAGACGTTCCGGTCGGCACGGGGAGCCTCTTTCAGCCTGCGATGGGTCTACGTCGTGATGATCCAGGAGTACGCCCGGCACAACGGCCATGCAGACCTTCTCCGGGAGCGTACCGACGGGGCGACGGGCGACTCCGGTTGATCCCCGCCGCCGGACGCCCGCAACTGGAGCCGGACGCGCGCATCGGAGAGTCGAGCAGCACGGGCGGTCCACAGCAGACGGGGCCTCACGGGAACTCGTCTGCTGAGTGATGCGGGTAGGGCGGTTCTGCCGATCACCCGGGAGGGCGCCGCTGACATTTTGACCAGGACGGCGGGAAGGTCGCACGAATCCATGGACAGTGACCTGCGGTGTGCTGCCGTCGTGGCGCTCGGCGAGCTCGGACGGAGCGACGACTGGCGTGACCGCGCGGATGCCGGGCACAGCCTGGCAGGGTTCGCCGACATGCAGGAGGCCGTAGAGCCGCTGCTGGGCCTTGTGCTCGATCCGGGTGACACCTTCGTCACCAGGCGAACCGCGGAGGGCTTGCTTCGTCGGAGGGACAAGGCCGGACTGACGATCATCGCGTCCGCCCTGGCAGTTGCCAACGACAACCACGCCGATTGGATCCACACCGCAGTCCTCGACGTCTTCAGCATCTTCTCGGCCGACCTGGACGAGGCGTTGCGGCTCTGCGAGGAGCTGTCGGGCGACGCCGACAGCCGCGTTGCCGCCGGGGCCCGTCGTCTGCACCAGAGCCTGGCAGAGATCGATCCCGTTCTCCGCCCCTCGTAGTGGGGGTGCAGGTTGCCGCTGACAGGGACGGCGAGGAGCACGTGGTCGGCTCAGTGCCACGCAGCGATTCCGTCGATCATGCGCAGGCGGATCGTGAGAACTGCCGTACCCGGGCTGTGCCGAAGCCGACGCAACAGTGCTTGTCGACGCGGGTGGCCACCGCCCGGTGCTGCTTCAACCTGCTGATCGCCCGCGCGTTCCGATGTTTTCGCTGCTCCTCGTCGTACCCGGTGACGTCCGCCTTGAAAGCGCCATATGACCAGTCGGAGGTCCTAGACGTTCTGCGGCTCCGGGACACGCATGGCCAGGATGGCCATGTCGTCGGACGCGGGCTCCGCAGCGAAGCGCTCCACCGCCCGCAGGATGCGGCCCGCCACCGCGCCGGCCGTCAGGCCCGTACACATGGACAGGACATCGGCCAGGCCGTCGTCGCCCAGCATGCGAGCCCCCTCGCGGCGTTCGGTGACTCCGTCGGTCACGCACAGGAGCACATCCCCGGGATCCAGGGTGACTTCCTGCTCGTACAGTTCGAGGTCCTCGATGACGCCCAGCAGCGGCTGGGGTTCGGCCGCCGCCTCAACGGAGCCGTCCTGGCGCAGACGCAGCGGGAGAGGATGGCCGGCACAGACGACCTTCAGGAGGGCGCTTCCGTCCTCCTGCGGCCACAACTCCCCGTAGAGCAGAGTGAGGAAGCGGCTGCGTGCGCCCTCGTCCAGGATCGCGGCGTTGAGCCGCTCCAGCACCGCCGGGCCGCCGAAGCCCTCACGGGCCAGCAGGCGCAGGGCGTGCCGGGCGAGGCCGGTGACGGCCGCCGCCTCAGGGCCCGTGCCGCAGACGTCGCCGATGGCGAAGCCGTAGGCACCGTCGCGGATGGGGAACACGTCGTAGAAGTCGCCGCCGACCTCGTTGCCCTCGCCCGCCGCGCGGTAGATGACCTCGATCTCGACGTTGGGCACGTCGGGCAGGCCGGGCGGCAGGAGGCTGCGCTGCAGCGACTGGCTGATGGCCATGCGCTCCGAGTACAGGCGCGCGTTGTCGAGGGCGAGAGCGGCCCGTCGGGACAGGTCCTCGGCCAGCTCCAGGATCTCCTGGCGGAAGTGCTCGTCGGACGGCTTGCCGAGGGTGAGCATGCCGATCACGCGGTTCCTGGCCACCAGGGGCAGGACCACGGTCTCGCCCCCCACAGCGGCCGCCGTGGCCAGGACGGTGCGGGCAGCTGCCCCCATGCTCAGCGGCGCGTCCCTGCCCAGGGTGCGCTTGGACGTGCGCAGGGCTGCCTGGTGCCCGGCTTCCGCGGGTACCGGCCAGAGCCGGGCGCCCGGGGCGGGGACGGGGTCGGGAGGGTCGATGGAGGAGAGCAGGGCCTTCAGGCCGTCGATGCGTTCCTCGTCCTCGTGGAGGACGTAGGAGAGGTACGGCTCCGAGGACTGGTCGGCGATGGTGTAGACGGCGCACCAGGTGGCCAGGGTGGGCACGGTCATCTGGGCCATCAGCGCCAGTGTCTGATCCCGGTCCAGCGTGCCGGCGAGGAGGTCGGACGCCTCGACGAGGAAGGACAGCGAGCCACGGCGCAGACGTTCCAGCTCGCCGAGCCTGGCCGACTCGACGGCCAGGGCGATACGGTCCGCCGCGAACTGCAGCCGCAGCGCCTCCTCGTTGGAGTAGCGCCCCGCGGCTTCGGCCGCCACCCCGAGAGAACCGGTGAGACGCCCCTCGACCTTGAGAGGGACCGTGACGACGGAGCGCATCCCTGTGTCGACGAGCAGCGGCACGGCGCCCGGGACGACGGTGAGGTCCTCATGGACCGCGGGCATACGGGCGGAGCCGTAGCGCCCGGTGCCGGCCTCGACGGGCACCCGGGCGAAGCGCTGGCGGGCCGAGGGGAGGCCGGTCGTCGCCCGGACCTCCAGCTCCGTCTCGTCGTCGGTGGCCAGCAGCAGGAAGGCGGCGTCGGCATCGAGCATGTCGCGGGCGCGTTCCACCGTGCGCTGCAGCAGTCCGTCGAGGTCGTCGGGAGCGGGCGAGCCGATGAAGATCTCGAACGGATCCGTGCTGCGGTTCTCGGCCGAGGTGTCGGAGACGGGGGCGCGGACCGGCGTCTGGAGCACGGCGCGTTCGTAGTCGCGCACGAGGAGGCAGACGGTGGAGGGCTCGCCGTCCGCGTCGCGGACTCGGAGGTGCGAGGCGTACACGGGGATGATCCGGCCGTCCGCGCCGCGGATGCCGTAGCTGCCCTCCCACCGGGAGAGCTGGAGGGCATCGGCGATGCCGGTGTTGGTACCCGGCGTGTGCGGCCAGGCCACGAAGTCGGTCAGCTGTTTTCCGCCGACCTGCTCCGCGGCGTAACCGAAGAGGAACGTGGCGTCGTCGTTCCACGAGGCGATGGAGCCGGAGCCGTCGATCTGCACGACGGCCACCCGTACGCGTGGTTCCGCGACCGGCAGCAGAGCGGTGGGCAGCACGGGGCTGGCGGAGCGGACACCCACGGGGCGTTCCGGGAGGTCGAGCTGGAACCAGACATGTTTGTGCGTGGGGGTGTACTCGACGCCCCAGCGGGAGGCGAGTGCCGCGCAGAGCAGCAGCCCTCGGCCGCCTTCGCGATCGGGGCTGCCGAAGTCCAGACCCGAGCTCTGGAGCGGGACCTCACGCTCCGGATAGTGGTCGGCGACCTCGACGCGTACGCCGTCCTCGGTGCGCAGACAGAGCACATCGGCGGCCGTGCCCGCGTGCACGACGGCATTGGTCACGAGTTCACTGGTAAGAACGACGGCGTCGTCAACGACGTCGGTGTAACCCCACCCCTGGAGGGTGTCGCGGACGAACGCGCGGGCGGTCGCGACCGAGCGTCCGACCGGATCGAAGGTGGCAGCCGCGCGCGCGGTGATCACAGCACTCCCCATTGGTGTCTCGTCGCTTCCCCGAGTCCTGTGCCCGTTTGTCGCCGCTTCGATTCGCCTGCCAGGCTAGACGCTCGCCAGGTGTCCCGGGTACACGAGGGCAGACTTGGGTACGCAGGGCACCCAGTGGTTGTGCGCCGGGCGCACAACTATGGGGCCCCCGGTGAGGGAAATGGGATGACCGTGAGACCTTCCCCGCCCTCCCGTTCCGGCCTGGTACGTTTCAACGATTTGACGACCGCATAGTCACCCGTCGACGGTGTGCTGTGGCGGTGAGCCAGAGTGGACATGGGCAAGCTTCCGATAACGGCCCGAGCGATACGGTCAACCCCTGCGGGAGGGACACGGTGGAGTCTGGCGTGGCGGCGCGGGGTTCAGGAACGCGCACAAAAGGCGGGCAGTCCGTGAAAAAGCAGCGCAATGGGACCATCGATGTGGACGCGGCAGCTCTGAACAGACTGCTCGCTGCGCTCGTGGCGATGCGCGACGGCAACTTCCGCAGGAGGCTCACCGTCTCCGGCGACGGCGTGCTCACGGAGATCGCAGCGGTCTTCAACGAGGTGGCCGACCGCAACCTGCACCTGACGGGCGAGCTCGCCCGTGTGCGGCGTGTGGTCGGGCGCGAGGGGAAACTCACCGAGCGCCTCGAGACCGGGGCCTGCGAGGGTTCCTGGGCGGCTGCCATCGACGCCTCCAACGAGCTCGTCGACGACCTTGCGCGGCCCGTGTCCGAGGTCGGGCGTGTGCTCTCCGCGGTCGCCGACGGCGACCTGGAGCAGCGGATGGAGCTGCGGACCCACGCGGTGGACGAGACCGTGCGCCCGTTGCGCGGGGAGTTCCTGAAGGTCGCCCGCACGGTCAACAACCTCGTCGACCAGCTGTCCGCCTTCACCGAACAGGTGACACGCGTCGCGGTCGAGGTGGGCACCGAGGGCAAGCTGGGCGGCCAGGCCCAGGTGCGCGGCATGTCCGGGTCCTGGAAGGACCTCACCGACTCCGTGAACACGATGGCCTACCGGCTCACCGCACAGGTGCGTGACATCGCCCTGGTGACGACGGCCGTGGCCAAGGGGGACCTGTCACGGAAGGTCACCGTCCATGTGGCCGGTGAGATGCTCCAGCTCAAGAACACCGTCAACACGATGGTGGACCAGCTGTCGTCGTTCTCGTCCGAGGTGACCCGGGTCGCCCGTGAGGTGGGCACCGAGGGCGAGCTGGGCGGGCAGGCGACGGTGCCCGGTGTGGCCGGCGTCTGGAAGGACCTCACCGACTCCGTCAACACGATGGCCGGGAACCTCACCTCCCAGGTACGCGGAATCGCCGAGGTGACGACGGCCGTCGCCAACGGCGATCTCTCGCAGAAGGTCACGGTGAGCGCCCGCGGCGAGGTCGCCCAGCTCGCCGAGACGATCAACCAGATGACCGAGACGCTGCGTACGTTCGCCGACGAGGTGACGCGTGTGGCGAGCGAGGTCGGTGGTGAGGGTCTGCTCGGCGGTCAGGCCCAGGTGCCGGGTGCGGCGGGCACCTGGAAGGACCTCACCGACTCGGTGAACACGGTCTTCCGGAACCTGACGACGCAGGTGCGTGACATCGCGCAGGTGACCACGGCGGTGGCCAGCGGTGACATGACGCAGAAGGTCACCGTCGACGTGGCCGGCGAGATGCTGGAGCTGAAGAACACCGTCAACACGATGGTGGACCAGCTCCAGGCCTTCGGTTCCGAGGTGACCCGGGTGGCCCGGGAGGTCGGCGTCGAGGGCCGCCTCGGCGGCCAGGCCGAGGTGCCGGGTGCGGCGGGCACCTGGAAGGACCTCACCGACTCGGTGAACACCGCCTTCCGCAACCTCACCGGCCAGGTGCGTGACATCGCGCAGGTCACCACGGCCGTGGCCAACGGTGACCTCTCGCAGAAGGTCACCGTCGATGTCGCCGGCGAGATGCTGGAGCTGAAGAACACCGTCAACACGATGGTGGCGCAGCTGTCCAACTTCGCCGACCAGGTGACCCGGATGGCCCGCGACGTGGGCACGGAGGGCCGCCTGGGCGGTCAGGCGCGCGTCGACGGTGTCTCCGGTACGTGGAAGGAGCTCACCGACTCCGTCAACTTCATGGCGGGGAACCTCACCTCGCAGGTGCGGCAGATCGCGCAGGTGACGACGGCGGTGGCGCGGGGTGACCTGTCGCAGAAGATCGACGTGGACGCCCGGGGCGAGATCCTGGAGTTGAAGAACACCATCAACACGATGGTCGACCAGCTCTCCGCCTTCGCCGACCAGGTGACGCGCGTGGCGCGCGAAGTGGGCACCGACGGGCGTCTCGGCGGCCAGGCCCAGGTGCCGGGTGTGGCCGGCGTGTGGCGTGACCTGACGGACTCGGTGAACGGCATGGCCGGGAACCTCACCGCCCAGGTCCGCAACATCGCGCAGGTCGCCACGGCGGTGGCGCGGGGCGACCTGTCGCAGAAGATCGACGTGGACGCCCGCGGCGAGATCCTGGAGCTGAAGAACACCCTCAACACGATGGTCGACCAGCTCTCGAACTTCGCGGAGCAGGTGACCCGGGTGGCCCGTGAGGTGGGCACGGAGGGGATCCTCGGCGGGCAGGCGGAGGTGCAGGGGGTCTCCGGGACGTGGAAGGACCTCACGCAGTCCGTCAACGGCATGGCGAACAACCTGACGCTCCAGGTGCGCAACATCGCCGAGGTCACCACCGCCGTCGCCAAGGGCGATCTCTCCAAGAAGATCACCGTCGACGCCAAGGGCGAGATCCTCGAACTGGTGACGACGGTCAACACCATGGTCGACCAGCTGATGAACTTCGGTGACGAGGTGACCCGGGTGGCCCGTGAGGTGGGTACCGAGGGCATCCTCGGCGGCCAGGCCAGGGTGCGCGGCGCCACGGGCATCTGGAAGGACCTCAGCGAGAACGTCAACCTGATGGCCAACAACCTGACCAGCCAGGTGCGCAACATCTCCCGGGTGTCGTCCGCGGTCGCCAACGGCGACCTGACGAAGAAGGTCACCGTCGAGGCGCGCGGAGAGGTCGCCGAACTCGCCGACACCGTCAACACGATGGTGACGACGCTGTCCTCGTTCGCGGACGAGGTGACCCGGGTCGCGCGCGAGGTGGGCACGGAGGGCGAGCTGGGCGGCCAGGCGCGCGTCCCCGGAGTCTCCGGTACGTGGAAGGACCTGACCGAGTCGGTGAACTCGATGGCGTCCAACCTGACCGGACAGGTGCGTCAGATCGCCACCGTGACCACGGCCATCGCCAAGGGCGACCTCACCAAGAAGATCGACATCGACGCGCGCGGTGAGATCCTGGAGCTCAAGAACACCATCAACACGATGGTCGACCAGCTGTCCTCCTTCGCCGAGCAGGTGACCCGGGTGGCCCGCGAGGTGGGTACCGAGGGGCAGCTGGGCGGCCAGGCCAGGGTCCGGGACGTCGACGGGACCTGGCGCGACCTCACCGAGTCGGTGAACGAGATGGCGGGGAACCTGACCCGTCAGGTGCGCGCCATCGCCGCGGTCGCCACCGCGGTGACCCGGGGCGATCTCAACCTCAAGATCGATGTCGATGCGGCCGGCGAGATCCAGGTGCTGCAGGACAACATCAACACGATGATCGCGAATCTGCGCGACACCACGCTCGCCAACAAGGAACAGGACTGGCTCAAGGGCAACCTCGCCCGTATCTCCGGTCTGATGCAGGGCCGCCGCGACCTGGACGACGTCGCCTCGCTGATCATGAGCGAGCTGACTCCGGTCGTCTCCGCCCAGCACGGTGCCTTCTTCCTCGCCATCAGCACCGGTGACGGTGAGGAGGTGGGATCCGACAGCGGCAACGAGAGTGCGTACGAGCTGCGCATGCGCGGCAGTTACGGCTACTCGGCAGGCTCGATGCCGACCTCCTTCCGTCCCGGTGAGACGCTCATCGGGACGGCGGCGGAGGAGAAGCGGACGATCCAGGTGGACAACGTGCCGCCGGGGTATCTCAAGATCTCGTCGGGGCTCGGCGAGGCGCCGCCCGCGCACGTGATCGTGCTGCCGGTGCTGTTCGAGGGGCAGGTCCTCGGTGTCATCGAGCTGGCCTCGTTCCAGCCGTTCACCCACATCCAGCGGGACTTCCTCAACCAGCTCGCCGAGATGATCGCCACGAGCGTCAACACCATCAGCGTCAACACGAAGACCGAGAAGCTCCTCGAACAGTCCCAGGAGCTCACCGAGCAGCTGCGTGACCGATCGCAGGAGCTCGAGAACCGGCAGAAGGCGTTGCAGGCCTCCAACGCCGAGCTGGAGGAGAAGGCCGAGCTGCTGGCTCAGCAGAACCGCGACATCGAGGTGAAGAACACCGAGATCGAGGAGGCGCGGCAGGTCCTGGAGGAGCGCGCCGAACAGCTCGCCGTCTCGATGCGCTACAAGTCCGAGTTCCTGGCCAACATGTCCCACGAGCTGCGTACGCCGCTCAACTCGCTGCTCATCCTGGCCAAGCTGCTGGCCGACAACGCCGAAGGCAATCTCTCGCCGAAGCAGGTGGAGTTCGCCGAGACGATCCACGGCGCGGGCTCCGACCTGCTCCAGCTGATCAACGACATCCTCGATCTGTCCAAGGTCGAGGCGGGCAAGATGGACGTCAGCCCGACGCGGATCGCGCTGGTGCAGCTGGTCGACTACGTGGAGGCGACGTTCCGGCCGCTCACCGCGGAGAAGGGGCTCGACTTCTCCGTACGGGTCTCCCCGGAGCTGCCCGCCACGCTGCACACGGACGAGCAGCGGTTGCTGCAGGTCCTGCGCAACCTCCTGTCCAACGCGGTGAAGTTCACCGACAGCGGCGCCGTGGAGCTGGTGATCCGGCCGGCCGGCGCCGACGTGCCGAACTCGATCCGGGAGCACCTGCTGGAGGCCGGCTCGCTGCGCGACGCCGACGGTGACCTGATCGCCTTCTCGGTGACCGACACCGGGATCGGTATCGCCTCCAGCAAGATGCTGGTCATCTTCGAGGCGTTCAAGCAGGCGGACGGCACGACCAGCCGCAAGTACGGAGGGACGGGGCTGGGCCTCTCCATCAGCCGGGAGATCGCGCGCCTGCTGGGCGGTGAGATTCACGCCGCGAGCGAACCGGGACGTGGTTCGACGTTCACGCTGTACCTGCCGCTGCACCCCAGCGAGCTGCCGCCGCAGGGCTACCCGCAGATGGGGCCGGGGCCCGTCGAGATCCAGGGCGGTCCCGGCGACGGTGCCCTGCGCCTGGAGTCCTCGCACGACAACGGCGGCGAACAGCCCCTGGGCGATCCCGCCAACTCCGCCGGGGTGTTCAGGCGCCGGCGCAAGGCCCTCGGCGGCTCGACGCAGCGTCCCGCCCTGGCGAACGGCGCCTCCGGCGAGGCACCGGCCGCGGCGCCCGAAGAGTGGGTCAGGAGCGCGCAGGAGGAGCAGGAGCCCCGCAGGACCTTCCGCTTCCAGGGCGAGAAGGTGCTCATCGTCGACGACGACATCCGCAACGTCTTCGCCCTCACCAGCGTGCTGGAGCAGCACGGGCTGTCGGTGCTGTACGCGGAGAACGGGCGCGAGGGCATCGAAGTCCTTGAGCAGCACGACGATGTGACGATCGTACTGATGGACATCATGATGCCCGAGATGGACGGCTATGCCACGACGACGGCGATCCGCCGGATGCCGCAGTTCGCCGGTCTGCCGATCGTCGCACTGACCGCCAAGGCGATGAAGGGGGACCGCGAGAAGGCGATCGACTGCGGGGCCTCCGACTATGTGACCAAGCCGGTCGATTCCGATCATCTGCTGTCGGTGATGGAGAAGTGGATGCGCGGAGAGTGACCAGGCGCCCGGCAGTTCACCGGAATCCGTCGACCGACTCTGTCGGGAGGAGTGTGAGTGGGCCGATTCCGGGGAACCTTCTGGTCTTCGACCGCGTTTTCGCTATGTGCACAGTGACATCGCGGTGACAGGGTGTGGTGACGGGCGGGGTGCGGCTACCATGACCGGCACAAGGACGGACGGCGTAAGGGAGTCGTCCCCTGGGGCGGCACCCGGTGCGATGCCGGGGCGAGGAGGGCGGGCCATGGTGCAGAAGGCCAAGATCCTCCTGGTCGATGACCGGCCGGAGAATCTGCTGGCGCTGGAGGCCATCCTCTCTGCGCTCGATCAGACACTGGTGCGGGCATCGTCAGGGGAGGAAGCGCTCAAGGCGCTGCTCACGGATGATTTCGCGGTCATTCTGCTGGACGTACAGATGCCCGGTATGGATGGATTCGAGACGGCTGCGCACATCAAGCGGCGGGAGCGGACCCGTGACATCCCGATCATCTTCCTGACGGCGATCAACCACGGTCCGCATCACACCTTCCGGGGCTATGCGGCAGGCGCGGTGGACTACATCTCGAAGCCCTTCGACCCTTGGGTGCTGCGGGCCAAGGTCTCGGTCTTCGTCGAGCTCTACATGAAGAACTGCCAGCTCCGGGAACAGGCGGCGCTGCTCCGGCTCCAGCTCGAAGGCGGTGCCCACCAGGGCGCCGACGAGAAGGAGCCGGCCGGTCTGCTCGCCGAGCTCTCGGCGAGGCTCGCCGCGGTCGAGGAGCAGGCCGAGGCCCTCTCCAAGCAGTTGGACGACGAATCGGCGGACGCGGGGGCCGTCGCCACCGCCGCCCATCTCGAGCGCAAGCTCACGGGGCTGCGCCGCGCTCTCGACGCGCTGGAACCCGGCGCGGGCGGTTCCGCGGCCACCCTGCCCTCGCAGAGCTGACCCGCGACCGCCTGAGGGTGCGTCAGTTCACCACCCGCGCAAGGGCGACACGGACGGGTGAAGCCGTGGGCACACGTGTCCACCGCCGTCGGCACCGGTAACCTCAGTCACATGGCCTCACGTACGTCCGGCAAGGGTTCCCTGGGCACGGCGGGCACCGCGAAGCGCGCCGGCCGTACCCAGGGACCGGCGAAGAAAGCCGCGCCCGCCAAGAAGGCGGCGGCGAAGAAGACCGCGCCCGTCAGGAAGGCGCCCGCCAAGAAGGCGGCCGCGAAGAAAGCCGCGCCCAGGCCCGCACCGTCCCCCACGGGGGGCGTGTACCGGCTCGTCCGCGCGCTGTGGCTGGGCACCGCGCACGGTGTCGGGGCGGTGTTCCGTTCCATAGGGCGCGGCGCGAAGGGACTCGACCCGGCGCACCGCAAGGACGGACTCGCCCTGCTGCTCCTCGGCCTCGCTCTGGTCGTCGCGGCGGGCACCTGGTCGCATCTGAAGGGCCCCGTCGGCGACCTCGTCGAAATGCTGGTGACGGGGGCGTTCGGCCGGCTCGATCTGCTGGTGCCGATACTGCTGGGCGCCGTCGCCGTGCGGCTGATCCTCTATCCGGAGAAGCCGGAGGCCAACGGCCGCATCGTCATCGGGCTCTCCGCCCTCGTCATCGGCGTGCTCGGCCAGGTCCACATCGCCTGCGGATCGCCGGGCCGCGAGGACGGCACCGGCGCCATGCAGGACGCCGGCGGGCTGATCGGCTGGGCCGCCTCCCAGCCCCTCGTGTTCACGATGGGCGAGGTCCTCGCCGTCCCGCTGCTCCTGCTGCTCACGGTCTTCGGACTCCTGGTGGTCACCGCCACCCCGGTCAACGCCATCCCCCGGCGGATGCGGCAGTTGGGTGTAAGGCTCGGCATCGTCGACCCGGTGTACGTGCCGGGCGAGGAGGACGGGAGCGACGACGAGCGCTACGACGAGCAGTGGCGCGACGCGCTGCCCGAGGGCTCCCGGAGGCCGGGGGCCCGCGGTGCGGGACCGGACGCGTACGACCCGGACCAGGCCGAGGGCGAGGCGCTGGCCAAGCGGCGCAGGCCCCGCAGGACGTCGGCGCAGCCCGCGATGAACCGCACCCTGGACGCGGTGGACGTCGCCGCCGCGGCGGCAGCCGCGCTCGACGGAGCGGTGCTCAACGGCATGCCCCCTTCCCCGGTGGTCGCGGATCTGACCCAGGGCGTCTCCACCGAACGTGAGCGGACCGCGACCCCGGTGCCCGGTGCACGCTCGGCCGCGAAGACCCCGGCCGGCGACGCAGGTGTGGAGAAGGACGTGTCCTCCGGGGGCGTCCCCGATCTGACGAAGCCCGCCCCCGAGCGGCCGCTGCCGCTGCCCGCCCGGGCCGAGCAGCTCCAGCTCTCCGGCGACATCACCTATGCGCTGCCCTCCCTGGACCTGCTGGAGCGCGGTGGTCCGGGCAAGACGCGCAGCGCCGCCAACGACGCGGTCGTCGCCTCCCTGACCAACGTCTTCACGGAGTTCAAGGTCGACGCCGCCGTCACCGGCTTCACCCGCGGCCCGACGGTCACCCGCTACGAGGTCGAACTCGGACCCGCCGTCAAGGTCGAGCGGATCACCGCCCTCACCAAGAACATCGCCTACGCCGTCGCCAGCCCCGACGTCCGGATCATCTCCCCGATCCCCGGCAAGTCCGCCGTCGGCATCGAGATCCCCAACTCCGACCGGGAGATGGTCAACCTCGGTGACGTCCTGCGCCTCGCGGACGCGGCGGAGGACGACCATCCGATGCTGGTCGCGCTCGGCAAGAACGTCGAGGGCGGCTACGAGATGGCCAACCTGGCGAACATGCCGCACGTCCTGGTCGCCGGAGCGACCGGTTCCGGCAAGTCCTCCTGCATCAACTGCCTGATCACCTCCGTCATGGTGCGGGCGACGCCCGAGGACGTACGGATGGTGCTCGTCGACCCGAAGCGCGTCGAGCTCACCGCCTACGAGGGCATCCCCCACCTCATCACGCCGATCATCACCAACCCGAAGAAGGCCGCCGAGGCACTCCAGTGGGTCGTAAGGGAGATGGACCTCCGCTACGACGACCTCGCGGCCTACGGTTTCCGGCACATCGACGACTTCAACCACGCGGTGCGCACCGGCAAGGCGAAGGCACCGGAGGGGAGCGAGCGGGAGCTCTCGCCCTATCCGTACCTGCTGGTCATCGTCGACGAGCTGGCGGACCTCATGATGGTGGCCCCGCGCGACGTCGAGGACTCCATCGTCCGCATCACCCAGCTGGCGCGTGCCGCCGGCATCCACCTGGTGCTCGCCACGCAGCGCCCCTCGGTCGATGTCGTGACGGGTCTGATCAAGGCCAATGTGCCCTCCCGGCTCGCCTTCGCGACCTCGTCGCTCGCCGACAGCCGGGTCATCCTGGACCAGCCCGGCGCCGAGAAGCTCATCGGAAAGGGTGACGGTCTGTTCCTGCCGATGGGGGCGAACAAGCCGACCCGTATGCAGGGCGCCTTCGTCACCGAGGCCGAGGTCGCGGCCGTCGTCCAGCACTGCAAGGATCAGATGGCGCCGGTCTTCCGCGAGGACGTGGTGGCCGGCACCAAGCAGAAGAAGGAGATCGACGAGGACATCGGCGACGATCTCGATCTGCTCTGCCAGGCGGCCGAGCTCGTCGTGTCCACCCAGTTCGGCTCGACATCGATGCTTCAGCGCAAGCTGCGCGTCGGCTTCGCGAAGGCCGGTCGGCTGATGGATCTGATGGAGTCGCGCAATATCGTGGGTCCCAGCGAGGGTTCCAAGGCGCGCGATGTCATGGTGAAACCGGACGAACTCGACGGTGTGTTGGCCGTCATCCGCGGGGAAACCGCTTCGTAGGAGTTTTGCGGGCAACCGTTTCGCCCGGCCGTACGTCAAGTTGAAAGGAGGACCAGCGGGATGATCCGTTGCGCCCTCCGATCTCCGTCCTGCCCGAGGGGCTGTCCGGCGAACCCGATGGCGTACAAAGTCGTCGCTCCCGGTTGCCCCACCCTTTCGTACCACCCCTAGACTGAACATCCAGCAGGTGGCTCACGCTCGAAAGGCGCCCCCGTGTCCATCGGCAACTCCCCCGAAGACGACCGGCCTTCGATCGGTCGCGCGCTTCAGCAGGCTCGTATCGCCGCAGGTCTGACGGTCGAGGAAGTCAGCAGCTCCACCCGGGTGCGCATCCCCATCGTGCACGCGATCGAGGAGGACGACTTCTCCCGCTGCGGCGGCGACGTCTACGCACGCGGCCACATCCGCATGCTCGCCCGTGCCGTACGGCTCGACCCCGATCCACTGATCGAGGAATTCGACGCCGAGCACGGCGGGCGTCCCGCGCCCACCCCCGCGGCACCGCTGTTCGAGGCGGAGCGCATCCGCTCCGAACCCCGTCGGCCCAACTGGACCGCCGCCATGGTCGCCGCCATCGTCGCCGTGGTCGGCTTCGTCGGCTTCACGCTCTTCAACGGCGAGGACGAGGGGTCGGGCGCGGCACAGGTCGCCGAAGGCTCGACCCCCGACAAGACCACCCCCAAGCCCACCGCGACCAAGCCCGCCGACCCCAAGCCCGCGCCCTCCGAGAGCGCCATCGCCGCTGCCCCCAGGGACAAGGTGACGGTCAGGCTCAGCGCCACCGAGGGCAAGAGCTGGATCTCGGCCAAGGACCACAACGGGCGGCTGCTCTTCGACGGGCTGCTGAACCAGGGCGACTCCAAGACCTTCCAGGACAAGGAGCGGGTCGATCTCGTCCTCGGCGACGCCGGGGCCATCGATCTCTTCGTGAACGGCAAGAAGGTCGACGACGAGTTCGAGTCGGGTCAGGTCGAGCGGCTCTCGTACACCAAGGGTGACCCCGAGGTCGGCTGACCTCCGCACCCGAGCACGTCCGGACGGTGCGTGCCCGGCGGTTTCCGCCGGGCACGCACCGTCCGCGTATGGCGTGCTTTCCCCATGATCCACCGGAGCTTCGGTCACTCCGCGTAGCGGTGAACCCTGCACGGTAGGGCGGGCGCCGGGACAAAGTAGTCTTGAGCCCATGCCCGAACGCCGTACCGTCGCCCTTGTCACTCTTGGCTGCGCCCGTAACGAGGTGGACTCGGAGGAGCTCGCAGGCCGCTTGGCAGCGGACGGCTGGGAGCTCGTCGAGAACGCCACGGACGCGGATGTCGCCGTCGTCAACACCTGTGGATTCGTCGAAGCCGCCAAGAAGGACTCCGTCGACGCCCTGCTCGAAGCCAACGATCTGAAGGATCACGGCAGAACCCAGGCCGTCGTCGCCGTCGGCTGCATGGCCGAGCGCTACGGCAAGGATCTTGCCGAGGCCCTGCCGGAGGCGGACGGAGTCCTCGGATTCGACGACTACGCCGACATCTCCGACCGCCTGCAGACCATCCTCAACGGCGGCATCCACGCCTCCCACACCCCGCGCGACCGCCGCAAGCTGCTGCCGATCAGCCCGGCCGAGCGGCAGGACGCCGCCGTCGCACTGCCGGGGCACGCCCAGGAGATCGCGCCGGCGCCGGCGGACCTGCCGGAAGGTGTCGCACCGGTCTCGGGACCGCGGGCACCGCTGCGCCGCAGGCTGGGCACCAGCCCGGTCGCCTCCGTGAAGCTCGCCTCGGGCTGTGACCGGCGCTGCTCGTTCTGCGCCATCCCCTCCTTCCGCGGCTCGTTCATCTCGCGGCGCCCCTCCGACGTCCTCCAGGAGACCCGCTGGCTCGCCGAGCAGGGCGTCAAGGAGGTCATGCTCGTCTCCGAGAACAACACCTCGTACGGCAAGGACCTCGGGGACATCAGGCTCCTGGAGACCCTGCTGCCCGAGCTCGCCGACGTCGACGGGATCGAGCGGATCCGCGTCAGCTACCTGCAGCCCGCGGAGATGAGGCCGGGGCTGATCGACGTGCTCACCTCGACGCCGAAGGTCGCCCCGTACTTCGACCTCTCCTTCCAGCACTCCGCCCCCGGGGTCCTGCGCGCGATGCGGCGGTTCGGCGATACGGACCGTTTCCTCGAACTGCTGGACACCATTCGGGGCAAGGCTCCGCAGGCCGGTGCCCGGTCGAACTTCATCGTGGGATTCCCCGGTGAGACGGAGGCCGACCTGGCCGAGCTCGAGCGCTTCCTCACCGGTGCGCGCCTCGACGCGATCGGGGTCTTCGGCTACTCCGACGAGGAGGGCACCGAGGCCGTCGGCTACGAGAACAAGCTGGACGCCGACGTCATCGCGGAGCGCCTCGCGCACATCTCGCAGCTCGCCGAGGAGCTGACCTCGCAGCGTGCCGAGGAGCGGGTCGGTGAGACCCTCCAGGTCCTCGTCGAGTCCGTGGAGTCCGACGAGGACGGCCCCGTGGCGGTGGGCCGAGCCGCCCACCAGGCGCCCGAAACGGACGGCCAGGTCATCTTCACCGCACGCGAAGGGCTCGTGCCGGGCCGTATGGTCGAAGCGAAGGCAGTGGGCACCGAGGGAGTGGACCTCGTGGCCGAACACCACGAGCTTGCGGAGGCAGCCAGATGACGGGAGCCCCGGCATCCGCGGCAGGCGGCTCCGGCGCGACGCCGGTTCCCCGCGGCGGCAAGCTGGGCGCGGCGGCCGTCAACCAGGCCGGCCTGTGGAACATCGCGAACATCCTCACGATGGTGCGCCTGCTGCTGGTCCCGGGCTTCGTCATGCTGCTCCTGCACGACGGCGGCTACGACCCGGTCTGGCGTTCGTTCGCCTGGGCGGCCTTCGCCGTCGCGATGATCACCGATGTCTTCGACGGGCATCTGGCACGCACCTACAACCTGGTCACCGACTTCGGGAAGATCGCCGACCCGATCGCGGACAAGGCGATCATGGGCGCGGCGCTGATCTGCCTGTCTTCACTCGGGGACCTGCCCTGGTGGGTCACCGGTGTGATCCTCTTCCGTGAACTCGGCATCACGCTGATGCGCTTCTGGGTCATCCGGCACTCGGTGATCCCGGCCAGCCGCGGCGGGAAGGTGAAGACCCTCGCCCAGGGCATCGCCGTGGGCATGTACGTCCTGGCACTGACGGGACCCCTGGCGACTCTGCGCTTCTGGGTGATGGCGGTGGCCGTCGTCCTGACGGTCGTCACCGGCCTCGACTACGTGCGTCAGGCCATCGTGCTGCGCGGTCACGGACTCGCGGCGGAGCAGGCCGCCGCCCTCGAAGCGGTCGCTGCGGCCGCGGAGGCCGAGGGTGGCGTGGGCGGCGCGTGCGCCGCCGACGACGTGGACGCCGCGGGGGGAGCGGGCGGGGAGCCCGTCGTCGAGCCGCTCGTGGATCCCGTCGGGGAGCGCGTGGCGGGCGGCAGGGGGACTGCGGAGGCCGAGCGGTGACATCCGGGGCGGCCCGGGTGCTGCGGCGGCTCCAGGAGCGCGGTGAGACGCTCGCCGTCGCAGAATCCCTCACCGGGGGCCTGGTGGCCGCCGAGCTCACCTCCGTACCCGGGGCCTCGCAGACCTTCCGTGGGTCCGTCACGACCTACGCCACGTCCCTCAAGCGGGACGTGCTGGGCGTCGACGGCGCGCTCCTGGCCGAGCGCGGCGCGGTCGATCCCGCGGTCGCCCGCTCCATGGCCGCCGGCGTACGCCGGGTGCTGGGCGCGGACTGGGGGATCGCGACCACCGGTGTCGCCGGCCCCGAGCCGCAGGACGGCAAGCCCGTGGGGACCGTCTTCATAGCCGTTTCCGGGCCGGGCGACGTGCAGAAAGTCGCCGAGCTGAGGTTGAACGGCGGGCGGGCGGACATTCGTAAGGAGAGTGTGCGGAGCCTGCTCGAGCTGCTCTCCGGCGAACTCGGGGAAAATGCGAGGGCACAGGATACGGAACAGAACGGGGGGAATTGATGTTTGCAGCCCTGAGTGAACACGACATCGCTCCCCGCACGGCCGCAGCGCGAGGCGGTACGGTGGGGCGTGAAGGATGCGGCTACGCGGTCCGAGGAGGGAGCCACCGATGATTCTGCTCCGTCGCCTGCTTGGTGACGTGCTGCGTCGGCAGCGCCAGCGCCAAGGCCGTACTCTGCGCGAAGTCTCCTCGTCCGCCCGAGTCTCGCTCGGCTATCTCTCCGAGGTGGAGCGGGGGCAGAAGGAGGCATCCTCCGAACTGCTCTCCGCCATTTGCGACGCGCTGGACGTACGGATGTCCGAGCTCATGCGTGAAGTGAGCGACGAACTGTCGCTGGCTGAGCTGGCCGAGTCGGCAGCGGCCAGTGATGCGGTGCCTGTGCCAGTACGCCCGATGCTCAATTCCGTCTCCGTTGCGTCGGTCGGCGGCGTACCCACGGGACGGGTGACCATCAAGGCGCCCGCGGAAGCGGTGGATGTCGTCGCCGCCTGACCGCACGGTTCGTGGTGAACGAAGCCCCGGCGGCCCCTCACGGGGTCGGCCGGGGCTTTCGCGTGTCGTGGCCGCGCGCACGGGCGGCGTCCGTGCCTTCGGGATCCGTGCCTTGCTCCCGGTGTGAGCTCCTGTGCTGTGCGTCCCCGCGATGTGTGCCGTTGGGGTGTGTGTCCTTGCGGTGTGTGCGGAGCCGATCGCGGGGCATGCGGCCAAGTGAGGCCGGAGGGCAATTCTCCGGATCAGCCACCTGAATGCCGGTTTCACCACATATGTGACATTGTGGACAGGTGGCAGGCCAGGTGGTAGGCCGAACAGCTATCTGAACGGAGAAGTGCATGTCTGTCGTGAAGAGCGCTCTTTCCGATGCCGACCGCAAGGTCGTGGGAGACGCGCTGCAAGGCGCGCTGGTCGACCTGGTCGACCTCTCCCTGGTGGCCAAGCAGGTCCACTGGAACGTGGTCGGTCCCCGCTTCCGCTCCGTGCACCTCCAGCTCGACGAGGTCGTCGACACGGCACGACAGCACTCGGACACCGTCGCGGAGAGGGCCTCCGCGGTGGGAGTCAACCCGGACGGCCGGTCCAAGACGCTCGCGAAGACCACGGCGATCGATGTCGTGCCCGACGGCTGGATCAAGGACGTGGACGCGGTACGTGTCCTCGTGGACGCCCTTCGCGTGGTCATCGACCGCATGCGGGAGCGGATCGAGGCGACCGACGAACCGGACCCCGTGAGCCAGGACATCCTCATCACGCTCACCGCGGATCTTGAGAAGCACGCGTGGATGTTCCAGGCCGAGAGCGCCTGAAACCGCGACCGAACCGAACTTCGCACTCGAGGAAGGAATCGCCGTGACGGACAAGAAGGCCATGGACAAGCTCAAGGGCAAGGCCAAGGAGACGACCGGCAAGCTCACCGGAGACCGCCGCAAGGAGGCCGAGGGCAAGGCCGACCAGGCCAAGGCCAAGGCGGAGGGCGCCTTGGGCGAGACCGGTGACCGTGCCAAGGGTGTGAAGGACTCGCTCACCGACGACAAGTGAGACGTCCTGCCACCGGCGTGCCCCCGAGGATTCCGGTCCCGGGGGCACCGGCATGTCCGGGCTCGCGGGATGCAGCCGGGGCCGACCCGGGGGAAACTGCGGGAGGGAGCCCGGTCCCGCTCCCCCCGACAGCGGCTCCAGGAGAGCGCGCACCGCCCCTCGGCTCGCGCCTCGCACGCCGGTCGTGCACCGGTGCGCCCTCCCGTCGGGCGATCGTGCCGTACTAGCGTCGGCCGGAGGAGGCAGCCATGGTGCGGCGATGGGTGCCGGCGCTCGTCCTCGGTGGTGCCTGGTGGTGGGCCGTGCTGCGGCTGCTCCTGAAGCCGGAGCACGCCGGAGTGGTCGAGGGCGCGGTGGCGGCAGGAGGATGGGGGCTGAGTCTCCTGCCGGTCCATGTGGCAGCCGTGGCGCGTCCCGAGAAGGCCGCCGAGGGGTTCGGCGCGGACCGGACAGAGGGAACGGGCCCGACAGAGATATCCGGCCGGCTCCCTCGATGAGCCGTTCCGTCGATGTCGCCACGACAGCCGTGCCGGCCGTCGTACTGGTCGTCGGACTGTGTGGATCTCAGGCGGTGGGCCCCGACTGGCAGCGCGGACACCAGTAGGTGGGGCGGTTGTCCCGGTCCGCCACACGGATCGGGGTGGCACACCGCAGACAGGGGCGGCCCGCTCGCCCGTAGACGAAGAGCCGTTCCCTCACGCGGCTCCTGGACCGGGCCGCGGTCGCTCGCGTGGTGGTCCGCATCGGACGATCGCGATTGGCTTCCAGGAGTTGCTTGGCCGTGCTGACCAGGCGGGTGGTGAGGGGCAGGGGCAGCTCTCCCACCGGCAGCCAGGGCGTCGCACGGGCCATGAAGCAGAGCTCGCACATGTAGACATTGCCGATTCCCGCCAGATTGCGCTGGTCCAGGAGCGCGTCGCCGACGCGGCGCCCGGGGTCGGCGAGCAGATTGCGCAGAGCGGTGTCCGGATCCCAGTCCGGCCCCAGGAGATCGGGGCCGAGGTGCCCGACCGCCTGTTCCTCGTCCTCGGTGCGGAGGAGTTCCAGGACCGGTAGCCGGTAGCCGACGGCGGTGCGCTCCGCGGTGGCGAGGACGGCGCGGATCTGATGGGAGGGACCGCCCCTCCAGCGCTCGCCGTGTCCGTACACGCGCCAGGCACCCTCCATGCGCAGATGGCTGTGGAGGGTGAGGCCGCCCTGGAAACGGGTGAGCAGGTGCTTGCCGCGCGCGGTGACGCCCAGCACGGTGCGGCCGGTCAGGTCGGCCGTGGCGAACCGGGGGACACGCAGGTCGAAGCCCGTCAGCACCTGGTCGGCCAGTGCTGCGTCGAGACGCCGGGCGGTCTGCAGGACGGTGTCACCTTCAGGCATGGCTCCATGATGCGCGGACGGTGCCGTGGGTGGCCGTGTCCCGCGCGCTGCCGCCGTGTCCCGTGGCCGTGGCTCAGGCGCGCAGGCGCAGCCCCCGGGGTGTGGCGAGGAAGCCGGCGGCCTCCAGGGTCCGGCCCAGCGGGGAGGTCAGCGAGGACACGCCGTTGGTGCGTTCCACCGTGACCGTGCCGAGGGTCCCCGCACGGGCGGCCGACGCGAGTGCCTCGGCCGCTGCGCGGAGCGCGGGGTCGGAGGGATCGGTGGGCCACGCGAGGAGGGATTTGCCGCCGCGCTCCATGTAGAGCGTCAGCTCGCCGTCCACGAGGACCACGAGCGACCCGGCCTTGCGCCCTGGTTTGTGTCCGGCGCCGTCAGGCGACTCGGGCCAGGGCAGGGCGGCGCCGTACGCGTTGGCGGGATCGGCCGCGGCGAGGACCAGGGCACGCGGCACGGAGCCCGGGTCGGCGCGGTCACGCGCCGTGGAGACGGCTCTCAGCCGGTCCACGGCACCGTCCATCGCGAACTGCGCGGCCCCCAGCCCCTCGACGACGTAACCGCGGCGGGCCTGCCCGCTGTCCTCGAACGCGGCGAGGATGCGGTAGATCGCGGAGAACCCGCCCTCGACGCCCTCCGCCTGCACCGCGCCACGGGTGACGACGCCGTGGCGGTCGAGCAGCGTGCGGGCCAGGGCGTGAGCGCGATGGGTCGGCTCGGGCTCCGCGGGAGGCAGGAGCGACCAGCGTCCCGACACGGTCGGCGGGCCGGTCCTGGAGGCCGGCCTGGCCGCCGCGGTCAGCGACCCGTAACGCCCGCGCGGCACATTGCGTCGCGCGCGGTGTGCGGTGGAGCCGGCGGTGCGTCCCGAGCCGAGGAGCGAACGCAGCGGGGCCAGCGTGTCGTTGGTCAGCCGGCCCGACCAGACCAGGTCCCAGAGCGTGTCGGCCAGCTGGGGGTCGGTGCAGTCCGGGTGGGTGGTGGCGCGGACCTGGTCGGCGATCTGCCGGAAGAAGAGCCCGTACCCGCCGGAGAGGACGGTGAGGACCGACTCGTGCAGCGCGGTCAGCTCCAGCGGGTGGGGCGGGGGCAGAAGCAGCGGCGCGCTGTCGGCCAGGTGGACGGAGAGCCAGCCGTCCTTCCCGGGGAGGGCGCCCGCGCCCGCCCAGACGACCTCGCCGGTCGTCGTGAGCTCGTCGAGCATGGCCGGGGTGTAGCCCATGACGCGGCTCGGCAGGATCAGCTTCTCCAGGGCGGACGCGGGGACCGGAGCGCCCTGCAACTGCTCGATGGCGCGGGCCAGTCCGTCGATACCGCGCAGGCTGCTGTCGCCCACGTGCTGCCACTGGGGGAGGAAGCCGGCCAGCGCCGCGGGCGGAACCGGCTCGAGCTCCTGGCGGAGCGCGGCGAGCGAACGGCGGCGGAGCCGTCGCAGGACCGTGGCATCGCACCACTCCTGGCCGATGCCCGCGGGGTGGAACTCGCCCTGGACGACGCGGCCCGACGCGGCGAGCCGTTGCAGTGCCCCGTCCGTGACGGCGGTTCCGAGGCCGAAGCGGTGTGCCGCCCGGGTGCTGGTGAACGGGCCGTGCGTACGGGCGTACCGGGCGAGCAGGTCGCCGAGGGGGTCCTTGACCGGCTCGGTGAACGCCTCGGGGACGCCCACGGGGAGGGCGGTGCCGAGGGCGTCGCGCAGCCGGCCCGCGTCCTCGACGGCCGCCCAGTGAGGGGCGCCGCCGATGCGGACCCGGAGGGCGCGCCGCGAGGTCTCCAGCTCCGGTGCCCACGCGGGCTCCGCACCGCGCTCGGCCAGCTCCGCGTCGGTCAGCGGGCCGAGGACGCGCAGCAGATCCGCCACCCCCTCGACGTCCTTGATCTTCCGGTCGTCGGTCAGCCACTGCAGCTCCCGCTCCAGTTCGCCCAGGACATCGGCGTCGAGCAGCTCGCGCAGCTCCGCCTGGCCGAGCAGCTCGGCCAGGAGATGGGAGTCGAGCGAAAGGGCTGCCGCACGCCTCTCGGCGAGCGGTGAGTCGCCCTCGTACAGGAACTGCGCGACATAGCCGAAGAGGAGCGAGCGGGCGAACGGGGACGGCTCGGGCGTGGTCACCTCGACCAGGCGGACACGGCGCGCCTCCAGGTCGCCCATCAGCTCGGTGAGGCCAGGAACGTCGAAGACGTCCTGGAGGCACTCGCGGACGGCTTCGAGGACGATCGGGAACGAGCCGAACTCGGAGGCGACCTGAAGCAGCTGGGACGCGCGCTGGCGCTGCTGCCACAAGGGGGTGCGCTTCCCCGGACTGCGCCGGGGCAACAGCAGCGCGCGGGCCGCGCATTCACGGAAGCGGGAGGCGAACAGAGCCGATCCGCCGACCTGTTCGGTGACGACCTGGCTGATCTCGCCCTTGTCGAACACCACGTCGGTCGCCGCCACCGGGGGCTGGTCGCTGTCGAATCCCGCAGCGGGAGAGACCCGTCCGGCGTCGCCGTGCCCGTCGCTCCCGCCACGTCCCGCATCCGCCTGGACCGGGTCGAAGTCGAGGAGGTCGAGGCCCATGAGATCGGCGTCCGGCAGCCGGAGCACGATGCCGTCGTCCGCGTGCATGACCTGTGCGTCCATGCCGTACCGCTCGCCGAGCCGTGCGGACAGGGCGAGTGCCCACGGTGCGTGCACCTGGGCGCCGAACGGCGAGTGCACCACGATCCGCCAGTCGCCGAGTTCGTCCCGGAACCGCTCGACCAGAACCGTGCGGTCGTCGGGGACGTGGCCGCAGGCGCGGCGCTGCTCGTCGAGGTACGACAGGATGTTGTCCGCCGCCCAGGCGTCGAGCCCGGCGGCGAGCAGCCGCAGCCGCGCGTCCTCGTCGGACAGCGCGCCGATCTCCCTGAGGAACGCGCCCAGGGCGCGGCCCAGTTCCAGCGGGCGGCCCAGTTGGTCGCCCTTCCAGAAGGGCAGTCTGCCCGGGACCCCGGGGGCGGGCGAGACCAGGACGCGGTCCCTGGTGATGTCCTCGATCCGCCACGACGTGGTGCCCAGGGTGAAGACGTCGCCGACCCGGGACTCGTAGACCATCTCCTCGTCCAGCTCGCCGACCCGCCCGCCGCCCTTCTTCGGGTCCGCGCCCGCCAGGAAGACGCCGAAGAGCCCGCGGTCGGGAATGGTGCCGCCCGAGGTGACGGCGAGCCGCTGGGCTCCGGGGCGGCCCGTGACCGTACCGGTGACGCGGTCCCACACGACCCGGGGGCGCAGCTCGGCGAACGCGTCGGACGGATAGCGGCCGGCGAGCATGTCGAGCACGGCGGTGAACGCGGACTCGGGCAGGGAGGCGAAGGGAGCCGCCCGCCGGGCCAGCGCGAGCAGGTCGTCGGCCTGCCAGCTGTCGAGGGCCACCGTCGCGACGATCTGCTGGGCGAGCACGTCCAGGGGGTTGGACGGGATCCGCAGGGCCTCGATGGCCCCCGTACGCATCCGCTCGGTGACCACGGCCGCCTGCACCAGGTCGCCGCGGTACTTGGGGAAGACCACACCGGTGGACACGGCACCGACCTGGTGCCCGGCGCGGCCCACCCGCTGCAGACCCGAGGCCACCGACGGCGGCGACTCGACCTGGATCACCAGATCGACCGCCCCCATGTCGATGCCCAGCTCCAGGCTGGAGGTGGCTACCACGGCCGGCAGCCGGCCCGCCTTGAGGTCCTCCTCCACCTGGGAGCGCTGCTCCCTGGAAACCGAGCCGTGGTGCGCCCGGGCGAGGACGGCCGGTGCGCCCTTCGCGGCCCCGGACTGGGCCATGACCTCGGCGGGGGAGTGGGCCTCGGGCAGGGGGCCGCCGGCCTCCGCCCCCTCCTCGGACACGGCACCGGTCGCACGCTCGTAGGCGATCTCGTTCAGCCGGTTGCACAGGCGCTCGGCCAGCCGTCGTGAGTTGGCGAAGACGATCGTCGAGCGGTGGGACTGGACGAGATCGGCGATCCGCTCCTCGACATGGGGCCAGATCGACGGCTTCTCGGCCTGGCCGCCCTCGTCGCCCGTGGCGGGGGAGCCGCTCAGCTCGCCCAGGTCCTCGACCGGAACCACGACGGAGAGGTCGAACTCCTTGGCGGACGGCGGCTGGACGATCTCCACCTTCCGCTGAGGTGACAGGAACCGTGCGACCTCGTCGACCGGCCGGACCGTCGCCGACAGCCCGATACGGCGCGCGGGGCTCGGCAGCACCTGGTCGAGACGCTCCAGGGACAAGGCCAGATGGGCGCCGCGCTTGGTGCCCGCGACGGCGTGCACCTCGTCGACGATCACCGTCTCGACCCCGGCCAGCGCGTCGCGCGCCGAGGAGGTGAGCATCAGGAACAGCGATTCGGGTGTGGTGATCATGATGTCCGGCGGCTTCGTCGCCATCGAGCGGCGCTCGGCCGGAGGGGTGTCGCCGGAGCGGATCCCCACCCGCACCTCCGGCTCGGGCAGCCCCAGCCGGACCGATTCCTGACGGATCCCGGTCAGCGGCGAGCGCAGATTCCGCTCCACGTCCACCGCGAGGGCCTTCATCGGCGACACGTAGAGCACACGGCAGCGCTTCTTCGCCTCGGCGGGCGGCGGGGCGGCGGCCAGCCGGTCGAGGGAGGCGAGGAAGGCGGCGAGAGTCTTGCCCGATCCCGTCGGCGCGACGACCAGCACGTCCGAGCCCTCGGCGATGGCCCGCCAGGCGCCCTCCTGCGCCGGGGTGGGCGCGTCGAAGGCGCCCGCGAACCAGCCACGGGTCGCGGGCGAGAAGGAATCGAGTGCGGAACCGGCCATGCCCCCCATCGTGCACCCCGCCACCGACAACGGCCGGTGGACAGGCCCGGCGCTCACCTCCGCGAGCGTCGGCATGGGCCCGGACCTGCGAGAATTGCGACATGGTGGAGGTGAACACGACACAGGAATGGGCGAGGCACTGGCAGCACGCCGAACTGCCCGACCTCGACCTGCTGCGCGCCCGGTACGTCCGCCACACCTTTCCGCGCCACAGCCACGAGGGCTACGTCTTCGCCACGGTCACCAGCGGCGTCGAGGACGTCGGCCTTCCCGGCGGCACCGTGCACGCCGGCCCCGGGACCGTGCTCATGATCAACCCTGAGGTTCCGCACACCGCACGCGCCGGAGTGCCGGAAGGGTGGGCGTACGCCACGCTCTATCCGTCCTCCCAGGTGATCAACGACATCGCGGCCGAACTGATGAACACGCGCGGCACGGTCGGCTTCGCCGAGACAGGGGTGACGGACCCGCGCGCAGCCCGGCTGATCACCGAGGTCCACCGGGCGGCCGAAGAGGGCAACGCCCTGGCCGCCGACAGCGTCCTGCGCCTCCTGGTCGCCCAGCTGGTCGACCGCCACGGCAGCGCGATGCCCGCCAGGGTGTCCCATGTCGCCGGCGCCCGTGACGCCGCCCGCGCACGCGCCCTGCTGGAGGAACGGATGGAGCGGCCGCCCACCCTCGAAGCGCTCGCCGCGGACCTGGGCACCAGCCCGTTCGCGCTGCTGCGGGCCTTCAAGAAGCAGTACGGAATGCCCCCGCACACCTGGCTGACCGATGCCCGCGTGCGCCGTGCACGCCGCCTGCTCGACACGGGGACCGCTCCCGCCGAGGCTGCCGTCGCCGTGGGCTTCACCGACCAGCCCCACCTCAACCGTCACTTCACCCGGATCGTCGGGGTGCCTCCGGGCGCGTACCGGCGTGAGCGCGCAAGAACGTACAAGACCGGCGGGGATCAGCCCCCGTAGCGTTCCGGACGTGGCAGAACAGACAGCACCCCCTCCAGCGCCCCCTCGGACCACGGCCGGCCCGGACACCCGGGCCCCGGCCGCGGAGAAGCCGGACGCGGCAGTCGTCCGGGACGCGCTCGGCGTGGGCATAGCCGTGGGTCTCTCCGGCTTCGCCTTCGGCGTGACCTCGGCAGGCTCCGGACTCACCCTCCTCCAGACGTGCGCGCTGAGCCTCCTCGTCTTCACCGGCGCCTCCCAGTTCGCGCTCGTCGGAGCCCTCGCCGCCGGCGGCAACCCCTACACCGCCGCGGCCGGAGCGTTCTTCCTGGGCATCCGCAACGCCTTCTACGGACTGCGGCTGTCGCAGCTCCTGGCCCTGCCGCGCGCGCTGCGGCCCCTCGCCGCCCAATGGGTCATCGACGAGACGACCGCCGTCACCCTGCCCCAGCCCACCCGGCGCGCCGCACGCATCGGCTTCACCGTCACCGGGCTCACCCTCTACGCCCTCTGGAACCTGACCACGTTCATCGGCGCGCTCGGAGCCGAGGCGCTCGGCGACACCGACGTCTGGGGCCTGGACGCGGCCAGCCCCGCCGTGTTCCTCGCCCTGCTCGCCCCGATGCTGAGAAGCACCACGGAGCGCGTCACGGCGGGGCTCGCCGTCCTGCTGGTGCTGGGACTCCTGTCAGTGCTGCCGGCGGGCGCGCCTGTCCTCGTGTCGGCCCTGGCCGCACCCGTCGTCCTCTTCCTCAAGGGCCGCACCACCGACAGGACCGTCACCGAGGACGCGACGCCCGGGGAGGGCCGATGAACATCTGGATCGCCATCGGGCTCACCGCCGTCGGCTGCTACCTCGCCAAGCTCCTGGGGCTGCTGGTCCCCGCCGGAGTCCTGGAACGCCCCCTCGTGCAGCGCATGGCGGCGCTCCTGCCGGTCGCCCTGCTGGCGGCGCTGACCGCCCAGCAGACGTTCGGGGACGGGCAGCACCTGGTGCTGGACGCCCGGGCGGCCGGGCTCGCGGCGGCAGCCCTCGCCCTCGTCCTGCGGGCCCCTTTCCTGGTCGTCGTCGGAGCTGCCGTCGTGGTCACCGCCGTCGTGCGCGCCGTGTCCTGAGCGGCACGGATCAGCGGAGGCCGCGGCCGTACGCACGGAGGGTCTGCAACGCCCTGAGCGTGACGATCGGGCGGCCCTCCAGGGCCGTTCCGGGAGCCCACTGACGCCAGTTGACCGGCCAGCCGCCGTCCTCCTGCTGCTCGGCCGCCAGATGGTCCAGGGAGCTCTCCAGCTCGCCGTCGCTGAACCAGCGGCGGGCGAGCGACCCGGGCGTGCGGGCGTAGTCGTAGGGGAAGTGGTGCTCCCCCTGGGCGTAGCCGGGGGCCACCGGGTACTCCGCCCGGCGTCGCGGATCGGTCACGACCAGCCGCTGATCGCGCACCAGTTCCCCGAGCCGGTCGGCCGCCGTCTCGGCACGCGCCCGGTCCGGGACGCCGTCCAGGAAGGCGACCGCGGCCTCGATCTCGTACGGATGGGAGTGTTCCAGTGCGTCGACGGCGGCCCAGCAGAAGTCGGTGGCCCTGAACAGCCAGGCGTGCCACACCTGGTTGCGGTGCAGCAGTCCGACCACCGGGCCCGTCGCCAGAAGTTCGGCGGGCGGGTCGTCGACCACGGGGATGAACGGGGCGGCGGGGTAGCCCCGTTGGGACGGACGGAGCGCGGGCAGGGCGCCTTCCTTGGTCGACACATCCGTCAGATAGCGGCAGATCCGCTCCACGCGCAGACCACCGCAGCGGCCGATCGAGTCGAGAACGCTCAGCGCGTGAGCGGTGTGCAGCGGTTGGCTCACCGGCCCCCGGAGATCGGGTTCGAGCGCGTGACCGTAGCCGCCGTCCTCGTTCCGGTAGGCGGTGAGCGCGGTCTCGACGATGTCCGCGCCTCCTGAGAGGAAGAGGTGGGCGAACCGCCGCTGTTCGAGGACGCGTGCGGTGAGCCAGATGAACTGCTCGGCGCGGGCGAGAGGGGTTGGTCCGGTTCCAGCCATGGACCGACCGTAGAGGGAAAAGCACCCTCGACAGGGCCCTCCCGCCCGGCCCCACTCTCAGGAGCGGGATACTGAAGGCATGCGGTTGACGATTTTCTGGGAACGGATGGCAGAACACTTCGGCGAGACGTACGCCGATTCCTTTGCGCGGGATCACCACATGGCCGAGCTCGGAGGACGCACGGTGCACGAAGCGCTGGCCGCGGGCTGGGAGGCCAAGGACGTCTGGCGGGGGGTCTGCTCGGCGGTCGGCGTGCCTCCGGACAAGCGCTGAGCGCCGCGGGTTCCGCCAACAGGCGGACCACGTCACCCGCGCCGCCCGCTCCCCGGCCGCAGGGCCGGGCGGCGGAGGAGCCGCCGCAGTGAGCGAGACTTGTCCCGTGGCACCGACAGACGACACCGCCCAGACCCAGCCGCCCGCCTCGCCGCCTGTTCCGCCGGCCGCACCACCGAATCCGCCGCCCGGTGGCGGCTCCGTCCGCATGCCCGGCTGGCTGCCGCGCGCCATTGTCCTGGCTCTGGCGCTCTACGGGTGTTTCCGACTGGGCAGCTGGGCCTTCGACCAGCTCATCGGGCTGCTGACCAACATCCTCATCGCCTTCTTCCTGGCGCTGGCCATCGAGCCGGCCGTCAGCCGCATGGCCGGTCGAGGGATGCGGCGGGGGCTCGCCACCTTCCTGGTCTTCCTCGCCGTGCTGATCGCCGGTGTGGGCTTCGTCGTCCTGCTCGGATCGATGCTCGCCGGACAGATCGTCGACATGGTCGAGGAGTTCCCCAAGTACCTCGACTCGGTGATCAACTGGGTCAACCAGACCTTCCACACGGAGCTCTCCCGCGTCGAGGTGCAGGACAGCCTGCTGCACTCGGACTGGCTCCAGAAGTACGTGCAGAACAGCGCGACCGGCGTGCTCGACGTCTCCACGACCGTGCTCGGCGGACTGTTCCGGCTGCTCACGATCTTCCTGTTCTCGTTCTACTTCGCCGCCGACGGCCCCCGGCTCCGCCGCGCACTGTGCTCCGTCCTGCCGCCCTCCCGGCAGACCGAGGTGCTGCGCGCCTGGGAGATCGCGGTCGACAAGACCGGCGGCTACATCTACTCGCGCGGCTTGATGGCCCTGATCTCGGGCGCGGCGCATTACGTCCTGCTGGTGGTCCTCGGAGTGCCCTACGCACCCGCGCTCGCGGTCTGGGTCGGCCTGGTCTCGCAGTTCATCCCCACGATCGGCACCTATCTGGCCGGCGCGCTGCCCATGCTGATCGCCTTCACCGTCAACCCCTGGTACGCGTTGTGGGTTCTCGGTTTCGTCGTGGTCTACCAGCAGTTCGAGAACTACGTGCTGCAGCCGAAGCTCACCTCCAAGACGGTCGACATCCACCCCGCGGTCGCCTTCGGGTCGGTGGTCGCGGGCACGGCACTGATGGGTGCCGTCGGGGCGTTGATCGCCATCCCGGCGGTCGCGACGCTCCAGGCCTTCCTGGGGGCCTATGTGAAGCGCTACGACGTCATGGACGACCCGCGGGTGCAGGGCGGGCACCGCTGGCGGCGCGGCGAACCGGTGCTGACGAGGATCCGCCGGGCCGTGCGGGGCGTGGGGCGAGGATGAGGCGGGGGCTCCTCGCCCCTGACGGACGCCACCGGGCCCCGGGACGGGGCCACCGTGCTCCTTGCGGCTGCCATGGTGTTCCTGGGGGGCGTCGTCCCTCTCGCCTGTCGTTCCCTCCTGGCCGGTTCCGGTCGGTCGTCGTGGGTGGACGTCGCGTACGTCACGGGGCACGGGTGGGCGGCTCCGAGGGCACGGATCATTTCCGGCCCGTCGACGGGCACTCGGCCGTCGCCCGCTGTGTTGCGGGTGGCTCCGCCGACAGGCGCGCGGTTTCCCGGCAGGCGGGGAGAATGTTCCACGTTTGGTGGGAAATACCCGCGATGTCTGTCACAGTCCATTGACGTGCTCGATGTCGCCTGTTATAAGCCGCTACGCTCGGTTGTGTCGGCCCGGCGTGGTGCGCTTGACACGTAAATCGAACATCCATTCTCATGGGATTCCGGCCGGGTTTTGCCGGGCCCGACCGTGGAGTTGTCCACAGGCCGGGAGGACGTCGAGGCCCATTGTCAGTGGCAGGGGTTAGCGTCTGTGACGTGAAGCGATCGACTCAAGCAAATCGGGTGGAACCCATGGCAGGAACCGACCGCGAGAAGGCGCTGGACGCCGCACTCGCACAGATTGAACGGCAATTCGGCAAGGGCGCGGTGATGCGCCTCGGTGAGCGGCCGAACGAGCCGATCGAGGTGATCCCCACGGGGTCCACCGCGCTCGACGTCGCGCTCGGCGTCGGCGGGCTTCCGCGCGGCCGCGTGGTGGAGGTCTACGGACCGGAGTCCTCCGGTAAGACGACGCTGACCCTGCACGCCGTGGCGAACGCGCAGAAGCTCGGCGGTTCGGTGGCGTTCATCGACGCGGAGCACGCGCTGGACCCGGAGTACGCGAAGAAGCTCGGCGTCGACATCGACAGCCTCATCCTCTCGCAGCCGGACAACGGCGAGCAGGCCCTGGAGATCGTGGACATGCTGGTCCGCTCCGGTGCGCTGGACCTGATCGTCATCGACTCCGTCGCGGCTCTGGTGCCCCGTGCGGAGATCGAGGGCGAGATGGGTGACTCGCACGTGGGTCTGCAGGCCCGTCTGATGAGCCAGGCGCTCCGCAAGATCACCAGTGCGCTCAACCAGTCCAAGACCACCGCGATCTTCATCAACCAGCTCCGCGAGAAGATCGGCGTGATGTTCGGTTCCCCGGAGACCACGACCGGTGGCCGGGCGCTGAAGTTCTACGCCTCGGTGCGTCTGGACATCCGCCGGATCGAGACCCTCAAGGACGGCACCGACGCCGTGGGCAACCGCACCCGCGTCAAGGTCGTCAAGAACAAGGTCGCGCCGCCGTTCAAGCAGGCCGAGTTCGACATCCTCTACGGCCAGGGCATCAGCCGAGAGGGCGGTCTGATCGACATGGGCGTGGAGCACGGCTTCGTCCGCAAGGCCGGCGCCTGGTACACGTACGAGGGCGACCAGCTCGGCCAGGGCAAGGAGAACTCCCGCAACTTCCTCAAGGACAACCCCGACCTCGCCAACGAGATCGAGAAGAAGATTCTCGACAAGCTCGGCGTCGGTGTCCGTCCGGAGGATGCCGCGGCGGAGCCTGCAGCCGATGCTGCGGCGGGTGCTCCGGCTGACGGGGCGGCCAAGTCGGTACCGGCTCCCGCGACCAAGGCCAAGCCTGCCAAGACCGCGGCGGCCAAGAGCTAGGCCGTGACGCGTCGCACGGAGTGGCCGGGCGCAGACGCCGGTGCGGGTCCCGGCCCCGAGTACGCCGCAGAACCGTCCGGGGATCCTCCGGAGCCCGGCCGGGGGGCCGGGTTCGGCGAGGGCGCGGGCCGTCGTTCCCGTTCCCGCTCCAGAAGCAGCGGTTCCCCTTCCTCGTCGAGGGCCGAGAAGGGGGAACCGCGAGACCCGGTCGAGCAGGCGCGCAACATCTGCCTCAGGCTTCTGACCGGGACCCCGCGCACCCGCAAGCAGCTGGCCGACGCGCTCCGTAAGCGGGAGATCCCCGACGAGGCCGCGGAGGAAGTGCTGTCGAGATTCGAGGACGTGGGCCTGATCGACGACGCGGCCTTCGCCGACGCCTGGGTCGAGTCGCGGCACCACGGCAGAGGGCTGGCCCGTCGTGCCCTGGTGCGGGAGCTGCGGACCAAAGGGGTGGACTCGGCGGTGATCGACGAGGCCGTCGGGCAGCTCGATCCCGAGCAGGAGGAGGAGACCGCCAGAGAGCTCGTCGCGCGAAAGCTCCGCTCCACCCGGGGGCTGGACCGTGACAAGCGCCTGCGCCGGCTCGCGGGGATGCTTGCGCGCAAGGGGTACGGGGAGGGGATGGCCCTGCGCGTGGTGCGTCAGGCGCTCGAATCCGAGGGGGAGGACACGGAGGGGCTGGACGAGCCCTTCTGACCGGGGGAAGGGAGCAGGGGGACGGGGGAGCAGGGGAAACGGGAACAGCCGGGGTGCGGGGGACGGGGAAGCGGGGGGCGGGAGCAGCGGGCTTTCCGACGGGTACATAACGGTGCCGATACCCGGGGGCGCGGGGCGCGCGCCTGCACGGCCCTGGTGGCGCTGCGGCGGTGGCGGAGGGGGCCACCGCCGCGGAGTCATCGGCTCTGCGGCAGTGGCGGAGGGGTCACCGCCGGGGAGTCATCGGCTGTCGGTGGCCCGCTCCGGCCTGCGGCGCCCATCGGTCCCAGGTACAGGCGGCGGAGCCGGCGTGGAGTCGCCGGGTGGTCCTGCTGACACCGGGCAGAAGCCAGGCGTGGGGTGCGTGGTGCCGGGGTCAGTGCCCTGCCAGGGATGCCCGGCGGATCGTGGCGTCGATCAGTGCCAGCGCTTCGGTCGCGGTGCGCCCGGGGTGCCGGTTCCAAGGGCCGATGAGGTCGGTCCAGCCCTGCGAACGCAGCTCGGTGATCAGCCAGGCGCCGGCACGGTCCACGGTGGAGAGCGAGCCGTACCCCAGCCGGTGGGCGGTCAGCATGGCCCCGCAGAGGCAGCGTGCACCGCGGGCGTTGCGCAGGCGGTAGGGGGTGTTCTGCCAGCCCCACTCGGTCAGGATCTGCCGTGCGTAGCCGAGATGGACGGACGGACGCACATCGGGCTGTCCGATGCGGCGCCAGGAGTGCAGATGCTCGGGCAGTACGGCGCCGAAGCGCCCGGGCAGAGGGCGCTCACGGGGTTGCCGTGCGGGTCGCCCTGCGGGCAGCGCCCGTAGGGAGTCGTCGACGAGCCGGTCGACCGGGACGCTGAGCAGATCCCGCCAGTCGGCCGGGCGTACGAGCGGTGCCTCACCGTCCGGGGTGGGTGTCTGTGGCGCCGTCGTCATCGGTGCGGGCTCGCGCGGTGAGGGCTCCCGGGCGGTGCGCTCCCACTCCGCGACGATGTCCTGCCACGCGTCCGTCCCGTGGAGCCGGGAGGCTTGGGCATCGAGCTGGTCCGGGGTGAGCTGAGCGGTTTCCATCGGCGCCACATCTCCGTACATTCCGGTCCTCAGTGATGAGGCGAATGTCCGTCGTGCGCGAGGATCGCTCCACCGGAGAGCGGCGTTCGGGTGGGCAGGTGCGGCATTCGGTCCTGCCCACAGCCGACAGCCGCCTACCGAGGGCCGCCTGCCGAGGGCCGCCTGCCGAAGGCCGACACCGACGGGCTCGGGGCGGTGCAGCCGGTCGTTCGGCCTCCGGCGGGGCGGTACGGAGAGCGGGCTTCCCGGTGCCCCTCCGGGCTCCCCGGAGGCCCGGCCACCGTGACGGAGCGCCGTCGGCGGTGCCGGGCTCCGGCCCCTTCCGGTCAGGGGGTGACGGGAAGTCCCGCCGCGCGCCACGCCTGGAAGCCACCCGTCAGATCCGTGGCCCGGTGCAGTCCCAGCTGACGCAGGGAGGCGACCGCGAGACTCGATGCGTAGCCCTCGTTGCAGATCACCACGACCTGCAGGTCGTGGCTCACCGCCTCAGGGGCACGGTGGCTGCCCTGCGGATCGAGTCTCCATTCCAGCTCGTTGCGCTCGACCACGAGCGCCCCCGGGATCAGCCCGTCCTTCTCGCGCAGCGCGGCGTAGCGGATGTCGACCAGGAGCGCGCCCTCGGCGGCCGCAGCCGCGGCCTCCTCGGGGCCGATCCGCTCAAAGCCGGCCCGCACCTGGTCGAGCAGTTCGTCGATGCCCACCGGCTCCTGGCCGTCCTCGTACGCGCCGCTCACTGCCAGTCCTCCGGGTGCTCCGTCTGCTCCAGACGCAGCACCGTTCCCGTGCGGCTGTAGCGGCGGATCTGCGGCAACGGCGGATAGTACGCGTGGACGGAGACGGCGTGCTCCTCGGCGGATTCGTTGAGGACCTCGTGGACGTGGTGCTGCCCGAAGGCCCTGCCCTGGCCGGTCGCCAGGAGCCGGGTCCGGTCGACGCCCTCGTTGAGTTCGAGGGTCTTCCAGCCGTCGGTGGGCAGACGCGCGGCCAGGGAGTGTTCCCTGAGTGCGCCTGCCGCCACGGTGAACGCGCCGGTCGACTCGGCGTGGTCGTGCCATCCGGTGCCGGTGCCGGGAGGCCAGCTGATCAGCCAGGCCTCGCTGCCACCGGGGCCCTCGAGCCGGAGCCAGGTGCGTCCCTCGGGATCAAGGGGGAGCGAGGCTACGAGCGCGGTGTCCTCGGCGGTCCGGCGGACGAAGTCGAGGAGCTCGGCAGCGCTCGGGGCCGGAGCGTCCGGGCCGGTGGCCGCCGCGGCGACCGCGTCCGGAGGGACCGGGACGCCGGCATCCGCCCCTGGAGTGGCCGGGGCGGTGACATCCGCCGGGGAGGTGACGCCCGCGCCGACGGCGGACGCGGGTGTGGGCAGGGAGGAAGAAGAGGTTGCAGACACAGGGACCGTCCTGAGAAGTTCGCTTGGAAGCACGGCGGCGCGGAACGCGGCACGCGTGCCCGGGAAGGCGATTCAGCAGGACGGGCGACACACGCAGCCCGCGTAACGGACGAGGTCCATATGGACCCTCCGCCACAGGCGCACATCGGTGTCGGTCATGATCTGGAGTACACCATGTGCGTCTGCGACGGTCAATTGACGTCCGCTGTCCGGTCGGAGCTCGTGGTGGTGCGCGCGTCGTCGTCGTGCGCCGTGTCCACGCCGCCACGCGCTGCCTCGGCCGCCGCGAAGAGCTCCGCGGGCCGCACTCCGCCGAAGGCCGCCACGAGATGCCCGTCCGGCCTGACCATCAGCACCGTGTGGGCCGTCGCTCCCGGGTAGCTCTCGGTCACCAGCAGCTCGGCCTTCACAGGGAGGGCCTCCACCGCGTCGACGAGCCGGGGCATGACTCCCGCGGTCATCCAGTGCCGTCTGTCCCACACCCCTGTGCCCGGTGCGACCAGGATCACCAGCAGATGCCCCTGGCCCAGCCGGTCGCGGAGCCGCACCGCCGTCCCGTCGGGCGCGGTCACCCGGACATCGGTGACCGGTGCCCCGGGGGCCGTCCCCACTGTCGCGTGCGCCTCGGCGTGTCGAGGCGAAAGAGGGGAGTGCGTGTACGACGGGGGCGCGCCCAGGGGTCCGCATCCCAGATGACCGTCGGCCAGCAGGGTGTCGTGCCCGCGCGCGCTGCCGGGTACGAGCGTCCGGAGGCCCCCGCCGCCCCGCAGTATCGGCAGCGACTGGTCGGCCGCGCGGAGCCGGGAGGCGACTGCGGCCCTGCGCTCCGCCTGGTAGCTGTCGAGCAGCAGCTCGGAGCCGCTCTGGTGCCATGCCTGGGCCAGCTTCCAGGCCAGGTTCTCGGCGTCCCGGAGCCCCTCGTCCAGACCCTGGGTGCCGAGCGCGCCCAGCAGGTGCGCGGCGTCACCCGCCAGGAAGGCACGCCCGGACCGCCACCGCCTGGCCAGTCTGTGGTGGAGCGTGTACACGCCTGTGTCCAGCAGCTCGTAGGCCGGTGTCTCACCGCACCAGCCTTCGAGCGTGTCGCGGATCCGGGTGATGAGGGCGTCGGGGGTGACGAGTTCGCCGCGCGGCGGAAGGAGCCAGTCCAGTCGCCAGACACCACCCGCGAGCGGCCGCGCCGTGACCTCCGCACCGCCCGTGCGCCAGGGCGGGGACCGGTGCAGCACGGCCTCGCCGGGCCAGGGAAGATCGGCCCGCAGCGCGGCGACGGCGTGCCGCTCGACCGCCGTACGGCCGGGGAACCTGATGTCGAGGAGCTTGCGCACGGTGGACCGCGCGCCGTCGCAGCCGACCAGGTAACTGCCGCGCCACCAGGTCGATCCGGGCTCCCTGGTGTGCACCGTGACGCCGTGGGCGTCCTGCTCCAGGGTGTCGATCCTGCTGAGCGGAACCATGGTGACGAGATCCTGCGCGGCCACGGCGGCCCGCAGTCCCCCGGTGAGCGCGTGCTGGGGCAGATGGACGGGCGAGGGCAGCGGAACAGTGCCTTCCATGTCGCCCAGCGGCACGGCGCGCACCAACTGCTTGCGCCGCACGGACCGCCAGCCGGTCCAGCGCAGCCCCTCGTGGTGGAGCGCCGGGCAACCCAGGCGTTCCACCAGGTCAGCGGTGTCCTCCCGCAGCACGACCGTGCGCGCGGGGCGTGGTTCGTCCTTGCCCGGGCCCTCGTCGAGGAGGACCGAGGGGACGCCCTGAGCGGCGAGAGCGAGCGACAGCGCCAGCCCGACCGGGCCGGCGCCGACGACGATCACCGGGTCCACGGTGTGATCCCTTCCGCGCCGGTCGTCGAGATCGAGGGGGAGGAGGTGGTGGCTGCCGGAATCGTTCGAGGCGGGATCACAGAACGTATGCAACCTACTGCCGGTGCTTGCGTCAAGTGAACGTGGCGGGGGCGCGGCAGTTGCGCCGCGCCCCCGTGGGTCGAATGACGACGGACCGTCAGGTCCCGCTCCCGTCCTTGATGACGAGCGGCGGCGCGCCGATGGTCTCGGCGCCCCCGTCGGGGCCGGCACCGACGGTCGCGCCCGTGCTCTTCCTGCCCCGCCGCAGCCGGCGCTCCAGCCAGCTCGCGAAGGACGTGAGTGCGAAGTTCAGGGCGATGTAGATCAGGGCGATGATCGTGAAGCACGCGATGGTGTTCGCGCCGTAGTTCGCGCTCATCGGGCGGACCGACGCCAGCAGCTCGGGGAAGGTGAGCACCGCACCGCCGAGTGCCGTGTCCTTCACGATCACGACGATCTGACTGACGATCGCGGGCAGCATCGCGGTGACGGACTGCGGCAGCAGCACGTACCGCATCGTCTGCCCCTTGCGCATGCCGATCGCCTTCGCGGCGTCGGTCTGGCCGTTGGGGAGCGACAGGATTCCGGCCCGCACGATCTCGGCGAGTACCGAGGCGTTGTACAGCACCAGGCCCGTCACGACGGCGTACAGCAGGCGCTCGTCGGTGGCGATGTCGGTGAACTCCGCGTACGCCGCGTTGGCCGTGATCATCAGGATCAGGACGGGGATCGCGCGGAAGAACTCGACGACGACGCCTGCGGGCATCCGCACCCAGCGGTGGTCGGAGAGCCTGCCGATGCCGAACAGGGCGCCGAGCGGCAGGGCGATCAGCAGGGCGAAGAACGCGGCCTTGAGCGTGTTCTGGAACCCGGGCCAGATGTACGTCTCCCACGGCTGGGGGCTCGTGAAGAACGGCTCCCACTTGACCCAGTCGAGCTGGTGCTTCTCGTCGAGACTGGTGTACACCCACCACAGCACCGCGGCGAGGGCGGCCACGAAGACGACGGTGTAGAGGATGTTGCGCCGCTTGGCGCGGGGCCCCTGCGCGTCGAAGAGGACGGAGGTCGTCATCGCTTCACCGCCACCTTCTTGCTCACCCAGCCGAGGAGAAGCCCGGTCGGAAGGGTGAGGCAGATGAATCCGAACGCGAAGACGGCGGATATGAGGATCAGTTGGGCTTCCGCTTCGATCATGTCCTTCATCAGGTACGCCGCTTCGACCACGCCGATCGCCGCGGCGACCGTGGTGTTCTTGGTCAGCGCGATCAGCACGTTGGCCAGCGGGTTGACGACCGCGCGGAAGGCCTGGGGGAGGACGATCAGCCGCAGGACCTGGGTGAAGCTCAGCCCGAGGGCGCGCGCGGCCTCGGCCTGGCCGGCCGGCACCGTGTTGATGCCCGCCCGCAGTGCCTCGCACACGAAGGCGGCGGTGTACAGGGCCAGGGCGAGCACGGCGAGCCGGAAGTTGATGACCTCGAAGTCGCCGCCGCCGCCGAGCGTGATCTGCAGGGTCTGGAAGAGACCGAGCGAGGCGAAGACGATGATGACGGTCAGCGGGATGTTGCGGACGATGTTCACGTAAGCGGTACCGAAACCGCGCATCAGGGGGACCGGGCCGACCCGCATACCGGCCAGCAGCGTTCCCCATATGAGGGAACCGAGAGCGGAGTAGACGGTGAGTTTCACCGTCACCCAGAAGGCCCCCAGTAGGTCGTAACCTTCAAGAAAGTCGAACACGATCTCCCGTGCTTCCACGTGTGGGGAGGGCTCGGTGCGCCGCCTCGCCGGCGGCGCACCTCGTCAGCCCGGCTTCGGACCGTCCGGAGTGAGGAGCCCTACTTGACGACGTTGCCGATCTTCGGCGCAGGGTCGTTCTTGTAGTTGGCGGGGCCGAAGTTGGTCTCGACCGCCTTGTCCCAGGAGCCGTCCGAGACCATCTTGGTGAGCGCGGCGTCGATCTTCTTCTTGAGCTCGGCGTCGCCCTTCTTGAGGCCGATGCCGTAGTTCTCGTTGGTCATCTTGAAGCCGGCCAGCTTGAACTTGCCCTTGTGGACGTCCTGCGCCGCGTATCCGGCGAGGATCGAGTCGTCCGTCGTCAGGGCGTCGACGGCCTTGTTCTCGAGGCCGGTGAGGCACTCGGAGTAGCCGCCGTAGTTCTGCAGCTGCGCCTTCGGGGCCAGCTTCTCCTTGACGTTCTTCGCGGACGTCGAGCCCGTGACGGAGCAGAGCTTCTTGTTGTTGAGGTCCTCGGGCGTCTTGATGGTGTCGTCGTCGGCGCGGACGAGGACGTCCTGGTGCGCGAGGAGGTACGGGCCCGCGAAGTCGACCTTCTGCAGGCGCTCGTCGTTGATGGAGTACGTCGCGGCGATGAACTTCACGTCGCCGCGCTCGATCGCGGTCTCGCGGTCGGCGCTCTTGGTCTCGACGAACTCGATGTCCTTGGCGTCGTAACCGAGTTCCTTGGCGACGTACGTGGCGACGTCGACGTCGAAGCCGGCGAACGTGCCGTCCGGCGTCTTCAGGCCGAGACCGGGCTGGTCGATCTTGATGCCGATCGTGATCTTGCCACCGCCGCCGGAGCCCGCGGCGTCGTCCTTGTCGTCGGAGCCACAAGCGGTGGCGGTGAGGGCGAGAGCGAGCACGGCGGCGGACGCTGCAGTGACCTTGCGAAGCTGCATGATGGAATTCCTCGGGTTGACGCGGTGTGAGTACTCAGCTGGTGCTGGACCAGCCGTGCGGGTTCAGTGGTGAAGGATCTTCGACAGGAAGTCCTTCGCCCGGTCGCTGCTCGGATTGCTGAAGAACTGGTCGGGAGTCGCCTCCTCGACGATCTTCCCGTCCGCCATGAAGACCACGCGGTTGGCCGCCGAGCGGGCGAAGCCCATCTCGTGGGTGACGACGACCATCGTCATTCCGTCCCTGGCCAGCTGCTGCATGACCTCGAGGACTTCGTTGATCATCTCCGGGTCGAGCGCCGACGTGGGCTCGTCGAAGAGCATGACCTTGGGGTCCATGGCCAGCGCGCGGGCGATGGCGACGCGCTGCTGCTGGCCACCGGAGAGCTGTGCGGGGTACTTGTCCGCCTGCACGCCGACCCCTACGCGGTCGAGCAGGTTGCGGGCCTTCTCCTCGGCCAGCTTCTTGTCCGTCCCGCGAACCTTGACCTGGCCCAGCATCACGTTCTCGAGCACCGTCTTGTGCGCGAAGAGATTGAACGACTGGAAGACCATGCCGACATCGGCACGCAGCCTGGCGAGCTCCTTGCCCTCCTGGGGCAGCGGCTTGCCGTCGATCGAGATCGCGCCCGAGTCGATCGTCTCCAAGCGGTTGATCGTGCGGCACAGCGTGGACTTCCCGGACCCGGAGGGTCCGATGACTACGACGACCTCGCCCGCGGCGATGGTCAGGTCGATGTCCTGGAGCACATGCAGCGCGCCGAAGTGCTTGTTGACGTTGCTCAGTACGACAAGGTCGCCCCCCGCAGGTGCGGCATCCTCGGCAGCCTTGGTCACTGACACTCCGCTCATCGGCTTCTTGCTCCGTCCTCCTCGGTTAGGGAAGGACCCTAGTGACGCAGTGCGACCAGCGTCATTACATCTGAGCGGAAATTGAGCATAACGATCCGGCCGCAACCGGACACACCGTGTGAACGGGACGCCACGGGGTGCTCGCCGGCGTACCGGGTGGGTAACGGAAACCCGGTGGTAACGGGCAGGGGCTTGACTGGCGTACCGGTCATCGGCGTGGATGCCCTGGTACGGAAATGACGTGAATCGCCGCTGTACGGGAAGGTTCGCCGGGTGGAACACCGGCGCACCGTCACGCACGGTCCCGGCCGTCACGAAGAAAAGCGAAGCACCTTGAGAAGTCATGAGGCGGTGAGGGGACCATGAGACTGCTGCTCGTCGAGGACGACGACCACGTCGCGGCCGCGCTCTCCGCCGTGCTCTCCCGGCACGGTTTCCAGGTCGTCCACGCCCGCAGCGGCGAGGAGGCCCTGCAGGCGCTGCTGCCCGCCGACAAGGAGCCGTTCGGGGTCGTGCTGCTCGACCTCGGACTTCCCGACCAGGACGGCTACGAGGTGTGCGGGAAGATCCGCAAGCGCTCGGCGATCCCCGTCATCATGGTGACCGCGCGTTCCGACGTCCGGTCCAGGATCCACGGCCTCAACCTCGGCGCCGACGACTACGTCGTGAAGCCCTACGACACCGGTGAGCTCCTGGCCCGTATCCACGCCGTCGCCCGGCGCAGGACGGCCACGGGGGACACCGGTCCGACCCCCCTCGCGGCGCTGCGGATCGGCCCGGTCCGCATCGAGCTGCCCACGCGCAGGGTCAGCGTCGACGACCAGGAGGTCCCGCTCACCCGCAAGGAGTTCGACCTGCTCGCGCTGCTCGCCCAGCGCCCCGGCGTGGTCTTCCGCCGGGAGCAGATCATCAGCGAGGTCTGGCGGACGAGCTGGGAGGGGACGGGGCGCACGCTCGAGGTCCACGTCGCCTCGCTGCGCTCCAAGCTGCGGCTTCCCGCGCTGGTCGAGACCGTGCGGGGCGTCGGCTACCGGCTCGTCCCGCCGTCGGACTGAGGACGTAAGCCTTCCTGTGCGCACCCGCCTGCTCCCCCTGCTCATCGTCCTCATGGCCGCCGTGCTGCTGGCCCTCGGTTTCCCGCTGGCCGTGCGGGTGGCCGCGGCCGAACAGCAGCGGGTCGTCATCGACCGGATCGACGACACCGCGCGTTTCGGCGCGCTCGCCCAGTTCGTCAGCGAACCCGTCCGCGGCTCCGACGAACGGCGGCGGACCCTCCGGACCGAACTCGAGGCCTACGACTCGGTGTACGGCATCCGGGCCGGAGTCTTCTACCGGGACGACAGGGCCCTCGCCAAGGCACCCGCCTCCTGGACCCTGCCCGCCGAGGGGGAGGGGCGGGAGGCCTTCCAGGAGGCCCTGCTCGGCCGTCGCTCCCACGACCCGCCCCAGGTCTGGCCCTGGCAGCACGGCAGGATCGTCGTCGCCTCCCCGGTCGTACGGGACGGGGACGTGGTCGCCGTCGTCGTGACCGACTCGCCGACCGGCGACATGCGGTCACGGACCGTGCGCGGCTGGCTGCTCATCGCTCTCGGGGAGGCCGTGGCCATGCTGGTGGCGGTCGGTGCGGCGATCCGGCTCACCGGCTGGGTGCTGCTGCCCGTCCGCGTGCTGGACGCGGCCACCCACGACATCGCGAGCGGCCGGATGAGGTCGCGGGTCGTCGCGTCCGGCGGTCCCCCCGAACTCAGGCGGCTGGCAAGGTCGTTCAACGAGATGGCCGACAACGTCGAGGACGTGCTGGAGCAGCAGCGGGCCTTCGTGGCCGACGCCTCGCACCAGTTGCGCAACCCGCTGGCCGCTCTCCTGCTCCGGATCGAGCTCCTCGCACTCGAACTCCCCGAGGGCAACGAGGAGATCGCCTCGGTCCGTACGGAGGGCAAGCGCCTCGCGCAGGTCCTGGACGACCTCCTGGACCTCGCGCTGGCCGAACACGCGGCGGCGGACCTGCAGCTCACGGACATCGCGGCGCTCACCGGCGAGCGGGTCGCCTCGTGGCGCCCGCTGGCCGAGGAGAAGGGCGTGCGGCTGACGCAGGACGGGGCGCCCGCGGTGACGGGCTGGGCGGACCCGATCGCGCTGTCCAGCGCGCTGGACGCCGTCATCGACAACGCGCTGAAGTTCACGCCGGAGGGCGAGGAGGTCAGGGTCACGGCCGGATCCGACGGGGAGAGCGCGACCGTCGTGGTCGCGGACCGCGGGCCCGGTCTCACGGAACAGGAGCTGGAGCGCGTCGGGGACCGGTTCTGGCGCAGCGGGCGGCACCAGAACGTCAAGGGGTCCGGGCTCGGCCTCTCCATCTCGCGTGCGCTGCTCGCGGCGGGCGGCGGGACGATCGGCTACGGCACCCACGAGCCGCACGGCCTGCGGGTCACCGTGACGGTGCCGCGCAATCCTCCGCACGTGTGAGACCCGCACCGTCCCGTCAGGGCTTGGCCGAGCGGTAGTAGCGCTTGGCGCCCTCGTGAAGGGGCAGCGGATCCGTGTAGATCGCCGTCCGCAGGTCCACCAGCTGCGCCGAGTGCACCTCGCGGCCGATCCGGTCGCGGCTGTCGATCACGGTCCGGGTGAACGCCTCGGTCGTCAGCGGATCCACCCGGTCCGTGGTGATCAGCAGATTGGAGACCGCCACCGTCTGCACCTCCTGCCCCTGCTGGGCGTCGTGGTAGGCGTCCGCCGGCATCACGGCCGAACGGTAGTAGCGGGTGGACCCGCCGGCCGCCTGGAGCTCGGTGATCAGTTTCTCGTCGAGGGGCACCAGGCGGATCGCGAACCTCTCCGAGAGGTCCTGCACCGCGCCGGTCGGCAGGCCGCCCGACCAGAAGAAGGCGTCCAGCCGTCCGTCCGTCAGCCTCTCCGGCATGGTGTCGATGCCCGCGTGGACGGGGGTGATGTCGGCCGTGGGATCGAGGCCCGCCGCCGTCATCAGCCGGTCGGCGACGAGAAGCACCCCGGACCCCGCCTGCCCCACGCCGACCCGCTTGCCGCGCAGATCGGCGACCGTCCGGATCCCGGAGTCCCTGGGCACGATCAGCTGGACGTAGTCGTCGTAGAGGCGGACGCAGCCCCGCAGCCGGTCGGCGCCCGCCTTCCCGCTGCGCAGATACGTGGCGACGGCATCGGCCGTGGCGATGGTGAAGTCGGCCTTTCCCGTCGCCACCCGTTCGACGTTCTGCTGGGAACCCTCGCTCGTCTGCAGCCCTATGGACACCTTGGGCATGTCCTTGGCCAGGGCGCCTTCCAGCCGCTGGCCGTAGCGCTGGTAGACCCCGCTCCGCACGCCGGTGGAGAACGTGAGCGAGCCGCTCGGCTCCTCCTCCCCGATCGGGAGGACCCACCACAGCAGCAGTCCGAGCACGACGGCGGCGGCGGCGCCCCCCTGAAGGGTGCGTCGCCGGCCGAAACGGGACAGTGCGTGCAGCATGGCGCGATCCTGCCATTCGCCGGCCCGTGCTGGCCAGGGCGGACAGGTCACAGCCGTGCCCCAGCGGCCCGTCCTCCTCCCGCGGTCAGGGCCTCCGGGCCGCGGGACGGGAGGCCCCCTCCGCCGTCACTCCGGGGGCGTGGGGGTGTCGGGGCCCTGGAACATCGTCTGGATGTCCAGCTCCAGCTGGATCGTGGGCCCGACGATGGCGATGCCGCGGGCGAGCATGTTGCGCCAGTTCAGGGTGTAGTCCTCGCGGTGCAGCTCGGCCGTGGCGCGCGCCGCGCAGCGCAGTTCCTCGCCGTATCCGCCGTTGACGGCTCCCAGGTACTGCGTGTCCAGGGAGACGGAGCGGCTGACACCGTGCATCGTCAGCCCTCCCTGCACCGTCCAGTTGTTCCCGCCCCGGTACACGAAGCGCCTGCTCGCGAAGTGGAGGTGCGGGTAGTTCTCCACGTCGAGGAAGTCGGCCGACCGCAGATGGTTGTCCCGGGTCTTGTTGCCCGTGGTGATGCTCGATGCGTCGATGCGTATCTCCACCTGCGAGTCCTCGACGACGGGTGCGATCCGGACCCCGCCCTCGAAGGCGGTGAAGCGGCCGTGCACGTTGGCCATCCCGACGTGCTTCGCGATGAAGCGGATCGCGGTGTGCGGCGGATCGAAGAGCCAGGTGCCGGGTGCAGGGGGCTCCAGCTGCCGGGCCACGTCCAGTTGCACGCGGCCCATCGACAGGGTCTCGCCCGCGGCGATCCCGAAGGTCCAGCTGGCCGGCTGCATCCCCTCGGCCGTCATCAGCAGGCGGTAGTCGCCGGGCGGCAGGGCCGCGACGAACATGCCGTAGAGGTCCGTGGTGCCCTTCGCGACCGTGCGGGCCGTCTCCTGGGCGGTCACCGTGATCTCGGCGCCGCCGAGCGGCTGGCCCATCGGGTCGATCACCTCGCAGGTGACGGTTCCGGCCCCGGCCGGTACGGGAAGAGCGAATCTCGCACCGCCGCCGGAGGCCTCCTTGGATCGCCTGCCGCGGAGGAGAGAGAGGACCATGACATGCACCTTTCGAGCGTGGAAGATCAGCATAGGAAGAGAACGGAACGAGGCATTCAACGGCCCCCCGGGTCTCCGGACCGGGACGGCCCCCGCTGTCCGCGGGCCCGCGGACACAGCCGGCCCGGCCGGGCGTTCCGCGTGAGGACGCCGCAGCCCGGGCCCGGGGCGGCAGGGGCGGCCCGCCCCCGAGGCTGCCGTGCGCGTCGCGCCCGGGCTCCGGCGTAGGGGCGTGCTCCGGGTACCGCCTACCCTTGTCCCATGACCAGCGGCAACCGGAGCGAAGCAGTGGACGTCCAGAAGAGCTACGAGGTACGCACTTACGGGTGCCAGATGAACGTCCACGACTCCGAACGCTTGTCGGGTCTCCTGGAGGGCGCCGGTTACGTGCGCGCCCCCGAGGGCTCCGACGGTGACGCCGACGTCGTCGTCTTCAACACCTGCGCGGTGCGCGAGAACGCCGACAACAAGCTCTACGGCAACCTCGGCCGCCTCGCCCCGATGAAGACCAAACGCCCCGGGATGCAGATCGCCGTCGGCGGCTGCCTGGCGCAGAAGGACCGCGACACGATCGTCCGGCGCGCCCCCTGGGTGGACGTCGTCTTCGGCACGCACAACATCGGCAAGCTGCCGGTGCTCCTGGAGCGCGCCCGGGTCCAGGAGGAGGCGCAGGTCGAGATCGCCGAGTCCCTGGAGGCGTTCCCCTCGACGCTGCCCACCCGCCGTGAGTCCGCCTACGCCGCCTGGGTGTCGATCTCCGTCGGCTGCAACAACACCTGCACCTTCTGCATCGTCCCGGCGCTGCGCGGCAAGGAGAAGGACCGCCGCACCGGCGACATCCTGGCCGAGATCGAGGCACTCGTGGCCGAGGGCGTCAGCGAGATCACCCTGCTCGGCCAGAACGTGAACGCCTACGGCTCCGACATCGGCGACCGGGAGGCCTTCTCCAAGCTGCTGCGGGCGTGCGGCACGATCGAGGGCCTGGAGCGCGTGCGGTTCACCTCGCCCCACCCGCGTGACTTCACCGACGACGTGATCGCGGCGATGGCCGAGACGCCGAACGTCATGCCGCAGCTGCACATGCCGATGCAGTCGGGCTCGGACACGATCCTCAAGGCCATGCGCCGCTCCTACCGGCAGGAGCGCTTCCTCGGAATCATCGAGAAGGTGCGTGCCGCCATGCCGGACGCCGCCATCTCCACCGACATCATCGTCGGGTTCCCCGGGGAGACGGAGGAGGACTTCGAGCAGACCATGCACGCCGTGCGCGAGGCCCGTTTCGCGAACGCCTTCACCTTCCAGTACTCCAAGCGCCCCGGCACCCCCGCCGCCGACATGGACGGGCAGATCCCCAAGGAGGTCGTGCAGGAGCGGTACATGCGCCTGTCGGCCCTCCAGGAGGAGATCTCCTGGGAGGAGAACAAGAAGCAGGTGGGCCGGACCATCGAGGTCATGGTCGCGGAGGGCGAGGGACGCAAGGACGGTGCCACGCACCGGCTGTCCGGCCGCGCTCCCGACAACCGTCTCGTCCACTTCACCAAGCCGGCCGAGGACGTACGCCCCGGGGACGTCGTCACGGTCGCGATCACCTACGCCGCTCCGCACCACCTGCTCGCCGAGGGCGTGCCCCTCGGCGTCCGCCGCACCCGGTCGGGCGACGCCTGGGAGAAGCGCACGGCCGCTCCTGCCGCACAGCCCGCCGGGGTCATGCTCGGACTGCCCGGCATCGGCGCCCCGGCGCCGCTGCCCGCGGCCGCCACCCCTGGGTGCGGCTGCGACTGAGTACGCTGACCGGCATGCTTGTCGCCGCCGCCGTCTGTCCCTGCCCGCCGCTCCTGGTTCCCGAGGTGGCCGCGGGCGCCGGGCCCGAGCTCGACGCCGCGAGGAACGCCTGCCTCGACGCACTGGGCGTGCTCGCCGCCTCCCAGCCGGACCTGCTGATCGTCGCCGGGCCCGCCGGGCCTGACGACCGGGGCCCGTTCCTCCCGGGCTCGGCCGGCTCCTTCGCCGCCTTCGGCGTCGACCTGACCGTGCAGCTGGGGGAGCCGCCCGCCGGGGCCGCCGCCCCGGAGCGTCCGCTCCCGGCGTCCCTCTCCGTCGGCGCGTGGCTGCTCGGGCGGGCCGGGTGGAGCGGCCCTCCGGCCGAAGGTCTCGGTGTGGGGGAGACGCTGACCACCGAACGCTGCCTGAGGGCCGGGGCCGACCTGGCGGCCAGGGCGGAGCGGGTGGCCCTGCTCGTCATGGGTGACGGCAGCGCCTGCCGTACGGTCAAGGCGCCCGGCTACCTGGACGAGAGGGCGGCCGGCTTCGACGCCGAGGCGGCCCGGGCCCTGGGCCGCGCGGACGTGGCCGCGCTGAGCGCCCTGGACGAGACCCTCGCGTACGAGCTCAAGGCGGCGGGCAGGGCACCCTGGCAGGTGCTCGCGGGCGCCGCCCGGGGCGCGGGTCTGGACGGGCGGCTGCTGTACGAGGACGCCCCCTACGGCGTGGGCTACGCCGTCGCCGCCTGGTCGTGAACCGAGGCCGGGGCGCCGCCGCCCGCCGGTGAACCCGGCGGGTCCGTCGCCGTCATGCGCGGGGGCCGCGGAGCGATCCCGCTCCGCGGCCCCCGGTCTCCGTCGGTACCCGGGTCAGGACGCGGGCGGCGGTGGTGTCCCGCCCTCGTTCTTGTTGCCCAGGCGGTCGACCGCGTCCTTGGCCTTCTGCGTACCGGACACGATCTTGTCGCTGTACTTGCCCTTGGTCTTCTGATCGACGGTGCGGGCTGCCTTGTCGAGGCCCTGGTCGATCTTGCCCCCGTGCTGCTGCGCGAGGTCGCCGACCTTCTCCTTGGCCGGGGCCAGCTTGGCCTTCAGGTTGTCCAGGAAACCCATGGGGCACCTTCCGTGCTGGGGGACTGTGGGTCACATTTTACCCGTCTGTGCGCAATCATGCGTGACTCGCCGTGTCCGTCCGTGCCCGGCGGGGAGCGGGCCGGAAGGCGCTCCTCGCAAGCGCGTGCCGGTTCTCCCGGTCGGGGCGCGTCCCGAAGTTTGGGAGACTGTCCCGGTGAGAAGAGCAGCTCCCAGCCCCCGCGTCATCACCGTCGTCGGCCCCACCGCCGCCGGGAAGTCCGATCTGGGCGTGTTCCTCGCCCAGGAGCTCGGCGGCGAGGTGGTCAACGCCGACTCCATGCAGCTCTACCGGGGCATGGACATCGGCACCGCGAAGCTGACCTCTCCCGAGCGCCTCGGCGTCCCCCACCACCTGCTGGACATCTGGGACGTCACCGAGGCCGCGAGCGTCGCCGAGTACCAGCGGCTCGCCCGCGCCGAGATCGACCGGCTGCTGGCCGAAGGGCGGACCCCCGTCCTGGTGGGCGGCTCCGGCCTCTACGTGAAGGGCGCCATCGACGCCCTGGAGTTCCCGGGCACGGACCCCGAGGTGCGCACCAGGCTCGAACAGGAACTGGCGGAGTCCGGCTCCGGCGCCCTGCACGCCCGCCTCGCCGCCGCCGACCCCGAGGCCGCCCGCGCCATCCTGGCGAGCAACGGGCGCCGGATCGTCCGCGCCCTGGAGGTCATCGAAATCACGGGCAAGCCCTTCACGGCCAACCTCCCGGGCGACAAGGCGGTCTACGACGCCGTCCAGATCGGCGTGGACGTCGAACGCCCCGAGCTCGACGAGCGGATCAGCACCCGGGTCGACCGGATGTGGGAGGCCGGTCTGGTGGACGAGGTGCGCGCACTGGAGGCCGGCGGCCTGCGGGAGGGGCGGACCGCTTCGAGGGCGCTCGGCTACCAGCAGGTCCTGGCGGCACTCGCGGGGGAGTGCACCGAGGAGGAGGCGCGCACCGAGACCGTGCGCGCCACCAAACGCTTCGCGCGCCGTCAGGACTCGTGGTTCCGCCGCGACCCGCGCGTCCGCTGGCTGAGTGGCTCCGAGGGACAGCGCGGAGAACTCCCGCACCGGGCGCTGGCGTTGGTCGAACGGGCGGTCTCGGCCTGATCGCGTGACGGGAGAGCCACGTGTAGGAGAAAGCTTCAGCGCTGCATCGACGCAACTCGGCCAGAGTCCCAGGTGCCGGGGCTTCATCAGCCTTCGACCGTTGGGTACCGCTTGTGCGGATGAGTGCTGACCTGTTGCTGACTGTGCTGATGGCCGGCCAGCCGGGGCGGGTGCAGGTGGGTCCGGGAATTCGCTGTGCGATCCGACTGTGGCCGTCCGCAGGAACCCGTGGATTCGCCGCAGGTCGCCTGCCGGGGCGGCAGGGTGAGTGACGCAAGCCGCACCCGTGCGACTCGACGGCGGTGCAGTGGGCCCTGATCGGGCCGTCGAGCATGTGACATCGGCGATCGTGCGGATTCCTCGTCCATCGAGAGCACCACCGCACTCGGCGGGAGGGCCGAGGTGAGGGCGCACACCGCGGTGTCGTGATCGGTGCCGACGCTGACCCGTCCGGTGCTCGCCGCCCTGTCATGGATTGCGTATTCGACCGCCTTCCCTGACCGGCCAGAGGCCGTGTGTCCTGCCCCTCGGGGCTGCCGTGCGCGGCCGGTGATCTTGTACTCGCCGATCAGCTCCTTCTTCTGCTGTCCATGGAGCGTCCCTGCCGGGGTGCTGAGCATCTTCGATGGTCCTGGCGTCGGCCCGCAGACCGAGGCCTTCCTCTCGCAGCGAACCGGCGACCGTGTCAGGAGACCCGGCGGCCCTGACGGGTCAGCGCCGCTTGCGGCTTCATCGCCCACCGCAGCGGTGCCGTCGGGTCGCGGCCCGGCGGCAGCGACGAACCACCATGCCCCAGCAACAGCGCTCCCGCTCCCATGGCCGGCCGGCGCCGACGCTCGTCCAGATGCGGCAACAAAGCCTGGCCCCTCTCAGCCGGGGCGTACTCGATCCCCTCCGGCCTCCTCCTGCCGCAACAGCGAGTCCCGCAACTGGAAGCCGCGACTTGTTTCCAGACAATTCCTGAATGGACACACCTCGGCTCCCGCCGATGGCTTCACCTTCAGGCCAGAAGAGCTATTTGGCGAGATCGCGTCGCTTGACACAAGGGGAATGTCGGACTCAATGCACTTTGCAATACTGGTCAACGCCCTTCACGACGTCTAGTGTCGTGTCGAATTATGCACGTCACTGCAGTGTCGGACGAAAGGGACGCATTGTGCGTAGGATTCACGTTCTTGCTTGTGTAACTGCTGCGCTCGGGATGGTCGCACTCGCCTCGCCGGTGGAAGCGGCGTCGTACGACGGGGTCTGTAATTCATCGGGCGGAGGGGAGATCTGCCTGTATCGTGACGCGAACGCCAGCGGTATCGTCTATGACACGCTCTATAGCAAGCCGTCGTATACGGGAACATATTTCGGTACGAGTATCTCGATCGACAACAGCGTGACCTCGGTCAAGAACCTCGACCCGGACACCACTGCATATTTGTTCACCAATGCAAATTACACGGGTGACTATGCGACCGCCTGGGCGGGGGCCACGTTGAACGACTTGAGTTCGGCCACGGACAACAAGGTGTCATCACACTGCTTCTGGAGTAACGCCGCTTGCCCCAACTAGCGGCGACGAGGATTGCGGGCGTTATTGAGGGTAAAGCAACGGCAACGCCCGCAAGACTCGAATTCGGAAAGGGTACCTCTCGCATGAACTCGATGCGACGGAAAGTCACACAAGGCGTGGTCGCCATACTTTTCTGTGCCGGATTCTCGGGGTGCACGGCCGAAGGTTCCACGCACAAAGACGGAGCCGAACCCAAAGTGGCGTCCCGGCCCATGACCACGTCCAGCCCGGTCCCGCATCCCCTGGCTTTCCCGCTGGACTCGTACAGATTGAGTGCCCAGGATCGACAGGTCATTGAGCAAGCGGAGTTTGTTCTGGCGAATGAGTGCATGAAGCGACGCGGTATGAGTTGGCCGGCGCCACTCAGACCGCTGGGGCGGAGCCATTCGCCCAACGAACGCCGCTACGCTGTGAGCGATGAAGCCATGGCCTCCCAGTACGGCTACCAGTTGCCCCCTCCCATCGGGGTCACTCGGGCGGAACAGCGTCAGTGGGACAAGGATGGCAAGGAGCGTCTTGCCGGCGTAGCCCCTGCCACTATGAATGCCTACACCGGAGAGGGTGGCGGCGGTCCCGGCTGCAGAGAGCGCGCACGACAGGAACTGGCCATGCAGTGGATCCGCCTCGCCGATCCGGTGGCGGCCGCTTCGAGTGCCGCTTGGCAGCACGCCCAGGCCGACAAGAATGTGCGTGCACTTGACGGCGAGTGGAGCACCTGCATGCGAGCCTCGGGACATCATCGGTCTGATCCCCTGGTTGCCGCCGGCTCATGGTCGGACTCCGGGCTCACGAAGGGGGATTCAATACGTCCGCCAGGAGCGGCAGAGACTGCCATGGCCATTACGGATGTCAAGTGCAAGAAGTCTGTCGACTACATCGCGCGCCGCCAAACCATTGAAGCAAGCTACCAAAGGGACGAAATCTCGTCGCATACGGCTCAGATACGGGCCTACAGGTCCGCGTGGAAACTCAGTCTCGAGAAGGCGCGAGCTGTTTCCAGGAGCTCGTGACAGGATCGTGTCGAACGGTTTCGGCAGGGCGTGACCAACGACGCCTCGACCTGCACGAGGCCTGGTCCTCCTCGCCTGCGCACTCATCTGCTGGAGAAGGATCAGCCGACAGCGTGCGCGGTCCTACGCTGTCCAGCTGTGACTGACAACCCTCTGCATCGGGCCGCCAGTAGGCTCGTCCGCTCCAGCCGGTCCGCTGCCGAGTAACAGGGCACCGGGGACGCTTCGGCGTGGAAGTCGAGTTGGTCGAGCCCGTCACGCAGGCTCGGGCGTTCATCGACTTCGTGAACCTCATCGACCACCTGGCACACCCGGCCCCAAAAGACCTCCCAGCGATCGGTAGCCTCCTCGATGCCGTCGTGCTCGACTTCATGCCCGACGGTGAGCTGCGCCTGTCGGCGCGTCCGTCGTCATGACCCGACAAAGGAACGAAGGCTTCGCCGTCGATCGTGCCGGATGACCGGTGGGAGCGGATCGAGCTGCTCCTGCCGAAGCGGGAGAGACGGTTCAGCTACCTGGGTCGCAAGCCGGTCACGGACCGGCAGGTCCTGTGAGGGATCCTGTTCGTGCTGCACACCGGCATCCAGTGGAACGCCTGTCCCAGAAGCTCGGCTTCGGATCCGGCATGACGGGCCGGCGTCGCATGTGGAACGGGAATGAGGCCGCGGCCCGGCAGAATCTGCACGAGATGCGGCCGGCCGAGCCGAACGTCCTTCGTCCCGTTGATGGGGACGAGCCTGCCGTGACCGGCCGCGATGCCGTGCGGAGTCGGAGCAGCCGAGGTGACCTGACCGGGGAAGGCGACCGGCTGAGACTGCTTGCCGGAGGCCGCGTCCACGGCGATCAGCCAGGTCCTTCCGCTGCTCGTCCCCGTCGTCACTCAGCTGCGTGGACACGACATCGTCCCCGGTGGCGCGGCCCGGGGAAAAATGGGCGAGCGACGCGGTGAGCGGCAGCTCGGCCACCTGCCGCTGCCCAGTTCGACGACGGCGGTGAAGGCGCCGCGCACCATCAGCTCGGGGTCGTTGTGAAGGTCCGAGGCGTGTGGGCGACGGCCGCGTATGTCCTGGATCCGGTCACGCACGCGTTACCTGTCCAGATATCCGCATCGAATCCGACTTCGCAGGGTGGCTACGGTACTGAACTCGTAGCTCTCCTTCTCCTTGCCCGTCAGGACGTGAAAGCCGTGCCGTCACCGGAGGTATACGGGGCCACGTCCTGACGGGCAAGGAGAAGTTCTCGCCCAGGACGGAGGCGCGGTTCTTCTTGCCGACTGCGTGGGGTCTGCTCGTCGCCTCGGGCAGGCTCCTGTCGCCTTGAACGGCATCCTCGGGGACCTTCGGTCCCTGGGCCTGCGGGAGGCGGACAACGACGAGGACATGATCGCCGTCGCCGCCGCCATCACCGCCGCGTATTTCCTCTGCCTCACACGCGCAGAGGTTTACTGCCTTTCCTACTCATGATCGACAAGGGGGGTGAATTCGTCGACGTAGATCTTCGGAATGCGCGGAACCGGACCCATGTCCTCGGAGCCGATCACCGCTTCATCACGCCCGGTTTCACCAGAAGGGACGTCCTGGAGCCAGAATTGGTTGTAGGCGGTCCAGCCCTTACCGTCGGCGATGCTGATCTTGATCGAATACGTCGCGTTCCGTGCGTAGGTATTGGATACCTCGATCTCGGTCCGCACCCCGCCGCTCTCCGGCGTGGCACGCACGACCAGATCTCCGTATTCCAGGACGCGCACACGTCCTTCGGAGTGCACCGACGGCACGGGCGAGGAACGCGGTGGAGGAATGCTCTGCGCCACGCTCGAAGTCGCCGGCCTCGGTGGCTCGGTGGCTCGTTCAGCGGCGTCGTGCGTGCACCCGGCGGCCAGCACGGACGCCGCCAGCAGACCCATCGCCCTGGCCGTACGAAGTCCGGGCAGGGCTGCTCCTGCGCTCACTGGGAGGAGGCAGCCATCTGCTTGCGCGCGGCAGCGACTTCCTTGCCGTGCTGCGACTTGATCCCGGTCAGTCGGCTCTTGTCGCCGGCGATCTGCTCGTTCTGGATCGCGGTCTCCACATCGGACCAGACCTTGACCAGATCTGTCTGCGTCTTGCAGTCGATGTCGTCAACCGCCAGGGCGATGGACTCCTGCGACGGCTGCCCGTCGTTCGTGACGCCCTGGTCCATCGCCTTGTACGGATCGGCAAGTCCCGCATGGCCCTTGCCGTCCATGCACGAAGACCACGCACCGATGGCCTTGATGACCTTGGTGTCCTGCATCGACTGCGTCAGGCTGTCCCCGGCGAGCTCCGCCACGGCGATCGGGTCGGCTTCCTGCGCGCCGAGTTGGTCCTTGGACCAGCCGATGCAGCCGCCCGTCTTCAACTTCTTCCCGTTGTGCTCGGCCCGAGCGGGCTTGACGCCCTGGCCGGGGCTGCTCGACGTCACTCCCGCCTTGGTTCCCTCAGGTGCCTTGAGAGGTTCGGGCTTGGTGTGGCCGGTCAGGATCTCGACCTCGACATCGGACAGATCGCGCAGGGGCTGCTCGGTGTGCTCCCGCAGCGCGGGGGCGAGCTCGTAGCCGTACTTCTGCGCTTCGGCCCGGTCGGTGATGCCGTAGCGACGTTCGATGTTGACATCGTTATCGCTGGGAGGGGGGTTGGCGCCCGCTCGCGGCAACGCCAGCTCGATGCCGTACTCCTTCATGCAGGACTGCTGGAGATCGGTGGCAGCCTGCTCGACGGCGACCTGATCCGCGTAGGAAGCCATGTACTCCTCCAGCGGAAGGGTCAGGTTCTTGGTCAGGCCACTCGTGGGGACCTTCTCGGGCCAGTTGGCCTTGTTCACGATCGTCTTGCTGTCGGCCGCGATCTTCGTGGTGTCCTGAGTCGTGCCGGAGGAACAGGCGCTGACCAGGAAGGCCGAAGCGGTCAGGGCTACTGCGGTGGCTATCCGCTTGGTGTGCTTCACGGAGAAATCCTTCTTTAACCGAAGTGGGAGGATGCGTTGTTGTTGTGCAAAGCGGAGATCAGGTCGGTGAGGTTGCAGTCCCCGTAGGGCCCGTTCTTCGCGAAGTACTGGGACGTGCCGCCGTAGCCGGAGTTGTAGTACACGCGGTAGTTGTCATCCCGGGCGCAGTTCTGTACCGACCCGGCATTGTTCTTCATGTATTCGCCGTTGCCGTTGCCGCCGTTGCCGAAGACATACCGGTAGGTCGTCAGTGACGATCCCTGGTACTGGCTCGTACCCGAGTGGTCGGACACGTTGCCGTAGAAGCTCGTGAACGCCGACTTGATATAGCCGTCCTGGACGGCGAATTGCTTCGTGTTGTAGAACAGCCACAGATCGCCGTACGAGCAGGTGATCCACGGAACATCGCAGTTGTCCATGACTTTGTACTCCGCCGCATGAGCCGGACCGGCGGTCGCCATCACAGCCACCACGGCCGCGAAGGACGTAGCGAAGGCTGCTGCTTTCTTCTTGAAGCGGATGCTCTTCATCAGATCTCCATCGATAGATCATTTATGCGAAGTGGATCTTCACATCCGGTCGGCCGACCTGGCAAGCATGTTCATGACCAAGCCGGGCTTCGTTGCGCCAATGTGATGTCGGGCTCGCGAACGCCGGGGCCGAAGGGAACGAAGGAGGTGACCCGGCGCATGGGTGGTGCGCCGGAGGGTCGGGGGTCATGGCCCTCGCACGGCGTCTTCGACGACTGCGACGGTGACGGGGCGTCAGATTGGCGTGCCCTGTGTCGAGTTGGAGGGCTATGTCCTCCGGCGGTCCAGCTCGTCGGGTCGGCCATGGTGCTGAGTGCGTGGAGTCGGACTGTTCCTCTTGCCGCCGAGCTTCCGGATGCCGACGCCGACGGGCCACCGCAGGTGCCTGATCCGGTCCGGAGCCGGCGTCCGGGGCCGGCTCCACGACGAGATCCTGCACCGCCTGCACGACGCCGGTCTGCTCGACTCGTCCCGGGCTCGACTCAGCTCACCTGGGGGTGAAGCGGGAGCGATCTCACAGGTCCGAGCCCTGCGGACCGAGGTGCGGCGGGTTCCAGGACGCACGTCCTGTCGGACGCGAACGGACTGCCCGTCCTCGTCGGCCTCTCCGCGGCCGACGTCCACCACGGTCTCGCGCTGCAGCTCGTGATCACCGGTCGACGAACGAGACGCGACCCCCTGTCGCGGCCGCTGGTTCAAAACCCGGCCCCTGCATGAGGAGCGAGGCGTGCGGCGTCCCACACCGGTGGAAAATCGCGTGTCGCGGAAGCGGATCGTGCAGAGGTGCGGGAAGCTCGACGGGCGGGGCGCTCTCAGGGCCTGAAGAGGCTCCTCGCGCCCCGCGCAAGCTTGTTCGACATGGTCCCTTCTCCGGATGGTCGCGGCCGGTCAATCCGGCGCTGACCTGCGGCTATTGCTGACCTGCCGCTGACTCGCCGACTAGCAGCACGCGTCTGACCTGCATAAACCCTGAAGCGGCGCTGTAACAGCCTGATCACGTGATGGCATCGGGAAGCTCCGGCCGTCAATTCGGCGGTCTCCGCCGTGCCATCATCGAGCATCGATCGACCAGTGGAGTCCGAGTTGGGAGGGCGCGTGGCGATGGAGGCCGGCCCTCGCGACACAGACCGAGATGCACCGGGTACGCAGCACGAGGCAGGACGCCTGAGCCCTGACGGGCCGGACGAACACCAGGTGGCCCCCGAGGTCGAGGTCGAGCTCCGCCCCGCCCGCAGGCTGCGGATCTGGCAGCTCGCGCCCATCGTGGGCCTGGCGGCGGTCGGCTCCCTGATGTTCGCCTTCCCCCTCGCGTTCGAGTTCGGCGGCGGCGGTGCCGTCGTGGCGATGCTGGGACTGCTGATCAGCTGCTGCGCCGCGGGCTGGGGCATGATGGCGGCGCGCCGCGTGGGCCACACCTGGCCCGGCCTGCCCGGCCGGGGATCGGACGAGCGCCCCGACTGGCGCATGGTCGCGCTGTACGTGGCGGTCTGCGCCGTACTGGTGGCCCTGGCCGTCTGGCGCGTGGCCCGGCTCCGCTGACCTGCCCGGACCCGGATCGGCGGCCCGTCGGCGAAGCCTCGTACAGTTGGCTCGTGAGCACTTCGCAGATCTCCTTCCTCAAGGGCCACGGCACCGAGAACGACTTCGTGATCGTTCCCGACCCGGACAACGCCCTCGACCTGCCGGCCTCCGTCGTCGCCCGGCTCTGCGACCGCCGGGCGGGCATCGGCGGCGACGGGCTGCTGCACGTCGTGCGGTCCGCGGCACACCCCGAGGCCCGGGGCATGGCCGAGCAGGCCGAGTGGTTCATGGACTACCGCAACGCCGACGGCTCCATCGCGGAGATGTGCGGCAACGGGGTGCGCGTCTTCGCCCACCACCTGCGGCGCGCCGGCCTCGTCGCCGAAGGTGATCTGGCCGTCGCGACCCGGGGCGGGGTCAAGCGGGTGCACATCGCCAAGCACGGTGACATCACCGTCTCCATGGGGCGTGCCGAGCTCCCGGAGGACGGTGTCACGGTCACGGTCGGCGGCCGGAGCTGGGCGGCCCGCAACGTGAACATGGGCAATCCGCACGCCGTCGCGTTCGTCGAGGACCTGGCACACGCCGGGGAGCTCCGCTCCGTACCGCCGTTCAGCCCGCAGTCCGTCTACCCGGACGGGGTCAACATCGAGTTCGTCGCCGACCGCGGGCCGCGGCACGTCGCCATGCGGGTCCATGAGCGCGGCTCCGGCGAGACCCGCTCCTGCGGCACCGGCGCCTGCGCCGTGGCCGTGGCGGCCGCACGCAGGGACGGTGTGGACCCCGCGCTGACCGGCGCCCCCGCCACCTACACCGTGGATCTGCCCGGCGGCACCCTGATGATCACCGAATTCCCGGACGGCGGGATCGACATGACGGGACCTGCGGTGATCGTCGCCGAAGGGGTGATCGACCCCTCCTGGCTCGAAACGGTGATCGGTTAGAGCTTCGCTCGAATGGGTGATCCGTTTCACGCTGAGCGAGAGCGGGACTGCGCCACGTGGTGGGGTCGATAGCATCAAGCACCGGCCCGGAGGTGCATCCGCTCCTCTCCACCGCCGGTCGACGTTGCCGGAGGTGCCCCATGAGCGCAGAGGCCACCAATCCAGGTGCTCCCCTTCGCAAGCGCGGTCGTCCACGGATCGATCTGCGCAGGCTGGGCCGTGTCGCCCTGCTCGGGCCGGTCTCCCGTGACCGGCTGCCCGACGCCATCGGGCACGTCGCGGAGGCACACCGAGCGCACCACCCCGACGCCGACCTCTCCCTCCTGCGCAGGGCCTACGTCCTCGCCGAGTCCTCCCACCGCGGACAGATGCGCAAGAGCGGTGAGCCGTACATCACCCATCCGCTGGCGGTGACTCTGATCCTCGCCGAACTGGGCGCGGAGACAACGACCTTGACGGCCTCCCTCCTCCACGACACGGTCGAGGACACGGAGGTGACCCTCGATCAGGTGCGGGAGGAGTTCGGTGACGAGGTCTGCTACCTGGTCGACGGCGTCACCAAGCTCGAGAAGGTCGACTACGGCGCCGCAGCCGAGCCCGAGACCTTCCGGAAGATGCTCGTCGCGACCGGCAACGACGTCCGGGTCATGTCGATCAAACTGGCCGACCGGCTGCACAACATGCGGACCCTCGGTGTCATGCGCCCCGAGAAACAGGCCAGGATCGCCAAGGTCACCCGCGACGTGCTCATCCCCCTCGCCGAACGTCTCGGTGTGCAGGCGCTCAAGACGGAGCTCGAGGACCTCGTCTTCGCCATCCTCCACCCCGAGGAGTACGAGCGCACCCAGGTCCTCATCTCCGCCTGGGAAGGCGCGCAGGACCCGCTCACCGAGATCGCCGACAGCGTCAGGACCACGCTGCGCGACGCCGGCATCAGCGCCGACGTACTCATCAGACCCCGGCACGTCGTGTCCGTCCACCGGGTACGGATGAAACGCGGCGAGATGCGGGGCACCGACTTCGGACGGCTGCTCGTCCTGGTGGGGGAGGACGCCGACTGCTACGCGGTCCTGGGCGAGCTCCACACCTGTCTCACCCCGGTGATCTCCGAGTTCAAGGACTTCATCGCGGCCCCCAAGTTCAACCTCTACCAGTCCCTGCACACCGCGGTGGTCGGACCCGAGGGCGCCGTCGCCGAGGTCCTCATCCGGACGCACCGCATGCACAAGGTGGCGGAGGCGGGCGTCGTCGCGCTCGGCAATCCGTACACCCAGGACGGCAGCACCACGGCGCACCAGGCCGAACCTGCCGACGGCGAGCGCGCCGACCCGACCCGGCCCGGATGGCTCTCCCGTCTCCTCGACTGGCAGGAGTCCGCCACCGACTCGGACACGTTCTGGGCCACGCTCCGCGCCGACCTCGCTCAGGACCGGGAGATCACCGTCTTCCGCACCGACGGGGGGAGGCTCGGGCTGCCCGCCGGCGCCAGTTGTATCGACGCCGCCTACGCGCAGTACGGGGAAGAGGCGCACGGCTGCATCGGAGCCCGGGTCAACGGCCGGCTGGCCACGCTCAGCACCGTCCTGAACGACGGCGACACCGTGCAGCTGCTGCTCGCCCAGGACGCCTCGTCCGGCCCCTCCCCGGAGTGGCTCGACCACGCCCGAACCCCCGCCGCCCGGATCGCGATCACGGCATGGCTCGACACGCATCCCGAGAGCGCGCAAGGCGCCCAGCGGAGCCGGCCGGACGCACCGCGGCCGCACGCCCAGCCGGCCGACGAGCCGCAGAGCAGCCGGGGCAGGACGGCGGGAAGGGCTCCGAGCGTGGCCGTCGACGCGCCGGGTGCGCCGGTCCGGCTCGCCGGCTGCTGCACCCCGGTGCCGCCCGACGGCATCGTCGGGTTCACCGTGCGCGGCGGGGCCGTGACGGTCCACCGCGAGGAGTGCCCCGCGGTGACCCGCATGCGGAACACCGGCCGGGCCGCCGTGGGGGCCCGCTGGAGCGACCCGGGCGACTGGAGCGGCACCACCGACTACCGCGTCACCCTCGTCGCCGAGTCCTTCGGCCGGCCCCGCCTCCTCGCCGACCTCACCGAGGCCATCGCGACCGCGGAAGCGGCCATCGTGTCGGCGACCGTCGAGCCGCCCACCGAGCAGCGCGTCCGGCACACCTACACGCTGCAGCTGCCCGACGCGGCAGGGCTGCCGGGCCTCATGCGCGCCATGCGCGACGTACCCGGCGTGTACGACGTGAGCCGGGCCCAGCAGCCCGCCGCGACGGGCTGACGGCCCGCCCCCGGGGGCCTCTCCTTGCCGCGTCCCGTCGACCCCGTTCGGGTGGTGCGGCGCGCGCCACACCCGTGTGGGCGGTGAGCGCTGGTAGCCGTAGTCCATGCCGCTCACCTCGCGCCGACTGCGTGCCGCTCTGCTGGCCACCGCGTCGGTCACCCTCGTCGCCGCCACCCTGCCCGCACCCGAGCCGCTCGGCATCGGTGACCGACTGTTCCCCCATCTCGGCAACCCGGGCTACGACGTCCTCGCGTACGACATCTCGTTCACCTACAAGGGCAGCAACACCGCACCCCTCGATGCCGTCACCACCATCGACGCGCGGACCACGGCACCCCTGGACCGGATCAACCTCGACTTCGCCCGCGGCGCCGTACGTTCCGTCGAAGTCAACGGCCTGGATGCGGAGTTCGCCACCGCCGGCGAGGACCTGGTCGTCGACGCGCCCGTCCCGCTCCCGGACGGGGCACCCGTACGGATCACCGTCCGGCACACGAGCGACCCCACCGGGGACAAGGCCAACGGGGGCTGGGTCCCCACCGCCGACGGTCTCGCGATGGCGAACCAGGCCGATGCCGCACACCGCGTCTTCCCCGGCAACGACCACCCCGCCGACAAGGCGTACTTCACCTTCCGGGTGACCGCCCCGAAGCAGTTCACGGTGGTGGCGGGCGGCCTTCCCGCCGGACAGCGGCACCACGCGGACACGACCACCTGGACCTACCGCACCGAGCACCCCATGGCGACCGAACTGGCCCAGGTGTCCATCGGCCGCTCCGCGGTCCTGCACCGCACCGGGCCGCGTGGCCTGCCGGTACGCGACGTGGTGCCCGCGGCCGACCGCGAGAAGCTGGAGCCCTGGCTGAAGAAGACCCCGGCGCAGCTGGAGTGGATGGAGAAGCAGGTGGGGCCGTACCCGTTCGAGACGTACGGACTGCTGGTCGCCGACACCGAGACCGGCTTCGAACTGGAGACCCAGACGCTCTCCCTCTTCGAGCGTTCCCTGTTCACCGACGCGGGGTACCCCGCGTGGTACGTCGACTCGGTCATGGTCCACGAGCTGGCCCACCAGTGGTTCGGCGACAGCGTCTCCCCGCGGTCCTGGTCCGATCTCTGGCTCAACGAGGGACACGCCACCTGGTACGAGGCCCGCTACGCCGAGGAGCACGCGAAGAAGCCCCTGGAGCGGCGGATGCGGGAGGCCTACGCGCGCTCCGACACGTGGCGCGCAGCCGGCGGCCCTCCCGCCCGCCCCGACGTCCCTACTCCCGACCACAAGATCAGCCTGTTCAGGCCCGTCGTGTACGACGGGAGCGCGCTCATCCTGTACGCCCTGCGCGAGGAGATCGGTGAGGCCGCGTTCGACCGCCTGGAGCGGACGTGGGTACGTGCCCACCGCGACGAATCGGCCACCACCCAGCAGTTCACCACCCTCGCGTCCACGCTCGCGGGCCGGGACCTGACGGCGTTCTTCGACGGCTGGCTGTACGGGACGAAGACCCCGCCGATGCCGGGCCACCCGGACTGGCGTACCGACGCGCCCCGGGACGCCGCGGCCGGGCGGAGCCCCGCCAGAGCACCGAAACCCGAGTGACGCGCCGGGCGGGGACATGCCACTATCGACGCGTCGGCACGGCGGCCGGCCGGTCGGTCTCCCCCGGGGGAATCTTCCGGCGGGGTCACACGTTGTGACTGACGTAACGGACTTCTATCGACGTAAGGATCCAATGACCTCCTCTTCTTCCCTTCCCCAGGACGCGCAGGACGCGCAGAGCGCCCCGGAAGCCACCTCCGAGAGCCTCACCGAGAGCCTTCGGGCCGACGCCCTGATGGAAGAGGACGTCGCCTGGAGCCACGAGATCGACGGAGAGCGGGACGGCGAGCAGTTCGACCGTTCGGAGCGCGCGGCGCTGCGCCGCGTCGCCGGTCTCTCCACCGAGCTCGAGGACGTCACCGAGGTCGAGTACCGGCAGCTGCGCCTGGAGCGTGTGGTACTCGTCGGTGTCTGGACATCGGGGACCGTCCATGACGCGGAGATCTCCCTCGCGGAGCTCGCGGCACTGGCCGAGACGGCCGGCGCCCAGGTGCTCGACGCCGTGTTCCAGCGGCGCGACAAGCCCGACCCGGCCACCTACATCGGCTCGGGCAAGGCGCTGGAGCTGCGGGACATCGTTCTCGAATCCGGGGCCGACACCGTTGTCTGCGACGGTGAGCTCAGCCCCGGCCAGCTGATCCACCTGGAAGACGTCGTCAAGGTCAAGGTGGTCGACAGGACCGCCCTGATCCTCGACATCTTCGCCCAGCACGCCAAGTCCCGTGAGGGCAAGGCGCAGGTGTCGCTGGCGCAGATGCAGTACATGCTGCCGCGCCTGCGCGGCTGGGGTCAGTCCCTGTCCCGTCAGATGGGCGGCGGCGGCTCCAGCGGCGGTGGCGGCATGGCCACCCGTGGTCCCGGTGAGACCAAGATCGAGACCGACCGGCGACGGATCCGCGAGAAGATGGCGAAGATGCGCCGGGAGATCGCGGAGATGAAGACCGGCCGGGAGATCAAGCGCCAGGAGCGCAAGCGCAACAAGGTGCCCTCGGTGGCCATCGCCGGATACACCAACGCGGGCAAGTCGTCGCTGCTCAACCGCCTCACCGGAGCGGGTGTCCTCGTGGAGAACGCCCTGTTCGCGACCCTCGACCCGACCGTGCGCCGGGCCGAGACACCGAGCGGCCGCATCTACACCCTGGCGGACACCGTCGGGTTCGTGCGGCACCTGCCCCACCACCTCGTCGAGGCCTTCCGCTCCACCATGGAGGAGGTCGGCGAGTCCGACCTGATCCTGCACGTGGTGGACGGCTCGCACCCGGTGCCCGAGGAGCAGCTCGCCGCCGTGCGTGAGGTGATCCGGGAGGTCGGCGCCGTCGACGTACCCGAGATCGTCGTGATCAACAAGGCGGACGCCGCGGACCCGCTGGTGCTCCAGCGCCTGCTGCGCACCGAGAAGCACGCGATCGCGGTGTCGGCACGGACCGGCGCGGGGATCGACGAGCTGCTCGCGCTCATCGACGCCGAGCTGCCGCGGCCGTCCGTGGAGATCGAGGCGCTCGTGCCGTACATCCAGGGCGGGCTGGTCTCCCGGGTGCACGCCGAGGGTGAGGTGATCTCCGAGGAGCACACCCCGGAGGGCACCCTGCTCAGGGCACGTGTCCACGAGGAGCTGGGGGCGGAGCTCGCGGTCTTCGTCCCCGCCGCCCACTGACGCGGCAGACACGCAGGAGGCCGGGCACCCCAGTCACTGGGGTGCCCGGCCTCCTGCGTGTGCGGGCCGGTTCTCCTGCGCGGGCCCGGCTCGCGCGCGGGCCCCGGCACGACGGCTGCCGCGCCGGGGCCCGCGTACCGCGGTCCTACCGCCCCGCGTACTTCTTGCTGACCGCCTGGTAGACGCCCTCGGCCTCCTTGCCCAGCCGGGGGCCGGCCAGCCAGCCTGCCATCACCGGGCCGATGGAGGTGTTGGAGACCAGGGCCGGCTTGCCGTCCTGGCCCTTCGCGACCCAGCCGCCGCCCGAGGAACCACCGGTCATCGTGCAGCCGATGCGGTACATCGTCGGCTGTGCCTCGAACACGGCGAGGCGCCCCGGCTCATCGGTGCACTGCAGGGCCTTCTGGCCGTCGTAGGGCGGGGCGGCCGGGTAGCCGGTCGCCGTCATGCTGTCGATCTGCGGGACGGCCGGGGCGTTGAAGTCGACCGGGAGTGCCGAACCGACGGTCTCCTCCAGGGACTTGCCCGTCGATCCCTTCTCCGGAGCGACCTGGAGCACGGCGAAGTCGTACGGAGCGCCCTGCCCTCCGGTCGCGGCGCCCTGGTTGATCCACTGGTCGGAGGTCTGCGCCCACTGGCCCCACCACACGCCGTACGGAGCGATCTGCTCCTTCGAGGCGTTCTCCAGTTCCGCCGTCGACAGGCCGCTGTCGTTGTACGACGGGACGAAGGCGATGTTGCGGTACCAGCCGCCGTTCTTGCCCGCGTGCACGCAGTGGCCGGCGGTCCACACCATGTTGGACTTGCCCGGGTGGGCCGGGTCCTGCACCACGGTCGCCGAGCAGACCATCGAACCCTCGGGGCCGTCGAACAGCAGCTTGCCGGACGTCGGCGCGCTGTCGTGGTAGGGCGTACCCAGGTTCGCCGCCTCGACCGGGGAGGGGGTCGGATCCGTCACGCCCTCGTCGCCGGAGATGTCGTTGTCGACGGGGTTCTCCGGGGGCTTGTCCGCCTCCCGCATCCGGTCCGGGTCCCAGAGGTCCTCGATGATCGGGTTGACGTAGTCCTTGGCCTCACGCAGCCACTTGTCCCTGTCCCAGTTCCTCCACTCGCCGTCCCTCCACGAGTCGAGGTCGATCCCGTGCTCCTTGAGACGGTCCTTGAGGTCGTCCGGGATCACGACCTTCCCGTCGGCCGCCTGGCCGGTGGAACTGCTCGGCTCGCCGGCCGCGCCGTCCTCCTCCGGCCCGCAGGCCGTGGCGGTGAGCGTCAGCACGGCCGCGAGGGCGGAGGCGGCGAACACCCGGGGGGCGCGGCGGACACTCCCCCCGCGGCGTGCGGTGTCGATCGGGCGCATGGGTCGCATCTGGTGATCCCCCTGGGACTTCGTCACTGACTTCGTTACTGCACTGCGGACTCGGGACACGCGGGCACGGCACGGCGGGGTGCGGCGCACACTCCCGGAGCGGCGGCTCCTTCCCGGGTGCGGCCCCTACTATGCCGGTGCCGATGGGGACGGCGCGCGGCAGGGCCGCGGTTCCGCTGCGCAAGGATCTTCCGATTTACCCGTGATCTCCTGCCGTTCGCGTCGTTGGTACGTACGGGGGACACCCGGACCGCGTTCATTGCCGCATCCGCCCTCGAAGAGGCCGTACCGAGGCGCAACGCAACTGTTACCGCAGGAGGACCGACAGCCGTGGCCGTGACCGAACCAGCTCCGGTGGCGATTCCCCCCGCGCACGAGGGGATCCTGCGGCGTCAGGCGCTGCGCGAATCGGCTGCCCGCACCTATGCGCGGTCCCTGCCGATCGTGCCCGTGCGCGCGCGGGGCATGACCATCGAGGGAGCCGACGGCCGGCGTTATCTCGACTGTCTGTCAGGGGCGGGCACCCTGGCGCTCGGTCACAACCACCCCGTGGTGCTCGAGGCCATCAGGAAGGTCATCGACTCGGGCGCCCCGCTGCACGTGCTCGACCTCGCCACCCCGGTCAAGGACGCCTTCACGACCGAGCTGTTCTCCACGCTGCCGCGGGAGCTCGCCGACGACGCCCGCATCCAGTTCTGCGGTCCGGCGGGCACGGACGCCGTCGAGGCCGCGCTCAAGCTGGTGCGGGTGGCGAGCGGGCGCAGTGGACTCCTCGCCTTCACCGGCGCGTACCACGGCATGACCGCGGGAGCGCTGGCCGCCTCGGGAGGCGCCACGGACGCGGGGGTGACGAGGCTCCCCTTCCCGCTCACCTACCGCTGCCCCTTCGGAGTCGGCGGGGAGCGCGGTGCGGAGATCGCCGCGCGCTGGACGGAACACCTCCTGGACGACCCCAAGGGGGGTGTGCCCGCGCCGGCCGGCATGATCCTGGAGCCCCTCCAGGGCGAGGGCGGGGTGAATCCCGCTCCGGTCGGCTGGATGCGCCGGATGCGGGAGATCACCCAGGAGCGTTCGATCGCGCTGATCGCGGACGAGGTGCAGACCGGGGTCGGCAGGACCGGCACGTTCTGGGCGGTCGAGCACAGCGGGGTCGTACCCGACGTCATGGTGCTCTCGAAGGCCATCGGCGGCTCGCTGCCCCTGGCGGTGATCGTCTACCGTTCCGGGCTCGACCTCTGGCGGCCGGGGGCGCACGCCGGTACCTTCCGGGGGAACCAGCTGGCCATGGCGGCCGGAGCCGCGACCCTCGCGTATGTACGGGAGAACCGGCTCGCGGAGCGCGCGGGGACGCTGGGCGCGCGCATGCTCGCCAGGCTCCAGGCGCTGAGCGCCGACCATCCGAGCATCGGTGACGTCCGGGGCCGCGGTCTGATGCTCGGCATCGAGCTCGTGGACCCCGAGGCCGAGCCGGTCGCCGTCACGGCGGAGAGCGGCGCGGCTCCGCCGCCCGATCCCGCCCTCGCCGCGGCGGTGCAACAGGAGTGCCTGCACCGGGGGCTCATCGTGGAAGTCGGAGGACGGCACAGCGCCGTGGTCCGTCTGCTGCCTCCCCTCACTCTCACCGACGAGCAGGCGACGGCTGTCGTCGACCGTCTCGCCGACGCGCTGAGAGCGGCCGAGCGTTCTCCGTACCGCCGGGCCGCTGCCGGGCCGACCCGCTGATCCCGGACCCCTCACAGGAAGACCGCCGTGAATCCCACCCCTGCGCCCGAGGCCGACGGCCCCCTCACCAGCCAGCAGCGAGGACATGACCTCCCTGACGGGCTGCTCGCCGTCGAGTCGACGACCGTGCCGCGCCAGAAGGCCGGACCCCACGGACCCCCGCGTGCCGGAGCGGACTGCCCGGCCGGAGCCGCATTCGCCGCCCGGCCCGGCCACGCGGACGCCTGGGACCATCCGGACCCGCTGGACCATCCGGATCCGCTCCGGGCCGCGGACTCCGCCGGCACGGAGAACCTGTTGCGCTGCTGGACCAGGGAGAACGACCTGCCCCGGCCGCACGGGGACACCCTGCGCATCCCGCTGCCCGCGAGCGGCACGGCCCTGCTGGTCCCGGTCGCCCACTGGTCCGCTACAGGCTGGCACCGCTTCGGCTCTCCGGTGCTCGAGAACGCGCCCGTCGGTGCCCCGGGCGCCGACGCCGTGACCGTGGCCGCGCTGCTGAGCCGTGAGAGCGAGCGGAGTGCCGGGGTCGACCTGGTGGCCAGGGTGGCCGACTCCGTGCGGCACACCGCTGCCTTCATCGCGGACCGGCGCGGCGCGCCCGACGCGTCGTCCGAGGCGGATCTCTTCCTCGCCGCCGAACAGTCCCTCGTCCTCGGCCACCCCCTGCACCCCACGCCCAAGAGCCGCGAAGGACTCTCCGAGTCCGAAGTCCTGCTCTACTCGCCCGAGTTGCGCGGCTCCTTCCCGCTCCACTGGGTGGCCGTGGACCGCTCCGTGCTGGCCTCGGACTCGTCGTGGACGAAGGCCGGTCGGCCGGTGGCCGCCGAGGCGCTCCTCGCGCCCCACGCCGACGGGCTGAGTCTCCCCCGGGGGACCGCGGCCCTCCCGCTCCACCCGTGGCAGGCCACGGAGGTCCTGCGCCGCCCCGAGGTCGTGGCGCTGTGCGAGAAGGGCCTCCTGCACGACCTCGGCCCGTACGGGGAGCGCTGGCACCCCACCTCCTCCGTCCGTACCGTGCACCGGCCCGGAACCGACCTGATGCTCAAGCTGTCCCTGGGCGTACGCATCACCAACTCCCGCAGGGAGAACCTTCGTAAGGAGCTCCACCGCGGAGCCGAGGTCCACCGGCTGCTCCGCACCGGGCTGGCCGACCGCTGGCGGGAGGCGCACCCGGGCTTCGACATCGTCCGGGACCCCGCGTGGCTGGCCGTCGACTACCCGGACGGAAGCCCCGCCCCCGGCCTCGACGTGATGCTGCGCCACAACCCCTTCGGCCCGGACGACGACGCGGTGTGCGTCGCGAGCCTCACCGCCCCCCGCCCGTGGCCCGGCCGTTCCGGTACGCACTCGCGGCTCGCCGACACCATCTCCTCGCTGGCCGCCCGCACGGGCCGGGCGACCGGGGCCGTGTGCGCCGAGTGGTTCCTGCGCTACCTCGACCGGGTCGTCCTTCCCGTCCTCTGGCTCGACGCCCACGCGGGGGTCGCCCTGGAGGCGCACCAGCAGAACACGCTCGTGCTCCTCGACCACGACGGCTGGCCCGTGGGCGGCAGGTACCGCGACAACCAGGGGTACTACTTCCGCGAGTCCCACCGGAGCGCGCTCGAGCGCCGGCTCCCCGGCATCGGAGCCGTCAGCGACACGTTCGTCTCCGACGCCGTCACCGACGAGCGGCTCGCCTACTACCTGGGCATCAACAACGTGTTCGGGCTGATCGGGGCCTTCGGAGCCCAACGCCTCGCGGACGAAAGGCTGCTGCTCGCCGCGTTCCGCCGCTTCCTCGAAGGCGCCGCGTCACTGGGCTCGCCCCTGCCCGCGTACCTGCTGGAGACCGGCCAGCTGCGCTGCAAGGCCAATCTGATGACCCGGATGCACGGCCTCGACGAACTGGTCGGGCCGGTCGACACCCAGTCCGTCTACGTCACCATCGCCAACCCCCTCCGAGGCTGAGAGTCAGGACCGCCCGAACCCACGAGAGGAGAGTGTCACGGTGCATCACGCCGATGCCCCCGCCGGGACCGGTGCCGACCCGTCCGACGCCACCGGTTCCGAGGACACCCTGGAGCTGCGGCTCACGGAAGAGCTCCTCGCCCTGCTCGGTGACGGCCCCGCCGTCCCCGAGGCGGCCGACTCCTCCGCTCTCGTGGGCAGTCCCGGCACATGGAGCCCGGTCACCACTCCGGCCGGGGAGTTCCAGCTCGTCGCGGTGGAGGCGGAGCGCGACCTCGCGACGATCAGCCGCTGGATGAACGATCCGGCGGTCGCCGCCTTCTGGGAGCTGGCAGGACCGGAATCGGTCACCGCCGCACACCTGGGGCACCAGCTCGCCGGGGACGGCCGCAGCGTGCCCTGCCTCGGGGTCCTCGACGGCTCACCCATGAGCTACTGGGAGATCTACCGGGCGGATCTGGACCCTCTGGCCCGCCACTACCCCGCACGGCCCAACGACGTGGGCGTCCATCTCCTCATCGGCGGTGTGGGCAACCGTGGACGGGGCATCGGCTCCCGGCTGCTCCGGGCCGTCTCCGACCTCGTGCTGGACAACCGTCCGCTCTGCGCCCGGGTCGTCGCGGAGCCCGACCTGCGTAACACCCCGTCCGTGTCCGCCTTCCTGAGCGCCGGATTCCGATTCTGCGGGGAAGTGGACCTGCCCGACAAGCGCGCCGCCCTGATGGTGCGTGACCGAGCCCATCGTGACCAGCTGTGAACAACTCGCACTACCGCCCAGCCCGCTCGAACCCCATCGGTCCCACCCGGAGGAGTCCCCGTGCCGACATATCCTGCGAGCCGTCATCCGGCGGAACCTCACACTTCGTTCGACACCCCGGAGCTCAACCGGGCCGTCTGGGACCGGGCGGCGGCGAGGCTGCTCGCCAAGATGATCGGCGAGTTCGCGTACGAGGAAGTCATCCGTCCGCTGCCGGTGACGGATGAGGGTGCCGGGTCGCCCGGCGACTACACCCTGGCTCTCGACGACGGCACAGCGCTGTCCTTCCGGGCACGGCGCGGTGTCTACGGGAGCTGGCGCGTGGACCCCACGACGATCCGCGAGGGCGCCGGGGGCGGGACACCCTTCCACGACCCGCTGCGGTTCCTCGCCCGTGGCCGCCGGCTCCTCGGCCTCGACGGGGCCACGCTCGGCCACCTCATCCGTGAACTGACCGCCACACTCACGGCCGACGCCCGGCTCGACCACTCGGCCCTCAGTGCCGCGGAGCTCGCCGGGCTCCCCTACGCCGAGCTCGAAGGCCACCAGACGGGACACCCCTGGCTCGTCGCGAACAAGGGCCGCATCGGATTCTCCGCCGCCGACGCCGCCCGCTTCGCCCCGGAGGCGCGGTCCGCCACCGTACTGCCGTGGATCGCCGTCAGCACGCGCATAGCGAGCTACCGGGGAGTGGGCCGTGTGGCCGATCCCGGGGACCTCTACGGCCACGAACTGGACCCGGGCGTCAGCGAGTCCTTCACCGCCGTGCTGCGCGGCAGGGGGCTCGACCCCGCGGAGTACCTGTTCCTCCCCGTGCACCCGTGGCAGTGGGACGAGTGGATCGTCCCGCTCTTCGCCCCCGCCGTCGCGGACGGCGACATCGTGCCCCTGCACACCGACGACGACCTCCGGCTGCCGCAGCAGTCCATCCGGACCTTCACCAATGTCGGGCGGCTCGACCGGCACACGGTCAAACTGCCGCTCTCGATCCTCAACACCCTCGTCTGGCGCGGCCTGCCCACCGAACGCACCCTCGCCGCCCCCGAGGTCACCGCGTGGGTGCAGGGACTGTGCGAGGCCGATCCGTTCCTCCGCGACACGTGCGGCGTCATCCTGCTGGGGGAGGTGGCCTCGGTGACGGTCGAGCACCCCCTCTACGACCATCTCCCCGAGTCGCCTTACCAGTTCAAGGAGATCCTCGGGGCGATCTGGCGGGAGCCCCTCCAGCCGAGGCTCGCACCCGGTGAACGCGCCCGTACGCTGGCCTCGCTGCTGCACACGGACCCCGGCGGCCGTTCCTTCACCGCCGAGCTCGTCAGCCGTTCCGGACTGGCCCCGGCGGCCTGGCTGACCCGGCTCTTCGCCGCCCTGCTGCCCCCGCTCCTGCACTTCCTCTATCGTTACGGCACGGTGTTCTCCCCCCATGGCGAGAACGCCATCGTGGTCTTCGACGAGAACGACGTACCGGTCCGCCTCGCGATCAAGGACTTCGTCGACGACGTGAACGTCAGCGCGCGTCGGCTGCCCGAGCACGACACGATGCCGGAGGGTGTCCGGGACATCCTGCTGACGGAGGACCCCTCCTTCCTGACCCAGTTCATCCACTCCGGGCTGTTCGTGGGCGTCTTCCGCTACCTCTCCCCGCTCTGCGAGGAACAGCTGGACGTACCGGAGGGTGAATTCTGGTCACTCGTCCGTGCCGAGATCCTCCGCCACCACGCCCGTTTCCCCGAGCTGAAGGAGCGGTTCGAGATCTTCGACATGCTGACGCCGACGATCGAGCGCCTGTGCCTCAACCGCAACCGTCTGCATCTGGACGGCTACCGCGACCGGCCCGAGCGCCCGCACGCCGCCGTTCACGGCGTGGTCCCCAACCCGCTGCACCCCTCGGCGTGAGTCCGGGACCGCTCGATGGTGTCAGTGGGGAGCCTTAGGGTGGACGGGCTATGACGAAGCCATCTCTCCCCGAGCTCCTCCACGCCGCCGTCGCCGCCGTCGGCGGTACGGAAAGGCCCGGCCAGGTCTCCATGGCCGAGGCCGTCGCCGAGGCCGTCGACGACAACGCCCATCTGCTCGTCCAGGCCGGAACCGGCACGGGCAAGTCCCTCGGCTACCTGGTGCCGGCGCTGGCCCACGGTGAGCGGGTCGTGGTGGCCACGGCGACGCTCGCCCTTCAGCGCCAGCTCGTGGAGCGGGACCTCCCCCGTACGGTCGAGGCCTTGCACCCGCTGCTGCGCCGGCGGCCCCAGTTCGCGATGCTCAAGGGCCGGTCGAACTACCTCTGTCTGCACCGGCTCCACGAAGGGGCGCCGCAGGACGAGGAGGAGGGGCTCTTCGACCAGTTCGAGGCGGCGGCGCCGTCGAGCAAGCTGGGCCAGGACCTGCTGCGCCTGCGCGACTGGTCGGACGAGACGGAGACCGGCGACCGTGACGACCTGACGCCGGGTGTCTCGGACCGTGCCTGGTCCCAGATCTCCGTCTCCTCCCGCGAGTGCCTCGGCGCCACCAAGTGCGCGTACGGTGCCGAGTGCTTCGCGGAGGCGGCCCGCGAGAGGGCCAAGCTCGCCGATGTCGTCGTGACCAACCACGCCCTGCTCGCGATCGACGCGATCGAGGGGGCGCCCGTGCTCCCCAAGCACGAGGTGCTCATCGTCGACGAGGCGCACGAGCTGGTCTCGCGGGTCACCGGAGTGGCGACCGGCGAACTCAACCCCGGCCAGGTGAACCGGGCCGTGCGGCGTGCGGCGAAGCTCGTCAACGAGAAGGCGGCCGACGCCCTGCTGACCGCGTCGGAGGGCTTCGAGCGGGTCATGGAGCTCGCCCTCCCGGGGCGCCTCGAAGAGGTGCCGGAAGACCTCGGCTACGCGCTGATGGCGCTGCGTGACGCCGCGCGCACGGTGCTCTCCGCTCTCGGCGGCACCAGGGACAAGTCCGTCCAGGACGAGGACGCGGTCCGCAAGCAGGCCATGGCGTCGGTCGAGTCCATCCACGGCGTCGCGGAGCGCATCACCCAGGGCTCCGAGTACGACGTCGTCTGGTACGAGCGCCATGACCGCTTCGGCGCGTCGGTCCGCGTCGCACCGCTGTCCGTGTCCGGTCTGCTGCGCGAGAAGCTGTTCGCCGACCGCTCGGTGGTGCTGACCTCGGCCACGCTCAAGCTCGGCGGCGACTTCAACGGCGTCGGGGCGTCGCTCGGACTCGCACCCGAGGGCACGGCCGGGGACGACATCCCGCAGTGGAAGGGGCTCGACGTCGGCTCGCCGTTCGACTATCCGAGGCAGGGCATCCTCTACGTCGCCCGGCACCTGGCCACGCCCGGCCGGGAGGGTTCCCGCACGGACATGCTCGACGAGCTCGCCGAGCTGGTGGAGGCGGCGGGCGGCCGCACCCTGGGACTGTTCTCGTCCATGCGGGCGGCCCAGGCGGCAGCCGAGGAGATGCGGGGCCGGCAGGACAAGCCGGTTCTGCTGCAGGGCGAGGAGACCCTCGGGGAGCTCATCAAGAACTTCGCCGCAGACCCCGAGACCTGCCTGTTCGGGACGCTGTCCCTCTGGCAGGGCGTCGACGTCCCCGGCCCGAGCTGCCAGCTCGTGGTCATGGACCGGATTCCGTTCCCCCGGCCGGACGACCCGCTGATGAGTGCGCGCCAGAAGGCGGTCGAGGAAGCCGGCGGCAACGGCTTCATGGCGGTGGCGGCGACCCACGCGGCGCTCCTGATGGCACAGGGCGCCGGCCGGCTCGTCCGGGCCATGGGCGACAAGGGTGTGGTCGCGGTGCTCGACCCCCGGCTCGCGAACGCCCGGTACGGCAGCTACCTCCGCGCCTCGCTGCCGGACTTCTGGTACACGACCGACCGGAACCAGGCACGCCGCTCGCTGGCGGCCATCGACGCGGCGGCCAGGACCGCGTAGTGAGGGGAGCCCCTCCTTGGTGCCGGGCCTCGACCCGGCACCAAGGAGGGGCGGCAGACGCTTCGGGGCACCAGGGTCGGCGGCAGACGTTTCAGGAACCCCTGGGATCGGTGGAGGACATGTCAGGACCCCGGGATCGGCGCAGAGATCCCGGGGCCCGGTCCGAACCGGCGGGGATCACACCCGCCGCAGCACCGCCACGACCTTGCCCAGGATCGTCGCCTCGTCACCGGGAATCGGCTGGTAGGCGGAGTTGTGCGGAAGAAGCCACACATGACCGTCCTCGCGCTTGAATCGCTTGACCGTCGCCTCGCCGTCCAGCATGGCCGCCACGATGTCGCCGTTCTCCGCGACGGGCTGACGCCGCACGGTGACCCAGTCCCCGTCCATGATCGCGGCTTCGATCATCGAGTCGCCGACGACCTTCAGCACGAAGAGCTCGCCGTCACCGACGAGCTGGCGGGGGAGCGGGAAGACGTCCTCGACGGACTCCTCGGCGAGGATCGGGCCTCCGGCCGCGATCCGTCCGACCAGGGGCACGTACGAGGCGGCGGGCTTCCCGGTCGTGTCCGTCGGCTGCGTGCTGGGCTGGTCCGAGCCCCTGACCTCGTAGGCCCGGGGACGGTGGGGGTCGCGGCGCAGGAAGCCCTTGCGCTCCAGGGCCATCAGCTGGTGGGCGACGGACGAGGTGCTGGACAGCCCCACCGCCTGGCCGATCTCGCGCATCGACGGGGGATAACCCCGCCGCTGCACGGAATCCCGGATCACCTCGATCACGCGCCGCTGCCTGTCCGTGAGCCCCGAGCTGTCCGCCCGGATCCCTGGGGGACGGCCGGGCAAGGAGCGTGCGGGTCGCGTGGGCTCCGGCCCCTCCGCGTTCATGACTGCGTCATTCATGGCATGTACCGGCTCAAGTCGGCCCTGGGAGCGGTGGTCCTGGGCGGTGATGGTGGCACTGTCTGCGGTGGTGGTCACGTCGGCCCCTCTCGAATGGTCTCCCTGGTTAGGCAACGGTAGTAGCTTTCGAAAGGTTGCGCCAAACACACGTTCGAGTGAAAAACAAATAAAGGGCTGTCACGGGCTTGCCGAGAGGTGTATGAGATGGCGCCGGCGGGCCCGGCGCGGTGCGCAGACCGTCAGGGATCACGCTAGCGTTCCGCCGGCCCGATCCCGCCTCGGGGGGTGTGGCCCCGGCGTGCCGCGGCGGGCCGCCCCGAGCTGTCGCGGGTGCCCCCCGCGGCCGGGGCGGGAGTGCGTTTCCCGTACCCTCGTGGCGGGCCGTAGGCTGCCCCCCGGCCCTTCGGGAAGCGCGACACGCGCGGGGGGTAGGGGTGGAGCAAAACCCTAGATGTAGTGGTTGCACTGCTATCGCCGCCCATAAGTAGTGGTCCCCGGGCCTTCGGGGTCTGGTTCATCGCCTATGCTTGGGGCTGTCCTCGAGGGTCCGTGACGGACCCCGGAGGGCTATTCAGTCGTGCTGTGAAGGAGGGTTCGGAGACATGCACTGCCCCTTCTGCAGGCACCCCGACAGCCGGGTCGTGGACAGTCGCACGACGGACGACGGGACGTCGATCCGACGGCGCCGGCAGTGCCCCGACTGCTCCCGTCGCTTCACGACGGTGGAGACCTGCTCGCTGATGGTGGTCAAGCGCAGCGGCGTGACCGAGCCCTTCAGTCGCACCAAGGTCATCTCGGGGGTCCGTAAGGCGTGCCAGGGGCGTCCGGTCACCGAGGATGCCCTGGCGAAGCTCGGCCAGCGGGTCGAGGAGGCGGTGCGTGCCACCGGGAGTGCCGAGCTGACGACGCACGACGTGGGTCTCGCCATACTCGGCCCCCTGCAGGAACTCGACCTGGTCGCGTACCTGCGTTTCGCGTCGGTGTACCGGGCGTTCGACTCGCTCGACGACTTCGAGGCCGCCATCGCGGAGCTCCGCGACCAGCGGCCCCGCGCAGAGCAATGCGGGAGCGGGGGGACCCCGGAGGTCCCCGCCCCCGCCGCAGTCGCCGCTGATTGATCACCTGACCGGCCCCGCAGGGGCTGCGGGCCGGTGGCGGGCGGCACCAGACCTGTTCCGAGGCGCTGTGCGCGGCGCCCGGAGCATCAGACACACACTGTGCCCTGGGAAGAACTGGGCACTTCAGGGCGTTTTTGCCCACATATGGGAGGCGGCATGACAGAGACGGCGAGCGGCCCGGCACGGGGTTCCCGCACCAAGGGAGCCAAGTCGACTGCGACCAAGCAGGGCCTGCGCATCGAGCGCATCCACACGACCCCCGGCGTGCACCCGTACGACGAGGTCGCGTGGGAGCGCCGTGACGTCGTCATGACCAACTGGCGCGACGGCTCGATCAACTTCGAGCAGCGTGGCGTCGAGTTCCCCGACTTCTGGTCGGTGAACGCGGTCAACATCGTCACCAGCAAGTACTTCCGGGGGGCTGTCGGCACGCCGCAGCGGGAGACCGGTCTGCGTCAGCTGATCGACCGGATCGTGAAGACCTACCGGAAGGCCGGCGAGGACTACAACTACTTCGCCTCGCCCGCCGACGCGGAGATCTTCGAGCACGAGCTGGCCTACGCCCTCCTGCACCAGATCTTCAGCTTCAACTCGCCGGTGTGGTTCAACGTCGGGACCCCGCAGCCGCAGCAGGTCTCGGCCTGCTTCATCCTGGCCGTCGACGACTCCATGGAGTCGATCCTCGACTGGTACAAGGAAGAGGGCATGATCTTCAAGGGCGGTTCCGGCGCAGGCCTGAACCTGTCCCGCATCCGCTCCTCCAAGGAGCTGCTCTCCTCCGGGGGCAACGCCTCCGGCCCGGTCTCCTTCATGCGTGGTGCCGACGCCTCCGCAGGAACGATCAAGTCCGGTGGCGCCACGCGCCGCGCGGCCAAGATGGTCATCCTCGACGTCGACCACCCCGACATCGAGAACTTCATCGAGACCAAGGTGAAGGAGGAGGAGAAGATCCGCGCCCTGCGTGACGCGGGCTTCGACATGGACCTGGGCGGCGACGACATCACGTCCGTCCAGTACCAGAACGCCAACAACTCGGTCCGTGTGAACGACGAGTTCATGAAGGCCGTCGAGAGCGGCGGGAAGTTCGGGCTGCGTGCCCGGATGACCGGTGACGTCATCGAAGAGGTCGAGGCGAAGTCCCTCTTCCGCAAGATGGCCGAGGCCGCCTGGGCGTGCGCCGACCCCGGTATCCAGTACGACGACACCATCAACCACTGGCACACCTGCCCGGAGTCCGGCCGCATCAACGGCTCGAACCCCTGCAGCGAGTACATGCACCTGGACAACACCTCGTGCAACCTGGCCTCGCTGAACCTGATGAAGTTCCTCAAGGACGACGGCGAGGGCCACCAGTCGTTCCAGGCGGAGCGCTTCGCCAAGGTCGTCGAGCTGGTCATCACCGCGATGGACATCTCGATCTGCTTCGCGGACTTCCCGACCCAGAAGATCGGCGAGAACACCCGCGCCTACCGGCAGCTGGGCATCGGCTACGCCAACCTGGGCGCCCTGCTGATGGCCACCGGCCACGCGTACGACAGCGACGGCGGCCGCGCGCTCGCCGGAGCCATCACCTCGCTGATGACCGGTACGTCCTACCGGCGTTCCGCCGAGCTCGCCGCGGTCGTCGGCCCGTACGACGGCTACGCCCGTAACGCCGATCCGCACCAGCGCGTCATGAAGCAGCACTCGGACGCCAACGCCGTGGCCGTCCGCGTCGACGACCTGGACTCGCCGATCTGGGCCGCCGCCACGGAGGCCTGGCAGGACGTGATCCGCCTCGGCGCGAAGAACGGCTTCCGCAACGCCCAGGCGTCGGTCATCGCCCCGACCGGCACCATCGGTCTCGCGATGTCCTGCGACACCACCGGCCTCGAGCCCGACCTCGCCCTGGTCAAGTTCAAGAAGCTCGTCGGCGGCGGCTCGATGCAGATCGTCAACGGCACGGTCCCGCAGGCGCTGCGCCGCCTCGGCTACCAGCCGGAGCAGATCGAGGCGATCGTCGCCCACATCGCCGACCACGGCAACGTGATCGACGCCCCCGGCCTCAAGAACGAGCACTACGAGGTCTTCGACTGCGCGATGGGCGAGCGCTCCATCTCGGCCATGGGCCACGTGCGGATGATGGCGGCGATCCAGCCGTGGATCTCCGGCGCGCTCTCCAAGACGGTGAACCTGCCGGAGACGGCCACCGTCGAGGACGTCGAGGAGGTCTACTTCGAGGCGTGGAAGATGGGCGTCAAGGCGCTCGCGATCTACCGCGACAACTGCAAGGTCGGCCAGCCCCTCTCCGCCAAGACCAAGGAGAAGGAGAAGGAGGCGGTCACCGCCAAGGCCGAGGACACCATTCGTACGGCCGTCGAGAAGGTCGTCGAGTACCGTCCGGTCCGCAAGCGTCTGCCCAAGGGCCGTCCCGGCATCACCACCTCGTTCACGGTGGGCGGCGCCGAGGGCTACATGACCGCCAACTCCTACCCGGACGACGGTCTCGGCGAGGTCTTCCTGAAGATGTCCAAGCAGGGCTCCACCCTCGCCGGCATGATGGACGCCTTCTCGATCGCCGTCTCGGTGGGTCTGCAGTACGGCGTGCCGCTGGAGACCTACGTCTCCAAGTTCACCAACATGCGCTTCGAGCCGGCCGGCATGACGGACGACCCGGACGTGCGGATGGCGCAGTCGATCGTCGACTACATCTTCCGCCGCCTGGCGCTCGACTTCCTGCCGTTCGAGACGCGCTCCGCGCTCGGCATCCACTCGGCCGAGGAGCGTCAGCGCCACCTCGACACCGGTTCGTACGAGCCGGCCTTCGGGGAGGACGACCTCGACGTGGAGGGGCTGGCCCAGTCCGCTCCCGTCCACGTGGAGCCGCTGAAGGCCGTCGCCTCGCCCGAGGAGACCGTCGCGGAGAAGCCGGCCCCCAAGGCCGCCCACACCTCGGCCGAACTGGTCGAGATGCAGCTCGGCATCAGTGCGGACGCACCGCTGTGCTTCTCGTGCGGCACGAAGATGCAGCGCGCCGGGTCCTGCTACATCTGCGAGGGATGCGGCTCGACCAGCGGATGCAGCTGATCCAGGGCGGAGCGGCGCCGGGCACCTGGCCCGGCGTAGCCCGCGCGGGCGGCTGAACAGTGCGTGACGAAGGGGACCGGCCGGTGGCCGGTCCCCTTCGCCGTGTCCGCGACGCTGCCGCCGCGCCCGGTCAGCGGCCTTCGTCTCCGGGGGGCCCGCAGGGCGGAAACCCAGCTGACAGCGTGAGCCCGTTGGTGGTGCATCGGGCCGTGACCACAGAGCCGCGTCTGCCCCTCCGCGTCGTCGTGCCACCGCTCGGGGCCCACGGGGCGGTGGAACCGTCATCGCGACGGGCGGGACGTCCTGGCCGATGTGTTCGAGGAGGGCGGGATGTCCTGGCCGATGTGTTCGAGGAGGGCCCGGCGGAGGACCCCCGGCATCTGCTGGGCCCGGAGGCCCCTCTGCACGCGACCGAGGCCCCCGTGAGGTCCGGCTCGCCGAGGCGGAGTGCACCGAAGGATGCTGCGGCGCCGTCCATGTGACCGTCCGCCGTGAGGGGCGGCACGTGGTCTGGAACGGATGGCGCAATCCGGACGACGGGAACTTCGGGCTCCCGGAGTTCAGGTTCGAGGCGGAGCAGTACGAGGCGGAACCCCGGCGGGCCGGTGCGGATCTCGGCTGGGAGCGGCCGGCCCGACGGGTGGCCGGACTGCTGGAGGCCGGGGTCCGGGCGCACCCCGGCCGGTTTGCGGCCTGGGGGTGCGAGCTGTCCGCCGTCCCCGCCCGGCCCTGGGAGCCCGAGCGGATCGTCGTCTTCCTGCTCCATCCCGGTGTCGCGGCCGTGGTGGACGGCCGGCCGTGGCTCCGGTTCAGGATGACCGTCCCGGTCACCGGGGACGATCCCGCCGAACAGGCCGAGCGTCTCTGTGCCCTTGTCACCGCCCAGGACCCCCGCCGGGGCGCGGAGGTCTCCGGCGGATCGAAGGAGTTCGCCGACCTGCTCGGCCACCCGTGGACGCCGACAGGATGATCTTTCTTCTGGGTCCCCGAGGAGAGCATGGGGGCGTTCGTCCCACCTGATGTCAGCCGGACGGGGTTTCCGTCCGCCGGATGTCAGCCGGAACGGCTCCCCATCACTGCGGCGAACGACCCGGGGTCGCCGTCGTATCCGCGGACCGTTCCGTGGAAGCCCCACGAGCCCGAGGAGTCCCGGACGAATTCCGCGACGACCGCGGCGGTGGCCGCCGCCACCGTGGAGAAGTCGTCCTCCGCCAGGTTCGTGTAGCCCTCCCTGACCTGCACGGCCGTGTGCTCTATCTGGCCGAAGGTCTTGTGGCCGTCGCGCTGCTGGATGGCGACGCCGACCACGACCCTCGCGTACGCGTCCGACAGCCGGTCCAGCTCCAGCGTCATGACCTCGTCGAAGCCGTACCCCTGCCCCGTCCGGCTGTCCCGGTTCAGCGTGATCGTCCCGTCCGGTGACCTGCTGTCGAAGTGCACGAGATAGACGGGGCTGCCGTAGGGTGCGTCCGCCCCGTAGGTGGCCGCGATGATGTCGAGGTCGTTGGCGGGCTCACCGGCGCCGCTCGGGTCCCACTTGACCCTGATCTCGACCTTGTCGATGTCCTTGTTGGGAGTGCTCATCGGACGGGTCTCCTCGCTGCTGGACCGACAGTCCCACCTACCGTCCTCAGATCATGTCCGTAACTGTCCGTGAATCCAACCGTGTTGGATGGGGGCGTCGTATTCGGGCCATCGCGTGGCGCCGGCAGCACGACGGCGGCGCCGGCCCGCACCGGCAGGCCCGGAGCGTGACCCACGCCACGCCCGGCGCCGTACGATGGCGCAGTGCTGGTCAAGTGGATTCGCTGCACCGTGGTCGACCGCCGCGGTTTCGAGCGGGGGCAGCGGAAGTGGGCGGGGCTGCTCGGCGAGCCGGGATTCCTGGGGCAGAGCGGCGGGTGGAGCCGAGGGCGGCCCGACGTCGCCCATGTGTTCGCGTTCTGGGAGAACCGGGTCTTCTACGACTCCTTCATGGCCCGCGGGCACGACCGGCCGGCCGCATCCCAGTCCGGCACGTACAAGGACATGCAGGTGAAGCTCTTCGAGTACCGCTTCGACGTGAAGACCGGTTTCGAGCCGGATTTCACCGACGCCGACGTGGTCAGGGTGGCGCACAGCCGGGTGTACGAGGACCGCGTCGACCACTTCGCCCTCATGCAGCAGAAGGTGTGGAACCCGGCGATGGCGGGATCTCCCGGGATGCTGCGCGGGGTCTTCGGGGAGGCGCCCGGTCACGAGTTCCTGGTGTTGTCGATGTGGCAGTCGAGCGCGGAGCGCGGCAAGTACCGCCCCGCGAGCGTCGACCGGCTCTCGGCGCGCGCGGAGACCGAGAGGGACGTCGAGGCGCTCACGGGCGACGTGGTGCGGCTCGAACCGTCATGGACGGTCTGATCCGCACTCCCGCCGCCGTCTCCTTGGTCACATACGCCCGATGGAGCCCGCACCATTGCTCGATCGGGCCGCACGGCATCTAGGGTCGGTACATGGCACGACCGCAACGCATCGTTCTCGTCCGCCACGGTGAGTCCGAGGGCAATGCCGACGACACGGTCTACGAACGCGAGCCCGACCACGCGCTGAGGCTGACGGAGAAAGGCCTCCGCCAGGCACGGGCGACGGGCTCCCGGCTGCGCGAGACGTTCGACGGTGAGCGCGTCAGCGTCTACATCTCGCCCTACCGGCGGACTCACGAGACCTTCCGGGCCTTCGGCCTGGAACCCGGCAGTGTCCGCGTCAGGGAGGAGCCCCGGCTGCGCGAGCAGGACTGGGGCAACTGGCAGGACCGGGACGACGTGAGGCTCCAGAAGGCCTACCGGGACGCGTACGGGCACTTCTTCTACCGATTCGCGCAAGGCGAGTCCGGGGCCGATGTGTACGACCGGGTCGACGCCTTCCTGGAGAGCCTCCACCGCAGTTTCGACGCTCCCGACCATCCGCCGAACGTCCTGCTGGTCACCCACGGGCTGACGATGCGGCTCTTCTGCATGCGCTGGTTCCACTGGTCGGTGGCGGAGTTCGAGTCGTTGTCCAATCCTGGAAACGGCGAATCGAGGACGCTGCTGCTCGGCGAGGACGGCCGCTACACGCTCGACCGGCCCTTCGCGCAGTGGCGCACTCCCGAGCCGTACGGCATCTCCGGATAGAGTGGCAGGGCGATGACCGCTGACTCCGCTTCCGACCGCTTCGAACGCGCTCTGGCCAGCCTGCGTGGACTGTCCGTGGGAGATGCCCTCGGCTCCCAGTTCTTCGTCCCGGCCAACTACCCCCTGCTCAAGAGCCGGGACCTGCCTCCCGCCGACTGGCAGTGGACCGACGACACCGAGATGGCCTGTTCCGTGCTCGCGGTGCTGGCCGCGCACGACCGGATCGACCAGGACGTGCTCGCCCAGTCCTTCGCCCGGCACCACGACTTCGACCGCGGCTACGGTCCCGCCGTGAACCGGCTGCTCAGACTGGTGCGGGAAGGCGGTGACTGGCGGGAGCTGGCGTCCGCCCTCTTCCAGGGGCAGGGATCCTGGGGCAACGGCTCGGCGATGCGTATCGCGCCGCTGGGCGCCTGGTACGCGCACGACCCGGAGCAGGCCACCCACCAGGCGGAGATCTCCTCCTACACCACCCATCAGCACCGCGAGGCCGTCGTGGGGGCCATGGCCGTCGCCGCGGCTGCCGCCCTCGTCGCGGCACCCGGAGGGCCGCCGCGACCGGGGGACCTGCTCGACGGTGTCATCGCCCTCGTTCCGCGCAGCGCCGTCGGTGCGGGGCTCCGCAGGGCGCGCGACATGCTCGACTACCGGGACGCGGGGACGGTCGCGGCGGTGCTCGGCAACGGCCGCCGCACGAGCGCCCATGACACGGTGCCCTTCGCCCTCTGGTCGGCGGCGCGCAGCCTCGGCGACTTCGAGCAGGCCTTCTGGGTGACGGCGCAGGCGGGCGGAGACGTGGACACCACCTGCGCCATCGTCGGCGGAATCGTCGCCTCGGAGCCCGTCGGTGCGCCTCCCGCGGACTGGCTGGCCCGGACCGAGGAACTGCCCGACTGGGTTCCCCTCGCGCCGGCGCGCCGCTGATCCGCGTCCGTTCGCTCCTCCTGGCGCCGTCGGCCCCCCCTGCCCGGCACCCGTCTGTCACGGTCCTGCCACAGCGGTGGCCCGGCGGGCCCGAAGGAACCGGGCTGGCCTTACTCTTTCGGCCACGCCACCCCCATCGATCTTGGTGGGCGTGTGCCCAGAGATGCCGGGGCCCCGCGCCGCGATGTGCCGTGCGAGCGGACCCCGGTGGGGGAGGGGTCCCATGTCCGAACAATCGTCCGACGCATCCAGCCGGCCCGGGACGGCACCGGAATCAGGTGACACCGCGGAAGCGGCGTCCGCCGGCGCGTCCGCGCCGGTGAGCGAGCCGCCTTCCGCGGGCCCCGGCCTCGCGGACGCACCGGCGGCCCGGCCCGCGCGGGCATCCACCCCGCCGGTGCCGCCGCAGGGCTCCGGACCGGATGTGCCGAAGGTGCCCGCCTATCTCCGGCCGCAGCCCCGCCCGGACGTCTGGCCGGGCAGGAGCCCGCAGACACCCGGTGTGCTGTCCCGGCTGCGGCCCGCGTCCCCGCCCGCCGTGGTACCGGCGACGCTGTGGTCGGTCCTCGCCACGGCTCTGCTCAGCGCTCTGCTGCTCGGTGACGGCCTGGGGCCCAACCTGCTCGTCGTGGCCGTGCCCGCAGCCCTGGGGGCCTTCTTCGCCGCACGCTCGGCGGGGCGCGTACTGCGTCCCTGGACCGCTGTGTGGGCCGTGGGCGGAATGGCGCTCCTGGCGATTCCGGCGCTCCGGGAGGCGGGGTGGCCGGTCTTCCTCGCCGTCGTGTCTGCGCTCGCCCTGGGATCGCTCGCCCTGCACGGGAGCCGCAGCTGGCCCGGTGTGCTGCTCGGCTCGCTGGGGCTGTTCCCCTCGGTCGCGGGCGGCGTGCGCTGGGGGTGGCGCGGAGTGCGCGACCGTGCGGGCGACTCCCGCGGCCGGGTGCGCACCGTGGTCCGCAGTGCGGCGGTGGCGGTCGTGCTGCTCATCGTGTTCGGCGCGCTCTTCGCCTCCGCGGACGCGGCCTTCGCCGACCTGCTGGGCAGTCTCACCCCCGACGTGTCCGTCGGCGACAGCCCCTGGCGCCTGTTCCTCTTCGTCCTGGGCGCGGTCGGCGCCCTCGCCGCCGCCTACAGCGCTGCGGCTCCGGTGCGCTGGGACGGCATCACCGTCCGGCCGGGCAAGGCCAGGAACAGGGCGGAGTGGGCTGTTCCGCTGATCGTGCTCAACCTGCTCTTCGCGGCCTTCATCGCGCTCCAGCTCGTCGTGCTCCTCGGCGGGTACGACAAGGTGCGCAAGGAGACCGGCCTGCTGCCCGCCGAGTACGCCCGGCAGGGCTTCTGGCAGCTTCTCTGGGCGACCCTCCTGACCCTGCTCGTCATCGCACTCGCCCTGCGCTGGGCTCCCCGGGGCCGCCCTGGCGACCGCACCCTGGTCCGGAGCGTCCTCGGGGCGCTGTGCGTGCTCACTCTGGTCGTGGTGGCCTCCGCGCTGCGTCGCATGGACCTCTACGTCGAGGCCTTCGGGCTGACCCGGCTGCGGATCTCCGTGGCAGCCGTGGAGCTCTGGCTCGGAGTGGTGCTGGTCCTCATCATCGCGGCCGGAGTCCTCGGAGCCAGGATGCTTCCGCGGGCGATCGCCGCGAGTGCCGCGGTCGGGGTGCTGGCCTTCGGACTGCTCTCGCCCGACGGACTGATCGCCGAGCAGAACGTCCAGCGGTACGACAGGGACCGGAGGATCGACCTGGAATACCTCAAGGGGCTGTCCGCCGATGCCGTACCGGCTCTGGACAAGCTCCCGGAGCCGCTCAGGTCCTGCGCGCTGGAGCACTTCCAGCGCGACCTCGCCGGGCAGGACACTCCCTGGTACGCCTCCAGCTGGGGCGAAGTCCGGGCCCGGGACGTCCTGGAGAGGACATCCGTGCAGAACCACGGCTCCGAGTGCTACGGCCTCGGGCAGGAGACCGGCGACCGGGACGACTTCGACGAGGACTCCTACGACCCGTACTGAGCCCGGGTGTCCAGCGCCGGGCCGTGCGAGGCCCGGCGCTCTCCCGCTCGCAGGACGGGACACCTCGAACGCGGCGATCCGGCCGGGGGGTTCGAGGAACGGGAGCCGGATCGGTGCGGGACGGCGGCGCGGCGGTGACGTGGTCACGGCGGCGGGCGCCCGTCCAGGGCCGGGCGGCCTCGGCCTCCGGGCTGTCCGTACGCGCAGAGGGTTGTTCACATCTGCGACGGTGTCCCGGATCGACTGCTTCCGTGCGGCGACCTGCCGGAGGGAACGAAGCTCGCGAGCGACGGCCTGCGACGTGCAACTGAACCGGTTGGGGGTGGTGGAGGAGACTCAGTCCGGTCTCGTCGGTACGCCATGTCGGGTGTTTTCCAGTGGCGGAGAGATGTTCCATGGGGTGTGCGAGCGCGAAGACCCGTCCAGTGTCCAGGTCCGGAACACCGGCCGGGTCAGGAGGGTGCCCCACCGCCTGCGGGGGCGTCGGCGCGGTGTCCCGCGCGCCCCTGGACGGTGTTCCGGACATGCCCGGAAACGGGCGGAACGGCTGGACGGTGCCCCGGGGTGTTCTTGCCGTGCCCATCGGCGTACCCTGGCAGGCGCCATGCCGTACGAACCACCCACGCACACCGTCGAGCGCTCACTGCGCGCTACCTCCGGTGCCAGGACCGTCGCCGGTGTCGACGAGGTCGGACGCGGAGCGTGGGCCGGCCCCGTCACCGTGTGCGCGGCCGTCACCGGTCTCCGCAGACCCCCCGAGGGCCTCACCGACTCCAAGCTGATCAGTCCCAAGCGCCGGGCCGAACTCGCCCCGACGCTCGAGAAGTGGGTCACGGCCTACGGGCTGGGCCATGCGTCACCCCTGGAGATCGATGACCTCGGTATGACCGCTGCCCTCCGTCTCGCGGCTGTCAGGGCTCTCGACGCCCTGCCCGTCCGGCCGGACGCCGTGATCCTCGACGGCAAGCACGACTACCTCGGAGCGCCCTGGAACGTCCGTACGGTGATCAAGGGCGACCAGTCCTGCATCGCCGTCGCTGCGGCCTCGGTGATCGCCAAGGTCCACCGGGACACGATGATGGCCGAACTGGGCGCGGACACGGGGCAGTACGCAGACTTCGCCTTCGGCGCGAACGCCGGTTATCCGTCACCGGTGCACCGGGCCGCGCTGGCGGAACAGGGGCCTACGCCTCACCATCGCCTCAGCTGGGCCTACCTCGACGCGCTGCCCAAGTGGCAGCACCTGAAGAAGGTCCGATTCTCCGCAGAGGCGGCGGCACTGGAAAGCGGGGGCCAACTCGGCTTCGACTTCTGATCGCGCAGGCGCACCTACGTGCCGACGCGTGCGCGTCGGCTGTGACAGACAACCATTCATGCCTCTCATCCCCGAGGAGCCTCAGATTCCCGAGAGCGCCCAGGGTCCCCGCGTTACTCCGGCCGCCGGCCGCACCGCGCCGACCCCCCGTCCCGTACCCGGCCCGCGTTCCGCGGCCACACCGCGTCCCGGAAACCCCGGCCGCGGACCCGCGCGGCCCGCGCCCCCGGCGCAGCGCCCGCATCCCACACCCGCACCTCCCGCCGCTACGGCACCCGCCGGGCGGACGCTGCCGGAGGACCGTTCCGCCGCGCAGTTCCAGGTGATTCCCGCTCCGGTCGACGGTGCGATCGACGCCGCCGACGAGGCCGTCGACCTGCTGCTCGACTCCGGACGGGCGCCCGGCGACATCCTGGTGCTCACCACCGGCGGCCAGCACCCCTGGGCCTCCCACGAGCTCTCCTTCGGAGAGGCCGCGTACTGGGCCCAGCACGACGCCGGCGACGACGTCTTCTTCGCCGGTACGGCGAGCGCCGGCCGCTGCGCCCCGAGGCCCGTGGTCATCGTCGCCGTCAACGGCGAACTGGACGACACGGCTGCCCGTGCGCTCTCCGACGTGCGGGGGCGCGCAGGCGCGCTGCTGGTCGTGTGCGGAGATCCCCAGAAGATCAACTCCGCGCTCGGTGCCGGAGTCTGAGCCGTATCCCCGTGGGTCCCGGCCGTCCGCGAGGACGGCCGGGACCCACGGGCCGTTTCACCGGGCGGCGCTCCGCCGCAGTGCCTCGGCGGCCCCGCCGCCGGTGCGCAGCGGAGCGGGGTCGTGGTCGACGGCGGCGTCCGCCAGGGCCGACGGCCTGGACAGCAGCGACGGCATGCGGCCGCCCCGGCCCTCGCCGAGGACCTGCCAGCCGCCGCGCGTCAGCGTGATGTAGGCCCCGCAGCGCAGACCGTGCAGGGTGCAGGCGTCGCGCAGGCCCCACATCCACGCACCGTCCTCCTCCGTCCATCGCTCGTCGCCCTCGCGGCAGTAGAGCAGGACCGCTGTACGCACCGGGGTGCGGCGGCGCAGATCGTGCGGGATCACCCGGCGCAGGTGAGCCAGCAGGGCGTTGCGGAACTCCCAGCCGTCCGTGGCCGCGGTGGACCGCCGGGCGAACGAGGCGCTGGCCGTGAGCCGTTCCTCATGATCGAGGACGGCGACGACCGCGGTGGCCGGAGCAGGCCGGTGCCGCGCGTGGAGGCCGCTGACGACCTCGCGCGGACTGCGCAGCAGGGGTATGCCGGCCGCCGCCCACTCGGCCGGTTCGAGCATCCTGGCGACGTGGTTGACGGAGCCGGCGGACGCCGACAGTGAAGTGGCTGCGGACGGAGCGAATCCGAAGGTCACGGTCCTCCCTTCGCTACGCGCCCACGGTGCGGGCAGGGTCGAATGAGGGCGCGCCGCGGCACAGCCCTTCCGGGCCCGCGAAAAGACCGTGCGGGGAGCGACTTCAATTCTTCCTGTCGTACCGGCAGGCGGCAACGAGCAATTGGCGCGGCTGACGGGTATCTGACGGAATGACACAGATATCCCTGCCCGTTCGGCGACGAACGAAGCCATGTCTCACGCCTGAACCGCGAGGACCAGCGGAAACACCCCCTCGGCACCCGCACGTCGGAGCAGCCGTGCCGCGACGGCGAGCGTCCACCCCGTGTCGGAGAGATCGTCCACAAGCAGGACGGGCCCTCCCGCGGAGGCGAGCGCCTCCGCCAGCGGAGGCTCCACGACGAGTGCCTCGTGCAGCGCCTTGACCCGCTGCGCGCTGTTGGTCTGGGAGATCCGCAGGTCCTCGCTGCCGGGTGCGTAGGTGACCGTGCCCAGCAGGGGCATCCGGCCGATCTCGGCGATCCGGCTGCCGAGCGAATGGACCAGCTGCGGCCTCCGGCGCGAGGCGACCGTGACGACGCCGACCGGCCGGGAGGCCGCGTCCGGCGCCCCGGAGGCCCAGCCTCCCGGGCCGCGGGCCCAGTCGGCGATGACCGTGACCACCGCACCGGACACGTCGTCGGGAACCGGGGCGTCCTGGGCCTGGGCCGCGAGCAGCGGACGCAGCCTGTTGCCCCAACCGATGTCCGAGAGCCTGCCGAGCGCCCGGCCCGGAAGGGCCAGCTCGCCCGCCGGGATGCGGCCCTTGAGATCGACCCCCACCGCGGAGAGACCGGTGGGCCACATCTTGCGCGGCTCCACCTCCACTCCGGGCCGGCCCAGCTCCCCGCGCGCGCCGTCGAGCGCGGCCGTGGAGACCTTGTCGTCGAACCGTGAACCCGCGCAGTTGTCACAGCGCCCGCACGCGGTGGCCTCCTCGTCGTCCAGCTGGCGCCGGAGGAACTCCATGCGGCACCCCGTCCCGGAGGCGTAGTCGCGCATGGCCTGCTGCTCGGCTGCCCGCTGTCGCGCCACCCAGGCGTAGCGCTCGGAGTCGTAGACCCAGGGCTCGCCGGTGGAGATCCAGCCGCCCTTCACCCGCTTCACGGCACCGTCGACATCCAGCACCTTGAGCATCGTCTCCAGACGGGTGCGCCGGAGGTCGACCAAGGGTTCCATGGCAGGCAGCGACAGGGGGCGGCCCGCCTGGGCGAGGACGTCGAGAGTCCGGCGGACCTGTTCCTCCGGCGGGAAGGCGACCGAGGCGAAGTACTGCCAGATGGCTTCGTCCTCCTTGCCAGGGAGCAGCAGAACCTCGGCGTGCTCGACCCCGCGGCCGGCGCGTCCGACCTGCTGGTAGTAGGCGATGGGGGAGGACGGCGATCCCACGTGCACGACGAAGCCGAGGTCGGGCTTGTCGAATCCCATCCCGAGCGCCGACGTGGCCACCAGGGCCTTGACCCGGTTGGCCAGGAGATCGTCCTCGGCCTGCTGCCGGTCGGCGTTCTCGGTCCGGCCGGTGTACGAGGTGACCGGGTGTCCGCACTGGCGGAGGTAGGCCGTGATCTCCTCGGCGGCCGCCACCGTGAGCGTGTAGATGATGCCGGAGCCCGGCAGCTCCCCCAGATGATCGCCCAGCCAGGCCAGACGGTGAGCGGCATCGGGGAGCCGGAGCACGCCGAGGCTGAGGCTCTCCCGGTCCAGCGGGCCCCTCAGTACCAGCGCGTCCGTGCCCGCCCCGGTGCCGAGCTGCTCCGCGACGTCCGCGGTCACCCGGGCGTTGGCGGTGGCCGTCGTGGCGAGCACGGGAACGCCCGCGGGCAGGTCGGCGAGCATGGTCCGCAGCCTGCGGTAGTCCGGGCGGAAGTCGTGCCCCCAGTCCGAGATGCAGTGTGCCTCGTCGACCACGAGCAGACCCGTCGCCGCAGCGAGGGCAGGCAGCACCTGATCCCGGAAGTCGGGGTTGTTGAGCCGCTCGGGACTGACCAGCAGCACGTCCACCTCGCCCGCCGCCACCTCGGCCTGGACGGTCTCCCACTCCTCCGTGTTGGAGGAGTTGATCGTGCGGGCACTGATGCCGGCCCTGGCCGCCGCCGCCACCTGGTTGCGCATCAGGGCGAGCAGGGGCGAGACGATCACCGTCGGCCCGCTGCCCTGCGCGCGCAACAGCGACGTCGCCACGAAGTAGACCGCGGACTTGCCCCACCCCGTCCGCTGGACGACCAGGGCTCTGCGCTTGTCGGCGACGAGGGCCTCGATGGCCCGCCACTGGTCCTCGCGCAGCCGGGCGGTGCCGGTGGCGTCCCCGACCAGACGAGCGAGTACGGAATCGGCCGAGGCCCTGAGCTCTGCACGGTCTGCGTTGGTCATGCCCCCATGCAACCCGATGCCTACGACAAAGCGCGAACGGTGGCACCGCCCCTGTGGACAAGTTATCCACAGGGGGTCGCGGAAATCGGCGCCCCGCGGGACGGTCGTGCCATGAACAAGCACGACGAAACCGCCGGGCCCTCCGACGCGCAGCAGATCACCCTGCGCGGTCCCGCGGAACTTGCCGACGCCCTTCCCTACCTGATGGGCTTCCATCCGAACGACAGCGTGGTCATGGTGGCCCTGCACGGGGGCCGGGGCCGCTTCGGCGGCCGGCTCAGGCTGGGCATCCCGCAGCAGCGGGAGGAGTGGGCGCCGGTTGCCGAGCAGCTCGCGCGCAGCCTGATCGTCGGAAGCGAGAAGCGGGATTCCCGCCCCGACGCCATCGTCGTCTTCCTCTGCCAGGACCCTCCCGTGGGGGAGAGCGCTTCCCTGACCATGGAGCGCCTGAGGCCGCTCGCGCAGAGTCTGCGCACGGCCTGCGGGGCGCTGGACGTTCCCGTGCTCGAGGCGCTCTGCATCTCCGACGGCCGTTACTGGTCCTACTGCTGCCCGGACGAGCGCTGCTGCCCGGCCGAGGGCAATCCGCTGGCGCTCCCGGGCACCACGGTGATGGCGGCAGCCGCCGCGTACGCGGGCATCCAGGTGCGTGGATCACTGCGCGACATGGAGGCGCGGCTGACGCCGTGGGACTCCGCGGCGGCCCAGGAGCAGGAGGAGGCGCTCGACTCGGCGGGCGCCGTGCTGGTGTCCCGGATCCTCGACGCCGACGGGCGCGGCGAGGTGGCACGCGAGACGCTCGCCCTCGCCCGGGAACTCACACGACGCCTCGGCAGCGCGCCGGCCGCAGGGACCGCGGCGACCGACGCCGGTGACGACGGTCTGATCACGTCGGAGGAGGCCGCGGCAGTGATTCTCGGCCTCCAGGACCGTGAGACCAGGGACCGTGTCGCCGAATGGATGGAGGGGCGCGAGGCCGAGGCGGCGCTACGGCTGTGGCGTGCGCTCGCCCGCCGGTGTGTCGGCCCCTACGTGGAACACGCCGCGGCACCACTCACACTCGCCGGCTGGGTCTCGTGGTCCACCGGGGACGAGGCGGGAGCCAGGGTGGCACTGGGGCTCGCACTGCGGGCCGACCCCCACTACACGTTCGCCCAACTGCTGCACCAGGCGTGCAATCAGGGCCTGGATCCGGAGACGCTGCGTCGCTGCCTCCGCGGTGAGCGCGTACTGCGTGACCGCCGGGAAGAGGACAGCTCCTCCGGTGGACGTGCTGGACGTCCTGGAGGCGATGGAGGTGATGGACGTGCTGTGCGGCGGGCGGAGAGCCGGCGCGGGCCGCGGCCGGTGCGTGATCCGGGCGGGAAGCGGAAGCGGAGGGCTGCGCCCCGGCCGGCCCGCTCCACCGGTTCGCACCCCGGCGCGCCCGCGAGCCGCGGTCGGGCCAGGGACACCCGGCGGCTGGATCACCGGGGCTCAGGAAGGCGGGAGTGATTACCGGGCGCACCCCGACGAAGTCCGGCAGGACTGACCGCGATCCTGCAACGGGCCGCGAGCGGGGGCGGAAGAGAAGAGGTGCGCAACGGGTGGTGCGAAGGGAGTGTTTATCGTCAGGAAGACGACTATGATTTCGGCATGCCGCCCTACGACCCGTCGACCTTCCCGCCCTTCGCCGTCACCGTCGACCTGGTCGTCCTCACGGTGCGACGTCACGCGCTCTGCGCGTTGGTGGTGCGTCGCGGTGAATCGCCTTTCCAGGGAAGGTGGGCACTGCCGGGGGGATTCGTCAGGGCCGACGAGGATCTCGGTGCGGCGGCGGCGCGTGAGCTCGTCGAGGAGACCGGGCTCTGCGCGCACGACCCGGCAGGCCCCTCCGTCGGAAACGGCGCCCACCTCGAGCAGTTGGCCACGTACGGCGATCCGGGTCGCGATCCTCGGATGCGGGTCGTCAGCGTCGCGCACCTCGCGCTGGCTCCCGACCTCCCCGCCCCACGTGCGGGTGGTGACGCGAACAGCGCCCGCTGGGCGTCCGTCGACGACCTGCTCGGTCCTGGGGGCGGCTTCGGTCGGGAGGGCGAGCAGTCCGCGCCCCTCGCCTTCGATCACGCGAGGATTCTCGACGACGGGGTGGAGCGGGCCCGCTCGAAGATCGAATACTCCTCACTGGCCACGGCCTTCTGCCCGCCCGAGTTCACCGTCGGGGAGCTGCGCAGGGTGTACGAGGCGGTGTGGGGTGTGGTCCTGGATCCGCGGAACTTCCACCGCAAGGTCACGGGCACGCCCGGCTTCCTGGTTCCGTCCGGAGGGACCACCACACGGCAGGGAGGTCGCCCCGCGCAGCTGTTCCGGGCCGGTGCGGCGACCGTACTGAACCCCCCGATGCTGAGGCCGGAAGTCTGAGCACTTCCGGCTCCGCAGGTACGCGTTGCGTGGACCTGCGGAACGCCCACGGATCCATCGGTGCACCAAAAGTCTGAAATGTCGCGTTATCTTGCGGGGGTACCCCTCCCTGCCGCCGAGCGGTCTCACCCTCCGCGAGAGAAGCGATGCTCCAGGCCATCGGACTCACCAGTGCCCCCCGCCGCGACTGCCCTCCCGTCGTGGACGACCTGACCTTCGAAGCCCCGCCGGGCAGTGTCACCGCGCTGCTCGGCGCTCCGGGCTCCGGCAAGACCACGGCCCTCCGCCTGATGCTCGAACTGCAAACGGGGAGGGGTGTCACCTATTTCAAGGGCCGGCCCCTGCACCGCATCGGCCATCCCGCCCGTGAGGTCGGGGTGCTGCTCGGTGACGTGCCGGGACACCCCGCGCGCACCGCCCGCGGCCAGCTCCGGATGCTCTGTGCCGCTGCCGGGGTACCGGCCTCACGTGCCGACGAACTGCTCGAGGTCGTCGGTCTCGCGGGGCTCGGAGACCAGCGCATCGGGACGCTCTCGGCCGGGATGGACCGGCGGCTCGGTCTCGCCTCGGTGCTGCTCGGGGATCCGCACACGCTCGTCCTCGACGAGCCCACCAAGGGCCTCTCGCCCCGGGAGAAGAGCTGGCTCCACGGGCTGCTCCGCGCGCACGCGGCCGAAGGCGGCACGGTCCTGCACACGACCGGCGATCCCAAGGAGGCCGCCCGCGCAGCCGACCGTGTCGTCACCATCCACCGGGGGCGGCTCGTCGCGGACCAGGCCGTCTCCGACTTCTCCCGCACGCGCCTGAGACCACGGGTCGCCGTGCGGACCCCGCAGGCGGCCCGGCTCGCCGCCGTGGTGAGCCGTGAGGCCCGCGCGGCTCGTCGGTCCGTCGAAGTGGTCGCCGAGGACGGCAGTCGCCTGTCCGTGTACGGCAGCAGTTGCGCGGAGGTCGGGGACGCGGCGTACCGCCACGGAGTTCCCCTCCACCAACTCGCGGACGAGACGGGGGACGCGGGTCCGGTCGCCGTTCCGGCCCCGGGGGTGGGCGGAGCTCAGGTCAGGGGTGCGGGTGGCCCTCCGGTCCGGGGAGCGGTCGCTGTCTTGGACAGGGGGCCGGCCGGTGTGCCGGTCCGGGATTCCGTCGCCGTTCCGGTCCGGGGTTCTGGCGGCGGCCCGATCCCGGGTTCCGGCGGGGGTGGTCCGGCAAGGACGCCGACCGCTGTCCACGTCCTGGATCCGAGCGGCGGCCCGAACGGCGTTCCGGTGAGGACCGTGCTGCCAGGGCCTGCCTCGACCGTGGCGATCTCGCAGTTGCCGCCGCCGATCTCCGTGCGCCCGGCCCGCGGTCCGCTCCGGCCTCTGCGGTACGAACTGCGTCGTCTCTTCGGCGTCAGGACGGCCACTCTGATCCTTGCGTCGGTCCTGGTCGTGTCCGCGGTCCTCTCCGTGGTCCTGGCCCGCTCCGGCAGGACGCCCCTGCCCGATCTTCTGGTCGCCTGGCCGGACCTGCTGCCGCTTCCTCCAGCGGCGTTCGCCGCCGGGCTGCTGGGGGCGCTCTCCTTCGGTGACGAGTTCCGCTATCCGGCGCTCGCTGCGGGACGAGGGACGATTCCGCGCCGTATCGGCCTCCTGGTGGCCAAGCTGACCGTCTCCGCCGGGGTCGCGCTGCTGCTCGCCGTGCTTTCCGTCCTCGTCGACGCCGAAGCCCTGCACCTCGTGTACGGAGGGGACTTGGTGACCGTTCCGGCCCATGCTCCCCAGCTCGCCGCCAGTTGGGCGGGGCTGTCGGTCGGGTGCGCCTGGGCGGGGCTGCTCGGGGCCGGAGTGTTCCGGCTGACCGTCGCCGGAGTCGCGGCGGTACTGGCGGTACCGGTCCTTGTCGTACCGCTGGTCCAGGAACTCCTCGCGGGTCCGGCGGTCCGTTCGATCGCCGGACTTCCGGGCCGGCTGCGTGAACTCGGCTGGCTGCAGTGGCCTTACGCGGTGGATCGCTGGGCCATGGCCGTCGTGCGCGTCGTTGCTCAACCCGTGGGGCTGGCGCTCTCCTTGTCGTTGTCCATCCTGATCTGCGCGTATGTGTTCACCAGCCTTCGAGGTAGGGCTCGTTGGTGACCGATTCGCGCACGATGGGTGGTCATCTGCGGTAACTAGCCTGAAAGCGTGCGATTTTTACCGATAACGCGTCAATTGAGAGGTGGGTGCCGATCACCCTTTCGTGTGCTTTTCAGCAAAGACCTCAAGGGCTGGGCGAGCCGCGCCGAAAAAGGATGCGTGAGTACCCTTGCGCACACCATGATGACCGCCGCCCGCTCCGCCGACTCCGGCCTCGCCGGCCCGGGCGAACTCGATCGCTACCCCTATACGGAGTCGCCGGCCGGGGAGCGTGCCTCGCTCCGCTCCTGGGGAGGGGCCGATTCCGAACTCGGGCGGGCGAGCCGGCGAGGCACGGCCAGCAGGGGCCGTGGGCTGCACGGCCAACTGGTCCAGCAGCTCGGCCAGATGATTGTTTCCGGTGACCTCGGAGCCGACCGGCCGCTCGTGCCGGAGGAGATCGGCCAGCGTTTCGAGGTCTCCCGCACCGTCGTGCGGGAGTCCCTGCGGGTTCTCGAAGCCAAGGGCCTGGTCAGCGCCCGCCCCAATGTGGGTACGCGGGTCCGGCCGGTGAGCGACTGGAATCTGCTGGACCCCGACATCATCGAATGGCGGGCCTTCGGCCCGCAGCGTGACGACCAGCGCCGTGAGCTGGAGGACCTTCGCTGGACCATCGAGCCGCTGGCCGCCCGTCTGGCCGCCGGGCACGGCCGCGAGGACATTCAGCAGCGCCTCGGCGACATGATCGAGATCATGGGGCACGCGATGGGGCAGGGGGACGCCATCACGTTCTCCAGGGCCGACGCGGAGTTCCACGGCCTGCTCATCCAGGCGGCGGGCAACCGCATGCTCGAACACCTCTCCGGGATCGTGTCCGCGGCGCTGCACGTCTCCGGTGGGCCCGTCTCCGGCTGTGACCGGCCCGCCGAGGCATCCCTCGGCCACCATGCGCGGATCGTCGAGGCACTCGCCTCGGGGGATTCCGCCGGTGCGGAAGCCGCCATGCGCCAGCTGCTGGTCGGCCACACAGACGGCGAGCGAGTGGTTCCCGCGCCTCGCGAGCACTGAGCGCCGTCGGATCGGGGTATGCGGACCGTGTGCCGCCGGGCCCGGGCGGTTCGGTGGCACATTTGTGCGGAGACGCGACCCCTGGTTCTGTTTGTCGCGAATGAGGTGTGACTGGGGCCACGCGAATTGGGCGTAACACTCCTCGAAACAGTGCGATGACTTAAGAGGTGACCGCCGCGGAAGGAATACAGCAGCCACATAGTGCGCTGTGCAGTTCTGAGGCCAAGCCCGCGCCGTCGGCGACATCCCCAGCCGACGGTCGTCGGTTCAGCCCCCTCCAGGGCCGGGCCGGAAGCCGTTTCCATCGTTCCGAGAGGTTGTTCGTGTCGGCCAGCACATCCCGTACGCTCCCGCCGGAGATCGCCGAGTCCGAGTCTGTGATGGCGCTCATCGAGCGGGGAAAGGCTGATGGGCAGATCGCCGGCGACGACGTGCGTCGGGCCTTCGAGGCTGACCAGATTCCGCCAACCCAGTGGAAGAACGTTCTGCGCAGCCTCAACCAGATCCTCGAGGAAGAGGGTGTGACGCTGATGGTCAGTGCCGCGGAGTCGCCTAAGCGCGCCCGCAAGAGCGTCGCAGCGAAGAGCCCGGTCAAGCGCACCGCCGCCAAGACTGTCGCGGCCAAGACGACCGTGACGAGGACCGTCGCGGCCTCCGCCGCCCCGGCGGCCGAGAGTGCGGACGCAGCGGCCGGCGACGCCGTTGCCGCTCCTGCGAAGAAGACGGCAGCCAAGAAGACGGTTGCCAAGAAGGCCGCGGCGAAGAAGACCGCGGTCAAGAAGACCGCCGCGAAGAAGACCGGCAAGCAGGACGACGAACTGCTCGACGGCGACGAGGCGGTCGAGGAAGTCAAGGTCGGCAAGGGTGAGGAAGAGGAGGGCGAGGGCGAGAACAAGGGCTTCGTCCTCTCCGACGACGACGAGGACGACGCGCCTGCGCAGCAGGTCGCCGTCGCCGGCGCCACGGCCGACCCGGTCAAGGACTACCTGAAGCAGATCGGCAAGGTTCCCCTCCTCAACGCCGAGCAGGAGGTCGAGCTCGCCAAGCGGATCGAGGCCGGCCTCTTCGCCGAGGACAAGCTCGCCAACTCCGACAAGCTCGCGCCGAAGCTCAAGCGTGAGCTGGAGATCATCGCCGAGGACGGCCGCCGGGCCAAGAACCACCTGCTGGAGGCCAACCTCCGTCTCGTGGTGTCGCTGGCCAAGCGGTACACCGGTCGCGGCATGCTCTTCCTGGACCTCATCCAGGAGGGCAACCTCGGTCTGATCCGAGCGGTGGAGAAGTTCGACTACACCAAGGGCTACAAGTTCTCCACCTACGCGACGTGGTGGATCCGTCAGGCCATCACCCGCGCCATGGCCGACCAGGCCCGCACCATCCGTATCCCGGTGCACATGGTCGAGGTCATCAACAAGCTCGCGCGGGTGCAGCGCCAGATGCTCCAGGACCTGGGCCGTGAGCCCACCCCGGAGGAGCTGGCCAAGGAGCTCGACATGACCCCTGAGAAGGTCATCGAGGTCCAGAAGTACGGCCGTGAGCCGATTTCGCTCCACACCCCGCTGGGTGAGGACGGGGACAGCGAGTTCGGAGACCTCATCGAGGACTCCGAGGCCGTCGTGCCCGCGGACGCGGTGAGCTTCACGCTGCTCCAGGAGCAGCTTCACTCCGTGCTCGACACGCTCTCCGAGCGCGAGGCGGGCGTGGTCTCGATGCGATTCGGTCTCACCGACGGTCAGCCGAAGACGCTGGACGAGATCGGCAAGGTCTACGGGGTGACGCGCGAGCGCATCCGTCAGATCGAGTCCAAGACGATGTCGAAGCTTCGCCACCCGTCGCGCTCGCAGGTGCTGCGCGACTACCTCGACTAGAGCGGGGACGGACATGGGCCGGGCCCGGAACCTCCAGGTTCCGGGCCCGGCCCATGTCCGCATGCGGAGGGCACGGCGGAGGATGACGCTGAGTGGGCACTGTTCACCTCGGCGTCAGGAGCTCCCATGCCCCGCGTTCCCCTCCGTGCCCTTCCCGCTGCCCTCACCCTGGCGCTCGCCACGGCAGTGATACCCCTCGGCCCCCCGGCCCTCGCGCAAGCGGACAGCATCATCGTCGGCGGACGGCCGGTGGCCGTCGCGGACAGCCCGTGGGTCGTGGCCCTGTCGAGTCGTGACCGGTTCGGAGGAACCCGCGCGGGCCAGTTCTGCGGGGGAGTGGCGATCGCGCCCACCAAGGTGCTGACGGCCGCGCACTGCCTGCGGGAGGACGTCCTGGGGGCCGCCGTCCCGGACGTCCGGGATCTGCGGATCATCGCGGGTCGGGACGAGCTCAGCGGGCCGGGGGGTCAGGAGATCTCCGTGCGGTCGACCTGGGTCAACCCCGGCTACGACCCGCACACCAACGCCGGCGACCTGGCGGTCCTCACCCTCGACCGGGCGCTGCCGGAGGGGGATGTCATCCCGATGGCAGGGGCTGGGAGCGCGGCCTACGAGCCGGGCACCGCGGCGACGGTGTACGGCTGGGGCGACACCACCGGATACGGCGCCTACGCCTCCACGCTGCGTGCTGCCACCGTGCAGGTGCTGCCGGACAGCGAGTGCGTGCGGGCGTACCCCGGCGGCACACAGGGCGCGTACGAGGCCTCATCGATGCTCTGCGCCGGTGAAACGGCGGGAGGGCGTGATGCGTGCCAGGGGGACAGCGGAGGGCCGCTGGTGGCCCGTGGGAGCCTCGTCGGGCTCGTCTCGTGGGGCAGCGGCTGCGGAAGCCCGGGCAGCCCTGGCGTCTACACCCGGGTGTCCGCGGCGATCGGGTGGATGGCCGGGCAGAGCTGACCGCGGGATCGCACCGGAAGACATGAGAACGGGCGGCTTCCCCTCAGGGAGGCCGCCCGTCGGCCGGTCCTGGACCGTACCCGTGGCTCGTCGTGGATGCGAGGTGTCAGTGTTGTTCCTCGTCGGCGGCACTGGCCTGCACGGCAGTGAGCCGATCTGTCTCATCCTGTATTTCCGCGGCGATCTTCTTGAGTTCCGGCTCGAACTTGCGCCCGTGGTGGGCGCAGAAGAGCAGTTCACCGCCGCTGATCAGGACGACGCGCAGATAGGCCTGGGCGCCGCAACGGTCACAGCGGTCTGCTGCGGTCAGCGGGCTCGCGGGGGTCAGAACAGTAGTCACGTCGCCTCTTCTCTAGCTCGACGAGCTGTCGTACCAGGGTCAACATCCAACCAGGCCGAAAACGTTCCCGCTCGTGGCATTTCTTCGAAACTTCTTCTCAGGATGGCTGTCTGTTGCCGGTTGGCGGCGAATGTGCCGTATTGCGTAGCGCTACGGTTTCGCGTTGCTTGTGTGGGCCGGTCCGCCGGCTGGCTTGCCGGTTGTTCATGAGGACGTGCCCGGAGCCTAAATGGTTCATGCCTCGAAGGGAACGTGATGTGCGCGTCACCCCGACGAGTGATCGAACGCGTATGCGAGGCTGGACTACCATAAGGATTCCCCCTGGGTGGCGTTACAACCGCTCTACCAGGCCTCGGTAGGCTCTCAGCGGCTACCGAGGCCGAGCCCGTTACCCACTGGGCCCCAAATGAAATTCAGCGAGGAGCGAACCGCGTGACCGCCGATTCCGTGCCGTCCACTGCGCTGCTGACCGGAGCAGGCGGCGCAGACAGGGACAGCTCCAACTACACCGCGCGGCACCTTCTCGTCCTCGAGGGGCTCGAGGCGGTTCGCAAGCGCCCCGGAATGTACATCGGGTCCACCGACAGCCGGGGACTCATGCACTGCCTCTGGGAGATCATCGACAACTCCGTCGACGAGGCTCTCGGCGGGTACTGCGACTCCATCGAGGTCATCCTCCACGACGACGCTTCCGTCGAGGTCCGTGACAACGGCCGGGGCATCCCGGTCGACGTCGAGCCCAAGACCGGTCTCTCCGGCGTCGAGGTCGTCATGACCAAACTGCACGCCGGCGGAAAGTTCGGCGGCGGCTCGTACTCGGCGTCCGGCGGCCTTCACGGCGTCGGAGCCTCGGTCGTGAACGCACTCTCCGCCCGGCTGGACATCGAGGTCGACCGCAACAGCGCGACCCACTCGATCAGCTTCCGCCGCGGTGTTCCGGGCATGTTCACCGAGCAGGGACCGGACAGCCCCTTCGACCCCGCCAACGGACTCCGCAAGGGCAAGCGCGTCGCGAAGACGCGTACGGGCACCCGCACGCGGTACTGGGCGGACCGGCAGATCTTCCTCAAGGACGCCAAGCTCAACCTGGAGACCCTGCACCAGCGGGCGCGCCAGACGGCGTTCCTCGTGCCGGGCCTGACCATCGTCGTGCGCGACGAGCGCGGCATCGACGGCGAGGGCAAGACCGAGGAGACGTTCCACTTCGACGGGGGGATCAGCGAGTTCTGCGAGTACCTGGCCCAGGACAAGGCCGTCTGCGACGTCCAGCGGCTGACCGGGACGGGGACGTTCAAGGAGACGGTGCCCGTCCTGGACGACCGCGGACACATGACGGCGACCGAGGTGACCCGTGAGCTGGGCGTCGACATCGCCCTGCGCTGGGGCACGGGCTACGAGACCAACCTCAAGTCCTTCGTCAACATCATCGCCACCCCCAAGGGCGGCACCCACGTCTCCGGCTTCGAGCGCTCCCTCACGAAGACGGTGAACGAGGTCCTGCGGTCCGCGAAGCTGCTGCGCGTCGCCGAGGACGACATCGTCAAGGACGACGCGCTGGAGGGGCTGACCGCGGTCGTCACCGTGCGGCTCGCGGAGCCGCAGTTCGAGGGGCAGACGAAGGAGGTGCTGGGCACCTCGGCGGCCAACCGGATCGTGGCCAACGTGGTCGCCAAGGAGCTCAAGGCCTTCCTGACGTCGACCAAGCGTGATGCCAAGGCGCAGGCCAGGGCGGTGCTGGACAAGGCGGTGGCCGCGGCCCGCACCCGCATCGCGGCCCGCCAGCACAAGGACGCGCAGCGCCGTAAGACGGCGCTCGAGTCGTCGTCGCTGCCCGCGAAGCTCGCCGACTGCCGGAGCGACGACGTGGAGCGCAGCGAGCTCTTCATCGTGGAGGGCGACTCGGCCCTCGGCACGGCGAAGCTGGCCCGCAACAGCGAGTTCCAGGCCTTGCTGCCGATCCGCGGAAAGATCCTCAACGTCCAGAAGTCGTCCGTCTCGGACATGCTCAAGAACGCCGAGTGCGGCGCCATCATCCAGGTCATAGGAGCCGGCTCCGGGCGCACCTTCGACATCGACGCGGCCCGGTACGGCAAGGTCATCATGATGACGGACGCCGATGTCGACGGTTCTCACATCCGCACCCTGCTGCTCACCCTCTTCCAGCGGTACATGCGGCCGATGGTCGAGGCGGGGCGGGTCTTCGCGGCTGTGCCTCCGCTGCACCGGATCGAGCTCGTCCAGCCCAAGAAGGGCCAGGACAAGTACATCTACACGTACTCGGACAACGAGCTCCGCCAGACGCTGCTGGAGCTCCAGCGGAAGAACGTCCGGTTCAAGGACTCGATCCAGCGGTACAAGGGCCTCGGCGAGATGGACGCGGACCAGCTGGCGGAGACCACGATGGACCCGCGGCACCGCACCCTGCGCCGGATCAACATCGGTGACCTGGAGTCGTCCGAGCAGATCTTCGACCTGCTGATGGGCAACGAGGTCGCGCCCCGCAAGGAGTTCATCACGAGTTCGGCGGCCACCCTGGACCGCTCGCGTATCGACGTCTGACCTTCTCCACCCGTGGGTGGAGGAGCTTTCTCCACCCACGGTCAGCCCCTGAGCCGATCCGGTGATCCCTGCGGCTCCGTAGCGTCGAAGACATCGAAATCTTCACGCCACTCGGAGGCCGCCGTGTCAGAGCTCTTCAACGTCCTGGTGATGGTCGCGGTCGTCGCGCTCGTCGTCGTGCGTCAGTTCTCCGCCCAGAGGGTCGGCGACCGGAGGCAGTGGTGGGTGCTCCCCGCAGTCCTGTTCATCGTCGCTCTGCGCAGTGACGGGGCCCTCGACCACCGGCACGAGGCGTTGTCGGCCGTGATGCTGGGCGGCGGCCTCGTCGTCGGACTGCTCACCGGGGCGGGATGGGGGTGGACCGCACGTCTGTGGCAGGGGCCGGACGAATCCGTCTGGAGCCGGGGCACCAGGGCAACGGTGTTCGTATGGGCGGGAGGCATCGGGCTGCGCCTCTCTCTGGCCGTGGCCGCCCTGCTGCTCGGGATACACCAGGGGACGGCCGCCCTGCTCGTATCGCTGGCGGCGATGCTGTTCGCACGCGGTGCTGTCCTGGCCATGCGGGCCAGGGGTGTGCGCGAGCAGTACGGTGTCCCCGCTGGTTCTCCGGCCGGCGACGCGCCCTCCGGGGCCGTGCGGGCCATGTCGAAGGGCGGGGTGTGAACCGCGATACGTGGACGAGCTGGCCCTCCAGGGAAGCCCTCACCCGAGCGCCCCGGACCCGGACCCGGACCGCGATCGGCCGGCTCGTGTGGAGCGCGGTTTTCATCGGCCTCCTCTGGAACGCATTCGCGGACGGGCGGTTCGCTCTCTGGCAGGTCGCGCTGGGCCTGGCGGTGACCGCGGGCTGCGCGACAGCCGCCAGAGCGTTCTTCCGCACCACCAGGGAGCACCGCCTGGGACCGTCCCTCGGGCTGCTGGTGCTGCTGACGCTGGTGGCGGCCGGGGCTCTGGAGGCGGGTGCCGGAGCGCTCGCGATCGTGCTGTGGTGCGGGTGTGCCGTGGTCGCCCTGGAACGGCTCCCGCTCGTTGCCGCGGTTCCCCTCACCGCGGTGACACTCACCGCCTACGCCCTCGTCAAGGGCGACGGCTGGCTGACGACCGTGATCACCACGGGCAGTCTCTGTCTGGGCGGATACGTGCTGCGGCTCGATGCCGAGGCCCGAGGCAGTTCCCGGCGGCTCCTCGCACAGGAGCGGGCCGCGAGGGAGGCGGAGGCAGGCGCGGCCGCGCTGGCGGAGCGGTCCAGGATCGCGCGGGAGATCCACGACGTGCTGGCCCACAGCCTCTCCGCGCAACTGGTGCACCTGGAGGCTGCCCGGCTGCTGATCGAAAGGGAGCCGTCCGCGGAGTTCCGCGACCAGGTCCTGGAGCGGGTGGTGGCGGCGCGCTCCATGGCGCGTGAGGGCCTCGCGGAGACGCGCCAGGCGCTCTCCGCCCTGCGGGGGGAGATGACCCCGGTGGAGGACTTCCTGCGGCAGCTGATGGCCGATGAGCGGGCCGACGTGTCCGTGACGGGAGAGCGGCGTGAGCTGACCGCGGAAGCGTCGCAGGCGGTGCGGAGGGTGGCACAGGAGGCTCTGACCAATACCCGCAAGCACGCTCCGGGGGCAGCGATCTCTGTCCGGCTGGAGTACCTGCCGGACCTGGTCTCCCTGCAGGTGCGCGATTTCGGCGGTCGCCGTCCGGCGGGCGAGCTCGCTGTCAGCGGCTCCGGTTACGGTCTGGTGGGGATGAGGGAGCGTGCCGAGCTGCTCGGCGGCACCCTGGAGGCAGGGCCGGACGAGGAGGGGTTCGTGGTGAGGCTGCGGGTGCCCGCATGAGCGCGCGGGTGGTGGTCGCCGACGACCAGTCGGTGGTGCGTGAGGGAATCGTCATGCTGCTGGGGCTTCTGCCGGGCATCGAGGTGGTCGGAGCCGCGCGCGACGGCGACGAGGCGGTCGCCCTCGTCGCCGAGACGGCGCCCGACGTGGTTCTGATGGATCTGCGCATGCCCCGTTGCGACGGTGTCGAGGCCACCCGCAGGATCCGTCGGGAGCACCCCGGGACCCAGGTGGTGGTCCTCACCACCTTCGCGGACGACGATTCGCTGTTCACCGCTCTGCAGGCGGGTGCGCGGGGTTACCTGACCAAGGACGCCCGCGGTGAGGAGATCGCCCAGGCCATCGAGGCCGTGTTGTCCGGTGAGGCGGGTCTGTCGCCGAAGGTGCAGAGCCGGCTGCTGGAGCGGGTCACCGCCCAGGCAGTCGAGACCGGGGCGCCGCCGCCCGCCGGGCTGCCCGACGGCCTCACCCCGAGAGAGGCCGAAGTTCTGGTGCTCATCGCCGACGGCCTGTCCAACACGGAGATCGCGCGCACGCTGCACATCTCCCGGGCCACCGTGAAGACGCACATCAACAACCTCTTCTCCAAGACGGGGGCGCGCGACCGGACGGGGGCGGTGCGCTATGCGTACGGCAGGGGTCTTGCACACCCACCCGGCACTTCCGTCACCTGAAATGGTGAAGCACGGCTAATGAAGTGCCCGGGATCTTCCCGATCTGCCCATTCTTGGCTACGCGGCCGAAAAGGCTTGTGGACAAGGGAGTTGTTGGTGGAGAAGGAAGCAGGGCCGGGCGCCGCAGCGGTGCGGCTCGACGACCCGTGGTACGAGGCGCCGGCCACCGGGTGGGACGAGCCGGACGGTACGCGGTCCGTCAACGGTGACGGGCGGTCCCGGCCGGCGGAGCAGCGGGGCCACAGTGCCGCCGAGATCTATCTGGAGGTGCAGAGCAGCCCGGCTTTCCGCGAAGTGCGCCGTCGCTACCGGAGATTCGTGGTGCCGGCCGCAGTCGCCTTCCTGCTCTGGTATCTGGCCTACGTCATCGCGGCGACCACCGCACACGACCTGATGGCACGTCCCGTGACCGGTGCGCTGAACGTGGCCATGGTCGCGGGGCTGGGACAGTTCCTGACCACGTTCCTGCTCACCTGGGGGTACGCGCGCCACGCGCGTCTGCACCGGGACCGTGCCGCGCTGGAACTGCGCTGGGAGACCCAGGAGATGACAAGAGGGGCCGGCCGGTGAGGGGAGAGCACCAGACGCTGGCGCTGCTGCTGTTCAGCGTGTTCATCGCCGTGACGCTCGGCATCACCACGTGGGTCAGCCGGAACAGGCAGGGGTCCGCGGAGGAGTTCTATGCCGGCGGGAGGCTGTTCTCCCCCATGGAGAACGGATTCGCCATCGCCGGCGACTACATGTCGGCCGCGTCCTTCCTCGGCATCTCCGGGCTGATCGCCCTCTTCGGCTACGACGGCATGCTCTACTCGGTCGGCTTCCTGGTGGCCTGGCTCGTCGTCCTTCTCCTCGTCGCCGAACTCGTGCGCAACTGCGGCCGGTTCACCCTCGCCGACGTGGTCGCCGCCCGTATGGCGGAGCGCCCGGTGCGCACGGCGGTGGGCGCGTCGTCCGTCACCGTCTCGGTGCTCTATCTGGTGGCCCAGATGGTGGGGGCCGGCAGCCTCGTCGCGCTCCTGCTCGGCGGCACCGGCGACACCGCCCGGTCCTGGACCGTGGTCGGGGTCGGAGCGCTCATGGTGGTCTACGTGTCGCTCGGCGGCATGCGGGCCACGACCTGGATCCAGATCGTCAAGGCGGTCCTGCTGATGGCCGGCGCCGTCGCGCTGACCGTCCTGGTCCTCGCCCGCTTCCACGGCGACGTCAACGCACTGCTCACCTCCGCAGCCGAACGCAGCGGCCGCGGAAGCGACTTCCTCTCGCCCGGGCTCAGGTACGGCGGGAGCTGGACGGCGCGGTTCGACTTCATCAGCCTCGGCCTCGCCCTCGTCCTCGGCACGGCCGGCCTGCCGCACATCCTGTCGCGCTTCTACACGGTTCCCACCGCCCGCGCGGCCCGGCGCTCCGTGATCTGGTCCATCGGGCTGATCGGCAGCTTCTATCTGATGACCATCGTGCTCGGGTTCGGAGCGGCCGCGCTCGTCGGTTCCAGCGAGGTCCGGGCGTCCAGCGCCTCCGGGAACACGGCTGTTCCGCTCCTGGCACTCGTCCTCGGAGGCGGTGAGGGATCCACCGGCGGCACGGTGCTCTTCGCCGTCGTGGCCGCGATCGCCTTCGCCACGATCCTCGCCGTCGTCGCCGGGATCACGCTCGCCTCCTCCGCCTCCGTGGCCCACGACCTCTACGCCTCGCTCCGGCGGCCGGGTGCCAAGCAGCGGAGCGAGGTGGGCGTGGCACGGGTGGCCGCGGCGGGCGTCGGGGTGGTCGCCATCGCGCTCGGGCTCCTCGCCCAGGACCTGAACGTCGCGTTCCTGGTGGGGCTGGCCTTCGCGGTCGCCGCCTCCGCCAACCTCCCGGCGCTGCTCTACTCGCTGTTCTGGCGGAACTTCACCACCCGGGGAGCGGTCTGGGCCGTCTACGGCGGCCTGGTCCCGGCGATCGTGCTGGTCCTGCTCTCGCCGGTCGTCTCGGGGAGCCCCACCTCGCTCTTCCCCGGAGTGGACCTCGCGCTCTTCCCCCTGGAGAACCCGGGACTCGTGTCGATCCCCGCCGGCTTCCTGGCCGGATGGATCGGCACCGTCACCTCACCCGAGCCGCCCGATCCGGCGAAGCACGCCGAGACGGAGGTCCGGTCGCTGACGGGGGCGGGAGCGGCGTAGCCGCACGGGGGGGCGGACGAGAGCGGGGGCGGCAGCCTCAGGAGCCGGTGGCCCAGGTGTACCTGTGTTCCGGGCGGCCCGTCTCGCCGTACCTGAGCGACAGCCGCACCCTGCCCGTGCGCTCCAGCAGCTTCAGATAGCGCTGGGCCGTCTGCCGGCTCATGCCGGCGCTCTCCGCGAGCTCCTGCGCGGAGAGCGGCCCGTCGGCCGTGCGCAGGGCCTGCCGGACCAGGTCGGCGGTCGTCGTCGAGTGCCCCTTGGGGAGGTCGGATCCGCCCGTTGCCCACAGGGCTCCGAACATCCGGTCCACCTCCGTCTGCTCGGCCTCGCCGCCGCCTTCGAAGGTGCGGCGCAGGGCCGCGTACGCCTCCAGTTTGGTGCGGAGCCCGGCGTACGCGAACGGCTTCACCAGGTACTGCAGGGCCCCGTGGCGCATCGCGGCCTGAACGGTCGCGACGTCGCGCGCCGCGGTCACCATGATCACATCGGTGTGATGGCCGAGCGCGCGCAGTTCCCGCACCACCGCCAGGCCGTTGCGGTCCGGCAGGTAGTGATCCAGCAGGATCAGGTCCACGGGCGTGTCGCCGATCCTGGCAAGGGCCTCGCTGGCCGAGTGGGCCATGGCTGCCACGCGGAAGCCCACCACCTTGGAGACGTAGGCCGCGTTGATCCGGGCGACCCGCACATCGTCGTCGACGACCAGAACCTCGATCACGGGGTGTCTCCTGACGTCACGGGCCGTTCCGCGGCCGAAGGGCTGCCGGGGGCGGGAGTGTCCCACTGCTCTTCCGGTCCACCGGAGGCGAGGGTGGGGACGACCGGCCCCGGCCCTCGGTCCGGACCCGGGCGCTGTTCTGGATCCGTTCCCGCCTCCGGGCCCTGATCCGGCCCGGAGGCGGCGCGGCGCGCCAGATCCGGCCCGGGGGCGGCGCGGTGCGCCGGTTCGCTCAGGGCTTCCGGGAGGACGACGGTGAACACCGCCCCGCCTCCGGGCGATGCCGACACGGACACGGTGCCTCCCTGCCGTTCGGCGAGCCGTCGCACCAGGGGCAGCCCCAGGCCGCGCTTGCCGTGGGCCGGGAGCTCCTTGGTCGACCAGCCCTCCAGGAAGATGGACTCGTGGTCGCCGTCCGGTACGCCGGGCCCGCTGTCGCGCACCCGCAGTTCCACCGTACGGCCGTCGGCCCGCAAGCCGATCTCGATGCGCGCGTCCGCCGTGCCGGCGGCCGCGTCCAGTGCGTTGTCGACCAGATTGCCGAGGACGGTGACCAGACCCCGCGGATCGACCAGCCGGTCCGGCAGCAGTGTCTCCGGTGCCATCCGCAGGGCGACGCCGCGCTCCGCGGCCACGGTCGCCTTGCCGACCAGCAGCGAGGCGAGCAGAGGATCGTGGACCTTCTCGGTGACCTGCTCGGCCGTCGCGCGGTGGACCCCGACGACCTCCGTGACGAACTCCACCGCTTCTTCGTGCATCTCCAGTTCGAGCAGGCCCAGGAGGGTGTGCAGCCGGTTGGCGTGCTCGTGGTCCTGGGCGCGGAGTGCGTCGATCAGCCCACGGGTGGAGTCGAGTTCGCGGCCGAGGTACTCCAGCTCCGTCCGGTCGCGCAGCGTGGCCACGGCCCCGCCGTCGTCGGTAGGCATCCGGTTGGCCAGCAGTACGCGGCTGCCGCGGACGGTGACCAGGTCGTCGCCGAGGACCCGGCCTGCCAGCACGTCGGTGGTGCGGCCCGTGCCGAGGGCCTCGTCGAGCGGCTTGCCCGCGGCCTCCGGGCCGATACCGAGGAGGCGCTGCGCCTCGTCGTTCAGGAGCCTGATCCGTCCCGTGCGGTCGAGTGCGACGACCCCCTCGCGGATGCTGTGCAACATGGCCTCGCGTTCGGTCAGCAACGCGGAGATGTCGGAGAACGCCAGATCGTGGGTCTGTCGCTGAAGCCGGCGGGAGATCAGATACGCGGCCAGTGCTCCCACGGCCAGCGCCCCGCCCGCGTACGCGAGCAGCCCCGGGATGGTGGCGAGAAGCCGGGCGCGGACACTGTCGTAGGCGATGCCGACCGAGACGGCACCGACGACCCGGTCCGATCCGTCGAGCAGCGGCACCTTGCCGCGGGCAGAACGCCCGAGTGTGCCGCTGTCGATCTCCATCACGGACCTGCCGGCGAGCGCGGCGCTCGGGTCGGTGGAGACGACGTCGCCGATGCGGGAGGAGTCGGTGTGCGACCAGCGCACCCCCTGCCTGTCCATGATCACGACGTACTCGGCGCCGGTCGACCGCCTGATGCGTTCCGCCGCGGCCTGGACCGCGCCGTCCGCACTCGGCTCGGTGGAGACCAGCGAGGCGGCGAGCTGCGGCTGTGCGGCCGTGCTCTGCGCGATCGCGAGGGCACGGCGCATCGCCTGGTCGTCGAGCTGCGCGCTCAGCGGTGCCAGGAAGAGGCCTGTGACGAGGACCGTGACGCCGGTGACGATGGCCAGCTGCATCAGCAGGACCTGCGAGAAGACCCGCTTCGGCCAGCCGAACCGGCGTGGTCCCCGTGGGGTGGTCGGTGAGGCGCTCATCGTACGAACGGTAGAGGCCGCAGAGTGCTGACCGAAATCTCCGGCCATCGGACGCCGGTGGACCGGGGCTCTTGCCTCTCCGCCGCCCATCTGTGAGCGTTCTATGGGTATTGACCTTGACGCAATCTGCTTGCTTTTCTTGCGCTAATCTTGCGCTCATGACGCGACGACTTGCTCAGGTTGCCCAGAAAGTTGGAGTCAGCGAGGCCACGGTCAGCCGCGTGCTGAACGGCAAGCCGGGCGTCTCCGACGCCACACGGCAAGCCGTCCTCTCCGCCCTGGACGTACTCGGGTACGAACGTCCGACGCAGCTCAGGGGCGAGCGCGCCCGGCTGGTCGGACTCGTTCTGCCCGAGCTCCAGAACCCGATCTTCCCGGCCTTCGCCGAAGTGGTCGGGGGTGCGCTCGCCCAGCAGGGGCTGACCCCCGTGCTCTGCACGCAGACCAAGGGGGGTGTCTCCGAGGCCGACTACGTCGAGCTGCTGCTCCAGCAGCAGGTGTCCGGGGTCGTGTTCGCCGGAGGTCTCTACGCCCAGGCCGACGCCCCTCACGACCACTACAAGGTGCTCGCCGACCGCAAGATCCCGGTCGTCCTGATCAACGCGGCCATCGCTCACCTGGGCTTCCCCACAGTCTCCTGCGACGACTCGGTGGCCATCGAGCAGGCCTGGCGCCACCTCGTCTCCCTGGGCCACGAGAAGATCGGATTCGTTCTCGGCCCGGCCGACCACATGCCCTCCCAGCGCAAGCTGGCGGCAGCCCGCGCCCTCGCCGGACAGTTGGGCGCCACCGTGCCGGACGAGCACGTGGCGCGGGCGATGTTCTCGCTCGAAGGCGGACAGGCCGCGGCCACCCGGCTGCTCGAGGAGGGGGTCACCGGCATCATCTGCGCGAGTGACCCGCTGGCCCTGGGTGCGGTCCGCGCGGCGCGCCGCCGGGGGCTGTCGGTGCCCGAGGACGTCTCCGTCGTCGGCTACGACGACTCGGCGTTCATGAACTGCACCGAGCCGCCGCTGACCACCGTGCGCCAGCCGATCGAAGCGATGGGCAGGGCCGCCGTCGAACTGCTCTCGGTGCAGATCGGGGGGCGTGCGGTGGCGTCCGACGAACTCCTCTTCGAGCCGGAGCTCGTCGTACGCGGATCCACGGCACGTCCGCCCCGGTAGAGCCGGTGAGATTTTGCGCAGCCTGTAGCTAATTTGCAGGGGCGGGGCCGGAGCCAGGACCGGGACCGAAGCCTGGAGCGGAGCCGGAGCCGGAGCCGGGACCCGCGCCAGGCCCAGGGCCGGGGCCGGAACCCTTGCCAATCCCGTACCCCTTTCCGTGCGCCGTCGCCGTCGCCGACGAGGCCGCCCTCGTGGCAGCCGCGCCCGCGCCCGCGCCCGGGGCCGGTGACGGCAGCGGCTGCGGCGGCCGCGGGCCGGTGTACTGCCCGCTGGGCCGCATGCGCAGTGGCGCCTCCGCGTACTCCTCCATCGCGTGGGCGATCCAGCCCGCGGTGCGGGAGACGGCGAAGACCGTCTCGCCCGCCTCGGCGGGCATGCCGCACGTGACCGAGAGGACTGCCAGCGCGAGATCGATGTTGGCGTGCAGCGGGGTGTGGCGGGCGGTGGTCGCGACGACGTCCCGTGCTGCCTCCATCGCCGGGGCCGCCTGCGGGACCTCGTCCAGCAGCGCGAACAGCACACGCGCCCGCGGGTCCTCGCCCGTGTAGAGGCGATGGCCGAGCCCGGGCACCCGCCGTCCGGCACGCAGGTGCTCCGCGACGACCGGAGCCGCGCCGCCCCGGCCGACGACCTCCGCGAGCATGCGGTGCGCCGACCCGCTCGCGGCTCCGTGCAGCGGGCCCTCCAGCGCGCCGAGTCCCGCGGAGACCACGGCGTACGGGTGTGCGTGGGTCGACGCGGCGACGCGTGCGGCCAGGGTCGAGGCTGCGAGGTCGTGGTCGGCCAGCAGCCCGAGCGCGGTGTCGAGCACGGCCAGTGACGCCGCGTCGGCGGGCCGGTCGGAGAGCTTGGGCCACAGCCGGCAGGCGAGGGAGGCGTCGGCGCCCTTGTCCCCGTCGGCGGCCTTACCCCCCTCGGCGCCCCTGCCCCCCTCGGCGCCCCTGCCCCCCTCGGCGTCGGTGTCCCCCCTGGCGTCCGTGCCCCCGCCGGAGTCCGTCCCCCCGTCGGTCTCTCCGGCCGCCGGCAGCGCGCCCACCAGGGTGGGGAGCAGGCCCCGGGCGCTGCTCAGCACCCCGTCCCGGGAAAGGTCGAACCGGAGGGGATCGGCGGCAGCGGCGGCGGCGACCGCGGCGCGGAGCCGGTCCGTCGGGCTGCTGTGGCGCGGCAGAGCGGCTGCCGTGCGCCGTGCCGCGGTGAGGGACTCGGCAGGCGCGGTGAACCGGGCACCCGGCCGGAGCTCGCCCGTCCAGATCCACTCGGCGACCTCCTCGTAGCCGTACCGGCGGGCCAGCTCCGCGGCGTCGACGCCGCGGAAGAAGTAGCGGTCCGGTTCGATGAGCGTGATGCCGGTACGGAAGACCAGCTCGCCCGCGGTGGACGACGACGGGTCCCTGCGGCCGGTGCGGCGGGCCAGGGCGTCGACCTCGGCGGCGTCGAACAGGCTGCCGCGGCCACCGGGGGTACGCCTGCTGGTGAGCTGGCCCCGGCTCACGTACGCGTACACGGTCTCGGGCTTCACCCCGAGACGTCCGGCTGCCTCCCGGGTGGTGAGCCCCGGGGCGTCGGAGGCCCTCCCCGTTTCCGCGTCCTGCGCTCCGGTCCCGTGCGTCGAGTCATCCGTCATGGCCCCACCGTACCCATGTCCATGGCTCGTCCATGTCGAATCATTTTCGGCGGGCCCTTAGGTTGATTCAATCAACATTGACAATCATTTAGTCAAGCATGGACAGTCGAATCAACGTTCAACTCGTAGAACGTCCAGCCCATGAGGTGGAAGAGGGACCTGCCATGCCTGCCACGCACCCGCCAACCGCTCCGCTCGACGTGCCCCGTGGCCTCGCCGGCGTGATCGTCACCGATACCGCGCTCGGAGACGTACGCGGACGCGAAGGCTTCTACCACTACCGCCAGTACTCGGCGGTCGAACTGGCGCACAGCCGCAGCTTCGAGGACGTCTGGTACCTGATGTTCCACGGCGAGCTGCCCGATCGGGCGGCCGGCGCCGACTTCGCCGCACGCACCGCCGGTCTGCGCCGGCTGCCCCCGGAGGTGCGGGAGGCGCTGCCCGTCATCGCCCGCGCGGGGACGCTCTCCGGTCCGCTCGCCGGGCTGCGGACCGCGCTCTCGCTGCTCGGGGCCTCGGCAGGATTCCGCCCGGTGTACGACATCGGCGCCGACCGCCGCCGCGAGGACGCCCTCGCCGTCTGTGCGGCGGTACCCACGGTGCTGACCTCGCTCCACCGCCTGGGCCAGGGCCTGGAGCCGGTCGAGCCGCGGGACGACCTGCCGTTCGCCGCGAACTACCTGTACATGCTCACCGGCGAGGAGCCGGAGGCGGCACGCGTCGCGGCTGTGGAGCGGTACCTCGTCTCCACCGTCGACCACGGCTTCAACGCCTCCACGTTCACCGCCCGGGTGATCGCCTCCACCGGCGCGGACGTCGCCGCATGCCTGGTGGGAGCCGTGGGGGCGCTCTCCGGCCCGCTGCACGGCGGAGCGCCCAGCCGTGCGCTGGACACTCTGGACGCCATCGGAACCCCCGACCGGATCGACGGCTGGATCCGCGAACGAGTCCTCGCGGGGGAGCGGATCATGGGATTCGGCCACCCCGTCTACCGCACCGAGGACCCGCGCTCCCGCATGCTGCGCTCGGTCGCCCAAAGCTTCGGCGGGCCGCTCGTCGACTTCGCCGTCGAGGTCGAACGGCAGGTGGAGGCGATCCTCGCCGAGCTCAAACCGGGACGCGAGCTGCACACCAACGTGGAGTTCTACGCCGGGGTCGTCATGGAGCTCTGCGGACTGCCCCGCGAGATGTTCACCCCCACCTTCTGTGCCGCGCGCATGGTCGGCTGGAGCGCCAATATCCTGGAACAGGCGGAGGACTCGAAGATCATCCGTCCGGCGGCCCGCTACGTCGGGCCCCCGCCGCCCCACCCCGTGCCGGCACCCTGACCCACCCGAGGAAGGCCACCCGTTGACCCCGCCCCGCGCCCCGCAGATCCCGGTCGTCGTCCTGGCGGGCTTCCTCGGATCCGGCAAGACGACCCTGCTCAACCATCTGCTCCGCAACAGGGCGGGCAACCGCATCGGTGTCGTCGTCAACGACTTCGGCTCCATCGAGATCGATGCCATGACGGTCGCGGGACAGGTCGGGTCCACGGTCTCGCTGGGCAACGGCTGCCTGTGCTGCGCCGTCGACGCGAGCGAGCTCGACACCTATCTGGAGACGCTGACCGGCCCGGCCGCCCGCCTCGACGTGATCGTCATCGAGGCGAGCGGTCTCGCCGAGCCCCAGGAGCTCGTACGCATGCTGCTGGCCAGCGACAATCCGCACGTCCGGTACGGGGGACTGGTCGAGGTGGTCGATGCCGCGGAGTTCCCCGCCACGCGGCAGCGCCATCCCGAGATCGACCGCCATCTGACGGCCGCCGACCTCATCGTCCTGAACAAGACCGACCGGGTCGAGGATGCGGAGCTCCGGGCCGTCCGGGAGGCCGTCGTCGCCGCGGGCAGCAGGGCGGCGGTCGTGTCCGCCGCGTACGGGAGGATCGACCCGGAGCTGCTCATCGACCCCGTGCAGCGGTCCGACGAGGACGACCCGGCCCGCCAGCTGACCTTCGAGGACCTGCTCCCCGAGGCCGACCGCATGCACGAGGAACACCTGCACGCGGCCTACGAGAGCCTCTCCTTCGCCACCGACGTGCCGCTGAGCCCCCGCCGCTTCATGGCGTTCCTGGACTCCAGGCCCGCGGGTCTCTACCGGATCAAGGGCTTCGCCGGCTTCGGCGCCGGAGACCCCGGCAACCGGTACGTCCTGCACGCCGTGGGCAGGTTCCTGCGCTTCGTGCCGCAGCCCTGGCCCCACGGCGAACCACGGAGTACGCAGCTGGTCCTGATCGGATCCGGCATCGACGCCGAGGCGCTGCGCAAGGAGCTCGAGGCCTGCCAGGACCCCTGGCAGGACGCCGGTGACGAGCTGGAGCGCAGCATGTGGGGCGTCCTGCGGTACGTGCGGCAGCCGGACGGCGACGAGGCCTGAGGCCCCCCGCCGCCCGGCGGTCGCCTACAGCGGCCCGGCGATCACCGCGACCGGGCTCGTCTGGGGTGTGCCCGATCCGTCGCGGCGGGGATCCACGGCCGGCAGATCCGCGGGTGCGCCGTTCTTCTGGGCCGCCCGCGCCGGGGACCCGCCCGCCCAGGCGAACACCAGGACGTCCTCCCCCTTGAGGAAGCGCTGGCAGCGCACACCGCCGGTGGCCCTGCCCTTGCGCGGGTACTGGTCGAACGGAGTGAGCTTCCACGTCCGCTCGGAGTCGTCCAGCGTGCCGTGCGAACCGGCGACGGTGAAGACCACGGCATCCGCCGCCGGATCCACCGCGCTGAACGACAGGACCACCGTGCCCGGCGCGAGCTTGACGCCCGCCATACCGCCCGCCGCGCGTCCCTGCGGACGCACCGACGAGGCCGGATAGCGCAGCAACTGCGCGTCGGACGTGATGAAGACCAGGTCCTCCTCGCCCGTACGCAGCTGGGTGGCGCCGACGACGCGGTCACCGTCCTTGAGCGCGATGACCTCCAACTCGTCCTTGTTGGGCGGGTAGTCGGGCACCACGCGCTTGACCACGCCCTGCAGCGTGCCGAGCGCCAGGCCGGGCGCTTCCTCGTCCAGGGTGGTGAGGCAGATCAGTGCCTCGTCCGGCTCCAGCGTGAGGAACTCCGAGACCTGGGCCCCTCCCGAGAGGTTCGGAGCCGCGTGGGTGTCCGGCAGCTGCGGAAGGTCGATCACCGAGAGCCGCAGCAGCCGGCCCGCGGACGTCACGGCGCCCACGTCCCCGCGTGCCGTGGCGGCGACGGCCGAGACGATCGCGTCGTGCTTCACGCGCTTGGCGTCCTCGGCCTGGACGACCGGCTCGGCGTTGGCGGTACGGGCCAGCAGGCCGGTCGAGGAGAGGAGGACCTGGCACGGGTCGTCGGCGACCTCAAGCGGCACCGAGGCGACCTGCGAACCCGCGGACTCCAGAAGCACCGTGCGGCGGTCGGTGCCGAACTTCTTCGCCACCGCGGCCAGTTCGGCCGAGACGAGCTTGCGCAGCTCGGCGTCCGACTCCAGGATCGCGGTCAGCCCGTCGATCTCCTCGGTCAGCTTGTCGCGCTCGGTCTCCAGCTCGATCCGGTCGAAGCGGGTGAGCCTGCGCAGCGGGGTGTCCAGGATGTACTGGGTCTGGATCTCGCTCAGCGAGAAGCGCTCCATCAGGCGCTCCTTCGCCTGCGCCGAGTTGTCGCTGTCCCGGATGAGGCGGATGACCTCGTCGATGTCGAGCAGCGCCACGAGGAGGCCCTCGACCAGGTGCAGCCGGTTGCGGCGCTTGGTCCTGCGGAACTCGCTGCGCCGGCGCACCACGTCGAAGCGGTGGTCGAGATAGACCTCCAGGAGCTCCTTGAGTCCCAGGGTGAGCGGCTGCCCGTCGACCAGCGCCACGTTGTTGATGCCGAAGGACTCCTCCATCGGCGTCAGCTTGTAGAGCTGCTCCAGCACGGCCTCGGGGACGAAGCCGTTCTTGACCTCGATCACCAGGCGCAGACCGTGGGCGCGGTCCGTGAGGTCCTTGACGTCGGCGATGCCCTGGAGCTTCTTCGAGCCGACCAGGTCCTTGATCTTGGCGATCACCTTCTCCGGACCGACGGTGAAGGGCAGTTCGGTGACGACGAGACCCTTGCGACGGGCCGTGACGCTCTCTATGGCGACGGTCGCACGGATCTTGAACGTGCCGCGCCCCGCCGCGTAGGCGTCCTTGATGCCGCCGAGGCCGACGATCCTGCCACCGGTCGGCAGGTCGGGTCCCGGGACGAAGCGCATCAGCGTCTCGAGGTCGGCGCCCGGGTGCCGGATGAGGTGGCGGGCGGCGGCGATGACCTCGCCGAGGTTGTGCGGGGGCATGTTGGTCGCCATGCCGACCGCGATACCGGACGCACCGTTGACCAGGAGGTTCGGGTACGCCGCCGGGAGGACGACCGGCTCCTGCTCCTGGCCGTCGTAGTTGGACTGGAAGTCGACGGTGTCCTCGTCGATCGACTCCGTCATCAGGGACGTGGCGTCGGCCATCCGGCACTCGGTGTACCGCATGGCGGCCGGCGGGTCGTCGTTGCCCAGTGAGCCGAAGTTGCCGTGCCCGTCGACGAGGGGCAGGCGCATCGAGAACGGCTGTGCCATGCGCACCAGTGCGTCATAGATCGACGCGTCGCCGTGCGGGTGCAGTTTGCCCATCACCTCGCCGACGACCCGGGCGCACTTCACGTAGCCGCGGTCGGGGCGCAGTCCCATCTCGTTCATCTGGGACACGATGCGGCGGTGCACCGGCTTCATGCCGTCGCGGGCGTCGGGCAGCGCCCTGGAGTAGATCACCGAGTAGGCGTACTCGAGGAAGGAGCCCTGCATTTCGTCGACGACGTCGATGTCGAGGATCTTCTCCTCGAAGTCGTCCGGCGGCGGGGTTTTCGTGCTGCGGCGGGCCATCGCGGCTGCGACTCCTTCACAGATTCTGTCGGGCAACCTCAGGTTCTGACGCCGACCATTGTGGACCGCCGTACCGACAACGCCGACCTCGACCCGTCCGAAGCGGTCCCGGGGCCCCCGCCGGGCCCCCGTTTACGGCAGCATCTACGACAACATTCACCCAACGGGAACTTCGCCAGGTGCCCGTGCGCTTGCTTAGAGTGGCAGGTCCGGCAGGAAATCCTGTACCGATCGAAGGGACGTACATGCCCATGGGTCACACGGCCACAGCCCAGGCCGGTTCCGGCGGCTTGACGGCGACCGAGCACCGCCTGGCCAACGGCCTGCGCGTGGTGCTCTCCGAGGACCATCTGACCCCCGTCGCCGCGGTCTGCCTCTGGTACGACGTCGGCTCCCGCCACGAGGTCAAGGGCCGTACGGGCCTGGCTCACCTCTTCGAGCACCTGATGTTCCAGGGGTCGGGGCAGGTCAAGGGGAACGGGCACTTCGAGCTGGTGCAGGGGGCCGGTGGTTCTCTCAACGGCACGACCAGCTTCGAACGCACCAACTACTTCGAGACGATGCCCACGCACCAGCTGGAGCTGGCCCTGTGGCTCGAGGCCGACCGGATGGGCTCGCTGCTCGCCGCGCTCGACGAGGAGTCCATGGAGAACCAGCGGGACGTCGTGAAGAACGAGCGCCGCCAGCGCTACGACAACGTTCCGTACGGCACCGCCTTCGAGAAGCTCACCGCCCTCGCCTACCCCGAGGGCCACCCGTACCACCACACGCCGATCGGCTCGATGGCCGACCTCGACGCGGCGACCCTGGACGACGCGCAGGCGTTCTTCCGCACGTACTACGCGCCGAACAACGCGGTGCTCTCCGTCGTCGGTGACATCGACCCGGAGCAGACGCTCGCCTGGATCGAGAAGTACTTCGGCTCCATCCCCTCGCACGACGGCAAGCAGCCCCCGCGCGACGGCACGCTGCCGGAGGTCATCGGCGAGCAGCTGCGCGAGGTCGTCCACGAGGAGGTCCCCGCGCGTGCGCTGATGGCCGCCTACCGCCTGCCGCACGACGGCACGCGCGCGTGCGACGCCGCGGACCTCGCCCTGACCGTGCTCGGCGGGGGCGAGTCCTCCCGCCTGCACAACCGTCTGGTCCGCCGCGACCGCACGGCGGTGGCCGCCGGCTTCGGGCTGCTCAGGCTGGCCGGCGCGCCCTCCCTGGGGTGGCTGGACGTCAAGACGTCCGGCGGTGTCGAGGTGCCGCAGATCGAGGCTGCCGTCGACGAGGAGCTGGCCCGCTTCGCCGAGGAGGGCCCCACGCCCGAGGAGATGGAGCGCGCCCAGGCGCAGTTGGAGCGCGAGTGGCTGGACCGGCTCGGCACGGTCGCCGGCCGCGCCGACGAACTCTGCCGGTACGCCGTCCTGTTCGGTGACCCGCAGCTCGCCCTGACCGCGGTCGGCCGGGTGCTCGACGTGACGGCGGACGAGGTCAGGGAGGCCGCCCGGGCCGCCCTGCGACCCGACAACCGTGCGGTCCTGGTCTACGAGCCGGTCGAACCGGCCGACGAGACGGACGGCACCGACGCGCACGAGGGGGCCGACAAGTGACCGACGCCGCCGTGACTGGAGTAGCGATGGAGTACCACCCGCAGCCGACCGCCGGCGAGGCCCGGCCCTGGGCCTTCCCCGCGCCCGAGCGCGGCGCCCTGCCCAACGGGCTCACCGTGCTGCGCTGCCACCGCCCCGGCCAGCAGGTCGTCGCCGTGGAGATCTTCCTCGACGCGCCGCTCGACGCCGAGCCCGAGGGGCTGGACGGCGTGGCGACGATCATGTCGCGCGCCCTGTCCGAGGGCACGGACAAGCGCTCCGCCGAGGAGTTCGCCGCGGAGCTGGAGCGCTGCGGCGCCACGCTGGACGCGCACGCGGACCACCCGGGGGTCCGGGTCTCCCTCGAGGTCCCGGTCTCCCGCCTGTCCAAGGCGCTCGGCCTGGTCGCCGAGGCCCTGCGGGCCCCGGCCTTCGCCGAGAGCGAGATCGAGCGCCTGGTCGGCAACCGCCTCGACGAGATCCCGCACGAGCAGGCCAACCCCGCCCGCCGGGCCGCCAAGCAGCTGTCCAAGGAGCTCTTCCCCGCCACGGCCCGGATGTCGCGTCCGCGCCAGGGCACGGAGGAGACCGTCCGGCGGATCGACGCAGCCGCCGTGCGCGCCTTCTACGACGCCCACATCCGCCCGTCCACGGCGACGGCGGTCGTCGTCGGCGACCTCACCGAGGTGGACCTGGACGCGCTGCTCGCCGAGACCGTCGGAGACTGGTCGGGCAATGCGGGACAGGCCCGCCCGGTGCCCCCGATCACCGCGGACGACACCGGCCGTGTGGTCATCGTGGACCGTCCCGGAGCCGTCCAGACACAGCTGCTGATCGGCCGGATCGGCGCGGACCGGCACGACAGCGTGTGGCCTGCCCAGGTCCTCGGCACGTACTGCCTGGGAGGCACACTCACCTCACGGCTGGACCGCGTGCTGCGCGAGGAGAAGGGCTACACCTACGGGGTCCGCGCCTTCGGGCAGGTGCTGCGCTCGACGGCGCCCGGCTCGTCCTCCGGGGCGACCGGGGCCGCCATGCTCGCGATCAGCGGTTCCGTCGACACGGAGTCCACCGGGCCGGCGCTCGACGACCTCTGGAAGGTCCTGCGCACGCTTGCGGCCGAAGGGCTCACCGACGCCGAGCGCGAGACGGCGGTGCAGAACCTCGTGGGCGTCGCCCCGCTGAAGTACGAGACGGCGGCCTCGGTCGCGGGCACCCTGGCCGACCAGGTGGAGCAGCACCTGCCGGACGACTACCAGGCCGAGCTGTACGCGCGTCTGGCGGCGACCGGCACGGTGGAGGCGACGGCAGCCGTGGTCAACGCGTTCCCGGTGGACCGTCTGGTGACCGTCCTGGTCGGGGACGCCGCACAGATCGCGGAGCCCGTACGGGCGCTCGGCATCGGCGAGGTGTCGGTCGTCACCGGCTGACATGACGGGACATCAGGGACCCCGGCGGAGCACTCCCGCCGGGGTTCTTCCTTTTGTCTCTTTTAAGCGTAAAATACATGTTCATCCTGTGGGATGTGCGACAAAAGGCCCGTTCCGTTTGGCGGCGGAAAGCGGCCCGCTCTAGCGTCGGCCCGGCTGTCCGTCAGACGAATGCCGCATCCGTGGCGCCGGGCAGCCATCGCCGAGTCCCCGTCAGGCGCGAGCCTGGGGAGCCGGGGACCCACGAAGTCCCTGGGGTGAATCGGATCCCTGCACCTCGCGCGAGGCTCAGGGGGCCGTAGGAGACCTTCCTGCTCCGAACCCGTCAGCTAACCCGGTAGGCGAGAAGGAAGGAAAGGACCAGCCCCTCCATGGCGTTCATCCGTGCCACCGGGAAGCACCGTGCCCCGAGCCGTCTGACGCGCAAGAGCGCCGAGGTCGCCGGCATCGCGGCCCTGGCCACCGCCGGTGTCATCGGCGCCACCGCGTCCCCCGCCCTCGCCGCGGACTCCGGGACCCCCGCCGCGTCCTCCACCGGCCTGACGCAGACCGTCGCCCTCGACACCACGCTCGCCGCCCAGATCGACGCCCAGGCCCAGGCCCAGGCGCACCAGGCCGAGGTCGTGGCCAAGGCCGAGGCCGCCGCGAAGGCGAAGGCCGAGGCGAAGCGCAAGGCCGAGGCCCGGGCCAAGGAGGTCCGTGAGGAGAAGGCGCGCGCGGCCCGCGCTGCCGAGCGCGCCCGGCTGAACGCGTTCCACCTCCCGGTCGCCGGCTCCCACGTGACCACCGGCTACAAGTCCGGTGGCGCGCTCTGGTCCTCCGGCACCCACTCCGGCGTGGACTTCCAGGCGGCGTCCGGCACCTCCGTCGTCGCGGTCGGCGCCGGTACGGTCGTCGAGGCGGGCTGGGGCGGCGCCTACGGGAACAACATCGTCCTCAGGATGAAGGACGGCACGTACACGCAGTACGGCCACCTCTCCTCGATCGGCGTCTCCGTCGGCCAGAGCGTCGGCTCGGGCGAGCAGATCGGCATCTCCGGCTCGACCGGCAACTCCACCGGGCCGCACCTGCACTTCGAGGCCCGGACCACTCCCGAGTACGGCTCGGACATGGACCCCGTCGCCTACCTCCGTGCCCACGGCGTCCAGGTCTGACCCCACGCCGTACGACACCGCTCCGACGAAGGCCCCGGCACCCGCCGGGGCCTTCGCCGTGCGTCCGGGGAGGCGTGCGCCGAAGCCCCGTGGAACTGCTCCCTGGCCAAAAGATATCCATGGATTCCGCCCCGCCATCGGAAATTCCGGCCGGTTGCAATAGAGTCGCAGAACAGGCGTCGATCGGCCGCGTTTCGCGGGGATTAAGGCGGAGGTTCGGACATGCGCATTCCCGCGCATTCGGTATGCACGGCAATCCGTGACGACATCGTCTCCGGTGTCTTCGAGCGCGGCAGCCGCCTCACCGAAGAGGTGCTCGCGCGTCGCTACGGCGTCTCCCGCGTCCCCGTGCGCGAGGCGCTGCGCACGCTGGAGTCCGAAGGGTTCGTCGTCACCCGCAGGCATGCCGGCGCCTGTGTCGCCGAGCCCACGGAGCAGGAGGCCGCGGACCTCCTGGACATCCGGATGCTCCTGGAGCCCCTGGGGGCAGCCCGCGCGGCACAGCGGCGCACCGAGGCGCACCTCAAGGTGCTGCGGGGCCTGGTCAGGCTGGGGCAGGAGCGGGTCCGCCGGGGTGAGGGCGAGGATCTGCGCTCGCTGGGCGGCTGGTTCCACGAGACGCTGGCACAGGCCTCGGGCAGCCCGGCGCTCATCGCACTGCTCACCCAGCTCCGACACAAGATCGCCTGGATGTACGCCGTCGAGCAGCCGGTCCGCCCCGCGGAATCCTGGGCCGAGCACGGCGCCCTCGTCGACGCCGTGGCGCGCCGCGACGCCGAGCGGGCCAGGGCGCTCGCCACCCAGCACGCCGAGCGGGCCACGGCGGCACACCGGCTGCGGCGCACGGACCGTACGGGGCACACGTCATCGCCCCCGGCCCGGGTGAGGACTTCGCAACACCCCGTAAACATCGCGGGAGCCCGTCATTAACAATGGCACCGTATACAAAGAGAGCAATTATCGGAGGGCTTTCTTTTTGCTGCCCTGAATCATTGTTTCCGGAGTCGTGTACGCCCCTGGGCCGGAAACAGAAAAGCCGCGGCTCCCGGTCGGGGTGCCGCGGCTTTCCCGCAGAAAGAATCCGGATTCGGATCGGCCTGGATCAGACGGTCTCCGGAAGCTCCTCGAGCCCCTCGGCGACCAGCTTCGCCAGACGGTCCAGGGCGGCCTCGGCGTCGTCCGCCTCGGACGCGAGCACGATCTCCTCGCCGCCCTGGGCGCCCAGGCCGAGCACCGCGAGCATGGAGGCGGCGTTCACGGGGTTGCCGTCCGCCTTGGCGATCGTCACGGGGACGCCGGAGGCCGTGGCGGCACGGACGAAGATGGAAGCGGGGCGGGCGTGCAGGCCCTCGGCCCAACCGACGTTGACGCGGCGCTCAGCCATGGTTCTGCCCTTCACGTATCAATGGGTTGTCTAGACCAGTCTCTCATGTGGTGCGCACTGCTGTGCCCGGCGTCGCCACCGGGCGTCCACCGCCCTTCGGCTCCCCCAGCGTGCCCCTGCTGCGAACCCCTCGCGACCGGTGCGCGGCACCGTAGGCTTTGCCCATGGAGCCCACTCCGGAACAGAGTCCGCACCACGCGTACCCCGACCACTGGGAGGCGGACGTGGTGCTCCGCGACGGCGGCACCGCGCGCATCAGGCCCATCACCACGGACGACGCCGAGCGGCTGGTCAGCTTCTACGAGCAGGTGTCCGACGAGTCGAAGTACTACCGCTTCTTCGCCCCGTATCCGCGTCTCTCCGCCCGGGACGTGCACCGCTTCACCCATCACGACTACGTCGACCGGGTGGGACTCGCCGTCACGATCGGCGGCGAGTTCATCGCCACCGTGCGCTACGACCGGATCGACGAGCGGGGCCGGCCGGCCTCCGCCCCCGCGGACGAGGCGGAGGTCGCCTTCCTCGTCCAGGACGCCCACCAGGGCCGCGGAGTGGCGTCCGCCCTGCTCGAACACATCGCGGCGGTGGCCAGGGAGCGGGGCATCCGGCGCTTCGCCGCCGAGGTGCTGCCCGCCAACAACAAGATGATCAAGGTCTTCCGGGACGCCGGGTTCACCCAGCAGCGCAGCGTCGAGGACGGCTCCGTCCATCTCACCCTCGACCTCGAGCCCACGGCCGAGTCCCTCGCGGTCCAGCGCGCCCGCGAACAGCGTGCCGAGGCGCGCTCCGTGCAGCGCCTGCTGGCCCCCGGGTCCGTCGCGGTCGTCGGAGTGGGCCGGGCGCCGGGCGGCGTGGGCAGGACCGTGCTGCGCAATCTGCTCGGCTCGGGCTTCACCGGACGCACCTACGCGGTGAACACGTCCTTCCCCGAGGACCTGGACACGGTCGAGGGGGTCCCCGCGCACCGCTCGGTGGGAGAGATCGGTGAACCGGTCGATCTCGCCGTCGTCGCCGTCCCCGCCGACCGGGTGCCCGAGGCCGTCGCCGAGTGCGGCGAACACGGCGTCCAGGGCCTCGTCGTCCTCTCCGCCGGATACGCCGAGCGCGGTGCCGACGGCCGCGAGCGGCAGCGGGAGCTGGTCCGGCAGGCACGCTCGTACGGCATGCGGATCATCGGCCCCAACGCCTTCGGCATCATCAACACCTCCGACACGGTCCGGCTCAACGCCTCCCTCGCCCCCGAGTTGCCCAAGGCCGGGCGCATCGGGCTCTTCACCCAGTCCGGAGCCATCGGGATCGCGCTCCTCTCCGGCCTCCACCGCAGGGGCGCCGGCCTGTCGGCGTTCATCTCCGCGGGCAACCGGGCCGACGTCTCCGGCAACGACTTCCTGCAGTACTGGTTCGAGGACCAAGGCACCGATGTCGCCCTGCTGTACCTCGAATCGCTCGGCAACCCGCGCAAGTTCACCCGCCTCGCCCGCCGGACGGCGGCCGTCAAGCCCGTCGTCGTGGTGAAGGGCGCCCGGCACAGCGGAGCCAACCCGCCCGGCCACGCCGTACCGGTCAGCCGCATCCCCGACGCGACGGTGTCCGCGCTGATGCGGCAGGCGGGCGTGATCCGCGTCGACACCGTCACCGAGATGGTCGACGCGGGCCTGCTCCTCGCCGGCCAGCCCCTGCCGGACGGCCCCCGGGTGGCGATCCTCGGCAACTCCGAGTCCCTCGGCCTCCTCACCTACGACGCCTGCCTGGCGGAAGGGCTGCGTCCGCGCCCGCCCCGCGACCTCACCACGGCGGCGGGCCCCGGGGACTTCCGGGACGCGCTGGCGGAGGCCCTCGCCGACCGGAAGTGCGACGCCGTCATCGTGACCGCGATCCCCTGGGTGGGGGAGAACGGCGAGGCGGAGACCGGCGACGGTGAGGTCCTCGCGGACGCGCTGCGCGAGGCGGCGGCCACCGGCCCGGCCAAGCCCGTGGCCGTGGTGCACGTGGAGATGGGCGGCCTGGCGCAGGCACTGGCGGCTGCGGCGAGCACGGCCGCCCGCCCGGACGCCCGGACCGCCGGCCCGGGGCCGCTCGCCCCGTCGCCCGCCCCCGAGCCCCCCGCCCCGTCCCCCGTACCGGCGGTGAGCGCACCCCGGAGCGGGGATCCGGCACCGGCCGCGACTCCCGGGGAGCCGGACGTCACCGGGCACTCCGCCGGGCGCATCCCCGCCTACCCCGCTGCCGAGCGGGCCGTCCGGGCGCTCGCCGAGGCGGTGAAGTACGCCCAGTGGCGCCGCCAGGCGGCCGCCCCCGGCAAGGTGCCCGAATTCCTGGACGACACCATCGACGAACACGGGACCGCCGGGCTGATCGAGACGCTGCTCGGCCCGGACCCCGACCCGCGCGGCCGCCCTCTCACCCACGACGAGGCCCGCGAACTGCTCGCCCGCTACGGCGTCGCCGTGCGTTCCGCGCTCCCCGCCCCGGACCCGGAGGTAGCCGTCGCCGCCGCCGCGAAGCTCGGCTACCCCGTGGCCCTCAAGACCACCGCTCCCCATCTCCGGCATCGAGCCGACCTCGGTGGTGTGCGGCTCGACCTCGCCAACGAGAACGCCCTGCGCCGCTCGTACGCCGAACTGACCGATCTGCTCGGCTCGCCCGCGGAGCTCAGGCCCGTGGTGCAGGCCATGGCGCCCCGGGGCGTCGACACCGTCGTCAGGGCCTCGATCGACGCGGCCGCCGGCGCCGTGCTCTCCTTCGGTCTGGCCGGGGCTCCCTCCGAACTGCTGGGCGACACGGCCCACCGTCTCGTCCCCGCCACCGACCGCGACGCCGCCGAACTGATCCGCTCCATCAGGGCGGCTCCGGTGCTGTTCGGGTGGCGCGGAGCCGCGCCGGCGGACACCGCGGCGCTCGAGGAGCTCCTCCTTCGGGTCTCCCGGCTGGTCGACGACCACCCCGAGGTGGTGTCGGTCACCCTGGAACCCGTGGTCGTGGCCACGCAGGGCCTCACGGTGCTCGGAGCGAGCGTCCGGCTCGCGCCGCCGCCCGCCCGCGGAGACCTCGGTCCCCGCCGCCTCCCCAGCTACTGACCGGCGGATCGGCGTACGGGCCCGCCCACGGCGTCCCCCGCAGCCACCGGTCCCCCGTAGGATGGTCCTCATGGCAAAGACCGGTACGACGACCCAGGGGCTGCGCGCGGCGATCGAGCGCAGCGGCTACTACCCGGCCCTCGTGGCCGAGGCGGTGGAGGCCGCCGTCGGCGGTGAGCCGGTCGCTTCGTACCTGGTGCACCAGGAGACCACGTTCGACTCCAACGAGGTCCGCCGCCATGTCACGGTCCTCGTCCTGACGGACACCCGCTTCATCGTCAGCCACACCGACGAGCAGGCCGCCGACACCAGCTCCCCGACGCCGTACGCCACGACGTCCACGGAGTCGGTCAAGCTGGACCGCATCTCGTCCGTCGTGGTCAGCCGTGTGGTCGCCAACCCCGAGAAGTACGTGCCCGGCACCCTGCCCCGCGAGGTCGTCCTGACCATCGGCTGGGGCGCGGTCTCCCGCATCGACCTCGAGCCCGCCGCCTGCGGCGACTCCAACTGCGAGGCGGACCACGGCTACACCGGCAGCTCCACCGCCGACGACCTCAGTCTGCGGGTCAGCGAGGCCGGCGACGGCCCGGACACCGTGCGCCAGACCCTCGCGTTCGCCCAGGCCCTCTCCGAGGCCACGGCCGCGACCGCGCCGCCCGCCCGCTGATGGTCCAGCCCGCCTGGCAGGACCCCGTCCTGCTCGCCCCCGAAAGCGCGCCCGTGCCCGAGTACGGCACCGGCTCGCTCTCCGATCTGCTGCCGACGCTGGTCGCGGGCCAGGGCGTACCCGGTTTCGAGGCGACGATCCCGGAGCTCACGCCGGCCGACCGGAACTGCGTCTTCCTGATCGACGGCCTCGGCTGGGAGCAGATCAAGGCCCATCCGGACGAGGCGCCCTTCCTCCACTCGCTCCTGGCCACCTCCCGCGGCGGCACCGGCCGGCCCCTCACCTCGGGCTTCCCGTCCACCACGGCGACGTCGCTCGCCTCGGTCGGTACGGGCCTGCCCCCCGGGGAGCACGGTCTTCCCGGCTACACGGTGCGCAACCCGGGGACGGGCGCGCTGATGAACCAGCTCCGCTGGCGCCCGTGGACGGACCTCGAGGCCTGGCAGCCGTACCCCACCGTCTTCAAGCTCGCCGACGCCGCGGGCGTGCGCACGGCGCAGGTCTCCGCACCCGGCTTCGAGCAGACCCCGCTCACCAAGGTCGCGCTCAGCGGCGGCTCCTTCCTCGGCAGGCTCACCGGCGAGGACCGGATGGACCTCGCCGCGGAGCGGCTCGCCGCCGGCGACAGGTCACTCGTCTACACGTACTACAGCGAGGTCGACGGCCAGGGACACCGCTTCGGTGTCGACTCCGACGCCTGGAGGGGGCAGCTGATGTACGTCGACGGGCTCGCCCGGCGCCTCGCGGAGCAACTGCCGTCCCGCTCCGCGCTCTACATCACCGCCGACCACGGCATGATCGACATCCCGTTCGACGAGCAGTCCAGGATCGACTTCGACGAGGACTGGGAGCTGGGCGCCGGGGTCGCCCTGCTCGGCGGTGAGGGCCGTGCCCGCCACGTGTACGCGGTGCCCGGGGCCGAGGCCGACGTACTCACCGTCTGGCGCGAGGTGCTCGGCGAGCAGTTCTGGGTGGCGAGCCGTGACGAGGCCGTCGCGGCGGGCTGGTTCGGTCCGCGGATCGACGAGCGGGTGTACGGCAGGATCGGCGACGTCGTGGCCGCCGCCCACGACGACGTGGTCATCACCGCCTCGGTCAACGAACCCAACGAGTCCGCCATGGTGGGGATGCACGGATCACTGACCCCCGTGGAACAGCTCGTCCCGCTCCTCGAAGTACGCTCCTAGCCGACGTCCCCCCCACACGTACCGCACCCTGAAAGGCGCTCGACTTCTCATGCCCGAGCTTGTGTTCTTCTCCGGAACGATGGACTGCGGAAAGAGCACGCTGGCCCTCCAGATCGGCCACAACCGGTCGGCGCGCGGGCTCCGGGGCGTGATCTTCACCCGGGACGACCGCGCGGGGGAGGGGAAGCTGTCGTCCCGTCTGGGCCTGGTGACCGAGGCGGTCGAGGCGTCCCCGGGGATGGATCTCTACGGCTATCTCGTGAGCCGGATGTCGAAGGGCGACAAGGTCGACCACGTGATCGTGGACGAGGCCCAGTTCCTCGCCCCCGAGCAGATCGACCAACTGGCCCGTGTCGTCGACGACCTCGGCCTTGACGTGTTCGCCTTCGGGATCACCACGGACTTCCGCACCAAGCTCTTCCCCGGCTCCCAACGGCTGATCGAGCTGGCGGACCGGATAGAGACGCTCCAGGTCGAGGCGCTCTGCTGGTGCGGTGCCCGTGCCACGCACAACGCACGGACGGTCGGCGGGGTGATGGTGGTCGAGGGCGAGCAGGTCGTCGTGGGCGACGTCGACCAGCCGGCCACGGACGTCGGCTACGAGGTCCTCTGTCGTCGCCACCACCGCCGCCACATGACGAGCGCCACGGCCCACGCGGGTGCGCTGTCACCGGACGTCCTGCCGGTGGCTTCCCCCTGACCGGCCGCCCGCGACCCTTCCGGGCAGCCTCGCCAGGTCCCGTGCCCTCCGGTGAACTCCACGCGTACGGGATCTCTTTCACCGCCCCGCCCGGGTGCCTTCCTCCGCGTGCGGGAGACGACGGCGCACGGCTCACGCACGATGCGCACCCCGGGCCCGCCAGGGACGTTGTCCCCGGCCTCGTGGCGGCCGGCCTCGCGCGCCCGAACCGGCCGCACGGGCGCAGGTCTTGACGCTCCGTCCCCCTGACGGGCCGGCGCCGGCCGGCAACGGGCGGGGGAGCAGCCCGGGTCCTGAGGTCAGCTGCCGGGCGGGCGGACGATCGTGAAGACCGCGCCCTCCGGGTCGGCCACCGTGGCCAGTCTGCCGCTGGACGCCTCCCGCGGCGGCTGCAGCACATGACCGCCGAGCTCCACCACGCGTGCCGCCGCCTCATCGGTGTCGGCGACCTGGAAGTAGGTCATCCAGTGCGGGCCGCGGTCACGCGGCAGACCGTGGCCCACGCCGTGCAGCGCGGCTACGGGGCGGCCCTGGAGGTGCAGTGTCTGGTAGTCGAAGTCGGCCGAGACGACCGCCTCGGTCTCGAACCCGAACACGGCCTGGTAGAACTTGGCGACCGACGCGGTCTCCCGGGTCACCAGCTCGTTCCACACGGGAGTGCCCGGGGTGCCCGCCAGCGCGGTGCCGAGATGCTCGGCGGCCTGCCACACCCCGAAGACCGCTCCGCCGGGGTCGGAGGCGAGCAGGAGGCGGCCGGCGTCCCCCGCCTCGATGGGCCCGACGGCCACCGTCCCGCCGCAGGACCGGATCGCCTCCGCCGTGGCGTCCGCGTCCTCCGTGGCGAGATAGGTCGTCCAGGCGATCGGAAGGTGCCGGTCGGGCGGCAGTTGTCCGATGCCCGCGACCTCCTTGCCGCACAGCAGCGCACGGACGTAGGGCCCCAGCTGTTCCGGTCCGGGCCGGAACTCCCAGCCGAACAGCTGGCTGTAGAACTCCTGGGTCGCGGTCAGGCCGTGCACGATCAGACTCACCCAGCACGGTGCTCCGGGCGTGCGCCGGGCGGCAGCCTCGGTCATCTTCTTCTCTCTCCTCGTACCATCGGGCCGGCCGTACGGGAGGACGGGCCCGCACGGCGTCCGTCGGTACGGATACGGGTGCGTACGCTCCGTGCAGATGCTCGCACCACTCAGGCTCCGAGGCACCCCGGCCGCGCCGCGTTTCCCCGCTTCCCTCGGGTCGGAGTCCGTTTTGGTGTAGTACATCCTTTTCGGTGCGCTGCCACCCGGGGCGGCCCCTGCGCGAAGATGGCACCCATGAAGCCCATCATCACCGCATCCGAATGCATGAGCGAGTCGGCCGGGCCGCGCCCGCCCGTGTTCCTGGACATCCGCTGGCAGCTCGGCGGCCCGAACGGCCGTGCCGACTACGAGGCCGGGCACATCCCCGGCGCGGTCTTCGTCGATCTCGACTCCGAGCTCGCCGGCCCGGCGGGCAGCGGAGGCCGCCATCCCCTGCCGGACCCGGAAGCCTTCGGCGCCGTCATGCGGCGCGCAGGAGTCGGCGCCAGGACCCCGGTGGTGGTCTACGACGGAGGCCAGGGGTGGGCGGCGGCCCGCGCCTGGTGGCTGCTGCGCTGGGCCGGGCACTCCGATGTCCGTGTGCTGGACGGCGGACTGGCCGCCTGGACGGGTGAGCTCACCACCGACGATCCCGAGCCCGCCGAGGGCGACTTCCGGCCGGAGCCGGGTGCGCTCGGTCTCCTGGACGCGGACGCGGCCGCGGAACTGGCCCGCTCCGGTCTGCTGCTCGACGCACGGGCCGCGGAGCGCTACCGGGGGGAGGTCGAGCCCCTCGACCGCGTCGCCGGCCACATCCCCGGCGCGGTGTCCGCCCCGACCACGCAGAACGTCGAGGAGGACGGGCGCTTCCTGCCCGCCGACGCGCTCGCTGCCCGGTTCACGGAGCTGGGCGCCGGCAGCGGCACCCCGGTCGGCGTCTACTGCGGCTCCGGTGTCTCGGGGGCCCACGAGGTCCTGGCGCTGGAGCTGGCCGGGCACCGGGCCTCGCTGTACGCCGGGTCCTGGTCGGAGTGGTCGTCGGACGAGTCCCGTCCCGTCGCCACGGGGCCGGACCCCGCCTGACGCGCCCCGCCTTCCGGATACGGCGAGGGCCCGTACGCGACTGCGTACGGGCCCTCCTCGTCCGCGGGTGTCCGCCCCGCGGTCAGTCCTGCTTCTTCCGGCGCGTACCGAAGACGATCTCGTCCCAGCTCGGGACCGCCGCACGACGTCCCGGACGGACACCGTCCGCCTCCGCCTGGCGGTCCGTCGTCCCGGTGAGCCGGTCCCGGTGGCCCGCCACCGCGCGGGGCATCAGGACGTCGGCGTACGCCGCACCCGCCCCTGCGGACGCCGCCGCGGCCGGAGGCTCGTCCGCCTCCGGCTCCTGCTGGACGGCGGGCTCGAGTGCGGGAGGCTCGGGCTGGGAGGGCCGCTCCGGCACGACCATGTCGCCGCGGAAGCTCGGGACCGCCTCCAGGAGGCTGGTCAGCGAATCGCGCTCGCCCGCGGACACACCGGCGATGCGCTCCTCCGGCTCGGCGGCCGGGGGAGCGGGGCGCTCGATCTGACGGTCCAGGGCGCGGTCCAGCGGCCGGTCGCGCGGCAGCCGCGCGATCCGGGGCACGAACGGGAAGCTGGGCTCCGGGGCCGCGACGTCGTCGGTCTCGCCGATCAGCGAGCGCGCCTCTTCGTCCACGGCCTGGACCAGCCGGCGCGGCGGGTCGTACGTCCAGCTCGCCGAGTGCGGCTCACCGGCGACGCGGTAGACGAGGAGGACCTCCCAGGTGCCGTCGTCCCGGCGCCAGGAGTCCCACTGGACGGTCTCCCTGTCGGCGCCGCGCAGCAGCAGCCGCTCCTGCACCGCCTCGCCGAGCTGGGGGCCGGTGTTCTCGCCGGGGCGCCGCACCGGAGTCTTACGGGCACGCTCGGCCATGAAGGCGCGCTCCGCGAGCACGGGGCCCTCGAAGCGGCGTACCCGGTCCACCGGGATGCCGGCGAACTGGGCGACCTCCTCCGCGGAGGCACCGGCGCGTATGCGCGCCTGGATGTCGCGGGGGCGGAGATGGCTCTCCACCTCGATCTCGATCTGGCCGAGCCGGGCGCGGTCGTTGCGCACGGCGGCACGCAGCCGCTCATCGATCGGAAGCGTGTACTCCGTGCTGTCCGCAGCCTTGAGCACCAGTCGTGTGCCGTCGTTTGAGACGGCCACGACACGCAGTTCGGGCATGGGAACCTCCCGGGTGGTGCCTGCCGACGTCACGTGCGTCGCTGCTTCCGCTAGTCGAGTGTGACCTGCCCGGGTTCAGCCTGCCACAACCTTGCCAAGTTACCCGGCGTGTCGGGCCTCGGCCCTGGACGCCACGATGGCACGGTTACCTCTTTGCGACGCGGAGCGACCAGGTGGTCGCTCCATGTAGCAGGCGCCCGTGCGATGCCGCGGCGCCGCCGGTTCGGGTGCCGCCTTTCGGCCCCCTCCCGCAGGTCCCGGACGCCCGTATGGGAGTCCGGCCCCAGGGCTCGCCACAGTACTCCATTCGGGCCACGTGGGTGGACCGGCGCGCCGCCGAAGTTCTCGCCGGGCACGGGAGTTGGGTTACCCCGTTGTCAGCGATATGCCCCCGATGAGTGTGCTGCTTCACAAAATCTCCAGAAACGGAACTATCTGATTCGCTCAAATGTCCCTTCCTGGTGCAAGGTGGGGTAGTTGTCGAGCAGGGGCTGATCATGGTTCAGGAGCCGCAGAGTGATGCGGAACGCAAGGAAAGGCGCATAGATCTGAGCCTGCCGCAGGTTGCCGGCAGTGCCGTCGCGGCGGTGGCGGCGGCGGTGATGGCCTCGCAGCTCGGTGTGTACGGAACGATCGCCGGCGCCGGCGTGATGAGCGTGGTCGCCACCTGCGGAGGGTCCGTCTTCCAGCACTTCTTCCGTCGCACGGGCGAGCAGATCCGCGAAGTCACCGTCCAGGTGAAGCATCCGGCGGGCCGTCAGGTGACCGTGCGGACGCGGGAGACATCGCCCGCGCGCCGGGGGCCGGAGGACGACGCCACGCGGATGCTGCGCACCGCGGAGCCCGAGGCGGAGCGCACCACCGTGCTGCGGCAGTTCGGCCCCGGAGGCACGGACCCGGACCGCACCACCGTGCTGCGGCAGGCCGGTCCCGGGGGAGCGGACCTGGACCGTACGACCGTGCTGCGGCAGGTCGGCCCCGGAGGCACGGACCCGGACCGCACGACGGTGCTGCGGCAGGTGCGGCCCGCGGGTGCGGCCCCGGTGGGTCCGCACCCGGACGAGGCGCTCACCGACGACTCCTACTCCGACGCCCGTACGCACGGCACCCGGGTGCGGGGCTGGAAGCGCTCGGTCCTCGCGGCGACCGGCGTCTTCGTCCTGTCCATGGCCGGTATCACCGTGTACGAAATGGTGTCCGGCCACGACCTGGGGGGCAACGGAGGGACGACGATCGGTTCCGTCGTGAGCGGGGAACGCCACGGCGGGACGACCTCGCCCTCGCCCTCCTCCGGCACGGGCCGGGACGACGGGGACGGCGACCGGGTGCCGGACGGCGGGAGCTCCACGACGCCCGGCACCGATCCCGGCACCGATCCCGGCGACGGCCGGAGCGCTCAGCCCGAGCCCTCCGGCGGAGACGGTTCGGTCACCGGCCCCACCCCCATGCCTTCCGCGTCCTCCGGGGCGACCACTCCGGAGCCCTCCGCCCCGACGGCGCCGGACGCATCCGGTACCACTCCGGCGCCGGATCCGACGGGAGCGGACGAGGCCCCGGACCAGCAGGACGGGACAGGGACGGGAACGGACACCACCAGGTGATCCGGGCCGGCCGGACCCGGGGGCTCAGTCCCCGAGCACGCGGCGCAGGTAGTCGTTGGCGAACAGCCGGTCCGGGTCGAGCCGGTCCCGTACGGCGGTGAACTCGGCGAACCGGGGGTAGGCGCCGGCGAGGTAGCCGGAGTCCCGGGTGTGGATCTTGCCCCAGTGCGGCCGGCCCTCGTACGCCGTCATGATCCGCTCGACCGCCGTGAAGTACGCCTGGTACGGCGTGCCCCGGTACAGGTGCACCGCGATGTAGGCGCTCTCCCGGCCCGAGGCCGTGGAGAGCGCGATGTCGTCCGCGGGCGCGGTGCGGACCTCCACCGGGAAGCTGATCCGCAGCGGCGAGCGTTCCACCATGGCCTTCAGCTCACGCAGGGCCTCGACGGCCGCCTCGCGGGGCAGGGCGTACTCCATCTCGACGAAGCGCACCCGCCGGGGGCTGGTGAACACCTTGTACGGGATGTCGGTGTACGTCCGGGCCGACAGAGCCCGGCTGGAGACCCTCGCGAGGGAGGGGATGGCCCCGGGGAGCACCCGGCCGACCGAACAGGCGACCTGGAAGATCCCGTTGGAGAGCAGCTCGTCCTCGATCCAGCCGCTGATCCGCCCGGGCGGATCGGCGGGACCCGCGCTGCGGTTGTTGCGCTTGGTGTTGCAGTTGCCGGTGTGAGGGAACCAGTAGAACTCGAAGTGTTCGTTCTCCGCGACGAGCCGGCCGAAGTCTGCGGTGACCCGGTCGAAGGTCATCGGTTCCTCACGGGCGGTGAGGAGGAAGACGGGTTCCACCGCGAACGTGACGGCGGTGACCACGCCCAGGGCGCCGAGCCCGATCCGGGCCACCGCGAAGACGTCCGGATTCTCGTCGGGCGAGCACCGCAGCACCGTGCCGTCGGCCGTGACCAGTTCCAGCGCGCGGATCTGAGCGGCGATCGACGCCGAGTCGCGGCCGGTGCCGTGCGTACCCGTGGAGGTGGCCCCGGCGACCGTCTGCTCCATGATGTCGCCCATGTTGGTGAGGGAGAGCCCCTCGCGGGCGAGCGCCGCGTTCAGGCGCTTCAGCGGCGTGCCCGCCTCGACCGTCACGGTCATCGCCGCGCGGTCGATGTCGCGGATGCCGGTGAGCAGGTCCGGGCGTATGAGGACGCCGTCGGTGGCCGCGGTGGCGGTGAACGAATGGCCCGTGCCGACGGGCTTGACCGTCAGGCCCTCCCCGGACGCGCGGCGGAGCACCTCGGCGAGCTCGTCGACGGAAGCAGGGGACGCCACGCGTGCGGGCCGGGCGGTGACATTGCCCGCCCAGTTACGCCACGTGCTCGCCGTCCGTGCGTAGGTGTCGGTCATCTTCCCCGCGCCCTCCCGTAGGAACCGGCTCCGCGAGCCGGCGATACCCCAGGAACGCCACCGCGGCCGCGAGCGCTCCCGCCACGGCGGGCACCGCGTACCCCGCCTCCGCCCCTGAGGCGTCGACCACCCAGCCTGCGGCGGAGGAGCCGAGCGCCACCCCGACCGCGAGTCCGGTACTGGTCCAGGTCATGCCCTCGGTGAGCTGGGTGCGCGGTACGTGCTGTTCGACGAGAGCCATCGTGGTGACCATCGTCGGTGCGATGGCGAGGCCCGCGACAAAGAGCGCCACGGCCAGGAACGGCAGGCTCCCGGCCAGTTGGAGGGGGATCATACTCACGGCCATCGCACACACTCCCACCAGCCACCTGGTGGAGGGCTTCCCCCTCAGGTGCAGCAGGCCGAAGACCGCCCCGGCGAGGCACGACCCCAGGGCGTAGACGGCGAGCACGAGGCTGGCCGCGGCCTTGTGGCCGCGCTCCTCGGCGAACGCCACCGTCACCACGTCCACCGCGCCGAAGATCGCCCCCGTGGCGACGAACGTGACCACCAGCACCTTGAGACCGGTCGAGCGCAGGGCCGACCCGCCCGTGTGGTGCTCCTTCGGGTGGGGCACGGGCTCGGTCGCGCGCTGGGCGGTCAGCCAGAACACGCCCACCACCAGGAACCCGCCCGCCAGCAGCGGACCCGCCTCCGGGAACCAGGCGGTGGAGAGACCGATGGAGACGATGGGTCCGAAGATGAAGCACACCTCGTCGACGATCGACTCCCAGGAGTACGCGGTGTGCAGCTGACGCCCCGTGCCCCGGTAGATCTCGGCCCAGCGGGCCCGGACCATCGACCCCACGCTCGGGACGCAGCCGGCACCCGCGGCGAAGACGAACAGGGTCCAGTCCGGCAGCCGCTGCTGCGCGCAGACCAGCAGTCCCGCGACCGACGCGGCGGCGAACAGGGTGACGGGACGCAGGACCCTGCGCTGCCCGTAGCGGTCGACGAAGCGGGAGACCTGCGGCCCCATGACGGCGGCCGCCATGGCGAGCGTCGCGGAGAGCGCGCCCGCCAGCCCGTAGCGGCCGGTGAGCTGGGAGACCATCGTCACCACGCCGATCCCCATCATGGACAGCGGCATCCGGCCGAGGAAGCCGGCCGCCGAGAACGCCCGGGTTCCCGGGGCGGCGAAGAGGGCGCGGTAGGGGCTGGGCAAGGGGGAGCTCCGGGGAAGCCTGTCAGGTGTACGGGGGGCTGATACAGCTTACGGCGGCCAGGTGGAGCGCGGACCCGCCGACGGCGGTTGCCGCGCTGTCGGCGGCGGGTGGCAGGATCGGGTGCATGTCCGATCTGCGTGGTCCCGCTCCCTACGACGCCCTGCTGCTGCTCTCCTTCGGCGGTCCCGAAGGCCCTGACGACGTCGTCCCGTTCCTGGCGAACGTGACGCGTGGCCGGGGCATCCCCGAGGAGCGGCTCAAGGAGGTCGGCAAGCACTACTTCCTCTTCGGGGGCGTGAGCCCGATCAACGCGCAGAACAGGGCGCTGCTCGACGCCCTGCGCAAGGACTTCGCCGACCACGGTCTCGAACTGCCGGTGTACTGGGGCAACCGCAACTGGGCCCCCTACCTCACCGACACCCTCCGCGAGATGGTGACGGACGGGCACCGCCGGATCGCCGTCCTCGCCACCAGTGCCTACGCCTCGTACTCCGGCTGCCGCCAGTACCGCGAGAACCTCGCCGAGTCGCTGTCCGCGCTGGAGGCCGAGGGGCTCCCGGTGCCGCGCGTCGACAAGCTCCGGCACTACTTCAACCACCCCGGCTTCGTCCGCCCCATGGTGGACGGAGTGCTGGCCTCGCTGGCCGACCTCCCCGAGGACGTCAGGGCGGGGGCGCACCTTGCCTTCACCACCCACTCCATCCCCACGGCGGCGGCCGACACCTCCGGGCCGGCGGAGACCCACGGCGACGGCGGTTCCTACGTCGCCGAGCACCTGGACGTCGCACGGATGATCACCGAGGCCGTCCGCGAGGAGACGGGCGTCGAGCACCCCTGGGAGCTGGTCTACCAGTCGCGCAGCGGCGCCCCGCACATCCCGTGGCTCGAGCCCGACATCTGCGACCACCTGGAGACGCTCCACGGCGACGGAGTCCCCGCGGTCGTCATGGCCCCCATCGGTTTCGTGTCCGACCACATGGAGGTGCTGTACGACCTCGACACGGAGGCCACCGCGAAGGCCGCCGAGCTCGGGCTGCCGGTGCGCCGCTCCGCGACGGTGGGGGACGACCCCCGGTTCGCCGCCGCCGTGCGGGAGCTCGTCCTCGAGCGCGCCGCCGTGGAGCAGGACCGGCCCGTCGCGCCGTGCGCCCTGGGCGCCCTCGGCCCCTCCCACGACCTCTGCCCCGTCGGCTGCTGCCCGGCCAGGGCCCCCAAGCCCGCGGCGGCCGGGGCCGACAGCCCCTTCTGACCGCCGCTTCCCCCGCCGCACGGGCACCGGTACGTCCGTCCGGCCCGCGACACGACCTCTGGAGCGCTGTGACCGACCCCCTCCTGTCCGAACTGCTCGACCTCGCCCTGGAAGCCGCCCGCAGGGCCGGCGCGCTGCTCCGCGACGGACGCCCGGCCGACCTCGGGGTGGCCGCGACGAAGTCCAGCCCGATCGACGTCGTCACCGAGATGGACATCCGGGCGGAGAAGCTCATCACCGGCTACCTCTCCGAGCACCGCCCCGCCGACGGCTTCCTTGGCGAGGAGGGCGCGAGCGCCGAGGGAACCAGTGGCATCCGGTGGGTCATCGACCCGCTCGACGGCACGGTGAACTACCTCTACGGCCTGCCGACCTGGTCCGTCTCCATCGCCGCGGAGCGCGACGGGGAGCGGGTCGTCGGCGTGGTCGAGGCCCCGATGCGGCGGGAGACCTTCCACGCCGTCCTCGGGGGCGGCGCGTTCGGGAACGGCGACCGGTTGCGGTGCCGCCCCACGGCCCCCCTCGACCAGGCCCTGGTGTCGACCGGCTTCAACTACGTCACCGAGGTCCGCACCCACCAGGCTGCCGTGGCCCAGCAGCTGATCCCGCGGCTGCGGGACATCCGGCGCGGGGGATCGGCCGCCATCGAGCTATGCGACGTCGCGGCCGGCCGGCTCGACGGCTACTACGAGCGCGGACTCCACCCGTGGGACGTGGCGGCGGGTGATCTCGTCGCCAGGGAGGCGGGCGCGCTCACCGGCGGCAGGCCCGGACGGCCCGCCGACGGGGACCTGACCATCGCGGCGACGCCCGGCGTCTTCGAGCCGCTGCAGGCGCTCCTCGAAGAGCTGGGAGCCTGGCACGACTGACGTACGCCCTCCGGGCCCGTCGCGGCACCCAGGGAGGACGCACCAGCACGAGAGGGCCCCGGAGAGCCATGACGGCTCCCGGGGCCCTCTCGTAGCGGCTCAGACGCTTGTGGCGCCGATTTCCACGCCGTGCTCGGCGGCGAGGCGGTGCAGGTCGTCAAGCTCTCCCTGCTCGACGTCCGCGAGGAAGTCGTCGCCCGTTTCGCGAGCCTTGGTGAGGTCGGACTCGGTGGTTCTGATGCGTTGCAGCAGACCTGCGGTGAAAGCGTCCATGAAGCGCCCCCTCGTCGTGGGTCGGTGGCACGGGGGTGTGCCCGGTGGTCCTCCGGTCCGCGAACCGGAGTGCGGGTGATCACGCAGTCCCTCTGGAAGCAGGACGGGCTGTGGTACGCCACATGCAGGGCGTGATCGCGGGTGTGAGGTCGTCCTCCCCCCGGCGGGCCCGGGAGAAACCTCAACTGGCATATGAATCCGTTCATTTCCCCGGAGGTCCGGCCGGAGCGGCGTCGTCTTACCGCCGGTTTATGCGCGTTACGGGCAGGATGGACGCGCACAGTCGGTGCCGCTGACGTGCGGCGAGCGGCCGGATCCAGGGCCGCTCGCCGTTTTTTCGGGAATCTAGGGAAGGACTGCGCCGTGCGCGTACTCGTCGTCGAGGACGAGCAGCTGCTCGCCGATGCGGTGGCCACCGGTCTGCGCCGGGAGGCCATGGCCGTCGACGTCGTCTACGACGGAGCGGCGGCCCTCGAGCGCGTCGGGGTCAACGACTACGACGTCGTCGTGCTCGACCGGGACCTCCCGGTGGTGCACGGCGACGACGTCTGCCGCAAGATCGTCGAGCTCGGCATGCCCACCCGCGTGCTGATGCTCACCGCGTCCGGTGACGTCAGCGACCGGGTCGAGGGCCTGGAGCTCGGCGCGGACGACTACCTGCCCAAGCCCTTCGCCTTCAGCGAGCTGACGGCGCGGGTGCGCGCCCTGGGGCGCCGCACCACGGTCGCGCTGCCCCCGGTGCTCGAGCGGGCCGGCATCAAGCTCGACCCCAACCGCCGCGAGGTCTTCCGGGACGACCAGGAGATCCAGCTCGCCCCGAAGGAGTTCGCCGTCCTGGAGGTCCTGATGCGCAGCGAGGGCGCGGTCGTCTCGGCCGAGCAGCTGCTGGAGAAGGCCTGGGACGAGAACACCGACCCCTTCACCAACGTGGTGCGGGTGACGGTCATGACCCTGCGGCGCAAGCTCGGCGAGCCTCCCGTCATCGTCACCGTCCCCGGCTCCGGATACCGGATCTGAGGGCGTGATGGCAGCGTCACCGGCACCCATGAAGGCGCCTCCGAAGCCGACCTGGGAACCCAAGGCGCAGGAGTCCCCGTACCCCTGGCTGCGCCCGACCATCCGGATACGCCTCACCCTGCTGTACGGCGGGATGTTCCTGATCGCCGGCATCCTGCTGCTCTCGATCATCTACATGCTGGCCGCCCAGGCGCTGAACGTGGGCAGCGACCTGCCGTTCCAGGTCGTGAACGGGCAGGTCACCAGTGAGGTCTGCGACCTGCCGACCAAGGCGAGCCCCGACACCTTCAACGCGGCGATGAACGCCTGCGTCAACCGTCAGCGCGAACACGCGCTCGACTCCCTGCTGAACAGGTCGCTGCTCGCCCTGGTCGGCCTCAGCGTCATCGCGTTCGCCTTCGGGTACGCCATGGCGGGCCGTGTCCTGTCGCCGCTCGGCCGGATCACCCGCACCGCCCGGCGCGTGGTGGGCACGGACCTGACCCGGCGGATCGAGCTGGACGGCCCGGACGACGAGCTCAAGGAGCTCGCGGACACGTTCGACGAGATGCTGGACCGGCTGGAACGTGCCTTCACCGCCCAGCAGCGGTTCGTGGGCAACGCCTCGCACGAGCTGCGCACGCCCCTCGCGATCAACCGCACACTTCTCGAGGTCCATCTCTCCGACCCGGAGGCCCCGCCGGAGCTGCACCAGCTGGGCAGGACGCTCCTGGCCACGAACGAGCGCAGCGAACAGCTGGTCGAGGGGCTGCTGCTGCTCGCCCGCAGCGACAACCAGATCATCGAGCGCAAGCCCGTGGACCTGGCCGAGGTCGCCGGCCGTGCCATCGACCAGACCAGGGCCGAGGCGGTGGCGAACGGTGTCGAGATCCGCGGGGAGCGGGCCCAGGCCGTCGTCCAGGGCAACGGGGTCCTCCTGGAGCGCATCGCGCTCAACCTCGTGCAGAACGCCGTGCGCTACAACGTGGCGGAGGACGGCTGGGTCGAGGTCACCACCGAGCTCCAGCACGGGCAGGCGCTCCTGGCCGTCTCCAACACCGGCCCGGTCGTGCCGGCCTACGAGATCGACAACCTCTTCGAGCCCTTCAGGCGGCTGCGCACGGAGCGCACGGGCAGCGACAAAGGCGTCGGACTCGGCCTGTCGATCGCGCGATCCGTCGCGCGGGCGCACGGAGGCCGTATCATCGCGGAGCCCCGCGAGGGTGGTGGTCTCGTGATGCGCGTCACCCTGCCGGTCTGAGAGGCTTCACGGTGTGAAGCCGCATTGAATGGCTCTGTTCGCTTTGGGCGGAATTTTTGAACCGTGTTTCCGTTCTGTCTCTGTGTGATCGATCACAGAAGCGAATTTCGGTCTCTCCACTCTCCGTGATCACAACTCCTCCCGAAAGCCTGGAAACGTCCGGGTTTCCGGGGGGCGATATCACGGGAAGTACACGGGGTGGCGCCCGTGAACCGCACCGATCGGACCGTGTACGGTCCCCATCGCCACCCAAGCTGATCGCTCACGAGAGATCCGGTTGGGTGTCGATTGAGTAACAGACCTTGATGTGAGGCAAAATCTCCGCCTCAGGTCGGGCACAAGTCCGGCCTCTCACGCGTTACGTGCGCTGAGACACCGCAGACACCCAAGAGGGGGAGAGCGAACATGGCAACGGATTACGACACCCCACGCAAGACCGACGACGACGTGGACCAGGACAGCCTCGAAGAGCTCAAGGCTCGTCGGAGCGACAAGACGGCATCCGCCGTCGACGTCGACGAGTTCGACGCGGCCGAGGGACTGGAGCTGCCCGGCGCAGACCTGTCCAACGAAGAGCTGGCCGTGCGGGTCCTGCCCAAGCAGGCCGACGAGTTCACCTGCATGAGCTGCTTCCTCGTGCACCACCGCAGCCAGCTGGCGCGCGAGAAGAACGGCCAGCCCATCTGCCGCGACTGCGACTGAGGCCGGCCGGCCGTGGCAGGCGACACACCGTTCCGGAAGCGGCGCTTGCGGCGCACGAAGTCGTCGGAGGCACATCAGGGCGGCGCAGGCCCGGCAGAGGGCGAGAGCCCCACTGCCGAGCACCAGGCCGCCCTGCCTGCCTCTCCCGGCACACCTGACGACGAGCGGGGCCGTCCGGCCTCGCTCGAAGCGGTAGGGGCGGCCGACCGGCCTCCCGGATCCGCACAGGACGGACCGGAGCGTTCCCCGAAGGGGTCCGGCCGTCTGCACACACTGAAACGAGGCGTACGCAGGAGCCGGGAGAGCGCCGTATCCGCAGTCGGCCTGGTGGCCGACCGCATCATCGACACGGCTCCCCGTGTCCCCGTGCGGGACCTCGCCACCCTGCGCAGGCAGTTCCCGGGGCTCGGCCCCGAAGAGCTCGCCGACAAGCTCGTCGCGGGTGCCTGCAAGGCCACCGCGGCCGTCGGCGCGGGCATCGGGGCTGCGGCGATGATGCCCGTACCCCCCGCCATGCTCGCCGAGCTGGCTGCCGAGATCACCGGGGTCGCCGCCGTCGAGATGAAGCTCGTCGCCGAGCTCCACGAGGTCTACGGGCGGCGCCCGCCGGGCAATCTCGGCCAGCGCAGCACCGCGTATCTGACGTCGTGGACGGAGGAGCGCGGCATCGACGTCTCCCGTCCCACCACGCTCAACGCCGCGCTGGGCGGACAGATGAAGCGCGAACTGCGCCAGCAGATCATGAAGCGCATGGTGCGCGACCTGCCGAACCTCATCCCGTTCATGGTCGGCGCCGCCGTGGGCGCCCTGATGAACCGGCGCGACACCAAGAAGCTCGCCGACCGGGTCAGGAACGACCTGCGGCGTCACCAGGTCCCCTGGGACCGTCTTCCGGCGCTTCCCCCGCTGGAGCAGCCCGCGGAACCCGCGAAGGAACTCCCCGAGGGCCTGGACGACCCGGGCCGCTGATCCCCGGTCCGGTGCCCGGCCTCAGGCCGGCACGGGCGTGAGCGCCGCGACCAGTGCCTGCGGTTCCCGTGTCGACAGATAGACGTACGGCGTCGGGTCGGCAGGATCCGTGACCTTCACCCGGACCGCCGTCGGGATGTAGCTGCGCAGCAGCATGAACGCGCGGGTGTCCGCCTTGTACGAGCGCCAGGCGCGCGCCTCCTCCCCTTCCAGCACCTCGGCGTCGCCGAGTGCCTCCAGGGGGATGCGCGCATCGCCCGCGACGAGGGCGCCCGCCACGACCCGGATGCGCGCGGAGCCGTACGAGCTCACGCCCGCGCACGCCGCGGCGGTGCCGCCGACCAGGCCGCCGAGCATGGGCAGGGCGCCGAGCGGCAGGAGCATCAGCGCACAGGCGACACCGATGCCGAGAGCGATGAGCCACCACGAACGGGGTGCGGTGAGGCGTTCGTCGAAGGGGGGTGCGGAAGGCTGCATGAAAGAAGCTTGGCACGGCGCGCCCCGCGGTCGGCCGCGCGGGTAAGGTCTGCGCCTGTGAGTGGAACATCTGCACGTCTGACACCCCCGGCCGACGCGGTGAAGCCCGTCCGGCATCCCGAGGCCCCGGCGCCCGGCGAGATCCTCGGCTCCCACTACGAACACTGTTTCGGCTGTGGTGGCGGACAGCCGCACGGACTGCACCTGCGCGCGACGGCCGGCGAGGGTGTGAGCGTCACCGCCGAGTTCACCGTGAAGCCCGCCCACCAGGGTGCCCCGGGGCTGGCGCACGGCGGGGTCCTGGCCACGGCCATGGACGAGACGCTCGGCGCCCTGAGCTGGCTGCTGCGGGTCATCGCGGTGACCGGACGGCTGGAGACCGACTACGTCCTGCCGGTCCCGGTGGACACCGTCCTCTTCCTGGAGGCCGAGGTCACCGCCGTCCACGGCCGGAAGATCTACTGCCGTGCGACGGGACGGACCGGCGGCCCCGAGGGACCCGTCGCGGTCCGCGCGGAGGCCCTCTTCATCGAGGTCAAGGTGGACCACTTCATCGACAACGGACGGCCGGAGGAGATCCGGGCGGCCATGTCCGACCCCGACCAGGTCCGGCGTGCCCGTGCCTTCGAGGTGAACCCCTGATGCGCCGGCCCCTCGACGTACTCATCCGCAGGGTCGACCCGGACGTGCCGATTCCCGCCTACGGTCACCCGGGCGACGCCGGCGCCGACCTGGTCACCACCGAGGCCGCCGAACTCGCCCCCGGCGAACGCGCGGTGCTCCCCACCGGGGTGTCGATCGCGCTGCCCGACGGCTACGCGGCCTTCGTGCACCCCCGCTCCGGCCTCGCAGCCCGCTGCGGAGTGGCCCTCGTGAACGCCCCAGGGACGGTCGATGCCGGGTACCGTGGGGAGATCAAGGTCATCGTGGTCAATCTCGACCCACGCGAGACCGTGAAGTTCGAACGGTTCGACCGGATTGCCCAACTGGTCGTCCAGCAGGTCGAGAAGGTGCGTTTCCACGAGGTGACGGAGCTTCCCGGCTCGGCGCGGGCCGAGGGGGGCTTCGGATCCACCGGCGGCCATGCCGCTGTGGACGGCGTCACGGGCGGTAACACCCAGGGTGGGAACAGCTACGCTTCGGTCGTATCCGACCGGGAAGGACATTGACGTGTTCGGACGTCGCAAGAACAGTGGTTCCGCCAAGGACTCGGCGGACGAAGCACGCGAGGCCGAGCAGGTCGCCGACGAGCTCGACGACAACGGGGCCGAGAGCGGCTCGCCGCGCCGCACGAACCTTCCGCCCGCACCCCGCCCCGACGGGCCGTGGGACATCTCCGAGACGTCCCAGCCCGGCGAGGGCCGGGTGGACCTGGGCGGCATCTTCGTGCCCGGGGTCGAGGGCATGGAGCTCCGGGTGGAGGTCGCCGGTGACGCCATCGTCGCGGCCACCGTGGTGCTGCGCGACAGCGCGGTCCAGCTTCAGGCATTCGCCGCCCCCAAGAAGCAGGGCATCTGGGGCGAGGTGCGCGAGGAGATCGCCTCGGGCATCACCCAGCAGGGCGGGGTCATCGACGAGGTCGAGGGCCCGCTGGGCTGGGAGCTGCGCGCCCAGGTCCCCGTACAGCTCCCGGACGGCAAGAACGGTGTGCAGCTCGTGCGCTTCGTCGGGGTCGACGGGCCGCGCTGGTTCCTGCGCGGAGTGATCTCCGGTCAGGGTGCGGTGCAGCCGGAGACCGCCGGGCTGCTGGAGACCATCTTCCGGGACACCGTCGTCGTGCGCGGCGAGGGCCCGATGGCTCCGCGCGACCCGATCGTCCTCAAGCTTCCCGACGACGCCCAGATGGTGCCCGAGGGTGTGCAGCAGGAGGACCAGGAGAGCTCGAAGTTCTCCGGCGGCATGGGCCAGCTCCAGCGCGGGCCCGAGATCACCGAGGTGCGCTGAGCGCACCCCGGCAGCTTCCAGGTCCGGTGGGCCGCGTCCCGGGGAGGGGATGCGGCCCACCGGCCTTTCCATTGCCTCACCGGGTGCGTCATGCACATACTGGCCGCTGCCGAGGGAGCGGTACGCACGACGGCGTACGCACGGGGGAGAGCGATGACACGGAGCACCGAGGGACGGGCCGGCACGGCCCTGGCAGACGGCCCCGCCGACGGTCCGATGGTGCGGATCGAGGACCTGCACCGGTCGTACGGGACGGGCGCCTCGGCCGTGCACGCCCTGCGCGGCGTCTCCTTCGAGATCCCCCGTGGAGAGCTCGTCGCACTCAAGGGCCGCTCGGGATCGGGCAAGACCACCCTGCTCAACCTCGTCGGCGGCCTCGACGCCCCCGACGGCGGGCGCATCACGGTCGCCGGCACCGACCTCTCGGAGCTCGGTGAGGACGGGCTGCTGGAGCTGCGCCGGGACCGGATCGGCTTCATCTTCCAGTCCTTCGGCCTGATACCGATCCTGACCGCGGCGGAGAACGTCGGCGTACCCATGCGCCTGCGCAGGACGGACCCGCACGAGCGCGAGGAGCGGGTGGCCCTGCTGCTCTCGCTGGTGGGCCTCGGCGATCACGCCCAGCAGCGTCCGGGAGAGCTCTCGGGCGGCCAGCAGCAGCGTGTCGCCATCGCCAGGGCGCTCGCCAACCGGCCCGCCCTCCTCATCGCCGACGAGCCCACCGGGCAGCTCGACGCGGAGACCGGACTCGCGGTGATGCAGCTCCTGCGGGCCGTCGTGCGCAGCGAGGGCGTCACCGTCCTCGTCGCCACCCACGACCCCCAGCTGCTCGGCTTCGCCGACCGGGTCCTGGAGCTCAGCGACGGGCACATCGTCGAGCACGCGTAGCCGTGGCGGACGGGGTGCCGCACGGCCTCGCACGCCGACCGCATCAGAATCCCGTCAATACGGTCTCCGCGCCCGCCCCTGACCCCGTGTGCAGGCAAAACTCGGGGTAGCTTCGACACCGGCTGCCGAATCGGCGGCAGCCGGTCGCAAAGAAGACAATGGGGCCATGGCACGCGGCAAGCTTCGGATCTACCTGGGTGCGGCACCCGGCGTCGGCAAGACGTACGCGATGCTGTCCGAGGCCCACCGCCGCGTGGAACGGGGCACGGACTGCGTCGTCGCGTTCGTGGAGCACCACGACCGGCCGCGCACCGAGGTGCTGCTGCACGGTCTGGAGCAGATCCCCCGGCGCGACATCGAGCACCGCTCGGCCGTCTTCGCCGAGATGGACGTCGACGCCGTGCTGGAACGCGCCCCGGCCGTCGTGCTCGTGGACGAACTGGCCCACACCAATGTGCCGGGCTCCCGCAACGCCAAGCGCTGGCAGGACGTCGAGGAACTCCTCAGGGCGGGCATCGACGTGGTGTCCACCGTCAACATCCAGCACCTGGAGTCCCTCGGCGACGTCGTGGAGTCGATAACGGGGGTGCGCCAGCAGGAGACCATCCCCGACGAGGTCGCCCGCCGGGCCGACCAGATCGAGCTTGTCGACATGTCGCCCCAGGCGCTGCGCCGCCGCATGGCCCACGGCAACATCTACCAGTCCGACAAGGTCGACGCGGCCCTGTCCAACTACTTCCGGCCCGGCAACCTCACCGCCCTGCGCGAACTGGCGCTCCTCTGGGTCGCCGACCGGGTCGACGAGTACCTCCAGCAGTACCGCGGCGAGCACGACATCAGCGCCCCCTGGCAGGCCCGCGAGCGCATCGTCGTCGGACTGACCGGAGGCCCCGAGGGCCGCACGCTGATCCGCCGCGCCTCCCGGATGGCTGCCAAGGGCTCCGGCAGCGAGATCCTCGCGGTGTACATCGCCCGCAGCGACGGGCTGACCAGCGCCTCGCCGAAGGAGCTGGCGGTGCAGCGGACCCTCGTCGAGGACCTCGGCGGCACCTTCCACCACGTCATCGGCGACGACATACCCTCCGCGCTCCTCGCGTTCGCACGGGGCGTCAACGCCACCCAGATCGTCCTCGGCTCCAGCCGCCGCAAGACCTGGCAGTACGTCTACGGCCCCGGGGTGGGCGCCACCGTCGCCCGCGAGTCGGGACCCGACCTCGACGTGCACATCGTCACGCACGAGGAGGTGGCCAAGGGGCGCGGGCTGCCCATCGCGCGCGGCGCGCGGCTCAGCCGCACCCGGATCATCTCGGGCTGGCTGGTCGGCGTCGGCGGCCCGGCTCTCCTGACCCTGCTCCTGCACGGCATGGAGAACGGGCCGGGACTCGCCAACGACGTCCTGCTCTTCCTCTTCATGACCGTCGCCGCCGCCCTGCTCGGCGGACTGGCCCCCGCGCTCGCCTCGGCCGCCGTGGGCTCCCTGCTCCTGAACTACTGGTTCACCCCGCCCACCCACACCCTGACCGTGCAGGACCCGGAGAACTTCGTCGCCATCGTGATCTTCTTCGCGGTGGCGGTCGCGGTCGCCTCCGTCGTCGACCTGGCGGCACGGCGCACCCACCAGGCGGCCCGGCTGCGCGCCGAGTCGGAGATCCTCTCCGCCCTCGCCGGGAGCGTCCTGCGGGGCGAGACCGCCCTGGACGCGCTGCTGGACCGGGTCCGCGAGACCTTCGGCATGGAGTCCGTCGCCCTCCTGGAGCGGCAGAGCGACGTCGAGCCGTGGACCTGCGCCGGGTCCGTCGGCCCCGCACCCGTGGCCCGGCCCGACGACGCGGACGTGGACATGCCCGTCGGCGACCACATGGCACTGGCGCTCTCCGGGCGCGTGCTGCCCGCCGAGGACCGCAGGGTCCTCGGCGCCTTCGCCGCGCAGGCCGCCGTGGTGCTCGACCGGCAGCGCCTGGTGGGGGAGGCGGAGGCGGCCAGGCGGCTGGCCGAGGGCAACCGGATCAGAACCGCGCTGCTCGCGGCCGTCAGCCACGACCTGCGCACCCCGCTGGCCGCCATCAAGGCCGCCGTGAGCTCCCTGCGCTCCGACGACGTCTCCTGGTCCGACGCGGACGAGGCGGAGCTCCTCGCGGCCATCGAGGACGGCGCCGACCGCCTGGACCACCTGGTCGGCAACCTCCTCGACATGTCACGCCTGCAGACCGGCACGGTGACCCCGCTGATCCGCGAGATCGACCTCGACGAGGTGGTCCCGATGGCGCTCGGCGGCGTGCCGGAGGGCAGCGTCGACCTGGACATCCCCGAGACGCTTCCCATGGTCGCCGTCGACCCCGGGCTGCTGGAGCGGGCCGTGGCCAACATCGTCGAGAACGCCGTCAAGTACAGCCCCGGCCGCGCACGGGTCGCCGTCGCCGCCAGCTCCCTGGGCGAGCGCGTCGAGCTGCGGGTGGCCGACCGGGGCCGCGGGGTCCCCGACGAGGCCAAGGAACGCATATTCGAGCCCTTCCAGCGCTACGGTGACGCCCCGCGCGGCGCCGGGGTCGGCCTCGGGCTCGCGGTCGCCCGCGGCTTCGTGGAGTCCATGGGCGGCACCCTCGACGCCGAGGACACCCCGGGCGGCGGGCTCACCATGGTCCTCACCCTCACGGCCGCCCCGGGGCAGGTACGGGCCGGCCCCGTCCCTCCCGCGCACGCCACCTCATGAGAACTCCGGGGCGCACCCCCACCCCGTACACGTATTCCGGAAAGGCAGGTCCGCGATGACCCGGGTCCTCGTGGTCGACGACGAGCCGCAGATCGTACGCGCCCTCGTGATCAACCTGAAGGCGCGCAGGTACGAGGTGGACGCGGCGCCCGACGGGGCGACCGCCCTGCAGCTGGCGGCGGCGCGCCACCCCGACGTCGTCGTCCTCGACCTCGGCCTGCCGGACATGGACGGCGTCGAGGTGATCCGGGGACTGCGCGGCTGGACCCGGGTGCCGATCCTCGTGCTCTCCGCCCGCCACACCTCCGACGAGAAGGTCGAGGCCCTCGACGCGGGCGCCGACGACTACGTCACCAAGCCGTTCGGCATGGACGAGCTGCTGGCCCGGCTCCGCGCCGCCGTGCGACGGGCGGAGCCGGTCGGCCCGGACGGCGGCGACGACCTCGTGGTCGTCGAGACCGAGGGGTTCACCGTCGACCTGGCCGCGAAGAAGGTCCACCGCGAGGGCCGCGACGTGCGGCTGACGCCCACCGAGTGGCACCTGCTGGAGGTCCTCGTCCGCAACGCCGGGCGGCTCGTCAGCCAGAAACAGCTGCTCCAGGAGGTCTGGGGGCCCTCGTACGGCACGGAGACCAACTATCTGCGGGTCTACATGGCGCAGCTGCGCCGCAAGCTGGAGGCGGATCCCTCGCACCCCAGGCACTTCGTGACCGAGCCCGGAATGGGCTACCGATTCGAGCGGGGGCGCCCCGTTCCGGAGTGAACGGGGTCACTCGTCCGGGTGGTCCTCGTGCGGGCCCGCCCCTACCACAGGAGACCGGTACCCTTCGGGTATGAGTGCTGTTCCCCGATCCGAGAAGTCCGGCAGCAGGGCGGAGAAGCCGTCCGGCCGCCTCCGCCGCATGCTCGACCGGCTGTCCAGCTCCCAGGAGGACCTCGAGTCCCAGGAGCTGCGGGAGGACTCGCACGCATCGGGATGCACGCGCATCTCCGAATGCACGGACCGCCAGATCGTCAAGGTCACTGGTACCTTGCGGACCGTCACCCTGCGCCCGCGGGCCGGAGTGCCCGCCCTGGAGGCGGAGCTCTTCGACGGCACCGCGCCGCTCGACGTGGTCTGGCTCGGCCGGCGTTCCATCGTCGGCATCGAGCCGGGCCGCAAGCTCATCGCGTCGGGCCGCGTGGCCATGAGCCACGGACGCCGGGTGCTGTTCAATCCCAAATACGAACTCCGACCGCTCGGCAAGGAGTAGCCGGTGACGTCTCTCGACAAGCCGACGTCCGACACGGACCAGCCCCACCGCACCGACCAGCAGGACGCCGACGCGAAGGCGGTCACGGAAGCCGCGCTCTTCGAGGCGTTCGGCGGCGTGCGGGGCATGGTGGAGACAGTCCTGCCCGGGCTGCTCTTCGTCACGATCTTCACCATCAACAAGGACCTGACGGCCTCGGCGGTCGCCGCCCTGGGCGTCTCCCTGCTCCTCGTCGTCGTACGGCTGCTCCGCAAGGACACCGTCAAGCACGCGTTCAGCGGGGTCTTCGGCGTGGCCTTCGGTGTGCTCTTCGCGAAGATGACGGGCAACGCCAAGGACTTCTATCTGCCGGGCATGATCTACACGCTCGGACTGGCCCTCGCCTACCTCGTGACGACGATCGCCGGCGTGCCGCTGATCGGGCTGATCCTGGGCCCGGTCTTCAAGGAGAACCTCTCCTGGCGCACCAGGAACCCCGGCCGCAAGAAGGCGTACGCCAAGGCCAGCTACGCCTGGGGGCTGATCCTGCTCGCCAAGTGCGCGATCCTCTTCCCGCTCTACTGGTGGGCCGACACCGCGCAGCTCGGCTGGGTCCTGGTCGCGCTCAAGATCCCGCCGTTCCTGCTCGCGGTGTATCTGACCTGGGTCTTCCTCGCCAAGGCGCCGCCGCCCATCGACGTCTTCGCCGAGATGGAGGCAGAGGAGCAGGCCGAGAAGGAGCGGAAGGCCGCGCAGAGCGCGCGGGCAGCGGAAGCCCGCAACTCCGAGATCTGACACACGCGTGGGGCCCCGGACGGGATCGGTCCGGGGCCCCACGCGTGCACGGACTCAGTCCTCGGCCGGCTCCCGGCGCACCGACAGCAGGTCCTCCAGCTGCTCCTCGCGCGCCTGTGCGGCCACGAACAGCAGCTCGTCACCGGCCTCCAGGGTCTCCTCGGGGCTCGGCGTCAGCACCCGCGTACCGCGGATGATCGTGACGAGCGAGGTGTCCTCGGGCCAGGCGACATCGCTCACCCGGATGCCCGCCATCGCCGACTCGGGGGGCAGCGTCAGCTCGACCAGGTTGGCGTCGCCGTGACTGAACCGGAGCAGCCGGACGAGATCGCCGACGCTCACGGCCTCCTCGACCAGGGCGGACATCAGGCGCGGCGTGGAGACCGCGACATCGACCCCCCAGGACTCGTTGAACAGCCACTCGTTCTTCGGGTTGTTCACCCGGGCCACGACCCTCGGCACCCCGTACTCGGTCTTCGCGAGCAGGGAGACGACCAGGTTCACCTTGTCGTCCCCGGTCGAGGCGATCACGACGTTGCACCGCTGGAGCGCGGCCTCGTCGAGGGACGTGATCTCACAGGCGTCCGCGAGAAGCCATTCGGCCATCGGGACCCGCTCCACCGAGATGGCCGTCGGCGCCTTGTCGATCAGCAGGACCTCATGCCCGTTCTCCAGGAGCTCGGCCGCGATGGAACGGCCCACCGCGCCGGCCCCGGCAATCGCCACGCGCATCAGTGACCGCCCTCCTCGGGACCTTCGGCAAAGGCCTCCTCGACCTTCGCGATCTCGTCCGTACGCATCATCACGTGGACCAGGTCGCCCTCCTGCAGAACCGTCTGCGACGTGGGCAGTATGGCCTCACCCAAGCGGGTGAGGAAGGCGACGCGGACGCCCGTCTCCTCCTGCAGTGTGCTGATCTTGTGCCCGATCCACGACGGCGTGGTGTGCACCTCCGCGAGCTGCACACCACCGCTCGGGTCGCGCCACAGCGGCTCCGCGCCCGACGGCAGCAGACGCCGCAGCATCTGGTCCGCGGTCCAGCGGACGGTGGCGACCGTGGGGATGCCCAGGCGCTGGTAGACCTCGGCGCGCCGCGGGTCGTAGATGCGCGCCGCGACGTTTTCGATGCCGAACATCTCGCGCGCCACCCGGGCCGCGATGATGTTGGAGTTGTCGCCGCTGCTGACCGCGGCGAACGCCCCGGCCTCCTCGATCCCCGCCTCGCGCAGGGTGTCCTGGTCGAAACCGACCCCGCTGACCCGCCGGCCGCCGAATCCGGAACCGAGGCGACGGAACGCCGTGGGGTCCTGGTCGATCACGGCGACCGTGTGCCCCTGCTGCTCCAGGGTCTGTGCGAGAGCGGCTCCGACACGCCCGCAGCCCATGATGACGATGTGCACCTTGCGCCTACCTCGCCGTCCTGGTCATCCGGATGACCTGCGAAAACACCCTGCTCACACTTCTCTCTCAGCTTGCGGGGCAAACAATGGGGCAACGACTTCCGGCGTTGCCCGGGGATGAGCTTATGCGGCCACGACCGCACCGCCTCATCCGAGTGTGCGTACCCCGCGGGCCGATGAGCAAAAGGGAGCCGGGCCGCGTCCGCGAGGGGGCCCGGGGAACCCACCGGGACGGCAGGCGGACGGGAGGCCGGGGAGGGACCGGACAGAGGACCGTGGGGGCGACGGCAGGGTGTGCGGGGAGAGGGCCGGAACGACGACCGTGAGGGAACGCCGGGGCATCCGGGGAAGAGGTCGGCAGGGTGACCGGAACGACGGCGTCCGACCGGACCCGGCCCGTCCGTGACGCAAGGATTTCGTTAAGGATTCCGTGGACTTTTCCGGTGAGGGCGGGTCATCATGAAGGTTTTCCGGGTTCTGAGGGGGTGGTGCCTCGGCGGCGTGTCCCGGCAACGCTTACGATCCTCACCGTGTCCAAACTGACCGACGTGCCCAAACGGATCCTGATCGGCCGGGCGCTGCGCAGCGACAAGCTGGGGGAAACGCTCCTCCCCAAGCGCATCGCGCTCCCCGTCTTCGCATCCGACCCGCTGTCCTCCGTTGCGTACGCACCCGGAGAAGTCCTCCTCGTGCTGTCCATCGCGGGCGTGTCGGCGTACCACTTCAGCCCGTGGATCGCAGTCGCGGTCGTGGTCCTGATGTTCACCGTCGTCGCCTCGTACCGGCAGAACGTCCGTGCCTACCCGAGCGGTGGCGGCGACTACGAGGTCGCCAACACCAACCTCGGGCCGAAGGCCGGTCTGACCGTCGCCAGCGCGCTCCTCGTCGACTACGTCCTCACCGTCGCCGTGTCGATCTCCTCCGGTGTGGAGAACCTCGGCTCCGCCGTGCCCTTCGTCGTCGAGCACAAGACGTTCTGCGCGATCGGGGCCATCGTGCTCCTGACGCTGATGAACCTGCGCGGCGTCAAGGAGTCCGGCAAGCTCTTCGCGATCCCGACGTACCTCTTCGTGGCCGGCGTCTTCGTGATGATCCTCTGGGGAGCGTTCCGGGGGCTCGCCCTCGGCGACACCATGCACGCGCCCACCTCGGACTACGAGATCAAGCCCGAGCACCAGGGGCTCGCCGGCTTCGCCCTCGTCTTCCTGCTGCTGCGCGCCTTCTCCTCGGGGTGCGCAGCGCTCACCGGCGTCGAGGCGATCAGCAACGGTGTCCCCGCGTTCCGCAAGCCCAAGAGCAAGAACGCCGCGACCACCCTCGCGGCGATGGGCCTGCTCGCCGTCACCATGTTCTGCGGCATCATCGGCCTCGCCATGGCGACCGACGTGAAGATGGCGGAGAACCCGGCGAAGGACCTGATCCACAACGGCGCGGCGGTCGGCGCGGGCTTCGTCCAGGACCCGGTGATCTCCCAGGTCGCCGCGGCGGTCTTCGGGGAGGGCACCTTCCTCTTCGTCTTCCTGGCGGCGGCCACCGCACTCGTGCTGTTCCTCGCGGCGAACACCGCGTACAACGGCTTCCCGCTGCTGGGTTCGATCCTCGCCCAGGACCGCTACCTGCCCCGCCAGCTGCACACCCGCGGCGACCGGCTGGCCTTCTCCAACGGCATCGTGCTGCTGGCCGGGGCCGCGATCCTGCTCGTCTGGATCTACGGGGCCGACTCGACCCGGCTGATCCAGCTGTACATCGTCGGCGTGTTCGTCTCCTTCACGCTCAGCCAGACCGGCATGGTGCGGCACTGGAACCGTCACCTGCGTACGGAGAACGACCCCGCGGCACGGCGGCACATGATCCGCTCCCGGGCGATCAACACCTTCGGCGCGTTCTTCACCGGCCTGGTCCTGGTCGTCGTCCTGGCGACCAAGTTCACCCACGGCGCCTGGGTCGCCCTGCTCGGCATGGTGATCTTCTTCGGCACGATGACCGCGATCCGCAAGCACTACGACCGGGTCGCGGAGGAGATCTCGGCGGAGGAGGCCCCCTCGGACGACACCATCCGGCCCTCGCGGGTCCACTCGATCGTCCTGGTCTCCAAGCTCCACCGGCCCACGCTGCGCGCCCTCACGTACGCCAAGCTCGTGCGCTCCGACCAGCTGGAGGCGCTCTCCATCAGCGTCGACCACGAGGAGACGAAGGCGCTCCGGGAGGACTGGGAACGCCGCGGCATCGACATCCCGCTGAAGATCCTCGACTCGCCCTACCGAGAGGTGACCCGGCCGGTCATCGAGTACGTCAAGAGCCTGCGCAAGGACCGCCCGCGCGATGTGATCAGCGTCTACATCCCGGAGTACGTGGTCGGCCACTGGTACGAGCACCTGCTCCACAACCAGAGCGCGCTGCGGCTCAAGGGGCGGCTCCTCTTCACCCCGGGGGTGATGGTCACGTCGGTGCCGTACCAGCTGGAGTCCTCCGAGGCGGCGAAGGTCCGGGCGCGCAGGCGCGCGGACTGGAACGCGCCCGGCGCCGTCCGCCGCGGCCCCGTCGAGCGGCGGCACCACAAGGAGTCCAGCAGCACCAAGAGCTGACCGGGCACCGCTCCCATGGCGAGCGGCCGGCTTCCGCCCACGTAGACTGGTGGGCTGTTGTCCGGCCGCTTTCCCGTTTCCTGATCTCTGGAGCCACCCCCTCATGCAGAACGAATCCACGTCGTCGCAGGCCGGGGAATCCCTGATCGGTCGGGAGTACGAGGTCGAGGTCGGCCCCGTCGCCCACGGCGGCCACTGCATCGCCCGCACGGACGAGGGGCAGGTGCTCTTCGTGCGGCACACCCTTCCGGGCGAGAAGGTCGTCGCCCGGGTCACCGAGGGCGAGAGCGGCTCGCGCTTCCTGCGGGCCGACGCCGTCACCGTCATCGACGCGTCGAAGGACCGGGTCGAGGCCCCCTGCCCGTACGCCGGACCCGGCAAGTGCGGCGGCTGCGACTGGCAGCACGCCAAGCCGGGCGCCCAGCGCCGCCTCAAGGGAGAGGTCATCGCCGAGCAGCTCCTGCGTCTCGCGGGCCTCACGCCCGAGGAGGCCGGCTGGGACGGCACGGTCATGCCGGCCGAGGGCGACAAGCTCCCGCCGGGCGAGGTCCCGGCCTGGCGTACCCGCGTCCAGTACGCCGTCGACGCGGACGGCCTGGTCGGCCTGCGCAAGCACCGCTCGCACGAGGTCCAGCCGATCGACCACTGCCTGATCGCGGCGCCGGGCGTCTCCGAGCTCGGCATCGAGAAGCAGGACTGGCCGCAGATGGCCACGGTGGAGGCGATCTCCGCCACCGGCTCCCACGACCGCCAGGTCATCCTGACCCCGCGCGAGGGCGGCCGGCTCCCGCTGGTCGAGCTGGACAAGCCCGTCTCGGTCATGCGCGTCGACGAGAAGGACGGCGGAGTCCACCGCGTCCACGGCCGCGCGTTCGTCCGGGAGCGTGCCGACGACCGTACGTACCGCGTGGGCTCGGGCGGCTTCTGGCAGGTCCACCCGCAGGCGGCGGACACGCTGGTCCGCGCAGTCATGCAGGGGCTGCTGCCCCGCAAGAACGACACGGCGCTGGACCTCTACTGCGGCGTCGGCCTGTTCGCGGGCGCCATCGGCCAGCGGATCGGCGAGAAGGGCGCGGTGCTGGGCATCGAGTCCGGCAAGCGCGCGGTCGAGGACGCCCGGCACAACCTGAAGGACCTGGACCGGGTCCGCATCGAACACGGCAAGGTCGACCAGGTCCTGCCGCGCACGGGCATCACCGAGTGCGACCTGATCGTCCTTGACCCGCCGCGCGCGGGCGCGGGCAAGGGCACGGTCAAGCAGCTGGTCGCCCTGGGCGCCCGCCGCATCGCGTACGTGGCCTGCGATCCGGCGGCGCTGGCGCGGGACATCGCGTACTTCGCGGAGGGGGGGTACAGGGTGCGGACGCTGCGGGCGTTCGATCTGTTCCCGATGACGCATCATGTGGAGTGCGTGGCGATTCTTGAGCCTGCCGAGAAGGGCGCTTGACCTGCGACTTTCAGGTGCGGCCGGTGGCGCTCGACCTGTTTCCCGAAGTGCGGCGGTTCGAGGGGGCGGATCGCCCCTCGTGCCCTCCTGACCTTCGAATTCATCAGTGACGCCCTTGCGTCGGCGACGCCTTCAAAGGCTCGCTGGAGATTCTTGACTCCCGAATGACGCTCAGGTCGGGAGTCTCAACCTCCCGCGGCTCTCCGGCTGTGGCCGTGCCGGCCCATCGGTGCAGGTGAGGTCTCCGGTACGGGATTCCAGGTGCGGCTTCATGGTGCCGCCGAGCGGGGTCGGTGGCATCCGTCACGCGGGTGGACGGCTTTCCTGGGCCGTGTGCGGCGAGCTGGACAGGGTCTCCCACCCGGACGACGCCACGACACCGCAGAATGAGGTGTCGGAGAGCAGCCGAATGCTGAGACGGGCTCATCACCTGCCATAGGGGAGCCAACGGAAGGGAGTTCGGTGCCGCCGAGTCGCCACCGTCGAAGGTGGCGGTCGGGTGTCCGAATTCGTCGACGGGCAAGCCGGGTTCTCCCTCGATCCGGTCCATTTCGCCACGCGAGCGAGGAGACCGGACTGATCTGACCGACCGGGCACGACTCTGGAGGACCGCCTTCTGCGAGGCGGTCCTCTTCGGTTCAGCGGTTGTCCCGGCATTGAAGCCTCGGGCCCCGACATGGCAGGCACCGGCGGGGTCGTTCCCTGGGGGCCGTAGAGATTCGAGGGGTGGCAGGAAGGCGGTCCGGGCGCCACGACCTGGAACGTCTCTCCGGGGCGGCCCGAGGCGACCGCGGAGATCGACGGGGAGCGGAACGCGCGTCCACCTCCGGTCGTCGCCCGGCGAGCCCCGTCCGCCCGGGGCCGTCATCGAGGAGATCCGCCCGCAGGCCGGGCAGAGCCCGGCTGCCGCTCCGTAAGCTGCCTGGCCCGGACCGGTCGACGCGGCTTCCACGCAGCTCCGGTCCCCGGCCGGGCTGCCACCCGCGGCGGATCCGGTGAGCCGGGTCGTCCTTCAGCCCTGGGCCGGGATCCGTGCCCGCGCCCGGGCGAGCAGGGCGGCCGGATCCGGCTCTGCCTGGAGGGACTTGAGCGTCAGCAGCCACCACTGGTCGAACTGCTCGCCGCGGTCCCGCCCGCCCGGCAGGTCGTCGGCCAGTGTGCAGAGCCCGAAGAACGCGCACACGAGCGTCACGGCCGCGACCGACGGCTTCACGTCGGCCGCGAGCTCACCGCGCGTCCGGGCCTGGGCGAGGAGCCGGGTGGCAGCAAGGGACCACACGTCGAACGGCGTGGGCACGACTCCGTCGATACCTCTGCGCTCCGCCCACAGCCGGGCGCCCGCGCGGGCCATGACGTCCTCGCTGAGGGAGCGCGCGACGCCGAGGCTCAGGACGACCAGCTTCTCCAGCGGGGGGATTCCCCGCGCCGCGTAGGGGGCGGCGAGCTGCGGCCAGGTGGCGAAATGTTCCCGGGCCACCGCCAGGGCCAGCTTCTCCTTGCTCGAGTAATGAAAATAGATCGCTCCGCTGGTTTTTCCCGAGTGGTCACTTATGTCATTGACACTCGTTCCCGCGTATCCCTGTTCGGCAAAGAGGTGTGCCGCTGATTCCAACAGTACCTTGCGGGTCGTCCGGGCTCTGTCCTGCATCTCTGTTCCACTTTCGCTCAAACGTTCCGTCAATGCGGTCAGGAAGTGCGGCCTCTCGCCATGGGGGGTGCAGTCGCATCGCGCGAAGATCTTATTATTCGCCAGTCGTGCACGGGTGCGTGTTCACGCAATCCACCGCCCGGTGGGGGAGGTGCATTGCGTGCGGGGTGCGCCTGTGTCCCGCGGCGGAGCAGGCTGTCGGGTGCACCGCTCACCAGGCGCGTTGCGGGAGATCAAGGATCCGCAGTTCATTTCTCCGGCGTTTTCGCGCGCCCCGGACGCCGGTGTCCGAGGTAATTCCATGCACTCGAATTGGTGATTGCGGAAACCGGGAGCGCGAAATAACGTAACGGCCATGATGTTTTCGGTTCGAGCTGAAAGCATCGATCCACGTCCGCCACGACGCGCTCAGCAACGTGCACGCGGTCGCAGCAGCCGTGCCCATGCGCGCGGTTCCCTCATCGCTGCGCATTTCTTGACCCGCAACCCGGCACCTCTCTGCCATCCGTGCACCCGTGCACCGAAACGGTCGGCGCAGTCTCCGAGAACGGCAGCCCATGACAGCTCGTAACATCCTCGCCTGGTCCCCGTCAGCCATCGTCTTCGACTGCGACGGGACTCTGATGGACACGGAACGACACTGGCAGGAGGCCCGGAACGTCACCTTCCGGATCTTCGGCCTCACGCCTCCGGCCGGATTCGCCGACCGTGCCAAGGGCGTGCACTACACCGAGTGCGGCGCGCTCATGGCCGATGAGACCGGAAAGCCGGACCTCGCGGACGACATGGCCGCCACACTCCTCACCACCTTCACGGCGCTGGTCGACGAGGACCCCGTCACCATTCCGGGAGCCCCCGCCCTGGTCCGGCTGGCAGCTCGCCACATCCCTCTGGCGGTGGCGAGCAACTGCCCCCGGACGGTGGTGGAATCATGCCTCGACCGGGCCGGACTCCTCGGCTTCTTCAGCCACGTCGTGGTTGCCGGAGAGGACGTACGGCCGAAGCCGGAGCCCGATGTCTACAGCACGGCCGTCCGCCTCTGCGGTGTCCCGCCCGAGGGGGCTCTGGCCGTGGAGGACTCGCTCACGGGTATGGAATCAGCTCGCCGGGCAGGTCTCCGGGTCATCGGCATCGGACCCTGCCCGCCGGGTCCCGGTGCGGAACAGGCGGACCTGTGGGTCGAGAGCCTCGCCGACCGTGACCTGGTGTGCTGGGCCCGCAGCCACATCGGCGAGTAGATCTCCCCGCCGTCGCCCGGCCGCGTGCGTGGTCAGCCGCTGGGCCGAAGAAGAGGCCCAAGGGCGGGCACGGTGGCTCCCGCGGAGGCGAAGAACAGGGCGATGCCCACCGCTCCGGGATCGGGTACGCCTGTCGCCCGTTCACCGAGATAGCTGGCCCGGCCCATGCGCGCCGACAGCGAAGCGGTGTCCCGCACGCCCTGCCAGGCACCTTCCGCCGCCGCGGCCAGAGCGGACGCGGCCGGCGCGGTCCCCGCCGCCCGCAAGGCGGCCGCGGCCGGATCCAGCGCGTCGACCAGCGTCTTGTCGCCCGGGGCCGCGTCGCCCACACGGCGGATCGCGGCGAGGCCCCGGGCGGTGCCGTCGGCGAGTGCGACGGTCGTCAGAGACGAACCGGAGGCCGCGGCGGCCCCGCTCAGCGACTGGAACAGCAGACCGAACAGAGGTCCGCTGGTCCCGCCGATCTCGTCGAGGAAGGAGGTGGCCATGACTCCAAGGGTCTGCGCGGGGCCGGCGGACTCGTCCGTACGGGCGAGGAGAAGACCGGCGGCCCGCACCCCGGCCGCGAGATTGGTCCCGAAGTCGCCGTCCCCCGCCCGCTGGTCGAGCGCGGTCAGCTCGGCCTCGGTGGCGTACACCGAGTCGCTGAAGCGGCGCATCCAGTCGCGGGTCCGTGTCCCGTCCAAAGCCGCGGCGGTCGTCATGTGTCCGTCCTCCTGCTCCTGTTGCGGGCCGCCGGGGCGACGGCCCGCGGGCCGCTCACCACCGCAACGCCGGTGTGCGGACGGGCGCGTCGTAGAAGCCCAGTGTGTCGTGGTCGGCGACCATGAGGGTCAGGGAGAAGCCCCGCATGTCGAGCGCGGTCACGTAGTCACCGACGAGGTGCCGCGCGAGCTGTACACGGCGGCCGTCCAGGATCCGGCCCAGTTCACCGAAGATGCCGTACAGCTCGAGGGAGGTGACCGACCCCAGGCCGTTGACCAGCGCCACGACCGGATCCTCGGGTCCGGGTCGCAACGCGTCCAGCAGGGCGCCGGCCATGTCTTCCAGCAGAGCGCGCACGCTGTCCTGGCTCCTGGTGCGCTCGGCGCGCTCGCCGTGGATCCCGACGCCGTACTCGAGTTCCCCCGTCGGCAGTCCGAACGCCGGCTCACCGGTGGCCGGCGCGGTGTGGGCGGCGGAGGCGGCGGCGAGCGTCCGGCACCGTCCCGCGAGGGCGGTGCCCAGTTCCACCAGCCCTTCGAGCCCCATCCCGGTGTCGGCCGCGCCGCCCAGGACCTTCTCGACCAGCATGGTGGCGCCCGTGCCACGGCGGCCTGCGGCGATCTTGTCGGAGTCGGAGGCCAGGTCGTCGTCGACGAGGACCCGTGCGCAGGTGATGCCTGCGGCGGCGAGCCGTTCGGCCGCGATACCGAAGTTGATCCGGTCGCCGGTGTAGTTCTTGACGATGTGCAGGACACCCTCCGGCCCCGCAACCGCGCGCGACGCCCGGAAGATCTGCCGGTTGTGCGGGGAGGCGAAGACCCTCCCGGGGCAGGCGGCATCGAGCATGCCCGCGCCGACGTATCCGAGGTGCAGGGGTTCGTGCCCCGAGCCGCCGCCCGACAGGAGCCCCACCCGGCGGGCCGGTGAGGGGTGCCGGGCGGTGAAGAACCCGTCATCGGCGTCGTACGCCACGAGGTCCGCGTGTGCGCGGGCGAAGCCGGACAGCGCGTCGGGGACGAGTTCACCGGCGTCGTTCTCGAAGTACCTGGCCACGTGCCGAACCTCTCCTGTCCAGCGCCGCGGGACCGGTCGGGCCGGCCGTCGGGCGAGACCTCCATGGTGGAGTGACCGCACGCATGCGGCAACTCGCGGAACGTGGCTCCGGCAGCCGCGCAGCGCGGCGTCCCGTCGCGTTCCGGGAGCGGTTCAGGCCGGAGTCGTCCCGAGAGACGCCGAGGCCCCTGTGCCGCTGATCCGGTGCGGAGAGCGGCGCAGGGCGAGTACCGCCAAGTCGTCCTGCTGCGCGCCCTCCGTGAAGGCGTGGACATCACTGACGAGCGAATCGGTGAGCCGGCCCGCCGTGATGTCGACGCGGCCCGCGAGCTGCGCTTCGAGCGGATAGAAGGTGCCCGCGGGGGAGCGGGCCTCGGTGAGTCCGTCGGTGCACAGCAGGAGCGTCGCGCCCTCGGGGAACGGGAACCAGGACACCGTGCGCGGCTCGGCGACGAGGTCCGCCAGACCGAGCGGCGCGTGCTCCGTCCCGGCGCCCACGGCGGTGACGTCCCCGTCGTGCAGCAGGTAAGGAGGGATGTGGCCGCACGTGACGAGCTGGGCCTCGGAGCCGGTGTCCACCCCCACGACGACGGCGGTGACGAACCGCTCCTGCTCACCGCCCTGTTCCGCGTAGCCGTTGTGGCGGACCACCGCCGCCTCGAGCGAGTCCACGAGCGCGGTCACCGTCGGTTCGCGGTGGGCGGCCTCACGGAAGGCTCCGACCACGTCGATGGCCATGCCGATGGCGGCGAGTCCCTTGCCCTGGACGTCGCCGATCAGTACCCGGGTACCCCACGGGGTGGCTGCCACGTCGTAGATGTCGCCCCCGACGAGTTTGTCCTGCTGCACCGGCTCGTACACGCCGTCCACAAGTACGTCGTCGGTGAGCAGCGGCAGCGGACGCAGGATCTGGCGCTGCATCGCGGCAGCGGTCGAGCGCAGACTGACCAGCGCGCCCTCGCGTGTGATGCGCAGCCAGGAGCCGTAGACGGCCAGTGCCCCGAAGCCGAGGGCGAACAGGGCCAGGACCACCCGGTCGGCGAGGGCCTCTCCCGACAGGGCCACGGGCACGACGACGACGACACTCACCCACGCGGAGACCAGGGCGGTCTGGCGTGGGGCGCACAGCGCGGAGGCGAATGCGGGGAGGAAGACCAGCAGCCCCAGCAGGAGCACGGCGGTTCCGGTCAACGCGCCCAGGACGATCGTCACCGCTGTCGCCGAGAGGGTCACCAGGACGACAGCGCGCGTCGGGGGCGTGTGGATCGAGGTGTCGTCCTCCCCGTCCGCACGCCCCGCAGCACCCGGCGCCGCACGCAACGAACGGAACATTCCAGCCCTCCAGTGGCGGTGTGATCAGGCGATGCGGGGACCGCATGGCGCGACGGACGGGGTGGCCACGATCATCCAATCTGCCCGGTACGCCGGAGGGAGGCTGGCCGCCTCCGCGCCGAAGTGCGTCCACCCGGGTGCTTCTTCCGGGGGCTCGTCGGCGTCCGCGGCGGCCGTGGACGCGGCGTGACCCGCCAGGGCCGCCCGCCGCTGGACGGCAGCCGGACACCTCGTGACGGACTCGCCGAGGGAAAAATCATGCGCCGTTCCCGCACGCCCCAAACCACGTCTACGCCGGCAGCGTCGCGCCTGCACCATCCTGCGGGCAGCCCTGCAGCCTTGTGCCACCCGACGGCCTTCCCGCCGGCCTGTGGCCCCGCCATCGTTGAAGGCACAGACGGAACGCCGCCCGGCCGGGCCCCTCGGGGTCCGGGGGGCCGCGATGCCGTACGGACCTGTGGCGGAAGCCTCCGGGTGCCGTCCAGGCTGACAGAGGAGGGAACATGCAGCAGATCAGAACGCCGGGCTGGGCCGCCGTCGGACCGCTCGACGAGAGGACCGAGGGACAGACCTTCGGCGGTGCCGCACCGATCGCCGCCACCCAGGTGATCGTGACGGTCGCCGCCGCCGTGGTCGTCGCCTACGCGGCCGGAGCGATCATCGGCAGCACCACCGAGCCCTCGCTGTGACCGGCACCCGGTGGGAGACGGCCGTATGCCCCGCCACTGCGGCCACGATGCCCGCCCTGTCCGAGAGCGACGCCGGGTACGCCGGTCCGGCAGCCGGCCCGATCGCCTCGGTGCTGGTCGTCCTCGTGGCGGAGGTCTGCGCCTATCCGGTGATCGCCTCTGACGGCGGCACCCACGATCCGCAGCTCTGAACAACCCCGCGACACCGCCCCACACACCTTTTCACACCCTAGGAGGAAGTCCATGAGCGCTGCCGTTTTCCAGGCCGTCCCGGCCGCGGCAAGCCCCCTGACCGAGAAGGACCCCGGTTTCACCACCACGGGCACGGCCCCCGTCGCGGCCACGCCCGTCCTCGCGACGGCGGTGTTCGCCGCCGGCTTCGTGGCCGGTGTGGCGGTCTGCGACGCGATCGGCGACACGTCGCCCGTCGAGCAGTGATCGCGGACCCCAGCCCGACCGGAACACGGACAAGGAGAGCCAGATGAACGACGTTTCCTTCCTGACAAGACCCGGTGCCCTCACCGACATCGAGGTCGACGACCCGCAGGGCCGGTTCATCACCGCCCATGCACCTGTCATGGCCACGCCAGCCGTGGCGGCCGGCGTGATCATCGGCGTCGCCCTGGTGAACGCGTTCGTGGCCGGGCGGGACGGTGGGCCTCTCGAGCCCCCCATCGAAGTCGAAATCCTCGGCTGACACAGACGTTCGGTCCCGGCCGGAGCGGCGTGCCGCCCGGCCGGTGGCCGCACGAGGACGGCCGGACACCGGCCTCCCGCACCGGAGCGCATCCGTATCCGGGCAGTCCGCACGCCGAACGCCCACGCAGCCGGCCGGCCCTGCCCGACTTCCGCCCAGGAGTACCTTCCATGCTCTCTCGCCTCGCCAAGCTCAGAGCCTCCGGGCCCACCGCCCGGGCGGCGCTCTCGGCCCTCACCGGCCCCCTGCCCGTCTCCCGCAGCCAGGCCATCGGCGCCTCCGAACGGATCGCGGCGGTCACCTCCCTGCTGTCCAGCCTGGAGCACCTCACCACCCCGGATCAGAAACGGCCGGGCGGACTGAACGACTGGGCACTCGCCCGGTACGGGCACGCCCACTCCGGCAGGCCACTGCGCAAGCTGCTCGACTTCGTCGCCGACGAGCGGACCAGCCGGTCGCTGCACGCCGCCCGGGTGGCCGCGAGCGCCGCTCTCCTGCTCCCGGGCGACAGCCGGGCGCGCGGAGCGGCCAGTCTCTTCCTCGGTCTCAGCGGCGCCCTGCTCTATCCCACCCACCGCTACGGCACGGACGGCTCCGACCAGGCGTCCAACCTCGTGCAGACCGCGACCGGCCTGGCGCGGCTCGCCCCCTCGCCCGCCGCCCAGGACGCGCTGGTGTGGTACGTGGCGCTCCAGTCCAACCTGTCGTACGTCGTCTCCGGCTGGATCAAGCTCCTCGGGAAGGACTGGCGCACCGGCTCCGCCCTGACCGGCGTCATGCGGACCAGGACCTACGGGCACGAGAAGGTGTGGCGACTGACCCGCCGTCACCCCCGGTCCGCACGGGCCCTGGCCCACGGGGTGCTGGCGATGGAGTGCCTGTTCCCGGTGCTGTACCTCAAGGGCGGCCTGCTGACCCGCCCGGTGATCGCCGGCGTCGCCGCCTTCCACGTCGCCAACGGCTCCGTCATGGGACTGGGCAGGTTCATTCCGGCCTTCACAGCGATGCACCCGATGGTCGCGTACACCAGCACGCCCCGCAGCCACCCCGCCGTCGCCGGACGGGACGACCGGATGCCGGCGGCCGCTGCTCTGCTCCTGGCCGGCGGCGCGGTCGCGGCGGCCGCGGTGGCGGTCCACCGCAGGTTGCGGACGACCGATCACGCCTTCGGCGCCACGGTCACCACCCGGCACGGCAACGAACTGGCCCACGACGGCACGGTCAGCCGGACGGGGGAGGGCCCGGTGGCGGTCCTCGTGCACGGACTCGGCGCCCTGCCCGCGCACTTCAGCTGGTACGCCAAGGCCCTCAATGCCGACGGACGCCAGTGGCTGGCCTACAGCCGGGCCGGTTACGGGGCGAGCAGACGCCACGCCCCGACGCCGTACCACCTGGGCGAATCGGTGGACGACCTGGTCGACCTGATCGAGGCAGCCGTCCCGGAAGGGCGCCAGGTCTCGCTGGTCGGGCACTCCCTGGGCGGAGAGCTCGCCCGACGGGCGGCCGTCCGGCTCGGCGAGCGGGTGCACTCCGTCGTGTACGTGGACAGCTCCCACCCCCAGCAGCTCGACCGGTCCAGCCAGCAGAGCGCGAACGCCCGGCACGTCGAGGAGATGATCCGTTCCACGTCCGTCAGCCTGCGGGCGGGCCTCGGCGTCCTCATGCAGACACCGGGCTGGATCCGGAACCTGCCTGCCCCGGTGCGGAGCAGAGCGATGGCCGAGTACACGGACCACCGCGTGTGGACCGCCGCACTGCGTGAATGGCGGGCCGCGGAACGGGACTTCCGGTCCTTCGTGGGACCCCTTCCCCGGCTGGACACCCACGCCCTGGTGCTGTCCGCCCAGCACACGGTCGACCGGGACCCCGACCACCTGCTCCTGCACAAGGACCTCGCCGACGCGCACCTGGCCGGCCGCACCGTCCGCAGCACCGTCGTCGAGACCGCCGACCACGACGGCATCCTGACCGACCCGCAACTCGCGTGCGAGGCCGCCCGCCGTCTCGTGGCCTTCCTGGGCGACACCACGGCCGTGCCGTCTTCCGCCACCGCGGGACAGCCCACCGCCCAGGCCGGCCAGGAGGGGGCCCGATGAGCAGCACCGCTTCCGCCGCCGGGGCCCGCCGCCTCCTCGCCCGTCACTTCAGCGGCACGGACGGCAACGTACGGCTGCTCGCCGGCCTGCTGCTGGTGGGCACCCTCTGCGCCCAGCACCCCCAGCCGACGTTCAGCAGGCTCGCCCGGCTCGACGTGTTCTCCACGCTCTTCCCGAACTGGCGCTTCTTCGCGCCGACTCCGGCCCAGCACGACCTGCAGTTCTACTGCCGCACCCTCGACGAGGCCGGAGAGACCTCCGACTGGGCGCCGGTGGAGGTCATCGCGGGGCGCAGGGCCCACCAGATCGTCTGGTTCCCCGAGCGCCGGTCCGAGAAGGCCGTCTTCGACCTGGGCACCGAGGTGATGCGCCATCTCGACAAGGGGTTCACGACGGCCCGCGCCCTACCCGGATACCGCATCCTGAGCGCCTACTTCCGGGCCGGGATCGAACGTTCCGGCGCCACCGGCATCAAGGGTTTCCAGTTCACGCTGGTCCGCAACGCCGGCTACGACGACTCCGAGGAGCCGGAGATCATCTTCGTCTCCCCCTACACCCCGATGCGTCATCCGTCCGCTCCGGCGGCAGAAAGCGAGCAGGCATGAGCACCGCGACCGCACCGTCGGACACCGCCGCCCCCGCGATCGCGGACATCGGCTACGGCAGGGTCTTCGCCGACTTCTACGACCGGCTCTTCCCCCAGGACGGCTCGGCCGACCGCACGGCCGTGACGCTGGCCGGCTGGCATCCCGGCGGGTCCGCCCTCGAACTCGGCGTGGGCACGGGCCGTATCGCCGTACCGCTCGCACGTCTCACCGGCGACGTCGTGGGCGTGGACTCCTCCCCGGAGATGCTCGAACAGCTGCGGACCGCCATCGAGGAGTCCGGGGCCGCCGTGACCCCCGTGCACGGCGACATCCGCGCCTACGCCGACAGCCACCGCTACGGACTCGTCTACTGCGTCTGCGGCACGATGTCCCTGGTCCTCGACCCTGCGGGCCAGCGCGCCGCCGTCGCCCGGGCCGCGCGACGCCTCACGCCCGGGGGAACCCTGGTGGTGGAGACCCACAACCCCGGCTTCGTCCACACCCTGCACGAAGGACTCAGCCGCACCTCCTTCTTCGCGCCCTACCCCGCACCCGGGACCGGGCTCCAGACCTACTCCACACTCCTCGCCGAACAGGGCCTCTGGCACACCTCGCACCTGCTGCACGAGCCCGGCGGCACCCGGATAGGGACCGAGATCACGCGACTCACCACCCCGGAGGACATCGAGGCCTACGCAGCCGAAGCCGGACTCGAACGGGTCAGCCTCCACGGCGACTGGTCGGGCGGGCCGTTCGTCGCAGCCCAGAGCCCCGTGCACATCAGCCGGTTCGTCCGCGCCGACCGGACGGAGCAGTCATGACCACCACGACCACGACCACGACCGCGCCGCGTGGCCTCGTCGCGGAGCTGACCCGTGCCCAGACCCGGCTCCTGACGGGCGGGGTGCTGCTCGGGATCCTCGGCGTGGCCTCCACCCTCGTGCAGCCGAAGCTCGTCGCGCATCTCATCGAGGCAGTCGGCCGGCACGAGCCGGTCGCCCTCTTCATCACCCTGCTGGCCGTCCTGTTCGTGGCGGACGCCGCGCTCTCCGCGACCCAGGGATGTCTCATCGGCCGGGCCGGCGAGAACATCGTCCGCGACGCCCGTGTCCTGCTCTCGGGCAGGGTGCTGCGCGCCGACCTCTCGCACCTCAACACCCAGCGGCAGGGCGACGTCCACACCCGGCTGGTGGGCGACACCGCGCTGATGAAGATCGCGCTCACCCAGAGCCTCGCGCAGATCCTCCTCAACGGGCTGATCGTGCTCGGGGGCGTGGTGATGATGGCTCTGATCGACGTCTGGCTGCTGCTGGTGACCATCGGCTGCCTCGGTGTCGCCAGCGTCGCCTCCATCGGGGTCGCCCGCGGGCTGCGCCGGGCGGCCCTGGTCAACCGAGCGGACACCGGCGAGTTCGGCGCGGACCTCCAGCGGGTGCTCGCCGCCCTGCCCACCGTGAAGGCCGCCGGCGCCGAGGGCCGCGAGGAGGAACGGCTCGCGGCGCGCGCGGACACGGTCCGCCGGTCCGGCAACCGGGTCACCGTGCTCAACGCCCTGTTCTCACCGGTCCTGAACGTCGGTCTGCAGGCCTCGCTGGCCGCCGTGATGGGCGTGGGCATGGCCAGGGTGGCGACCGGCTCCCTGAGCGTCGCCGACTTCACGGCCTTCACGATGTACCTCTTCTACCTCGTCTCCCCGCTGGTGCTCGTGTTCCTCTCGCTCGGCACCTACCAGCAGGGCCGGGCCGCCGTGCAGCGCGTGGACGAACTGGCCGGCATCCCTCAGGAGGACACTCCCGCTCCGGCCGCGGCCCCCGGCCCCGACGCCGGCCCGGAGCGGGCGCAGGACACCGCCCCGCCCGCTCCGGAGGGCGGGCACCCGGCCGTCGAATTCCGCGACGTCCGCTTCGGCTACGGCGACCGGCCCGTCCTGGACGCGGTCTCCTTCACCGTCCCCCGGCGCGGGCTCACGGCACTGGTCGGTGTGTCCGGCGCAGGCAAGACGACTGTCTTCCAGCTCATCGAGCGGTTCTACCGCCCCGGGCGGGGAGCGGTGCTCCTGGACGGCAGGGACATCGCGCACCTGTCACCCGCCGAGATACGCAGCGACGTCGGCTACGTCCAGCAGGACAGCGCCGCGATGCGCGGCACCCTCCGGGAGAACATCGTCTACGCCGCACCCGACGCCACCGAGGCCGACATCGAGGAGGCGGTCGAACTCGCCGGGCTCACCGACGTGGTCGCAGGCCTGCCCGAAGGGCTGGACACACCCCTCGGCGACCACGGCATCGGCCTCTCCGGCGGCCAGCGGCAGCGGCTCTGCGTGGCCCGGGCGCTGCTTCAGAAGCCCGCCGTGATCCTCCTCGACGAGGCCACCGCCCACCTCGACTCCGAGGCGGAGGCGGCCCTGCGCGACAGCCTGAGGCGCATCGCCCGCCGCTGTGCGGTCGTCGCCATCGCGCACCGCATCTCCACGGTGGTCGAGGCCGACCGCATCGTGGTCCTCGACGACGGCCGGGTGCGTGCCGTCGGCACCCACCCGCAACTCATCCGGGACGACGCCCTCTACGGCCGCCTGGCCGCCGCGCAGTTCGCGGACGGCGCCCGTGCCGAGGCCGCCGCCGAAGCGGCCACCGGCGTACCGTCCGGGCAGCCCGTCGTGGGGGTGGCCGGATGATCCCCACCCCCGCCCGGCCCGTCCCGGCGACGGCCGGGCACCGCCCGCCGGGCCCTCGCGGCGGACGGCCGTCCGCCGCCGGGACAGGGCGCCCCCGGTGAGCGGAGCGGACGCGGCTGTCGTCGGCAGCGGCCCGAACGGCCTCGCCGCCGCAGCAACCCTGGCCCGGGCCGGCCTGCGGGTCGAGGTGTACGAGGCCGCCGGCACCCTGGGAGGCGGCCTGCGCGGAGCCGACCTGTTCGACTCCGGCGTGGTCCACGACATCTGCTCGGCCGTGCATCCGATGGGCATGTCCTCCCCGTTCTTCCGGGAGTTCGGCCTGGCCGAGCGGGTGGACATGCTCCGCCCGGACATCAGCTACGCCCATCCCCTCGACGACGGCCGGGCCGCCCTGGCGTGGCACGACCTCGACGCGACCTGCGCCGGGCTCGGACCGGACGGGGCGCGCTGGCGCCGGCTGATGGAACCCCTGCTGGCGCACGGGGCGGACCTGTCCGGGCTGCTCCTGTCCGATCTGCGGCGGCCTCCCGGGCTCCGGGCCGCCCCGGCTCTGCTGAGCCGGGTCCTGCTCCACGGGACCCGGCTCGGGCCGCTCACCTTCCGCGGCGAGGAGGCCCGGGCGCTGCTGGCCGGTGCCGCCGCGCACCTGACCGGCCCGCTGCCGTCGCTGCCCGGCGCCGCCGTCGGGCTGCTGCTGGCACAACTCGCCCACGGGCCGGGCTGGCCGGTACCGCGCGGCGGCAGCCGGAGCATCGCGGACGCGCTGACCGCCGACATCCGGGCGCACGGCGGCGTCCTGCACACCGGCCAGGAGATCACCGATCTGCGGCAACTGGACGGTGTACGGGCGGTGCTCCTGGACGTCTCGCCCACCGCACTGGCATCCCTTGCCGGGGACCGGCTGCCCCCTCGCTACGCCCGGGCGCTGCGCCGCTACCGCTACGGTCCGGCGGCGGGCAAGGCCGACTTCCTCGTCTCGGAACCGATCCCCTGGTCCGCACCCGGTGTCGGCCGGGCGGTGACCGTGCACCTCGGAGGGACGGCGCAGGAGGTCTTCCGGCAGGAGACGGCCAACGCCCGGGGCACGCCGGGCGAACACCCCTTCGTGCTGGTGGTGGACCCGGCGGTCGCCGACCCGGGGCGCGCCCTTCCCGGGCGTCGTCCGGTGTGGGCGTACGCGCACCTCCCGCACGGTTCCACCCGCGACCCGCTGCCGCTGATCCGGGCGGCGATCGAGCGGTACGCTCCCGGCTTCGCCGACACCGTGGTCGCCGAACGCGGAGTCTCCGGGGCCGCGTTGGCCCGCTACAACCCGAACTACGTCGGCGGGGACATCGCTACGGGGGCCATCGGCCTGCGGCAGTCCCTCTTGCGGCCGGTCGCCCGCTGGGACCCGTACCGCACCCCGCTGCCGGGGGTCTACCTCTGCTCGGCCGCCACGCCGCCGGGCCCCGGCGTGCACGGGATGTGCGGCCTGCTGGCCGCCCGGACCGCCCTGCGCAGAGAGTTCGGCCTGCGGGTGCCGCCGCTGCGGCCGGCCGAGGCAGGTGCCGGCGACGCCGGCCGGGGCGGAGCGGCGGGCTGAGGCACCGCGGCGGAGTCCCGCACGGCCCCCGTCGGCCGGCGGGCCCCGCCGGCCGCCCGCGAGGGCCGATGTTCGGGGGCGGCCGACGGGACGGGTCCTGCGGCTGGAGCGGCACTCGGACCGGACGGCCGTCCTGCGTGCGGGCCCGCGACGGCCGGGTCCGCACGGCCGGCCTGCCCGGGGCGGCCCGCCCGTACCCGGCCGCGCTCACACCCAGCCGCGCTCACGCGCGAGCAGTGCGGCCTGGGCCCGGTTGCATGCGCCCAGCAGACGCAGTACGTCGGAGATGTGCCGCCGGTAGGTACGGAGGGACATCCGGGCCTGCCGGGCGCCCGTCTCGTCCTTGCTGACGGCGCACATGGCGGTGAGCACCAGGCGCTGGGTCTCGGTGAGCCGGGCGACCTGCCCCGTGTCCGCCGCCACCAGACCGGCGAAGTCGGTCGCGGTGGCCCACAGCCGTTCGAAGAGGCCGACCAGGCTGCTCACCAGCCCGCGCTCCTCCGTGTACAGCGCGCCGCGCCCTGTGTCGCGGGCGTCGATGGGCACCAGCGCCGCGTGCCGGTCGTAGACGAGGACCGTCTCGGACAGCTCGTCGGCGACCCGGACAGCCGCCCCGCCGAGATGCAGGTGCCGCAGCTGGTCGAGTCTCCCGGCGTCCGCGAGTGCGGACACCTGCACCAGGACCCGCACCCGCACCGTCTTGCTCAGCCGCCCCAGGTCGAGGTGCCGGGCGTAGCCGGCATGCTCCGGCGTCAGGGCGTCGCAGGGGTCGGCCGCGAGCACCTCCGACCGTGCACCGAAGGTCAGTTGGCCCACTCGGGCGCGTACCTCCCGCAGATCCTCCAGCCGGAACAGGGCGGCGGCGCCTTCTCCCGGAGCGGCGGTCCCGGGTGCCGGACCTTCGTGCCGCAGGGACCGCAGGATCGGCCGTACGTCGACGAGTTGACGCATCGTCCGGTGGGCTGTGTCCAGTTGTTCCCCGGCCAGCCGGGGAACAGCGACGACGGGATCCACGGCCCAGGTGTTCGCGTCGTCCCCGTGCAGCAGGCGCAGCTCCCGGAGCCGTGCGACGGCCCGCACTTTGCTCTCGCGTCCTCCCGGTAACACCCCGGGGATCTCGCTCTCCGGTGTTCCGGGATTCCGCAGGAAGTGCCGGTACACGTCCTCCTGGGTGCTGGTCAGACCGAGTACGGACATGCAGTGGGTGTTCATGTGGCCTCCCCGAGGGCTCGGTCCGGTCGTCCGGCGCGATCACCGACCCACGCTAGCCACTGCCCCCGGGCGGTGGAGTCCCACAGCGGTCTCACAGGAGTCTCAGAGGCCGATCCGGGTCGCGGTCTTCTCGTCGCGAAGCCCGGTCAATAGGGTGTCGCCGTGATCGACGACGGGTCCGTGGGAAGCGTGGTGGGAGACCTCATGTCCGAGCCGGCGGCCACCGGCCCACCGGCGCGGGCGACGTCGCCGGAGGTACTGCGGACTGCGATGGACCGCCACCGGCTGGTCAACCTGACGGGACCGCTCGGGAGCGGCAAGTCCTGGCTGGTGTCACGCCTGTCGTCGGCGCGTGTGCTGGACCTGTCCCGCGGAGACGCCGCGGACGCCGTGCGGGCGGCGGTCGAGGAACCCACCGCCCGGCCGCTGGTGCTGGACGGGGCCGACGGCCCGGATGCCCTCGCGGCGCTGGAGCACGCGCGGCTCCCACGCGAAGCGCCCGCCGCCCCCCTGCTCCTGGTGAGCCGGCGGTCCTTACTGGCCCAGCCCGGCTGGACGCTCTCCGGCGCGGCTGTCATCGAGACCGTGCCGTGGTCCGACGACCGGACGGCCCGGCTGGTGGCCGGCGCTCAACTGGCGGGACCGGTGGCACGGGACATGGTCGTCCGCATGGCAGGGGGCAACCCGCTGATCGCCTGCGCGGCGTGCCGGGCCCTGCACGCGGGCGCCTCGCCGGACGTCCCCGGGGCTGTCGCGGACCAGGTCGTGCAGGAGATCACCGAGCGGCTCTCGCGCGAGCAGCCCGCCCGCGGGTGGCAACGCGCCCTGGACGGACTCGCGACCGTCTGGGGCGGGGACCGGGAACTCCTCGGAGAGGGCCGGGAGCTCTTCGACACCCTGGGCCGGCTCAGTCTCGTGACCCGTACGGAACTCGGTCTGACCGTTCTGGAACCGTTCCGCTCCGTGTTCGAACAGGCCCACCGGTGGCGGCAGCCCGCCGCCCACCACGGTTTACGGTCCCGCGCGCACACCCATCGAAGGCGAGAGCTGGCCGCGGAGGCGAGTGTCGCCCGCAGGGGGCGGCTCGCCGAGGGAACCATGGCCCTCGTCGGCGACACCGTCGTACACGAGACGCTGTTCCCGGCGAGCGCGGGCGACGGCGCGATCCAGGCCGCGAACCCGGGCGACGCCGACGACATCGGCGGGCTCATGCACCAGTGGGCCCGGCAGGGAGGCATGGACACCCGGCGTACGGAGCGCCTGGTGGAACGGTGGCTGCACGACGACCTCGCGGGCTTCCGGATGGCCCGGGACCGCGACGGCCGGGCCGTGGGAGTCATGGGCCTGGTCCGTGTCGCCGACCGCACCGTCGGCAGCATGGAACCCCTGCTCCAGCAGCACACCGACCGGCTGATGGGCGGGCAGCGGACCCGGTCCCTGGTCCTCGGGGCCGCGTACTGCCCGGAGCGCGGACTGCACGCGCGGCTGCTGCGTGACCTGCTGCACCACGTCATGGCCAACAGCCTGCTGCTGACGGTCTCCACGCCGAGCCCGCGCTACCAGCACCTCCTGACGAGCTTGCACTTCCGCCAGCACGGCACGACCACCGACGACGTCTACCGGTGCGGCCGGAAACCCGAGATATACAGCCAGGACTTCGGGCACGAGGCGATCACCGAATGGGTGGAGCGGCTCTCCCTCGGGCCGGGGCCGGGCGCCCCCTCGGCCACCGGCCGAGACGTGGGACAGGCACTGGCGCATGTCACCGACCCGTCCTGGCTGGCGCACAGCCCGCTGCTGCGCCCGCCGGGTACGGAGACGGCGGAGGACCTGCGGAGGGCGCTGCGGGACGGGGTGCGCACCCTGGCGGACAGCGACGTACGCGAGGACGCCGAAGCCGGGCAGATCCTGTTGCACTACTACCTCGGGCGCCGGCAGACCCATCAGCAACTGGCTCGCCGGCTCCACATGAGCCGGGCCACCTACTTCCGCCGGCTCCGGCACGGACTGGACCTGCTCGGGCAACGGCTGGGGGTCGGCTGAGTCCCGCGCGCCGGTGGCGCGTGAGATCTGCCGCGGCTGCGGCTCCGAGCCGGCCCGCCGGCCGTCAGCCCGTCGGATTCCGCGCGGCACGTCCCTCAGGGGACCTTCACCCAGTCGAGCGTGCGCTCCACCGCCGCCTTCCAGCCCGTGTAGCCGTCCGCGCGCTGTCGGTCGGACCACTGCGGCGACCACCGCTTGGACTCGTCCCAGTGGGTGCGCAGTTCGTCGGTGCTCTGCCAGAAGCCCGTTGCCAGCCCTGCCGCGTACGCGGCGCCGAGCGCGGTGGTCTCCGCGACGACGGGCCGGCTGACGGGGACTCCGAGGACGTCCGCCTGGATCTGCATGCAGAGGTCGTTGGCGGTGACGCCGCCGTCGACCTTGAGCACGTCGAGATGGACCCCGGAGTCCTGTTCCATGGCATCGACCACATCGCGGCTCTGGTAGCAGATGGCCTCCAGGGTCGCCCGCGCCAGATGCGCGTTGTCGTTGTACCTGGCCAGGCCGACGATCGCTCCGCGGGCATCGGAGCGCCAGTAGGGGGCGAACAGCCCCGAGAACGCGGGGACGAAGTACATGCCGCCGTTGTCCTCCACCGTGCGCGCCAGGTCCTCGCTCTCGGCGGCCGTCTTGATGATCTTCATCTGGTCGCGGAGCCACTGCACGGCGGAGCCGGTCACGGCGATGGAACCCTCCAGCGCGTAGACCGCGGGGCTGTCGCCGAACTTGTACGCCACGGTGGTCAGGAGGCCGTGCCGGGAGCGGACCGGCTCCGTGCCGGTGTTGAGCAGCAGGAAGTTGCCCGTGCCGTAGGTGTTCTTGGCCTCGCCCGGTGCGAAGCACACCTGTCCCACCGTGGCGGCCTGCTGGTCGCCGAGGACGCCGCCGATGGGGATGGCGGCGCGCAGCGGCCGGGAGGTGCGCGTCGCGCCGAAGGCGTCCGGGTGCGACGAGGGGTGGATGTCGGGCAGCATCGCCCGGGGGATCCGGAAGAAGCCCAGGAGCTCGTCGTCCCAGTCGAGGGTTTCCAGGTTCATCAGCATGGTGCGGCTCGCGTTGGTCACGTCGGTGGCGTGGATGCCGCCGTCGGGGCCGCCGGTCAGGTTCCACAGGACCCAGGCGTCCGTGTTGCCGAAGAGGGCGTGGCCCTTCTCCGCCGCCGCCCGCACACCGTCGACGTTCTCCAGGATCCACTGGATCTTGCCCGCCGAGAAGTAGGTGGCGGGCGGCAGCCCGGCCTTGTGGCGGATGACGTCGCCGCGGCCCGTGCGTTCCAGGTTCGCCGCGATGGTGTCGGTCCGGGTGTCCTGCCAGACGATCGCGTTGTAATAGGGCCGCCCGTTGCGCGGGTCCCAGACCACCGTGGTCTCGCGCTGGTTGGTGATGCCGATCGCCGCCAGGTCCTCCGGGGACAGGCCGCCGTAGCGGAGGGCGTTCTGCATCACCGAGTTGGTGCGCTCCCAGATCTCCACCGGGTCGTGCTCCACCCACCCGGACCGGGGGAGGATCTGGGCGTGCTCCAACTGGTGCTTGGCGACCTCGTTGCCGCCGTGGTCGAAGATCATGAATCGGGTGCTGGTGGTCCCCTGGTCCACCGCGCCGATGAAGTCCGCCATGATGTGCCGCCTCTCCGGCCGGTGTGGTCAGTCCTCGGCCGCCGGGACACGTCCCGCCGGCTCGGGCTCCGCGGACGGCAGGAACCGGCCGATGAAGCCCTTGTACAGTCCCGCGCCGAGCAGCCCGCCGATCAGCGGGCCCACGATGGGGACCCAGAAGTACAGATTTCCGTACTGGTCCCGCCACGCTCCGCCGTACCCGGTGAGGAAGCTCGCCAGCCGTGGACCGAAGTCGCGGGCGGGGTTGATCGCGTAACCCGCGTTGGTTCCCCAGGCCATGCCGATCGCGACCACGACCAGCCCGGTGATGAACGGTCCCAGGTTGGCGCCGGGCGGGGTGTTCAGCATGTCGGTGATGGCCATGATCAGCAGCAGCAGGATGGCGGTGCCGATGACCTGGTCGCGGAAGGCGCCCCACTCGTGGACCGGCAGGGCGGGGTTTCCGTTGGCGGGCAGGGTGGAGAACACCGTCTGCGTCTTCACCGTGTGCCCGGGGTCGGCCTTCGCGAGTGCCTCGCTGTAGTTCCAGCGCACGAGGAGCGCCGCCACGAAGGCGCCGGCCGTCTGCGCGAGCGCGTACGGCACCACCTTCCTCCAGGGGAACCCCTTGAAGGCGGCGAGCGAGACGGTCACCGCGGGATTGAGGTGGGCGCCGCTCAGCCGTGCCGCGACGTAGACGCCCAAGGTCACCCCGAGGCCCCAGGCCCAGGCGATGCTGTCGTGGTCCCCGAGGCCGCCTGGCGGGTCCGTCAGGGCCCCGCCTGCGGCCACCTGGGCCACCACACCGCATCCGAAGAGGATCAGGATCATCGTGCCGGCGAACTCGGCCGACAGCTCGCCCAGCATTCCGGATTTCGTAGGTCGCTCAGCCATGAAAGCTCGCCCTCCGCCGGCCGGACCGGCCATCGACTGCGCAGCAGTAGGGGGAGGTTAGGACGCCTCGCCGGGCGAGCACATCTCGGAGTCCGTCTCCGCCGAGCAGCTGCTTCACCCGATCGGCCGAGCGGAGGGCCCGGGCCGGCAGCCGGCCTCCGGGGCTCCTGGTGCGGAGAAGAGGCAGGCCGTGGGGCGGGTCGCGGTACACCGCACACCGTCGGGCGCGCGGAACGGAACCTCACACCGCCGCCGTGCTCCGTCGGGGTGACGCCGACCGCCCGCCCCCGTTCCGCCCCGGTCGCGGCTCCAGGACCGCCGGCGGGGAGCGACGACAGGGGCTGTCGCACCGCGGCCCGCCCCCGGCTGCGGCCGCCCGTATCCGTGCAGCCGGAGCCGTGCGGAAGGCGGCCACGCCCGGAGACCGGCATGCGGTCCCGGCGGGTCCGGGCGGACGTCACCGTCCTGGGGGTGTCCGCGCCGAGGGGAGGACCGGCCCCGGGCGCCGGGTCCCGGCGCCCGGGGCACGCGTCACAGCTGTGGCGCCTGCTGGATGAACGTGTCCAGCACTCCGTCGGCCACCTTGATCGTGCCCTGCGGCCGGGTGGTGCCCGGGATGGTGGTGACCGCGGCGGCCTTCTTCGCCAGGCCGGCCGCCTCGGCGAAGTCAGCCTGCCCGTCACCCGAGTGGAGCCGGTCCCGCAGGCCGTCCAGGCTGGCGTCGAGCGCCCCGCCCCACAGGTCGAGCGCGTCCAGCCAGGGCTTCGTCTGTGACAGGAAGGCGGGGTCCCGTACGCCGGCACGGATCTGCTCGGGCGCCCCGGCCAGCACGTCCGCGTAGGCGTCGAGCTTCCTGAGCGCGGCCCGGCGCTCGGCGCCGGATCCGCTGTTCCAGGCCTTGGTGAAGTCCTCCAGCCGTGAGCCCAGTTCGGGTGCCTGCGGTTGCCAGTCCGTCTCACCGAAGGTCGGCGCGAGGTGTTCGGTGTCGAAGAACGCCAGCAGCGCACGGGTGGTGGCGGGGTCTCCGCCTGCCAGGTAGCCGGCTGCCGCGCGCCAGGTGCGGCCGGGGTCGTAGTCCTCGTCGTTCCAGGCGAAGGACGCCCCGCCGAACAGGGCGACCTTGCTCGGCGCGGCCTGGTTCATCGGGTTGAGCACGATGCCGCTCAGCGCCTTGTGCAGCCCGGCCTCCCGCTTGTCGTACGGGGCCATCAGCAGCCGGCCCGTCGTCTGCCCGTAGTCGTTGACCGGGTAGTTGTCCCAGAGGAACACCTTGCGTCCCCACACCGCGGAGGCCGCCCGGGCGTCCTCCATGCTGATCGAGGGGGGAACGACGTCCGTGCCCGTCCACTGCACGACGACCTTCGGGTCCAGGTGCGCGCGGAGCACGGACTTGTAGGCGGAGTCCGCCGTGTCGGAGTACTCCGTGGGCACGAACTGGAGCGGCCGGGCATCCGGGTGGGCGTCGATGAAGTCGTGCTGCACGGCGTTGAGCAGGTCGCTCTGCGCCTGCCCCGCACTGCCCTTCCCCGGAGCGCCGTACTTCTCCTGGTCGGCGGCGCAGTTCCACCTGGTGTAGCTGATGTCGTCCAGCGCCACGTAGAAGCTGCGGGCGCCCTGGTCGTGGAGGGTGCCCAGCTTCGTCTCCAGGGCGTTCACGTCGTCCGGGTCGCTGTAGCAGATCGACAGCCCGGGGGAGACGGCGTAGGTGAAGTCGACATGGTGGGCGGTGGCCTGCTCGATCAGTGCGCGCAGGTCGGCCAGTCGGTCGGCGGGGTAGGGCTCGCGCCACTCCTCGCGCAGGTACGCGTCGTCCTTCGGTGTGTAGATGTAGGTGTTGGCCTTGATGTCGCCGTAGAAGGCGAGTTGGTCCAGCCGGTCGCTGTGGGACCAGGGGGCGCCGTAGAAACCCTCGATGCTGCCGCGCAGGGGCATGGCCGGGTGGTCGGTGACCGACACGGCGGCCAGGCTGTGTCGTCCGGTGACCAGCTGCCTCAGCGTCTGGGCGGCGTAGTAGATGCCGTCGCCGTCGTTGCCCGCGAGCACGACGCTGTCGCCCCGGGATGCAAGGGAGTAGCCCTCCGCGACCAGGGTGCCGGGGACGGTGCCGCCGGTGGCGCGCAGGGCGTCGGCCACCGCGCCGTCCTTGATGGAACCGGCGACGACGGTCAGCCCCGCTCCGTGGTGACGCGTCGCCGGGGCGGAGCCACCGGCCGTGCTCGTGACGATGTGGCGGGCCCCGGCCGAGGCCAGCGCCTTCCTGATGACATCGGCGCTCGGGGTGTCGACGTCGTCACCTAGGACGAGGTGCACACGGTCCGGGACACGCAGGTCCCGGCCCGCCGACTTCATCTGCTGCGGTGTGGGGGTGACGACGGGCCGGCCCGAGGAGGGGGCGCCGCCGGGAAACGCCGTGACATCGGGCTCTCCGGCCGCCTGGGCGGGAGCGGAGAGCGTACCGAGAGCCAGCAGGGCTGCGGCGCCGAGAAGGGGGAGACGGGGGACACGGGGGAGACGGTACGGATGACTTCGAGGCATACGGGTCACTGCACCTCCACGAAAGTGGACCACTACATTCAGGTGGTGGAGTGGTCTAAACCACCACTCGTGGGCACCGGTGTCAAGATCAAGCTCCGAGAAAGAGCGCACCGATCCCTGACGGGGTGTCGGTTTCCGGGGGTACGCCCCGAACCTGCCCGGGGCGGGTGACCGGTGCCGCACCTAGACTCGCCCTCATGCTGAGACTCGGAGTTCCCGCCATCGGTGTGACGGACATTCCCCGCGCGGTGGCCTTCTGGACCGAGGCCCTGGATCTGGTCGCCTCCCGTGAGGCGGAGAGCGATACATGGCGGTTCCTCGACCACGCCGACGGCTCCGGGCGCGCCCTCGGCCTGATGCGCAGTACGTCCCCGGCCGAGCCCCGGCCCCGCGTCCACCTGGACCTCTACGCGGACACGCGGGAGGAACAGCGGGCGGAGGTGAGCCGGTTGACCGGACTGGGTGCGCGTGCCGTCGACTGGGACTCCTACCCGCCGGATCCCGACTTCGTCGTCCTCGCCGACCCGGACGGCAACATCTTCTGCGTGGTCGACCTGAGCCACGCACCCGGCCCGGGCGACGGCGCGACTTCCTGAGGGCTGCGTCGGACCGGGCGCGGTGGTACGTCGACAGCACACGGTGCGCCGTGCGCACGGCCGTGGGACGAGGGGCAGCCGCAGGACCCCGGCGGGCGGTGGGCCGGAAATTCCCTGGTCCAGCCGGAAGCCGTCCGGAGATACTCCCTCTCCATGACGAGTGACGACCTCGACGGGGAATCATCGGCCAACCCTGCGCTGCGGCGGGTCCTCCGGCGCCACGGCGGCCCGGAGCTGCTGGACCTGCTCACCGACGGCATGTCCGGCGCGGATCTGACCACGCTGCTGCTCGAAGTCTTCCGACGCAGGGCGGACCGGCGCTCGCCCGCGGAGGTGATGCGGCGCTATCGCAGCGACCGGTTCGTCGCGCCGGCGCCGGTCGGTTTCGCCGCGCTCCGACGCACCGAGGACGCGCTGCTGTCCGCGCTGCCCGACGGCTTCGAGATCCTCGTGCTCGCCCCCGTCGTGCCGCTGGCCGCGCACTCCGCTGTCGCGTCCGTCGATCCCCGCAAGGTGATCGCGACGGTACGCGGCAGTGAGGTCGCGGCCGACCCGACCAACGCCCTTGCCCTGGAAGCGTCCCTGCGGCGGTCCCGGTCCCTGGCCGCCGATGCCCGCTCGGGCACGCCGGTGCGCCTGGCGGCCTTCCAACGAGTGGTCCGCGCACAGCACTTCGGACGGGCCGGGATGCTCGCACACTTCCAGATCCTCGGCCTGGTGACCGCCGGAAGGGACGCGGGCAACCAGTCGTTCGAGCACCAGCAGCTGACCGAGCACCTGCGGTTCGCCGCCCGTGCGTCGGCGGCCGCCGGGGCCCGGCACACACGGATACGGCTCACCTGCCTGGAGGAAGCGAGCCGTCAGGTCGTCGACCGGGTGCGGGAGGAATGCTCCGCATTCCCGGACGTCTCCGTCACCGAGGATCCCGACCGGACGACCGGGCGCGGGTACTACAGGGGAATCTGCTTCAAGGTCTTCGCCGGTGCGCGAGAGGACTGCCCGGAAGTCGGCGACGGCGGCTTCGTCGACTGGAGCCAACTCCTCACCGGCAGCCGCAAGGAACGCCTGCTGATCAGCGGCTACGGAGTCGACCGGCTCGCCGGGGCGTCGGTGTGAGGAGGCATGGGCGGGCGGGCGTCAGGCGCGTGCGGGCGGTGTGCCCGCGGGGCGCGCCTCCCGGACGCGCCGTCAGGCCGCGTAGCAGAGTTCCGTGGTGCCGATCGTGGCCGAGGCGTGGGGCTCGGTCGTGTGCGTGGTGGCCGGCGTCCGTGTGCGGTTGCGTGCGAAGACGACCAGGCGGAGCACCGCGAACCGTGCGACTCCGGTGAGTGCGGACGCGGACAGGTAGACGGCCTGGTCGAGCACCACGCCCGGGGACGCCACCAGTTGGTGCAGGGTGAGTATCGCCGCGCAGGTCACCGCGTACGCGGCCGCCGCGGATCCGGCGGACTGCGCGTGCTGGCGCCATGTCGCCCGTCCGCCGGCGCCGAACGTGAAGCGGGCGTGCAGTTCGGTGGCCAGGAGCGTGGACACCACGGTGACGAGGGCATTGGCGCAGACCCAGGGGATCCAGGAGGCGAGGGCCGACACGGCGAAGCTGGAGGCGAGGCCCACCCCGCCGCCGCAGAGCACGAAGCGGGCGAAGGCCGTGAAGGGACCGGGTGTCGCCTCTGTCCGGCTCTGTGCTGTCTCCATGGTCCGACCCCCTGTCCGGCTCACGCCGTGACGCGCCTTCGCTCGGCTGTCGTGCCGGGCCGCGCTCTTTGATGGTGCCATTCTGGCACATGAATGGCACCACTGTGAACCTCTTTGTGTGCCACGGGTGCCATCGATGGTGCCGATGGGGGTGGAAGGGGGTGAACGTGCAGGTCGGCGGCGTGGAGCCTGCGGTGCTGTGCCCCGCGGAGGGTGGAGTGTTGCGTCGTTCCGGGGCCGTCGGCGAGTTCGAGCGCCGGGTCCTGTGCTTGCGGGGTGTCGGTGCCCGCCCGTGGTCGGGCGTGCGAGGGGCCTGTCGATACGGTCGGAATCCACGGTTCCGGTGCTGGCCTCCGTGACCTCTCGTGTCGGGGTGCGGGCTGTTCGCGCTCGTCAGGCACGAGGTGTTGTGCGTTCGGTGCAGGTGCTGTGTCTGCGCCGAAGTTGCCCGCCTGCACCTCTTGACGCTGCCCTTTGGTGAAAACTACGTTTTGGGCTGCGGAAATCAACTTCCACTTTATGGAAACCTCTGAACCTCTCCCGGTCGCCAGGGGCCCTTGGTGTGCAGCCTTCTCCGAAGTGGGCCGTCCACGGGCCCCGTTGTGCGACCCCTAGCGAATGATCGAGGGCCGATCGATGACTGCTGTGGAGGACCGGCCGCCCGAGACGGCCACCGAGGACACCGGGACCGCCGGGGCGACCAGCTCCGTCCTGTACACCTATGACCTGGCCCCGACGAAGAAGCAGGGTCGCCGCTGGGGCGCCTACAACGTCTTCACCCTGTGGGCCAACGACGTTCACAGCCTGGGCAACTACGCCTTCGCCATCGGCCTGTTCGCGCTCGGGCTGAACGTGTGGGGCATCCTGGCCGCCTTCGCCCTCGCGTCCGTCCTGCTCTTCCTGCTGCTGACGTTGTCGGGCTTCATGGGGCACAAGACCGGCGTCCCCTTCCCCGTGATGAGCCGCATCGCGTTCGGCATCAAGGGGGCGAAGATCCCGGCCGCCGTCCGCGGAGTCGTCGCCATCGCCTGGTTCGGCATCCAGACCTACCTCGCCTCCGCCGTCCTGAGCGCCCTGCTCATCGCGATGTTCCCGGCGCTGCGGGACCTGGACTCCAACTCCCTGCTCGGGCAGTCCACCCTCGGGTGGATCTCCTTCCTCTCGCTCTGGGCCCTCCAGCTCCTCATCGTTTCCTACGGGATGCAGATGATCCGGAGGTACATGGCGTTCGCGGCGCCCACCACCCTGATCACCATGTGCGCCCTCGCGGTCTGGATGTTCGTACGGGCGGACGCCTCGATCTCCCTGTCCGTCGACGCCCCGCTCACCGGCGGCGCCATGTGGCTCCAGATCCTTCAGGCCGCCGCGTTGTGGGTGGTGATCTACGGGACGTTCGTCCTGAACTTCTGCGACTTCACCCGGTCGGCGAAGAGCCGCGGCTCGATCGTCCGCGGCAACGTGATCGGCATCCCGCTCAACATGCTCTTCTTCGCCGTCATCGTGGTGGTCCTCAGCGGGGCGCAGTTCAAGCTCGACGGGCGCGTCATCACCAGCCCCACGGACATCGTCCGGACCATCCCCAACATGTTCCTGCTGGCGACCGCTTCGCTCGCCCTCATCGCCCTGACCGTGGCGGTGAACCTGCTGGCCAACTTCGTGGCGCCGATCTACGCGCTCATCGACCTCTTCCCGCGCCGGCTGAACTTCCGCCGTGCGGGCGTGGTGAGCGCGGTCGTCGGGCTGGTGATCCTGCCGTGGAACCTCTACAACAGCCCGATCGTCGTGAACTACTTCCTCGGCGGGCTCGGGGCCCTGCTCGGACCCCTCTTCGGCGTGATCATGGCGGACTACTGGCTGCTGCGGAAGTCCCGGGTCAACGTGCCCGACCTCTACAGCGAGGACCCGCAGGGCGAGTACCACTACAGCCGCGGCTTCAACCCCCGCGCCGTCGTGGCCTTCGTGCCCAGCGCCGCTGTCGCCGTGGTCGTCGCCCTGGTGCCGTTCTTCCACGCAGCGGCAGGCTTCTCGTGGTTCGTCGGCGCCTTCCTCGCCGCCGTCCTGTACGCGTTCATCGCCGACCGCACCAGGCAGATCCAGGACGTGGACGGCGAGGCCATCGCCGTCGCCGCCGAATGAACCCCCGAAGCGAAGGCCGTACCGTGCGCATCCTCGTCGTCAACGTCAACACCACACAGTCGATCACCGACTCGATCGGCGAGCAGGCCGCCGGAGCGGCGTCACCCGGCACCGAGATCGTCCCGCTGACACCCGCCTTCGGGGCGGAGTCCGTCGAGGGCAACTACGAGAGCTACCTCGCCGCCATCGCCGTCATGGAAGCCGTACGCGCCTACCCGGAGCCGTTCGACGCCGTGATCCAGGCCGGTTACGGCGAACACGGCCGGGAGGGACTGCAGGAGCTGCTCGACGTCCCCGTCGTCGACATCACCGAGGCTGCGGCGAGCACCGCCCAGTTCCTCGGGCGCAGTTACTCCGTCGTCACCAGCCTCGACCGCACGGTGCCGCTGATCGAGGAGCGCCTCCACACCGCGGGTCTGAGCGCGCGCTGCGCCTCCGTGCGGGCCAGCGGGCTCGCCGTGCTGGATCTGGAGCGGGACGAGAAGGCGGCCGTGGACGCCATCGTCGAGCAGGCGGCCCAGGCCGTGGAGGTCGACCGCGCCGAGGTGATCTGCCTGGGGTGCGGTGGCATGTCCGGTCTCACCGAACGCGTCGTCGAGCGCACCGGTGTCCCCGTCGTCGACGGTGTGAGTGCCGCGGTGACGATCGCCGAGTCCCTCGTCCGGCTCGGGCTGACCACCTCGAAGGTGCGCACCTACGCCGCGCCGAGGCCCAAGCAGATCCTCAACTGGCCCCCGCAGGCACGCTGAGACCGAGACCAGCCGGGCGCAGCCCCCGGCCCCGTACGACGGACAACCGCAGAAGAGGAGGGGGCACCGTGCCCGATGTACAGCTGGTGTTGCGCTCGACCCGCGTCGTCACCCCCGAGGGGACGCGTCCCGCGTCGATCACCGTCTCCGGTGGGACCATCGCCGGGGTGCTGCCCCACGACGCGGAGGTGCCGGCCGGTGCCCGCCTGGAGGATTTCGGTGACGATGCCGTGTTGCCGGGTCTGGTGGATACGCATGTGCATGTGAATGATCCGGGGCGGGCGGAGTGGGAGGGCTTCTGGACTGCGACGCGTGCGGCGGCGGCCGGTGGTGTCACGACGTTGCTGGACATGCCGCTGAACTCCCTTCCGCCGACGACGACGGTGGAGAACCTGCGTGTCAAGCGGGAGGTGGCCGGGCCGAAGGCGCATGTCGACACGGGTTTCTGGGGTGGTGCGATTCCGTCCAACACCAAGGATCTGCGGGCGTTGTTCGAGGCCGGGGTCTTCGGTTTCAAGTGTTTCCTGTCGCCGTCGGGGGTGGAGGAGTTCCCTGAGCTGGATCAGGAGCAGTTGGCGCGGTCCATGGCGGAGATCGCGGACTTGGGCGGGCTTCTGATCGTTCATGCGGAGGATCCGCATCATCTGGAGTCCGCTCCGCAGCGGAGCGGGGGGAGGTACGCGGATTTTCTGGCTTCTCGTCCTCGGGATGCGGAGAACACGGCTGTCGAGGGTCTGATCGCTCTTGCCAGGCGTCTGGACGCGCGTGTTCATGTGCTGCATCTGTCGTCGTCGGATGCATTGCCGTTGATCGCGGCGGCGAAGGCGGAGGGGGTGCGGGTGTCGGTCGAGTCGTGTCCGCATTTCCTGACGCTGACGGCGGAGGAGGTGCCGGACGGGGCGACGGAGTTCAAGTGCTGTCCGCCGATCCGGGAGGCGGAGAACCAGGACGTGTTGTGGGCGGGGCTGGCGGACGGGACGATCGACTGCATCGTGTCGGATCATTCGCCGTGCACGACGGATCTGAAGACGCCGGATTTCGCCTCGGCGTGGGGTGGGATCTCCTCGCTCCAGCTGGGGCTGCCGGCGATCTGGACCGAGGCGCGCCGTCGTGGGCACGGTCTGGAGGATGTGGTGCGGTGGATGTCGGCGGGGCCGGCGGAGCTGGCCGGGCTGAGCCGCAAGGGGGCGATCGAGGCGGGACGGGACGCGGACTTCGCGGTCCTGGCACCGGAGGAGACGTTCACCGTGGATCCGGCGGGGCTCTTCCACCGCAACCAGGTCACCGCGTACGCGGGCAGGACGCTCCACGGTGTCGTCCGGTCCACGTGGCTGCGCGGTACGCGGATCGCGGCCGACGGCGTACTCGCCGAGCCCACCGGCCGCCTCCTCGAAAGGCACCACTGAGGGGCCTCTCGAATCGGCACGGAGAGATCCGCGCCGCACACCCCGCACCCCACGCTCAGGTCGTGGGGCATCCGGTCCCGTCCGGGTGCCCCACGGAGGTGTGCATCGCGACGGTACGCGCGCTGACCGCAGCCGTGGGGCAGCAGGAGCACACCCGGTGACCTGTCATGCGATCGGTGACCGGAGACGGCCACCGGCCACGTGAACGGATCAACTACGGTTCCCTCATGACGACTACGGAGCCTCGTCCTGATCTTCGGCCCCCGGGCCTGAACGCCGACGAGAAGACCACCCTGCTGGCCTTCCTGGGCTATCTGCGCGAGTCCGTCCTCGCGAAGGCGGCCGGTGTCCCGGAGCCGGCGGTCCGCACGGCCGGCGTCCCTTCCGGGACCAGCCTGCTGCTGTTGCTCAAGCATCTGACGGCAGTCGAGCTCAACTGGTTCGTCTGGGCCTACGCCGGCGCCGACCGTGAACTCCTGGAGGACGAGGGCGAGGTGCCCGCCGACGAGACCGCGTCGGACGTGGCGGACGCCTATCGTGAGGCGATCGCCCGAGCCGACGAGGTCGCCCTCGCGTGCACCGACCTGGACCGCCCCGGCGCACGCTCGCTGCGCGAGACCCCGCCGCCGTCGATGCGCTGGGTGCTGGTCCACATGATCGAGGAGACCGCCCGCCACGCCGGTCATGCGGACATCCTGCGCGAGCAGATCGACGGCTCGGTCGGGCGGTGATGCCGGTGTCGTACCTCGGGAGCGATCGCGACGACTGGCCGGCCGAACCGTTGGAACGGATCTCCTAGGGGCGGAACCGGCACAGTTCCTGGTCCATGAGTGCCGTCATGGCTCCCTGGGTCTCCCGGCCGCCGTCGCTGTTGACGTAGACCACTGCCGTCCGGCTCCCGTCCTGGGTCGCGCCTCCCCAGGTGCGATAGCCGAGCAGGTTGCCCGGATGGCCGAAGTAGCTGCCCCCGCAGGTCGACGCGATCTCACCCAGGCCGAGTCCGTAGCGCACATCCGCGTCGGGAGTGGGCACGGTGGTCCTCATCTCGTCGAGCTGGGCCGGGCGCAGCAGCCGGCCGCCGAGCAGCGCGGCGTAGAACCGGTTCAGATCGTGCGCGGTGCTGATGAGGGAGCCGGAGCCGACGGCCATGCTCGGGTCGAGCACCGTGACGTCGGTGCCGGTTCCGGCACCGGTACCGAATGCGGTGTAGGCCTGGGCGTGCGTGCCGGGCACCAGCGGGAAGGTGCCCGGCACGACGGTGCCTCCCAGGCCCAGAGGGCGGATGATCCTTGACCGGACCTCATGGGCCCAGCTCCGATGGGTGACCTTCTGCACGATCATCGCGGCGAGCATGTAGTTGGTGTTGGAGTACGACCAGCCTGCGCCCGGAACGCGAGGCGTCCGCATCGCCGTCGCCACCAGCTCCTCGGGGGTGTACGCACGGAACCGCTCGGCCCGGTAGCCGTCCGCGCCGTTCAACGCGGGTACCTCCGGCAGTACCTCGGGGATGTGGCTGGTGTGCTGGAGCAGCTGCCGCACGGTGATCAGCCTGCCGTCGTTGCCGTTTCCCCGGACCACGCCCGGCAGCCACTCCTCGACGGTGTCTTCCAGGGACAGCCGTCCTTCGCCGACGAGTTGCAGGACGACCGTGGCGGTGAAGGGCTTGGTCGCGCTGCCGATCCGGAATCTTCCGTTCCATGGCATCGGCCGTCCGGTGCCGGCCCGGGCCGTCCCGGCACGCGCGCTGTCACGGCTGCCCGGTGACGTCACCTCGGCGAACACCCCGACGGCACCGGTGTCGTGGACCGCGTCCACCTGTTGCTGGAGCGTGCCGGTGCCTTGCGGCCCGGTTGCCGCCGCAGGCCCGGCCGATGCGGCGGCGAGGAGTAACGAGGCCAGACCGGTGGCGAGCAGGCCGTGGCGGTGTCGTTTTGACGCATGCATGATCAATTCTTCGTCCGTCCGTGTCGCCTGCGCGTTCAGGGACCGCTCAGGCAGCGGCTGTTCCGCCCCGAGCCGGTGGCGACCATCCCACCAGCGGTGAGGGGGATCGGCCCATCCGGCCGCCCTCCTGGGACGACGGTGTGCTGTCCTCACCGGGCACCGGGGGCTTCCCTCATGAGGAGGCTGTGGGCAACCCCCGGCTCCGGGCCCCTGAGCAGCGGGGGGAGGCAGCCTGTGACCGGGACCCCTCAGCCGATGGCCACCACCCGCGCCCACGCGGGTGGTCCGTCGGGGCGGTACTCCGGATCGGACTCGTCGTAGGACGAGCGCCCGTGGTGCCGGCCGAAGAGTCCCACCACCGTCCGGCACGGCGGACGCCGGGACGGCCACGGGGTCTGGCCGTCGGTCAGCACCACGACGACGTCCGGTCGGGGGCGGGACTCCAGGGCACGGGCGAATCCCGTCCGCAGGTCCGTTCCGCCACCGCCGAGCAGCTCGACCCCCTCCGCGCCTCCGCACAAGGGGCGGACCCGGCCCGCCGCAGCGTCGCACGGCAGGACGCCGACGAGGTCGCCCCGGCCGCCCACCGCCCGTGAGATCGCCGCCACCTCCAGCAGCGCGCTGCCCAGTTCGGCGTCGCTGACCGATCCCGAGGTGTCGATCACCACCACGACCCGCGTCGGTCTGCGCCGCAGGGCGGGCAGGACGGCGCCGGGAACCGCGGCCGAGCGCCGGGCCGGTCTGCCGTAGACGTAGTCCTCTCCCGTGCCCGGCGCGGAGGCCGCGGCGCGCACGGCCGCACCCAGCAACTGCCGCCACGGCTGCGGCGGGTGGAACGCCTCCTCCGCCCACCGCCGCCACCCCGCGGGCACGCTCCCCGGGCGCCCGGCGATGCCCTGCGCCACCCGGAACCGGACCGCGTCCCGCTCCTGCGCGCTGAGCCCGTGCGCCCCGTCCGGACCCAGGTCCCAGGGTCGCGGGAGGCCGTCCGCGCCGCTGCCGCACTCCAGCCACGCCAGATGGGCGGTGTGGGGGCCGAGCCGGAACTGGCGGAGGTAGTCCTCCATCAGCTCGCCGTCCCGTAGCCCCAGGCTCCCCGGCACCACCGCTCCCTCGGGCTCGGCCAGGCCGTCCCCGAAGACGTCGTCGTTGATCTCGCAGTCTGCCGCGATGTTCATGCGCAACCGCTCCGCCGGGCCGCTCAGCTCGTGCCGGTGCGCGTAGCGGTCGCTGCGCCCGTGGTGGTCGCGCAGCAGGTGCGACACCTCGTGCACCCATACGCCGGCCAACTCCCCCACGGGGGTGCGGTCGACGAACGCGGGGGAGACGTAGCACCGCCAGTGGGCGTCGACGGCCATCGTCGGCACGGAGCGGGACTCCACGGGGTGCAGGGCGAAGAGGGCTGTCGCCAGATAGGGGCGGGCGCGCACCGCCTGAAGGCGGGCGGCGAAGAGCTTGCCCGTATCGAGCGGGTCCTGCGTGTTCCCGGGGGCCTCGCGGGACGCAGCCGGCGGGCCGCCGGGGGAGGGCTTGTTCATCGGTCCGCCCGCGCGACGGCCAGCGCCCGGACGTTCGCCCGGTCGGCGCGTCGGGACACGGACACCGCTCCCGCGAGCCGCTCGATCGACACCGGTACGTCCCAGTCGTCACGGCGCAGGGAGGCCAGTGTCGTCGCCGGGACGACCAGCAGATCCGGAGCGCCGGTCTCCGCCGCCTTCGCCAGCAGGGCCCACGCGGCGTCCCAGCGGTCCTTCGCCGGACGTGCGCGGACCGCCGCGACCACCGCGTCCAGCGCCGCCTGCCGCAGATCCCCGCGCTCCGGCAGCTGCGCGCCGCCGGGATCGGCCAGCAGCTCCTCCGGGTCCGGCAGGTCCATCCGGTCCAGGTGGGCCAGCAGTTCCAGTCCTGGCCCGTCCCCGACCGTCCCCCTGACCAGCATGGACAGGACGTCGCGGGAGGCGTCGGCGGCAGTGGCGAACGCGATCAGGGACAACGCCATGTCCCAGCTGCGCGGTGACGGCCAGGCGCCGCCCCGCAGCGCCTCGCCCGAGGGCAGCCGGTGCACCAGGGCGGGCCGTGCGCCCAGCAGTCCGCAGACCGCGCGGCGGGCGAACACCACGGCCTCGGGCAGCCGTCCGGCGTCGAGCGTCGGAAGGGTGGCCCGCGGCCAGACGCCTCCCAGCCCCCGCACCACGACGTCCACGTCATGGACCCACTGCAGATGGACGAACCGGTTGGCGAGCGGCGGACTCAGCTCCCAGCCGTCGGCGGCGGTGGACCGGGGGTTGGCGGCGGCGACGATCCGGACGTCCGGCGGCAGCCGCAGGGACCCGACCCGGCGCTCCAGCACAAGCCGCAGCAGGGCCGCCTGCACGGCCGGAGGTGCGGTGGACAGCTCGTCGAGGAACAGCAGCCCGCGTCCCGCCCGCACCAGCCGCACCGCCCAGTCCGGCGGAGCCATCGGGATGCCGTGGTCCGCCGGGTCGTCACCGATGACGGGGAGGCCCGAGAAGTCCGACGGTTCGTGCACGCTCGCGATCACCGTGGTCAGCGGCAGGTCCAGTGCGGCGGCGAGCTGGGTGAGCGCGGCCGTCTTGCCGATGCCGGGCTCGCCCCACAGCAGGACGGGCAGGTCAGCCGCCACCGCCAGGGTCAGCGCCTCCAGTTGCGGGTCCGGGCGCGGGGCAGTGGTCGTGTCCCGCAGCAGCGCCAGCAGCGCGCCCGACACGTCGAGCCTGGAGGCAGGGGCGGAGGGCGCGGGGACGTCGGACGTACACGGCCGGGGTGTCTCGGAGAGCGGGGCGGACATGGGCATGCGGCATCACCTTCGGGGTCGTCGGAACGGTCGCGTCCTTGAGGAGCGGGCGCGGGATGAGCGCGTAAGGAGGGCGGGGCCACGGCGCGGATCAGCCCGTGGAGCAGGTCAGCGCGAGGCTGCTTGCCTGGGTCGTGAGCGGTGGGCCTCGGGACGAGCCGGTGTCCGGGCCGGCTCGTCGCGCCGGGGGCCGGGCCCGGTCAGTCCCGCCCGGAACAGGCCGTGGCCGACGCGTCGTCGGGCCGCGTCGTGGAGGGCGTCGCGCAGGTCGCCGTCGCGGAGCAGGGCCCCGGGGCCGAGCGTGCTCTCGATGCGTGCCAGTGCCCCCGCGGTGTCTCCGTGGGCAAGCCGGTCACGGACATCGGTGAGGCAGTCCGGCCGGCGGTGCGCGGCGTCGATGACCTGGAGGCAGGGGAGCGGCGTGCCGGTGAGCGCGGCGAGCAGTTCCTCCCGACGGACCTCGGCGGGATCGTGGTCCAGCGGGACCAGCACCCCGCCGACCAGCCCGATCCGGTGCCGCGCTCCTCGGCAGTCCACGACACGGGGCACCGTACGGTCGTCCGCGGGCGGGTCCGGCGGGTCCGTGTCAGGACCGGGCCACGACGGCGGCGCGCCGGGCGCCAGAGCCGCCGCGACCAGGGGATGCAGCCCACCGGCCGCGATCCAGCCGCCGCGCAGCAGTTCCAGGTCGGGCAGCACCCATGTGGCGGCGTCGGGCAGGACCGGCAGTCCCGCACAGGCACCCGCTCGCACGAGACGGGCCGACCGCACCTCGGGCACACCGTCATCTTCCCCTGGCGGAGAAGGGGAAGGGCGTACGTCGAGGAGAAGACGGCGCCGGGCGCCGAGGCGGACCGCGATCCGGCCCCCCTCGGTACGGCCCTCCGCGGCCAGCAGCAGAGCCGCCTCGGCGGCCCACCCGTCGAGGGCGAACCGCTCAGGGTCCGGCACCGCCGAGGCCCACGCGGGCGCCGGTCCGGGCGGGGCGGCAACGGCCCCGGACCGGCCGCGCAGTTCACCGCTGCGCTCCGCGTCCCACAGATGGCGGTGCAGGTCCAGGCGGAACCGCCGGTCGGGAGCGCGGTAGCCGCGCGGTCCGGACGCGCGTCCGGGCGGGGCCGGTCCGTCCCACACGGCAAGGCTGATCCGCTGCCCGGCGTCCGCCCACGCAGGGGCGGTACGGGCCACGAGGTGCACCGGGCGTGCGCGCCCCGGCTCGTCGTACCGGGCGAGGACCAGGCTCGTCCCCGGCCGCAGGAAGCCGTCCGGTGCGGTCCGCGGCAGGTGCCACCGCAGCAGGTCCGGCGCCAGCCGGCGCAGATCCGCCCGGAGGCGGGCCGCGGTGCCGCTGCCGTGGACTCGTGAGACGGACCGCAGGTCGAGGTCGACGTCGAATCCGGCGGCGGCACACGCCCCCGCCCAGTCACCGGCGGTGCGCCGGGCCGTCGCGGTCCGGATCATGAGGGGCGGCACGGCGACTTCACGCACGCGCAGCCAGAAGGAAAGGCGGGAATCTCCGAACGCGGTTCCGGTGAGCATCAGCGCTCACCTTGCGCGGACGGGACCCCCAATCTGCGAACCCGTCGAGTAGTCATCGGCGGGAGCGTAGCCCGGACCGCCCGCAGGAGCCACACCTTTTCCGGAGCGGCACCCGTCGGTCCTTGACCACGCATCATCCCAAGGTGACTGAGCATGCGTCAGCCCCCGGTGCCGGGCCACGCGTCAGCCCGGGGTGCCCCCGGCCTGCCCCACGATCCTTCGTGCACGTTCCAGCACCGGCTTGTCGACCATGTGGCCGTCCACCGCCGTCACCGCCTCCCCGGCGTCCAGAACCGAGTGGGCCCAGCGCAGTTCGCCCTCCGTCGGGGCGAAACCGGCGGCCACCGGAGCGATCTGGGCCGGATGGATGCAGAGCTTCCCCGAGAATCCCAGCCGGCGTGCGTGGGCCGTGTCCGCGGCCAGGGCCTCCGGGTTCCGGACCGCGGTCGTGACACCGTCCACCGGCGGACCGATCCCGGCCGCCGCGGAGGCCAGGACGATCCTGGACCGGGCGTGCGCCAGCGCGAGGACGTCGTCGTGGGCGACACCGAGCTGCGCGGCGAGGTCCACGTTGCCGAACGCGGCGCGCACCACGCCCGGCACGGAGCACACCTCGTACGCCCGCTCGGCGCCGAGTGCCGTCTCGACGAGGGGGATCAACGCGCACTCCGAGCCGATCCGGGCCAGCACCGCGGGGTCCTCGGCCTTGGGCACCATCACCGGGAGGCCGAGACCCGCCGCCATGCGCAGGTCCGCCTCGAACCAGGGGGTGCCGGGCGCGTTGACGCGTACGACCGTGCGGTGGCCGATGCCCGGCCACCCGGCGGCGTCCCGGCGGGCCCGCTCCTTGTCCTCGGCGGCGACCGCGTCCTCCAGGTCGACGACGACGAGGTCGGCGCCCGAGCCGGCGGCCTTGTCGAAGCGGTCGGGCCGGTGCCCCGGTACGAAGAGGAAGGTACGGGCCGACGCGACACGGGTGTGCGGAGGAGTGCTCATGCGAAGGTCACATCGGCGGTGGCGTGGCGCGCCTCGCGGTGGGTGGACGTCCGGAGCAGTGCTCCCGTGGCCGAGGGGGTGCCCCCGGCGAGGAGGTGTTCTCCCGCGAACGCGGGCCGCCGGAGCCTGAAGGAGAGCGAGGCGACCCGGCGGTCCGGGGCCTCGCGCCTGACCACGTCCAGCATGAGCAGGGCGAGCAGCGGCCCGTGGACCACGAGGTCCGGATAGCCCTCCGTGCCGCGGCAGTACGGAGCGTCGTAGTGGATGCGGTGGGCGTTCGCCGTCAGCGCGCTCAGCCTGAACAGCAGCGTCGGGTCCGGCTGGAGACGGAGCCGCCAGGGCTCCTCGGCGTCGGGGACCGTGCGGGTGTCGACCTCGGCCGGGTGCTGCGAGCCGCCGCTGCCGGACCGGTAGACGATGTCCTGCTCCTCCACCAGGCAGAGCCGGCCCGCCTGGCGGAACTCGTGGCGTTCGGTCACGAACAGCAGTTCCCCGGTGCGCCCCTGCTTCGGTGTCACCGCGCCCAGGCTGCTGACGCGCGTCGCCGGCTCGCCCAGGCGCAGGGGCTCGGCGACGTCGCAGCGGCCGCCGGCGAACATGCGCTGCCGGTCGGGGAGGGGCGGCAGGAAGCGTGCGTCCCGCAGATGCCCGTCGGGGCCCAGTTCGTGCTGCGCGGGCCAGTGCAGGAAGTGGAACCACTGCCACAGCGGAGGCAGCGGGTCACCGGCGCTCGCGGCGGGACCGGGCAGGTCCAGGAGGGCGGACGCGGCGGCGGCGGGGCCGGGGTCCATCGCGTCGTGGGCGGTGGACGGTTCGGGGTGCCAGTGCTCGACGTACGAGCGGAGAGGAGCGGCGGGCTGCATGGGATCGGACCTCGTGTCTCAGGCGAGCGGGGCGGTCGTCCTCGACGGCTGGGGAGAGGCGCCGGGTGCCTCCGTGCCGCCGTCGAGGTGGGAGGTGCGGGACGGTTCCCTGACGAGCAGGGTGGCCAGGAAGGTCAGGCCGACGCATCCGGTGACGTACCAGAAGAAGAGGTTCTCCCGGCCGCCGCCCTTCAGGGCGAGCGCGATGGGCTCGGTCAGCCCGCCGAAGGTGGCGGTGACCAGGGCGTGCGGCAGGCCCACCCCGAGGGCCCGGACCTTGGTGGGGAACATCTCCGCCTTGATGATGGCGGCCAGGGCGGAGTAGCCGGTGACGAAGGTGAGGGCCACGGTCATGAGGAGGAAGGCGATCCAGGGGCTGCTCGTGCGGCCGAGGAGCGTCATGAGCGGCACGGTCAGCAGCATGCAGCCGCCGGAGAACGCGAACATCACCGGTCGGCGGCCCACCCGGTCGGACAGCGCGCCGACGGCCGGCTGCATCAGCATGTAGACGAAGAGCGCGGCGAACCCGATCAGGGTGACGGTGGACTTGGGGATGCCGGCGGTGTTCACCAGGTACTTCTGGAGGTACGTGGTGTACGTGTAGAAGGCGACCGTGCCGCCGATGGCGAGGCCGAAGACCGCGAGGAGCTGCCGCGGGTACTCGGCGAACAGGGCGACCAGACCCTTGCGTTCACGCACGCCGGAGCCGGCGCCGTTGCCCTGGGCCGCGGTGCGCGCCTGCTCCTTCTCGAAGTGCTCGGACTCCTCCATGCTGCGGCGCAGGTACATGACGACCAGCCCCGCCGCGGCACCGATCACGAAGGGGACGCGCCAGCCCCAGCTCTGCAGCTGGTCCTCGGAGAGAAGGTGCTGCAGGACGATTGCCACCAGCAGCGCGGCCAGCTGCCCCATGACGATGGAGACGTACTGGAAGCTGGACCAGAAGCCGCGCTGCCCCTCGGGCGCCACCTCCGAGAGGTAGGAGGCGCTGGAGCCGAATTCGCCGCCCACGGACAGACCCTGGGCGAGCCGGGCCAGGACCAGCAGGGCCGGGGCCCACAGGCCGATGACGTCATGACCGGGGGCGAGGGCGATGGTCAGGGAGCCGGCGCTCATGAGCGTGACGGACAGGGTAAGCGCCCGGCGCCGGCCGAACCGGTCCGCGTAGGCGCCGAGCAGCCATCCGCCGAGGGGGCGCATGAAGAAGCCGACGGCGAAGACCACCGCCGTGGACAGCAGTTGGGCCGTACGGTCGCCCTCGGGGAAGAAGACCGAGGCGAAGTAGATGCTGAACGTGGCGTAGGCGAACCAGTCGTACCACTCCACCAGGTTGCCCAGGCAGCCGCGTACGACGTTCGCGGTGACGCGGGAGCGGCCGGGCGTGGGCGTCGCGGATGTGGGGGCCGTGGGTGTGCGGCTCTGCGGCATGGGAGGCTCCGTTGCTTTCGTCGCCCAGGGGTGCTGCGGCTCGGGCGGCCCTTCGGCGCAGGAAGAAGGGGCTGTCGATGAGGAACTCGTCGTGGGCCGCGGGCCCCGCCAGGAGGCCGGTGCGCTGCCCGGATGCGGCTCATCCGCGGCGGCCCCACGTGCTCGGCGGCTCACGTGCCCCACATCATGAGCGCTGATGGGCTCACAAGAACAATAGAAATCCGTGATGCCGACATGACTCGTCCGCATGGCCGGGCCCGGCCCCTCCCGCCCGGGCCGGGGCCGCTCAGGCGAGGAAGGCGCGGACCAGGGCTCCGGCCGTGTCCCTGCACTCCTCGAAGTAGGCGTGGCGGGCGCCCGGGAGGAGGTGGACCCGGGCGTCCGGGATGCGTTCCGCCAGCAGCGCGGCGTTCTCCGGCGGGGTGAGCCGGTCCTGGCCGCCGTGGAGGATGAGCGTGGGCGCGGTGATCCGGGGGAGCACGTCCCACGCGTCGTGCCGGTTGCTGGCGGTCAGGTGGCCGTTGCGGGCGTGCGGCGGCATGTGCGGGTCGCCGAGGGTGCCGTACGGGCCGGGATGCTCCTGCGTCCAGCCGGGGGTGTACATCAGCTCCGTCAGGGTCCGCCGTACGGCGTCCGGGTCGGGCCCGGCCAGAGCCCGCCGTACCGAGGCGTCGCGTTCGACGGCCAGGGGGCCGCCCGGAGAGGTGCACCCGAGGACGAGGCGCCGTACCCGGTCCGGATGGCGCGCGGCGACCCACTGGGCGACCCGGCCGCCCATCGAGGTCCCGTACACGTCGGCGCGCTCGAGGCCCAGCGCGTCGAGGACGCACACGACGTCCTCGGCGAAGCGCGGGGTGGAGTACCCCTCCCGCGGGGCGTCGCTCGCGCCGGTGCCGCGGTAGTCCAGGGTGACGGTGCTGCGGGCGGGGTGGAGTCCTCGCGAACGCCGTCCCACCAGTGGTGGTTGTTCGCCTGGCCCGCGAGCAGGACGAGCGGGATGCCGGTGCCGCGGCGCTGGTACGCCACGGACACCCCGTCGTCGGTGCGCACGAAGGCGTCGGCTCGTTCGTCGGTGCCGGTCACTGGGTTCCTCGCAGGATGGGTCGTTGCGGAGAGGGGCGGTGCCTCGGCGTGTGCCGCGGCCCGGTGTACGCGATGAGCCTCATCGGCATCAGGCGTCAGGCGTAGGACGAAGGCGTCAGGTGTCAGGCGCTCCGGGCTTGTCCGTCGTCCGGCGCGCCGGACGCGTGCAGTTCGGCCGACGGCCACCGGCCCCGCGACACGGCCGCTTCGATGCGGCGGACCAGCTCCCGGGCGACGACCTCGACGGCCGGAGGCACCCGCCCGGACCGGGGGGTGCCCAGGACGATCGACCGCCATACGTCGGGCTCGCACAAGGGGGCGGCGCTGAGGGTGCCGTTCGCGACGTCCTCGGCGATGCCGACGCCGGGCAGAACCGTCCAGCCGTGGCCGGCGAGCACGAGCTGCTTCTGGACGCGCATCGCGTTGGTCTGCACGGCGATGTCCATCGTGCTCCCCGAGCGGGCCGCAGCCGCGTCGATCAGGGTCCGCAGGGCGTGCCCGCCGGCCGGCATCACCAGGGGACGAGCCGCCACGTCGGCGAAAGGGACGGGCCGGTCGGCGCGCAGTCCGGCGTCCGCGGGGGCCACCGCCCACAGCCGCTCCCGCACCAGGGGGCGGGCGTTGAGGGAGGGGGAGCTGTCCAGGTCGTACAGCAGGGTCAGGTCCAGGTCACCGTCGTCGAGCCACTGCTGGAGATGCCCGGAGTACCCCGTCATCAGCCGCAGTTCCACCCCCGGATGGGCCGCGCCGACGGCGGACACCAACGGCTCGGCGAGCAGGTCGCCGGTGCTCTCCAGCAGCCCGACCGTGACGATGCCCCTCACCTCCCCGGGGCTGGGCTGCACCTCGGCGCGTGCCCGCTCCAGCTCGTTCAGGGCCCGGCGCGCCCGGTCGACCATGATCTCGCCGGCCTCGGTGGCGCGCATGCCCTGTCTCGTGCGCTGGAAGAGTGACACGCCGAGCTCCTCCTCCAGGGTGCGAATCTGCCGGGTGACGGCGGGCTGCACCAGATGCAGGAGCTCCGCCGCGCGGGTCACGCTCCCCACCTCGGCGACCGTGATCAGTGCCTTGAGCTGCTTGACGTCCATGGTGCGTCCCTCTTCCGGCATCCGCGGCCCGCATGGCACCATCACGGATTGTTATTTCCCTTGGCCTCACATGAATGCACATGATGGTACGCCCGCACGGGTCACCGACATCTCCGGAGGACAACGCATGGCCGAGAAAGCAGCGCCCGCCGATGACCTGCCGCTGTCCGGCATCACCGTCGTGAGTGTCGAACAGGCGGTGGCCGCGCCCTTCGCCACGCGTCAGCTCGCCGATCTCGGAGCGCGCGTGATCAAGGTGGAGCGCCCGGGCGGCGGCGACTTCGCCCGCCGGTACGACACCACGGTGCACGGCCAGTCCAGCTACTTCGTGTGGCTGAACCGGTCCAAGGAGTCGGTGACGCTCGACCTGAAGTCCGAGGAGGGGAGGGAGATCCTGGAGGAACTCCTGGGCACGGCCGACGTGTTCGTGCAGAACCTCGCCCCCGGCGCCGCCGCGCGCATGGGCCTCGGGGCCGAAGCCCTGGCGGAGCGCTTCCCCTCGCTCATCCCCTGTTCCGTCACGGGCTACGGATCGGACGGCCCCTGGGCGGACCGCAAGGCCTACGACCTGCTGGTGCAGTGCCAGACCGGCCTGGTCTCCCTGACGGGCAGCGCCCGGGAGGCCGCCCGGGCCGGGGTGTCGGTCGCCGACATCGCTGCGGGCATGTACGCCTACAGCGGCATCCTCACCGCCCTGTTCACGCGTGCGACCCGCGGGTCCGTACGGGCCGTGGAGGTCTCGCTGTTCGAGGCGCTGGCGGAATGGATGGGGCAGCCCGCGTACTACACGGCGTACAGCGGCACCCAGCCGCCGCGGGTCGGTACCCGGCACGCCACCATCGCCCCGTACGGCACCTACACGGCGGCCGACGGCAAGGACGTCCTGCTGTCGGTGCAGAACGAGCGTGAATGGGCCGCGCTGTGCGGGCGGTTCCTCGGCATGCCCGCCCTCACCGACGACCCCCGCTTCGCCACCGGGTCCGCCCGGGTGAGCCACCGGGACGAGGTCGACGCGCTCCTGGCGGAACGGATCGGGGCGTCGGACAGCGCCGAGGTGATGGAACTGCTCGACGCCATCGGCATCGCCAACGCGCCGGTCAACGACGTGAAGCAGTTCCTGGAGCACCCCGTGCTGGCCGGCCGGGACCGCTGGCGGGAGGTGGCCGTACCCGGCGGGGAGACGGTGGCGGCCCTGGTGCCGCCCGTCGACCTGGCCGGGACCACCCCGCGCATGGACGCCGTCCCCGCCCTCGGCGAGCACACCGAGCGGATCCTGACCGAACTGGGCCACCCACCCGCCCGGATCGACGCGCTGCGGGCCCGCGGCGCCATCTGACCACCCGACACCCGACACCCGGCGCCCGGCACCCGACACCCGATACCCGGACCGGCGCGCGGCGCCCGTCCGGCCACCCGAACCCTGAGGCGGCTCCGGCGCCCGTCAGAGCACCGGACACCCGAGGCGTCCCGCAGCGCCGTCCGACCACTCCACACCCGGCCGCACCGCAGCACCGTCCGGCCGCGCGACATCCGAGCCGGACGGCGACGTCCGGCTGTCCGAACCCTGAGCAGGACCGCGGCAAGGAGGCCGCCCCACATGAGCACCCTCGACATCCTGTCCGAGGACGAGCAGTTCATCGTCAGCACGGTGCACGACTTCGTCGACAAGGACATCAAGCCCGTCGCCCGGGAACTCGACCACACCGACACCTATCCCGAGGCCCTCATCGAGAAGATGAAGGAGCTCGGCATCTTCGGCCTCGCCGTCCCCGAGGAGTACGGCGGCACCCCCGTGTCGACCCCCTGCTACGTCCTCGTCACCGAGGAGCTGGCGCGGGGCTGGATGAGCCTCGCCGGAGCCATGGGCGGTCACACCGTCGTCGCGAAGCTCCTGCTCCGCTTCGGCACCGAGGAGCAGAAGCGGCGCTATCTGCCCAGGATGGCCACCGGCGAGGTCAGGGCCACCATGGCCCTGACCGAACCCGGCGGCGGGTCCGACCTCCAGGCCATGCGCACCGTCGCGCGCAAGGACGGCGAGGGATACGTGGTGGACGGATCGAAGACCTGGATCACCAACTCCCGCCGCTCGCAGCTGATCGCACTGCTGTGCAAGACGGATCCGCAGGCGTCGCCCGCGCACAAGGGGATCTCCATCCTGCTCGTCGAGCACGGCCCCGGGCTGACGGTCTCCCGCGACCTTCCCAAGCTGGGCTACAAGGGTGTGGAGAGCTGCGAGCTGGCCTTCGAGGGCTACCGGGCGCCCGCGGACGCCGTGCTCGGCGGGGTCGAGGGCAACGGCTTCGGGCAGATGATGAAGGGCCTGGAGACCGGCCGCCTCCAGGTCGCCGCCCGCGCCCTGGGCGTCGGAAGGGCCGCCCTGGAGGACTCGCTCGCCTACGCCCAGGAGCGGGAGACCTTCGGGAAGCCGATCTGGAAGCACCAGTCCGTCGGCAACCGGCTCGCCGACATGGCTACTTCGCTCACGGCGGCCCGCCAGCTCACCCTGTACGCGGCCCGTGAGGCGGACGCCGGCCGCCGTGTGGACATGGAGGCCGGCATGGCCAAGCTCTTCGCCTCGGAGACGGCCATGCAGATCGCTCTCGACGCCGTACGGATCCACGGCGGTTACGGCTACTCGACGGAGTTCGACGTGGAGCGCTACTTCCGTGACGCGCCGCTCATGATCGTCGGAGAGGGGACCAACGAGATCCAGCGCAACGTCATCGCCGGCCAGCTCGTGCGGCGGGGCGGACTCGACGTCTGAGTGCTGGGACCGGAATGCCTCCCCGGGAGGGGGGTCGGGCGGTCCATGCCCTTCGTGGCGATCTGCGGTGCACGCGAGGGCACCGGGAACGGGGACGCAGCGGACAGCTGTATTTCTTACGTGTCATGAACCTTGTCAGCCCGGTCCCGGCCGCTCTATCGTCACCGGCAGAAAGCGCTTTCCCCTCCAGGGTGCCGTACCGGTGGAAGCGTCTGTCGCGACGGGTGTCGCGCCGGGCGCGCGTGAGCCGCCACCGGGCCGGCACGGGGCTCGGCCCTGCCCCGGAGGTCGCCGTTGCGACCGCGGCATGAGGCAGCTGATCAGATCAGCATGCGCAGACGAATGGGGACACGAACATGAGACGATCAGTCGCACGGCGGCTGTATGCGGCAGTGGCCACGATGGCGGTCGCGGGCGCGACCGGCGTGGTGCTGACGATGCCTCAGGCATCGGCCGCGGTAGCCGGTGGGGCCACCGGCTACGCGACTCAGAACGGCGGAACCACCGGCGGCGCCGGCGGCCAGACGGTGCGTGCCACCACGGGTACCGCGATCCACACGGCGCTGTGCAACCGGGCCAGCGCCAGCACCCCGATCATCATCGAGGTCGAGGGGACGATCAACCACGGCAACACGGCGAAGGTGTCGGGCGACAGCTGCAACACCGCCGCCGGGGTGATCGAGCTCAAGCAGATCAGCAACGTCACCCTCGTCGGTGTCGGCAGCGGTGCCGTCTTCGACCAGCTGGGCATCCACATCCGGGAGTCCAGCAACATCATCATCCAGAACGTGACGGTCAAGAACGTCAAGAAGTCCGGCTCACCCACCTCCAACGGCGGAGACGCCATCGGGATGGAGAGCGACGTCCGCAACGTCTGGGTCGACCACGCCACCCTCGAGGCGTCGGGCGGTGAGTCGGATGGCTACGACGGCCTCTTCGACATGAAGGACAACACGCAGTACGTCACGCTGTCCTACAGCACCCTGCGCAACTCCGGCCGCGGCGGGCTCATCGGTTCCAGCGAGACCGAGCTCTCCAACGGCTTCGTCACCTTCCACCACAACCTGTACGAGAACCTCGACTCGCGCACCCCTCTGCTGCGCGGCGGCATCGCCCACATCTACAACAACTACTACGTGAAGCTGAACGAGTCCGGCATCAACTCCCGTGCCGGGGCGAAGGCCAAGGTCGACAACAACTACTTCAAGGACTCCAAGGACGTCCTGGGCACGTTCTACACGGACGCGGCCGGTTACTGGCAGGTCAGCGGCAACACGTTCGACAACATCACCTGGTCCGCCAGGAGCAGCGAGAACAACCCCGCCGGGCCCAACCCGACGTCCAACACGAGTGTCAGCATCCCCTACGCCTACAGCCTGGACAACGCGAGCTGCGTGCCGTCGATCGTGGCGGCGACGGCCGGCGCGAACAAGGGCCTGAAGGTCTCGGACGGCAGCTGCACGCCGACCACCCCGACCCCCACCCCGACCGACCCGACACCGGACCCGACGGACCCCACGCCCGACCCCACCCAGCCCGGCGGGACCAACCTCAGCCTCGGGGCCGGGGCCGACGGCTCCAGCAAGGCTTCCGGGACGAGCTACGGCAACGTGCGGGACGGCAGCCTGAGCACCTTCTGGTCGCCGGCCGGTTCGACCGGCTCCGTCTCGGTCAAGTGGGGTACCGCCACCTCGGTGTCGAAGGCCGCCATCAAGGTGGCGTCCGGGTCCACCCTCGGTGCCTGGCGGATCCTGAACGGTGACACCGGTGCCGTCCTGGCCACCGGCAGCGGGGCGGGGACGGTCACGATCCCGCAGACCTCGCTGAAGAAGATCACCCTTGACATCACCAGCTCCAGCGGGACCCCGAAGATCGCCGAGTTCGAGACCTACGCCGGCTGACGCCGCGGTCCCGGCGTCCGTCGGGACACGGTGGGCACCCCGGAACTCCGGCGGTGCCCACGCGGCGAGGACCGCGGCGCCGGGCGCGGCGGCCGCTGAGCTCCCCGGGCGGGGGCCGTTCCCCGAGGGGGCGGCCCCCGCTGCCGTGTGCGGGGGAAGCGCGGATCCGGCGGACCCGATGCGGCGGAGCATCGGCGGGCAGGAGCCCTGTGGTGCAATCGAAGGGCCGGGCAAGTCCGAGTACCCGCCACCCGCACCGAAGCCGACTCGTGACAAGGAAGTCCTCATGACCAGCACAGACTCCGCCCCCGACACCACGCCGCTCTGGTCAGGAAAGATCTTCGACGGTTCCTGGCGCACCGCGGGCGGCGGCACCCTGGACGTCACGGCACCCGCCACGGGCAAGGTCGTCGCGACCGTGGGCGCGGCCACCGCGGGGGACGTCGACGCCTCCGTCGCGTCGGCCAGGACCGCCCAGCGCGCCTGGGCGAAGCTCGGTCACGCCGAGCGGGCTCAGGTCTTCATCAAGGCGTCCGCCCTGCTCTCCGCGGACCCGGACCGCATCGTGCGGTGGCTCGTCCCCGAATCCGGGTCCGGTCAGGGCAAGGCGCAGTTCGAGGTCGGTCTGCTCGTCGCCGAGCTCAACGAGGCGGCCGCACTCACCTCCGAGCCCTACGGAGAGCTGCTGCGGAGCTCGAAGCCCCGGCTCTCCGCCGTCCGCCGGGTCCCGCTGGGCGTCGTGGGCGTCATCAGCCCCTTCAACTTCCCCGCCATCCTCGCCCTGCGCTCCGTGGCCCCGGCCCTGGCCGCGGGCAACGCGGTGGTCCTCAAGCCCGATCCGCGCACCCCGGTCTCCGGCGGCCTCGCCCTCGCCGGACTGCTGGCCGACGCGGGACTGCCCGAGGGGCTGCTGCACGTCCTGCCCGGCGGATCCGACGTCGGTGAGGCCCTGGTCGCGCACCCGGACGTCCCCTGCATCTCCTTCACCGGCTCCACCCCGGCCGGACGGGCCATCGGTGCGGCCGCCGGCCCGCTGCTCAAGAAGATCCACCTCGAACTGGGCGGCAACAACGCCCTCCTGGTCCTCCCGGACGCGGACCTGGAGGCCGCGGCCTCGGCCGGTGCCTGGGGTTCCTTCCTGCACCAGGGCCAGATCTGCATGACCACCGGCCGTCATCTGGTCCATGTGTCGCAGGCCGCCGAATACGCCGCCAGGCTTGCCGAGAAGGCGGACTCCCTCCCGGTCGGCGACCCCACCGACCCGGCCAACGCCCTGGGTCCGGTCATCGACGAGCGGCAGCGCGACCGGATCCACTCGATCGTCACGCGCAGCGTCGAGCAGGGCGCGGTGCTCGCCGCGGGCGGCACCTACGACGGGCTGTTCTACCGGCCGACCGTCCTGACCGACGTCCCCCTGGACTCCCCGGCGTTCGCCGAGGAGGTGTTCGGCCCGGTCGCCCCCGTCGTCGCGTACGAGACCGTCGACGAGGCCGTCGACCTCGTCAACGCCTCGGAGTACGGGCTGTCCGTGTCGATCCTCACGGCGGACGCCTTCGCCGCGTGGGAGCTCGCCGACCGGATCGAGTCGGGCGCGGTGCACATCAACGACCAGACGGTGGACGACGAGGCCGTGGCCCCCTTCGGCGGCAGCAAGGCGTCGGGCACGGGAGGCAGGTTCGGCGGCCGGGCGAGTCTGGACACCTTCTCGGAGGTCCAGTGGATCACCGCGCAGGCCCACATCGAGCGCTACCCCTTCTGACGGTCCGCCGGCGGGCCGCGCCGTCATGGTCCGCGCGGGTGCGCGCGGCCGTGAGCCAGGAACGGACGAAGGGCTCCAGGACTGCGAGACCCAGCGACGGTGTCGGCCCGCCCGTCGTCCACCCGGTCGTACGGCCACACCAGCCACGCACCCGCGGCCGCGGCGCGCGACGGCTCGTCCCCTCCGGTGCGGTGGACGGGATGGGCCGGCAGGTGCGCGGTGCGCTGGGGACGGTGAGTTCCGTCCGCAGCACCGAGGGACGGAACGGGGTCACGGAGGATGACGCTGCCGTCCGGGGCCATCAGGCTGATGCCCGGCGCGAAGGCCGCGGTCGTGGCGGGCGGGGCCGATGTGATCGTGCTCGGCTGCACCGGGATGCTCGGCGTGGGCGCCGCTCTCCAGGAACGGCTCGCCCGGGACGGGCCCTTCGTCCCGGTCGCCGACCCGACCGGTGCTGCCATCATGAGCCTGGAATCCCTGGTCCGGCCGGGTGTGCGCCCGAGCCGAGCCTGCTACCTGCCGTCCCGGGCGAAGCAGCGCGTGGGCTGACCCGCGACGCTCCGCCCGTCCTTCCCCCTCCTGGAGTCCCCGTTGAGCAGCGAGACCGGCCCCACCCCCGACACCCTCGACGTGCAGGCGATCCGGGCCTGCTTCCCGGCGCTGAAGGCGGGAACCGCCCGCTTCGACGCGCCCGGTGGTACCCAGACGCCCCAGCAGGTCGTCGACGCGATCACCCGAGCCCTCACCCGGCCGCTGGCCAACCGGGGGGTGCTCACGGAAGGCGGCCGCAACGCCGAGGCGATCGTCGCCGGCGCGCGCGGGGCCCTGGCCGATCTGCTCGGCGCGCAGGCGGACACGGTGGTGTTCGGCAGGAGCGCCACGCAGCTCGTCTACGACCTGGCGCGGACCCTGGCCAAGGAGTGGGGACCGGGGGACGAGGTGGTGGTGTCCCGCCTGGACCACGACTCGAACATACGGCCCTGGATCCAGGCCGCCGAGGCGGTGGGGGCGGGGGTCCGGTGGGCCGACTTCGACCCCGCGACGGGTGAGCTGGACCCCGCGCACCTCGAGGCCGTGCTCTCCGGCCGCACCCGGCTCGTCGCCGTCACGGCCGCCTCCAACCTCATCGGCACCCGGCCCGACATGCCGGCCCTCGCGGCGCTGGCGCACCGGGCCGGAGCCCTGTTCCACGTCGACGCGGTGCACTACGCCTCGCACACCACGGTCGACCTGACCGCGCTGGGCGCGGACACCCTGGTCTGCTCGCCGTACAAATTCCTCGGACCGCACCTCGGCGTCCTGACCGGGCGGCGCGAGCTGCTGGAGTCCCTGCGTCCGGACAAGCTGCTCCCCTCCTCCGACGCCGTGCCCGAGCGGTTCGAACTCGGCACGCTGCCCTACGAACTGCTGGCCGGCGCGACGGCGGCCGTGGACTTCCTCGCGGGGCTCGTCCCCGGTGCGGGCAGCCGCCGGGAGAGTCTGCGGCGCGCGTTCACGGCCCTCGCCGCGCACGAGGACCGTCTGCACGGCCGCATCGAGGAGGGGCTGGCCGCGCTGGACGGCGTCACCGTGCATTCGCGCGCGGCGCGGCGCACCCCGACCACCCTGTTCACGGTGGCGGGCCGGGATCCGGGGGACGTCTCCCGGCAGCTGGCCGAGCGCGGCGTGGACGCGCCGGCCGGGGCGTTCTACGCACGGGAGGCGTCCCGGCGGCTGGGACTGGGTGACGAGGGCGGCGTACGGGTCGGCCTCGCGCCCTACACGTGCGACGACGACGTCGACCGGCTCCTGGACGCGCTCGCCGTGCCCCGCGGCTGACACCGTCAGGGCGTTCCCGACGCGCGCGGATCAGCGCCAGTCGGGAGCGCCCGACGCGGGGGACAGGACACTCTCGATCTTCGTACGGATCTCCCGCATGACCGCCACGACCCGGGCCTCGTGCTCCTCGCCGAGCCGTTCCAGCGGTACCGAGCAGCTGATGGCGTCGACGGCCGGAGAGTCGTACCGCAGGGCGAACCCGAAGCCCGCGATGCCCGCCACCGTCTCCTCGCGCTCGACGGAGTACCCGCGCTCGCGCACTCCCGCGAGGTCCGCGAGCAGGCTGGCGCGGTCCGTGTGCGTGTGCTCCGTACGGGGCGTCAAATACCCCTGGGGCAGGGGGAGTTCGTCATCCGGACGCTCGGCGAGCAGTGCCTTGCCGAGCGCTCCGGCGTGGGCCGGGATCCGGCGGCCGACCCTGGAGAGGGTGCGCCGGTACTCATGGGACTCGCGCGTCGCGAGATAGACGACGTTGGGCCCGTCCAGCCGGGCCAGGTGGATCGTCTCTCCGAGTGCGTCCGACGCCTCGTCGAGGTAAGGGCGGGCCGCGCGCACATGCGGATCGCTGTCCAGATAGCTCGTCCCCGTGTGCAGGGCGCGGATGCCGATCCCGTAGAGGGACCCAGTCGTGTCGGTCCGCACCCAGCCGCAGTCGATGAGGGTCCGCAGCAGTTGGTACATGCTGCTGCGCGGCACGCCCAGCTCTTCGGCGAGCTCGTCGAGGCGGGCCGGCCGGTCGCCCCGCGCGGCGAGGAGTTCGAGCAGTGCGACGGTACGGGACGCCGACTTCACCCCGCGGACCCCGCTGTTCTCCGGCATCTCCCCATCGTAGATCCGGGCTGTCGCACCCATTGACCCCGTCGCGTTCACCCGCCTAACCTCCGTTCTCATACATATACGCCATCTGCATATGGGGATGAGAGTTGTGGAGCGGTTCAGCGCGGACACCGAAGGCGTCGCCCAGCGGCTGCGGGACGGGATGGCGGGCGGGGTGCTCTCCTTCCCCCTCACCAGCTTCCGGGGCGACGGCAGCCTCGACCTGGAGTCGTACCGTGCGTACCTGACCGCCCAGGTGGCCACCGGCCCCGGCGCGGTGTTCCCGGCCTGCGGGACCGGCGAGTTCGGCGCACTCGACGAGGACGAGTACCGCGCGGTCGTACGGACGGCGGTCGAGGCCGCCGGTGGCCGGCTGCCCGTCGTCGCGGGCACGGGCTACGGCTGGGCGCAGGCGCTGCGCTTCGCCCGCATCGCGGAGGAGGCCGGAGCCGACGCCCTGCTCGTCATGCCCCACTACCTCGTCGCCGCCCCGCAGGACGGCTTGGTCGAGCAGCTCCGGCGCATCGCGGACGGCACCCGGCTGCCGCTGATCGCCTACCAGCGCGGCCAGGTCACCTTCACCGCCGACGGCGTGCGCCGCATCGCGGGGATCCCCGGCGTCATCGGCCTGAAGGACGGACACAGCGACCTCGACCGGCTCCAGCGCCTCACCCTCGCCGCACCCGAGGGCTTCCTCTTCTTCAACGGCGCCGCCACCGCCGAGATCCAGGCACGGGCCTACGCCACCGTGGGTGTCCCCGCCTACTCCTCGGCCGTCCACGCCTTCGCCCCCGAGATCGCCGACGCCTTCTTCGCCGCCCTGCGGGACGACGACGACGCGGTCACGCAGGAACTCCTGCGCGACTTCTACGTCCCGCTGGTCGAACTGCGGGACCGCGTCCCCGGATACGCCGTGTCCCTGGTCAAGGCCGCGGCCCGGCTGCGGGGACTCCCCGTCGGCCCGGTGCGCGCCCCGCTCACCGATCCCGGCCCGGACGACCTCGCCGACCTGGAGAAGATCCTCGCCACCGGGCTCGGCCTGGTCGGCGCCCCGCGCCGCCGGACCGCCTGAGCCCCCCCCACGCCGGCCCCGTGCTCCCGTCGCGGAGCTCCCCCGGGGCCGGCGGTCCGAGCACCCCCACAGTCCGACAGTTCAAAGGGGAACTGACATGCCGCTCCTCGTAGTCGGGATCAGCGTTCTCGCACTGCTGCTCCTGATGACCCGTATGAAACTCAACGGCTTCGCCGCGCTCCTGCTCGTGGCGGTCGGTGTCGCGCTGGTCCAGGGGATCCCGGCGGTCGAGATCCCCGACGTCCTCTCGGCGGGCATCGGGGACCAGATCGGCGACACGATGCTCACCATCGGCCTCGGTGCCATGGTCGGCCGGGTCATGGGCGACTCCGGCGCGGCCCAGCGGATCGCGGGCAGGCTGCTCGACGCCTTCGGGCCGCGCGGTGTCCAGCTGGCCATGGTGGTCACGTCCATGCTCATCGGCGTGACCATGTTCTACGAGGTCGCCTTCATCATCATCGTGCCCATCGCGTTCACGCTGGTCAGGGTCACCGGCGTGAACCTGCTGTGGGTGGGCCTGCCCATGTCGATCTCCCTGTCGACGATGCACAGCTTCCTGCCGCCGCACCCCGGCCCCACCGCCGTGGCGGCGACTTTCCACGCCTCCGTCGGACACACCCTCTTCTACGGCCTGTTCATCGCCGTACCCGCCGGTGCGCTCGTCGCGCTCGTGTGGCCGCGCCTGCCGTTCGTCAGGGCCATGAACCCCTCCATACCCAAGGGCCTCGTCAGTGAGCGCGAGTTCACCGACGAGGAGATGCCGGGCATGGGCTGGTCCCTGTTCGTGGCCCTCTTCCCGGTGGTGCTGATCGCCGGGGCGGCCGTGACCGACATGCTCACGACCGGCGAGAGCCCCTTCCTCCACGGGGTCGCCCTCCTCGGCTCCGCGCCCGTCGCGCTCCTGCTGGCCCTCCTTCTGGCAGCCTGGGCCTTCGGGCCGCGGATCGGCCGCAGCCTGGCCGACGTCAGCGCCTCCTGCGCCTCGGCGGCCCAGGCGATGGCGATGATCCTCCTGGTCATCGGCGCGGGCGGAGCCTTCAAGAACGTCCTCGTCGAAGGCGGGATATCCGACTACATCAAGGACGTCACCGCACACTGGCCGATCTCGCCGATCATCCTGGCCTGGCTCATCGCCGCCATCCTGCGCATCGCGCTCGGTTCGGCGACCGTCGCCGTGGTCACCGCCTCCGGCGTGGTGCTGCCGCTCCTCGCGGGCAGCGGCACCCACCCCGAGATGATGGTGCTCGCCGTCTCGTGCGGATCGATCGCCTTCTCCCACGTCAACGACCCCGGATTCTGGTTGTTCAAGGAGTACTTCAACCTCTCGGTCATCCAGGCGATCAAGGTCCGTACCGGCTACACGACGGTGCTCGCCGTTCTCGGCCTCGGCGGCGTCCTGGCGGCGGAGTGGGCCCTCGACACCCTCAGCCTCTGAACACCGGTCCCGGCCGCCCACCCGTACCCAAGGAGTCCGACCCGCATGAACCAGCCGACCGTCACCCACTTCGCCGTCTATCCCGTCGCGGGACGCGACTGCATGGAGCTGAACCTCTCCGGCGCCCACGGCCCCTTCTTCACCCGCAACATCGTCGTCCTCAAGGACTCCGAGGGCCGTACGGGACTGGGGGAGGTGCCCGGGGGCGAGAACATCACCCGGACCCTGCGGGACTGCGAGTCGCTGGTCGTCGGCGCGAAGCTGGGCGACCACAAGCGCGTCCTGCGTGAGATCGGCAGCCGGTTCGCGGACCGGGACGCGGGCGGACGCGGCGCCCAGACCTTCGACCTGCGGACCACCGTGCACGCCGTCACCGCTGTCGAGTCGGCGCTGCTCGACCTGCTCGGCCGGCACCTCGACGTCCCGGTCGCGGCCTTGCTGGGCGACGGTCAGCAACGCGACTCCGTACGGGTCCTGGGCTACCTCTTCTACGTCGGCGACCCCGACCGCACCGGCCTCGACTACGTCCGTGAGCCCGCGTCCCGCACCGACTGGTACCGCATCCGGCACGAGGAGGCCCTCACCCCCGGGGCGATCGTCCGCCAGGCCGAAGCCGCCTTCGACCTCTACGGCTTCCGGGACTTCAAGCTCAAGGGCGGCGTCCTCGCGGGCGCCGAGGAGGTCGAGGCCGTACGCGCCCTCAAGGACCGCTTCCCCGACGCCCGCATCACCCTGGACCCCAACGGCGCGTGGTCGCTGCGCGAGGCCGTCGAACTGTGCTCCCCTCTCGTGGGCACCCTCGCCTACGCCGAGGACCCGTGCGGGGCGGAGGACGGCTACTCGGGGCGCGAGGTCCTCGCCGAGTTCCGCCGGGCGACGGGCCTCCCGGTCGCGACCAACATGATCGCGACCGACTGGCGGCAGCTGACCCACGCCCTGGCGCTCCAGTCGGTGTCCATCCCGCTGGCCGACCCGCACTTCTGGACGATGCAGGGCTCGGTGCGGGTGGCCCAGCTGTGCAACGCGATGGGGCTGACCTGGGGCTGTCACTCCAACAACCACTTCGACATCTCCCTGGCCATGATCACGCACTGCGGTGCCGCGGCCCCGGGCGACTACAACGCCCTGGACACGCACTGGATCTGGCAGGAGGGCTTGGAGCGGCTGACCGTCGACCCGCCCCGGATCGCCGGCGGTGAGATCGCCGTCCCGGACGCCCCCGGCCTGGGCGTCGAGCTCGACATGGACCGCCTGCAGGCCGCCCACGAGCTCTATCTGAAGGAGGCACTGGGCGCACGGGACGACGCCGCCGCCATGCAGCACCTCGTCCCCGGCTGGACGTTCGACGCCAAGCGGCCCTGCCTGGTGCGGTAGTGCCGCCAGGGGCCGGAGCGGCGGCCGTTGAGCCACCGCCCCGGCCCCCCGGCCCCTGCCGGCTGTCAGGACGCGCGGCCCGCCGCCGCCAGGAGCTTCGCCGTCCAGAGGCGTACGGCTTCGGTGAGCTCGGGGGTGACGAACGCCAGGAGCGTGTCGTCGACGGTTCCGGCGGGACCGACGACCAGTCCGGTGCGGCCCTCCAGGGCCGGGTCGGTGGCGGCGGCCAAGGGGCCCTTCGCGGCGTCCGCGACGGGAGCCGAGACGCCCTGCTGGATCTGCTCCCAGTGCGGTCGCAGCGCCGGCGGCAGGATGTCGACGGTCATCTGCGCGGCGTTGTCGGTGGCGGCGGCACCGGGATCGGCGGCGAGGACGGCGACACCCCGGGGCTCCAGACGCTCCGCGAGCTCCAGGGAGTAGGCGAGGTGGGCCAGCTTGGCCCGTCCGGTGACGGCCAGGCCGTAGTGCGGGCCCGGCGGTTCGGCCTCGTCGAACACGGTCTGCGCCGCGGCGATCGCGCTCGACGTGACGTTCACGACGCGGCTCGGGGCCGCGGCGGCGAGCGCGTCGACGAGCGCCTCGGTGAGGACGTACGGGGAGAGGTGGTTCAGGGCGATGCTCGCCTCGACGCCCTCCGCGGTCTCCCACCGGCCGGTCCACATACCGCCGACGTTGTTCACCAGCAGGTCCAGGCCGCCTTCGCCGGCCAGCCGCTCCCCGAGCCGCCGGGTCGCGGCGAGGGACGACAGATCCGCGGGGACGAAGCGCCCCGCGGGGCGTCCCGCGGCCTCGTCGACGCGCGCCACCGCGGCCGCACCCCGCCCCTCGTCACGTGCGACGAGGGTGATGTCCCACCCCTGACGCGCCAGTCCCAGGGCCGTCTCCAGGCCGATCCCCCCGGTGCCTGCCGTCACCACTGCCCTCTTCGAGGCGTGCTCGGTCATGCTGTGCTCCCCATGCGATGCGTCGTCCGGGGGCGGGCCGCCCTCCGTCCGTGCCTCCAGCAGACAACCCCGGCTCCGGTCATGGAAGTTCCGATCCGGCATGGCCCGATGCCGCGACGGCATGGCGTCAGGTGGGAGGATGTCCGCATGGGTGATGTGGAGATCCGACAGGTCCACTACTTCGTCGCTGTGGCAGAGGAAGGCAATTTCACCCGTGCCGCAGAACGGCTGACGATGACTCAGCCCGCCCTCTCACGGGCGATCCTGGCCCTGGAGAAGACCGTCGGGGCCACCCTGTTCCTGCGCACCCCGAAGGGCGTCACCCTGACCGCCGCCGGGAGCGCGATGCTCGACGAGGGCAGGTCGCTGCTGGCGCAGGCGGGGAACGTGACCTCGCGCGTGCGCCGGGCCGCGGAGCAGCGGACGTCGGTGACGGTGAGCGGTCCGGGCTGCGACGCGGTCCTGCTGGACGGGATGGTCCGGTCGTACAACGAGGCCGACCCGGCGCATCCGGCCCGGACGGCCGTCGGCACCATCGACGACCAGCTCGACCGGCTTCGGTCGGGACGGGCCGACATCGCGCTGTGGCGCGGCCCGCTGGGCGATCAGGGACTGGGCGGCGTGGTGCTGCGCCGCGAAGGCGTGTGCGTGCTGGTGGGGGCCAGGCATCCGCTGGCGGGCAGGGACACGCTGCGGATCGCCGACCTCGCCGGTGAACCCCTGATCGGCTGGCGGGGCGCGGGTCCCCAGGTCGGCGACCCCGGCCTGTGGCCGGACGGGCTGCCCGGCACGCCGGGGCCCCAGGCCGGCGACGGCCTGCAGATGCTCGCAATCGTCCGGCTCGGACAGGCGGTCGCGCTCGCGGCCCAGCCGTCCGAGGGCACCGGCGCGCCCGAGGGGACCGTCAGCATCCGGCTGGAGGACGGCCCGGCCGTGCCTCTGCGGCTGGTCTGGCCGAAGGAGCGGACGACGCCGGACATCCGGCGCTTCGTCCGGCACACCGTCAGGTCGTTCCGGACGCCGCTGCCGCGCGGAACGCGACCCCACGGCGACCGGGCCCGCCCCGCGGCGTCGCACAGCTGATCCGGGCCCTCCCGGGAGCGGTGGAGCGGGACGAGGCCCGGCGGCGACGCCCTCTGCCGCGGGGACCCATGGCAGGAGCCGACGCCGCCGACGTCCTCAGGGGGACAGGCCCCCTGCCGAAGCGGGGAGCCGGTCCCGGTCAGCGACGGGCCGGGCGGTTCGCCCGTACGCTCCACCTGCCCTCGAAGCGGCTGAGGCGGACCGGGTGGTCGAAGCACTTGCTGACCTGATCGCTCGTCAGCACCTCGTCGACGGGGCCCGAGGCCAGGCACCGCCCGTCACGCAGCAGCATCGCGTGCGTCGTGCCGGGAGGGAGTTCCTCCAAGTGGTGGGTGACCAGCACCGACGCGAGTCCGGGTGAGCTCTGCTGGAGGGAGTCGAGCCTTTCGATCAGCTGCTCCCGCCCGGCGACGTCCAGACCCGTCGCCGGTTCGTCCAGGAGCAGCAGCCGCGGCCGCGGCATCAGCGCCCGCGCGATCAGGGCGCGCCCCCGTTCCCCCTGGGACAGGGTCGGCCACCGGGCCTCGCGCCTCCCGGAGAGGCCGAGCAGCCCGATGAGCTCCTCGGCCAGTGCGGTCTGCTCCGGTGCGGGCCTCCAGCGGGGGAGGGGCTCGATGCTGTTCGTCAGGCCCGTCAGGACGACGTCGCGCACCCTGAGCGGTGAGCGCAGCGCGTGCCGCGGATCGACGTGGCCGACGTACGTGCGCAACTGGCGCAGGTCGACCCGCCCCAGCTCGTGTCCCAGGACCTCGACCCTCCCCCGGGTGGGGTGGGTGAGGGCGCCCAGGAGGCCGAGCAGAGTGCTCTTGCCGGCGCCGTTGGCACCGAGCAGCGCCCAGTGCTCGCCGGCCCGCACCGTCAGCGACACCTCGTTGAGGATCGTGTTCCCGTCGCGGACGAGGTCGACGTCGCTCACGCGGAGCACCGGTCGGGTGTCCGTCATCGGGTCTGCGCTCCCGCCCGGTCGACGGCGGCCATGACCGTGTGGACGGATGCGGTGAGGGCCGAGGTGTCCCGGTCGGCGCCCAGGACGGCGACACCGTCCACCCGGCACTCGGCCAAGGCGGCGGCCGGGCGGAGCTCGTTCAGCGGCATGCCGGGTACAGTAGCCTCGAAGCAACTCCTCAGACAACCTGAGGGGTGCGGCCCCGGAGAGAGACACCACATGCCGCTGGGACCCCTGAGGCCCTCGCCCCTCGTCGAGCAGGCCACCGAACACCTGCGTGGACAGATCACCGGTGGTGCCTGGCCGGTGGGGACGAAACTCCCCGGCGAGACGACCCTGGCCGCCTCCCTGGGGGTGGGGAGGTCGACGGTCCGTGAGGCCCTGCGCGCACTCGCCGGGGCCGGACTCGTGCAGGCCCGGCAGGGGGCCGGCGTCTTCGTCGTCGCGGCCGAGCCCCAGGAGGACTGGGCCGCGAAACTGCGCCGCGCCGCCGTCACCGACGTGTACGAGGTCCGCATCGGCATCGAGGTCGAGGCCGCCCGGCTGGCCGCGCGGCGCCGTACGGACGGCGACGTCACCTCCCTCACCGCGGCCCTGGCCGGACGGCGCGCCGCGGCGAGCGCCGACGACGCCGCGTTCGTCGATGCCGACATCGCCCTGCACGCCGCCGTGGTCGAGGCGGCCCACAACCCCGTGCTCTCGGCGCTGTTCACCGAATTCGTCCCCGCGCTGCGGCAGGGGCTGATCGACATGCTGGAACTGCTCGCCCTGCGCTCCGACGACCCGAACCACGGGGACAACAGCCATGCACGGCTGGTGGACGCGGTCGTCCGGGGGGACGGCGACGCGGCGGGCCGTACGCTGCGCGAGGAACTGGAGGAGACGCTGGCCCGGCTCGTCCGGCCGTAGGGGGCCGGTCGGTGGCCGGGGGAGGAGCGGGAACGAACCCACCGAGGATCCGCGTCGCCGCGTACGTGTCAGGCTGCGAACCGTCGCGGAGCTCCTGGTGTTCCACCATGCCGACGTGCCGGAAGCCGGAACGCAGGTTCCCGCGGGGGGAGGCGGGCCGGGCGAGGAGCCGGCATCGGCCGTCCTGCGGGAGGTAGCGGAGGAGGCGGGCCTGGCGACCGCCACCGTGACCGTCCGGATCGCCGTGGACGGCAGACCTCACCCGCACTCCCGGCAGCCGCGCCTCACCACCTTCTTCCTGCTCCAGGCGCCGGCGGACACCCCGGGCGCGTGGCAGCACCGGGTGCGCGGCACGGGCGAGGACGACGCCCTCGTCTTCGAGTGCCGCTTCCCTCCCCTTCCGCCGCACCGGCCCCTGGCCGACGGTCAGGACGCCTGGCCGGGTCGGTGTGCGGCCCGTCTCGCGCGGTGACGTCAGGCACCTGAGGCCGGGGCGGCGCCCGTGGCCCTCCCGGTCCGAACCGGTGGGCGGCCGCGCAGGGGGAGCCTTCTCGTCGCCCCCGCGTGCAGGGCCCCACATGATCGACACATACCCCATGGGGGTATGTGTAATTCTCCCGCGAACGCTTGCGAAGGATACGGTGGGGGGGTATACCTGGAGGTCATGCAGATACCCATGAGGGGTATACTGTTTCCGTTCGGACGAGGAGCGCGAAATGACTCCCACGACACCCCGCGCCGCCCGGGTCGAGCTGGCCATCGGCGGCATGACCTGCGCCTCCTGCGCGGCGCGGATCGAGAAGAAGCTCAACCGCATGGACGGGGTCGAGGCCACCGTCAACTACGCCACGGAGAAGGCCAGGATCGTCTTCGCCGACGACGTCTCGATCGACGACCTGGTCGCCACGGTCGAGGCGACCGGCTACACCGCCCGGCCTCCGGCGCCGCCCCTCCCCGAGCCCGGCGACGCCACGGCTCCGGGGCGCGAGACCGGGGGCGAGGGCCCGGACCGAGAGCTGGAGTCCCTGCGGCAGAGGCTCGTCACCGCGATTCTGCTCTCCGTTCCGGTCATCGCGATGGCGATGATCCCGGCCTTCCAGTTCACGTACTGGCAGTGGCTCTCCCTCACCCTCGCCGCACCCGTGGTCACCTACGCGGCGTGGCCCTTCCACCGTGCCGCCTGGACCAACGCCAGGCACGGCACGGCCACCATGGACACCTTGATCTCGCTCGGCACGTCGGCCGCGTTCCTGTGGTCGGTGTGGGCGCTGTTCCTCGGGACGGCCGGGATGCCGGGCATGACGCATCCCTTCGCCTTCACGATCGGCCGCAGCGACGGGGCGGGGAACATCTATCTGGAGGCCGCGGCCGGGGTCACGGCCTTCATCCTGGCCGGCCGGTACTTCGAGGCCCGCTCGAAGCGGAAGGCGGGAGCCGCCCTCAAGGCCCTCATGGAGCTCGGCGCCAAGGAGGTCACCGTGCTGCGCGAGGGCCGTGAGACCACCCTTCCCACGGCCGCCCTCCAGGTCGGGGACCGCTTCCTCGTCCGCCCCGGCGAGAAGATCGCCACGGACGGGACGGTGGTCGAGGGTTCCTCCGCCGTGGACGCCTCCATGCTCACCGGCGAGTCGGTGCCCGTCGAGGTGTCCGCGGGCGACCCCGTCACCGGTGCGACGCTCAACGCCGGCGGGCGCCTGGTCGTCGAGGCCACCAGGGTCGGAGCCGACACCCAGCTGGCCAGGACGGCCGCCCTCGTGGAGGAGGCGCAGAACGGCAAGGCGGCGGCCCAGCGCCTGGCCGACCGGATTTCCGCGGTGTTCGTCCCGGTCGTCATCGCGCTGGCGCTCGCCACCCTCGGCTCCTGGCTCGGCTCGGGCGCCGGACTCACCGCGGCCTTCACCGCCGCCGTCGCCGTACTGATCATCGCCTGCCCCTGTGCCCTCGGTCTGGCCACGCCCACCGCGCTCCTGGTCGGCACCGGACGCGGCGCCCAGCTCGGCATCCTGATCAAGGGACCCGAGGTCCTGGAGAACACCCGCCGGGTCGACACGGTTCTCCTCGACAAGACGGGCACCGTCACCACGGGCCGTATGACGCTGCTGAGGGTCCACACCACCGGGTCGGCGGACGAGACCCGAGTGCTGCGCCTCGCGGGTGCGCTGGAGCACGTGTCCGAGCACCCGATCGCCCGGGCGGTCGCCGAGGGCGCGGCAGCACGCGTGGGCGTGCTGCCCGCTCCCGAGGACTTCGCGAGCATCCCCGGCCTCGGCGTCCAGGGCGTGGTGGAGGGGCACGCGGTCCTGGTGGGCCGCGAGAAGCTGCTGGCCGAACGGTCCGTCGTGCTTCCGGAGGGGCTCAGGAACGCCAAGGACCTCGCCGAGCGGAGCGGGAGGACCGTGATCGCCGTGGCCTGGGACGGCGAGGCGCGTGCGGTCATCGAGGTCGCCGACGCCGTCAAGGCGACGAGTGCCGAGGCGGTCCGCCGGCTACGGGCGCTGGGGCTCCGGCCCATCCTGCTGACCGGTGACAACAGGGCGGTCGCCGAGTCCGTCGCGGCCGAGGTCGGCATCGACGAGGTCATCGCCGAGGTCCTGCCACAGGACAAGGCCGAGGTCGTCAGGAAGCTCCAGGCGGAAGGGTGCAGCGTCGCCATGGTCGGCGACGGGGTCAACGACGCCGCCGCGCTCGCCCAGGCGGACCTCGGCCTGTCCCTGGGGACGGGCACGGACGCCGCCATCGAGGCGGGCGACCTGACCCTCGTACGCGGGGACCTGCGGGCGGCCGCCGACGCGATCCGGCTCTCCCGCAGGACGCTGGGCACGATCCGCTCGAATCTCTTCTGGGCCTTCGCCTACAACGTGGCGGCCCTCCCGCTCGCCGCGGCCGGTCTGCTGAACCCGATGATCGCCGGAGCGGCCATGGCCCTCTCGTCGGTCTTCGTCGTCGGCAACAGCCTCCGCCTGCGCGGATTCCGCGCGGCTGACTGAGGCTCTCAGGACTCGAGCCCGGGGCGACACGGCGCCCGGGGTTTGCGTCCGACGGGCCGGAGCGGCAGGGTTCGGGGGTGTGGCCACCCTGCTGATCGTGCATCACACCCCCTCGCCCAACTGCCAGGCGCTGTTCGAAGCGGTCGTATCCGGCGCGACGACGGAGGACATCGAGGGCGTACGCGTCGTACGGCGTGCCGCGCTCGCCGCCACGGCGTCCGACGTGCTCGCCGCCGACGGCTACCTGCTCGGCACCCCGGCGAACCTCGGCTACATGTCCGGCGCCCTGAAGCACTTCTTCGACCAGGTGTACTACCCGTGCCTGGACGCGACGAAGGGCAGGCCCTTCGGCTACTACGTCCACGGAGGCAACGACGTGACCGGGGCCGTACGCGGCATCGAGGCGATCACCACGGGGCTCGGCTGGCGCCGCGCGGCCGACGCGGTGACCGTCACGGGTGAGCCGGGGAAGGCCGAGACCGAGGCGTGCTGGGAGCTGGGGGCCACCGTCGCCGCCGGACTGATGGACTGAGGCCCCCTGCGGGCAGGGCGCCCGCCCGGGCGGGTTCGCGCCAATTCCGCGTGCCCGAGGTCCCGGTCCGCGCGGGGCGCGGACGCGCCGGAGGGAGCGGCGCACGTCCCCGCGGCCATCACCGTCCGCGGGCCGATCGAGGCAGGTGACGGGGTGTCGTGGACGGCCCGGGACCTTCCCGCGGCGGGTGTGTGACGATCTCGGCCATCCTTAAGTCAGTTGCTTGACCGGCGGGACGGCACCGGATTGCCTGGACGCCCCGAGACGCCCCCGACCGAGGAGACGGCAGATGGAGCGTACGGCGCGGACCGGGCAGGCCGGCGGGACCAGGGAGCGGATCCTCAATGCCGCGGAGCGGCTCTTCGCCGAGCACGGCGTCTACGCGGTGTCCAACCGCAGGGTCAGCGAGGCCGCGCGCCAGGGCAACAACGCTGCCGTCGGCTACCACTTCGGCACCAAGGCGGACCTGGTGCGTGCGATCACACGGAAGCACTGCCGGCCGATCGAGGAGGCCCGTGCCCGCCTCCTGGCCGGCATCGAGGACCCCGCGGACATAGGGGAGTGGGTGGCCTGCCTCGTCCGCCCCACCACGGAACACCTCGACGCACTGGGCAGCCCGACCTGGTTCGCCCGGTTCTGCGCCCAGGTCGTGACGGACCCCGCACTGCGGGACATCATGGCCGAGGAGTCCCTGGCCTGCCCCCCGACGCTGCGGGCCCTCGAAGGGCTGAACCGGTGCCTGCCGGATCTGCCGGCCGACGTCCACGTCGAGCGTGCCGACATGGCGCGCAACCTGATCCTCCACACCTGCGCGGACCGTGAACGCGCCCTCGCAGGAAACACCGCCACACCCCGCACGAACTGGCACGACACCGCCACCGGGCTCGTCGACGCCCTCGTCGGGCTCTGGACCGCGCCGGTCACCCGCTGCCGCTGACGGCCGCCCGTCTCCGCCTCCCCACCTGCCCACCAGCGGTTCCACGCGGGCCGCCCGTGCCGAGAACAGAGGTCCCATGACCCCCTCCCACGTGCTCGTGGCCGGTGCCTCCGCCGCCGGGCTGGCCACCGCGGAGGCTCTGCGCCGCAAGGGCTACACGGGCAGGCTGACGCTGCTCGGCGGTGAGCTCCACCCGCCCTACGACCGTCCTCCCCTGTCCAAACAGGTACTGGCAGGCACCCGGTCCCCCGACACGGTCCGGCTCCGCACCACCGACGTGCTGGCCGCTCTGGACGCCGAGCTCGTCCTCGGTGATCCGGCGGCCGGACTCGACCCGCGGACCCGCACGGTGCGCACCGCGTCGGGCCGCGAACTGAGCGCCGACGCCGTCGTCGTGGCGACCGGGCTCCGGCCGAGGACCCTGCCCGGCGGGCAGGACACCGCCGGTGTCCACGTGCTGAGGACCCTCGACGACGCGCTGGCGCTCCGGTCGGACCTGCTCGTGTCACGGCGGGCCGTGGTGGTCGGGGAGGGGGTGCTCGGCTCCGAGATCGCCGCCACCGCGCGCTCCATGGGCCTGGACGTGACCCTCGCAGGCCCCCGCCCGGCGCCCATGCTGGCCCAGCTGGGCCCCCTGGCCGCAGGGCTGCTCGCCGCGTTGCACACGGAGAACGGCGTACGGCTCAGACTGGGAGAGGCGGTCGCCGGGCTCGAAACCGCCCGGGGCCGGGTGACCGGAGTGCGCCTGGACACCGGCGAGGTCCTCCCCGCCGATGTCGTGGTGGTCGCCATCGGCGCCGAACCCGCCACCGGATGGCTGGCGGGCAGCGGGCTGCGGATCGACGACGGCCTGGTCTGCGACTCCCGTTGCCGGGCGGCGGAGGGGATCTACGCCGTCGGGGACGTGGCGGCCTGGCACCACGAACTCCTCGGCACCACGCTGCGCCTGGAGAACCGTACGAACGCCACCGAGCAGGCCCTCGTCGTCGCGGAGAACATCCTGGGCGCCGACCGGCCGTACGTCCCCGTGCCCTATTTCTGGACCGACCAGTTCGATGCCCGCATCCAGGCCCACGGCCGGCCCGGGCCGGATGCCGAGGCCACCGTCGTGGAGGGCGACACCGCGGGCGGCCGGTTCGTCCTGCGCTACGCGCGCGAGGGCAGGGTCACCGGCGTCCTCGGCTGGAACATGCCCCGGCAGGCCCGTCTGCGCCGCCCGGAGATCGGCGGCCCCGTCCCGTCCCCCGAACCGTCCGCGCCGTGACCACGGCCGACGGCTCGTCAGCCCCCGCACGACGAAGTGAGGAAGCGATGACCAGCACGGTACGTCCGGAAGAGGCGCACGCACCGACGGCCCCGGAATTCCCGATGACCCGGGCGGCGGCGTGCCCGTTCGACCCGCCACCGGCCCTGAAGACCGAGCAGGAACAGGGACCGCTCCGCAAGGTCCGTCTGTGGGACGGGACCACGCCCTGGCTGGTGACCCGTTACACCGACCAGCGCACCCTCCTCGCCGACCCGAGGATCAGCGCCGACGTCACCCGGTCCGGCTATCCCAGTCCGGCGCCGTTGAGGGGGACGAGCTTCAGCTTCATCCTGATGGACGACCCGGAACACGCACGCCAGCGGCGCATGGTGACGGCCCCCTTCACGATCAGGCGGGTGGAGGCGCTCCGGCCGGCCGTCCAGAAGATCGTGGACGGGCTGATCGACGAGATGCTGTCCGGCCCGGCACGGACCGACCTCGTCCAGTCCTTCGCCCTGCCGGTCCCCTCGCTGGTGATCTGCGAACTGCTCGGAGTGCCCTACGCCGACCACGACTTCTTCCAGCTGAACAGCAGGATCCTCATCAGCCGCACCGCGGCGGCCGAGGACCGTGCCGCGGCCCACGGCAACCTGATCGGGTATCTGGACGAGCTGATGGCCGACAAGATCGCCCGTCCTGCGGACGACCTCCTGTCGGGACTCGGTACGCGCGTCGAGGCGGGAGAGCTGTCCCGCCGTGAGGCGGCCGAGATGGGCGTGCTCCTGCTGCTCGCCGGGCACGAGACCACCGCGAACATGATCGCCCTGGGCACCCTCGCCCTCCTCGAACACCCCGCCCAGCTCGCCCTGCTGCGTGACACCGAGGACCCGAAGGTGGTCACCGGCGCGGTGGAGGAGCTGCTGCGCTACCTCAACATCACCCACGGGGGCCGTCGCCGTGTCGCCCTGGAGGACATCGAGATCGCCGGTGAGGTCATCCGGGCGGGGGAGGGGATCATCGTGCCGAACGACATCGGCAACCGTGACCCCGAGGTCTTCACCGACCCCGACCGGCTCGACCTCCGGCGCGACGCGCGCCGCCACGTCGCCTTCGGGTTCGGCGTGCACCAGTGCCTCGGCCAGCCGCTGGCACGCATGGAGCTGCAGGTGGTCTACAGCACCCTCTACCGCCGCATCCCGACCCTGCGCCTGGACACCGCCCTGGACCAGTTGTCGTTCAAGCACGACGGAGCCGTCTACGGGGTCCACGAGCTGCCGGTGGCCTGGTGACTCCTCGCACCCCACCACGGTCCCCGCGCCGACCGTCTCCTCACCGGCTGTCTCCTCAATGGCTGTCCCCGCGCCGACTCTCTCCTCAGACCGTCCCCTCACCGGCACCGACGACGAAGGAGTGCTCATGAAAGTGACCCTCGACCAGGACAAGTGCGTGGCATCCGGGCAGTGCGTGGTCGCCGCCGCCGACGTGTTCGACCAGGACGACGACGGCATCGCGGTGCTGCTCGACGCCTCGCCGCGGCCGGAACGGGCCGACGACGTCCAGCAGGCCGCGGCGGTCTGCCCGGCCCTCGCCATCACGGTCCAGGACTGACGGCAAGGAGCCCGGGGCGGCGGCCGCGGGC
>NZ_JBHJYN010000014.1:0-183300 GCF_042270185.1 Streptomyces sp. NPDC055962
CGCCCCGCCCGGCTCCCGGGCGGGGCGGTCGCGGGCCGCGGGGGATCAGCCCTGGAGGGTGTCCAGCGTGGCCTCCAGGCCGGCCGCCGACCGCGGCGCGCGGTTGTGCGGGAGCTTCGCGAGGGCGGCCGCCATCCCGCAGGTGTTGCTCACTGCGGAGTAGACGAGGCCGGCGCCGATGCCCGCCGACAGCCATCGCGCCGCCGGGAGGCGCCGGCCTGCCACCAGGCCCGCCACGACCAGGGAGCCGGCCGCGAGGCGCACCTGGCGCTCCATCGGCCAGGTCGCACGGGCGCCCGACGGACGGTCCAGCCCGTGGCCGTCGCCCTCCCAGGCGGAGGTCCCGCCCGTCAGGGCGGTGGCGTCGATGTCGGCGTCGGCGAGGATCTCGCAGGCCCGGGTGGACCGTACGCCGGAAGCGCACACCACCAGCAGGGAGCCACGGGCCGAGGCCGACTTCAGGGCGGGCACCGCCTCGGGAAGCCGGTCCAGCGGCACGTTCAGGGCGCCGGGCACGTGTCCGGACGCGTACTCGCCGGGAGCCCGTACGTCGATGACGGTGAACTCCTCCAGGCGGGCCGCGGCCTCGGAGGGGGAGAGGGAGGCGGGGCTGATCACGAGCGGGGTTTCCTTTCGGTCGCCGGTGCGGGGTCGGCCGGGGTCCTGCTCACCCCGGCGCCCCGACGTCAACAATACCCCTAGGGGTATAAAGCTCCGGTTCGGTGCGGCTGACGGTACGGCGCCTCCGGCCGGAGCAACTCCATGCCCCTGCCCCGAAGCTCTTCCGGAATGCAGGCGTCCGTCACCTTCCGCCGGATAGTCTGCCGGGCATGACTGAGCAGCTGGAATCCATGCCCACCGACTGGCACCGGGCGCTGGCGGTGGTCGCCCACCCCGACGACCTGGAGTACGGCTGTGCCGCCGCGGTGGCCGGCTGGACCGACGAGGGGCGCGAGGTCATCTACGTCATGGCGAGCCGTGGCGAGGCCGGTATCGACACGATCGCCCCCGCCGAGTGTGCTCCGCTGCGCGAGCGGGAGCAGCGGGCGAGCGCCGCCGTCGTCGGTGTCAAGACGGTGGAGTTCCTCAGTCACCCTGACGGCGTCATCGAGTACGGCACGGCTCTGCGCCGGGACATCGCCGCCGCCGTCCGCCGGTACAGGCCCGAGCTTCTCATCACCCTCAACCACCGTGACACCTGGGGCGGCGTCGCCTGGAACACGCCCGACCACCTCGCCGTCGGCCGGGCGACCCTGGACGCCGCCGGTGACGCGGGGAACCGCTGGATCTTCCCGGAGCTGGGCGAGCAGGGCCTCGAACCGTGGGACGGGGTGCGCTGGGTCGCCGTCGCGGGCACCGACCGGCCCACCCACGCCGTCGACGCGGCACCGGGATTCGAGCGTTCCGTGCAGTCGCTGCTGGCTCACCGCACCTACATCGAGGTGCTGACGGACGAGGACCCCGAGGCGTACTGCCGCACCTTCCTGTCGGACCTCAACGCGGCGGCGGCCGAGCGGTTCGGCGGTCGCCCGGCGGTCACCTTCGAGGTCTTCCCGCGCTGAGCCGCCCCGTCGCTCCTCGGAGTGGACCGACCGCCGGCCGGGGAGCAACTGATTGACAAACGACCTTGCCGATTCTGCAATGGACGGCATGAAGGAACAGAATCAGGACGACCCCGAGCTCGACGCCGTACTCACCGGGGTCGGCCCGCGGCTGCGCCGTCTGCGCAAGGACCGCAGCGTCACGCTCGCCGCGCTGTCCGAGGCCACCGGCATCTCCGTCTCCACCCTCTCCCGCCTCGAATCGGGTGGGCGGCGCCCCAGTCTGGAGCTGCTGCTCCCGATCGCCCGGGCCCACGAGGTGCCGCTCGACGACCTCGTCGGTGCCCCGCCGGTCGGTGATCCGCGCGTCAAGGCGAAGCCGATCGTCCAGGGGGCGAAGACCTCCCTTCCCCTCACCGCCAGGCCGGGCGGGCTCCAGGCGTACAAGGTCATCCAGGAGGCCCCCTGCACGGAGACCCCCGAGCAGCGCACCCATGAGGGGTACGAGTGGCTGTACGTGCTCAACGGCCGGCTGCGCCTCAAGCTCGCCGACCACGACCTGGTGCTGGCCCCCGGTGAGGCCGCCGAGTTCGACACACGGCTGCCGCACTGGTTCGGCCCCGCGGGCGACGAGCCGGTCGAGTTCATCAGTCTGTTCGGGCCGCAGGGGGAGCGCATGCACGTGAGGGCCAGGCCGAAACGTTCGTGACCGGTGCCGGACCGACAGGCGAGAGGTGTTCCCAGACCGGCAAGCGACCGCTTAGTATGCGCCGGAGCAGTGGTAATGCCGACAGTGTTGTGGAGGCCCCTCATGCAGGCATGGCGAGTGCACCGGAACGGCGAGCCGAGCGAGGTGATGGAGCTCGAGGAGACGGACCGGCCGACGCCCGGGGACGGGCAGGTGCTGCTCGAGGTACGCGCGGCGAACATCAACTTCCCCGACGCGCTGCTCTGCCGCGGCCAGTACCAGGTGAGGCCCCCGCTGCCGTTCACCCCCGGTGTGGAGATCTGCGGCGAGACGTCGGACGGCCGGCGGGTGCTCGCCACCCCCGCACTCCCGCAGGGCGGGTTCGCCGAGTACGTCGTCGCGGACGAGGCTGCCCTGCTCCCGGCCCCCGACGCCCTGGACGACGCCGAAGCCGCCGCACTGCACATCGGTTACCAGACCGGCTGGTTCGGCCTGCACCGGCGCGCACACCTGCAGGCCGGTGAGACGCTGCTGGTGCACGCGGCCGCGGGGGGCGTCGGCAGCGCGGCGGTCCAGCTCGGCAAGGCTGCCGGCGCCACCGTCATCGGGGTCGTCGGCGGACCTGAGAAGGCCGCGATCGCCCGTGAACTGGGCTGCGACCTCGTCATCGACCGCCGGAGCGAGGACATCGTCGCGGCGGTGAAGGAGGCCACGGGCGGACGCGGCGCCGATGTCGTCTACGACCCGGTCGGCGGTGACGCCTACGCCAAGTCGGTCAAGTGCATCGCCTTCGAAGGCCGCGTCGTCGTGGTGGGCTTCGCGAGCGGCACCATCCCCGCGCCCGGACTCAACCACGCCCTGGTGAAGAACTACTCGATCGCCGGACTCCACTGGGGTCTCTACAACACGAAGGACCCCGCCGCCGTACGTGCCTGCCACGACGAGCTCACCAAGCTCGCCGCGCAGGGCGTCATCAAGCCGCTGATCAGCGAGCGTGTGCCCATGGCCGACGCGGCGCGAGCGGTCCAGCGCGTGGCCGACGGCACCAGCACCGGCCGGATCGTCGTCCTGCCGTCAGGAGGCACCCGATGAGCACCGCCATCGACGCGGCACAGATCCGCGGTCTCACCCAGGAGCTGCTGGCGGCCCACCCGCCGGCGACCACCGGACGTGCGGACTTCCTCGCGGCACGCTTCGACGCGGGCCTGGCCTGGGTGCACTATCCCGTCGGGCTCGGAGGACTGGACGCGCCGCGTTCCCTGCAGCCCGTCGTCGACGCCGAACTCGCGGCCGCCGGCGCCCCTGACAACGACCCCCGCCGCATCGGCATCGGCCTCGGCATGGCCGCCCCGACGATCCTCGGTTACGGGACCGACGAGCAGAAGGCGCGCTTCCTGCGGCCGCTGTGGATCGGCGAGGAGGTCTGGTGCCAGCTCTTCAGTGAGCCCGGTGCAGGATCCGACCTCGCGGCGCTGGGTACGCGCGCGGTCAGGGACGGCGACGACTGGGTGGTCGACGGGCAGAAGGTCTGGACGTCCAGCGCCCATGTGGCCCGCTGGGCGATCCTGATCGCCCGCACCGACCCGGACGTCCCCAAGCACCGCGGCATCAGCTACTTCATCTGCGACATGACCGATCCCGGTGTCGAGGTGCGGCCACTGCGCCAGATCACCGGTGAGGCCGAGTTCAACGAGGTCTTCCTCACCGGCGTGCGCATCCCGGACAGCAGGCGGCTGGGACCCGTGGGCGACGGCTGGAAGGTCGCCCAGACCACCCTGATGAACGAGCGCGTCTCGATCGGCGGAGCCCGCATCCCCCGCGAGGGCGGCATGATCGGCACCGTCGCGAAGACCTGGCGGGAACAGCCCGCGCTGCGCACCCACGACCTTCACCAGCGGCTGCTCACGCTGTGGGTCGAGGCCGAGGTCGCCCGGCTCACGGGCGAACGGCTGCGCCAGCAGCTCGTCGCCGGCCAGCCCGGCCCCGAGGGCTCCGGCATGAAGCTCGCGTTCGCCCGCCTCAACCAGGAGATCAGCGGCCTCGAGGTCGAACTCCTCGGCGACGAAGGCCTGCTGTACGGCGACTGGACCATGCGCCGCCCCGAGATCGTCGACTTCACGGGACGCGACGCCGGTTATCGCTATCTGCGGTCCAAGGGCAATTCCATCGAGGGCGGGACCAGCGAGGTCCTGCTCAACATCGTCGCCGAGCGTGTGCTCGGTCTGCCCGTCGAACCGCGTAACGACAAGGACGTCGCCTGGAAGGATCTTTCCCGATGACCACACAGACCGAAGGCCAGGCGCCCGACCTCCTCTACTCGGAGGCGGAGGAGGACCTGCGCTCCGCCGTGCGGTCGCTGCTCGCCGACCGCGCCGACGCGCCGGCCGTGATCGCCGGGATCGAGTCCGACACGCCGTACGACCTGCGGCTGTGGGAATCACTCGCCGCCGGGATCGGGGCGGCCGGACTGCTGGTGCCGGAGAAGCTCGGCGGTCAGGGAGCCGGCCACCGTGAGGCCGCGGTGGTCCTGGAGGAGCTCGGCCGCAGCGTCGCTCCTGCGCCCTACCTGACGAGTGCCGTCGTCGCGACCGAGATCCTCCTCGCGCTCGGCATCCAGGACGGTCCGGCCGCCGGACTCCTCGGCGAGCTGGCGGCGGGCAGCAGGACCGCGGTCCTGGCCCTGCCGTTCGCCACACCTCCCTCCGACGGAGCCGCGACGCTGACCGGCACCCTGGAGCGGACCGTGACCGGCGTCGCGGAGGCGGCGGCGGCCGATGTCCTGCTGGTCCCGACCGCCGACGGGCTGTACGCGGTGGAGACCGGAGGGGACGGCGTCACCGTCGAGCCGCTCGTCGCGCTGGACCTCACCCGGCCCCTCGCGAAGATCACCCTGGCCGGGGCCACCGGGACCCGGCTCGCCGAGGCGGGTCCCGCGGGGGAGGCCGTCGGCAGGGGACTGCTCGCCGGCGCCGGGCTGCTCGCCTCGGAGCAGCTCGGACTGGCCGAGTGGTGTCTGACCGAGACCGTCCGCCACACCCGTGAACGCCATCAGTTCAACCGGCCGGTGGGCTCTTTCCAGTCGCTCAAGCACCGGATGGCTCAGCTCTGGCTGGAGGTCGTCTCCGCGCGCGCCGCCGCACGCAACGCCGCCGACGCGCTGGCGACCGGCAGCCCGGACGCCCCGCTCGCGGTGGCCGTGGCACAGGCCTACTGCTCCGGGGTCGCGGTGCACGCGGCGGAGGAGTGCGTCCAGCTGCACGGCGGGATCGGCATGACCTGGGAGCATCCCGCGCACCTGTACCTGAAGCGGGCCAAGGCCGACTCGATCGCGTTCGGGACCGCGGGACGTCACCGGGAGTCCGTCGCCGGCCTGGTGGAGCTCCCGGCTCCGTAGTGCGGGCCATGGCGGGGGTGCACGTGACCGATCGCGTGCACCCCCGCGCGCTCATGTCCGGCGCCCCACCGGAGTGGGCGGTGGGCAGGGGAACAGCAGGCGGGGCACAACCGACGCGCGGACGACGACGGATCCAACTCTTGGCAGGTACCTGCCTTTCCTTGCGTCCGCGCCTCCATACTCGTCGCGTCCCCCCGCCCGCTCTGCCCGCCCCACCGCTTCAGGGAGACCCCATGGCACACCTGACCCGTCGCAGAGTCGTCACCACCGCCCTCGCCACCACCGCAGCAGGCGTGTTCATCCCTGCCCAGGCCGCCGCCGCCACGCCCGCGCGCCCTCATCGCCCGCGACCGCTGGCAAGGGCCCACGCCCACAACGACTACCTGCACGCACGTCCGCTCCACGACGCGCTCGCGCACGGCTTCACCAGCGTCGAGGCGGACATCTTCCTCGTCGACGGCGAACTGCTCGTCGCCCACGAGGCCGGGAGCCTGGACCCCGCACGCACCCTCGTCTCGCTCTACCTCGACCCCCTGCTGGCCCGGGTCCGCGCCCACCACGGCACCGTCCACGCCGGGTACCCCGATCCGCTGCACCTGCTGATCGACATCAAGTCCGACGGCGCCGCCACCTACCTCGCACTCGACCGGGTGCTCCGCCGTTACCGTGCGATCCTCAGCAGCTCCGTCCACGGTCGGGTCCGCACCGGGGCGGTCACCCCCGTCATCTCGGGAGACCGCGCGGCCAGGACCCCGATGGAGGCGCAGACCACCCGGTACGCCTTCTACGACGGCCGGCCGGAGGACCTCGGCACCGCGGCACCTGCCTCCTTCATGCCGCTGATCAGCGGCAACTGGAGCACGATCTTCGGCTGGCGGGGGACCGGCCCCTTCCCCGCCGCCGAGCGGGACCTGCTCCGTACGTCCGTCGCTGCGGCCCACGCGAGGGGGCAACGGGTCCGTTTCTGGGGTACGCCCGACCTCGCGGGTCCGGAGCGGGACGCCGTGTGGACCGAGCTCGTCGCAGCGGGCGTCGACCACCTCAACACCGACGATCTGGCAGGGCTGGAGACCTTCCTCCGACGCCGCGAGCGGGGCGGGCGCCCGCGCGGCTGACCCGCGTCGGAGGGCGAGCCCCGTCACCGTGCGTGAACACCCGTTCGGCGGACACGCCAGTGCGCCGAACGGCCCGGCTGCTGCGCCACACTGGCCGCCGAATGCCGCAATTCCGGCGCGGCGGAGGAGGTTGGCCATGGCCGTTTCGATCTCAGTGGTGTTGCTCCTGCTGGTCCTCGCAGCGATCTTCCTGCGCAACGGGGGGCTCAAGATCTCGCACGCGATCGTGTGCGCCCTGCTGGGATTCCTCCTCGCGGGGACCAGCATGGCTCCTACCATCCACGAAGGGATCACCGCGACCGCGGACGTCGTCAGCGGCCTGCGGCCCTGACACCGCGCACCGTCCGGGTGCGGGAGAATGTCGACCGATCGTGGCACAGCGCGGCACGGGGCCCGGCCGGGGCGATACCGTCGTCCGAGGGCCCCTGCGCGCGCTTCGTCGACATGGCTTGGACCTGACCGCTCCTCGCCACGCACCTGGAGAACGCAGCAATGTCATACCCGCCCCCCGGACGCCAGTCGGGCGCCGCCCACCACGAGTACTGCAACAACGCCCTGTGCTGCCGCTGCCAGCAGCGTCAGTGGACGACGAAGTACGGGGACGAACGCCTGTGCGGTCCCTGCGCCGCCTGCTGTCGCGACTGCGGCCGGGCGCCCGCACCCCACCTGGACGGGCTCGACGACGGACTCTGCGCGGAGTGCCGGGGCCGGTGCGGCCGGTGCCAGCGGGTACTTCCCCCCGAGGGTCCCTGCTCCTGCCGGGAGTGGCGCCAGCGAGCGGGCGGAGACCCGGTCGGATACATCCTCCAGGCGCTCCCGCAACCGCTGGTCCAGGCGCTCGGCCACCGCCACCCGCGCACCGTCCACGACCTGATCCACCAGGAACTCGGCCGGCGCACCCCCGACCAGCTCCTGGAGCGGCTCGAACGCCGGTGGAACGTCCGCTGGTCGCACGCCCTGCACGAGAAGGACGAGGACGGCCGGCGCCGCTGGGCCCCGCAGGAGGTCGCCGAGGCGCTCGTGGGCCCAGGACACTGCGCGAATCCCCAGTGCGAGGACGGCTACCTGCTCACCACCGACACACCGTGCGGCCAGTGCCTGCGCCCGACGCACCGCTTCGTCACGTCGGTGGCCGACCGCACGGCGACCACGGACCACGCCCGCGCGTCGGCGGCCCGGATCCGGCGGGCGCTCGTGGAGGGCCGCTCCACCAAGCCGGGCAAGCGGCGGCCGACGGGCTGAACCCTCTCAGCCACTGTCCAGCGCGCCCCGCACCAGCGCGGCGGCCAGCACGGCCGGATCCTCGCCGTTCGCCAGCCGGAGCAGCTCGTCCGGTTCCGTGGGCAGCCCCAGCCGTTCCGCGCCCTGGAGGGCCTTGGCGTCGAGGTGCGGTGCTGTCTCCGGCCACACCGACTGCACCTCGCGCAGGAAGATGTCGGCACCGGCCGGCCCTATCCCGGGGAAGCGGCGGAGGCCCGCGCCCAGCATGTCCGTGTCACCCTGGGCCTCCCGGCGCAGGCGGCGCAGATCGCCTCCGTGCGCGTCGAGCAGGAGGAGAGCCTCCTCCCCGAGCTGGGTGGACGTCCGCTCGTCGAACCGTCGGTAGCCGCCCTCGCCCAGCGCATCGACGCGCTCCTGCCACGTGGCGTCGGCCATACGGCGTGGGGTCCGCAGCCCGTGCGAGAAGAGCGCCCGCGCCGAGGCCACCGCGATCTCCGCTCGGATCCGTGCGGAGAGCAGATGGCTCAGGACCAGCAGCTGGTACAGCGGCCGGGGGGTGTCCCGCAGCCGGATCCCGGCCTCGCCTGCGTATGTGGTGCCGTGCCGCTCCAGCAGCTCCTCCAGGGTCCCGCGCGCGCTCACGTGAAGCCGAAGACACGGGCGATGAAGTAACCGGCGACCACGAGCGAGCCCAGCAGCACCACAGCCGCCCAGACCCCAGGGTGTTCCCAGATCCCTCCGTCGGGGCGCTCGACGTGTGCTTCGCTTATGCAGCCCTCGGCGGGAGGCGTCTCCCCGGGCGGCGTGAGTGAGATAGCCATACGTCAACCATCCTCCCGAGTGGCCGTATCCGCGAGGCCGCTGCCGATGGCGGCACCCGCGTACGTCCGTACGGAGTCCGACCGGGCCCCGAAGCGCTGCGGCACCGCGCTTCGGGGCACCGTCAAGGAATGCCTGCCGTTTCCACGCCCGAGCCCGTCGTCAAACTCGTCCAGCGCACCACCGAGCCGGCCGCGGTCCAGACGCTCCGGTCGACGGCGGCGGCCGTCATCGCCTTCGTGGTGGCCCAGTGGGTCCTGCCCGATCCGCACCCTTCACCGCTGACCGCCCCTCTCACCGCCCTCCTCGTGGTCCAGGTGACGCTCTACGCCACGCTCACCACCGGTATCCGCCGTGTGAACGCCGTCGTCGTCGGGGTCCTGATCTCCGGCGGCTTCAGTGCCCTGGTGGGACTGAGCTGGTGGAGCCTGGGGCTGACGATCTTCACCTCCCTGCTGATCGGACGTCTGGTCCGGGTCAACGAATTCGTGCCCGAGGTGGCGATCAGCGCGATGCTCGTCCTCGGCGTCTCGCAGGTGGCTGCGAGTGCCTGGCTGCGTGTGCTGGAGACACTCATCGGTGCCGGGGTGGGACTACTCTTCAACCTCCTGCTGGCACCGCCCGTCTGGGTCGAGTCGGCCGGCGTCTCCATCGGCGGACTCGGGAAGAGGATGGGCACGATGTTCCGGGCCCTGGGGGAGGAGGTCGGCGGCAACCACCCGGTGAGGGAGGCCGCCGCGCGTCTGCACGAGGCACGCCGGCTGGACCACGACATCGTCGAGGTCGACGCGTCCCTGCGGCAGGCCGAGGAGAGCCTGATGCTCAACCCCCGCGTCAGACAGGGGCTGCTCTCCCGTGTCGTCCTGCGGACCGGCCTCGACACGCTGGAGATCTGCGCCGTGGTACTGCGCGTCCTGACCCGCACCCTCACCGACCTCGCGAAGGCACGCACCGACGAGGCGCTCTTCCCCGAGGACGTGGCCAGGGGCCTCAGGGAGCTGTTCGGTCACATGTCCGACGCCATCGAAGGATTCGCCGTCATGATCACCACCCCGCTGGCCGAGAGCGGCGAGGAGGCCGAGGAAGTGCTGGCCGACGCGCTCGCCCGCAGCCGCGCCGCGCGCGACCACATCGCGGATCTCCTGCTGGAGGACGTGCAGGAACACCCCAGGCAGTGGCAGTTGCACGGTGCACTGCTCGCGGAGGTGGACCGCATCCTCGACGAGCTCGACATCGAGAAGCGCACCGAACGGCTGGGCGAGGAGCTGGACCGCCGCTCCGCAGAGGCCCACGAACGCCACCCGCGTCTGCGGGCCATGTCCCGCCGGCTCCGCGGCGTGACGCCGGCGCGCCTGCGGCTCGGCGAGTGAGCGCCGTCAGTCCCGTGAACGGCGCCGGTGGCTCGTGTCGCACCACGGGTACATACGGCTGCGGCGGCACATGCAGACGGCCACGACGAAACGGTCGGAGACGGCCGCACTGCCGTCCGCGCAGACGACCTCCACCGGCCCCTCGACGAGCAGCGGCCCCTCGTCGCCGAGTGTGATCCGGCAGGGGTGTTCAGGCTTGTTCGGCACGGATGACCACCAGTTCCTCCGCCGTCTCCCCGCGGCCGACCATGCCCGTCTCCCTGAGCCAGCTCAGCCGGGAGCGCAGGACGGGTCCGAGCGGGACCAGGGCCCGGTCGCTCACCCGGGCCCGCAGTCCCGCCGACGCGAGCCGGCTCAGGGTCATCTCGCTGTCGCAGAGGCCGGAGTGCACGAGCAGGAGACGGCCGCCGGGGCGCAGCGCGGCCGGGGCGGTCTCGCAGACCCGGTCGAGGACCGCCCGGCCGTCGCAACCCGCCTCCCAGGCCCGCGCCGCACCGTGTCCGGGCAGCCGCCCCACAGGCGACGGCACATACGGCGGGTTGCAGATGACCAGGTCGTAGGACCGGCCCGGCAGCGCCGAGAACAGGTCACTGCGCCGAACGCTGATCCGCCGCCGGTGCAGGAGGGCGTTGAGCCGGGCGGTCATGACGGACCGGCGGGCGATGTCCACGGCAGTCACCCGCGCACCCACGCGCGCCGCGTGCAGGGCCAGCGCGCCGCTGCCGGTCCCGACATCCAGCACCTCGGTGCCCGGACCGATGTCCTCCCGGTTCAGGGCGGCCATGAGCAGGCGGGTGTCGTGCTGGGGCGCGTACACCCCGGGAAGGGTCATCAACCGGGTGGGACGGGTGTCCTGTGTCATGTCTGCGGACATCTGCGTTTCCCTTCGATGCTGATCCTGCGGGCGGCCGGGCGGGGTCAGGACCGCCAGTCCGCCAACAGCCGGTCCCCGAGCCGGTCCTCGAGGAACGAGGTGGCGCCGATGCCGAACGCGATGTCGGCCGCCAGGGCGGGTTCGTCGTCGAGCAGGCCGCCGATCACGTCGCGGCGCACCACCTGCTCGTGGACCGCGTCCGCTTCGACGTGCTCGGTGTAGAAGAACTCCGCGGCCGGGCCCGCTCCGGTGCGTTTCATGGCGTGGGCGAGACGGCGGGATGCGGGGGAGGAGGTGATCTCGACGGCGGCGAAATGGCCCACCAGCGCTCCGCGCAGCCCGCGGTGCAGGCCGAACATCGACATCATGTTCACCAGGGCCAGCATGGGAGCGCGGCCCTCGTCCACGTAGCGGCCGTACGTGGCGTCGAGGCCCAGATCGGTCATCAGACCGGCGAACAGCTGGGCGTGCACGCGGTCGGCGCGTCCTGCGCCGAACTCGTCGTACTCGATCGCCGCCATGCCCGCCTTGGCGCGGCCGCTGAGCCGGGGGAGCACCCAGGCGTGCGGGTCGGCCTCCTTGAGGTGGTACAGCGAGCGCTGCATCGCGTAGTCACGCACATGGCGCAACTCGCCCTGCTCCTGGAGGAACCAGGAGACGCCGGATCCGTGGACGGGTTCCACCAGGAGAGCGGCCAGCGCTTCGTCGAGGTCCGCGGCCACGGGGGCGTCGCGCCGCACGGCGGCCAGGAAGCGGTCCTCCAGTGCCGCGCGCACCGCCAGCAGCGGGGGGTCCCACTCCAACTCGGGGCGCACTCCCGCGAAACCCCGGTAGTGAAGCTCGTAGCAGACGTAGAGGGCGAGCTGGAGGTCCTCGCCGTAGGGGTCGGCGGCCCCGGCGGCCTCAGGATCCGGCAGGGCGCCCTCGTCCCGCAGACGGCCGGTCACCCCTGCGGAGAGCGGCCCGCGGGCCCGCGGAAGAGAAGGGCCTGTGCGCTGAGCTGACATCGGCTTCCTCCTGCCCCGGCGTGCCCGGAGTCACGTGGACGACCGTGATCGACTGTACGCCGGACGGCCGGGTCCGGCGCGTCCTCACAGCTGACCCCGGGAACGGGCCTACGAGCGCGCCTTCTCCGCCGTCCAACGCAGGAGCCGGTCCAGGGGCCAGGTGGTGACGACCCGCTCCTCGGGGACCTCGCACTCCTCCGCCCGCGCGCAGCCGTAGATCTGCCAGTCCAGCTGACCCGGGGCGTGCGCGTCCGTGTCGATCGAGAACAGCGCTCCCGAGTCGACAGCCTGCCTGAGGAGAGCGCGCGGCGGATCGAGCCGTTCCGGGCGGCAGTTGATCTCCACCGCCGTGCCCGCCTCGGCACACGCGGCGAAGACCCGCTCGGCGTCGAACTCCGACTGCGGACGCGTCTTCCCACCGAGGAGCCGTCCCGTGCAGTGCCCCAGGATGTCCGCGTGCGGACTGCGCACGGCCGCGAGCATCCGCTCCGTCATCGCCGCCCTGTCCATGCGCAGCTTCGAGTGGACCGACACGACCACCACGTCGAGTCGCTCCAGCACGTCGGGGTCCTGGTCGAGGGATCCGTCGGCCAGGATGTCGCACTCGATCCCGGTGAGCAGACGGAAGGGCGCCCACTGCTCGTTGAGTTCCGCCACGACCGCCAACTGGTCGAGCAGGCGCCCGGTCGAGAGCCCGTTGGCCACGGTCAGCCTCGGGGAATGGTCCGTGAGCACCGCCCACTCGTGACCCAGCTCGATCGCCGTACGGCCCATCTCGGCGATCGGGCTGCCTCCGTCGGACCAGTCCGAGTGCAGGTGGCAGTCGCCCCGGAGGGCCGCGAGGAGCGCCTCACCGCCCGAGGCCAACGGCGCCGACGCCTCTGCCTCCAGCGACGCGAGATACCCGGGCGTCGCACCCCCGACCGCCTCACGGATCACCTTGGCCGTCTTGGGTCCGATGCCGCGCACGGTCTCCAGCGAGCCGTGCGCCACCCGCTCGGCCACCTCTTGGTCGCCCATGCCGCCGATCGCTTCCGCCGCCGTGCGGAAGGCCTTCACCCGGTACGTCGCCGCCATGGACCGCTCCAGGAGGAACGCGATCCGCCGCAGGGCCTCTGCCGGATCCATGATCAGGGCCGCGCCGTGTGTCCGGGGTGCCCGGGCGTCCGCCGGGCTTCCTTCATCTCCGCCTCGTAGACATGGCGGCGCCCGCCCAGGACCTCCTGCCTGACCCGACGCTCGACCTCGACGAACGGCCGGTAGTACGTGTCGTCGTACTCCTCCACGACCTGGAAGGTCCACCGGCCGGGAATGACGTTGCGGCCCACGATCTCCCGCTCCACCAGGTCGGCCTGCTCGGTGTGGCCCCCCATTCGGAGCAGTTCGAGTGCGCGGTCCAGCGCCAGGTCCGCACCGCCCGTGAGCTGATGGAACCCGTACAACTGCCCCCGGGCACGCTCGACGGTCTCCAGCGCCTCCGACAGCGCCCCGAGCGCCTCCACGGTCGTGTCGCCGGCCCCGGAGGGCCGTACGTGGTCTGCGTCAGGCCCGTCGGGGCCGCGGCTCTCACTCATGTCTACGACTGTGCACACGTACCCGGAGCGGCGTCCCGCCGGAACGCCGAAAGGGTGAGCGACCTTCCCCCGCCGCGCGCTCCCCGTCGAGATGCGCCGGAACCGATTCTGATCAGACTGGGTTCCATGGCAGAGAATCGTCGTGCCCGGACCGGGCACACAACGAAAACGGCAGCTCCCCGCTCCTCGTCCCGACGTGGCCCCGAGCACGCTGCCCGTGCTGCCTGCGAAAGCCTCGAGAGGCTGATCTGCCACCCCGCCGAGGGAGTGTCGGCCGTACGGCGGAAGGACGACGGCTGGTGCGTCGTCGTCGACGTGCTGGAAGTGGCCCGCATCCCGGACACGACGAGCCTGCTGGCCTCCTACGAGGTGCAGATCGACGAGCGGGGCGAGCTCATGGAATACAGCAGGGTCCGCCGCTACCGGCGTGGCTCCGCCGACGAGTGACCGCTTCGCCCCCTCATCCGGAAGGACATTCCATGACCACGACCATGTACGCCGACGAAGTCGCCCCGTGCCCGCCCAGGGCGGGCACGCTCTACGACGTCCTGGAACTCATCCTCGACCGGGGCATGGTCATCGACATCTTCGTCCGGGTGTCGCTGGTCGGCATCGAGATCCTCAAGATAGACGCGCGCATCGTCGTCGCGAGCGTGGACACCTACCTGCGCTTCGCCGAGGCGTGCAACCGGCTCGACCTGGAGCGTGACTCGGGCAGCACCACCATCCCCGAGCTGCTCGGCGGAGGCGTCGCCAAGTCGGTCGGCAAGCGCAAGGTGCGCAAGGCGGCGGAGTCCGTCGGGGACACCGTCCGCAAGGCGGTGGGCAGCGACGGCGACGACGAGGACGGCGACGAGCAGGAGGAGCGGCCCAGGAAGCGCCGGGCACCCGCGCGCGACGGGTCCAGCCGACGCCGACGCGTGGAGGCGTGAGCCGTGACCGAGAACGGCGTGTACGTCTACGCGATCATCCCGGCGGCAGAGGCCCTTCCGGCCGGCGCGGTCGGAGTGGGTGGTCCTCCGGCCCCCCTGCGGCTGGTCGGCTCCGGCAGAGTCACCGCCGTCGTGAGCGACGCGCCACCACGACTCCGTGCACGGCGCCGGGACCTGATGGCGCACCAGGACCTGTTGCTCCTCCTTTCGGGAGGCGGTCCCGTGCTGCCCATGCGGTTCGGCGTGATCGCGCCCGACGAGGCATCGGTCCGTGCCCAGCTGGCCGGATCGGAGTCCGACCACCTCGAGGCCCTCCGGCACCTCGACCGCAGTGTGGAGATCAACGTCAAGGCGCTGCCCGCCCAGGACGCCCTCGCGGCCGTCGTCGCCGAGGAGAAGAACGTACGGCGCCTGCGCGAGGAAGTCCGCCGGCGCCCCACCTACGAGGCGAACGTCCGACTGGGCGAGGCCGTGGCCACGGCGCTGTCGCGCAGGGCGGCCGACGCCGGCCAGAAGCTCCTCCGCAAGGTGACGACCCTGGCTCGCGCGGTCGCTGCCGGGCCCGAGGTGCAAGGGTGCGCGCTCAATGTCTCGTTCCTCGTCGAACAGCAGGGGAGCGATGCCTTCCTGACCACCGTGCGGCGGTTCGCCGACACCCACCGGGACCATGTCGAGCTGCGGGTCGCGGGTCCGTTGCCCTGCTACAGCTTCGTCCCCTCCCGCGGGTCGCGGAGAACGGGTGCGGGGGTCTGACATGGGACTGTTCAGCGGCCTTCTCCTGCTGCCCCTGGCACCGGTCCGCGGAGTGATCTGGGTGGCCGAGAAGGCGAACGACGCCGCCGAGCGTGAACTGCACGACCCGGGCGTGATCCGGGCGCAGCTCGCCGCGCTGAATCAGGAGCTCGAGGACGGCGTCGTCAGCCTGGAGGAGTTCGAACGGGAAGAGGAGGAACTGCTCGACCGGCTCCACGCCGTACGCGTCCGCCCCGCGCCGAACCACTGAAGGTGACTCACTCATGGAAGAACAGACGAAGGTGACGCTCGCAGCAGCTGTGGTGGGCGGATACGTGCTCGGCCGAACCAAGAAGGGCCGCTTGGCGCTCTCCGTGGCGACCTATCTGGCAGGCAGGCGATTCGGTCTGGAACCCCGCCAGCTCGCCGCCGAAGGCATGCGCCGGCTGGGCGAGATGCCTCAGTTCGCTGAGTTGCAGGACCAGCTGAAGGGCGAGGTCCTCGACTCGGGCCGTAAGGCCCTGACGGCAGCGGCCGATCGCGGCATGAACTCCCTGGCCGACGCCATCAGCGACCGGACGGCGCGGCTCGGACAGCCTGCGGAGGAAGACGGAGAGGACGAGGAGTACGAGGGCGCTTACGACGACGAGGAGCCCGAGTACGAGGACGAGGACGAGGACGAGGACGAGGACGAGGACGAGGACGAGGACGAGGAGTACGAAGAGGACGAGGAACCGGAGGAGGAGGAAGAAGAGCCGGAAGAAGAGCCGGAGGAAGAAGAGCCGGAGGAAGAGGAAGAACCGGAGGAGCCGCCGGCTGCCAAGAAGTCGGCAGCGAAGAAGGCGCCTGAGAAGACGGCGGCGGCGAGGAAGAAGTCGGCTCCCGCGAAGAAGACGGCGGCGGCGAAGAAGAAGTCCGCCCCGGCGAAGAAGGCCACAGCGAAGAAGTCGGCTCCGGCGAAGAAGGCCGCAGCGAAGAAGTCCGCCCCGGCGAAGAAGGCGGCGGCCAAGAAGTCGGCACCGGCGAAGAAGGCCGCAGCCCGGAAGGCTCCTGCCAAGAAGTCGGCACCGGCGAAGAAGTCGTCGGCCAAGAAGTCCACTTCGGCGAAGAAGACGACGTCATCGAAGCGAGCCGCTTCCCAGCGCGGCGAACGGCGGAGGTAGGCAGCCATGGCCAGGACGGACAAGGACCAACCAGCGGCGGAGGAGTCCGGCATCGACCGTCTCCGTGGGGAGCTCGTCGACTTCCTCGGCGCACAGTCGGAGCGGCTCGCGCAGAAAGCCGGTGACAAGCTGACGGGGCTCACCGGCCAGCTCACGGACATCGCCGAGAACGGCGGCTCGCTGCCCTCGGTCGTCTCGCGTGTGATGCAGGGCGAATCACCGTTGAAGGCCTTCGCCTCGGAGAAGGCCGGGAGCGTCAAGGACACCATCGTGGACAAGGCCAAGGACGTGTTCGGCGGCGGCAAGAACAAGCGCAAGTCCAGCGGCGGCAAGTCGATGAACATCATCGAGGTCCTCGATGTGGGAGTGCCCCTGCGTACCGCGTACGACCACTGGACGGCGTACGACGAGTTCAGCAGCTTCACGAAGGGCGTGCAGAGCGTCTCGATGGGGGACGAGGAGACCGAGAGCGACTGGAAGGTCAAGATCGGTCCCTCCTCCCGCGGCTTCAAGGCGACGGTCCAGGAGCAGGTCCCCGACGACCGCATCGTGTGGACCTCCGAGGGTGCGAAGGGCTCGACGCGCGGATGCGTCAGCTTCCACGAACTGGCGCCGAGCCTCACCCGGATCGTCCTGGTGGTGGAGTACTACCCCTCGGGGTTCTTCGAGAAGACGGGGAACCTGTGGCGGGTGCAGGGGCGCCGCATGCGGCTCGACTTCAAGCTCTTCCAGCGGTTCGTCACACTCACCGACGAGGAGCCCGAAGGCTGGCGCGGTGAGATTCGCGACGGCGAAGTCGTGGTGACGCACGAGGAGGCCGTGGAGAGGGAGGAAGCCGAGAACGAGGAGTCCGACGACTCCGAGTACGAAGCTGGAGGAGAGGACGAGGGCGAGGAAGAGGCCGAGGACTCCGAACCTGAGGACGAGGAGTACGAGGACGAGGAAGAGCCCGAGTACGAGGACGAAGAGGAAGAGGAGGGTGAAGAGGAAGAAGAGCCGGAGGAAGAGGAACCGGAAGAAGAGGAAGAGGAAGAGGAAGCAGCCCCCAGGAAGCGGCGTTCGCGGAGGGCCTCAAGGTGACTGATCTCGACCTCGGGCGGGACGCGTACCAGTACCCCGTCCCAGGACCCGCGAACACCAATCTCGCCGACATCCTTGAACGGGTCCTCGACAAGGGCATCGTCATCGCGGGCGACATCAAGATCGACCTTCTCGACATCGAGCTGCTCACCATCCGGCTCCGCCTGTTCGTGGCGTCGGTGGACACCGCGAAGAAGGCGGGGATCGACTGGTGGGAGACGGACCCCGCGCTGAGTTCGCGTGCCGCCCGCAACTCCCTCCTGGACGAGAACCGCGAACTGCGCGAGCGCCTGGAGGCGCTCGAGGCGAAGACGGACGAGACGTCGGAGCAGTGACGGAGAAGGAGAACCGACCCACATGACGGAGCGGGAACCCGGGCAGCCCTCGGGGGAGAGCGCCCTCTACGTATTCGCGGTGTGCGAAGCCCCGGAACCGGCGGCGTTCGCCGGGCTGCCGGGGATGGCGACGGGTGAGCCGCTGAGACTCCTGCGGTGCGGCGATCTGACCGCGATCGTCCAGACCGTCCGAGCCGCGGACTTCACCGACGAGGTCTGGCAGGCCCGCATGGCCGACCGGAGCGAGCTCGAACGCTACGCCCGGGCGCACCATGAGGTGGTTTCGGCGGTGGCGGCATCGTGCCCCACCGTCCCGCTCCCGCTGGCCACGCTGTACCACGGCGAGGCCCGGGCGCGGCAGTCGCTCCTCGACGAGTCCGACCGCTTCCGCGCCGCACTGGAACGCACTGCGGGCCATGCCGAATGGGGGGTCAAGGTCTACGTGGCCGAACCCGCGCCGGCGGACCCGGACCCGGCCCCCCTCCGGCCGGACGGAGCCGCCCCGCGCACCCGCCCGGCCCCAGGAGCCGGCCTCGCCTACCTGGAACGCAAGCGAGGGGTGCGGGCACGGCGTGAACAGAGGCACGAGGACTCCCTCCGGGTCGCCGAGGCGGTGGACGCCGGATTCCGGGACCTCGCCGCCGCCGACCGCCGACTGCGGGTGCATGCGCCTGTCCCCGGCGAGAAGGGCCGCGTCCAGGTGCTCAACGCCACGTACCTGGTGGCGGAGCACCGGAAGGCAGACCTCGAAGCCCTCGCGCGGGCGCTCCGTGACGCGACCGGTGCCCGGATCGAGATCTCCGGGCCCTGGGTGCCGTACTCGTTCGTCGGAGGGGCGTAGAGATGGCACGTGACGTGGTGCCCTGGGACGACCCGGAGCCTCTGAGCGGCCCCATCGGGGTGCCCCTCGTCGATCTGCTGGACCGGGTCCTGGCGACAGGTGTGGTCATCAGTGGTGATCTGGTGATCGCGATCGCGGACGTTCCGCTCGTGAGGCTCTCGCTCCATGCCCTGCTCTCCTCGGTCAACGAACGTGTTCCGGCACCCTGGGCGGACGGAGGACCGTTGTGACGACCACGCGACTGGACGTCGATGCGGACCAGGTGGGGCGTGATCTCGTGGCCCTCGTGCTCACCGTGGTGGAGTTGCTGCGGCAGCTGATGGAGCGACAGGCCCTGCGCCGTATCGACCAGGGGGACCTCACCGACGGGCAGGTGGACGAGATCGGGACCACGCTCATGCTGCTCGACGAGCGGATGGCGGAACTCTGCGAGCAGCACGGGGTGCGTCCCGAGGACCTCAATCTCGACCTGGGTCCTCTGGGAACTCTCCTGCCACGTGACTGACGTACGCCTGGACCGGTCCTCCGCACCCGCACGCTCCTGGTCATGGATCCGGCCGTGGACGCTCACCAGGCATATGCTCATATGTACCCCGATCGGTCAGTCGGGGTGCCGACTGTGGAGGCTGTCATGATCATCGTTGGAGCCGTTCTTCTGATCCTGGGCCTGGTGACCGGTCTCGGCGTCCTGTGGACCATCGGAATCATCCTGCTCGTCATCGGACTCGTCCTCTGGATCCTGGGGACCGTGGGGCACTCCGTAGGGAGCCGCCGTCACTACTGGTGATGTCGCCCAGGTGTTTGAAGAAGGGGGCACGGGGCAGAGCCCAAAAGGGCGCGGGAGCGCTCCCACGCCAGCGTGTCCCCCCACCTCCCGGAAACGGAGATCGCATCATGAATTGTCATGACCGCATCAAGTTACGCACTTACGGGCCGGGTGTACGTCTCCTCGGCGTCCTCGTCGCGACCCTCCTCGGCCTGCTGCCATGGGCGGGGACCGCACACGCCCACGGCTCCGTGGTCGACCCGGCCTCCCGCAACTACGGCTGCTGGCTGCGCTGGGGGGACGACTTCCAGAATCCGGCCATGGAGCAGGAGGACCCCATGTGCTGGCAGGCCTGGCAGGCCGATCCCAACGCCATGTGGAACTGGAACGGGCTGTACCGCAACGGCTCCGGCGGTGACTTCCCGGCCGCCGTGCCGGACGGCCAGCTGTGCAGCGGAGGTCGGACGGAGGGCGGCCGGTACGACGCGCTCGACGCCGTCGGCGCGTGGCGGACCACGGACGTCACCGCCGACTTCACCGTGAAGTTGTACGACCAGGCCAGCCACGGAGCGGACTACTTCCAGGTGTACGTCACCCGGGAGGGCTTCGATCCCGCCACGGAGCCGCTGACGTGGAGCGATCTCCAACTCGTCGCCGAGACGGGCAGCTACGCCCCCAGTCAGAACTACGAGATCCCGGTGACCACCTCAGGCCTCGGCGGCCGTCATGTGGTGTACACGATCTGGCAGGCGTCGCACATGGACCAGACCTACTTCCTCTGCAGCGACGTGAACTTCACCTGATGCCGGCGGCTCGGAGCTGAAGGTCGATCGCGGCCCGTCCCGCCGGAGCGCACCAGGTCCGGCGGGATTTCGGGCGGTTGACCAGGAAGGCTCAACGACGACGAGCGGTGATCGATTGGCGGTCCAGCCGGGTCCGTCCTAACGTCGATGAGTGAATGTTTCTGTTCACTGCTGACTCGTCTGGCACCCACCGCTATGACAGATTCCCGAGCGAAGTCCGCGCCGATTGCCGGCTCCCCGAAGCGGGGCGGCGGCAATGGGATCGCCCTGCTCATCATCGCCTCGTGCCAGCTGATGGTGGTTCTCGACATCACCATCGTGAACATCGCGCTGCCGCACATCCAGACCTCCCTCGGTTTCTCGACCGAGAGCCTGTCGTGGGTCATCAACGCGTACACCCTGACCTTCGGCGGACTCCTTCTGCTCGGTGGGCGGCTGGGTGACATCCTCGGACGCCGGAGGGTCTTCATCTTCGGCGTCCTGCTCTTCGTGCTGGCGTCGTTGCTGGGCGGGCTCTCCCAGGAGTCCTGGCAACTGCTGGCCGCGCGGGCGCTGCAGGGCGTCGGTGGTGCGATCGCCTCCCCGACCGCACTCTCTCTCATCACCACGACCTTCGACGAGGGGCCCGCGCGTAACCGGGCGTTCGGTGTGTTCGCTGCCGTCTCGGCGGGCGGAAGCGCGATCGGGCTGCTCGCCGGCGGTGTGCTCGTGGAGTGGCTCGACTGGCGATGGGTGTTCTTCGTCAACGTGCCCATCGGCCTGCTGATCGCCTTCGCGACACCGCGCTTCATCAAGGAATCCGAACGGCACCCGGGCCACTTCGACGTGCTCGGCGCGCTCATGTCCACCCTGGGAATGGTGCTGCTCGTCTACGGATTCATCCGGGCGTCCGAGGACGGCTGGAGCGACGCCGTGACCATCGGGGCGTTCGTCGCCGCCGTGGTTTTCCTCTTCGCCTTCCTGGCCGTCGAGCGCGGATCGAAACAACCCATCACACCCCTGCGCATGTTCAGGGACCGCAATCGGGCCGGGACCTACGGGATCATGCTGAGCCTGGCCGCGGCCATGTTCGGGATGTTCTTCTTCCTGACCCTCTTCGTGCAGAACATCCTCGACTTCAGCCCGCTGCAGGCCGGTCTCGCGTTCCTGCCAGTGAGCGCGATCATCGCGGTCAGTGCCGGACTCGCCTCGCAGCTGCTGCCCAAATGGGGGCCCAAACCCTTCATGGTGGTCGGTGCGCTCTTCGCCGCGGCGGGACTCGGCTGGCTGACCAGAACCGATGTCGACAGCACCTATCTCGGAAGCATTCTCGGACCCGTGCTGGTCTTCGGCTTCGGGATGGGCATGCAGTTCGTCTCGCTGACGCTGATGGCGGTGTCGGGTGTGGCCTCGCGGGAGGCGGGGGCCGCGTCCGGAGTCCTCAACGCCACCCAGCAGGTCGGAGGTTCCCTGGGGCTGTCCATCCTGGTCACCGTGTTCGGCACGGCCAGCCGCAACGAGGCGACGGACCAGATACCCCGGTTCATGGCCGAGGCGACCCCGGCCCAGCAGCTCGAATTCCGCAGGACGGGAGAGCTCCCGGCCCCGTGGGGCGACCAGGTGCTGGCCTCCGGCGTCTCCAGCGCCTTCGTCGCCGCGGCGATCTTCGCCGTCGTGGCCGCGCTGATAGCCGTCCTGGTCATCCAGGTCCGTTCCTCCGATCTCGAACGTCTGCGGGGCGGCGGGGCCATGGCGACGCCGATGGTGGACGAGGACACGACCGAGGGCCCTTCCGGGGACGGGTACTCGGAAGGGGCGCGCGACGCCGGGGTGCCGACACGGCAACGGAAAGACGGCGACGGTCCATCGCCCCACGGCTAGGTGTTGCCGGCCATGAGGTTGGTGTCGCTGCTCGTCGGTGTTGACCTTCGAGTTGGTTGAAGCTTGATGATGGCCCGGTGCCGAAGTATGAGCTGATGCCGATCGGGGCCTTTGCCCAGCGCAGTGGTCTGACCTCCAGCGCGTTGAGGTTCTATGCCGATTCCGGGCTGCTGCCCCCTGCCGAAGTCGACCCGGTCTCGGGCTACCGCTACTACAGCACTGACCAGGTGGCTCGGGCGAGCGTGCTGCGGCGACTTCGCGAGCTAGCCATGCCCCTGGTCGCTGTCGAGGCTGTACTCGGTTCCGGGGCCGACGAGGCTTCCCGGCTGATCGATGAACATGTCGCCAAGATTGTCGGTGATGCGGCGGCCGTGCAGCAGAAGGCTGCTGTCATCAAGGCCGCGCTCGGCACTGGGCCGGGTCTTCCCATTGCGGCGGTAATGGGTCCCGTGCTGGCGGATGCGGTCGAGCAGGTCCTGACCGCAGCCGCGCATGAGCCCGGAATGCCGGCAGTCGGCGGTCTGCGCATCGAGGTAGGTCATGAGTCGGTCACCCTGACCGCGACGGACCGGTACCGGCTCTCCACCCGAACCCTGGTGCCGGCTGAACCACCGAGCCAGACATGGGCCGGCACGGTCAACGGCGACGAACTGCGGGCCGCGGTCGCGGCGATCCGCCGCAGTCCGCTGGTACGACTGGATGCGGTCTCGAACGGGATCTGGGTCCGCATGGCCGACCGAGAGGACCGGCACTGCCGGTTGCTGCCCGGAGAGTATCCCGACCATCGGCTGATGCTCGCGTCACTGGGCGAGGTCAGCACGCGTGCGACGGTCTCGAAGGATCTGCTCCTGCGAGCCCTGGAAGAGCACCCCGGCGAGCGGATCGGGCTGCATGTTGCTGACGACGGAGTGAGTGTCGTGTCAGCGGACGACGGGCACCCCGACATCCCGCTCCCGGCCGCAGTGGCGGGCCGGGCCGTCCAGATCTGGTTCGAGCTGACCACGCTCTATCCCGCCGTGAGCACCGCGATCGGCCCCGACGTACTGCTCGACCTGCGAGGACACGATCAGCCCGTCACGATCCGCTCTGCCGATCGCGGCGATCTCACCACCCTGGCCATGCCCATCAAGCCCGACCACTCGACCTGAGAATGACGAAGAGGAGCACTCCATGACCACTGCACCCGCCGGCCCCGACCCGACCATGGAAGCAATAGGCCACGCCGTCGCCGAGGGGCACACCGGTGACAGCACCTCCGCCCGCCAGAAACTGCTGACCCTGTGGTCCGAGATCGGTGTCACAGGTGATCCGCTGCACCGCTGCTCGCTCGCCCATTACCTGGCAGATCTCCACGAGGATCCCGCCCAGGCCCTCGCCTGGGACATCCGGGCCCTGGACGCCGCCGACGCCGTGACCGAGCAGCGCGTCCAGGAGCACCACGCCGGCCTCCACATCGCCGGTTTCTATCCCTCCTTGCACCTCAACCTCGCCGACAACTATCGCCGACTCGGCTCCTTCGAAGCTGCCACCGAACACATCAACGCGGCCGAGTCACACGCCCCCAGCCTTCCTCGGAATCCCTACGGTGACCTTCTTCGCCGCGCCGTCCAGGAGGTCGCTGAGGCCATCGCCGGCCGGGACCGGTCACGGCGAGCCTCTGCGCCTGGTTCCGCTGCGTGACCCACTGTGACCCACAGGAATGCATCCCTCACTGTGGAAGGCTTGACGAACGCTCTTCTGCACCGCGCCACCAGCCCACCGCGACAGCGTCCGAAATCCTCGAACTCACGGAAGCACTGCGCCGCACCCACAAGTGGTCCGCGGCCAGGATCGCCTTCGAGCCGGCCCAGGCCGGAACTCCGATCAGCCGAAGGGCCGTGAGCAGGCACCTGGCCGAGATCGGCCTCAACCGACGCCGAGTCATCGCCTCCGACGGTGCAACCAACCGACAGGCGCGGAAATCTACCATCGACCCCACGCCGCGACCGGAGGCCAACCATCGGCAACACATCTACCAGTTGGCGCCACCGACGTCATGACCTCCTACAGCTAGGGGGTACCGCTCAGCGGTGGGCAGGTGTCAGGACAGGTTGACGAGGCGGAGGTAGCGTACCCAGTCCCAGTGAGGCCCCGGGTCGGTGTGGTCGCTTCCCGGTACCTCGTGGTGGCCGATGATGTGCGCACGGTCTTTGGGCAGGCCGTGGCGGTCACAGATGTCGGCGGTGAGCCTCGCCGAGCGCTCGTACATCGTGGGGGTGAAGTAGGCGGGCTGGTCGATCCAGCCCTCGTGCTCGATGCCGATGCTCCGGGTGTTGTGGTCCCAACTCCCCGCGTGCCAGGCGATGTCCCGCTCGCGCACGCACTGGGCGACGAAGCCGTCGCCCGAACGCACCACGTAGTGCGCGGACACCTGCTTGGCCGGATTGCGGAAGATCCCGACCGTCTGCGAGAACGTCTGCTGCGCGACGTGGATGACGATCAGGTCGACCCGTCGCGTCGGCGAAAGGCTGCTCGACGGCGTGTAGTTGGCCGTCGATGCCACGAACGTCTGCGCCTGGGCGTAGTCGGTCTCCGCCGACGGAGCCCCCACGGCCCGGACGGACGCGGGAAGGAGCGCCGCGGTGGCCGTGACCGCGGCGCCCTGGAGAATCCGCCTGCGCTGCATCAACACTCCTGTGCGTGGGACGTCGTACGGTCTACGGCACAACACGCGCCGTCCCGCCGTACGGTTCCGCGTGGGCGCTGACCGTACGTGACGCCCTGCCCTCAGCTGCCGGACATGACCGCGGCCAGCGCCGTCCCGGGATCGTCCTCCGCGGGTCCGGCCGGCAGCCACCGGCCCGCTTCCCTGGTGTACGGCCACCACCGTCCGTCACGCCCGAGGCGCAGCTGCACATCCGAACCGGCCGGGGTCCAGCGGTTTCCGGCCGCGCCGAGCTGCGGAGCCTCGCCCTCCTCCCACGCCGCGGCGAGTTGTGCCAGGGCCCGGGCGAGCTCGTCCGGGCCCGGCTGCCACTCCTCGTCGTACACCGTGAGTGCGGCCGCCCCGCCGTGGCGCCAGGCCCGCACCGCGTCGTCCAGACCCGCCGGCCCGCGACCGGTCGCCGCCGCGAGCCGAGCCGTGACGCGGGTGCATGCCCGGCCGTCGGCGGCCAGGCGCACCGCGTCCTGCTCGGACGTCAGTGCTGCTGCCGGGGGCTGCTGTCCGTGGCGCGGGCCGAGTGCCTCCGCCAGCATCGCGTACGCCCGTACGGCGCTGTCCGCCGCCAGGAACTCCAGCGCGGCGGCGTCGAGCCCGGCCTCCCGATCCCCCTCCGCGTCGAGCGACGGCGGCAGGCCCGGTTCCGCGGGGAGCGGCGGGGGAGGAGGGAGCGGCGGCAGGATGTCCCGCGCGGCGAAGGCCTCGTCGGCCCGCACGCCGTGCGGTGACGGGCCGCCGGCGTGGTCCTCCGCCGCAGCCGCGTCCGACCCCCGGCCCGCTCGCGCCGCACTCCGCGCCTGCAGTTCGTCGAGCAGCCGCCGCTCGTCCCGGCCCCGCAACAACAGCAGCACGAAGGGATCCTCGTCGAGCAGCCGGGCCACCTGATAGCAGAGGGCACCCGTGTGCGGGCAGTGGTCCCAGGCCTCGCAGCTGCACTCGGGCTCCAGGTCGCCGATCCCGGGCAGCAGTTCGAGACCTGCGGCAGCCGCGTCCTCCACCAGGTGCGGCGGCATCTCACGGTCGAGCAGGGCCGCGATGTGCCCGGACCGTTCGGAGGCCATGTCCAGGAAGCGGTCCCAGTCCTCCTCGCTCAGCTCCTGGAGCAGTACGTCACTGCGGTACGCCGTCGAGTCCCGGTCCTGCACGACCGCGGTGAGCCGGCCGGGCCGGACCGACACCGCGCCGACCCTTCCCTGCCGGGCCAGCGCCCGCCCCTTCTTGAGCTGCGTGCCGTCGAGCGCCGTGTCCTCCAGCGCCTTCAGCCACGCCCGGCCCCACCAGGACGAGGCGAACGCGCGTCCCTGTGCCGGCGGGAGCGGTGCGAACGTACGCTCCGGCTCGTGACCCTCGTTCATCGTGCGCCCCCTCGCAGCTCGACCAGCTCGGCCAGTTCGGCATCGCTCAACTCGCTCAGCGCGGCCTCGCCCCCACCGAGCACCGCGTCGGCCAGTCCTTGTTTCCGCGTCAGCATGGCCGCGATCCGGTCCTCCACGGTGCCCTCGGCGATCAGCCGGTGCACCTGCACCGGCTGCGTCTGCCCGATCCGGTAGGCACGGTCGGTGGCCTGCGCCTCCACGGCTGGATTCCACCAGCGGTCGAAATGCACGACATGGCCCGCGCGGGTGAGGTTGAGCCCTGTGCCCGCGGCCTTGAGGGACAGCAGGAACACCGGCGCCTCGCCCGCCTGGAAGCGGTTCACCATGGCTTCGCGCTCGGCGACCGGGGTGCCGCCGTGCAGGAACTGCGTGCGGACCCCGCGCGCTGCCAGGTGCAGTTCCAGCAGGCGTGCCATCTGCACGTACTGCGTGAAGACCAGCACGCTCGCGCCCTCGGCGAGGATCGTGTCGAGCAACTCGTCCAGCAGCTCCACCTTCCCCGACCTGTCCACGATCCGCGGCTGCTCCTCCTTGAGGTACTGCGCCGGGTGGTTGCAGATCTGCTTGAGCGCCGTGAGCAGTTTCATGATCAGCCCGCGCCGTGCGAAGCCGTCCGCGCCGGAGATCTCGTCGAGCGTCTCGCGCACCACCGCCTCGTACAGGCCGGCCTGCTCCGCCGTGAGCGAGACGGTGCGGTCGGTCTCCGTCTTCGGCGGGAGCTCCGGCGCGATGCCCGGATCGGACTTGCGCCGGCGCAGGAGGAACGGGCGGACCAGTGACGCCAGCCGCTCGGCCGCCGCGGGATCGCTGCCGCCCTCCACCGCGCTCGCGTAGCGGGTGCGGAACGTCCCGAGCCGCCCGAGGAGCCCCGGTGTCGTCCAGTCGAGGATCGCCCACAGCTCGGAGAGGTTGTTCTCCACCGGGGTGCCGGTGAGGGCGATGCGTGCCCGCGCTCCGATGGTCCGCAGCTGCCTGGCCGTCGCCGAATGCGGGTTCTTGACGTGCTGCGCCTCGTCGGCGACGACCATGCCCCAGGGCACCTGCGCGAGCCGGGCCGCGTCGAGACGCATCGTGCCGTACGTGGTGAGGACGAACTCGCCGTCGGCCAGGTCCTCCAGCGAGCGCGACGCGCCGTGGAAGCGGCGTACGGGCGTGCCGGGTGCGAACCTCTCGATCTCCCGTTGCCAGTTGCCCATCAGGGAGGTCGGGCAGACCACGAGGGTGGGCCCCGCGGCCGATGCGACGCCCTGCCGGTGCAGGTGGAGCGCGATCAGCGTGATGGTCTTGCCGAGTCCCATGTCGTCGGCGAGGCAGCAGCCGAGGCCGAGCGACGTCATGGTGTGCAGCCAGTTCAGGCCACGCAGCTGGTAGTCGCGCAGAGTCGCCTCCAGGGCTTTCGGCTGTCCGGCCGTCCGGTGGTCGGCCGACTCCGGGTCGGCGATCCTGGCCCGCAGCTGCTCGAGCCAGCCCGTGGCGGCCACCTGCACCCGGCGGCCACCGACGTCGGCGGTGCCGGTCAGTACGGCACCCAGCGCGTCGATGGGAGTGACCGTACGGTCCCGGGTCTCGCGGGCACGCCCGGCGTCCTCGGGGTCGATGAGCACCCACTGGTCACGGAGTCTGACCAGTGGTCTGCCGGCCTCGGCGAGCCGGTCGATCTCCTCCCTGCTCAGCTCTCTGTCGCCCAGGGCGAACCGCCAGTCGAACGCGAGCACGGAGCCGGCCGACAGGAAGGACGGTGTGTCCGACCCGGCCCCGTGGTCCGTACCGGTGCCGTCCCGCGGGCCGATCACCGCTCGCGTGGTCAGCTTCCTCGCCAGCTCCCTGGGCCAGTGCACCTGGACGCCCGTCGCCGCCAGCGCCCCGGCGGCAGGGCCCAGCAGCTCCGCGATCTCTTCGTCGGCGGGCTCGACCGCGTCCGGGACGGCTGCCGACAGGAGGGGGGTCAGCGGGGGCCAGGCCCGCGCGGCGCGCCGCAGCGCGAGAAGGGCGTCCATCCGGGCCCGCGGACCGAACAGGGACGCGGCGGGGGATCGGTCGGCCCACACAGCGGCGGCGTCGGCGACCAGAGCGGGATCCCGGACGCTGTGGATCTGGAGGACCGCACGGAACGAGGGGGCGGGGCCGGACGCGTCCGCCACGTCCGCACCGGTGAGCCCGGAGACCTCGACGCGCAGGGAGAGCCGCACGCCGGCATCGTGGCCGGCCGCGACACCGGCCGCCCAGGGGCGGAGCCCGGGACGGTGCTGGGCGGTGTGGGAGGCGAACACCGGGGTGCCCGTGACGAACTCGGCCCCCGGCGTGCGGGGCATGCCGTCCACCACCGCGTCGAGGAACGACCGCAGCAGCGGTTCGGGATCGGCCAGCATCACCGGGCCGTCCTCCTCCCGGAGTTCGAGCGGCACCGCGTGGGCCTCGGGAGGCATGGAGGCGGCAAGGACCTGGATCCGCCCGATGTCGTCGGCGGTCAGCGGGCCGGCCCGCCAGGCATCGTGGTCTCCAGGGCTCAGCCCCGGCAGCAGCAGCCCGCGCGCGACGAGTTGGAGGGCGAGGACCCCGGCGGCGCCCCAGAACGCGGCGGACGGGGAGGCCAGGCTGTCCGCGCGTGCCCGGGTCAGGACGGGCAGCGCCTCGCGCACCGTCATCAGCGACGCAGGGACCAGGTAAGGGCTGCCGTCGGTGCCGGCGACCGCCATGTCCGTCGGTTTCCCCGGAGACGGGGGAGGGGTGCTGCCGTCCGCATTCCAGAACGCGATCAGGCCGGTGCGGGCCGGATCCGCTGGGAGGAAGACTGCGGAGCAGCGGGACAGTTCGGAGATCTCGTTGAGCGTTGCCGCAGGGAGCCTGTGCACAGCGATGTCAGATTCCTCAAATTTGACTAGTGAGCCCGGGGTCGCCGAGGGTACTCCACCCGCGGCCCCTTCCGGGAGAGATCAGCAGTGATCCACCTCACTCGTTTCTGCGTTCTGAAGCCTGGGGTACAGCCCGCACCACCCTCGGACACGGGGGAATCCCCCCGTACGGCCGGGGTGATGGCGCCATGGCTGCGACAGGCCCGCCATCCGTACGTTTGACGAGGTCAGCGCAGATGCCCAGAAACCGGAGACGCCATGCCCCAGGCGGTAGAAGCCACCGTTGCGCCGAACACCCGTGACGGATCCGAGAGTCCGGCCGTCCCGCCGCCTCCGGGAAGCGATTTCGCACCGCTCCTGAAGACGGTCAAGGGGCAGGGCCTCCTCGAACGGCGCACCGGCTGGTACGCGGCGGGCATCGCCGTGAACCTGACCGCTCTCGGTGCCGTGATCGCCGCCATGGTGATGCTCGGCGACACCTGGTGGAACCTGCTCCTCGCCCTGCCGCTGGCCGTCCTGTGGACCCGTACGGCCTTCTTCGGGCACGACGCGGGCCATGCCCAGATAACCGGCGACCGCACGGCGGGCCGGGCGGTCGGCCTCCTGCACGCCAACCTCCTCCTCGGGATGAACGAGGCATGGTGGAACGACAAGCACGTACGCCACCACGCCAACCCGAACCACATGGACAAGGACCCCGACGTCGGAGTCGGAGCCCTGGTCTGGACCCAGGAGCAGGCCGCCCGGCGCGAGGGCTTCTCCCGCTGGCTCACCCGCAACCAGGCCCGCCTCTTCTTCCCGATGCTGCTCCTCGAAGGCATCGCACTCAAGATCTACGGCTTCCAGTTCCTGCGTCGTCAGCCCGTCCGCGAACGCGCACTCTCCGGGACCCTGCTGGCCGGGCACCTCGCCCTGTACGCGACGCTGCTCCTGACCGTCATGTCCCCGGGCAAGGCCGTCGTCTTCGCCCTCGTGCACCACGCGCTCTTCGGTCTCCACCTCGGCATGGCCTTCGCCCCGAACCACAAGGGGATGGAGATGCCCGACCCCGACGGCGACCGCTGGGGTCACCTGCAGCGCCAGGTCCTCACCTCGCGGAACGTACGCGGGGCCGTCCTCACCGACTGGCTGCTCGGGGGTCTCAACTACCAGATCGAGCACCACCTCTTCCCGAGCATGCCCAGGCCCCACCTGCGACTGGCCCAGCCCATGGTCAAGGCGCACTGTGCGTCCATCGGGATGCCGTACGCGGAGACGGGCCTCCTCGAGTCCTACCGCCAGGCCCTGCAGCACATGCACGAGGTCGGCGAACCGCTCCGATAGCACCGCCGGCCGGCCGCACGATGCGGCCGCGTGGCTGGAACCGACAGAGGGGCACAGGCGTTCTCTCATCAGGAGCGGCCCCGGCCGCGGAGGAGGCACGGATCATGTCGAACGGTGCAAAGATCGCCATCGGGGGAGTCGTCGCGGCAGTCGTCCTGATTCCGTTCATCGGATTCTGGTGGTCGCTGCTGGTTCTCATCGGCGTACCCACAGCGGGGTACCTCATGCTCGACCCGGCCCAGCGGCGCCGGCTCCGCAGGATCAGCCGTAAGGAGATAGGGCGCTGAACAGCACAGTCACCGCGGTCAGCAGCAACGGCGAGTACTCCTTCACCAAACCGAACAGGGACAGCGTGAGGCTGCTGGCCGGGCTCGGGGTCGAGGGCGACGTCCATGCAGGGGTCACGGTCAAGCACCGCTCCCGGGTCGCCAAGGATCCGACGCAACCCAATCTGCGTCAGGTCCACCTCATGCACCAGGAGCTGTTCGCCGAGCTGAGGACGGCGGGGTTCGAGGTCATGCCGGGCGATCTCGGGGAGAACATCACCACCAGCGGGATCGACCTCCTCGCCCTCTCCGTGGGGACCCTGCTCCACCTCGGCGACGAGGCCGTCGTCGAGGTGACCGGCCTGCGGAATCCGTGCCTGCAGATCGACCGCTTCCAGGAAGGCCTGCTCAAGCGGGTCGTCGGCCGCGCGGCCGACGGCGCCGTCGTCCGCAGGGCGGGCATCATGGGCGTCGTCACGGCCGGCGGAACCGTACGGCCCGGTGACCCGATCAGGGCCGAGCTGCCCGTCGGACCGCATCGTCCGCTGGAGTACGTGTAGGGCGCAGTCAGGGCGGTCCGCGGACCCTGTGGGGCCGTGCGGTCAGGAAGGCCGTACGGCCAGCTCGTCGAGCGACTTCAGCAGCCCCGGGAGCTCCGGGCCGCGGCCGACCGGCATGACTTCGCCGGGCTCCTCGTCCAGGAGGACGAAGGCGATGTCGTCGGTCCTGGCCACCAGGGACCAGCCGGGGCCGTCGGCCCGCAGCGTCCGTGCCCCCCCGGGGGCGAAGGCGGAGCGAATCCGGCCGGGCGGAGGCGGAGAGCTGACGTACTCCCGGGCCGCTGCGAGCGCCATGCGCACGCCGGGATGCTGCCCGGAGCCCGTGGTCCCTGCGGCGCTCCCGGCATCCGCGGCGCCGTCCGACGGCCCGTCGTCCCGGGGCTCACCGTCCGGCGAAGGCGCCCCGGCGGTGCCGAACGCCGTCTCGTCATCGATCTGCCCGCGCCACGCGGCCCACTGGAGGGCGATCTCGTCCGCTCCGAGCCGCCGCTGCGGAGCACCCCAGACCTCGGTGTCCGGTGGAGTCAGCGGATCCGGGCCCTCGCCGCCGGGATCGGGCAACGGGTCGTGCGGCTCGGGGACGCCGGGCGCGGAGACGGCGAGCGCGAGCGGCCACCCCGGCAGTGCGCACACGACCGAGCGGTCGTCGGGGGAGAGGTCGTACTCCATCCCGCAGTCCCACGAGGCGATGGCGACGGCCACCAGAGAGACGTCCTCGACGACCACCGTCCAACGGGCGCCCCCGCTGTCCTGGCCCAAAACGAGGCCGTACCCCTCGGCGTACGGTTCGAGGCCCAGCGCGGCACACGCGGCCACGTAGTCGTCGCCGAGGACGCTGGGGAACTGCGCGGGGGTCAGCAGCACCGCGGTCAGCACAAACAGCGCGTCGTCATCGGCGACCGTGTCGTCCGTCCCTGCCACAGCACCCACCCTCATTCCAGATCGTTGGTCCGTCGGCGCACCTTAACTACTCGGTAACCCTGTCGTCGAGGCCCTGACAAGGGATAACGGCCAGGTAACCGGAGAGCGCGGGCCGTCCCGCGGGTACGCCACGACACCCCCCCCGAGCCGTGGTGCGGGTCTGCCCGTCACCCGTAAGGTGGCGTGACCGGCCGACGAGGGGGACAGCATGGTGGAGCGGTACGCGCGGCTGAAGGAGATCCAGCGTCTGGACCCGGAGCGGGACTTCCTGGAGATCTACCGCCTCACCGTCACCTACGAATTCCCCTGGGACATCACCCGCGCTCTCGAACTCGCCCTGTACCGCACCTACGCGGTCCCCAGCATCGGCCGACTGCTGGCGGAGACAGGGGAACTGACCGAACGTTCACAGAAGAGGTACGACGACACCGCACTTCTCCTCGACACCGTGGTCGAGTACGGCTTCGACAGCGAGGACGGCCGCACGGCCGTGCGACGGATCAACGGGATGCACCGCAGCTACGACATCAGCAACGACGACATGCGGTACGTGCTGTGCACCTTCGTCGTCACCCCCAAGCGCTGGCTCGACACGTACGGCTGGCGGAAGCTGTCGGCCCACGAGCTGCGCGCCTTCGCGGCGTACTACCGCACGCTCGGTGCCCGCATGGGCATCCAGGGCGTGCCGCAGACGTACGAGGACTTCGAGAGCACCCTGGACTCCTACGAGGACGAGCACTTCGGCTGGGACGAAGGCGCCCGCGCCGTCTCCGACGCCACCCTGGACCTGATGGGCTCCTGGTACCCGCGGCCGCTCGCCCCCGTCGTGCGCAAGGCCAGTCTCGCCCTGCTCGACGACTCGCTGCTGCGGGCGTTCCGGTACGAGCGGCCGGGCCCGGTCGCCCGGGGACTGACCCGCGGCGTACTGCGCCTGAGAGCACGTGCCGTGCGGCTCATGCCACCGCGTTCCACGGCCCGTTTCGCCCGGCAGAACCCCGAGATCAAGGGCTATCCGGACGGGTACGAGGTCGCCCGCCTCGGCACGTTCCCCACTCCGGGTGTGCGAGGCTGTCCCGTACCGCACGGACGGGCCCCGGACGCACAGGCCGAGTGAGACCGAGCGGGTTCCGGAGGCCGCTCAGCCCGTGCGCACGGCCAGCGCCAGGAACCGGCTGTCCTCGTCGGTGTACGCGTCCAGCCGCCATCCCGCGTCGGCCAGCAGCGGGGCCAGGCGGTGCTCGGCCCTGAGATCGTCGTCGGAGAGGTCACGGCCGTGCCGTGCGGCCAGCGCGGCGCGCCCGACGGGGTGGAACAGGGCGAGCCGGCCCCCCGGGCGCACCACGCGCGCCAGCTCCGTGAGACCTCGCACCGGGTGCGGGAGATGAGAGATCAGACCGGCGGCGAAGACGGCGTCCAGGGCCCCGGTGCGCAGCGGAAGCCGCCCGGCGTCGGCCAGCAGCAGTGTGCCGCTCGCCCCTCGCCCCGCGTGCAGCGCCGCGTCCAGCATGGCGGGTGTCAGATCGGCGCCCAGCACGCGCCCACCGGGACCGACCGCCGTACGCAGGGCCGGCAGGGCCCGCCCCGTACCGCATCCCGCGTCGAGCACGGCGCCCCCGGGACGCAGCCCGAGCTCGCCGACGGCGGCGGCGTAGGCGGGGCCGTCATCGGGGAAGCGGCTGTCCCAGTCCGCCGCCCGCGAGGCGAAGAAGTCCTGGACGTGCGTGTGGTCGTCGGCCATGGGGACATGATCGCTCAGACCTCACCCGAGCGGAACGTCGCGAGGGGGTGCAGGCGTTCGAGCGCTGCAAACGTCGCGAGGCGGTGCACACGTTCGAACTCTGTCCGATCCTTCCGGAACATCTCTCTGTCATATCCCAGCACCTTTCGAAATGCGCCCCTGATGTGCGCCCCTTCGCGGGCTAGCGTCCCGGACCCATGGGACACCTGGACCACGCCACCTTCGGCTGGCTGACACCCGTGCTGTCGTACGCGATGGCATCGATCGGCGCCGCACTCGGACTGCGCTGCACCGTGCGCGCACTCGGCACCCGCGGCCGTTCGCGCCGCAACTGGCTCCTGACGGCAGCCTCCGCTCTCGGCACCGGCATCTGGACGATGCACTTCGTCGCCATGCTCGGATTCGGGGTCACCGGCACCGACATCCGCTACGACGTGCCCGTCACCCTTCTCAGCCTGCTGGTCGCCATGCTGGTGGTGGGGGCGGGAGTCTTCACGGTCGGCTACAGCCGCGACCGCTCGCGCGCCCTGCTCGCCGGCGGCCTCACCACCGGTCTCGGTGTCGCCAGCATGCACTACCTGGGCATGGCAGCCCTGCGCCTCCACGGCACGGTGACCTACGACCCGGTACTGGTCGGGGTGTCCGTCGCCATCGCCGTCATCGCGGCCACCGCGGCGCTGTGGGCGGCGCTGAACATCAAGTCGCCCGGGGCCGTGGCCCTCGCGTCGCTGGTCATGGGCGCGGCGGTGAGCAGCATGCACTACACGGGCATGCTGGCCGTCGGTGTCCGGGTCGCACCCTCGGGATCCGCGCTGCCCGGCGCGACGGTGATGCAGTTCATCTTCCCCCTCGCCGTCGGCCTCGGGTCGTACCTCTTCCTCACCTCGGCGTTCGTCGCGCTCTCTCCGGCAGCCCGGCAGCACCCGGCCGAAGCGCCGGACTCGGTCTCGGGCGAGGTGCGAGTGGACCGGCCGGCGAGGGCAGCGGCCCCCTGAGACGCGACGGACCCGCGGTCCCTGTCCTACAGAGCATTCGGGGCACAGAGCTCCCCATCCGGAACGAGGAGGCCATGCGCAGACCCCGCACGACGACCCCGGACCCCGGTGCACACGCCGACGGGCCCGTGACACCGCCGCGCGGAAGGCGCGCACACGCCGGACCCCCCGCCGACGAAAGCCACGGGCACGAGGCAGGGCCGTCCGGGTCCGGAGTGCGGGGGAGGTCCCTGCGCCCCCGCACCGTACGGGCGAAGATCATCTCGCTGCTGATGGTTCCCGTGGTCTCCCTCCTCGCGCTCTGGGGGTTCGCCACCGTCACGACGGCCCAGGACGTGGCCCGCCTGCGTGAGGTCCAGCGCGTGGACGTCGCGGTGCGGGCTCCGGTCACCTCGGCCGTCGGCGCGCTCCAGAGCGAACGCACGGCGGCGCTCCGTCAGCTGGCGGAGCCCGGCGCCGCCCACACGGCAGCCCTGAGGGAACGGGCCGCGCGCACGGACGCGGCGCTCGACGTCCTTCGCCTGGACGACGACCACACCGTCGCCGACGCGGGCCTCCTTCCCGGACGGGCAGCCGCCCGGCTCGGTACGTTCCTGGACCGCGTGCAGCAGTTGGACAGTCTGCGCACCCGGCTCCTGGGCACCCCCAGGAAGGAGGGCGGCACGACCCGGACCCCGGACGCCGATACGCGCACCGCGTTCACGGAGTACACCGAGACCGTCACCGCGGCCCTCGGCGTCTCCGGGGCCCTGACAGGCACTCAGGACGCCGAGATCGGCTCCGAGTCCCGAGTCCTGCTCGAACTGGCCCGGAGCGGGGAGATGCTGGCCCGCGAAGAGGCGCTGCTGGCGTCGGCCGTACCGGCCGGCACGCTCGAAGGGGAACCGCTCCGCCAGTTCACCGGAGCCGTGGAGACCCGCCGGACGCTGGCCGGATCCGCAGGGGGCGACCTGCCGGCCGCAGGGCGCGAGGCCTTGCGGGCCCTCGGGGAGAACGGCGCCTACCGGCGGCTCACCGAGGCGGAGGACGCGGTGCTGGCAGCGCCCCCCGGCCGCCGCGCTGCGAAGGCGGTGCCCGCCACCTGGGAGCGGGACGCGGCCACGGTGCGTGCGGCGCTGCGTGCCGTCGGGACGGAATCCGGTGACCGGGCGGCCGACGGGGCGGGCCCCTTCGCACGCGCGCTGTTCAGCCCCGCCGGTTCCGCCGTCCTCCTCGGCTTCCTCGCGGTCGCCGCCTCCCTGGTGATCTCCGTGCGGATCGGCCGTGCGCTCGTCGTCGAACTCGTCGGCCTCCGCGACAGCGCGCTGGAGATCGCGTGGCGCAAACTGCCGCACGCCATGCGGCGGCTGCGCGCGGGTGAGGAGATCGACGTGCGGGCCGAGGCACCGGCCGGACGGGCGTCCCACGACGAGATCGGGCAGGTGGGCGAGGCCCTGCACACCGTGCACCGTGCGGCCCTCGACGCCGCCGTCGAACGTGCCGAACTGGCCAGCGGCATCTCCGGGGTCTTCGTCAACCTCGCCCGCCGCAGCCAGGTCCTCGTCCACCGCCAGCTCGCCCTCCTCGACGGCATGGAGCGCCGTGCCGACGACCCGGGCGAACTCGGTGACCTGTTCCGCCTCGACCACCTCACGACCCGCATGAGACGGCATGCCGAGAGTCTGATCATCCTCTCCGGCGCCGCCCCCGGCCGCGCCTGGCGGATGCCCGTCCCGCTCACCGACGTCGTCCGCGCCGCGGTCTCGGAGATCGAGGACTACGCACGCGTGGAGGTGCGGGCGCTGCCGGACGCCGGTGTGAACGGCGTGGCCGTGGCCGACCTCACCCACCTGCTGGCCGAACTCGTCGAGAACGCAGCGCAGTTCTCACCGCCCCATACCAAGGTGCGGATCACCGGGGAGCCCGTGGGCAACGGGTACGCCCTGGAGATCGAGGACCGCGGCCTCGGCATGGGCAAGGAACTGCTCGACGAGGCCAACCGGCGCATCGAACAGTCCGAGACCCTCGACCTCTTCGACAGCGACCGGCTCGGCCTCTTCGTCGTCAGCAGGCTCTCCGCACGCCACCACATCAAGGTCCAGCTGCGCACCTCCGCGTACGGCGGGACGACCGCGGTCGTCCTGGTGCCGACCGCCTGCCTCCGGAGCAGCCTCCCGGAAGGCGCACCTGCCGGCCCGGCCGATGCCGCCACCGGATCGACGACGCCGGCCCGGGACGACGCCCGTCCCGGACACGCCGCCGGCCCGCGCCCGGCGCGGGAGCGTCCCTCCCCGTTCCCTGCACCGGTCGCCGTACCGGCCCTCGAACCGGGCGCGGAGTCCGGCGGACGGACTGAACTCCGTCCGGGTACCGCCCCCGTGACCACACTCAACCGGCGGCCGCGGTCCGCGGAGGAGGACGGCGAGCTCCCTCGCCGCGTACGACAGGCCAGCCTCGTCCCCCAGCTGCGCGAGCAGCGCCGCGGTGAGGAAGACGGGCACCGGCCGGACGGCGCCGCGCCCCCCGCCGGACGCACCCCCGAGCAGGCACGCGACCGCATGACCGCCTACAGGGACGGATGGGTCCGTGGCGGTGGGGCGACACCCGGGGGGAACACCCGGGGACGCCCCGCGCCTCCGTCACCTTTCCGCCGGCACACCGAAGGAGACCAGACATGATCGTGAACCAGAGGCCCGACAGGGCTTCCCGAGGCTCCGGCGAGCTGGACTGGCTGCTGGACGATCTCGTCGCACGGATCGCCGACATCCGGCACGCCGTCGTACTGAGCAACGACGGCCTCGCCGTCGGCGCGTCCCACGCACTGAGCCGCGAGGACGCGGAGCACCTCGCCGCCGTGGCATCGGGCTTCAACAGCCTGGCGAAAGGCACGGGACGGCACTTCGGTGCAGGGAGCGTACGCCAGACGATGGTCGAGATGGACGACGGGTTCCTGTTCGTCGCGGCCGCGGGGGACGGCTCCTGCCTCACCGTGCTGAGCACGGCGTTCGCGGACATCGGCCTCGTGGCGTACGAGATGGCGCGCCTGGTGAAGCGGGTGGGCGAACACCTCGCCTCCCCGGTGAGGCTCGCCGGACCACCGGCGACGGGCTGAGGACGGGCACGTGCGGATGAGCGAGGGCGGCGTGCCGCCGGGAAGCACGGAGGGCCCCCCTCCGGGGAGAGCGGACGGTGGGCCACCGGGCGGCGGACACGGCGTGCCCGCCGTCGGTGAGGACCTCTCCCGTGCCGCGTACGGATTGCCTCCCGGCACCCAGTGGTACGACGCCGAGGCGGGACCGCTGGTCCGCCCTTACGCGGTCACCGGCGGCCGGACGCAGCCGGGGCCCACCGGAGTGCGGTTCGACCTGATCGCCCTGGTGGCGGCGGACGACGGCGCGGAGGAGCGGCAGGGCGAGGCACTGCTGGGCCCCGAGCACCGGGCGCTGCTCGCTCTGTGCAGGGCGGAGATCCAGTCGGTCGCGGAGCTGTCCGCGGACGCCGATCTGCCCGTCGGCGTCGTGCGGGTGCTTCTGGGCGACCTGCTGGAGGCCGGCTGCGTGCGGGTCAGCAGGCCCGTCCCGCCCGCACAACTGCCCGACGAGCGGATCCTGCGTGAGGTGATCGACGGCCTCCGGGCCCTCTGAGCGTCCGGTACCGGTCGTCCTCATGGCCTACTCCTGAAGGATTGCGACTCCGGCCGGGCACTGAACGACCCCGTACGGACACATGAGTCACATTTCGTTCACCTCCTTCGGCGACTGCCTCTGATTGCCATGCTGTCGCCCCTACCGACGGCACTCGTGAGAGAAGTGATCGATGTCCTCCGAGCATGTGGACAGCGCAGACGCGGACGATTCGGGCGAGTCCGGAGCCCTCGCCCTGAAGATATTGGTCGCCGGCGGCTTCGGCGTCGGCAAGACGACACTCGTCGGTGCGGTGAGCGAGATCCGGCCGCTGCGGACCGAGGAACTCCTCAGTGAGGCCGGCCAGTCCGTCGACGACACCGGGGGCGTGGACCAGAAGACCACGACCACGGTAGCCATGGACTTCGGAAGGATCACCATCCGCTCCGGTCTGTCGCTCTACCTGTTCGGTACCCCGGGACAGGACCGGTTCTGGTTCCTGTGGGACGAACTCTCGCAGGGCGCGCTGGGAGCGGTCGTCCTCGCCGACACACGGAGGCTGGAGGACTGCTTCCCGGCCGTCGACTACTTCGAGCACCGCCGCATCCCCTTCGTCGTCGCGGTCAACTGCTTCACGGGCGCACGGACCTATGCCGAGGACGACGTCTCCCGGGCACTGGATCTCGACGGGGGCACTCCCGTCGTCCTGTGCGACGCGCGTGACCGCGCCTCGGGCAAGGAGGTCCTCATCCGCATGGTCGAGTACGCCGGGCGGGTCCACACGGCGCGGCTGCTCGACTCGGTCGCGCAGGCGTCGGATCCGGTATGAGGACGGGGCGGTCGGCCGGGCCGCCCCCGCCCGGTGCACGCGCGGGAGGCGCGTCCTCGGCGGCGGGCCGGCCGTGGCGCGAAGCAGCGCCTCCGGGGCAGGGCGGCGCTTGCCCGCAGGGGAGCCGTGCGCAAGGCTTGCGCGGACGTGGGGAACAGATGAACGGGGAGGACGAGCACATGGCGCTGGACCGGGGACTTGACTGGCTGCTCGACGATCTCACCAGCCGGGTGGAGCACATCCGGCACGCGCTGGTGCTCTCGAACGACGGGCTGGTGACCGGCGCCAGCACGAGCCTGGCCCGGGAGGACGCGGAACACCTGGCGGCGGTCTCCTCCGGTCTGCAGAGCCTGGCCCGAGGCTCCGGGCGGCACTTCGGAGCCGGGAAGGCACGCCAGACCATGGTGGAGTTCGACGAGGCGCTGCTCTTCGTGACGGCGGCCGGGGACGGCAGCTGCCTCTGCGTCCTGACCGCGGCCGAGGCCGATGTGGGCCAGGTCGCCTACGAGATGACCCTGTTGGTCAATCGCGTGGGCGAACACCTCGGGGTCACGGCACGGCAGGGCGTGGAGAGTATCGACCGCCTCTGACCTGCTCCTTCTGTGCGCCGCCAGGAGTTTTCCACAGGCTCCGCGAGAGTTTCCTCCCCCGGCTACCGTGGTCACACAGAGTATTCGACTCACGGGGGAGGAAAAGCCATGACCCTGACGGAAGATGCCCGTCGGCCGGCCGTCGACGCGGCTGCGGAGTGTGTGTCGGCAGGTCGTGCGGCCCAGGAACTGACGTTGAAGCGAGGCGAGTTCGATCTCGCCGTCCACCTGGGCCTGATCGACGCGGAGCCCGCCGTGGGAGGGGTGAGGCCGAGGATCCGCCGGCAGGAGATCGAGCGGCTGCGCGCCCGGCCGGGCTTCCCGGACACGCTCCGCGACCAGGTGCGCACCGCGGGCACGGCGGAAGGCGCCACGCTGCTCGGAGTCAGCGCCGTGCGCTTCACGGGACTGGCCCGCATCGGGTGCGTCTCACCGGTCGCGTTCTGCCTGAACCGCTATCGCGCTGTGGTCTGGCTCTACCTGGTGGACGAGCTGCTCGCCTTCGCCGCGCGGGAGCCCGGCCTGCTCGCGGGGAAGAGCCCGGCGGGAATGCGCACCATGCTGGACGCGGGCACCGACCGACGTGCGCGCAACTGGCGTTCGCGCAGGCTCGACCGGCTGCTGGGCCGCGCGGCGGACCCCTGGGCACGCGCGGCCCTCCAGGCGTCGGCCCTCGACCCGGTGCAGCTCGCGGAGGTGGTGGAGGACCCCTACGAGCGCGCCTATCTGGCGCGGGTGCAGCCGGATGCCGCCCTCGGCCGACCTGGATCGACGGCCGGTAGGGAGGCCATGGCGAGGCTGATGCTCGCGGACGATCCGGATGAAATCCTCTGGCGTCGGGTGAATCTGACACTGGAGCTGGAACGGGCGCGTGCGATCCGCGGCGCCCCGCGCCCAGGTGGTGACCCCGTGTTCCTCCGTATGGAGCCCGAAGGGGCGGTACCGGGCGGAACGACGACCGCTTTTGGGCGGCGACGCGGCCGCCTGCCGGACCGCTCGGCTGCTCGCCCCGGATCGCGGCCTGGTGCGCGCCCCGGTGCGGGACGGGCGCTGCTGGCCCGGGTCGGACTCCGAAGGCCCGTACGCGGAGAACAGTGAAGCATTGCGTGCTGGTGAGCGACGAGGCATCTTGAGGTCCATGCTGATCAGAGAAGCCACCGCCGACGACTGGCCCGCCATCTGGCCCTTCTTCCACCGGATCGTCGCCGCGGGCGAGACCTTCACCTTTCCGACGGAGCTCGGGGAGGACGTGGCCCCGGGCTGGTGGCTCCTCCCGGAGCCGGGCCGTACGGTCGTAGCGGTCGACGACGCCGGGACGGTCCTCGGCACGGCCAAGATGAACAGGAACCACATGGGCAACGGCTCGCACATCGCCAGCGCCAGCTACATGGTCGCTCCGGAGCACTCCGGCCGGGGCGTGGGCCGGGCGCTGTGCGAGTACACCGTGAACTGGGCCCGTACGGAGGGATATCGCGCCATGCAGTTCAACGCCGTGGTGGAGACGAACACCCACGCCGTCAGGCTGTACAAGTCCCTCGGCTTCGACGTCATCGGGACCCTGCCCGAGGGATTCAACCACCCCACCGAGGGCTATGTGGGACTGCACATCATGCACAAGCGTCTCTGAACGCACCTCACAGCCGGCTGGAGCTTTCGGTGAGGACGGTGGCTTCCGGCCATCCTGATGTGTCCGGCATGTCCCAAGTGGCGGTAATCTGCGCACGGTTGGTGCATCGCTGAGACATGGGGCGAGTGAGTCCCATGAGGCAGGGGGCAGTACTGTGCGCCCCACCGCCATTCCAGCGGTGAACTCATATGGAGGAAGAATCCATGGCCATACCCAGGAGATCGTGGCGTGGCGCGGGAGCATTCGCGGCCGCCGCGGTAGTCGGCCTGGCGGGCGGGGTCATCTCCGCCGGTCCGGCCGCAGCTCACACCCCCACCTGGGCCGTGACCTGCTCCGAAGTGACGCTCAACCTGACGGCCTACTCGGGTAACGCCACCAACGAGGTGACGGTCTCCGTCGACGGCGGCGACGTGCTGCTTCCGACGACCCAGTTCGGCCGGGAATTCAGCACGAAGTCGCCGCTCCAGCTCCCGAAGCACGACAAGGAGCTGACCGTCCGCCTGGTCGTCAAGGCCGGGGACAACGCCCGGTACTCCGTCGAGGACACGAAGACGGCTCCGGTCTGCGAGGACGACACCCCGTCGCCCACCCCGACCGAGGAGACGCCTTCGGAGGCTCCGAGCACCGAGCCGCCGACCTCGGCCCCCGAGCCCAGCGAGACGCCGAGCGAGACCGCCACGGAGGCCGCGCCCGCCCCGGCCGAGCCGAGCAGCAGCGCGCCGGACCTGGCGGAGACCGGTTCGTCGTCCGCCACGCCCGTCATCGGTGGAGCCGCTCTCGCGGTTCTCCTCGCCGGCGGCGGCATCCTGTGGTCCGTACGCAAGCGCCGCAGCACGCAGCACTGACGCGTCCAGACTCTCCGGCCGACGGTGACTGAACACCCGTAGGCCGGGCGGGGGCGTACCGCGGCGCATGCGTCGCGGTACGCCCCCGTGTCGTTCGCCCCCGCCGTAATCACCGGAGGCGCACCCCGGATCAGGCCGTGGGACCGATTTCGCACCAGACGGCCTTGCCCTCACCCCTGGGCTCGATGCCCCAGCTCTCGGCGACGGCGTCGAGAAGCAGCAGGCCGCGCCCCGAGGTCGAGGTCTCGCCCGGCGTCCGGCGTCGAGGCCAGACACTCGAGCGGTCCTGGACCGACAGCCTGATGCGCCGCACGGGCTCCGGCAGCACCTCCAGCGTCAGTACCGCCCCGCCCTCCGTGTGCAGCAGCACATTGACCAGCAACTCCCCGGTGACCAGCTCCGCGTCGTCCGCCAGAGAGGCCAGGTCCCAGTCCGTCAGGGCCTGGCGCACGATCGACCGGGCCTCGGAGAGCCCCTGCGGATCCGCCTGGTGGATGTACTGGTGCAGACGAGGGGCGCGCGGCGACCCGAGGTCCGGGCTCCGCCGCAGGACCAGCAGTGCCACGTCGTCGCCCGAGCCCCACCGCTCCCACAACCGGTCGGACAGATGGTCGGCCAGCGCCTCCGCACCGTCGGGCCCGTCGCTCACCTCGTGGATCAAGGCCGCTACACCCGCGTCCACGTCCGCTCCCGGCTCCTCGACGAGTCCGTCCGTGTACAGGACGAGAGTCTCGCCGGGCACCAGGTCCAGGCGGGTCTCCGGATACTCCTCGTCCCGGAAGTCGGTGGAGATGCCCAGCGGCAGACCCCCGCGTACCTGAGGAACGCCGACCCGGCCGTCGGTGTGCCTGATCAGAGGCCCGAAGTGTCCCGCACGCGCCACCCGCACCGCCCCCGTGGCGAGGTCCACCTGCGCATAGGTCGACGTCGCGAACCGGTCGGTGTCCAGCTCGGCGAGGAAACGGGAGGCCCGTGCCAGAACCGTGGCCGGGGGATGCCCCTCGGCGGCGTACGCGCGCAGGGCGATGCGGAGTTGGCCCATGATCGCCGCCGCATGGGTGTCGTGCCCCTGCACGTCGCCGACCACGATGCCGATACGGCCCCTGGGGAGGGTGATCACGTCGTACCAGTCGCCTCCGACCTCGCGTCCGCTCCACGCCGCGTGGTAGCGGACCGCGATCTCGCCGCCCTCGATCTCCTGGATCCGCCGTGGGAGCATGGCCGACTGGAGTCCGGTGGCGAACTCGCGCTCCTCGTCGAAGAGGATCGCCCGTTGCAGCGACTGGGCCACGATGGCGGCCAGCCCCAGACAGAGGATCCGCTCGTCCGCGCTGAACGCCGTGCGTTCCCGGTAGAAGAGCGCGAGTCCGCCCAGCGACCGTGCCTGGGCTATCAGCGGCAGATAGGCGACGGCGCGGAAATTGAGCCGGCCGATGTGCGGTTCGAGCACGGGATACCGCCGGATCAACGAGCCGAGCGAGCTGATGAACCGGGGACGTCCGCTCAGGATGGTGTCCCCGAGCGGCAGCGTCGCGTCGAGCTGTCCGGAACCCAAGCCCTCCAGTACCTCCACCGACTCCCCGCTCAGCGCGATGATCCTCAGCGCCGAGTTCTCCACCAGACCGAGCGCCAGCCCGTCCGCGCCGATCCCCACCAGCCCGCCCGGGCCGGTGAGCGCGGCGGTGACGTCGTCCACGGTGACAGCGCGTGACATCGCGGCAGTGGTGCGTTCGACGATGTTGGTGTGGCGGCGACGGCGCTTTTCCAGATCCAGTGCGAAGGCCGAATGGGTGACCTCGGCCGTGGCGTCCCGCACCACGCCGATGACGCGATGCGCCCGGCCGTCCTCGGACCGCAGGATCTGCGCCTGGACATGGGTCCACTGGCGGCTGCCGTCCTCCAGAGGTACCTGGAAGTGGACGCTGTAGGCATTGCTCCCGCCGGAGATCGCCTCGCCGATGGTGGCCTCCAGGCGCGCCCGGTCCGCCGCGTCCAAGCGGTCGATCACGGACGAGGGGGAGTCCTCGAAGGCCGCCGCATCCAGGCCGAACACCATCAGCCCGGCCTCGTCGACGTCCACGGTCCTGGCGTCCAGGTCCCATTCGAAGCTGCCGGTCCGGTTCATGGCGAGGCGCTCCGTGGGCCTCGTCCGGCCGGTGTGCAGCCGTTCGAGCCGGAGCCACGACGCTGGGTCGTCGTCTCGCCGTGAAGAGTCGGTCATGCCTGCTCCGGAGGTCGTCCGGCGGGGCTGCTGGACGTCGCGGCCCGTCGATCCCAATTGTCGAGCCCGTGATGCGGTACTGCCACAGCGGTGTCGCGACGGCCCCGGCGCCAGGAGCCTGCGTCGGCCGTCGCAGAATGGCAGGCATAGATCGTCCACGGCTGACCGGAGCGCACACGATGAACGACGACGAACCCGTCCTGTTGCACACCGAGGGTCACCTCCTGCACATCACCCTCAACCGGCCCCGGGCTCTGAACGCCCTCACGCACGCCATGGTCCGCCGCATCGACGAAGCGCTCACCCTGGCGGCCGGCGACGACACGGTCGCCGCCGTCGTGATCCGGGGAGCGGGGGACCGCGGCCTCTGCGCCGGAGGGGACATCCGGTCGATCTACGAGGACGCCCGGGCCGGCCGTCGCGCCTCCGTGGACTTCTGGCGCGACGAGTACCGGCTCAACGCCCGGATCGCGAGGTTCCCGAAACCGTACGTGGCGCTCATGGACGGCATCGTGATGGGCGGCGGGGTGGGCGTCTCCGCCCACGGTGATGTGCGTATCGTCACCGAGCGCTCACGTGTCGCGATGCCCGAGACCGCCATCGGCTTCGTTCCCGACGTCGGGGGCACCTACCTGCTGGGCGCGGCACCCGGCGAACTCGGTACCCATCTCGCACTGACCGGCCGGTCCGTCGGCGCGGCGGACGCCGTGCTGTGCGGACTCGCCGACCATTTCGTCCCCTCGCACCGTCTCGCCGACCTCACCACCGAGCTCGCCCGCAGCGCGGAACCCGCCGGTGCGAGGAACATCGTGCAGCGGTACGCGACCGAGGCCCCGGAAGGCGAACTCACCGAGCACCGCGGATGGATCGACAGCTGCTACGCCGCCGACACCGTCGAGGAGATCGTCGACCGGCTGGTGGACAGCGGAGTACCCGCCGCGAAGGAGACCGCCACCGAGCTTCTCGGCCTCTCACCCACCGCACTCAAGGTCACCCTGGCCTCGGTGCGCCGGGCGAGGCGGCTCGGCGGTCTCGAAGCCGTCCTGGACCAGGAGTTCCGCGTCTCCTGCCGGGCCTTCACCGGGCACGACCTGGTGGAGGGGGTGCGCGCCCGGATCATCGACAAGGACCGTACGCCGCGGTGGAGTCCGGCCAACGCGAGCGGTGTCACCGACGCCGAGGTGGCCCGCCACTTCGAGCCGCTCGGCGACCAGGAACTGGGCCTGGCCTCGGCCTGACTTCTCCCACCCGCCCGTGCCGGGCTGCTCCCGCCCGTGCCGGGCTGCTCCCGGCCGGGCGGGTGCCCGATGCCGTGACCCCTGCCCGGAGCACCCGGGCCCCTGCCCGGAGGCCCGGGCCGCCGTCCGGGCCGGCCGAGAGCCCCGGGGCCCGCTCACGTGCGCGCCCCCAGTCCGTCCGCCGCGCGGTCCCAGGCTCCTGGGTCACCCTGCGGGGAGTAGTGCCGCAGCCGCTGGGTCCGTGCGACGAGCCCGCGCATGTCCGTCAGGCCGCCCACCAGACCGTGGGCCCGCGCCTGGAGCAGCACATTGCCCAGCGCGGTCGCCTCGGCGGGCCCCGCGGTGACCGGCAGACCCGTCGCGTCCGCCGTCCACTGGCACAGCAGCTCGTTGCGCGAGCCACCGCCGACCAGGTGGACCCGTGTCAGCTCGCGCTTCGCCAGGACGGCTGCCTCGCGTAGCGTCCGGCGGTGGGCCAGCGCCAGACTCTCCAGGACGCACCGCACATATCCCCCTGGTCCCTCCGGCACGGCCTGCCCCGTCCGGACCAGAGCGTCGTCGATCCGTGACGGCATGTCCCCGGGCGCCAGGAACACCGGATCGTCCGGGTCGATCAGGGCACCGAAGGGCCGGGCCCGCGCCGCGTCCGCGAGGAGATCCGCGAGCCGCGCCGACGTGCCGCCCTGCTCCCAGGTACGGCGGCACTCCTCCAGCAGCCACATCCCCATGATGTTGCGGAGGTAGCGCACCGTGCCGTCCACCCCGCGTTCGTTGGTGAAGTTGGCGGCCCTCGACTCCTCGGTCAGCACCGGGGCGTCCAGCTCGAGCCCTGCAAGCGACCAGGTCCCGCACGACACGTACGCGAATCCGGGCTCCGTGGCCGGAACCGCGGCCACGGCCGAGGCGGTGTCGTGCGAGGCGACAGTCGTCACGGGTGTGTCCTCCGGGAGCCCGGTGAACCCGGCCACGTGCGGGAGGAGGGTGCCCGCGCGCCCGCCGGGTTCCCGCACGGCGGGAAAGAGGGAACGCTCCAGCCCCATCCGCTCGATCAGCGCGTCGGACCAGCGGCCCGTACGTGCGTCGAGCAGGCCGGTCGTCGACGCGTTGGTCGCTTCCGCCCCCACCGCCCCCGTCAGCCAGTACACCAGCAGATCGGGCATCAGCAGAAGCGTCCGGGCCGCCTTCCACTGAGCCGTCGAGCGGTGGGCGGCCAGCTGGAAGACCGTGTTGAACGGCAGGTGCTGCAGTCCGCCGACGGCGTACAGCTCCTGGGGCGCGAAACGGGCCAGTACCTCTTCGGCCGCCTCGGTGGTGCGCCCGTCGCGGTAGTGGAAGGGCAGGCCCAGAAGCGCCCCGTCGGAGTCCAGGAGCCCGTAGTCGACCGCCCAGGTGTCGATGCCCACCGAGGTGACAGGACCACTGCGCGCCGCCGCGCGCAGACCGTCCAGGACGCCCTGGTAGAGGGCGAGCACGTCCCAGCGGAGCCCGTCGGGGAGCCGGACCGGAGTGTTGGCGAAGCGGTGCGCCTCGGTCAGCACCAGTACGCCGGGCCCGACCCTGCCGGTGATGACCCGGCCGCTGGTGGCGCCCAGGTCCACCGCGGCGAACACCGGGTCGTGTGGTGAAGTCGCAGACATGGAAATTCTCATCCGATCAGGGCGGAGCCGCGCCCCGGGAGTCGCGGAGAGCCGTCCGGGGCGCGACGGGTCGGTGCGTGGTCAGCGCAGGAAAGCCGCCGCCACACCGGCGTCGACGGGGATGTGGAGGCCGGTGGTGTGGGTGAGATCCCCACCGGTCAGTGCGAAGACGGCGTTGGCCACATGCTCCGGGAGCACCTCGCGCTTGAGGATGGTGCGCTGGGCGTAGAACTCGCCGAGCTTCTCCTCCTCGATGCCGTACGTCGCGGCGCGCTGGGCCCCCCAGCCCGCCGCGAAGATTCCCGAACCGCGCACCACCCCGTCCGGGTTGACCCCGTTGACCCGGATGCCGTGCTCGCCGAGCTCGGCCGCCAGCAGGCGCACCTGGTGCGCCTGGTCGGCCTTGGTCGCCGAGTACGCGATGTTGTTCGGGCCCGCGAACACGGCGTTCTTGGAGGCGATGTAGACGATGTCGCCGCCGAGAGCCTGGGCCCGCATCACGCGCGCCGCCTCACGGGACACCAGGAACGAACCCCGCGCCATGATGTCGTGCTGCAGGTCCCAGTCCCGGGCCGTGGTCTCGAGCAGCGGCTTGGAGATCGAGATCCCTGCGTTGTTCACGACCAGGTCGACACCGCCGAAGGCGAGCGCGGCGGCCTTGAACGCCTCGGTGATCTGCTCCTCGGACGTGACGTCCACGGTCACCGCCACGGCCTTGTCCGGACCGCCGAGCTCCTCGGCGACAGCCGCCGCGTTCTCGGCGTCCAGGTCGGCGACGACGACGCAGGCCCCCTCCGCGACGAGCCGGTGCGCGATGGCCTTGCCGATCCCCGACCCGGCGCCGGTGACGAACGCGACCCGCGTAGCCAGTGCCTTCGCCTTCGGCATTCTGCGGAGCTTCGCCTCCTCCAGTTCCCAGTACTCGATGCGGAACTTCTCGGACTCCTCGATGGGCGCGTACGTGGAGACGGCCTCGGCACCGCGCATCACATCGACCGCGTTGAGATAGAACTCGCCGGCGACCCGGGCGGTCTGCTTGTCCTTGCCGAACGAGTACATGCCGACACCGGGCACCAGAACGATCGCCGGATCCGCCCCGCGCATAGCCGGCGAGTCGGGGGCCGCATGACGCTCGTAGTACGCGCGGTACGCCTCCCTGTACTCCTCGTGGAGCACCCGGAGCCGGGCCACCGCCTCCTCCAGCGGCACGTCGCCCGGCAGGTCGAGGACCAGCGGGCTGACCTTGGTACGGAGGAAGTGGTCGGGGCAGGACGTGCCGAGCGCGGCGAGACGGGGGTGCTCGGCACGCGCCAGGAAGTCCAGCACGGGCGCCGCGTCGGTGAAGTGCCCCACCTGGGGCCGGTCCGTGGACGCCAGCCCGCGGATCACGGGGGCGAGCGCGGCGGCCCGCTCCCGGCGCGCCCCTTCCTCCAGGGCCTCCCGGCCGGGGAGCACGGGGCCGAAGGGCTCCTCGCGGCCGTGCTCCACGAGGAACGTCTCGGCGGTGCGGATCATCCAGAGGGCGTTGCGCTCGCACTCCTCGGAGGTGTCGCCCCAGGCCGTGATGCCGTGCCCGCCCAGGACCACGCCGACGGCCTGCGGATGGGCCTCCTTGACGGCCGCGATGTCGAGACCGAGCTGGAAGCCCGGCCGGCGCCATCCCACCCAGGCCACCTTGTCCCCGAAGCACTCGGCGGTCAGCTTCTCGCCGTCGGCAGCGCAGGCCAGCGCGATCCCCGAGTCCGGGTGCAGGTGGTCGACGTGCGCCGCCTCGACCAGCGCGTGCATCGCGGTGTCGATCGAGGGAGCCGCGCCTCCCTTGCCGTGCAGGCAGTAGTCGAACGCGGGGACCATCTCGTCCTCGCGCTCCACGCCCGGGTACACGTCCTTGAGTGCGCGCACCCGGTCCAGCCGGAGCACGGCGAGACCCGCCTCGGTCAGCGTGCCGAGGTCGCCGCCCGAGCCCTTCACCCAGAGCAGTTCGGCCTCGCCGCCGGTGACCGGGTCGGTCGCCGTCGCCTTGGCCGAGGCGTTGCCGCCCGCGTAGTTGGTGTTACGGGGGTCGGAGCCGATCCGGTGCGCGCGTTCCAGGAGCGCGGCGACCTCGGAGTGCGTCGCGGACGTCATGAGGGTTCCTTCGGGAAGAGGTGTCGGACGGAGTGGGACCGTGCGGGGACGGGGGAGCGGTTCAGGCGCCCCAGCCCGCCTGCTCCCCGCCGACGCGGCCGGCGGCGATTCGCTCCTGGTTGCCGGAGGCGAGGTAGGCCGCGAAGGGGTCGCGCCTCAGGCCGAGTTCCCCGCGGACCTCCGCGAGCAGCGGCCTCACGTCCGTGTTGAACGCGTCCATCAGCACGCCGTTGGCGGCGAGGACGTCACCGGAGCGCTGCGCATCGGCCAGTGCCTCGGCGTCGATCAGCAGTGCCTTCGCGGTCGCTTCCTGGACATTGGTGACCGAGCGGATGACGGCCGGGATCTTCGCCTCGATGTTGTGACACTGGTCGAGCATGAAGTTGACGTCGGTCTCGGGCTCCAGACCGCCGTTCTTGACCACCTCGTGCATGATCCGGAACAACTGGAACGGGTCGGCCGCGCCCGCCATCAGGTCGTCGTCCGCGTAGAAGCGGGAGTTGAAGTCGAACGCGCCGAGCTTTCCCTCGCGCAGCAGGAACGCCACGATGAATTCGATGTTGGTGCCCGGCGCGTGGTGTCCGGTGTCCACGACGACCTTGGCCTTCGGTCCGAGTGTGAGGCAGTGGGCGTACGAGGTGCCCCAGTCCGGGACGTCGGTGGTGTAGAAGGCGGGCTCGAAGAGCTTGTACTCCAGCAGCATCCGCTGGTCGTCGCCGAGGCGTTCGTAGACCTCGGCGAGCGCCTCGGCCAGACGGTCCTGCCTTCCCGCGATGTCGTCCTGGCCGGGGTAGTTGGTGCCGTCCGAGAACCACAGTTTGAGATCCGGCGAGCCGGTGGCGTCCATGATGTCGACACACCCGAGCAGATGTTCGGTCGCCTTGCGGCGGACCTTCGGGTCGGGGTGGGTCACCGAGCCCAGCTTGAAGTCGTCGTCCTGGAACACGTTGGAGTTGATCGCGCCGATCCGCAGCCCGAGCTCCTCGGCGTACCGGGTCAGCGCCGTGTAGTCCTCCACCCGGTCCCAGGGGATGTGCAGGGAGACCTTCGGGGCGACTCCGGTGTACGCGTGCACCTGCGCCGCGTCCGCCAGCTTCTCGAAGGGGTCGCGCGGGACACCGGGCTGGGCGAAGACCTTGAAGCGGGTCCCGGAGTTGCCGTATCCCCAGGAGGGCGTCTCGATGACCTGAGACTTCAGGGCTGCTTTGACGGCCGACACATCAGACATGAACACCTCGTAAGCAGAGTCATCCGGCGACCTGTCAGGATCGGGATGTGAATCGTTTCATCCGGAACGTACGCTAGGTTTCGGCGTCGCGCCTAGTCAAGCAGCCAGTCAATCTTCTTGACGATTTGAATCAATTCATCCAGCCTTTCCGGGCTCGCCCGGATCAGGGTGCCGTCGTTGACATGTGACTTATAGGTCACATATTTTGGATGTATGGACGCGGTGTTCAAAGCTCTGGCCGACCCGACGAGGCGCAGCCTGCTCGACGAGCTGTTCCGTGAGGACGGGCAGACACTGAGTGCGCTGGAGGCCCGTTTCGAGATCACGCGGTTCGCCGTGATGAAACACCTCAGGCTGCTGGAGGCGGCGGGCCTGGTCGTCACGCGACGGCGTGGGCGGGAGAAGCTCCACCATCTGAACCCGGTGCCCATCCGGCTCGTCCACGACCGGTGGGTGAGCAAGTACGCGGAGCCCTGGGCGGCCGGGCTCAGCGACCTCAAGAGCCGACTGGAGAATCCCATGGAGAAGATCTTCGAGATCTACATCCGTACCACTCCCGAGCGCCTCTGGGAGGCGATCACCGATCCCGAGATCAGAAGCAAGTACAACTTCGGCGCCCGCGTCACGTCGGACTGGACCGAGGGCTCCCGTTTCGAGATGGGCGCTCCCGGCGCACCCGGCCCGCTCGGCGAGGGGGAGAACCTGGAGGTGGACCCGCCCCGCAGGCTCGTCCAGAGCATGGTCGCGCTCTGGAGCGACGCGGTTCGGAGCGAGGGCCCGACCCGCGTCACCTGGGAGATCGAGCCCGTCGGGGACTCCTGCCGGCTGACCGTCACCCACGACGAACTGCGAGAGGGCGCGAACGAGGAGCTGTACGGCGGCTGGCCGATGATCCTTTCCGGCCTGAAGACCTGGCTGGAGACGGGCGAGCTCCTCACCACCCCCGGCTCGCTCATGTACAGCGACCAGTAGGCGACGGCCGGCCGCGGTGGAGGCCCCGGGTGAGCGCCAGCCCGCGCTGGGCGGCCTCCTCACCGGGAGTGGACGTCCACCGCGACCGGAGCCTGTAGGGACCGGAACCCGTCACCGGAACCCGTCAGCCGCCGGACCCGTCACGGGAGCCCGTCAGTCGCCGGAACCCGTCAGCGGCCGGAGCCCGACAGACTCGGCTGGAGCTGCCGCACCAGTGCGAAGAACCTGTCCTCGTTGCCCGCGAGCCCCGCACTCCGCAGTGCCTCGTCGGCCTCCTCGATCGGAGAGGCGAGCAGCGGCATGTACAGCGGGGCGTCGTCCGGGTCGGAGAGCGCGGCGCGTGTGGCCGCCAGTAAACGGATGTATGCCTGGGCCGCGGCGATTTCGGCTTGGTGCATCTCAGCATCTCCCGGTCAGAGGTGTCGGACCGTCAAGCATTCCTCATGGGTCTGACAATGCTCCCCGGCCGTCGGGGGAGAGGTGGTCAGGAGCGCATACCCGGCGGCCCTTCGACCTCGAGGAAGCGCCGACGGCGTGGCCCGCGGTAGAGCAGCGCCGTCCAGCCCAGCCGCCGGAGGACCGTGGCGCAGCCCGCGAGCGCTTCCTCCTCGCCGTGGGCCGCCCCGCTGCCCGGCGGACCGGCCCACTCCACCCGCACCGATCCGGGAGCCGCGCCTTCGCACACGCGGTAGCCCGTGGCCGTGCGCTCGCCGGAGGGGCCGACCGCGGACGCGGCCGTCCCGGATGCCTCGAGGGCCAAGGCCACCGCACGCAGCGGCCGTCTCACCTCCCACGAGGCCGGCACGCTCTCGGGATCCGGATGCTCCGGGCGCGTCACCCGCCTGATCTGCAGCATCCCCTCGAAGGCGGCACGCACCTCCCCGGCACGCACACCCGCGGCATCGGGGGCCGCTGGACCGTCACCGGTCGCCGGCTCGAACCCCTCGTCCCGCGACGCACTCATGTACCGCCTCCTCCACCGGTCTTCACATCTGCCCAGTGTGCGCCCACCCACTGACACAGGGGCCGTCCCGTCCACCGCGGGACCGACCCGCTCGCGGACGAGGTGCGCTCGACCACCGGCCGGGGCAGCGGCGTCCGCTCCCTCCACCCCTCGATAGGCTGGGTGGACGCCGTCGCACCGCAGGGGGAACCAGCACATGCCCGACAACGAGCGGATGAGCGCACCGGCCGGTACGGGGCGCACAGCGCTGAGCGCCGACTGCGCGAACTGTTTCGGCCTCTGCTGCGTCGCGCTGACCCTGACCGCATCGGCGGACTTCGCGATCAGCAAGGACGCGGGCACCCCCTGCCCCAACCTGGCGGACGACTTCCGTTGTGGCATACACGACCGGCTGCGGCCGGAAGGCTTCTCCGGCTGCACCGTGTACGACTGCTTCGGCGCCGGCCAGAAGGTCTCCCAGGAAACCTACTCGGGCCGAGACTGGCGTTCGTCCCCCGGCACCGCCCAGCAGATGTTCCAGGTCTTCCCGGTGATGCGGCAGCTGCACGAACTGCTCCGGTACCTGACCGAGGCGCTCACGCTGCCGGCCGCCGCCGTGATGTACGGGGTGCTCCGCGACGCCCTCGAGGCTACCGAACGCCTGACCCGTCTGCCTGCCGAGGAGTTGGCCGGGCTGGACGTGTCGGCGCACAGGGACCGGACCGCCGCCCTGTTCCTGCGGGCCGGTGAGCTCGAACGTGCTGCGCTTCCCCGGCGCGCGCGGCGCAGCCGACGGGGCGCCGACCTCATGGGGGCCCGGCTCAAGGGTGCCGACCTCCGGGGGGCCGAGCTCCGCGGGGCGTACCTCATCGCGGCTGACCTCCGCGGAGCCGACCTCCACCGCGCCGAGCTCATCGGCGCCGACCTCCGTGACGCCGACCTGTCCGACGCCGACCTCACCGGTGCCCTCTTCCTCACCCAGGCCCAGCTGAACGCGGCGAAGGGCAACAGCGCCACGCGGCTGCCGGAGTCCCTGACCCGGCCGTCGCACTGGACGCCGAGCGCACCCGGTCCGTCCTGAACGCCGGTCCTCAGAGCATGGATTCGTCCCACTCCGCGTCCGCATAGCCGAGCATGCGGTTCATGGCGATGACCCGTGCGTTCGCAGCATGGTGGACGGTACGGACGAGGTGCACCCCGCACAGCCCGGCGAAGCCCATGCCGTACACCTTCATGGCGACGGCCACCCCTGTGCCCCGGTGGCCACGCCGTACCCCGGTCATCTCGTTGAACACGCACCCCTGGGCGCGGCGGTCGGAGGTGGCGGCCATCCCCACCCATGCGTCACCGGAAAGAGCCAGGACGACCCCGCGCGGGTCGAAGGAGGGCACGTCGACGCGCTCGCGCAGGTACGCCTCGTACGAGTAGAACGGCCCCCGGCCGGGGATGTCGGCGGCGCACTCCTTGTTCAGCTCGTACAGCCGGCGGCGGTGGGCCGGAACGTCGCCCAGCTCGGCGAAGGTGGTCAGCCGGAGCCCTGAGGCCCGGCACCGCTCGGTGTACGAGGTCCACCGGCCGGCGTCGAACGTCCGCACGTCCAACTCCAGCCGCACCCAGGCCTCACCCACGGCGTCGACCGTGTGCCGTGGGATCGCTCTCGTCCGAGCCGTCCTGCTCCAGCGCCGCCTTGAGCCGCTCCAGCGTCGTACGGATGTTCCCGCGCTGGAACTCCGCGAACGTGTGCCCACGCGTCGCCACACGGTCGAAGGCGTTGGCGAGCAGGTCGGGCCATGCCCGTCGGTTGTCCGTCCAGGTCTCCGTGACACGGGTGCAGCCGTCCACCGGCTCGAAGCGGTACTCCCACAGCGCGATGGCACCCGGCAGCCGCGGGCGGCGCACCCCGATCGCGTGCACGCGGAAGGCGAACCGCTCGCCCGCGTCGGCCGCCGTCACCGTGCACCTCGTCGTCCAGCGGAACGAGCCGCGCTTGTTGCGCCCCTCGAAGACCATCCCGACGTGAGCCTGCCGCTCCTCCCCGAGCACCGTCGCTCCCCGGTTCTCCGGACTCCAGCGCCCCATTGCGGTGGGGTCGCTGACCTGCTCGTACACGGCCGAAGGTGTCGCCCGGATCAGGATGGTGTCCGACACGGACATGGTGCGGGGCATGAGAGGTACTCCTCGTCCTGGGCCGGCCGGGGCGTCACGTGGAAACCGGACGGATCATGTGCGAACGGTCGGCGTGTCTGGTTCGTTGGACAGTGTGGCGTACACGCAGCAGTGTCCAGGACACCGGACCCCGAGGAGCCCGCACATGCCAAGCCCCAGCGAACCCGGCCTCACCCGCACCGCCGCCACCGGTGAGCGGACGCGCCTGGTCGAGCGGCTCATGGAGCAGTTCCCCCACGTGCCGAGAGAGGCCGTCCTCAAGGAGGACCTGCTGCGCGGGGGCATGGCGTTCGACGAGTCCGCCCTCAGCGACAACGAGCACGGGGACATCAAGCCCAAGTCGTACTTCATCTTCTCCTTCGACCACGGCACGCTGCCCGAACTGGGCGCCGCCGCTCTGCGCCGCCCGCCCGAGGAGATCGTGCTCACCGGCGGTCCCTACGACCTCCGCCGCACCGTGGTTTCGGTCAGGGTCAACCCGGCCTCGCCGTACCGCGTCGCTGCCGGCCCTGACGGCTCCCTCGGGCTCTACCTCGACGGCGTCCGGATCTCCGACGTGGGACTGCCCCCGATGCCGGACTACTACCGGCGGACACTGGCCAACGGGAAGTCCGTCATGGAGGTGGCGCCCACCATCCAATGGGGTTACCTGATCTACCTCACGGTCTTCCGTGTCTGTCAGTACTTCGGCGCCAAGGAGGAGTGCCAGTACTGCGACATCAACCACAACTGGCGTCAGCACAAGGCGGCTGGCCGCCCCTACACGGGGGTGAAGGACGTCGAGGAGGTCCTGGAGGCTCTCGAGATCATCGACCGCCACGACACCGCGGGGACGACCACCGCGTACACCCTCACCGGCGGAGCGATCACCTCCCACCTCCAGGGGCGGGACGAGGCCGACTTCTACGGGATGTACGCCAAGGCCATCGAGGAGCGCTTCCCCGGCCGCTGGACCGGCAAGGTCGTCGCCCAGGCGCTCCCGAAGGCCGACGTCCAGCGCTTCCGCGACTACGGCGTGCAGATCTACCACCCCAACTACGAGGTGTGGGACCGCCGCCTGTTCGAGCTGTACTGCCCCGGCAAGGAGCGTTACGTGGGCCGTGACGAATGGCACCGCCGCATCCTGGACTCCGCCGAGGTGTTCGGGTCCCGCAACGTGATCCCCAACTTCGTCGCAGGCGTGGAGATGGCCGAGCCCTTCGGTTTCACCACCGTGGACGAGGCCATCGCGTCGACCACCGAGGGCCTGCGCTTCTTCATGTCGCACGGCATCACCCCGCGCTTCACCACCTGGTGTCCCGAGCCCACGACGCCCCTGGGCAGGACCAACCCCGACGGAGCGCCGCTGGAGTACCACATCAGGCTGCTCGACGCCTACCGCTCGACGATGGAGGAGTACGGCCTGTCCTCACCGCCCGGATACGGTCCTGCGGGCCCGGGACGCGCGGTCTTCTCCGTGAGTTCGTTCATGGACAGTCTTTCCGCCGACCGGTGAAACGGTGAGTCGGCAGCCTGCCCGTGCGACAGCGCTCCTTGACATGGAGTGCGCTCCAAGTGATGCAATCGCCGCCGGGCCGGGGTCCGGCGGAGTGCGGACCCGCGGAACGCCGACGAGGGGGAGAAGACCATGAGCGGAACTCCGGTGACACTGATCACGGGGGGTGGCAGCGGGATCGGGGCGGCCACGGCGCGTCAACTGCTGGACAGGGGACACCGGGTGGCGGTCACCGGACGAGGGGAGGAGCGTCTGCGCGTGTTCGCGGAGGAAGCCGGCAAGCCCGAAGGACTGCTGACGCTCACCGGGGACGCCGCCGACCACGTGGCGGTGCAGGCGGCTGTCGACGCCACGCTCGAACGGTTCGGCCGGCTGGACGCCGTGGTCGCCAACGCGGGATTCGCCACCCACGACACCCTGGCGGACGGGGACCCCGAGGGCTGGCGGGAGATGGTCCTGACGAACGTGCTCGGCCCCGCTCTGCTGATCAGGGCGGCACTGCCCGCACTGCGCGAGACGGGCGGGCGCATCGTCCTGATCGGCAGCGTCGCGGGCTTCGTCCACACGCCGGGGAACATCTACGGCGCGACCAAGTGGGCGGTCACCGGCCTGGCCGAGAACACCCGCCGCATGGTGACGGGCGACGGCGTGGGCGTGACCCTGGTGGCGCCGGGCCGGGTGGAGACGCCCTTCTGGGACGGCCTGGGCAGTCTTCCTGACGGTCTGCTGCTGACGGCGGAGCAGATCGCCGACTCCGTCGTGTGGGCCCTCGGACAGCCCGAGGGCGTCGACATCAACACCGTCGTCGTACGCCCTGTCGGCCAGCCCGTATGACTGCCGCGCCTCGCCCCGGCCGGGGCGAGGCGCGGCGCGGCGCGGTCCGCAGGGAGTCAGGCGCGCCACTCGGCGGTGCGCTCGGGGGAGGCGTCGCCCAGTGCCTTCGCGATGGAGTCGGCGTCCCCGCGGTTGCCGTACACCGGTGTGCCCGGCTGCTGGCGCCAGGACTCGTCGATTCCGCCCGCGTCCACGGTGTCGAAGCCCAGTGCGTGGATCAGATCCCTGACCACCTGCTTGGCCGCCTCGTCGTCGCCCGCGACGGGAAGCGCCTGGCGCCCGGGTGTCCCCTCGGGGAGTCCCTTGTCGAGGATGTCCTGGGCGTACGTGCCGTTGAACGCCTTGATCACCGGATGCCCGATCTGCTGCTCGGTCCACCCGCTCTCCGTCAGCCCGTCCTCGATGGCGGCGATACGGCCGTCACGCTGCGGGTAGTAGTTGCCCGTGTCGATGACGGCGACGTCCTCCGCTGCTCCGTCCAGGAACCCCGGAGGAAGGTCCGGGACCTTTCCGAGAGGGACGGTCACCACGACGACGCGTGCCCCTCGTGCCGCCTCCACGGATGTCACCGCGGTCGCGCCGGTCTCCTCGGCCAGTGCTTCGAGCGTCTCGGGCCCTCGGGAGTTCGCGACGGAGACATCGTGTCCCAACGCGGCGAGCCGCCGCGTGAGATTGCCGCCGATGTTCCCCGCGCCGATGATGCCGATCTTCATGAAAATCCGACCTTCCGATGCCGTGTGCGGGAGTAAGGGGACTCGACCGATCACCAACCCCGGGGGAGCAGGTGCTATTCCGCGTCCGCCGAAACGGTTCAGCCGTTCCGTGGAGGATGAGGCGGTTCCCTGTGGGCACGTATTCGGGGAGACAAGCGGAACCTCAATGCCCCACTTGGAGGTGGCGCCCGTGCTGCACGGCGTCGATGTGAGCACCTACCAGACGGACTTCGACACGGACGGCCTGGACTTCGTCTTCGTCAAGGCGACCGAAGGCCGCTCCTACGTCAATCCGAAGCTGAAGAACCAGGTGAAACGTGCAAGGGACGCCGAATGCGTCGTCGGTTTCTACCACTTCCTCTGGCCCGGCCATGCGAAGGACCAGGCCCGGTACTTCCTGGAGAACACGCCGGAGAAGGAGGGCGACCTCCTCGCCGTCGACTGGGAACAGACGGGGGACGGGACCCGCGCGAGCAGTGCGGACAAGGACCGCTTCATCCGTGAGGTGAAAAGACTGAGGCCGCACCACCGAGTCCTTCTCTACTGCAACCGCTCGTTCTGGATCAACCACGACACGAGTGCGTACGCCGGCGACGGGCTCTGGATCGCCGACTACGGGAAGGCGGCGGCGCCCCGTATCGACGCCGACTGGCGTATCCACCAGTACACCGACGACCCGATCGACAAGAACGTGGCCGACTTCCCCTCGCGGACGGCGCTGCGCGACTGGGCCACGGCCTGAGAGAGGGGAGGACGCGCTCCCGGAGAGAGCGGGCACGCTCCTGAGTGAGTGGTGCGGTCGTCAACACGGACATCATGGCGATCGGCCAGTGGAGTGTCCTTTGCCAGCCACTGGTGCAGTGCGCACGGAGATGACCTGCGGTCCCGCCGCAGGGAGTCCATCCTGGTCGCCGAGTCCGCAACCGGCCGTCGACCGAAGGAGTGCCGCAGTGACGACGAGGGGTCCCTCAGTATCGGCGGAAGCCGATGCCGCCTATCAGGACGAACTGCCTGTACGGCGTCGGCAGCCGGGGAACGTGGTCATCAGGTGGCTGACCACCACCGACCACAAGACGATCGGCACGATGTACCTGCTGACCTCGTTCGCCTTCTTCATCGTCGGTGGCGTCCTGGCGCTCGTCATGCGTGCGGAACTGGCCCGTCCGGGTGACCAGATCATTTCCAACGAGCAGTACAACCAGGCGTTCACGATGCACGGCACGATCATGCTGCTGATGTTCGCGACGCCGCTGTTCGCAGGGTTCGCGAACTGGATCATGCCGCTCCAGATCGGTGCGCCCGACGTGGCGTTCCCGCGGCTGAACATGTTCGCGTACTGGCTGTACCTCTTCGGGTCGCTGATCGCGGTGTCCGGTTTCCTGACCCCGCAGGGTGCGGCCGACTTCGGCTGGTTCGCCTATTCCCCGCTCACCGACGCGGTCCGCTCACCCGGAATCGGTGCCGACCTGTGGATCATGGGCCTCGCCTTCTCCGGCTTCGGGACGATCCTCGGTTCGGTCAACTTCATCACCACGATCATCTGCATGCGCGCCCCCGGCATGACGATGTTCCGCATGCCGATCTTCACCTGGAACGTCCTGCTGACCGGTGTCCTGGTCCTGCTGGCCTTCCCGGTCCTGGCCGCCGCGCTCTTCGCGCTGGAGGCCGACCGGAAATTCGGCGCACACGTCTTCGACCCGGCCAATGGCGGCTCACTGCTCTGGCAACACCTCTTCTGGTTCTTCGGCCATCCAGAGGTGTACATCATCGCCCTGCCGTTCTTCGGCATCGTCACCGAGGTCTTCCCGGTGTTCAGCCGGAAGCCGATTTTCGGCTATGTCGGTCTCATCAGCGCCACGATCGCCATCGCCGGTCTTTCGGTGACGGTGTGGGCGCACCACATGTATGTCACCGGCGGTGTGCTGCTGCCGTTCTTCTCCTTCATGACGTTCCTCATCGCGGTGCCCACCGGGGTGAAGTTCTTCAACTGGATCGGCACGATGTGGAAGGGCTCGCTGTCCTTCGAGACACCGATGCTCTGGTCCATCGGATTCCTCGTCACCTTCCTCTTCGGAGGACTCACCGGTGTCCTTCTGGCCTCGCCGCCGCTGGACTTCCACGTCTCCGACTCGTACTTCGTCGTCGCGCACTTCCACTACGTCGTCTTCGGCACCGTGGTCTTCGCGATGTTCGCCGGATTCCACTTCTGGTGGCCGAAGTTCACCGGAAAGATGCTTGACGAGCGGCTCGGGAAGATCACCTTCTGGACGCTGTTCTTCGGCTTCCACGGCACGTTCCTGGTGCAGCACTGGCTGGGTGCCGAGGGTATGCCGCGTCGTTACGCGGACTACCTCGCCGCGGACGGCTTCACCGCCCTGAACACGATCTCGACGATCTCCTCGTTCGTGCTCGGCCTGTCCATGCTTCCGTTCCTGTACAACGTGTGGAAGACGGCCAAGTACGGCAAGAAGATCGAGGTCGACGACCCGTGGGGCTACGGCCGTTCGCTCGAATGGGCGACGTCCTGCCCGCCCCCGCGTCACAACTTCCTGACACTTCCGCGGATCCGCTCCGAATCGCCGGCTTTCGACCTGCACTACCCCTCGATCCGCGCGCTCGAGGACGCGGAGAACCGTCCTCACGAGTCCGTCACGGTGGCACCCGGGGACAAGCAGGAATAGCTCCGGGACGACGCATCGAGGAGAGGAGGACCGTGTGAAGCCGGACAAGGAGAGCACCCGGGGCGTGGCCCAGGTCGAGGGCTACCTGCTCTGGAACGCCGAGGTCGAGCAGGCCCGCCGACAGGCCCGCCGCTTCACCGACGCCCTGCCCTGGCTCACCACAGCCCAGCGGGACGACGTCGAGCGCGTCTATGTCGCGGACAGGGTGGAGATCTGCCGGGAGACGCTCACCCGGATCGCGGGCCGGGCCGTGGAGCTGCGGGGCGAGTACACCGCACGCTACGACCGGCTGAGGGCCCGCTGCGTCGCCGCGTCCGTGCTGACCGTCGGTACGGTGGCCGGAGCCTGCGCCGCCGTGTCCCTGATCAGCCGCTGACCACCGCCCCGGGTGGCCGGACCGGAGTCCGGGCACCCGGGGCGCGTCCATCCCCTGAAGGGCGCGGACGCGACGGCTCACCGCGACGGGGCCGCCCACGCGCGGTCCAGCTCGGAGAGATGAGCGGCCAGCACATCGGCGTGCGAGCGGGGCAGTCCGGCGGTGGGACGGTGCAACTGCACCGCGCATGCCGTCGTGGTGTCGATCAGCCGCTCCAGCGCGCCCGCGACACGTTCCGACCCGGCGGAGTGCCGGGCCACCGCGGGGAGTTCGGCCGAGGACAGGTCGATCGCCGTACGGGCGGCAGCCAGTGACCGGTAGGCGTCACGACGCAGCGCCCCCCGCCCGGTGTGGTCCTCCGGCGCGTCGAGCATGTGTCCCAGATACCGGTGTGCGGCTCCCACCGCCGTGTCGAGAGCGGCCCGCACGGTGTGGCCGCGCCGGCCCGGCAAGGGGAGGTGTCCCACGAGCAGCACCGTCGCGCAGGCGAGGAGGGACTCCACCACCCGGCTCCAGGAGGCGGGAGGTTCACCGCCCAGCAGGACCAGGGACAGGACGAGCACGGTGACCACCGCGGTCTGCACCGCGAAGTGCCGGGTGGCGACCGGGAGGAGGGCACCGCAGCACGCCACCGCCACGACCAGCGGATACGGTCCGGAGACCAGCAGGGCCAGGAGGCCGAAGAAGGCCGCGCCCACGACGGTCCCCACCGCCCGGCACACCACCCGTGAGGCCAGCGGCCCGAGATCGGGCTTGACGAGGAAGACCGTGGTGGCGGGCAGCCAGTACCAGTGTGCGTGGTGAAGCCACTGCGCCACCACCGTGCTCGTCGCACAGCACAAGCCGACCCGGAGACCGTACTCACGCCCCGCGGCACTCCGGGCCCGGCCGAGCACGGCGGCGTACGAGCGGATCCCGCGCCTGCCGGGCTGTGCGCCCGCGGGGCGGTCGAACGCGGTCGCTGCCCGCAGCAGCGCGTCGTCCAGCGCCCTCGATCCGGCCTCCGCGCGGGCCGGGGCCGGCAGCGGTCCGCAGGGTCCGCCGGTCCGCACGGCGGCCGCCAGCACCCGAGGGCCCTCCACGACCCTGGCGGGCAGGGGCACCCCGGCCCAGGCCAGCGCGGTGGCGGCCTCGGCGAGCGGGTACGCCGCCGCGTACCGGGCGTGGAGCCGCCGCTCGGCAGCGGAGCTCGCGTAACGGCGCAGCCGTGGTCCGGCCAGCGCGTCCTGTGCCTGGTCGAGCGCGGCACTCAGCGCCGCGCGCCCGGCGCGCGCACCGGGGCCCCCGGTGGCCTCCAGGAGCCGGGCCACGGCCTCGTAGACGGCGGCGACGGCTTCCCTCTCCCCGTCGAGCCGGTACGGCCCGGTGCCGCGGCCACCCGGAGAGGGAAGGAGCAGTCGCAGCAGGAGGAGCCATCCCGCGCCGGCCAGGAACAACAGCGCACGCAGCGGGCCTGGCTCGGGCAAGGGCATGCCGGCCCCGATCACCACCGCGACCATCACCTGGGTGCCGCACGCGGACGCGACGGGCCCCGTGGAGCTGAGCGCACCGGCCAGCAGACCCAGTGCTCCGAACACGGCCGGCAGGACGAGCAGGGACCGGCCCCCGCCCACGGCGGTTGCGATCATCGTGCCCAGCAGCAGACCCGCCGCCCCCGCCAGGGCGGGAAGTCCCAGCCTCGCCACCGAGGCGCGGCGGCTGCCGGGCCGGTCGTTGATGCCGGCCAGCATGGCGCCGAGTGCTGCGGGGACACCCGCGGTCGGCCGCTCGGAGAGCACGGTCACGAGCAGCGGCGCGGCCGCCAGCGCCCCGCGCAGGACGGCGTTCCACGGGACGGGACCGCGCTGGGCCCGCAGCACATGCGCGAGCCACGGGGGAAGCCGATCGGTGGGACGAGTAGGTGTGGTCACCATGCTCCTGTCCGCGGGAGAAGACGTCGTGTCGCCGGCGGACGCCTTCGGCCTGGGCTCGGACCCAGCCTAGATCCCTTGCATGGAGGGAGTGCTACCTGATCGTTTCCGCCGTATGACGGTGATCCGGACCGCGGGTGTCAGAGCGCCGCGGCGAAGTTCTGCGTCCAGACAGGTCCGCCGGACGAGTCCTCCTTGCCCACCCCGATCTCCTTGAAGGCGCAGTTGAGGATGTTCGCCCGGTGGCCGGGGCTGTTCATCCAGGAGTCCATCACCGCCGCGGCGGTCTGCTGGCCCTTCGCTATGTTCTCGCCGTACGTGCTCCACCTGTACCCGACGGCGGTGATGCGTGCGCCGGGATCCGTGCCGTCGGGGGAGGTGTGGGAGAAGTAGTCCCGCGCCGCCATGTCGGCGGAGTGCCGTGACGCGGCCGTCGCCAGCAGGCTGTTGGCCCTGACCGGGCCGCACCCCTCCTCGGACCGCTCGGCGTTGACCAGCGCGATGACCTCTTCGGCCGCTGTCGGGGGCGACGAGGGCTCGGGCGCGGCGGCCGGTGCGGAGGACGGTCCATGCGACTTCCGCGTGGGCTTGGGCCCGGGGGAGGCGCTGCGGCTCCTGGAGGCGGACGGGGAGGCGCTCGCGGAGGGTGTCGGTGAGGCGGACGACGCCGACGGGGAGGCGGAGGAGGGCGACGCCGACGGGGAGGACGATCTGCTCACAGGGGCCGACGGCCCGGTGAGAGGCTCGACGGCGGTCGCGGGATCCTCGCCCGCGTCGTCCGTGTACAGGTGCACGACGGCTCCGCCGCCGCCCAGCACCGCGACCGCCGCGAGCCCGGCGACGACCGTGGTGCGGCGTCGGCGCCGCGCCCCTTCACGGCGTCGCGCGGCGCGTCCCGCACCGGACGCGGAGCCGTGGGCGGCGGGCAGCAACGCCGTCGGCAGGATGTCCGCCGTGGGTCCGGCCGCGGCCGCCGCCACCGGCACGAGGGCCAGCCCCACCAGCAGCCCCTCCGCGGGCACCAGGCCGGAGCGGTGCCCCGCGCACACCGTGCACTCTCGCGCGTGGCGTACCAGCCGCTTGCGCCACAGCGCGGACGGCACACCGTCCCACCGGGCGGTCAGGTCCTCCAGCAGGACGCAGCGCGGGTCCGCCGCCAGGGCGCGCACCACCACCCGCGCCGCCTCCAGCCGCTCCTTCATCCGCTGGACGCGTACCGCGGTGTGCTGGGGTGACAGGTCCAGGGCGCTCGCGACCTCGGCGCGGGACAGCTCGCCCGCCGTCTCCAGCCACCACAGCGACACCAGCTCGCGGTCCTCGTCGTCCAGCCACCGGGTGGCCTCGGCGGCCTCCCGGCGCTGGCCCGTCAGGCCCAGCCGTACGATCGTCAGCTCGACGAAGTCGGCGGCGGGGTCGACCACGTCGTACGCGTCCTCCATACGGTCCGCGGACATCTCCCCGGTCCTGCGCTCGCGCCAGTGTCCGCGTATCTCGTTCATGGTGATGGCCACGAACCATGACCTGAAGCTCTTGGGCGTCCGCAGCGAGGGCAGGCCGCGGAGCATGCGCAGCACGCTGTCCTGGACCACGTCGTCGACATCGGCATGGCCGTTCAGCGCACGGCCGACGATGTTGTAGACCAGCGGCAGGTACGACGCGACGAGCCGGTCCTGCGCCTCGGTGTCGCCCTTCTGCGCCGCCTTGATCAACGCCGTCTCGCGTGCCTCGCCCATGCTGTGCTCACTCTTCCGGGATCCTGTTCCGTCACTTCCCACACTCGGGAGACGCTGTGCGGCGGGGACGATAACAGGAATCCGGCCGTGTGCTCGATATCCGCTCCCGGATACGGACCGCAGTCGGACATGCCGGACCCGGCGGCGGACGTGGTCCGCCGCCGGGTCCGGGGGCGCGCGGGACCGGAGGAGCCGGCCCGTCCGATGATCAGCGACGGGGCGGGTCGTCCGTGTCCCGGTCCGAGCCGAGCTGCTGCTTGAGCTTGTCCTGACCGGTGTCGACATGCTTGGCGTACTTGCCCTGCGTCCGGTCGTCGACCATGTCGCCGGCCTTGTCGACGCCCTTCCCGGCCTGGTCCTCGTGGCCCTTCAGCATCTTCTTGATCTTGTCCATCGCGGACATGGCTGATCCTCCTCGCCCTCGGCTTCCCCCACCCGTCCAGGGTCACCGCACATCGCCGGGTCCGCATCCGCGGGCGGGTCCGGGCGGTCCGGTCGGCCCTCGCACGTGTGAAGGGCGCCTGGATGGGCAGATACCGGGTTACCAGGAGGAGGTGGTGGCCGTGGGCCGCATCCAGATCGTCCGCCGTCCGCAGCCCCCCGCGGGGCCGCCCCCGCTGGACCTGCGAACGCCCTCCGGGCGTCCTCTGCCGTACTGACCCCCGCGCACGCACGGCTCCGCCCGTACGAGGGGTGAGGCTTCCGACATGAGCGATCACCGACAGCCCGCCGCCGACCGGCTGCGGACGGACGTGCCGCACTCCGCCCGGGTCTGGAACTACCTGCTCGGAGGCAAGGACAACTACCCCGCCGACGCCGAGGCCGGCGAGACGATCATCCATGCCTTCCCGGACATCGCGGATGTCGCGCGTGACCAGAGAGCCTTCCTCGCCCGCGCCGTAGGCTTCCTGACCGGCGAGGCGGGGATCACACAGTTCCTCGACATCGGTACCGGACTGCCCACGGCCGACAACACCCACGAGGTCGCGCAGCGGCTGGCCCCGGAATCCCGGGTCGTCTACGTCGACAACGACCCACTCGTACTGACGCACGCCCGCGCCCTCCTGAGCAGCACCCCGGAGGGTGCGTGCGCGTACGTCGACGCGGATGTACGCGACACCGGCCGCATCATCGAGGAGGCCGCCCGGACCCTGGATCTCCGGCGGCCCGTCGGTCTGATGCTCCTGGGAATCATGGGACAGCTGTCCGACGAGGAGGATCCGTGGGCCCTGGCCGGCCGGCTGATGGCGGCGCTCCCCTCCGGAAGCCACCTCGCCCTCGCCGACGGCACGGACACCAGCGACACGATGAACCGCGCGATCGAGGCGTACAACGCCCACGCCCCGAGCGCGTACCACCTGCGTGGCCCGGCCCGGGTCGCCGCGTTCTTCGACGGACTCGAGCTGGTCGAGCCCGGCGTCGTCATGACGTCGGACTGGCGTCCCGAACCCGGCGGGAGCGGGCGGGAAGGACCGCCCGGCCCCGCCATGAGCGGAGTGGGACGCAAGCCCTGATCCCGCGGGCGGCCGGAGCGTAAGCTCCGGAGCATGATCGACCATTCCGCGCCCGCCCCGTCCGCACGCCTGACGAACTGGGCGGGCAACATCACCTTCGGCGCGAAGCAGCTCCACACCCCTTCCTCGGTCGCCGAGCTCCAGGACGTCGTGGCCGCGAGCACGGCCGTGAGAGCACTGGGTACCGGCCACTCCTTCAACACCGTCGCCGACACCCGTGGCGCCCTCATATCCGTCGCCGGGCTGCCCCGCTCCGTCGAGATCGACCGGGAAGCCGGGACGGCGACGGTGAGCGCCGGGCTCCGCTTCGGCGAGCTGACCGGCACGCTGCACCGCAGCGGGTTCGCACTGCACAACCTGGGCTCGCTCCCGCACATCTCCGTCGCGGGTGCCTGCGCCACCGGCACGCACGGATCCGGCGTGGGAAACCGCTCCCTCGCCGGTGCCGTCAGGGCGCTTGAGTTCGTCACCGCGGACGGCGGACTCGCGCGGCTGGAGCGGGGCGACGCCGACTTCGACGGTGCGGTGGTCTCCCTGGGCGCGCTGGGAGTGGTCACCCGGCTGACCCTGGATCTCGTGCCTGCGTTCGAGATCCAGCAGTGGGTGTACGAGGGGCTCCCGCAGGAGCCGCTGCTCGACCGGTTCGACGAGATCATGTCCGAGGCCTACAGCGTGAGTCTCTTCACCGGCTGGCACGGCGGCCCCATCGACCAGGCGTGGCTCAAGCGGCGTGTCGGGGCCGACGGCCCCGGCACGGCCCCGCACCGGTGGCACGGGGCGACGCTCGCGGAGGGACCGAGGCACCCGGTCCCCGGTGTGGCGGCCGAACACTGCACCCGGCAGCAGGGCCTCCCGGGCCCCTGGCACGCCAGGCTGCCCCACTTCCGCCTGGAATTCACCCCGAGCAACGGGGAGGAACTGCAGTCGGAGTACTTCGTCTCCCGGCACGACGCCGTCGCCGCCTACCAGGCACTCGACCGGATCCGGCAGCAGATCTCGCCCCTGCTCCAGATCGGGGAGATCCGCACCGTGGCCGGTGACGACCTGTGGCTCAGCCCGGCCCAGGGCAGGGATTCGGTGGCGTTCCACTTCACCTGGGTGCCCGACACCGCAGCCGTCACGCCCGTGCTCGGAGCGATCGAGGAGGCTCTCGCCCCGTTCGGAGCCAGGCCGCACTGGGGCAAGGTCTTCACCACACCGCCGGACACCCTGCGTGAGCTGTACGGCCACTACGCCGACTTCGAGCGGCTGACGGCCCGTCTCGACCCGGCCGGCACCTTCCGGAACGACTTCCTGGAGCGGCACTTCCCCCGTACGGACTGAGGACGAACCGCCCGGCGGGTCCGGTCCGGACGGACGGATTCAGTCCTGCGCGCCCGGTGGCCCGTCGGAGGAGCCCCCCGCCGACGGCCGCGGGGCGAGCTCCTCCACCAGGGCGGCCAGCTCCTCGCAGGCCACCTCCGTCTCGTGGCGGATGTTGTTGTGCTCGGTCACGATCGCGGCGAGCAGCAGCGCGGTCAGCGCCACGCACCCGTTGAGGATGCACAGGTTGACCGTCACCTCGAGCACCGAATGCCCGTCGAACGGGCCCACCCCGTCGGTGCCCGCGATGATCGCCATGACGGACATGAAGAGAGCGCACGGAGCGCTGCCGGCCAGCTGGAAGCGGAGTGCCGCCCAGATCAGGACCGGGAAGACGAGATAGATCATGGACAGCGGACTTCTGGTCGCCACGATCGCCGCCACCACGGTGACGACCGCGAGTCCCCCAGCCTCCGCCCACCGGTCGTCCAGCCGCGGCAGGCGCGCCCTCCGCAGCACGAACAGGAGCGGGGTGACCACCAGCACGCCCATCGCGTCGCCCGCCCACCAGGCGGACCACACCTGCCAGAAGTCCCCGGCGGGAAGCGCCCCGCTCAGGAACTGGACGCCCGCACCCGTGGTGGCGCTGATGACCATGCCGGCCAGGGCCCCCAGGAACACCAGGGCGACCCCGTCCCGGAGCCGGTCCAGTTCGATGCGGAATCCCACCGCCCTCAGGGCCAGATAGGAGCCGAGCGGCGCCACGGCACTGCCCGTCGCGACAGCGAGGCCCCAGAAGGAGAAGCCGTCGCTCATCGAGATGACGGTGCACAGGGAGCCGAGTGCGATGCCGGGCCAGACGCGGGCACCCAGGTAGAACAGCGATGCCAGGGCGATCCCGGACGGCGGCCAGAGCGGGGTGACGATCGCCCCCTCCACCTCGACCTGCCTGCGGAGACCGATCTGCCCCGACACGTAGTAGGCGGCGGCGATGCCCAGCATCTGCAGAACGATCACGGTTCGGCGTCTGGTCTTCTCGCTGCGGATCACGCGTCTCATAAGACACCGCCCACGGTGGCCCCGCCCTGGGTGACACGCGTGCCGGGGTCCGTGCTCACCCGGGTCCGGAGGGGGTGCCGTCGTGGCGCAGGACGAGCACGGCCGCATCGTCCTCGTGCCCGGTGAAGACCGCGGCACGGAGTACCCGGTCCGCGAGCTCCTCGGCGTCGGCGCCGGCGTGGGCGCTCACCAGGCGCCTTATCCGGTCCAGTCCGTCGTCGATCGAGAGCGACGGCCCTTCGATGACTCCGTCGGTGAGCAGGACGAACGCGCCGTCGACGTCCAGATCCCGGTGGGTGACGGGGTAGTGCTGACGAAGCTCGATGCCCAGCGGGAGACCCCCGGCGTCGGCTGTGATGCCCGAGCGTCCGTCGGTGGTCGCCCACACGGAGGCGACATGACCCGCGCGGGCGCTCCGCAGTTCCCGGGTGAGCGGATCCAGCCGGAGGAAGGAACACGTGGCGAAGAGGGCGGAGTCCATCGACAGGATCAGGTCGTTCGTGCGGCCCATCACCTCACCGGGATCGGTGGCCGAGCTGGCGATCGCGCGCATGGCGATCCGGATCTGGCCCATGAAGGCGGCGGCCTCCACGTCGTGCCCCTGGACGTCGCCGATGGCCAGGCCCAGTGATCCGTCCGGGAGCATGAAGCCGTCGTACCAGTCGCCGCCGATGTCCAGCCCGTCGCGGGCGGGAGCGTAGCGGGCGGCGGTCTGCAGGCCCGGGAAGGCGGGCAGGGCCGCCGGGAGCATGTTGCGCTGCAGGGCCTGGGCCAGCTCCACGCGAGCCTGATGCAGTTCCACCTCCTGCCGGGCTCGGGCAGTCAGGTGCTGCAAGGTGCTGAGCAGGTCCTCGGCGCTCGCGGACCGGGGAGTTCGACGCCGGTTCATGGGCCGCTCCGCGTTGCGATAGTTCCTGCATCATATTTCGGCGTCCGGGCTGCGGCGAGTGCGCAACCGTCCGGACGCGGCTGCCGCCCTGCGGGCGAGGTGGGTCAGCCGGCGCGCCCGAGCGACGAGGTGAGCCGCCCCAGGGTCTCCTGCAGAGCGAGCACCTCCTGGACCGACATGCCCGTAGCCCGAAGGATCGAGCGGGGGACGGGCAGGGCGCGCTCACGCAGCGCGGTCCCGCTGTCGGTGAGGTGGACGGTGACCGACCGCTCGTCCTCCACGCTGCGCTCGCGCCTGACGAGTCCGGCCGACTCCAGCCGCTTGAGCAGCGGGGACAGAGTCCCGGAGTCCAGGTGCAGTCGCTCGCCGATGGTCTTGACGGGCAGCGGGCCGTGCTCCCACAGGACCATCATCGCCAGGTACTGGGGGTAGGTGAGGCCGAGGTCCCGCAGCGCTTCACGGTAGACACCGCCGAACGCCCGGGACGCCGCCTGCAGCGAGAAGCAGACCTGGTGGTCCAGCTTGAGGAGCTCGGCGTCCGGCAGGCCGGCGAGGTCGGGGGCCGGGGTGGTTGGAGACGTCATGGGTCCAGAGTAGCGTGCCGCCCATCATTAAGTTGTGTGCAATTCACTTGTGTGCAACCATCTTGGGTGTGGCCGGTCCGCGGTCACCGACGACGAGAGAAGGTCACCCATGGACGCGCTCTACACCGCTGCCGCCACCGCGAACGGCCGTGAAGGCCGGGCCGTGAGCTCGGACGGACAGATCGACCTCGCGCTCGCGATGCCGCCGGCTCTCGGGGGCAACGGGGAGGGCACCAACCCGGAACAGCTCTTCGCCGCCGGTTACGCCGCGTGCTTCGCCAGTGCCATGGGTGCGGTCGCACGCGAGATGAAGGTCGACACCAAGGACGTCTCCGTGACGGCCGAGGTGTCGATCGGCAAGGACGACACCGGCTTCGGCCTCGCGGTCGTCATGCGCGTCGAGCTTCCCGAGGAGCTCGAGGGGGAGACGGGCCGGCGTCTGGTCGAGGCCACGCACGCCTACTGCCCCTACTCCAAGGCCACGCGCGGCAACATCGACGTCGAGCTCGTCATCGAGTAACGGACCGGGTTCCCCGCCCGGCTGCGGGTGGGAAACCGATCACGCCGGGGGGCGGGGCAGGCGGCCGGCCCTCCGGCGCCCACGGACGGTTCTGCGGGTCCGCTCCCAGGCGGCCGGAGGGGACCGCGTACACTCGGCTCCCGTTTCCGCTGATTGGCGGGCATAACCGATCGTTAGGCAGTTCACGTGAGTTTCGCAGAGGCATCCGACGCGCCGATCTACGCCGGTCTGGTGGAGGAGCAGGGCGACGTTCCGGCCGAGGTGCGGCGGGTGGCGGAGGCGACCCTGCTGGAGGTGGAGAGCGTGATGGACTTCAGCGCGGTCCACGCCCCGGCCGCCGCCCGTTAGACAGGGCCGGAAGGGACGCGGGCCCGGCAGGGATCATGCCCTGCGTCTGTGTGGGCAGGATCATCCCCGGCGTCCCATTGGATCCTCACCGTACGGAGCACCGCGTGACCATCAGCCTGAACCCCTCGGCAACCGTCCTGTTCCAGGGCGACAGCATCACCGATGTGGGCCGGCTGGTGGAACCGGACAGCCCCATGGGCAACGGGTACGCCCGGCTGGCGGCCGACCGCGTCAGGTCCGCGCGGCAGGACAGCGGCATCACCTTCTTCAACCGGGGGATCGCTGGAGACCGCGTCTCGGACCTGCGGGCCCGCTGGCGTGAGGACGCCTTGGATCTTGCGCCCGATGTGGTCTCGATCCTGATCGGCGTGAACGACACCTGGCGCCGCTACGACTCCGGGGCCGTCACCACGGCACGTGCGTACGAAGAGGACTACCGCGCCATCCTCACCCAGGTGCGGGACGAGCTGGACGCCCAGCTGATCCTCATCGAGCCCTTCCTCGTACCGGTGCGGGCCGAGCAGTGGGCCTGGCGCGAGGACCTCGACCCCAGAATTCACGCAGTCCGGCGGCTGTCCGAGGAGTTCGGCGCCGCGTTGCTGGCGGCGGACGGCCTGCTGAACCAGGCGGCGCGCGCCGCCGGCGGCGCCGAGTACATCGCGGGTGACGGCGTCCACCCCACACCCCTCGGGCATGCGGTCCTGGCCGAGGCGTGGACCGCGCTGGCCGGGCTGTAGCACGCGGAGGGCCGCCGGACGGGAATCCTGGGCCAGGCGGTCTTGCCTCTGCCCGTGGGCCGGGACCAGCCCCAGGAGCTGCTCAGTGCGTCGATGATGCGCAGACCGCGGCCCCGCTCGAGGGACCCGTCGGGCCGGCGCAGCACGGGGACGTCGGGGCTGGGGTCGTTCACCGCGCACACCAGCGTGCCGTCCTGCCGCGCCAGGCCGAGGTGCGCCGTGCACCGCCCGTCGTCCCGCAGTCCATGGCAGACCGCGTTGCTCATCAGTTCATCCGCCACCAGAACGACATCGTCCGCGCAGGATCGCAGCCCCACGGGTCGAGCGCCTCACGCACGAACGCCCTTGCCTGCCTGAGGCTCTCGGGATCCGTGTCCACCTCGCGCGTGGCGAATCCCGGGGTCCCGATGCCGAGGTCGCGTGCCGGCTCCTTGTGCGGATCCGCACCTGTTCCCGCCGGTTCGGGAAGCATGACTGCCACTTCGTGAGGTGGCGGTCTCTGCGCGGGCACGAGTCCTGGTCACCCTTTGCTGAAGGCCGGTCGGTGGTGCCGTCGACCCCGGGGGCCACTAGTATCACCGCCGTCCGACCACCGGCTGCAATTGCATCCGGAATTGCACCCGACGGTGTGGGCAGGAGACACCTGTTCACCCGGTGCGGGCCCTGGTGGCGCACCAGGATGTATCAGCGCGACGACAAGGAACAGAACGCATGCAGCAGTTCGACAACGGTGTACCGGCCGACTCCCTTACGGGCGTGGTGTGGAAGAAGAGCCATCACAGCAACCCCAGCGGAAACTGTGTGGAGATGGCCCTGCTCCCCGGCGGAGATGTGGCCGTACGCAACTCCAGGCACCCCGAAGGGCCCGCCCTCGTCTACACCGGGGACGAAGTATGCGCGTTCCTCGCGGGTGTCAGGGACGGCGATTTCGACACCATGGCCGGCTGAACTCACGGCGGAGCGGGCCGAAAAGGCACGGCACTCCCGCATATGCCGGGTCCTCATGGGGCTCCTGATGGCACACTGGCGTCACGACGCCCGTCCTCAGGAGTCCGCATGCCTGGCATCGAACCGCTTCAGTATCCAGGGAAGCCGACGCTCGCCCCGGCCGCAGGGGCGAGTCCCACGGCGCTGCGCCTGGTCCTGGGGGCACAACTTCGGCGCATGCGAGGGGAAGCAGGCATCACTCCGGACGTCGCCGCGGACCGCATCCGGTGCTCGACGGCCAAGATCAGCCGGATGGAGACCGGGCACTCTCCGTGCAAGGAGCGCGACGCCTCCGATCTGCTCGCCCTCTACGGGGTGACCGACGCCGCCAGGACGGCCGAGTTCATCGAACTCGTACGCAGGGCCGGGCGGCGCGGCTGGTGGCGCAACTACGCCGATGTCCTTCCGGACTGGTTCGAGCCCCTGGTCGGGCTGGAGGAGGCCGCGGCCTCCATCCGTACCTACGAGGGGCACTACGTCCCCGGCCTTCTGCAGACGGCCGACTACGCCCATGCGGTGGTGCGTTCCGGACATTCCCTCGAGTCGGAGGAGATCACCCGGCGCCGCGTCGAACTCCGCCTCAGACGGCAGGAGTTGCTGAAGCGCCCTGACGCACCCAAGCTCTGGGTGCTGCTGGACGAGGCGGTTCTGATGCGTCCGACCGGCGGCGCCCGGGTGATGGCGGAGCAGCTCGCCCACCTCCTCGACATGACGGAGCTGCCCCATGTGATCGTTCAGGTGGCCCCTTTCGAGGTGACCGCCCACACGTCGCCGGGCAACGCCATCACGTACCTGCGGTTCGCCATGGAAGGGCTTCCGGATGTCGCGTACATCGAGCACCTGACCAACGCCACGTCCGTGAACAAGCAGGAGAGTACGGACGAGTACCGCTGGATCCTGGACTCGCTCAGTGCCCAGTCGCCGAGTCCGGCGGAGAGCCGGGGCATGCTGGGCGAGGCGCTCGAGCGGTACCGCTGAGCCCCCGCCCCCCTCGCCGTACGTCCCGCGGTACGGCGCCCCGTCACCACTTGCGGCCGACACCGCCGTATTCGATCCACTCCCGCGTGGCCTGCTTCGGTGCCAGATCCGAGTCGGGCCGCCAGGTCGAGACCTCCACCAGGCCGGGCTCCAACACGTCGAGGCCCTCGAGGAAGCCGTGCACGTCCTCCTCGCGACGTACCCGTCCCCACTGGTTCCCGGTGCTCTTGGCCATGAAGCCGGTGACGAAGTCGCGGGTGGCCGCGTCCTCGCTCACCAGCTGGCACACCACCAGGAAGCTGCCCGGTGCCAGGCGCTCCGCGACCCGGCGCACCAGGCCCGCGGGATCGTCCTCGTCGGGGATGCAGTGCAGCACCGACACGAACAGGGCGGCAACCGGCTCGTCGAAGTCGATGAGCCGCGTCGTCTCCGGATGACCGAGGATCCCGGCGGTGTCCCGCATGTCCGCCTGGATCACGGCGGTCCTGTCGTTCTCCTCGAGTATGGCCTTGCCGTGTGCCAGGACGATGGGGTCGTTGTCTATGTAGACGACCCTGGCGCCGGGATCCACCGACTGTGCGACCTGGTGGACGTTGTCCTGGGTCGGCAAGCCTGATCCGTGGTCGATGAACTGGCGGATCCCGTACTCGGACGCCAGGTGGTGGACGACGCGCCGGAGGAATCGCCTGTTGTTGACCGCCAGGACCTTGGTGCTCGGCACGACCTCCAGGAGCTGCTCGCACGCGACCCGGTCAGCGGGGTAGTTGTCCTTGCCGCCCAGGTAGTAGTCGTACATCCGCGCGACGCTCGGCACGTTCACGTCGATGTTCTTCGGAATGGAGGTGTCCCCGTTGCTCATCCAGCCCTCGCGGTTCGGAGAGAGTGAAATCAATCGTCCTGAAGGCTCATGCTATGGATCTCACCGGAGGGCTGACAGTCCTCGGGGGAGTGAGTCGGGACCGTGGGGGCTCGATCTGGCCACGGAGTGGTGGGGGTGGGACGGGTCGGTACGCGCCTGTGCGGGCCGACATGCCGGAATCCGGATGGCTGTACGTCAACTCGGCCTGCTGGAAGGGTGAATGTCGTCCGCCTCGGAGGGGCGGTGTGACATCCGTCCAATGACCTGCGCGGAGGAATTCAACGCGGCTGGATTTCGACGGTGGCTGTCCTCGTGGCCCCGAGTCGCTGCGCCGAGGAAGTGTGCGGTCGAACCGCGTCGGACGTCCGCCGCTCGGGCGGGGCGTCTATCGTGGGTGCCATGTCCGCCCCTGAGCTGATCCGTATCGTCTCGCGCGACTCACCCATGGCCCTCGCCCAAGTCGCGCGTGTCAGCGCCGAGTTGGCGGCCCACCACCCCGCCACCGTCACCGAGGTCGTTCCCGTCCGGACGACGGGCGACAAGTGGATGGGAGACCTCTCCCAGGTCGAGGGCAAGGGGGCCTTCACCAAGGAGGTGGACGCCGCCCTGCTCGCCGGGGAGGCGGACCTGGCCGTCCACTGCGTCAAGGACATCCCCGCCGACCGGCCGCTGCCCGCAGGCACGACGTTCGCCGCGTTCCTCGAGCGCGACGACATCCGCGACGCCTTGGTCCATCCGGGCGGGCTCACGCTCGACGAGCTGCCCGACGGAACCCGCGTCGGCACCTCGTCCGTGCGCAGGGTCGCTCAACTTGCCTCCTCACACCCCCACCTGAACTGCGTACCGTTCCGCGGGAACGCCAACCGGCGTCTCGCGAAGCTTGCCGAGGGGGAGGCGGACGCGCTCCTCCTGGCCGTCGCCGGCCTCCACCGCATCGGCCGGCCCGATGTGATCAGCGAGGTGCTCGGCCCCGAGACGATCTGCCCGCCGATCGGTGCGGGCGTCCTGGCCCTGCAATGCCGCGAGGAGGACACCGCGACGATCGACGCCGTGAGCGTGCTCAACCACCCGGGGACATACCGGGAGACCACGGCCGAGCGCATGTTCCTCCACGTCCTCCAGGGGCACTGCAACTCTCCGATCGCCGGTTATGCGACGGCCCACCGCAACGGTGACCTCTCCCTGCGCGCCTGTGTGTTCACCCCTGACGGCAAGACCGTACTCAACGCCCACGAGTGGGCCGGTCCGCTCGACCCTGCCACGCTCGGAACGTCCGTGGCCGTCACCCTGCTGCGTCAGGGTGCCCGTGAGCTGATCGACTCCATCGCGCACTGAACCCGGGGTGTCGGGAGCACATCTGCGCGCCCGGAGGTGACGGACGAGTGGTCCGGCGGCGCACGACTCCGCCGGACCTCGTGCTCAGGTGTCCGCGGTGTCGGCCGGTCGTGTCCTACCTGCGGCTGAGCATGAGCATCACTGCCCCATGAACTCGGATGTCCAGTAGGCGACTTGGGCTTCCATGACTCCGGGGCCCGCACGGCCCGGAACCGTGCGGGCCCCGGTGGGCCGAGGAGGCGAGCAGAAGGGCGCCGTCACCCGGCCCCCGCCGTCCGGCTGCACACGTGGTGCGCGGGCAGGGACTCGCGAGGCGGAGGGCGGGGATGTCGCTTCGCCGGGCGGGCGCAGGCACCCGATTGCCTCCCCGATGCGCCCGTCCGGCTGCCGACCGGCTGCGGAACACGGATGCTGAGAGGCAGTGTCACCAAGGGCGTGCCGCGCCGCGGGCCACGCCCGTCGTAGGAGAGGAGACCCCCATGGGCCGGTTCGAGGCGACGGTCGACATCGATCGCCCTGCTGCAGAGGTGTTCGCCTTCCTGGCGGACGGTGAGAACGACCGGAAGTTCAGCCCGCGTGTCCAGGACATCGTCAGGACTCCGCCCGGCCCGACCGAGGTGGGCACCGTGTTCCGCAGCACGGTGAAGGACGCCGGCATGAAGACCCGGCGCGAATTCCGGATCAGCGAACTGGTGGCCCCGACGCGCATCCGCTGGAACGAGTTGTCCACCAACCTCGTCACGGCGCGGGAGGGTGGCTACGACATCGAGCCCCTGGCGGACGGTCGAACGCGCGTACGCATCTTCAACGACCTGGAGGGCCACGGTGTGGGCAAGCTCCTCGTCGGGCTCGCCGTCGCCGCCGCCCGGAAGGACGCCCCGGACTTCGGCCGGCGGATCAAGGCCGCGGTGGAGGCGTCCTGAGTCGCAGGGGGCCGGACGGGCGCGAGGGATCTCGTTCCGCCGTGGCGGTCCGCGTAGGGTCGGACCATGGTGCATGTACTGAGCAGCAGGGTATTGCTGAGGCCCGGCGACCCGGAGGTCTCGCGGGACTTCTACGGACGGACGCTCGGACTGCCGATCTACCGGGAGTTCGGCACGGGACCCGAACGGGGGACGGTGTACTTCCTCGGAGGGGGCTTCCTCGAGGTCTCGGGGCGCTCGGATCTCCCGCCGACCGAGACGGTTCAGCTCTGGATGCAGGTCGACGACTGCGCGGCCGCGCACGAAGAGATTGCGGGGCGAGGGGCGCGTGTCCTGCGCCCGCCCCTCCAGGAGCCGTGGGGGCTGATCGAGATGTGGATCGCCGACCCTGACGGACACCGCATCGTCCTCACCGAGGTGCCCGCGGACCATCCGCTGCGCTACCGTCCCTGACCTTCTCGGTGAGGGCGGCGAAGGTGAGACGGGCTGCTTGCGCGACGAGGGCGTCCTGCGGTTCCGCCTCCTGGGTGTCGCGGCGGGTCAGCACGGCGATGACGATCGGCGCGGAAGTCGGCGGCCTGACGACGGCGATGTCGTTACGGGTGCCGTAGCCACCGAGGCCGGTCTTGTCGCCCACCGTCCAACCGGCCGGGGTGCCCGCGCGGATGAGGGCGTCACCGGTGGTGTTCCGGTCGAGCCAGTCGGTCAACACGGCCCGCTTCTCCCGGCCGAGGACGTCGCCGAGCGCGTAGGCACGCAGATCGGCAGCCAGGGCGCGAGGCGTGCTGGTGTCGCGAGGGTCGCCGGGCGCCGCTTCGCTGAGCTCCGTCTCGTACCGGTCGCACTGCGTGGTGCGGTCGCCGAGGGCGGCGAGCGCGTCCTGCAGGCCCCGGGGGCCACCGAGGTCGCGGAAGAGCAGATTGGCCGCGGTGTTGTCGCTGTACCGGATGGCGGCGTCGCACAGGTCGCGCAGTGTGAGGCCGTCGTCCACGTGCTGTTCGGTGACGGGGGAATTGGGGACGAGGTCACCGGTGCCGTACCGGACGCGCCGTCCGAGCTGCCTGAGCGTGTATCTGTCCAGATGGGCGCCGGCCAGCAGTGCCTTGCAGGTCGAAGCGTAGGCGAAGCGTTCATCGGCGCGGTGGGCGACGAACCCGCCGCTTCCGGTGTCCACTGCATACACACCCAGTCGGGCGTCGAACGTCTGTTCCAGATCGGCGAAGGCGCGTCGGGTACCCGGCGGTGTTCCCTGGGGCCGGGAGGACGCTGCCCCGGAGGGGGCCGGGGGCGCGGCGGCCGGTGCGGCCGTGCCGCACCCGGTGAGCGGAAGGGCTGCGAGACCGGCCAGCGCGGAGAACGCCGCGCGGCGGGGGAGGGGTGTGGGCACGGGGCGGAGACTTCCTGGGTCCGAAGGTACCTGCCGCACAGCCGTCCGCTGATCGCCCAGGACTGCGAGGGCGGTCGGTGCGCACCCGGCTGTCGGCGACCTGACCTGTCCAGGGTAGGGCGGGGACTGCCCTCGACCTGCGCTGTTCCGGGCCGTGTCGCCGTGTTGCTGTGCCGCTGTGTCGCCGCGGGCGTCCGGTGCAGGAGGTGGAGGAGTCGGGGGAGCAGGGTCGGCCGCCCGCAGCCCGCCGCCCGCCGCCGGTGTGCGGTCAGCCGTCAGCCTTCGGCCCCGTCCGCCGCACCGGCCGGGGCACCGGTCAGGTCAGCATCCGGGACGCAGGCCGGTGGGGCCGTGGCGGAGGGGGGTCTCAGGGCTGATCCGTATCCGCGTGAGTCCGTCCTCTCCCGCGGGACCCGAGCCGGACTTGTCGACGACGAAGGCGGTGCCGTCCCCGGTTGCCTTGACGTGGTTGGGCAGAGCCCGGGTGGCGACGGTCTCCACGACCCTCCCGGCGCGGGGATCGACCACCGACAGGCTTCCGGCCAGCCGGTTGACGACGAGTACCCGGCCCGAGCACGGTTCGACGGCGACCGACTTCGCACCTCCGCCCGTCTCCACGGACCGGGCTACGGTGCCTTTCCGCAGATCGACGACCGACAAGGTTCCCGAAGTCTGGTCGGCGGTGTAGGCGCTGCGCCCGTCGGCGGAGAGCGCGATCGAGAGCGGTCCGCCGCCCGTGGGGATGAGGCGAGGCGTGCGGGAACCAGGAGCGACTTCGATGATCCGGCTGTGGGTGTGGTCGGCGGCGTAGACCGTCCCGGTCCGTTCGTCCACCGTCAGCCCCGTCGGCCCGCTCCCCTGGACGGTGACGCGCCTGATCTCCTCGAACGTACGGCTGTCGAAGGCCACGAGGGCGCCGTCACTGAAAGAGCTGGCCCACACGACGTCGCGCTTCTCGTCCACCACGACTTCGCGTGAGTGGTTCACGTCGGGCAGGGTGACGATGTGCCGTCCGGTCCTCTGGCTGTAGACGGCGACCGAGTTGTCCCGGGTGTTGGTCACCCAGACGGTGTTGTGCTCGTCGTCCACGTCGATGCCGTAGACGGCTTCGACCGTGCCGTTCGCGGGAGGCGTGTAGGAAGCTTCCACCTCCAGGGTCTCGGGATCGATGCGCAGCAACTGCGATCCCGTGACGGGGGCAGGCGGCTGTCCCACGGAGGCGGTGGCCCAGAGTACGTCGTTGCGCTCGGAGTACGCGGACTGGTAGAGCCCCTTCGCGAGCGGCAGCGACGTGACGTGTGAACCGTCCCGGGTACCGGTGACATCGCCGCTGCCGGCTGTGGCGGTCCCGGTCCCGGTCAGTGCGAGTGCGCAACCGGAGGTGAGCGCCACGGCGATCGCGGCTGTGCGGGGGACACGGCGGTTGAGCAGGGCCATGTGTGCTGTTCTCCCTGGACGTGTGCCTCCGGGGAGGCCCACGAGGTATGGGGCGCGGGTCGGATGACCGCGCCCTTCCGTCCGCTGTCGGTCAGCTTCCCGAAGCGCTCGCAACCGGCGGCCGGGCACGCGCGGTGACGTACTTTCAGCGCGCAGACCGTCGGCGACTCACGCCCTCGGTAAAAGTTAGGTAAGCCTAAGCTAATGTTTGACCAAGGGGCAAGCGTGGAGTTGCAGGAGCCTGGACGTTGTGTGCTCCCCTCCCGGCCAGGGCGGTGTGCCGGGACGGGACGGCTTCTTCCTCGCAGATACGTATGACGTTCTGGTGGCGGTGCGCGGCGACTCGCCCCGGCCCGCCTGGTGTGCGCGCGTCTCCAGGCCGGCGAGCAGGGCCGTCAGGTCGAGGTCGGAGGGCCGGGCGCAGTGGTGCGGCGAGTCGAACGCGGAGCCCATACCGTGTGCCCGATCGAGCAGGGGTGCGAGACCCGTAGCCGGGTGAGTGGGCTGTGGAGGTCAGCCCGGCTTGACCGCCTGGGTCGCAAAGTAGTTCGACAGGTAGGGAGCGGATGCGTTGGATTGGTGCGGAGCCTCCGCGAAGCGGGTCAGGACGAACCCCGCGGCAAGCTGCCCGCCGATCTGGTCGGTGAGGGTGTGGCTGTATTCAAGCGCGGCGTCCGCGCCGAACTTTGTGGCACGTTCCTCGGCGGAGTAGTGCGTGACATCGCTGTAGGGCAGCGTGTGGACGACGACCAGCTCGCCGCGCTCGTCGAGCGCCTCGTGGTCGAACAGGTACGCGTCAGGGTTGAGGAAGCCCGCAAGCAGAGTGCCGCCTGGCCGCAGGGTGCGGAAGCACTCTCGCCACACCGTCGCCACGTCAGGGACGAACAGGTTGGAGACCGGATGGAACACGACGTCGAACGTGGCGTCGCCGAAGGTGCTGAGATCGCGCATGTCGCCGAGGACGGTGCGCAGGTCGAGGCCGTCGCGCGCCGCGACCATCCGGTCCTGGCCGAGCTGGCGCGGTGAGTTGTCGAACACGGTGACCCGCGCCCCTGCGGCGGCGAGGATCGGGCCCTGCTGGCCACCGCCGGAGGCCAGGCACAACACGTCCTTACCGGCCAGGTCCGCCGGAAGCCAGGAGCGGTCCACCGGCTCATGGCCGATGAGGACGACCGACCAGTCGCCGCTCCGGGCGCGCGCGACCTCCTCGGCGCTCACCGGCCTCGACCACTCGTTGCCCTCCTGGACATACCTGTCCCAGGCTGCCCGATTGTGGGCAGCCGGGTCGCCGGCGACGTCCTGCACGTCTCACTCCCTGCTGGAGCCGAGCGGGCCCCTACGGCACTGAATCCCTTGTGCCGCCAGACAACACGACTGCAGGGTGCGGGCTCAACGACTTTTGTGGGCCGCATCTCGTGCGGGACCTGTCGCACCCTGCTGCGACCGCGCAGTGCTCTGACAGGGTCGGGTGCATGGACTGCGTCTTCTGCCAACTCATCCATGAAGGCACCGCACGCTGGACGGCCCGCGAGGCCGAGGTCTGCGCTTTCACTCCGCTGAACCCGCTCGGGCCGGGGCACACCCTCGTGGTTCCCACCCGTCATTACGCGGATGTTTTCGACGTCCCGTCCGACGTGCTGAACGAGTTGATGTCGCTGGTCCAGCGCGTGGCGGCAGCCATGAGGACCGAATTGGACGCCTCAGGCGTCAACATTCTGAGCGCCAGCGGACCCGGATCGGAACAGTCGGTGCCCCACCTGCACTTCCACGTCGTTCCCCGGTGGGCGGACGACGGAATCTCCACGTGGCCGACCGGGCGGTCTCGTCACCATCTCACCGGTGACCCCGGCACCCGGCTTGCCGACGCACTCGACCGCGACCGCAAGGCTCACCGTGAAGTCGAGCCAGAACGCGATTCGTGACAGCGCCTGGGCTTTCCCGGTCCGACTGCGCAGGCGCCGGCCACTGTCACGTCGCCGTGAGGGTGGCGTCCCACGCACCTCCCGCCGGACAAGATCACAGCCGTCGGTGCGCCCGCCCCGTACATCGACGCCACCCCCGTCCGCACCCCCACGAGCTGCCGGTGGGTCAGCAAGGGCCGGCCACCCCGGCCGCCCGAGCCAGGTTGCGGATGGCCGGGGCGGCACCGCGACGCGTGTGCTCACCCGAGGGGGCGATCGTCCGATGCGCCCCTGCTGCATGATGAGGGCATGCAGACGCGACCTGTACTCATCTACGACGGAGACTGCGCCTTCTGCACCTCTTCCGTCCTGTTCGCCGAGCGCCATGTCCGCCCACGCTGCGACATCACGCCCTGGCAGTTCGCCGATCTCGGCTCCCTCGGCACCGCCCGCGAGCGGGCGGAGTACGAACTGCTGTGGATCACGCCCACCGGAGCGGTCCACGGAGGTGCGCAGGCCGTCGCCAAGCTGCTGCTTAGCGCGGGGAAGGGCTGGGCCGTCCCCGGGGTCCTGCTCACCCTGCCACCCCTCCGATGGATCGCCCACGGCGTGTACCGGCTGATCGCGAACAACCGGCAGCGGATGCCGGGCGGAACACCGGCCTGCGCCCTCCCCGCGGAGCGCAGGCCCGCGTCCGGGCCACCGTCGTCGCAGGCGTGACCCGCAGCCGTCCGGGGCCGCGCGCCGGCTGCTGCGAGCTGCTCCGAATGTGATCCGGCGGACGCGCGCGTCCGAACAGGGGACGGCGGTGCAGCCGGGGAAGGGCACGACCGGACCTTCCCCGGGATCAGAGCTGGAACTCCGCAGGGGACAGCCCCAGCGCGGTGCAGGCCTCCCGGAGAATCATGTGCTCTGCCTGGGAGAAGGTGCCGTCGGCGCCGGCGACGACGATGCCGGTCTGGAGCACGGCCCTCGCCTCGGTCGGCTTCTTGGCCGTCTTGACGATCTCCTGCAGTGCCTCCGCCTTGCCCTGTTGGAAGTTGAGGCTCAGCTGGTCCACGTGCTTGTTGAAGCGCTGACGCAACTGCTCGGCCGGGAAGTTCTGCAGTACGTCGTTGCCGAGGATCATCGACTCCACGTGCTGACGCTCGGCAGGGTCCACCCGCCCGTCCGCAGCCGCGACCAGCGCGCACATCGCCATGCTCGCGTCCCGGTAGGCCCCGCTCTTCAGCTCCGTCTTGAGAGAGGCGAGCTGTGACTTCAGCGTGCTGACCAACTGGGCGCGCGAACCACCCCCGGCCCCCTGCCCGCCGCTTCTGCCGGCGGCCGACCCGCGCGCGCCCTGGGACTGCTGGAGAGTCCTGGCCTGATCCTTGAGCCGGTCCCACACTGCCATCGAGGTCACCTCGGTCTTCGTCTGAGTTGTCGTTCACGAGCCCGTGCGCTCATCCGGTCAACGGGCCGATGCGGGTAAAGGTTCCGCAAAGTGGCCCGACGGTGCGGCGACGTCTCGGCCGGCCCGACCCCGACGGGCGCGTCGAGCGCGTGGTGGCCGGGCTGTGTTTGTCGCCGATCGACGGACCGCTCGTCCGGCCGTGCCGTCAGGCCCGACGCGTCTGTGTGATCGTTCAGCATCTCTGCGTAACGTGCGTGCAACCATCGGGGCCGTTCGGGGGTCACATCAAGCAGGAGCAAACAGCTCTCAGGGACACAAGGGGGAAATATGAGAATCGCACGTAATGTCGCGGCGCTCGGGGCGGCCACCACACTCGCGGTGGCCGGCACGGTCGCCTTCAGCACGACAGCCTCCGCCGCACCCAACGTCACGCCGCAGGCCGTCTGCGGCAAGGCCTACAAGACCGTGAACTCCGTGCCGGTCGGCTCGCTGGGCACCGTCTACCTGACGTACAACTCCGCCAACGGCAGGAACTGCGTCGCGACCATCCGTGCCAACCCCGGGTCGGCGAAGGCCATGTCGGTGTACATCTACGTGCCCGCCACCGACGAGTGGGCCGGTGACGACGGGAATTTCACGTCGTACGCCGGACCGGGCTACGTCTACGGCAAGGGCTACTGCGTGAGCTGGGGCGGCCAGATCAGCAACGTGTACGTCTCGGTGGAGAACTCCAACTGTGCGTCCCTGAAGGAGAAGCGGGTCACCACCATCCGCTGAGCCGCACCTTCGTCCGCGACGCGCTCACGCGCGTGACAGGCCCGCCTGCCTCCGGCTGCAGCCCGGGGCCGGCGTGTGTCTCGAACCGCAGGCGGGCCGGGCAGGATCTCCTGCCCGGCCCGCCTCCGTTTACGTTCCGCCCTGTGCTCCTCAGGCCGCCCGGCGGCCCGCGTGCAGCGGCGTGCCGCCGGCCAGCTCCTCGGGATCCAGTGCCAGTGACGCCGCGGCGGTGGCGCCCACGTCGGCCAGGCTGTGCGCGTCCGGCAGGAGTTCCACCCCGTCCGAGCCGGGACGGTGGATCAGGACCGGTACGTACTCCCGGGTGTGGTTCGCATGGCCGATGGTGGGGTCGTTGCCGTGGTCGCCGGTGACGATCAGCCGGTCACCGGGCTCCGAGAGGAGCGCGACGAGGCCGGCGAGGCCGGCGTCCACCTGCTCCAGCAGACGTGCGTACCGTCCGGCGTCCTGCTGATGCCCCGCCAGATCCGTCTCCTGCACGTTCGCGACCACGAGGGCGTCCCCTTCCGTCCGCACGGCCTCCATGGTGTGCGACAGGACATCGGCGGTGGCCACGGCCGGATGGCGTTCGGCCGCTTCGCACACCAGGATGTCGGCGGCCTTGCCCACCAGGGTGACCGGGATGCCGGCGCGGGACGCCAGGCCGGGCAGCTGGCGGGTGTGGTCGAGCGGGGCGCCCAGGTGCTGCACCTGGAGCCCACCGTTGCGGTAGAAGCCGCTGGCCGGGGTGTCGAGCCCGGTCGTCCCGCCGTCCCCGTCGCGGACGAACGCGCCGAGGGGGCCGTCCGCGTGGCCCCCGACCGCGATGACGCGGGCGACCGGAGCGACGGTTCGCACGGTCCGGGCGATGGCGAGGATCCCGCCGGGCCCGTCGAAGGGGACGTCGTCGAGGCGGCCCGACGCGTTCCAGTTGATCCCGGGGTCGGCCTCCAGGTTGTCGTGGACGAGGACCACGCCGTCGACGACGAGCAGAGGCTTGCCGTCGACCACTTCGGCCCGATGGCCGGCGGTCTCCAGCGCGGCGGTCACCTCGGCGAGGTGATCGCCGAGCCGGGCCACCGTCACCCGGGTGAAGTCGGCGCCCATCATGGTCTGATGTCCGGCGAAGGTGTCCGCGCCCGGATAGCCGAGGGCGGCCCTTCCCGCGGCCACGGGCAGGTGGGTCCGGCGCGCCAGGTCCTGATGCGGATGGACCAGCCCGAGTCCCAGAGCACCGAGCGCCGGCAGCCGCAGCGGCCGGCCGAACGCGGTGCGCGCGTGGTCGAGGACATGCCCGCAGGTGTCGGCGGAGAGGTCGCCTGGACGCAGGGTGCCCGCGTCGGGCATGGCGCCGACTCCGAATCCGTCGACGACGACGATGACGGTCTTGGCCATGAGGTGCTCCTTACAGGGCGCGGCCCTGGGCGTCGTACAGGCCGTTGAGCCGGGGAGAGCCGGAGGCGAGTCCGGAGACGACGGCAACGGTCGAACGGGTGACGAAGATCTGGGTGCGGAAGGCGAACAGCGCGGTGTCGCCGATCGCCACGTCCGCACCCGGGGCGGGCGTGTCGAGCAGCCGGTAGTAGTCGATGTTCTCGGCGGGTGCGTCCTGCACGCCCAGACGCGTCCCGGTCCGGGGCAGGAGAGCGCTGCGGATGTGGGACCGGGCGTAGAACCCGCCGCCGAACACCGCGGGACGGCCGTCGTCGAGGGTGTGGGCGACCTCGCTGACGTAGACGTAGGCGGGTGTCTCGGGCTGCGTCGGATCGACGGCGTGCAGCGGCGTGGTGCCGGTGAGGGCATGCCCCGGTTCGCCGTGGGTGGCACCGAGTTCGGCGAGCAGGGGGAGGGAGGCCATCGAGGTGGCGCTCGGCGCGCTGAGCCGGAGGCCGTGGTGGCCGCGCGAGGCGAGGAGCTCGCGCGCCTTGAGGGCCAGCCTGAAGTTGGGGGTCGCGGCCGGTGCGCCCGTCGCCGGGTCGCACAGGACACAGGGGAAGGCAGTGACGCCGCCGATCCGGATCCCGTCCAGCGCTTCCGCAGCTTCGGCGAAGGCGTCCAGCCGGTCCAGCGGTACACCGCCCTCCTGGCCCGGATACACGGAGCCGTCGGCACCTTCCAGACGGATCAGGACGTCCTGGACGAAGCCGAGTTCCCGCGCGGTGTCGGAGACCGCGCGTGCGTTGGCCAGGTCGAAGACGGTGACGGTCTCCGGGCGTCGCGCCAGGACCTCCGGCAGGGTGCGCCGGGGGATCTGGACGAGGTGGCCGACGTTGCCGGGCAGCGCTCCGGCGGCGTGCAGGGTGCGGGCCTCGGCCGGGTCGATGGCGGCGGAACGGGGGATGTGCCGGGCGATGGCCCGGATCAGCTCGGGATTGCGGCCCAGCTGCTTGACGACGAACCAGAGACCGAGGCCGAGGCGTCCGGCCTCGGCCGCCAGCAGCGCGGCGTTGGCCTCGACCGCGTCCAGGTCCATCACGTAGGTGTCGGGCGGGATCACACCGTCCCGGTGCAGGGCGGCCGCGGCATCGACGAGCCCGGGGTTGCGGGTGAGCAGGGTGTCGAGAAACACGGTCAGTCGTCCTTACGGTCGTCCAGAGCGGCGAGCGAGCCGCGCAGGATGTCGACGACGAGGTCGGCACCGGCCCGCATCGGGTTGATGCGGACGGTCCAGTCGGCGAGCTCGGGCGAGTCGTCCAGCGCCGAGCTGGACATGCGGTAGAAGAGCGGGGCGATCTCGTAGCGGGAGTTCGAACCGACGGGGTACGGGGCGGCACCGAGGCGTGCGGCGGCGGAGGGCAGGTCCCGGGCGACCGGCCGGTCCAGGCGGACCAGCAGGCAGCGGTCCTGGGCGTTGGCGATGCGCACCTCCGCGACACCGTCCACCTCCCCGGCGGCCAGGCGCTCCGCGACCTCGGCACCCACCCGGGACTGCACGGACCACATGACGGGGACGTGGGTGAGCGCGCGCAGCGCATCGAGCGCCTGGTGGCCCTGCACCTGTCCACCGCCGGAGTAGTTGTCACGGCGGATGTGCGCCACGAGGTCGCGGGCCCCGACGACGAGTCCGACGCCCTCGGGCCCGTGCAGCTTGAAGAGGGAGAAACAGGAGGCGTCGGCGCCCAGTTCCACCCCGGCGGCCGGGGTGCGCATGACGGCGTAGTTGTCGTCGACGAGGGTGCGGACCCCGGCGGCGCGGCAGGCCGCGAGGACCTCGGCCGGATCGTAGGAGTCGGCGAGCCGCTGTCTGGTGTGCTGGACGTACGCCCACCTGAACTGCCCCGACGCCAGCGCCTCGCGTAGCTCGGAGGGATCGTTGAAGTCGGCTTCGACGGTCCGCACCCCGATGCCCCGCAGGGTCACCTCCGTGGTGCGGTAGACGGGGGCCCGGTGGATGAGCAGCGGGTCGCCCGTCCGGACGGCGGCGTTCAGGGCGGCCCGGATCGCACCGGTTCCCGCGCCCTGGACGAAGGCGGCGTCCTCGGCCCCGAAGAAGTCGGCGAGTACGGCCTCGACACGGGCGGTGGTACCGGGCCGGCCGAGGCCCGGGACGACCCCGGCGTCGGCCGAGAAGAGCTGGTCCCCCTCGAAGTGGGCGGCGGTGGCCTCCAGGAGCCGGAACTGCTTGGCGACGGCGTCGTCCAGGCCGACCGTCGCCAGGGGGAAGGTGGGGGGAAGCACGGGGTCCATGTCAGCGGTCCTCCTCGCTCGCGCCGGTCAGGAAGCGCAGCGGATTGCGGCGGGTCAGCAGGTCGACCAGGTCGTCGTCGGCGCCCGCCGCCCGGAGGCGGGGCAGGAAGCTCCGGAAGAGGTGGCCGTAGCCCTGGCCTCCCTCGCCCATGAGGTAGCCGTGGCGGGAGATGTCGCAGCTGAGCAGGGCGCGGTCGGCGTGACCGGCCTCCACGAGGGCGAGCAGCAGCTCCAGCCTGGTCCGGTCGTCCTGGTAGGACGACTTGCCCACGGTGTCGAAGGCGACGTACGCCCCCTCCGCCGCGAGTTCCCGGTGGACGCCGTGGTCGTCGAGCAGGTCCTGGTGGCCGATGCTCACCCGATGGGCGGGCAGCCCCTCACCGGTGAGCAGTTCCAACTGGGCGGGGCCGCCGCGGCCCAGCTGCGCGTGGGTGGCGACGGAGAGACCCGTGGCCAGTGCGGCGCGTGCACCGGCCCGGAGCACCTTGGCCTCGGAAGCCGTCGGCACGTCGCCGTGACTGCCGATCTCACCGAGGACCCCGGGCCGGATGCCGGTCCCGGCGATACCGTCCTCGATCTCGCGGACGAGGACCCCGGTCAGCTGCTCCACGTCGCCCGCGTCGATCTCGGGTGTGTGGAAGGGCTCGTAGTACCAGCCGGTCGCCGCGACGACGGCGACCCCGGAGTCCCGGGAGATCTCCGCCAGGGCGCGGACGTCGCGCCCCATGCCCCGGCAGGTCAGCTCGACGACGAGGGCGAGCCCGGACTCCTCCCGCAGGGTGGCCAGCTCGGCGGTCACGGCTGCCGCGTGGTGTTCCGGATGGAGGACGGCCGCGCGGTCGCCCCGCCGGTCCAGATCGAGGACGAGGTGCTCGTGGGCCAGGACGGGGCCGCGTACGGAGCCGGCGGACAGCTCCCCGGTGACGGTGCGCAGGGTGTGTGGTGCGGGGCGGTTCATGTGGGGGTCCTTCTTTCGCGTACGGCCCGGTCCGATCGGTGAAGGGGGTCAGCCCTTGACCGGAGTGAACAGGTCGAGCCAGTACAGGACGTTCAGCAGGATCCCGCCGACGATCACGGCCGCGGGGGCGGCGGCCATCCTCACCACCGGCCGGCCCATCGCCTCGTTCAGCAGGTAGAGACCGCCCACGACGAGGATCCCGAGCCCGCCGCCCATGGCGTTGGCAGCCATCAGCGACCCGAAGAGGATCGCCAGTTGAAGGGTGTCCCCGATGGCGCTGCGCAGATGCTCGGAGGAGTCCCGGACGCTCGGCAGCTTGCCGAGCAGCTTGCCGATCCAGGAGAGGGCCAGCACCTCCACGGCGAACACGAGGGCCCCGACCAGCGCCGCCACGAACGGGTTCGGCATGAGGTAGCCGATGGGGTACACCAGCGTGAATCCGGCGATCCCGTACGCGCCGGAGGCCAGCGCGGTCGTCGCGATCAGCGGGATGAAGCCGAACACCCGGTAGAAGTCGACCTGAGCGGCCTCGGAGTACTGCCCCTTGGCGATCAGGAAGCTCGTCGCCTCGCCCCCGCCGAATATGTGCATCTGGGCGAGCACACAGACCCCTGCGCCGAGGACCATGAACAGGGGGAGGTACCTGCGCAGGCGGGCGGCGCTGGCGCTGAAGAGGGATGCCATCGGGTCGTCGTCCGGCGGGACGTCGTCGGTGACGCCCGCCGCCCGGTCGGCCCGGCGCTGCCTGACGTCCTTGGAGACGGCCAGCCCGATCAGCATCAGCACGCCGACGGCCATGGCCAGTGCTCCCGCGAACATGTTGGGCCACAGCTTCATCGTCATGACGACGAGGACCAGTTCGAGGACGCCCGCGACGCCGCCCCACCTGCGGCCGAACTGCTTCGTGATGGCGAGCACCGGAAACAGGGTGAAGAGGAACAGGATCGGCGTCGACATCTGCTGCATCGCGGTCAGGAAGTCGACCGGGAGGTCGTGGGCGACGTTGTTCGCGCCGTTCAGGCCGAAGACGACCACGGCACCCCAGGCGGCGCCGAGGATCGGGGCGAGCCACTTCCTGGGTGCCAGCATCCCGAGGATGTCCGTCGGCAGGAAGACCAGCCAGGGGTTCAGCACGCCGGTGGACAGGGCCATCGGGGCACCCAGCCCGAAGATGAAGCCCGCGGAGAGACCGAAGGAGACGGCCGTCGTCGCGCTGCGGGTGGTGCGCCCCTGGATGAAGTCCAGCAGGAAGGGACGTACTCCGTCGTTGAAGACGGCCAGGGCCATGTGCGAGATGTAGGCCGTCAGCGCACAGAGGGCTATGACGGTCAGCTGCTGGGCCAGCGTGAAGTCAAGGCTGGTCCCTGCGGCGAGTGTGGTGCTCACGAGTCACTCCTTCGTGCCCGGGATGATGCGAAGAGGCTGTGATCAGCCGCGGGCGGCGATGGCGCGCGCCATGAGGGGGGCGATGGTGTCGATCTGGTCCATCGAGAATCCGAAGACCTTCTTGCCGTCGGCGAGCAGGGCGGTGACCTCCTCCTCCGTGGGCACTCCGCGCCCGAAGGTGTGACAGGCGGCGCTTCCCATGAGGCCGACGAGCACGCCCAGGGAGGCGCCGGCGCCCGTGTGGCAGGTGCCCAGGTAGTAGTCGGCCTGGCCCACCCGGAGCTTCATCGCGGCGTCCATGTCGCTGGACGGGACGATGTCGAGTCCGTCGAGGCCGAGTGCGCCGACGGCCCGGGTGACCTCGACCTTGCCGACTCCGCCCGTGAGGATCTTCGTCATGGCTGTTCTTCTCCTTGTGTCGGTTCGTCCACGCGGCGGGTCGTCCCCGCAGTGGTGGTTCCGTGCCGTCGGCCGTGGCCGGTCAGGACGCGGGTGGGGGAGTGGGCTGCTGGGCCAGTACGGCCAGGTGCATGCCGAGGAAGTTGACCTCGGACTCGGGGAGCGCGGACCCCAGCTCCTTCTCGGCGCGGGCCGAGACGGCGCGAGCGCGGGCGACGGCGGCGGGATGCCCCGCCAGTTCCGCGGCCACCTGGTCGTCGGTGAGGAACGCCTCGATCGGTTCTCCGTCCACCAGCCGGCCGAGTGCCATCATCAGATGGCTGGTGAGCATCCCGGCCGTCGCCTCGGTGACGGTGAGACCCTCGGACTCCAGCGAAGCGAGTTCGGCGGTGACGAAGTCGGCCACCTCGGGCCGGACCTGACCGCCCTCGCGGAAGAGCCGGAGCCGCAGTGCGAGCTGGTCGTCCATGGTGATCCTCCAGAAAACAACAGTAACCAGGATTCTGTATTTTGAGGCCGGGCGACGCTCCGGAGACATGAGATCCCGGTCACCGTGCCCGCGGGTCAGTAGGAGGGGATGCGCTCCCCCCTCAGGACCTCACCCTGCAGCCGCGTGACCAGGGAGAGGTCGAGCGAGGCGCGGACCGCGGCCAGCGCCCTGGCCCCCTCGGTCCGGCAGATCACCGCGGCGCTCGAGTTGCGCAGCGCCAGCTCCCGGGTCACCTCGTCGCCGAGTGGAAGCACCTCGACACCGAGCCCGATCCGGTCCTGGGCCTCGTCGAGGTTCCAGACGGTCGCGTCCACCTCGTCGCGGGCGAACAGATCGGGCAGCTGCATGTACGACGCCTCCCGCCACCGGATGTCCGGGCGGCCGGCGAAGACCCGCTCCACGAGCATCCGCAGGTCCTCCGACGTGTGGTCGACCGCCACCCGCAGGCCCGGCGCGTCGAGGTCGGTCCCGCGGCGTACGAGCATGCCGTGCGCGCCGACATAGGTCGCCGGGCCGAGGTCCGCCACCAGCTCCACCGGGTGCTCGGCGATCAGCTGGTCGGCGGCGAACCGCGACAGGACGACCAGATCGACCTTGCCCTCCAGCAGTGCCGCCGTACGGGCGCCCGCGCCGCGCATGAACGTCACGGCGAACGGTGCGCCCGCCTCCTCGAAGGCGCCGCGCAGCCCCGTCGCCAGGCCCTCGTAACGCCGGGAGTAGGGGAGCGGCATGGCCGCGAGCAGGGTGCCCAGCCCGGAGAGCCGCCACAGGACGGTGCGGTCGGAGCTGACGAGGAACGTGCCGAGGTGGCCGCGCGCGGTCGTGGCGATCGCCCCGGACTGCTCCAGCAGTTGAAGGGCGGCCTGGACGGTGCCGTTCCCGCAGCCCAGCTGCTCGGCGAAGTCCCGCACGCGGGGCAGGCGCGTCTCCGGCTCGTGGTGCAGGAGCAGAGCGGCGAGCTGCCGTGCGGCGAGGCCGTTACGGGTGAGGAAGCGGTCGTCCAGGTCGTTCACGAATCAAACAGTAAACAGGATTCTGGATATTGACAAGGAGTCCGGTGGGGCGGACATCGGGAACCTCACCGGCCGGGAATCCGGCCCCTACGGAAGGGGGAATCCAGGCCCGTGGGCCGTGCTGCCGACGGCCGCCACCGCGAGCGGGCGGCACGGCGTCGGCCGACAATGGCGGCAGGCGCAGGAACGGAGCCTGCGGCCGCCGTCGAGCGGGAGGTGCGCGGCACATGGACGCCCAGCCGCCACCGGCCGACGAGTACCGGCGCAGCCGCCGTACGAGGGCTGCCACCTCCGCGAGGCGCGTCACGGGAACGCGTACGTGAGCGCCGGGACCGGCCGGGCGGCGATCCTGCGCAGATCCCTGCGGGTGTCCCTGGCCGCGAGCGCCGGCTTCTACACCCTCCGGTACGCCGCCGAGCTGCCGGTCGCCGCCCTGTACGCCCTCTTCGCGCCCATCGCCATCGGCCTGCTCTCCGCCATCCCCGGCTCCGGACGTCAGCAAGCCTTCGTGACGCTCCGCGCGCTCCCCCCGGCCCTGGTCCTCGCGACGCTCGGCACACTGGCCGCGGTGGACACCTGGGCGGCGACCGGAGGCATGCTCGTCGTCGGGTTCCTGCTGGCCTTCGCGGCCGTGGCCGGTCCCCGCCCGGCGGGCGCCGCTCCCGGCCTCCAGCTCTTCTACATCCTCGCCTGCTTCCCGCCGTACGCACCGGAGACCCTCGGAGAACGCCTCGCCGGCCTGGCCCTGGGAATGCTGCTCCTCGCAGCGGGCGAGGTCCTGCTGCCCGACCCGTCCGTCGCCTCCTACCGGCAGCGGCTCGCGAACGCCCTCGGTGTCGCGGCCCGTGCGGCCGCCACCGGCGAGGTGTCACCGGGGTCTCTGCGCGAGGCCGGATCGAGCATGCGCCTGTCCCATGTACCGCCGGCCGAACGCCCGGCCGGTGCGGGCAGGACGGACCGTTCACTGGAACAGGCGGGGCGTGCGGTGAGACGCCTTCTGGAGCAGCTGGCAACCCTCTCCGAGACGTCACCGGCGTCCCCCGATCCGGCGTCCACCACCCTCCTCCGCAAGGTCGCGGAGACGAGCGACGCCTGCGCGCACTCCCTGCGCACGGGCTGCCGCCCGCCCGTACCCGGGGGACTGGAGCGGGCGATGCGGCACTTCCAGACGGAACGACGCACCCGCGCGTACTCCGGGCAGCCCACTCCGGCGGAGACCCCTCCGTCTAAGGCCACACTCCGACGGCAGTCACGCGTCCTGGCCCTGGCGGAATCGGCGCGGGTCGTCGAGATCACCGTCGACATCGCCGCGAACGGACGGCCCGGGGAACCGCCTGCCCCGGCCGAACTCTTCTGGTACGCGGAGCTCTCCACACCCAGACTGTGGGCACGGCGCGCCCTCGGAAACGTGACGCTCGGATCGGTGCTCTTCCAGAACGCCGTTCGGACGGCACTCGGCCTGGCGGCCGCCCGGCTGGTGGCCGGCTCACTCGACCTGGACCACGGGTTCTGGGTGCTGCTGGCCGTCCTGACCCTCGGGCGCACGACCGTGGGCGAGACCTGGCAGGCGGTACGCCGGGCAGTGATCGGGAACGCGGTCGGTGCCCTGGTGGCGGGGGCGCTCCTGACGGGCATCGGCGCGCACACCGACGCGTACGCCGCACTCCTGGCTCCCGCGATGCTCGTGGGATTCTCCGTGGGACCCATGCTGGGGATCGCCTGCACGCAGGGGCTGTTCACCCTCGTCGTCGCCACCGCGTTCGCCCAGATCGCCCCCGCCACCTGGAGGCTGTCGGAGGCACGGATCATCGACGTCGCCACGGGCAGCGCCATCGGCCTGCTGTGCGGGCTCCTGGCCTGGCCGGCCGGGGCCGGTCGTGAGGTCCGCCGCGCCATGGCGGCGTTGCTGCGTGCCGGCGGGGGGCTGATCCCGCCGACCGCGGAGGTGCTGGTGACTCCCGGGCCCGGACCGCGGGCCGTGCCGCAGACCCTGCCGACCCTGCACCGGATGCGCCTCGCCGAGGCTGCATATGCCCAGTACCGCACCGAGGCACGGACCCCTTCGGAGGGCGCCGAGCCCGACTGGCACGCGGTGCTCATCGTCGCCAACCACGTGCTCCAGGGCGCGCACCGGCTGCCGCTCTTCGGCCTCCGCCCGAGCAGTCCGGAGGGCCCGGCCGCAGCCTGGGCCCGCGCCGCCGCAACCGATCTGGACGCGGACGCGCACCGCATCGCCCGCCTGCTCACGGGCGGCGGCCCGCAGGGTTCCGCGCCGGCACCCACGCCGGCCCCGGACGCCTGGTCCCCGGCGTCCCTGTCCGTCGACCTTGAGGTGTGGATGACGAGCCTCCGTGACCAGTTCGCCCGGATCGAGGCCTCGGCGGCACGGTCGTCGCACCGGATGCAGTGACAAGGCCATGAATGCTGTGGGCCGGGCGTCCGAGTCCCCGTCACCCCATGGCGCGGCGCCACGTGTTGCCGGGCCCGGTGGTGACCGTCCTGCTTTCTGTAGCATTCGGGACGAAACGGTGAAGGTACCCGGACAGGGCATCCGCCCGAAGACCCCGGCGTACGGACGACGAGTGGACAGAGGTGGCCACCGATGGCGGACGAAAGCGTTCAGCACCCGGGTCTCATCGTCCCGGTGGGGCACGTCGAGCCGGTGCCGCGCCGCGTCCGGGCGACGATCGGCGGCCGCGTCGTCCTCGACACCCGGCGTGCCCTGTACGTGTGGGAGCGGCCTCCCTACCCACAGTTCAGCATCCCGGTCGAGGACGTGGCCGAAGGGGTGCTGACCGACGACGGCCATGTGGAGCAGAGGGGTGCCGGGCCGGCGCGGCGCCACACACTGAGGGTCGGTTCAGAGGTCCGTGAAGGCGCGGCATGGGTGTGGGACGACGGTGCCCCCGCTCCGCTCCACGGCACCGTGCGCTTCGAGTGGGACGCGCTGGACTCCTGGTTCGAGGAGGACGAGCCGGTCTTCGTCCACCCGAGGAGCCCCTACTCCCGCGTGGACGCGCTGCGTTCCTCCAGCAGTGTCCGCGTGGAGATCGACGGCGTCGTGCTGGCGGACGCGCCCCACTGCGTCAAGCTGTTCGAGACCGGCCTGCCGACCCGCTACTACCTCGACCGCGTGCATGTCGACCTGGCCGGGCTGCGGCACTCCGACACGGTGACCCGCTGCCCGTACAAGGGCACGACCAGCGGCTACTGGTCCTTCGACAGCGATGCGGCCGCCCACGAGGACATCGCCTGGGCGTACGACTTCCCGACGGTCCACGTCAACCGCATCGCAGGCCTGGTCGCGTTCTACAACGAACACGTCGACCTGTACGTGGACGGTGCCTTGCTGCCGAGGCCGGCGCCCATGGGCGCGTAGGGCGATCGGCGCGGGCCCGGAAGCGGCAATCCTCAGAGCCCGCTCACCTTGGCCGTCGCGGACAGTTCGTGGACCAGGGTGAGAGTCCGCCGGCCGTCCGGCGGAAGCGTGACGTCCCAGCGGACGATGCCGTCGGCGTCGACCGCGTCAGGGGCGGGGGAGGAGAGGTCCTTCCGCAGGCGTATCTCCACAGCCGAGACCTCGGAGACCGGAATGCGCTCCCGCACGGTGACGATCCGGTCGTCCTGCTCGCCGGGGGCGGAGAACCGGGACAGGCTCACCGTGACCGTGCGGGTGAGGAGGGTCCTTTGGGTGATCCCGCCGGTCTCCCGCGTCTCCTCGGTGTGACGCACCACCCGGTGGTCGTCGCAACTGCCGAAGGCGAGCTCGACGGAGGCGCCGGGGGCGGTGAAGTCCAAGGCGCCGCGACCGCTGAAACCACCGGTACGGACCAGATCCACCGGACCGGCGAGCAGGGCGTGGCCCGGCGGACCGTCGAACCGGACGAGTCGGGTGACCAGGGGAGAGAGTTCGGGCGAGCAGGCGTACTCGGTGCGTGCGGGCGTGGTCCACGTGGAGAGCGGTACGCGGTGTGCGCGGCCGTCACTCGGGACGGAGATCTGAGCCGGAGCCCGCAGGACCCGTGCCTCACCACCGTCGTCAACCCCCGGCAGACCGAGCACCGGGGCAGGTCCGAGGGTCTGTATCTCCTCCTCGCGCATCTCGACGTCGACCGCCCGGCGCTCCGCCACGGTGCGGTCCGTGAGCGTCAGCCGGTCCTCCTCCAGACGGGGCGGATCCGTGGCGAGCGCCGAGCGGGCCGTCGACAGCGTCAGTCGCACGTCGCGCCAGTCCTCCCCGGTGCGCTGCCAGACCACGGCGTCGGTCTCCAGCGTCAGGGAGCCGTCGCCGAGCGCGGCCCGGTAGGCGGGGCGCCACAGCGCGCACGGCACGAGATGGCTCAGAAGCAGACCGGCCGGTCCGGCTGCCGCGGCCTCCACCGTCAGTTCGATGTGGCCGACGAGCTCGGCGGGCTCCTCCTCGCCGTCGTGGAGCGCGTCCTCGACCTGCCGGAGCTCGTCGTGGAGACCGGACAACCCGGCCTCCACCGAACGCAGTTCCTCGCCGCACGTCGCCCGCTCGTCGTCGACCCGGTCCAGCTCCGTGGCCCAGCGCGACCGGTCGGTCTCCCCGGAGCCGGACCCCTCGGCGACCTCCCGCAGCAGGTCGGCGGCGAGTCCGGCGAGAAGGTCACGGCGGGCGTGCAGCCGGTCGCGCCGCCGTTCCAGGGTGAGTTGTTCCCGCCCAAGGGCATGCGCACGCAGACGCAGCGCCGAGTCGTCGTCGGCGTCGGGGAACGGTCCTCGCGGGGACCAGGTGCGGGTGATCCGCACGTCGAGCACGGTCGCCGGGTGATCGGCGGTCAGTTCCGCGTGGAGGGACCGGTCGACAGCCAGCGCGCTGATCGGCCCGAGCCGCAGCCGCTGCACCCCCGCCCCCAGATCGAGTACGACGGCACGCTCGACGTGCGCGCGGTCCTCCAGGCAGGTCACGGAGGTGACGGGAAGCGCGATCGGCTCCGAGGGTGTGCTCATGATGTCTCTCAGCTCCTGCGGTTGCCGCCGGCGAGGGCCTTGCCGGCCGGCATGCGGATCTCGTAGCCGCCTTCGAGCACGGCGGTGCCTCCCGCGGGCAGATCCACCCGCCGGACACGGGTGCCGGGGGCGTGGTGATCGGGCCCCTGGCCCTCGTCGGGTGTGGTCCAGCCGGCCCGTTCCTCGATCCGCACATCCGCCTCGGAGCTGACGGGCACCCGCTCACGGACCTCGATCGTGACGGGCCCGGCGAGATGATTGGCCAGCTCGACGTGGACCTCGTGCTCCAGCACGGTGATGTTGTTGCGGAGACCCGAAGTGGACTCGCGCCCGCTCGTGCGGCGGGTGACCCGGACACCCTCCGCCGGTCCGAGCCCGACCCGCCGGACCGCGCCGGGGGCGAGCGTCGGCAGCGCTGCGGTCAGCAGGAAGTCGTCGTCGACGGTGACTTCCACCGGGCCCGCGAGCAGAGCCTGGCCGGTGGTGTTGGACAGCACCGACGTCGCGTACACCGTCTGCTCCACCGACGGCGCGCAGAGGTACTCGGTGTGCGTGCCGACAGCGATCTCACCGACGGTGACGGTGTGCCAGGTGCCGTCCGACGGTATGTCGGCGCGGGCCGCTGCGTCGAAGCGATGATCGAACGAGCCCGCCGACTCGCGGGGCCGCACGGCGTACCCGGGCAGCGGCAGCGCGGCCACCGCGTCGGCGCGCGCCCGGAACTCGGCCGCCACGGCGTCGAAGGGCGAGCCGGGGAACAGCCGGCCCCGGCGAGCGCCCTGAGCCTCGGGGCCGCACAGGACGAGGTCCGTGTAGTCGAGCTCGGCGCCGCTCGGCTGCGGCGGCCCGGACGGTGGTACGGGCGGCGGCGGCGGAACGGCTCCGCCGGGAGGAGCTGGGGCCATCGGTGCGGGGGCCGCCGCGAACGACCTGTCGGCGGGCCCCCGCCTGGCGCCCGTACGGGCACGGGCCTGCGGTGCGGGTGCGCCGGCGAAGGACTCGGGGGAGGGCCCGCCCGGGGCCGGGGCCGGGCCGGGCGGCGCGCCGTAGCCCTGCGGGGCGGGATGCGGCGGAGGGACCGGACCGCCCACGGCGGGCACGGGCGCGGCGGTCGCGGTGGAAGGGCGGGCGCCCGCCGCGTCGTATCCGGTGAACAGGCCTGCGAGACCTGCGGGCGGTTCACGCCAGCCGGACGGGGCGGGAGCGGGCTGCCGGCGTCCGATGCGTATCGACCGGAGCTTCGGAAGCTCGGTCCCGCGCCGCAGGTCGGCCGTGGCCAGCCCGACGGACACACCGTTCCAGTCCTCACCGGTGCGCTGGGCGACCGAGGCGCGCAGCACCAGCCGGCCGCTGCTGTCCCCGTGGCGGAAACCGAGACGGTAGGTGGGCACCCAGACAGCCCCCGGCACCCCGTACTCCACCTCGATCCCGATCTCCGCGCCGCCATCCGCAGCGGTGGAACCCGAGGTGTCGACGGTCAGGAGCGCCGACACCGTGGTCGCCACGTGCGCCGCGGGCGAGTCGGTGGAGGCGCGGGCGAGCTCGTCCTCGGCGACCTCGAGTTCGTGTTCCGTCCGGCTCAACACCTCTTCCACCTCGGTGAGACGGGAGTGCAGGCCTGTCATCCGCTCGTCCACGAATCCGGCGAGCTCCAGCCACGCGTCGACCGGGGTGCGGCGGTGGGGGTCGTCGCGTCTGCGGGGCGGCGCCACCGGACGCAGCGCACCGACCTCCCCGATCAGGCATAGCAGGTGGTCCCGGCGGCACCGCGCCGCCATGAGCTCCTCGGTCAACCGCTCGACCTCGTGCCGCAGCCCGTCGGGCGCGGTACTGCCGAGCGGCTCGGCCTCGACCTCCACCCTGGCCTCGCTGACGCGCACTCCGGGGTCGCCCGGGACGCGGGCCCTCAGCGAGCCCGGATCGAGAGAGCGGGGAAGCCCCGTCACCCGCACCCTGCCGTCCGGTGGCACGCAGCCCTGCGCCAGTCGGCGGCAGAGCGCACCCCGCTCGTACACCACCACAGAATCGAGGGTCGAGCCCCACCTCTGCACTGTTTCGGTCGTCATCTCTTCCGCCCCCCATCCGCGCCGAGCCGAGTTTACGCCCGGGTGCCGCCGCGCGGTCGGTGGTGGCATCCACCGACCGCCATCCGGAGACGTCGCCCTCCGTTCGGTGCCCCAGGGCGACTTCGCGGAACCCCGCTCGGCGGGGCGTGGCATCCGCGGCAGTGTCACGGCCGCATCGGCCCGGCGTCAGCCGCTCGACGGCCGAGCTCTCCACGCGTACGGACTGCCGCCGCTCCGGAGGGAGGTGCGGTGATCCGGCGGCCGGGCGCGGTGACGGTGACGTGCTTGCGCGACGACCTCGTCCTGGCTCGGTGAACTGCATGCGGGCGCCCCGCCAGGTGGGCGACGATACAGAGCGGCCGCACGGGGAGCGGCCGCCGGGGGGGGGGGGGGCGTCTCCCGCGTCGTCACGGGACAAGGGGCACAGGACATGGGGTGGGGCGGAGCAGGGGCGATACGTCCGGGACAGCGGATCGGGCGCTTCACGGTTCTGACGGAACTGGCGAGCGGAGGAATGGGCCGGGTGTACCTGGCGCGTTCGCCCGCGGGACGCACGGTCGCGCTGAAGACGCTGATCACCGACAGCGCGGACGACCGAAGACGCTTCGCCCGTGAAATCGATTGCGCACAGCGGGTACGTGGCGTCTACACGGCGAGCGTCGTCGATGCGGACGCTGCGGCGCCCGTGCCGTGGATGGCACAGGAGTACGTGCCCGCACCTTCGTTGAAGGATCTGGTGGAGGACTGCGGCCCGCTGGGAGCCGACGCACTGCACTGGGTGGCCGCCGGAATGGCGGAAGCGCTGGCCTCCCTCCACACCGCGGGCCTCGTGCACCGGGATGTCAAACCGTCGAACGTGCTGCTGCCGGTCGAAGGACCGCGCCTGATCGACTTCGGTATCTCACAGGCGCACGACCTGACCCGGACGCACTCGGCGCTCGGCACCGTCGCCTATGCCGCGCCCGAACAGGCCCGGGGGGAGCCGACCACGGAAGCGTCCGACGTGTTCTCCCTCGGAGCGACTCTCTTCTATCTGGCGACCGGTCGCCCTCCCTACACGGACATGGAGGAACTCGCCCCACTGGAGCTGCTTCTGAGGGCCGCCCACGGCGAGACCGATGTCTCCGGTCTTGCGCCGACGCTGGACGCCCTTGTCCTGCCGTGCCTCGAACAGGACCCTGGAAGGCGGCCCTCGCCGGCCGAGGTGATCGCCCACTGTGCGGACCACCTCGGTGGCGTGGAGGCGGGCCGATCCGGCGGCAGCGTGCTGGACGCCCGTTGGACCGCCTCCATCGAGCGTCACCGGGCCGAGCGCACGGACGCCCTGCGTGCCGCGATCCGTGACATCGGTGACGACGACGGCAGCACGTCCGCAGGCCGCCGGGCGGGGCCGGACGAACCGACACGAGTTGTCGCCGTGCCCCCGACCGCTCGTCTTGCCGGACCACGCACAGGGGGGCGGAGGCCCGGCCGGCAGTGGTGGACGCTCGCCGCGGGAGCGGTCGCGGTCGGTGTGCTGGTCACGGTGCTCGTGCTCAGGCCCTGGGCCGGAGGTGATGCGGCCCGGGCGGGCGTCCCCGACGAGCCGGTGCGCATCCTTCCTGTCTCCGAGGAACAGCCGGGGGTCTGCCCCGACGGCAAGGCGTCCGACATCGATCCCGTCAGCCCCCGGCCCGCAGTTCCGTCAGGGCGGGGCTTCACCTCTGACGACCGCAAACGGTGTGTCGTCGTGTCCACCGAGCCCGGGATGACGGTGAACAGGTTCGAGGAGGTCGCGGCCTTCGAGGACCTGGGGGAGGGCGGGCAGGGAGGATGGTCGGTGCGGGTCAGGTTCGGTGAGAAGGACGCCAAGGCGTTTGCCGAGCTCACCGGGGATGTGGCGGGCCGGCCCTCACCCACGGACTCGGTGGCGATCGTCCAGGGTGACGACCGTCTGCTGGTCTCGGTCGGGGTCAACGAGTCGATCACGGGCGGCGAAGCGGTGATCGCGACCCGTCTCAAACGCAACGAGGCGCACTTCCTCGCCGGCGCGCTCGGTGCGCCTTCCTGACCCCGCCCCGGAGTGAACGGGCGACGCAGGCTCCTGCTTTCAGGCCGACTTCCCCTCACTGAGGTAGACGGCGCTGTCACCACTCGTCGCCATACGGCACAGAGCCGCGAGAATGTCCGGATCGGCGGTGAACATCGCCGCCTGCAGCTCATCCAGGTGCATCCAGGCGAAGCGGTCGTGTTCGGGGCTCAGCCTGACGTCCGGGTGCTCCGTGAGGGCACGGGCACCGAAGAAGAAGTCGATCACGGGTCCGGTGTTCTCCACGTCCGACCGGTAGTCCGTACCGAGGAAGGAGAGGGGGCCGTCGAGCGTGATTCCCGTTTCCTCGTACACCTCCCGCCGCGCGGCGGCGAGCGGGTCCTCCCCCGGATCGAGCATTCCGCCCGGAAGCCACCACGTACCCGCGCAGGGGCCGCCCGGGCCGTACCGCAGGAGCAGCACGCGCCCTTCGTCGTCCTGCAGGACGACACACGAAGCGGCGATCGCCTGAGGGAGTGTCTTGACCCACTCCTCGCGCGGCATCCAGGTGGTCATCCGGTTCCCCTTCCCGCCCTGCCGGAGCTCATGGCCGGTCCCCGTCCGTGCCCCCGACAGCTGTCCAGTGACTCGGACCTCAGCGTAGGGGCGCGGGCGGCAGGATTCGCCCGGGAGCGAGCCCGTCCGTGCGGCCGTCCCGCGCCCGGTGATCGACGAGACCCCTGCGCTCAGGGGGCAGCCCTCGGATCGGGTGGCGTTCACGGACTGCCAGGACGACACGACCATGACCACGAAAAGGGTGCACGCCGGACAGGCGCGAGGTTGACGCCCGGCCGCCGGGCAGACACCGGCCCTGTCGGCCCGCCACCGCAGTTCGACGGGGCAGGCTCCGGCGGCGGCGACCGCCGGAGCCCGCCGTCACACGGGGAGCTGGTCCAGAAAGCCACGCACGTCCTGGATGCGGCCCGAGTCGTCCGTCACCAGGACGTCGAATCCGATCACCAGCGGCTCGGCACCTTCCGCGCCCAGGCCCCAGCGGAAGCGCACCTGACGGTGGTGGGCGTCCTCCTCACCGACCTGGGTGAACACGAACTCCGGGAACTGCTGGTGGACGCCCTCGATGACCGCGGCGATCCCGTCGTGACCGGAGACCTCGGCCATCGGGTCGGTGTAGGTCACCTCGGGCGACCAGTGTTCGGAGATCAAAGCCGCCCGCTCGGCGTCGGTGGCGTTCCAGGTGGCCAGGTACTGCTGAACGATGCCCTTCATGATTCTTGACTTCCTTCGCTCGTATCGACCGGTTGGTGCGAGAATCCTGACCCGCGGACCGGGCGCCGATCCATGACCTCACAGGTCATGGCTGCCCGGACACGATGCGCCAGAACATGGCACGACGAGATCGGCCTGCTGCCGCACGCATGGATCGGAAGCAACGGGCACCGCTCCTAGGAGGAGGCCGACCTGCTGCGGTTGCAGCAGATTCTGCTGTTGCGGGAGCTGGACCTGGGGCTGCGCTGGATCCAGGCGGTCCTGGACAGCAGGCTCGACGGGGTGGCCGTGCTCCGTGAGCACCACCGACGGCTGCTCGCGGGACGGGACCGGCTGGAGACGTTGGCCCGCACGGTCGGCCGCACCATCGCCGAACTGGAAGAAGCCAGGGACAACGGGAAGATGGCCAAGATCAACAAGCCGGAGAACCTTTTCGGTTCATGGTGGCCGGTACGCCGGTCTCCGACCCCGCGGTGCAGGCCGAGGTGGACGCCGACTACCGGCAGATCTGGCAGTTCTGGACCCGAAGGCGGCCGCGTACCGAGGCGTGGGGCAGACCTGTGTCGACGACCCGCGGATGCGGGCGACCTTCGACAGGACCGCCGACGGTCTCGCCGTCCACCAGCGCGATGCGATGACCGCGTACGCCGATGCCCGGCTGCGCTGACCGCACGTTCCTGATGGCCGTGCGGCGGGTCATGAGCGCAGCCTGGCCTCCTCCAGGGTGTCGTCTGCCGACCAGCGCCGATGCCGGTCGTGGCAGGTCTTCCCCTTACCGAAGCGCGTCGGCAGGTCGCGCCAGGGGATACCGGTGCGCCGGCGGAAGAGCATGCCGTCGGTCACCTGGCGACGACGCTTCCACCGCCCGCCCCGCCCCCCGTTCCTCGGAAGGTGCGGGGCCGAACCGAGCCCACTGCGCGTCGGGGAGATCCCCTCGCCCCGCACCGGTCGGAGCAGTTTCGCCGACCGCCGGTCACATGACCCGTCGGACACGCTCTAGCCTCATCCCCATGAGCGTTGCACTCGAAGCCCCGCCGGTCGGAGCGCTGTTGCGGACCTGGCGTGAACGACGCCGGTTCAGCCAGCAGGAGCTGTCCAACCTCTCGCGGGTCTCCACCCGGCACCTCAGCCGGGTGGAGACCGGCAAGGCGCACCCCACGCCGGAGATGATCATCCATCTGTCCGACAACCTGGACGTACCTCTGCGGGAGCGCAACAGGCTCCTGCTGGCGGCAGGCTACGCACCGCGCTACCAGGACCACGGATGGGACGACGCGTCGATCTCCGTGGTGATGGACGGCCTGCGCCGACTTCTCGACGCCCACCTTCCCTACCCGGCCCTGCTGCTGGACGATCACTGGGACATCGTCGACGCCAACGCCGCCGTCGACCGACTGCTGAGCGGCTGCGCGCCGGAGTTGCTGGAACCTCCGGTCAACGTCGTCAGGGTCTGCCTGCATCCGGACGGACTGGCCCGCCGGATCCGTAATCGCGAGGTGTGGGGCGCCCATCTGCTCCGGCAGGTGAGCCACCGCGCCGAGCGCACCCATGACCGCCGCCACAGCGAGCTCGCCGCGGAGATCGCCGGGTACGTGGACAGCCCCGACGCCACCACCGCCCCGACGGGGCCGGTGGTCACTCTCGAAATCGACGTCGACGGCCACCCGCTGCGCTTCTTCAGCACCTCGGCCACGCTCAGCACGGCCACCGACGCAGCCCTCGAGGGACTGCACCTGGAGACGTTCCTGCCGGCAGACGCTCCGACCCGGCACAGCTTCGCCCAGGGGCCGACCGGCCCTGTGGAGTGACGGACGGGCAGGTGATCCAACTGCCGCTCCGGCCGGGGACGAACGCAGCGTCCAACGACGAGGGGTGCGGGAGCGTGGCGCCACCAGGCGACAGGACCGCCGCGTGGGCCGGTGCCACGGTGAGCCGGCGTTCGCGCACGGTTCCAGGAGGGAGCCGGGGCCTTGACTACTGTTTCACGAGGGTGCACGTCCGCAACATCGGCGCCGAGTCCACGGGCCGGACCACGAGAGTGCGCAGGGCAACGATGTTCGGCTCCGCGGCGGAGCCGACGTCGTCCGGCAGTTCCTCGACGCCGGCCCTGCCGACATGTTGCACGTACCTTCGGAGTCACGCACCGGCCGACGAACGCCCCACCGCGTGCTGAGCTCGCACGGCCGAGAGCACCGAGTCGGCCAACTCCGCGACGGGCCGACCGCCGCCGACATCCACGCGATCCAGGTCGAGTTCGGAGAGGGCATCCCGCATCAACACCTGGTAGCGCACGGACCGGGCCAGGAACTTGTCCGTCAGATGCCGCTCCTGATCCGTCGCTTCCACGTACCGGCCGGCTGCGTACATCCGGGTCCGCAGGAGATCATCGTCCGCGACGAGCCAGACGGCCGCCGTGCGCGGGAGGGTCAGCGCCGCGACGCGGGGGGGCCAGAGCGCGGAGCCCTCCAGGACCAGTCCGGGCCCGCCGACGTCAGCGCACGCGTAGGACGTGATCAGTTCTTCCACGCGTGGCCAGAGATGCTCGTAGTGGTCGAGAACGGACGTGATCAGCTCATCGAGCGCGAGTGACCCGTAGTGCTCGGCGACGTGCACCGGCACCTCCCGCTCAGGAGTCCGCCAGGGGCGCCCCGGATGACGGGCGAGGCCGTCCGTCGACAGGCAGGTGAACCCGAGCCTGTCCGCGACCGCTCGGGCCACCGTCGACTTCCCGGCATGCGACGTTCCCCCGATCAGCACCACCCGCGCACCATGCATGACGGTGAGCCTACTGTTCGTCGTGGAGCGGTGAGGCCGTATGTCTCCTGCCCCGGGACCAGGCCGGGACGGGCGCCCCGCCGAAGATCCGGGGGAGACGGGTGATGCGCGGTGACGTCGCGGTCCGAGGGTCGTTGGCTTGTTGACCTGTATCGGACTGCGAGTGACGTGGAGCCTGAGGTGTCGGATCGACAGGTGCGGCCTGGAGTGCGTGCGGTGGCGGTGTGCGGAGCGGTTCTGCTCTGCGGTGGTGTCGCAGGCTGCGGCGGGGACACGGAGGACGGGAAAGCACCTGCCGGTGCGCCTGCGGTGGTGAGCCCGGCGGCGCCGACCGCGGGGAAGCCCCCGAAGGACCCGGCCGAAGCGGTGCGGGAGGTGTACCGGGCCATGTGGTCGGAGCGGATGAAGGCGTTGCAGGTGGCGTCCGCGGAGGGGACCGACCTGGAGCGGTACGTGGCGCCCGGCGTCCTGAGGGCGTTCGAGAGGGAGCTGGCCCGATTGAAGAAGGACGGCATGGTGGTCCGGGGCCGGGTCGGTCACGAGCCGGAGGTCGCCGTGCTGGACACAGGAGAGGGAGTGCGGGGGTCGCGGGCGACGGTCGAGGACTGCCTGGATCTGTCGAAGTGGCAGCCCTTGGACATCACGACGGGCTGGCCCCTCCCGCTCCCCGGAGACCAGCCGGTGCGTCACCGGGCCACGGCGGAGCTGCAGCGCGGGGACGGTGGGCGGTGGACCGTCACCGCTTACCTCCCGGACAGGTCACGCGCCTGCTGAAACCCGGCCCTGCCACCCGCGCAGCCTCGGAACGGCGTCGACCACACCGGCGCCGCACCCGTGTGGGGCGTGCCCCGGCTCGGCCCTGAGCTGACGGGCCGAGGCGCTCCCTGGAGCCTCGCCTGCGCGTGGTCACGCCGTGCGATGACTGAGGACCGTTTCGCGGAACGACGCGACCACGGGACGCAGATCGGTGCGGTGCCAGGCCGCCCACAGGTGTACCGACGCCTGGTGCCAGGGCAGTTCACGGATCTCGACGCCTTCGGTGGTCCCTCGGACCATGCTCTTCTGGACGAGTGCGAGCCCCAGGCCCGAGGCGACCAGTCCCAGAGCCGTCAGGGGTTCCGGCGCGTCGAGCCGGATGTCCGGGGTGAAGCCCGATTCCACACACGCGGCGATGAACGCATCCCTGGTGGCCGGCTCATGGGAACTGTCGACGGCGATCCACGGTCGGCCGTCCAGATCCTGCGCGGTGACGACGTCACGGCCCGCGAGCTCGTGACCGGCAGGCACCGCGAGGAGGAGAGGGTCCTCCAGCAGCGGAGCCGCCAGCAGATCCGGATCGTTCTCCGCGGGAGGCTGCTGGACCAGGGCGATGTCCAGGCTCCGCTGCCGCAGACCGACGAATTGTTCCTCCGGGGCCAGGCTGTAGAGCGCCACATGGATGCCGGGACGGTCCTCCTGCAGGGTGCGCAGCGCCGCCGGAAGGACGCCGGTGTGCATGGCGTCCGTGACGTACCCGATGCACAGCCCCCCTTCCTCTCCGCGCCCCAGGCGGCGGCCGAGGTTCTCCAGCCGGTCGGCGTGCCGTAGCAGCGCCCGCGCCTCGGTGAGGAAGACCCGCCCGTCGGCGGTCAGCCGGATGCGCTGCTGGGTGCGTTCGAAAAGGGTGAGGCCCAGGTTCTTCTCGAGCTGGGCGATCTGCCGGCTGAGGGGCGACTGGGAGATGTGCAGCTCCTCGGCGGCCCGGCCGACGTGCTCCGTCTCGGCCACGGCGATGAAATAGCGCAGTTGTCGCAGGTCAAGCATCTAAGACCTCGGGGGACTCAACTCAGTCCAAGCGAGTCTTGGACAGTCTCAAGTGTTGATCCTAACCTCGAAGACGTCCACCCGACAGACCTCGCAATGCTCGTGAAAGCGAGGTCTGCCCCCTTCTCTCTCTTTCTTCTCGAGGAGCAGTACTCATGGCCATTTCACCCCTCCTGCCCGGACAGCTCGGCTTCGGCACCGCACCCCTGGGCAACATGTTCCGTGCCATTCCCGACGAGGAGGCGGCAGCCACGGTCGAGGCGGCGTGGGACCACGGCATCCGCTACTTCGACACCGCGCCCTTCTACGGTGCGGGGCTCGCGGAGATCCGCCTGGGCGAGGTCCTCGCCGCCCACCCGCGCGACGCGTACGTGCTCAGCACCAAGGTCGGCCGCGTCATCCAGGACGAGGCCGAAGACCCCGCCACCCGTGACCTCGGCGAGAAGGGCGGCCTCTTCGAACACGGCCGCCCCAACAAGATGGTCAACGACTACACCGCCGACGCGACGATGCGCTCCATCGCGGACAGCCTCGACCGGTTGAAGACCGACCGCCTCGACATCGTCTGGGTCCACGACGTCGCGCAGGACTTCTACGGCGACGAGTGGCTCGCCCAGTACGAGACCGCCCGCACCGGCGCCTTCCGTACCCTGGAGAAGCTGCGGGACGAAGGCGTGATCAAGGCGTGGGGCCTGGGCGTGAACCGGGTGGAGCCGCTCGAGCTCACCCTCGGTCTCGACGAGCCCACGCCCGACGCCTTCCTCCTCGCAGGCCGCTACACCCTCCTCGACCACAGCCGCGCCCTCCAGCGCCTGCTGCCCGCCGCCGCCGAGCAGAACGTCGACATCGTCGTCGGCGGGCCCTACAGCTCGGGGATCCTGGCCGGCGGCCGACACTTCGAGTACCAGGACGCGCCCGCCGAGATCATCGACAGGGTGGAGCGCATCAAGGCCCTTGCCGAACTGCACGGCGTCGGCATCAAGGCCGCCGCGCTGCAGTTCTCCCTGGCCCACCGCGCCACCGCCGCCGTCATACCCGGCGCCACCAGGCCGAGCCGTATCGCCGAGGACGTCGCCGCTCTGGGCGAGCGCATCCCGGACGGCTTCTGGAATGCGCTGCGCGACGAGCAGCTGATCGCCCCCGACGCCCCCGTACCGAGCGCCCGCTGACCTCCGGTACGGAGAACACCCTGCTTCCCGCTCCACCCGCAAGGAGAACTCCCATGGCCACCACCACCGCATCCGTCCGCCTGCCCGCACCACCGGACCGGGTCTGGCAGCTCATCGGTGGGTTCGACACCCTGCCCGACTGGCTGCCCTACATCCCCACGAGCGAGCTCGGCGAAGGAGGCCGCGTCCGCAGCCTCACCAACGACGAAGGCGGCGTGATCGTCGAGCGCCTCGAAACCTTCGACGACAGGGCCCGCACCTACAGCTACTCCATACTCAGGGCCCCCTTCCCGGTCACCGGCTACCTCTCCACCATCGCCGTGCACCACGACCCCGATGAGGCGTGGTCCCGCGTCGAGTGGAGCGGCACCTTCACACCGGACGGGATCACCGAGGACGAGGCGATCACCCTGTTCCACACCATCTACAGCCACGGACTCGCGGCGCTCCACCGCACCCTCGCCCCCTGACCGGCGCCGGAACAGGGACGGCGGCCGCCCCGCCCGTCGCGCTCCGGGCACCCGCCCCGCCGGGCGGGCACCTGGCGGGGCGGCGCCCTGTCCGTACCGGCTCAGGGCGTCACGTCGGCCGTGCTCACCGGCAGCGACGCCGGAGGCGATGGTGCACGCAACCGCGTGGGAGTCCCGCAGGAAGGCGCGGAGCCGGGATCTCGCCGGCGCGCAGGACGGCGGGACCGGCCGTCGCGATGGGCTCCGGCCGCGTGCCCCCTCTCAGGGGGAGCATGCCGTCCCGTCGCCGACGGGGACGCCCAGCCGGCCGGCCACGGTGCTGAGGGCCGCGCCCAGAGGGAGCGCGATGCGGGTGAGGGCGTGCCGGTCACCCCTGGTCGGGTCCCGGTTGACGATGAGCACCGGCGTTCCGGCCTGATCCGCCTGGCGAACGAACCTGAGCCCGGACATCACGGTGAGCGAGGATCCCAGAACCAGCAGCGATGACGCCTCACGGACCAGGCTCCTGCAGAGCTCCACCCGCGACGGCGGAACGGCCTCGCCGAAGAACACCACGTCCGGTTTGAGGATGCCGCCGCAGACCGTGCAGGGCACGACGTGGAAATCCCCCACCTGCTCATCCGTGAGATCGGCGTCACCGTCCGGGTTCATGGCGGCGGCCACCGGGGCGAAGCCCGCATTCGCCTCCTCGAGCCGCCGTGCGAGCTCGCGGCGTGGACTGAACGTTCCGCAGGTGAGGCAGACGACCCGGTCCAGGCTTCCGTGGAGCTCCACGACGCCCTCGCTGCCCGCAGCCTGGTGCAGGCCGTCCACGTTCTGAGTGATGACGCCCGAGAGCAGGCCGTGCCGCTCGAACGCGGCCACAGCCCGGTGCCCGGCGTTGGGCCGGGCCCGGCCGAACGTGCGCCAGCCCAGGTGGCTGCGTGCCCAGTACCGACGCCTGGCCTGGGCGTCCGCGGTGAAGTCCTGGTAGGTCATCGGGGTGTGCCGGCTCAGGCTCCCGCCCTCGCCCCGGTAGTCGGGGATGCCCGACTCCGTGGAGATGCCGGCACCGCTCAGCACCAGCACACCGCGGGAGACCAGCGCATCCGCGAGAGGCTCCAGATCCGTGGTGCCCGGCGGCAGGTCCTCGGCGGGGGTCCAGCTCAGGGTAGGGCGCATACGCATGCCCCCAGGGTACGGAAACGCTGCCCGTACCCGCTTCCGCCGACGACGCCGGACCAGGGCGGACGGGATCCCCGCCCGCCGGGGCCGCGGGGCGTCACGCCTCCACGTACGCGACGATCGTGATCGTCTGCAGGGCGGTCACGTAGTAGATGATCCGGACGCCGTCGATCTCGTCGGAGTAGTCGCGCAGCAGAGTGCCGGGCACCGGTGCGCCCAGCTGGGGATTGACGCTGATCGCGACGATCGCACGGTCCAGGCGGTGCGTCTCGGACGCGGTCAGTTTGGACAACTGGGTGAGCGCGGGCTCCACCGTGACGACGCGTGAACGGCGCGGCCCCCGCTCAGGCGACACGGGGCTGCTCGTCCGCGAGGCGGGCGAGGTGCGCGTCGCGGGCCGTCTCCCACGGGACCCCTGTCTCCGGGGCCGGATAGCCGTTCGCTGCGATGTCCTCGAGCACCGTGGCAAGAAGGTCGGCCTTGGCCCGCTCGGCGGCGGCGTACGCGCGGACCGATTCGGCGGCGGGCCCGTCGAGCGGCTGGCGGTCGGGCGAGGTGGCCGGCTGCTGGCTCATCCGGTGCTCCTGGCTGTCAACTGGCATCGTTCCCACCACGGTAGCGCCGGGGCGGGTCTCCCGGGACCGGTACGACGAACAGGGGCTCAGCCAGGAGAGAGGACCGTCGTGCTGCGGGCGCCGGGCTCCCCAGGCCGGCCCGGCGGGCACCGTACGGCTCCGGCCACGCGGCCCGGGAGCCCTACCGGCCGTGGCAGTCCGTCGGGACGGAGCGGTGGGCCCGCGCCGTGCCGTTCAGGGAGCGGGGACGGGACCGCCGGGCCGGAACCGCTCCACGCCGACGATGTGCCGCACCTTGAGCGGACGCACGACCACCGCGACCCGCTGCTCGCCCGGCATGGTCCACTCGAAGCGTTCGCTGCCCAGGTACTTGTGGGCCAGGCGGTCCATCCGTGCGTGCGCCTCCTCGCCTTCGATGAAGCGGGACACCACACCACTGATCTGCACGCGGTCGAAGGGATCGGCGGTGTCCGCGTGGGAGAGGTAGACGCGGGGGTCGCCGCGCAGGTTCTCCTCCTTCACCCGGCCCACCGAGGTGTTGAAGGTCAGCTCCCCGTCGCCTTCCAGGTCCACCCACATCGGGCTGACCTGCGGAGCACCATCGGCGAACACGGTTCCGACGTACCAGATATGGGGGGCCAGCAACCGGGCGCGGACGGCTTCGTCAAAGATCACAGTCATTCCGCGAGGCTAGCAACCACGATCGGCGGGGCCGGTCGGCGCTCGGTCCGTGCGCACGTTCCGGCACAGGACGCACACAGGTCGTCCGGCGCCGGCTGCCCGGTGGGCGTCCTCGCGCACCTCTCGACGGTGACGCTGGGGAACAGTGCCCGCACGTGCTGCGAGAAGGCGGGCAGCCCGTGGCTGCCCGCCGCTCCTTCACACCTCGACGGTCGACCAGGTGGCAATGTCCGGCCGCGTGTTCAGCCGCAACCGTCTCCTGGGGTCAGCGCAGATCGATACGGACCCGGTGCCGGCCCCGGAGGCCGGCGGGGACCAGGGTGCAGTGACGCCCGTCCAGTGTGGCTCCGGCCACCCGGTGGCCGGAGCCGGTCAGGGTGATGTCCAGGGTCATGCCGCGGTACGGCACGCCGTTCAGCGTGACCGGACCCCAGCCGGGCGGCAGGTGCGGGGCGAACCGGATCCCGTCCCTCTGGTGCCGCACGCCGAACACGCCCTGGTGGACGAGGCGGAGGTAGCCCGTTGCCGACCAGGTCTGGTCCGGCTCGGACCCCCACTGCCGCGCGTTCTGCCAGCCGCCGTCCACCGCACCCGTCCGGGCGTTGTGGATCTCCCAGAAATGGCCGTCCCGGTGTTCCAGCGCGGCGATGTCGGTGACAGCACGGGCCAGCAGGTCCGTCCGGCCGCCGACAGCTGCCGCGTGCCCCCACATGCCCACCGTCATCGGCCACACGATCGCGTTGTGGCGGCCGGGGTGCGCGTCGTCGAACCGCTCGAAGTGCGGCCACACGTTGACCACGCCGCGCGGTTCGTGGTGGGTGCGGTCGAGGACCGTACGCGCCTGGGTGGGTGAGGCGACCCCGCACAGTACGGCGAAGGCGAGGCCGTTGGCCTCCTGGTACGTCTCCAGCCTGCCCGCGCGCTCGCCCGCACCGTGGATGAAGTAGCCGTACGTACCGGCTTCCGGCCGCCAGAGATGGGCGTTGATCGCAGCGCGCAGCCGACGAGCGGCCGACCGGAACTCCCGTGCGGTGCGCCGGTCGCCGGTCTCCTCCGCCATCTCGGCACTTGCCAGGTAGCCGGCGTGGAACAGGCAGTTGGTGGAGAGGCACATCATCGTGTCGGTGCCCGGATGGTCGAGCACGAACGAGGAGGGATTGTCCGGATCGGCGGGCGGGGCGGGGTAGCCGGCTATCCCGTCCTGGAGGAAGGCGGGGCCCTCGAAGAGCCCGTAGCTCTCGTTGTGGTGCTGCTCCCGGTCGGCGCGCAGGGTGTTGACGGCGGCCTGGCAGGCGTTGCCGAGGAACTCGCGGTCTCCGGTGACCAGGTAGTGGTTCCAGGCGGCGACGGTCCACACGATCTGGTCCCACCACTGGTTGTCCTGCTGCACGATCAGCGTGCCGTCGTCCTGCCGCCTGCACACCGCCCACAGGGTGTTGCGCGCCACGTCCGGTGTCAGAAGGCTGGCGGCGTTCCAGGAGTTGACCGACGCGTCCCGGGTCCACGGCTGCTCGTATCCGCCGCCCGCACGGATGAAGGTGCCGGGCGAGTCCGTCATGAGCCCCGTCTGGTTGTACTCCACCGGGTCGTACGGGACGGTGTTGATGTCCAACAGGTTCTTGCATGCGGACCGGTACGCGCCGCCGAGCAGTTGGTCCTGTGCACCGCCGAACTCGATGCCGGGCCGCTCGATGCCGGGAGGTCCCGCCGCGCTCCGCGTGGCCGCGCGGACAGGTGAGGTGGTGGCCGTTCCGGCTGCGGCCAGACCGAGTGCGGCGCCTGCCTGAAGCAGCTTCCGCCGTGGCAGTCCGCCCTGGTGCTCCTGCGGTTGCATGAACTCTCCCGCCTAGGACAACGTTGTCAAGACTGTTCGGAGGGATACTCGTCCCCTCGGAAAGCGCTGTCAATGAGGTAGGGGAAGGCTGTTACCCAGGCCCGGGGGAGGCTGTCGGGGACACCGGGACAGTTCCTCCGGACCCCGCGGCGACGGCTGGCTGGTCCACCCCACGCGGCGACGAGGACTTCGCCACCCCCACCGTGGAGCGTGACTACGGCACCACCGACGTCCGGTGTGGTTCAACGTCCTCGCCGACACCGACCACATCATGGCGACCCGCAACGGGCAGCATGTCATCACCGCCTGGCTCCGCCGGCACCTGGCCGACGAGGAGTTCCGGCGCGCACAGGACTTCCTGAGCACCACCTGCACCTTCTGCACCCTCGGAGACGTCCGGCACAAGAACTGGTGACACCCTGAGCACCTCGTGCCGCCCCGCCACCCACAGGCGGGGCGGCACCGTCGGGTCGCAGCCCCGCAGCCCTGCAGGCGCAGCAGGGACAAACCGCTGTCTGCCAGTGGCGAACTCCCGCCCGGGCGGACGGGACGGTCACTACAGTCCGGAGGCATGACGACGGTCACCATGCGTGCAGTGGAGTATCCAGCCGACCACCTGACGATGACCGGGTACCTCGCGCTCCCGGCCGGTACCGGTCGCCGGCCCGCGGTCCTGATCGGACCCGAGGGGATGGGGCCCAGCCACGTCGAGCGCCGCCGGGCAGAGGCCCTCGCGGAGTTGGGGTACGTGGCATTGGCCTTCGACCTCCACGGCGGGCGCTATCTGAGCGATCCCGAGGAGATGCTGGCCCGTTGCATGCCGCTGCTCGCCGATCCTGCCCGGATGCGAGGCATCGGCCACGCGGCGCTCGACGTGTTGCGCGCCGAACCGCGGGTCGACCCTGACCGCATTGCGGCTGTCGGTTACGGCACCGGGGGTGCCATCGCACTGGAACTCGGGCGCGACGGCGTCGACCTGCGCGCGATCGGGACCGTCAACGCAGTGACCACGGGACGACCGGACGAGGCGGCACGCATCCGCTGCCCGGTGTGGGTCGGCGTCGGGTCGGAAGACCCGATCATGCCGCCCGCACAGCGGGAGGCGTTCACCGCCGAGATGCAGGCCGCAGGCGTCGACTGGCGCCTCACGGTCTACGGCGGGGCCCTGCACGCCTTCCACCACCCGCCGGTGGACCACGCCGCGCCCCCCGGTGTCGGCCACCATCCGCGGCACGCGCAGCGAGCGTGGCGCGACGTCGTCGACCTGCTCGCCGAGTGCGTCCCCGTCATGCTGTGATCCGGCCGGCCGTCGGCGCTCGTTCCTGTCCGCCTTCTCGTGCTCGTCCAGCTTCGGCGCGCCCGGGTCGCCCAAGGGCGTAAGGCCGACTGGCCGGCCCCCGGGTGGTGAAGCTGTGGCGGCCGAGCAGGTTCAGGTCATGGTGCTCGAGCGGTGAGATCCCTGGACCCGAGGAGCCGTGCCGGGCCGGGTCCCCGGTACGAGGCGGGGCGGGCCCGCCCCGTACCGAGCCCTACGCAGTCACGGCGCCGTCGCCATGGCGAAGATGTGGATGTTCGCGTTCGCGGGCAGAACCACGAACTCGACCGTCCTGGCCGGATCGAGCGGGATCGCATGGGCGAAGACCCGGTACTGCACCGTGGCGTTGCCGTAGCCGTCAGGGCGGTTGCGTCCGTCCGTCGACTTCACCAGCGTCGCGCCGTGGGCGTCGGCCGGGTCGAAGGACCAGTTGGGAAACCCGAACGTGCCGGTGTCGGCCGTACCGTCCGTGTAGTACACGGTGGCGCTCCCCGTGGCGCCGCTCGTGACGCCCGAGCCGAGGAAGACCAGTTTGCTGCCCTTCCCGGCGAGCTTCACCGCCTGTCCCGAGCTTGCCACGTTGTCCTTGGTCCCGGCTGCCACGTCGGGCCAGGTCAGCCTGGCACCCAGGGCTTCGACCGCCGCCCCGCGTCGGAGGCCGACCGCTGCCAGTTGCTGCGCGGAGAAGCTGTTGCCTTCACCGTCGAAGTCCCCTGGACCGGTCGCCGACTCGTCGGTGACGGCGACGTTGTTGTACGCCGACTCCAGATTCTCCAGCGGAGACCCGGAGCGCTCGGTGCGGGTCCCGGAGGCTGTGCCCCGGCCGTCCCCGCCCTGGTAGGTCGCGGTCGCCGTGAACGTCCGGATGACGAAGCCGGGGCGCCTCTCCGGGATCTGGATCCGGAACGTCGCGTCGGTCGACCTTCCGGCCGCGAGGGAGCCGCCCACGTCCTGCACGGACGGCTGTACCGCCCAGCCGGTCGGGCCGGCGAACCTGACCTTGAGCGAACGAAGCCGTTGAGGACCACCGTTCCTGACGGTGACCTTCACGGCGGAGATGGCCGGACCGTCGAGGTCCACGGGGGAGATGCTGACCTCGGCCACCGCCGCCGGAGCCGCGGACGCAGCCCCGGCTGCCGTGGCGGGGACGAGAACGGACGCGCCGGCCGTGGCGAGTGCCACGGCCAGGGCTCTGAGGGCACCGATCCGCTGTGCTGGTCTCAACGCGTACTCCTTCGAATGCCGAATGCCGAATGCCGAAAGGTGACTGCCGGGTGGAAGGGCCGAACCTTCGGGTGGGCCGGGTGGGCCGGGTGGCCCTGAGGGCTCTCGCGAGGTCAGGCGACCGGCGGCATGTCCGTGCTGCGAGAGTCGAGGCCGGAGCGCAGGTTGACCCAACTGCCTCGCGTGAAGTCCGGGAAGGCGACCGGACGCCCCTTCTTTTCCAGGGACATGACACTCAGTGGGACCGGGGCGCACCACGAGGCGGAGTCGTACACGTCGATGTCGGGCACCAGTCCCGCGCGCATCAGCTGCACCGTGCGCCACTGGAGGACGTAGTCCATGCCACCGTGGCCGCCGTTGTTCGCGGCGTCGTCGCCGATCTTCTTCCACAGCCAGTGGTCGAATTCCTTGAGGTACGTGTCGAAGTCCCTCCAGGAATGGCCGCTGTGGTCCGGCTCGACGTAGATGCGTCCGCCGGTCGTCGACGTGCCGGCGTAGTCCTCGAAGATGCCCCGGCTGCCGGCGAGCGTGTTGATGCGGCTGTACGGGCGAGGTGAACTCACATCGTGCTCGGCCCTGATGGTCCGGCCCTTGGCCGTCTCGATCGCACAGCTCACCAGGTCGCCGTTGACGTACGTCTCGCGCCAGGAGGGGTGCGACTTGGGCACGAAGCGCTCCCGGTAGTCGGCGAGCCCCTTCGGCGCCGTCGCGGTGGCCTTCAGCGTCGTCATGCGGTCGCCCCGGTTGATGTCCATCGCGGCGGCGATCGGGGCCAAGCCGTGCATGGCGTAGAAGGACGCGGTGCTGCGGGTGTGCCACAGCCTGCGCCACGCGTCGGTGTAGTACGTGTCGGAGAAGAGCAGCTCGCGCAGGTCGTGGAGGTACCCGCCGTGGCCGTTGGTGACGTCTCCGAACAGGCCCTCGTGGGCCATCTTGAGCATGGCCAGCTCGTTGCGGCCGTAGCTGCAGTTCTCGGACAGCATCAGATTCCTGCGGGTGCGCTCCGAGGTGTCCACGAGGTCCCAGAGCTCGCGGAGCTCGGTCGCGATGGGCAGCTCGACGACGACGTGCTTGCCGGCGAGGAGCGCGGCCTTGCCCTGCTCGTAGTGGAATTCCCACGGCGTGGCGATGTAGACGAGGTCGATGTCGTCGCGCCGCAGCATCTTTCCGTAGGCGTCGGCCGATCCGCCGTACTCCGCGGGCCGGGGTTTTCCGGCGGAGACCAGAGCGTCGGCCGTGCGCTTGGCGCGGTCGGCGCGGATGTCACAGACCGCGGTGACGGCGCAACCGGGGATGACGGACCAGCCCGTGGCCATGCCGGAACCCCGATTGCCCAGTCCGATCACGCCGACGCGGACGACCTCGTACGGCTCGAACGGCACGTTGATCATGGACTTCTGGCCAGAGCGGCGGGCAGGGGGAGTGACCGCCCCCTCCGTGTTCACCCCCGAGGGTGTCGTGCCAGTGGCGGCTGCCGCGCCGGTGGCCGATCCGAGTCCGGCTGCGACGGCTCCGGTGGCCAGGGTTCCTCCGAGCAACAAGCGGCGTGAGACGGCAGGGATTTCGGGCATGGCGAGACACTCCTCGATGCGTGACCGGCAGCACTGGCGGGGACGACTCTGGCCGTGACGCCAGTCACATGTCAATAGATGCTCGAAAGAAGCGTGTTACGAGCAAATTGAATCAATCAGTTGTGTGCGGCTGCGTGCTGACTGTCTTTCCGGGGTAGCCCTCCGAAGGGCAGACTCTCCCCTCGACGGCAGCGGCCGTCCCGATGGCAGACGGCCGCCGTCGCCCGGACCTGGTGGTGCGGGCGACGGCGGCCGCAAGGCGGTGCGAGGAAGGCGTCAGGCGGTCCTGATGGCCGGGTCGGAAACGCCCGGCGCGCCGGTCTCCACGTGACCGGCGAAGCGGCGCAGGAAGGTGGTGTCGGAGTCGGAGAGGACCTTGACGTCGTACCAGCGCGCTGTCGTGCGCAGATCGACCGTGTGCGAGACCGTTGCACCGGGGTTGACCTTGAAGGTCTGAGCCGCGCCGCCGTAGGCGTTGGTCACCGTCAGGTTGACCGCTGCCGAGGCCGCGTTGGTCATGCTGAGATTCAGGCTGCCACCGGCTGCCACGTGCCGGGCGGTGACCTCGGGACCGGCCTTCTTCGCCGGGCCCCGCCAGGTGCGCAGGAAGCCGTTCGGGCCCCAGACCGTCAGATCGATCCTGTTGCCCGTGGAACTGCTGGTGCTCCAGGTGTCCGAGAGGGTCTTGCCCGCCTCGACGGTGTAGGGCCAGGGGCCGTCCGTGCGGTTGCCCGAGGTGCTGTGGAAGTGGGCGCCCAAGGTGGGGCCGCTGGAGAAGGTCAGGGTGAACTGGCCGGTCGATGTGGTGGCCCGGCCGTCCACGTAGGGGCTGTAGCCCAGGGCGCGGGTCGGCTTGGAACCAGCCTCCTGCTTCGGGAGGATGCCCGAGGCCGGCGGGGTCGGGTGGTAGGACGGGTGGCGGTTCTTGTCCGGTGGCACGTATTGCGCCGTGGAAGGCAGCACGGCGGGGGCGGCGTCGGCCTTCGCGAAATCGAAGGCCGAGGTCAGGTCCCCGCAGACAGCGCGACGCCACGGTGAGATGTTGGGTTCCCCCACTCCGAAGCGCTTCTCGATGAAGCGGATCACCGACGTGTGGTCGAAGGTCTCGGAACAGACGTAGCCGCCCTTGCTCCACGGGGAGACCACGATCATCGGCACACGCGGACCGAGCCCGTACGGGCCCGCCGCGTAACCTCCGCCGCCCGGGTACAGGTCCTTCGACACGTCCGCCGTGGACAGGCCCCAGGCGGAGGAGGCCGGGGGATACGGCGGGATCACATGGTCGAAGAAGCCGTCGTTCTCGTCGTACGTGAGGAACAGGGCGGTCTTCGCCCACACCGCCGGGTTCGCCGTCAGCGCGTCGAGGACCTGCGAGATGTACCAGGCGCCGAAGTTCGTGGGCCAGTTCGCGTGCTCGCTGAAGGCCTCGGGCGCTGCGATCCAGGAGACCTTCGGGAGGGTACCTCCGGCCACATCCGCGCGCAGGCGGTCGAAGTACGTGCCGCCCGCCTTGACGTCGGTGCCGGTGCGAGCCTTCTCGTACAGCGCGCTGCCGGGCCGGGCATTGCGGTAGCTGTTGAAGTAGAGGAGCGAGTTGTCACCGTAGTTGCCGCGGAAGGCGTCGCTGATCCACCCCCAGGACCCGGCCGCGTCCAGGCCGTCGCCGATGTCCTGGTAGACCTTCCACGAGACCCCGGCCGATTCCAGCCGCTCCGGGTAGGTCTTCCAGCCGTAACCGGCCTCCTGGTTGCCGAGTACCGGGCCGCCGCCCGTGCCGTCGTTGCCGGTGTGGCCCGACCAGAGGTAGTAGCGGTTGGGGTCGGTGGCTCCGATGAAGGAGCAGTGGTAGGCGTCGCAGACGGTGAAGGCGTCGGCGAGGGCGTAGTGGAAGGGGATGTCCTTCCGGGTCATGTACGACATGGTCGTGGCCGTCTTGGCCGGCACCCACGCGTCGTACTTGCCGCTGTTGTAGGCCTGGTGGCCGCCCGCCCAGTCGTGGTCGAGCCCCTCCAGGAACTGCATCCCGAGGTCGTTCACCTGCGGGTTGAAGGGGAGGACGTCCTTCTTCCCGTCGGACTGGTGGAAGACGGGCTTGCCGTTGTCCTGGAGCAGCGGCCTGGGATCCCCGAAGCCTCGCACCCCCTTCATCGCCCCGAAGTAGTGGTCGAAGGAACGGTTCTCCTGCATCAGGACGACAATGTGCTCGATGTCCTGGATCGTTCCGGTGCTGCCCTGCGCGGGAATGGCGGCGGCCCGCGCGATGCTCTCGTTCAGCATCGCGAAGGCCGCGGTGCCTCCGGCGATCTGCAGGAACCTGCGACGGTCGAGCTCTGTCATGGGTGACGACCTCTGGATGGTGGGGGAGTGTCAGGGGCGGCCCCAAGGACAGCGGTCCCGGGGTACCGGACGGGGATGGGCCCGTGACGCCACGCCGTACACCTGGAGAACGAAAGCTCTTCCGGACGTCACGGACCCTGCCCATGCCGGCGACTGGTGGGAGGGTAAGGGCAGGACCCCGACGCACAACAGGCCCCGGCGGCACGCAGATCGCCCGACGGCCTGATCCCGCCCCACCCGGCCGGCCCGCCACGACGCCGTGAGCCCGACCCGCCCGTACGCCCCGCCGCCGACGTCTTCCCGCGGTCCGGCCGGCCGGACCGGCGGACGCCCGCCCTCTCCCGTCCGCACCGCCCTGACCCGTCCGGATGCGCGGCCGGCGCGCACCGGAACGAGAGGTACGACCGTGTCCCGGCAGAGGACGACACAGGCACCGGGACCCGGGGTGAGCAGCTCGCCGGAAGAGGGTACGGCGATCCTTCCGCGCAGGTGCGAGGGAGGAGGGCGTCAGGCTTCCGGGATGGCGCGGCCGAAGTCCGCGAGGGTGACCGCCTCCGGTTCGGGGCCGCCGCGCCTACCGGTCTCCAAGGCGTCGAGAGCCGCCATGTCGTCCGCCGTGAGCTCGAAGTCGAAGACGTCGATGTTCTCGGCGATCCGGTGGCGCTTGGTCGACTTGGGGATCACGGATCGGCCGTGCTGAAGGCCCCAGCGGAGCAGCACCTGCGCCGGGCTCTTGCCGTGGGCCTCGGCGATGCCGGTGACGACGGCGTCATCGAGGACGCTCCTGCGGTTCTCCCCGTACCCCGGGTAGAACGTGATACCGCCGATGGGCGACCACGCCTGGTTGAGGATCCCGTGCTCGTCGTCGAAGTCGAGGACGGCACCCTGCTGGAAATAGGGGTGGATCTCCAGCTGGTTGACGGCCGGGACGACGCCGGTGGCGTCGAGCAGCGCGGTCAGATGGTCGACCATGAAGTTGCTGACCCCGATGGCCCGGACCTTGCCGTCGGCCAGGAGCTTCTCCAGAGCGCGGTAGGCAGCCAGGGTCCTGTCGAATTCCGACGGCAGGGCCTGGTGCAGGATGAGCAGGTCGATACGGTCGACGCCCAGCTTCGCGGCGCTCTTGTCGAAGCCGTGCAGGGTCTCGTCGTAGCCGTAGTCGCTGATCCAGATCTTCGTCTCGACGAAGATGTCGTCGCGGGCGACCGCGGAGTCACGGATGCCCTGCCCGACCTCGCGCTCATTGCCGTACGCGGCGGCGGTGTCGATGTGCCGGTAGCCGAGTTCGAGGGCCGCCGCTACGGCCGCCCGGCTCTCTTCCGGCGGGGTCTGGAACACGCCCAGGCCGAGGGCGGGCATCTGCACGCCGTTGTTGAGGGTGAGAGTCTGCATCAGGTTGTCCTTCCGTGGTGGGGAGTACGCGGGGCCGAGGCTGCCAGGGGAGCCGGTGCGTTCAGTACGGTGCAGCTGGTCGGGTCCCGTGCCTGAGCGCGCTGCGCCCGACACGGTGCCCTTTTCCGGGGAGGCGGAGCCGTGGAGACCGCCGGCGTCCTCGGGGAGAGGACGCGCCGACGCCGAGGAGCACCATCGGCAGCGCCGCTCCCGTCCGATGATGGGGAGTCCCCGTGCCGGAGCAGCTGAGCCACACCGTCCGTGGCCGGATCGCTTCGGGAGCGGGTGACCGGACTCCTTCCCGGACCGCTCCCCTCACCCTTCAGGCAGCCCTGTGCCGGCCCGCACGTGGGAGTCACTGCTCTTCCAGGTACCGGCAGTACCTCGCAGGCCCTGGCCCCCCGGCCTACCGTGGAACGACCAGCACACGATGCACGCCGATCAGGAGGAGTCCCGGTGTCCCTGGCCCTCGCCGAATCCGTCGTCCATCCCGCGGCATGCCCTCGCACGGCTCCGCGGCACACCCCGGCGGAGTCCGACGATGCCCGGCCCTGACAAGAAGGGGCCGGCGGCCGAGGTCCGCGAGTTCCTGAGCACCCGGCGGGCACGGATCACCCCGGTACAGGCCGGACTGCCGGGCTACGGCGAACACCGCCGCGTCGCCGGTCTGCGCCGTGAGGAGGTCGCGCTGCTCGCGGGCACGAGCGTGGACTACTACGTCCGTCTGGAACGCGGAAATTTCTCCGGGGCCTCGGATCCGGTGCTCGAGTCCCTCGCACACGCCCTCCATCTCAGCGAGGCCGCGCTCACGCACCTCTACGACCTGGACCGAGCATCGACACCGTCCGGCCGGCGGACCACGGTGACCTCCTCGCGGGTCCGCCCCACGATCCTGCGGCTGCTGGACTCGATGACGGGCGTGCCGGCGTTCGTACGCAACGCCCGGCTCGACATCGTGGCCGCAGACACGTTGGGCCGCGCACTGTGCGCCCCGGTCTTCGAGTTGCCGCTGTTCGCCCAGCGAGGGCCGGTCGACAGCGCCCGCTTCATGTTCCTGGACGCCGCGAGCAAGGAGTTCCGGGCCGACTGGGACAAAGGGGGCCGACGACGCGGTCGCCTTCCTGCGCACCGAGACGGGCCGGGCTCCGCACGACAAGGGCCTGACCGACCTGGAGAACTGACGACCCGGAGCGGTGACTTCGCCCGCCTGTGGGCACGCCACGACGTGAAGTTCCACCGCTCCGGGGTGAAGAACCTCCACCACCCTCTCGTCGGCGGACTCGTCCTGCCCTGCGAGGCGATGGACCTGCCGCACGACCCCGGACTCCGGCTCACCTTCTACACGCCCGAACCCGACTCCCCGGAGCGGGAGGCCCTCGGCCTCCTCGCCGGCTGGACGACCACCGGCACGGTCGTCCCGTCCGGAACCGACTGACCGCACGAACGAGGAGGACCACTCCATGCAGTACCGACCGCTCGGCCGCACCGGTGTCCACGTCAGCCCGCTCTGCCTGGGCGCGATGATGTTCGGCCCCTGGGGCAACGAGGACGAGGCCGACTCCGTACGGATCATCACCCGCGCCCTCGACGCGGGCATCAATTTCGTCGACACCGCGGACGTCTACTCCGGCGGCGTCTCGGAGGAGATCGTCGGAAAGGCGATCGAGGCCAGGCGTGAGGACGTGTTCCTGGCGACCAAGTTCTTCATGCCGATGGACCAGGACGACCCCAACCGGCGAGGAGGCTCACGGCGCTGGATCATGCGCGCGGTGGAGGACTCCCTGCGCCGCCTGCGCACCGATCACATCGACCTGTACCAGGTCCACCGCCCCAGCCCCGACACCGACGTCTCCGAGACCCTCGGCGCACTCTCCGACCTCGTGCACCAGGGAAAGGTCCGCTACATCGGCTCCTCCTCGTACTCCGGTTCCCGGATCGTCGAGGCCCAGTCGGCCGCCCGGGAACGTCACCTGGAGCGGTTCGTGACCGAGCAGCCGCCGTACTCGATCCTGGTCCGCGGCGTGGAGGAGGACGTTCTGCCCACGGCACGCCGCCACGGGATGGGCACCCTCACCTACAGCCCGCTCGCCGGCGGATGGCTCTCGGGCCGCTACCGCAAGAACGCCTCCGGGGGACCTGCCTCGGCGGCACGCCCCCAGGCCCGTTTCGACATGGACGTACCCGCCAACCAGCGCAAGCTCGACGCCGCCGAACAACTCGCCGTCCTGGCGGAGAAGGCCGGCCTGACGCTGATCGAGCTCGCCGTCGCCTTCGTCATCAACCACCCCGGCGTCACCTCGGCGATCATCGGACCCCGGACCATGGAGCAGTTGGAGGCGTTCCTGCCCGCAGCCGCCGTCACGCTTCCGGCGGACGTGCTCGACGCCGTCGACGAGATCGTCGCCCCCGGAGTCACGGTCAACCCGGTCGACAACAGCTACGGCGACTTCGAGCTGCGACCGGACCAGCGGCGTCGTTGACGTCGCGCGTATCCGCATCTGCGGCGACCCCGTGAGTCCGGCCCTCCCTCCCCGCCGAGGCCGGTGGAGGGCCCGATCGGTCCGGTCACGGCCGGCCTTCGGACCGATCCGGTGCCGATGGAACGGGCCGACGCGCCCGGTACGGAGCCGGCGCCCCCGTGCTCCACCGGTTCGCGCGACGGCCCGGGTGGCTCCGGTTCCGTCGGCGGTCCGCCCGGACAGACGCGGACCGCCGGGTCGGGTGTCGTGCCGTGCAGCCGATGAGGCCTCCGGTCCCGTCCTCCTGGACGTCTGGATCAGCGCAGGCCGGCGAAGAGATCGTTCTCGGGTACGGTCGCGCCGGTGGTGTCCTGGACACGGAGGAAGGTCTCGACGCCCATCAACTCGCCGAACCGCTCCTTGCCCATCTTGAGGAAGATGATGTTCTCGCCCTGGCTGGCGTGCGCGGCCAGGGCGTCGAACTTCTGGCCGCTGAACGCGGTGGTGTCCACCCACGTGGTGATCTCGTCGTCGGGGAGGCCGATCTCGGCCATCGCGGCGGCCTCGGCGGGATCCGGCTCCGGCATGTCCTCGTGGAACTCGCCCATGATCTCGCCGAAGCGCTGCATCATCGAGCGCGGCATGGTCGTCCAGTACACCTTGGGCGTCAGCGACGTCATCTCCAGGGCGGCCATGGTGATGCGGTGGGCCTGGATGTGGTCGGGGTGGCCGTAGAAGCCGTTCTCGTCGTAGGTGACGACCACGTCGGGCCGGTAGTGCCGCATGATTTCGGCCAACCGGGTGGCGCCTTCCTCCACGGGGGTCTGCCAGAACGATCCCGGGGCGTCGTTGCTCGGCCAGCCGATCATCCCGGAGTCGGCATAGTCGAGCATCTCCAGGTCGCTGATCTTCAGGGCCTCACAGCTGGCCTCGAGCTCCCGACGGCGCATCGTGGCGACGGCGGCCGGGTCGTGCCCGGCTTCGCCCGGCTTCACACCTCCCGGCCCGTCGCCGCAACCGCCGTCGGTACAGGTCACGAGAACCGTGCGGATGCCCTCCGCCGCGTACCGTGCGAGGACTCCACCGGTCCCGGTGGCCTCGTCGTCGGGGTGGGCGTGCACTGCCATGAGGGTCAAAGGCCGGTCAGTCATGAGTAGGTCCTCCTGCATCAATGTGCCTTGGTACGAGTACGCGGGCGGGTGTTCCGCGATCCCGGGGCCCGGATCTGCGACTCCGGTACCCCGGTCGGTGCAACATCGCAGGCCGGACCGGCTGTTCCCGGTGGGACGGCTGGTTCTGCGCCGGGCCGTTCTTCTTCACCTTCACAGGTCCGGACCGGTCGCCACCGGCACCGCGACCGCGGATGCCGACGGGGCCGGCTTCGGCCCGGTCCTGATGAGCGGCGACTGCCGGGTACATGTGGGCGAGCATGGTGAGGGCGCTGCGGGCGACACCGCCCGGCTCGTCCCGCCGGACGCCACACCGCGGAGGGAGCCGTGAGCGGCCGGGGACACCGGGTGAGCACAGGACGTCCGGGCACGGATCGTGTCGATGACGATCGGCCTGCGCCTGCGTGAGGTCATACAGGGTCCGGCAGGCTCATGAGCGCCAGCTCGGCCGGATCGATCACTGCGGTGATCTCGGTGATGCGGCCATCGGCGACGGTGAAGGTGAGGACCGAAAGAGGGGTGCCCTGCTCGCTCCAGGAGATGACGCCGGGGCGACCGTCGACCGTCGCCGCATGTCCGCGCGCCGCGCTTGCGGCGACCCGCGCGCGAGTGGCGACCTCGGTGGCTCCGAGCGTGACGAAGCGACCGTCCGGAGCATGGACGGTCAACCTCACCTCGGGGTGGAGCACCTGCAGCAGCCGTTCGAACCGGCCCTCGCCGGCAGCGGCCAGGAAGGCTTGGACCACCTCGCGTTGCTGTTGTCGCACGCCGGCCGTCGGCTGCTGCGCTGTCCGCACCTTCCTGCGGGCGCGGCTGGTGAGCATCCTGGTCGCGTCCGCGGACTTGCCGATGATCTCGGCTATCTCCCCATGGGGAACGGCGAACACGTCGTGCAGCACGAACGCCAGCCGTTCGTCGGGGCGCAGCGTGTCAAGGACCGTGAGGAGGGCGAGGCCGACGGAGTCCCCGAGTGCCACGAGGTCTTCCGGCCCCGGAGCTTCGTCGAGCGTCACGGTGGACTCCGGCAACCCGTCGTCCAGGGGGACGTGCGGCCTGGTCCGGCCCGACCTCAGGACGTCGAGGCTGATGCGGCCGACCACCGTGGTCAGCCAGCCGCCGAGGTTGTCGATGGCCCCGGTGTCCTGGCGGGAGAGACGCAGCCACGCCTCCTGGACCACGTCCTCGGCGTCGGCGTGCGAACCGAGCACCCGGTAGGCGACTCCTCGGAGCCGACCACGGTGGGACTCGAAGGCAGCGACGACCGGATCCGTGGGGTGTGCCTGGGCCATGGTGTTCGCCTTCCTCGAAACTGTTCCGTCAGAGGGGTGACGGGCTCCGGCCCCGGAACGTAACTCCGATCAAGGAGCGCACCTTCCTCAGGGAGAACCGACTCGAGAACCGGAAAGCGAACAGCGCCGCTGTGCGGACCGCGATACCAGTACCTCCACAGGGCGCTCGCCGCCGAACGCGTGGACCCGAAGCTCCTCGCGCTGGTACACCTGCGCGAGCAGCCGGATCAACAGCTGCCGTGGGGTGCTACAGGTCGAACTCCAGGTGCTCGATGTTCGTGAAGCGGACTTCTTCCAGGGAGCCTGCACGGCGGCCGCCGTCCTGGAAGTAGGTCTCCCTGAGGGCCTCGGCGGTGATCTCCCTCAAGCGGTCGTCCCCGGCGCCCTGGGCCTGGGCCTCGAAGAGGCGGGCGGCGTGCTGCGGAGGCAGGGCGACGGTCAGGTGCCGGATCCGGTCCTCGTCCGTCGACCCGATCGGGGCGACGTAGCCGAGCCGCGCCCTGGTGTCGATGACGATGCCGCCCGTGGTCACGGCCTTCTCCTTGGCCCTCGCCCGGATCTGCGGCTGCCAACGCGCCTTCACCTCGCGCTCCAGACGTGCCGCGAGGTCCGGGCGGGGGGTCCTGATCTGGTCCTTCACATACCGTTCCACGGTGCGCCGGGACACGCGCAGCATCTGGGCGACGGCCCGTGTGCCCTTGTACTGCTTCACGAGGTACCGCATCTGCGCGCCGGCCGACTTCGGCACCGGGCGGGTGAACGCCTTCTGCACCGCCTGGTCCAGGCCGTCCCCGATCGTGCTCATCGCCCGCCTACTCCCCGTTGTCCTGGTCGGTCACACTGCCGTCCTTGATGTACCGGGCGAGGTTGAGCTCCGGTGCCTCGAACCGTTCCCGCACACCCTCGCCCCACAGGACGGTCTGGGTGCCCTCGTGCTTCACCAAACCCGGGTTCACCCCGAGTTTGAAGCCGCCTGGCAGCGGCTTGCCCTCCCGGTACGGGAGGAAGTCCAGCGGGCTGCCGCCGTCGTCCGCGTACACGACGCAGTCGGAGAGCACCGCGACCGGATACCGGCCGGTGAACGCCGCGTGCTTCACGATCTTCCGGTGCAGGTTGATCCGGGTACGGGAGATGACCGCGGCACGGATGTCCGGCCGCCAGGTGGGACGGGACAGGGCGCGCCACGGCTCGCCGGGCCGCCAGCCCTCGCCCCGTGGCCGTTCGCGCAGCTTGCCCAGCCCGCCTTTCACGGTGGCCTTGACGGCCGACACCACGATCGCCAGCTCCGGGTCACGGCTGCGGTAGCCGTCCATCGCAGTCAGGAACTCCTCCGGCGACAGCTCGGTGCCGACACCGAGATCGGCCATCGTGGCGAGGTAGGCATCGCGCAGCCGGTTGTACCAGCCGTCCAGGTAGCGGCCGTTCTCGTACCGGACGTACGCCTCCGACGGGCGTACCTCGTAGCCCAGCTCCTGGGCGTAGGCGACGGTCGGCGTCGCGTACCAGGCGGGCCCTTCGGGACGGTCGCCCTTCGGCGTGAACGGGCTGGGAAGCAGATCCCCCTCCAGCTCCGTCCACCTGTCCTTGCCGAGCCTCACCCGGGACAGGTCGACGTGCGCGAGGTCCACCAGCCAGCTTCCCGGAAGCTTGGGGTCGAAGGCCGGGTTCCGGACGTGTGTGGGCGCTCCGAGACCGACGGCAAGGCCGTTCGCTCCGGCGGCGAAGGCCATGTTCACGTCGATGCCGACGAGGTGACGGCGCATGCATTCGGCGTCCGTGAGCGGGCGGGCCCAGTCGTAGGCCTCCTCGAACAGCTTCTCCGCCGGGCCGCGGACGTGGAAGCGCGGCAGGGAGCGGAGCAGCGGGTGGCCGTCCGGGGCTTCGCACGGCGCGCAGTCCACCGGCTCCCTCCCCAGCGAACCAGGGTTGCGCTCGGAGTGCCGTGTGCCGTCGGAGTCCGGCTCGGAAGCCCGTGTCGCCGGGTGCAGCGTGGTCATCAGCTCCAGGCCGGTCACCGCCGTCGAGCCGCGCGGCGTCATCACCCGGGACGCGTACGTGCCCAGGAGGCGGGCGAGTTCCGCCGGGGGGAGCTGCCCCGCGCCACCCCAGTGGCGGGCGTCCAGGGCGTTCCAGGACGGGATGCACAGTTGGACGCAGGCCCGCACCGAGCCCTGTGCCGGGCGGTAGATCCGCGCCCACGGACCGAACCCGCGCTTCGTCAGCCGCCACTCCGCGCGGGCCAGCTGCTCGAGTACCGTGTGGCCCTCAGGCAGCCGTCCGGTGATCCGCTCCTCGTCCGTGAGCGTGGTGGGCAGACCGAAGCGTTCGCAGGCCGCCCCGGTGAGGACGATCAGAGGGTCGGCGTCCTTGCCCGGCCCGGACATCTTCGGCTGCCCGAGCTTCGCCTCGCGCAGGGTCCACTCCACCAGAGCCGCGATCGACGTCGCCGGCACGTCCAGGACCAGGCCGCCGACGCAGTACGCCACCGCCTGTTCGTCCTCGACGTCGACGACTGCGAGCGGCCCGTTCTCGAACCGCGGATCGGTGTCCGGTGGGGCGGCAGCCGGAGCCGCGTTCCTCGCGCCGGGACGCCGCGACCTGGGAGCCGGCCCGGTCCCGTCGCTGGCCGGAGTGTCCTGGCGCGGCTGCTGGTCCGAGGCGGGTGCCGGAGCGGACTCCGCTGCTGTGCCGGTGAAGGCGGGTGGGGCCACCGGTGCGTTCGCGGCAAGCACGTCTCCTTCCGGGGGCCTCGATTCCACGTCCGGGGACCCGGCGCCGGGAGCCGGGGCGGGAAACCGTGCGGCGAGGCCTTCGAGCAGCCGTGCGTACGCGGAACGTTTCGGTGACCGCGGCTCGGTCCGCCCCGTCTCCCAGTTCCCCACCGCCTCCCGGCGCGCGTCCAGCGCACTCGCGATCTGAGCCTGGCTCAGGCCTGCCGCCTCCCGCAGACGCCTACGCTCCGCAGGGGCCGGAAGCTCATCCTGAGCGACCTGCTCCAGCAGCGCGTCGACCGCACTGAACAGTTCGTTCTCCGTGGACACCGAGGACACCTCCGCCAGGTAGCCTACGCCGACCACCCTCCGTTTCGCGCACCGAATCGCTCATGAATCGCACATGGAACGCAGTCGAAGGCCGGGTCGTCGCCGGCGCCCGATGCCGTGTACCAGTTCCGGCATGTCCGACTGCAGGAACATCTTGCTCGCGCCTACTCGGAGAAGGGGGACGAGGGGTGCGGTAGTGCGGGGACGACCGCCTGTACGCCCGATCGAAGGGTGTTCTGCTCTGGCGACCGTGTTCGGAAGTCGTCGTCCACGCAAGCTGTGACCTGCTGACGGGAGGTGTGGTGTGTGGCTCTTCTGCCGGGCGGCCTTCAGTTGATGATCTCGGCGCGGTCGTCCAGCCGGATCGCGTCCAGCCGGTCTCGCCACACCTGGAGTGCTTCGGGCGTCTGTCGCGTCCAGTCCGTGACCTCACCGGTGATCCGGAGCGCTTCCCTGCTGCGATAGGAGCGGGTGGGATTGCCGGGGAACTTCTTGTCGGTGACGTTGGGATCGTTCTCGAACGCCCCGGTCGGTTCGACGACGTACACGCGCGGGGTCCCGTCGCCGGCGGCGAGCTCGGCGGCGAGTCCCGCCCCGTCGCGCAACGCGGTGAAGTAGATGTGGTTCATCACGATCTCGGGCCGGTAGTTGGACCGGAACCCTGCGGTGAGGTGATCGCCGACCTGCAGCTCGACCTTTGTGCCGTGAAAGAACGGCCCCTCGTCCAGCACCTTGTCCATCGGCACAGGCTATCAAGCCACGCTCTCGCGACGGCGTGATCCGGGACGCTCGGACGCCGTGACCGGAGCGGCCCGATCAAGATCATCTAGCCTGGCCGGGGGGTGTGGACAGCCCTGGGCGATCCAGCCGGAACTCGGCGTACGTCCGGGGCGTGGGAACGGTGAGCAGGTACTGCCGGCTGCGCCCGGCGCCTGCGGGCGGGGTCTCGGCAGGCCTCGTGTCACTTCGGGACGAGCACGATCCAGATCTGGCCGGTCGCGAACGTCATCGCCTTGCCGTCGTCGGTGGTGAAGCCGGTCGCCGAGCCGGCGGTGCTCCGTTCCCACGTCACGTCGTACGCCCTGCCTCCGCGCAGGACGGCTGCCGGGCCGGACCCCACTGTCGAGCTGAACGGGGAGGTGTTTCCTCCTCGGTCGTGGAAGCGTGTATCCCGCACGTCCACTTCCTGCAGGATCACTGTGGCCGCTGCGAGCTGGTCGCCGGAGGACGTACGGGCCGGGGCGCCGTCCATGCCCACCAGCCACTTGTCCTTGTCCGCGGACCAGGTGAAGGTGAACCGTGCCGACGGGTAGGACGCCGTGCGCCGGCTTGCGGGGGTGCCGCCCGGGGGCGCCGCAGCGAAGCGGAGGCCCAGGCCCTCGGCCGCGTTCACCCCGGTCGCGGGGTGCGGAATCTTCTCTGGACGCAGGTACAGGTTGTGCGGTGCGGAGCGGTCCCCGCTGCGGAAATAGGCACGTGGTGCCTTCGACGGCGGCAGGGCCTCCAGAGGGGCGGTGTCGATCGACGGCCGGAGGGCGGACTGGGCGCCCGAGTACGCGAGCGTGGGCTTGTCGAACTGTCGGAGGAGCTCCAGATCCGTCTCGCGGGCGCTGCGTACGGGGCCGATGACGGACGGCACCTGGGAGGAGTACGCGGCGAGGATGCGGCTGAGTCCTGCCTCCACCTGCTCCACGTAGACGATGTCGGCCTTCTCGAGTCCGGTCGGAGGACGGGCCGCGGCCACATTGTCGATCTTCACCGCGAGGACGTCGGCGCGGGACGTGGACGCGCTCGTGGGACGTGTCTCCCCCATGCCCGTGCTGTCGCAGGCCGCGGTGAGGACGAGCGTGAGCACGGCCAGTGCGGCGGTGGCCGATCTCTTCGTGCCGGAGGTGGACATGGCTGCCGCCCTTTCCGGGCCGGTTCGGTGGAACGGCCCCGGCTCATCCCTGCTGCGGTGATGACTCTCGCGTCGATCATCACGTACAGGACCGGGTGGAGCGCCTCAGGCGCGGCGTCGCCGCAGTTGGAGTCGTCCGAGGATGTCTCGTCCGGTGCGGCCCGGCGAGTGCCCGTGTCGCCAGGACGTGGCTGACCATACCGTGATGCCCCGTCCGGGCGGAGTGTCTTGCCGCGGTCCAGGCCCGGTCGCTCTCCCACCCGTGTCCGGTGTGCTGCACGACGCTCAGCACACCGAACCGGTCTTGCGCGGGCAGACGGCCTTCAGGACCTCGGCCGGGGTTCGTACGCCGGCTGCTTCAGTTGTGAAGGCCGTCCCACTGGTAGTACGTCTCTGCGACCTGTCCGTCATCTGTGGCGTAGATCGCGTCCTTCACGTCACTCGTCCGCACCAGGGACTCGTTGCCGCCGCCGAGCATGCCCTGCAGCCGGAACAAGTTGGCTGTGTAGTACCACCGCTGGCCGTCAGCAGAGCTGTTGCAGCTGCTCGTCCAGACGGCGTTGACGTCGGTCTTGTTGTCGGTCATCAGGCAGAGCCCGGTTTCGCGGTTCTTGAGCTGCTTCCAGGAGCCGCTTCCGACCCAGTCCCAGTCCTGGCGGTCGGCACCGTTGCACACCGTGCCGAAGGCTGTGCCGCTGTCACCGCCCGTCAGACACGTGCCGAACCTGAAGTTGTGAAAGGTCCAGTAGGTGGTCGCTGCCTGCGCACCGGTCGGCATCACGATGCCGGTGCCGACGGCGAAGGCGATGGCGAGGGCGGCAGCCCCACGGCGAACGTTCTTCACAAGGTCCTCTTCCATGCTGCATCGGAGTCCGACAGGGGACAGCGCCCACCGTGACGTCTCTCGGCAACGGCAATCGATCAGCAACTGATCACGGAGACCACGGGCAGGCGAACAGATGCACGCACGCCGAGGGTTGCCACCGTGTCAGGGCTCACGAGGTTCTCCCGTCGGCGGCCCGTGTCGAGAGCCCTTGTGGGGGTCCGTTCTGGCGCGGGCGGTGCGCGGTCTGCGGGCGGGATGCCTTCCCGCAGGACGGCTCGGCTGAGGGGAGTTGCGATGAGCGTGGGCCGGGCGGGTTTGGCGCGCCGCCAGGCGGACGATCCGCCGCAACGGAATGAGCGCTCATCAAAGCAGGCAAAGCCTTCGACGACACCCGGGACGACGGGCCGCAACACGGCTGGCCCGGTCGGCTTGTGCACACCGGGCTCGGTGTGGTGGCCTGCGGCCCCGACCACGCCGAGGGCCGAAGCCGTCAGCACCAAGCCGAGGTGCGCCCCCTCCGTGGCTGCTTTCGTGCAGCCCTCCGGTCCTCTTCCCAGAGACCCGCGCCGGCACGTCCGGTGTTTCTCGGCGCACGCGTGGGGCTCAGTGCCGACGCTGCGGGTGACCGTGTGCGCCGCATACGCCGCGGCGGGGAATCCGCCCTCGGCGGTGCACTGCACACCGTCTTCGTCAGGCACTGATGAGGAGCAGAGTTGCACGCCGACAGAGCGGCTGATCCGGCGGCGGCGGTCAGGCCCTGGCGGAGCCTTGGTACAGGGTCAGCCGGCTCCGTGGACGCAGTGGGTGGAGTCGGCCGGTGGCAGCCACGTGGCGGGGTCCTTGTCGGACTTGGACCGGTTGCTCTTCGCGGTGACTGCCACCAGGGACCGCTCGGCGCCGAGGCCGAGTGCGTTGAAGACGAGGTCCGGGGCGGCGATCAGGCAGGGCGGCACCGTCTCGTCGACGGTGCCGCCAGGATCAGAATCCGCCGGCGGAGTTGCACTTGGCCTTCTGGTTGATGCAGTCCTTCACGCGGTGCCCGAGACCGGCGTTGTCCCAGGCGTTGAAGAAGTCGCCGTGGATGGACGATGCCATGCCCGAGGCCAGCCGGAATCCCGCCGTGCTGCCGCTGGTCGGATAGCTGACGACGAAGGAGAGGTTGGGGATGGCGACAGGGTAGGCGCCGCTGCACTTGCCGTCGTAGGTGGTCGTCACGTGCGACTTGTGGTCGGGACTGTCGAGGTTCTTGCCGTCCCAGCAGTCGGGGAAGACAAGTTGGTGGGTGAGGTGGGCCTGCGGTGCGCAGCGAGGCCAGTTGCCGTCGGCGCTGCGGCCGATCTCACCGCCCTGGCCGGCGCACCAGTACTGGCCCGGTGAGCCCGCTGGAGTGGGTGTCTGGGTCTTGGCGTTGCCCGCGATCATGCGGAACCCTTGCGGGAAGGGCACGGTCGCCGAGGGGTCGATGAGCCGGGAACCGTAGTAGACGATCATGCTTTCGGCTTCGACGGCCTTGTCGCCCTCGTAGAGGGTCGGGATCCAGTAGGCCGAGAGGTCGTTGGCGGGGGTGCAACTGGTGGGTGTGTTGGTGAGCAGTGACTGAGGTGTGGAGAACGCGTCGGTGCTCTTGTTGCCGAAGAAGCTGTGCATGTGGGACGCACCCGGAAGACCCGGCAGGACGATGGGGTCGTCCGGCTTGGAGTGGCTGTAGGAGCAGGTGGCGTTGAACTCCGGGACCCGGACGATGCCGGCAGGTACGGCGGCGGGCGTCATCGCACGGAACTGTGCCAGCTGGGCGTCCCACTTGGCTCGGTCCACGGGGACCCATCCGGCTGCCGGGCTGTCGCCCGCGCCGACGAAGGAGAACCAGTTGATGTTGACGAAGTCACCCGCGTCTGCGCTGCGGAGCACGGTGAACACCGTCTGCGGACCGGTGGGATGGGTGGTGACGTCGGTGGTCTGGGTCGTCCAGGTCTGCCAACCGCCGGTCGGGGAGACCGATATGACGGCGAGCAGGGGGCCGGTCAGGCTGCCGGTGCGGAATTCCACGGTGCCTGAGCCGACGGCGGACGCGATCCGGGCGGACACTGTCAGTCGGCCGGCTGTGCCGAGATCGACGTTGTCGAAGCGCATCCAGTCGCCGTTGGCGAGGTAGGCGACGTTCTGCCCGCCCCCGATGTCCCCGGTTGCCTCGGACGCGACGCCCGACTGGGCCGCGTAGGACTCGGCCTGGACGGTGACCGTCGCGGCCTGGGCCTGCTGGGTGGATACGGTCAGGCTCAGGGCGGCGGCCAGTACGACCGCCAGCGTGCTGGCTAAGAGTGTGTACAGATGGACGGAGTATCTGCGCATTTCACTTCCTTACGGGCCTCAGGGATGACGGGTCTGCTTGCCGAAGCGGAGCGAGGGGAGGGCGGATGACGGGCAGCGCGGTGTGTCCGCAGGGGGCCGGGTGTCCAGTGCCGCCCACGGGATGTGGGCGCAATTGCCGCCCGGGGCCTTCGCGGTCGCCGGGCGGCTCTGGGGATCACTGGTAGACGCGCACGTGGTCGACGAGCATCTTGGCGGGGAAGGGGGTGCTGGCGTCCGTCGGGCCGGGCCAGTCACCTCCGACTGCCAGGTTGAGGATCAGGTAGTGGGGGTGGTCGAAGATCCACGGGCCGCGTGTCTGCTCCACCTGCTCCTTGTCGAGGGTCAGAACGGTCCTGCCGTCCAGGCTGTAGGTGATGCCCTTGCTGTTCCAGTCGGCGACCCAGGTGTGGAAGTCGTCGGAGAAGTCGGCGTTCCCGGGCAGTGTGTACGGCGCGCCGATTCCACCCCCGCCGTTGTAGGCGGGCGCGTGGACGGTCGAGTACGCGGTCTTCACGTCCTTGCCGAGGATTTCCATGATGTCGACCTCGCCGTTGTACGGCCACGGCCGGCCCGTCAGGAAGTCGCCGCCCATCATCCAGAAGGCGGGCCACAGACCGTTGCCCTTGGGCACCTTGATGCGCGCTTCGACGCGCCCGTAGGTGAACTGGAAGGTCGCGCCGGTGTTCATCCGCGCCGAGGTGTACTGACACGTGGTGCTGCCGCTCAGCGGGTCACGCGGGCACGACGAGCCGGCCGTGACCTCCTTGCGTGCTTCCATGACCAGGTGGCCCGCTCCGTCCAGCGCGGCGTTGCGGTGGTCGGTGTAGTTCTCCAGCTCGTTGTTCGGCCCCGTGCCCGGGTCGGCCCTCCACTTCGCGGAGTCCGGTTTGCCGCCTGCGGCGCCGTCGAACTCGTCGCTCCACACCAGCCTCGGGGGGTTCGCGGGGTCACTGGGCAGAGGCGGAGCCTGGATCGGAGCGCCACCGGTGCCGTACACCTGGAACTCCCACAGCGAGTAGCCGTAAGGGGTGGCGCGCTGCGTCCCGTACATGCGCACATGGCGGCCGGTGCCGGAGACGGCCAGTGTCTGCTTGAAGCCGGTGCCGGAGGTCGTCGAATAGATCGGTGTCCAGTCGGCTCCGTTCGACGAGACCTGGATCTGGAAGGACTTGGCGTAGGCGGGATCCCACTGCAGGACTACCTTGTCGATCTGTGCCGTGGCCCCGAGGTCGATGGAGATCCAGCCTGGATCGGTCCATCCCGTGGTGGAGCTTGTGGCCCAGCGGGAGGCCGGATCCCGGTCGAAAGCCCTGGCCGGCGTGCACTCCCAGCAGTTCTGGTCACTCTGGGAAGAGGAAGCCGCGCCCGGCCTGCCGTAGGAGAGCAGTCTGGAGGCGTCACCGCCGGGAGCGCCACCGGTGCCGTACACCTGGAACTCCCACAGCGAGTAGCCGTAGGAGGTGGCGCGCTGCGTCCCGTACATGCGCACATAGCGGCCGGTACCGGAAACGGTCAGGTTCTGGGTGCCGCCCGTGCCCGCGGCCGTCTGGTGGAGGACGGTCCACCTCTCCGCGTCGCTCGATGCCTCGATCCTGAACGCCGTGCCGTAAGCGGCTTCCCAGTTGAGAACGACTCGACTGATCCCGGCACTCGCACCGAGATCGATCTGAATCCACTGCGGGTCGGCGAAGGCGCTGGACCAGCGCGTCCCGGGGTCGCCGTCGACGGCGCTACGAGCGCTGAAGTTTCCCTCGGTACTCGAGGAGGTGGCGGGCTTTCCCTGAGAGAGCAGTACCTCCGCTGCCTGCGCGTCAGGGACAGGCAGAGAGACGAGAGCGAGCAGTGCGGCCGCGAGGGCCAAAAATAAGCTGAAGCGACGCAGCGGCGCTTGCATGGGCGACTCCTCGTGTGGGGGAGGGGAGGTCAGGGAGCGCTCCCTGAGAGGGAGGATGGAGGGGCTGGTCAAGGCTGTCAAGAGCTCCTTCACCTCGAAAAAAACAGTGACGAAACACCTACGACACATGAAGGGAGCGGTCTCTCGTGGCTCACGGGGCACGCCGGAACAAGCGGCGGTGGCGCGGGAGGAGGCGCCTTTCCGGGCATGCTCATGTCGCCCCGGCCTGCGGATACGCTGCTCGCATCGCCATGACGACGAGCCGGAGGTTGCCCTGATGAGAAAACCCGCCTTGCGCACGGATCCGGGCGGCGGCACAGGGGACGGACAGGTATGAAACGCCCCACTCTCGATGTGGTGGCTGCTCGAGCAGGCGTGTCCAAATCGAGTGTCTCCCGGGTCATCAACGGCGAGACGACAGTGGCCCCGCGGATCCGAGACGTTGTCATGCGCGCCGTGAACGAGTTGGGCTACGTGCCCAACGGTGCGGCACGCAACCTCGTCACCCGCCGCACGGACACCGTCGCTGTGGTGGTGTCCGACCCGCCTCAAGGAGTCGTCTCCGACGACCCCCTCTTCTCCGCCGTGGTCCGCGCCGTCAGCAGAGAGCTCGAGACGGCGGGCAAACGGCTGGTGCTCATGCTCGCGGAATCGGACCGGAGCCGGACCAGAGTCGTGCAGTACATCGCGGGCGGCCATGTGGACGGTGTGCTCCTGGTCGCCTTGCACGGTACGGATCCGCTGCCGGCCGCACTGGCGCGGCAGGGCCTGCCCGTCGTGTCCTTCAACCGCACCTCCGCACAGGACGTCCCGTATGTCGCGCTGGACAACGCCGGCGGAGCGGCTCTGGCCGTGCGTCATCTCCTGGCACGTGGTCGGCGTCGGATCGCCACCATCACCGGGCCGCTCGAACTGTACGAGGCGCGTGAGCGCCTCGATGGGTACCGTCGGACGCTGCGTGACACCGGCCGTCGTTCCATCGTGGCCCTCGGCGACTTCACCAGAGCCTCCGGCGCCGAAGCCATGCGACAGCTCCTGGACGACGATCCCGACCTCGACGCGGTGTTCGCAGCCAACGACCTGATGGCCATCGGAGCCCTGCGCACCCTCCATCAGGCGGGCCGACGCGTCCCCGAAGACGTGGCGGTCATCGGCTTCGACGACATAGAAGCCGCGTCCTACACCAGTCCCGCGCTCACCTCGGTGCGCAGCCCGATGGCTGACCAGGCGACCGCCGCCGTCCACCTGCTCCTCGGCCTGATCGACGGAGGCCCCACCGGACCGGTGATCATGCCGAACGAGCTCGTCGTGCGCGAGTCGACCTGATCGCTCAGCAGTCTGCTTCACGGTGCGAGTGGAGTGCTGGCGCCGACAGCACTCCACTCGCACGCCGGAGTTGCTCGTCCGCCCGGTCACGGTCGGGTGGTGGTGGGTTCGGCGAGGTGGTCGTGACGATTGCTGTCGAGGTCGTCCTCCATGTCGGTGTCGACGTCGGGGAACGGGTGCCGTGGCGGGCAGGAAGCGGTCCTCGGCCGACGGGGGCGGCGCGTCCGGCGAGCCGGGGTCCTCGCACGCCGGTGAAGACGGGCGTGTCGGTGACGCTGGTGCCGGGCTCAGTCCGAGGGGGTGCGACTCAGGCCGATTCGCGGTGCTCGGATTGTTGCAGGGGTTCGCCTACGGCGCCGCACAGAGCGCTGAGGCCGGTGGCGAGGGCGTGCTGGGCGTCGGGACTCATACGGTCCACTGCCTGGCGCAGGACCTGTTCCCGGCGGGCCCGGATGCCGTGGAGGTGGGTCCTGCCAGCTTCCGTGATTTCCAGTTGCGTGGCCCGCCGGTCCTCGGTGTGGGGGATGCGGCGGAGGAAACCGGCGGCCTGGAGGCGGTCACACAGGCGAGTGACGGACGGCGCGGCTGCGGAGAGGTGACGGCCGAGCGCGCTCAGATTGATGCCGGGTTCGCGTTCGATGATGTACATCACACGAGTCTGGGCCGAGGAGAGCGGCGCGGTGCTGAGCATGCCGCGGTGGTGTTCCCACGCCAGTTCGAGGTGCTCCAGCACCTCGCTGATATCGGGTACGGCTCGGGAGGTGTGCTGGTCGTGAGAGGCGCGGGCCTCGCGCATGTGACACTCCCGAGTGGGCCGTTTGTGCCTGTTCCGGCTGGTCGATATGAGCAGTCGCATAGATGAAGATATGTGAAGGAAAGAGAGACCGGTACCGGTGGACAGACCCAGCGCGGTTGAGCGCGCCCTGCGCGAGGCCGCGCCCCACGAGATCTTCGACGTGCTTCGTTCCCTGATCGAGGACCGTTTCCGTGCCCGGGCGGTGGAACTGCTGATGGCCGACTACGCCATGACCAGGCTGCAGCCGGTCGGAGTGCTGCCTCACACCCTGAGGCCGTTGCCGGTCCATGAGAGCGCCGCGGGCCGCGCGTTCGGCGCCCAGGAGCCGCACTGCGTGTACGACGCCCCTGCATCCACGGTAGCGGTGCACCTTCCGGTCAGCGTCCGGGGGGACCGCCTCGGCGTGCTGAGCGTCACCGTGCCGCGAACCGGGGACAAGGTGGAGACCGACGTGGTGGCGGAACTCCAGTTGTGCGCGGACGCGCTGGCGCATGAAGTGGTCGTGGCGGAACGCGACACCGACGTGTTCCTCCAGGCCCGCCGGGCCGAGCGCCTGACCCTGGCCGCCGAGATGCAGTGGCAACTGCTGCCCGGACGCTCGTGCGCCCGCCCCGAGTACAGCCTCGGAGCCCAGCTGGAGCCCGCCTATGCCATCTTCGGTGACAGCTTCGACTGGTCCGCCTCGGCCGACGACCTGTACCTGACCGTGAGCAACGGCATGGGCGAGGGGATCGACGCCGCACTGCTGACCAACCTCGCCGTCAACGCCCTGCGCAACGCCCGCCGCGCCGGACTGAGTCTGAGCGACCAGGCCTACCTCGCCGACCAGGCCGTCCACGGGCAGCACGGGGGCGCCAAGTACCTTGCGACACTGCTGCTCCGATTCCACCTCCCCACCGGAGCGGTGGAGATCATCGACGCCGGCTCGCCGCGGATCTGGCGGCTGCGTGCGGGCACGGTCGAGATGATCGAACTGGAGGCTCAGAATCCTCTGGGGATGTTCGAGGACACGGCCTACGTCCCCCAGCCCTTCGCCGTCGAACCCGGCGATCGACTGTTCTTCATCAGCGACGGCGTCTACGATGCCCTGTCACCCGGCGGGGAGAAGTACAGTCTGCGCGCCCTGGCCAAGTCGATCACCAGCACACGGCTGCTCCCGGCCTCCCAGGTGCCCCGGGCGATGCTGCAGGAGCTCCTCGGACACCGCGGCTCCGGCCCTGCCGCCGACGACTCCCTGGTGATGTGCCTGGACTGGCACGGACGCCCTGCCGTCGAACAGGAGCGCATCCGCCTGTGATCGATCTGTGAAGGTTCCGGCCCCGCGACGTGTGCCTTGCGTGCAGCACACGCTGCCGGGCGCACGGTACGCGGGGGCGGGTTGCTATCGGAGGCCGCTCTGGAGGATATTTGCCGTGCGGCAAATAATTTTTCGTCGAGCAGGGGAAGTTGGTGCGGTTCGCCCAGGGCGGGCCCTCTTTATGGCCTCAACCAGGGAAACCACCGCTACCCGGACCAGTCTGTGGGGCATGGCCCCCTACCCCGTCATCGTGGCGGGCGCGGCCGGCACCGTGCTTGACCTGAACGGCGTGGCCGGTCATCTCCTGGGAGGTGCCGTGCCCGGGGCGAGCATGCGGGATGTGGCTCCGGGCTGGCTGGCCGACGCCCACCAGCGCGTGACGGCGGCACACAGCGGGTCCACCGAACGGGCCGAGGGGCATTCCGCCGTGCCGACGTCGGTGTCGGGGCGGATCGGAGCCCAGAGCTTCGAGGCACACGCCACGCCCACGCCGGACCGAAGTGTGGTGTGGTGGTTGGTCGACGACACCGACCGGCGACTCGCGGAACAGGCGCTCGACACGGAGCGTGAACGCACCAGGTTCCTTTCGGAGGCGTCCAATGTCCTGCTGTCCTCGTTGAACACCGACAGGTGCATGGCCGCGATTGCCCAACTTGCCGCCGAGTACCTCGCGGACGTCGCCATCGTCGTCGCCCCCGCGAAGAGCGGCAGACTGCCCGTCGCCCGAGCCCTCGCCGGGCAGGAGGCCGACCGGTCCCTGCTCGTCGCCGACCCGTCCGGCCTCCCCGGGCTGGCGGAAGCGCTGCAAGGGTTCCCGCCCGTACCGTCCCGCTGGATCGACCCCGCCGCTCTGCCCGCCTGGACCCTCCCGCAGGACTTCACCGATTCGGTCGATTCGGTCGTCGTCACCCCCCTGCCGGGCCACGGAGTTCCGGCAGGAGCGCTGATCCTGCTCCGCTGCAGCGGTCGCGCTCAGTTCAGTGAGAACGAAGAGGTCTTCGCCCGCCTGTTCGCCGCCCGGGCCGGCGCGGCGCTGTCCGCCGCCCGCCTCTACAGCGAACAGAGCGCCATAACCCAGACCCTGATGCGCGACCTGCTTCCGCCGACCCTGCAACGCCTGGAGGGAGTGGAGATCGCCGGCGGCTACCGGCCCGCCGGCGCCGCCGAACAGGTCGGGGGCGACTTCTACGACGTTCACCCCGGCGACACCGGGACGGACGCGTCTCTGGTGGTCCTCGGAGATGTGTGCGGCAAGGGACTCGAAGCCGCAGTCCTCACCGGCAAGATCCGCAACACCCTGCAGGCACTGCTGCCGATGGCCGACGACCACGAACGAGTACTGCGACTCCTCAACGGCGCACTGCTGAACTCCCACCACACCCGCTTCGCCACGCTCGTACTGGCCTCGGCGCAACGTGCGGGGAACCAGGTGCGGCTGCGCCTGACCTCGGCGGGCCACCCCTGCCCACTCGTGGTCCGAGCAGACGGAAGAATCGAAGAGGTTCCCACGTACGGCTCCCTGGTCGGCGTCCTTCCCACGATCGAGGCCCATTCCGTGGAGACCGTCCTGTGGCCGGGCGACACCTGCCTGCTCTACACCGACGGATTCACCGAAGCCCGCGGCGGCCCCATGGGCGACGAACTGTTCGGGGACGAACGCCTGCGCATGGCCCTGTCCGAGTGCGCCGACATGCCGGCCGAAGCCGTCGTCGACCGGATCCAGATGCTCGCCTCCCAGTGGGTGCGCAACGGCCCCCACGACGACATGGCCCTCATCGCCATCAGCGCACCCCACACCCACCACCTCAGCGCCGTGAACGGCCGTACGCGAGGCAGGTACACCGCATGAACACCGGAACCGCCGACGCCCTGGGCATGCGTGACCAGCTGTGGGAGGCGGTCACGTCCCGCGACGAGGGCCGCGCTGCCGGGGTCGTCTTCAGCGCTCTCGACAACGGCCTGGACGCGGAGACGGTCCTGTTGGATCTCATCGCCCCGGTTCAGGCGAAGGTGGGCACCGAATGGGCTGCCAACCGGCTCAGCGTCGCGCAGGAGCACGCGGCCAGTGCCATCACCGAGCGGGTCATCGCTGCGCTCGCCCACCACCCCGGCCATAGAACCCCCCTCACCCTCGGTCACATCACCGTGGCCTGCGTGGACCAGGAGTGGCACTCCCTGCCGGCCCGCCTGCTGGCCGAGGTTCTCACCCTGCGCGGCTGGCGGGTCGACTTCCTCGGCGCCCATGTCCCCACCCACCACCTCATCGCCCACCTCCACAACAGCGGTGCGGACGCGGTGGCCCTTTCCTCCTCCCTCCCCACCCGGCTGCCCACCGCCCACGCGGCGATCACCGCCTGTCAGGCCATCGGAGTCCCCGTACTTGCAGGCGGTGCCGCCTTCGGCCCCGACGGCCGATACGCCCGCCTCCTCGGTGCCAACGCCTGGGCCCCCGACGCGCGCACCGCGGTACGCCGGCTCGCCGACGGCATCCCCGCCCCCGACCTCGCGAGCGGGCACCAGCAGGCCGACGACCTTCCCCACCTGACCGACCAGGAGTACACGCTCGTCGCCCGCACCCAGTCCCAGCTGATCAAAACGATTCTCACCCAGCTCGAGAACCGCTTCCCCGCCATGGTGGCCTACACCGCCCACCAGCGTGAGCGCACCGCCGAGGACATCGCCCACATCGTCGAATTCCTCACCGTCGCCCTCTACACCGACGATGACGACCTGTTCACCACGTTCATCACCTGGACCGCGGACATTCTCACCGCACGCCACGTCCCCGGCCGGTCCCTGTACTCCGTCCTGGACATCCTGGCCACCGAACTCAAGGACTTCCCCCGCACCACACGACTGCTCGACCAGGCGCGCTTCGCGCTGGACCGTGCACCCGCCACCACCGGATCGCACCCCGGAGCGCCCGCATGACTTCGCATCCCTCCTCGTTCACCCTGACCGTCGAGACCTGCCGGGGCAGCGCATGCCTCCGTCTCGCCGGCGACCTGGACCACAGCACGGGCGACGCGCTGGTCGAGCGGGCAGCGCGCTGCCTCACCGAGCACCCCGGCGGCCTGTACGAGCTGCGCCTCGACTGCCGTGAACTCACCTTCTGCGACTCCGTCGGCGTCTCCTCCCTCCTGATGATCCATCGCAAGACCACCGCGCACTCCGTACGCCTCCACCTGGACAACCAGCCCCCGTTCCTCCATCGCATCCTCGCCATCACCGGACTCCAGCAGCTCTTCACCCAACCGCACACCACCCAGCAGGCCGAATGACGGTGCTGGCCTTGGACTAGGGCGAGAGGCCCGATTGTCGAAGCGACCTGCACGACCGAGGGCGCACGACCACGGGCGCACCCCCTCGGAGGACCACGGACGAGGCTGCGCGCAGGATCTGGAGCGGCCGGTGGGCAGGTGCTGGTAGTAGTCGGTCATGGCAGCAGACGTGTGGACTCCCGTGATTTCGATGGCCGGTGTGGCTGTGGGTGGTGCGTTGACGTATCTGACACAACGCACCACCCAGCGCACAGCCGACCTGGCTGAGCAACGGCGACGCGCCGCGGCGCTGACGGAGGAGCGACGTGCCGAACAGATCGCGACCTTGCTGGAGTTCATCCGGTGCGCGCTGGAGGCTGAGGGGGTGGCACATGCGCGGCCGTCACAGTGGGAGGTCGGCGACGACTGGTACGTGACGGCCAGGCCGGCGATGGACGGGCTGCGTATAGCCGAAAAGGGCGTCGAGCTCCTGTGCGCCCCCGGCATGCGCACACCGACGACCGCCTATGCCCGCGCGCTCAATCAGGCAGTCTGGCAGGAGCGTGGCGAAGAGAGCCTGGCCGAACGTCTGGAGCCGTTCAAAGCCGAGTATCTCGCCACTGCCCGCCGTAGCCTGACCTGACATCGCTGGCCACGGACACTCGGTGATGACTGCGATGTCATGGGGGAGTTACCCCGTGAAGGCCTGCCGGTGCGAGTGCCGTCCGTGGCCGCCCTTCGTGATGGCGGATGCGCAGGCCGGAGCGAAGAGCACTGGTGGGCCTCCGAATGCTGCGAGGCCTTCGACGGCCTCGCGCTCGACTTCCACGGCTGGGAGGAAGAGCGGATCTGGATCAACAACCCCTGGACCGTGACGCGTGCGACGGGGCCACCACCGGGTGTCCTGATCGGCACCTGGCCTGCATGGCGCCCGAAGCGCTCGACGGCACTCTCCACTCTGCTCCGACCTGTATCGCCTCGGCTGCGTGCTCCACGGAGAGGGGCAGCGGCCGCCGCCCCTTCACCGGCACCTCGTGCACATGGTCAACCAGCACATCGACGGGACGCCCGCTCCCGGAATCGATCCGACTCGTGGAAACCCGGGCAGGGGGGGAGAACGGCGGGCCCCGGGACATCTGTGTCCGGTCGGGCATGTCGACGTCTGAACGGCAGTCGGCCGTTCCCTCGGCTGCTCGACGTGTTCGCGTCCGGCGGCCTCCTGGGCGGACGTCGACCAGCTGTCCGTCCACCACGGCATTCCCGTCCCCGACCTCGTGGCCGGGGTGGACCGCGCCGTCCGTTGTCTCCCCGTCCGGCGCCGCGCAATCGCGCCCGGAGGGCCCAGCTGTCGATCACCTCGGGGTGGCGATCGCTGTACGAGCTGCACCGGATGCACCAGTCGCGCCGCAATCCTGAGGCGGGCGCAGTCGCCTGGACGCGAGAACCTCGCGACTGAGGTGCGCACCAGCTCAGATACCCCCCCAGGTATATCTGTTACGGTGGAATTGAATACCCCGGGGGGTAATTGTTCGTGAGGAGAGTGTGAGCCGTGTTCTTTGTCGACGTCCTTGAGACGGAAGGTCTGGGAAACCGCAGCTATCTGGCCGGAGGGGACCGGGCGGCGGTGGTCGTGGACCCGCCGCGGGACATCGACCGGGTGATCGCCGCAGCGGCCCGGCGTGGAGTCAGGATCATGGCCGTCGCAGAGACGCACGTGCACAACGACTACGTCACCGGTGGGCTGGAGCTGGCCCGGATGACCGGCGCCCGCTATCTGGTGCCCGTCGGCGCGTCGGTTGCCTACGCCCGGGTCCCGGTGGCCGACGGTGATGTCGAGCAGATCGACGGGGGCCTGACGCTGAGGGCTGTCGCCACCCCCGGCCACACCCCGCACCACACCTCCTACGTGCTGGAGGAGGACGGGCGAGCGGTCGCCGCGTTCACCGGCGGCTCGCTGCTGGTCGGCAGCGTGGGCCGTCCTGATCTGGTGGAGCCGCGGCTCACCGGGCAGCTGGCCCGCGCGCAGCACGCCTCCGCGCACCGGCTCGCCTCCGAGCTGGCCGACGACGTGGCGGTGATGCCGACGCACGGGTTCGGCAGCTTCTGCTCCGCCAGTCAGGCCGACGGCGATCACAGCACCATCGGGCTGGAGAAGGTGACCAACCCGGCGCTCCTGCAGAACGTGGAGACATTCGTCCAGGAGTTGCTGACCGGCCTGGACGACGTTCCCGCCTACTACACACACATGGGCCCGGCCAATGCGGCCGGTCCCGCGCCGGTGGATCTGACCGCACCGGAGCGTGCGGACGCCGGAGAGACAGCACGGCGTCTGGCGGCCGGGGAGTGGGTCGTCGACCTGCGCAACCGTGTGGCGTTCTCCCAGGGTCATGTGGCCGGCTCGCTCAACTTCGAGGTCGAGGGCCGGCTGGCCATCTACCTGGCGTGGATGATGCCCTGGGGGAAGCCGGTCACCCTGCTCGCGGAGAGCGCCGAGGACATCGCGCGTGCCCAGCGTGAGCTCGCCCGGGTGGGAATCGACCGCCCCGCCGCTGCGGCCGTGGGATCCCCGGCCGACTGGGCCGGTGAGGGAGCGCCGCTCGCGTCGTTCCCGCGGGCCACGTTCGCCGACCTGGCCGCCGCGCAGGCACGGGGCGAGGACCTGGTGGTGCTGGACGTGCGCCGCGACGGCGAGCGCGCAGCGGGCTGGATCGACGGCAGCGCGCACATCCCCGTCCACCAGATCCACCAGCGCCTGTGCGAGGTGCCCGCCGGGACCGTATGGGTGCACTGCGCGGGCGGTATGCGGGCGGCGATCGCCGCCTCCGTCCTGGACGCTGCCGGACGTGAGGTCGTCGCCGTCGACGACGGCTACGCAGCCGCCTCCGACGCCGGCCTCGCCCTTGTCACGCCCGCCGAGCACTGACCGCACCAGCTGATCCCGTCGGCCGGCCACCTCGGCGGCCGGCGGGGCAGAGGCAGCAGAGGAACGATCATGTCCACGCCCGAATGTGGCACCGGCCGCCTCACACCGGCACAGGCCCACCACTCCGCCGAGGACGGCTCCGTCCTCCTCGCCGATGTCCGCGAGGAAGACGAGTACCAGGCCGGTCACGCTCCCGGGGCCGTCCTCATCCCGCTGTCGCGGCCGGCCGAAGGCTCAGGAACGATGCCCGGCCGCGAGGACGGCCGTCGCCTTGTGCTCATCTACCGCTCGGGACACCGCTCCCGCGTGGCCGCCCGACTGCCCGCCGAGCGCGGTCTGACGGCGCTCGACGTCACCGGCGGCATGCGCGCCCGGGCCGCGGAGGGTCTGCCCGTGCAGGACCCGGTCGGAGCGGCAGGCACCGTCATATGACCGCGTTCGCTCTCGCCCTGCTCGCGGGGGCGCTGGTCGGCCTCGCCCTGGGCTCGCTCGGGGCGGGCGGCAGCATCCTGGCCGTCCCCGCCCTGATCCACCTGCTCGGATTCAGCCCGGCCGAGGCCACCACCGCCAGCCTGATCATCGTGATCGCCACCTCGCTCACCGCCCTGGTGGCCCACGCCAGGGCCGGCGCGGTGCGCTGGCGGGCCGGCCTGCTGTTCGCAGCAGCCGGACTGCTGCCCGCCGCAGCGGCCGGCCTGCTGTCCGCACAGCTTCCCGCCACCGTCCTGACCCTGGCCTTCGCTGCCCTCTCGGCGCTCGCCGGGCTGCGCATGCTGCGGCGGCGGACACCGCCCGACAGCGTGGCGGTAACCGCCTCAGGGTCCCGCGCGGCAGGGGCGGGTGCCGCCATGGGCGCCGTGACCGGATTCCTCGGGGTCGGCGGCGGATTCCTCGCCGTCCCTGCCCTGGTGGCGGCACTCGCCGTGCCCATGGGCGCAGCCGTCGGCACCAGCCTGCTCGTCATCATCGCCAACGCCCTGGTCGCTCTCGCGGCCCGTGCATCCACCGACGTCACGCTCGACTGGGCTCTGATCATGCCGTTCATCGCGACAGCCGTCCTGGGAGCCTGGGACGGCAAACGCTTGTCCACGAAGGTCAGGCCCGCCGTGCTGCAAGGGCTCTTCGGCACCCTGCTGCTGACGGTCGCCGCGGTGATGGCCACAGGAGCCCTGCTGTGACCCAGCGTGAGGGCTGTCGTGTACACCCCGGAGCTCGGTGCGTCCGCGGCAGGCCCCACGGAAACGAAAGCTCTCAGGCCAGTGAAAGGAACAGCTTCTCCAGACGGGCCCGCATCTGGGCAGAGTCCCGCACCTCGGGATCCTCGCTGGTCATGCACTGCTGCAGGCCGGTCGCGATGATCGAGAATCCCGCCCGGTCCAGCGCCTTGGAGACCGCCGACAACTGCGTGACGACATCCTCGCAGTCCCGGCCCTCCTCGATCATCCTGATCACGCCGGCGAGCTGACCCTGCGCCCGTCGCAGCCGGTTCAGCGCCGACTTCAGCTCCTCGGCACTCATGTCGAGCTGCACACCAACCTCCTCATATACCCCCATGGGTATCGCACCTTGGTGCGAACTCCCCGGAAAGGCATCTGCTCCGTGACCACTTCCACCGCTCTCACCCCCTCCCAGGCCGCTGCACGAATAGGGGAGTTCACCGTGATCGACGTCCGCACTCCCGGCGAGTACGCCGCCGGCCACCTCCCCGGCGCCCACAACATCCCCCTCGACCGCCTGAACGAAGCCGCAGCCGTCCTGAAGAGGGCCGCACACCGGTCCCCGCTCCTCATCGTCTGTGCCTCCGGCACCCGCTCCGCACAGGGCTGCGAGCAACTGACCGCCCACGGTATCGACGCCGCCACCCTCGAAGGCGGCACCAGCGCCTGGGCCGCCTCGGGACGCACGGTCGAACGCTCTGTCGGCGCCCGAGCGGCCTGGCCCATGGACCGCCAGGTCCGCCTCGCCGCCGGCGCCCTCGTCCTCGCCGGCTTCCTGGCCGGTCTCGCCCGGCGTCCCGGACACTGGGTGTCCGGGGCCGTAGGCGCCGGACTCGTCTTCTCCGGCATGACCAACACCTGCGGCATGGCCGCCGCCCTGGCCAAGCTTCCCCACAACCGGCCCCCCAGGAACACGGTCCCGCTCGAAGAAACCCTGCTGCGCCTGGACGCCTGACCACGCAGGGGCACCCCGATCGGCCACGGAGGTGTCCGCGGCGGAGCAGAACGCGACGAACTCCGCCCGGCTTCGTCTTCTCGGCCGTGCCGCGGGCAGAGGCGTCAGGCCGGGACGGTCCAGCCGCTGCTGCTGCTCGGGCAGCAGCCCTCCCACCGGCTGGCCTTGTTCGGGACCCGCTCCTGATGGCCACCGGGAGCTTCACGCACAACTGGCCGGCGGTGGCGTCCGCCACCACGGTGGCTCAGCCGGCAGGACGGTACGGCAGTGCCGGCTCCCTCAGGTACGGGAGCCGACGCTGCCTCTGCCGGCGACTACGGGTTGACGCAGCCGATCGAGCCGACCGGGACGTTGTTGCCGGTGGATGTCGCGGTGAATCCGAAGGTGACGCTGCCGTCCGGTGGGATGGACCGGTTGTAGTCGAGACTTCTGACCGTGACCGTGCCGTCGGACCCGGTGGTCAGTGCGCCGTTCCATACGCTGCTGATCTTGGCTCCGGCGCCGGGTGTCCACTTCACCGCCCAGCCGTCACGCGCCGTCGTGCCGTGGTTCATGACCTCGACGGATCCCTGGAAACCACCGCTCCATTCGTTGGTCACGCGGTAGACGGCCATGCACCCGCTGTGCGGGTCGGTCGGTGTGGGTGTCGGGTCCGGGGTCGGTGTCGGGTTCGGGGTGCTGCCCGAGCCCCGGATGCCGGTGACCTCGCCGTTGCCGCCGTCGAAGACGATGTCGGAGCAGGAGAAGAAGTTCTCCTGGCTGTCCGAGCGCACCCACTGGATGAACATCACCGCGTCACCCGAGCGTCCCGAGGGCAGCGCCAGATCCCAGTAGTAGTGGCCGCCGTCCGTGCCCGGGGAGCCCGTCTGGGGCGGGTTGGTGACGGTCTCGATCAGGTCCAGGTCGTCCCAGCCCAGCTCGGTGCCGGGCGAGTAGCCGGGCTTGGACAGGTACACCCGGAAGGACCCCGGGTGCGCGGCCCAGTTGCTGTGCTTGACCTGGATCGTCCGGCCGGCCGTCAGGTGCGTCCGAGGCCAGTCGGAGCGGGCGGCGTTGTATCCGGTGAAGTTGTACGGCGACCGGTCGCCGGCGCTGCACAGCTTTCCGTCCGGGACGTAACCGGCGCCTCGTCCACCCGCGTTGGAGTCGAGCACGGCGAACCAGTTGTACAGCGCCGTCGGGCCGCTCTCGCTGAGTGCGGCCTTGCACGCCGGGTTGGTCGGGTCCAGGGAGCCGGTGCTGGTCTTGGCGTCCAGCCAGCAGAGGTAGGTACGCGAGCCCGGAGTCATCGTCACGCCGTGGGCCTGCGCGTTGCCCTGGCCCAGTAGGGTCAGGGCGATACCGCCGAGTAATGTCGCGAACACCGCTGCCAGGGAAACAAGGTGTCTCTTACGTCGAGCCATGGTGTCTCCTGTACCTGTGTGGGGGCTTCTTCCGATTGCGCCTGTCTCCTGCTGTCACTGTCCGGTGAGGGGACCCTCGACCTGCGGGCGGGACGCCGCCTTGAGGGGCGAGGAATCTGGGGGGTGCTGCGCAAGGACCGGGGAGGCAGTAGGCCCGAGGCGGTGCGGCAGGTGGGGAGAGCGGTGCCCGCCCCGTACGTGCGGAGGGGTGACAGGCGGGCCGAGGTCGTACGCCGGACTCAGGCGCAGCGGACGCCGTTGAGGCTGAATCCGGATGGCTGCGAGAACGTGCCGCTGTAGGTCCCCTGGAAACCGAACGTCTGGACGGCGCCGGCCGCCATCCGGGCGCTGTGCGCGAGGCCCGTTGCCGTCACCGCTCCGGACACCCCGCTGACGGTGGTGTTCCACGCGTTGGTGACGCGTTGTCCGGAGGGCAGGGTGAAGGACAGCTGCCAGGAGTCGACGGGCGTCGAACCGGTGTTGGCGACCGTGACGTCGGCGGTGAAGCCGTCGGTCCAGACGTTCGTCGCGTAGGTCACCTTGCAGGCCGTCACCGGGCTCCCGGGCCCTCCCGGATCGCCGGTGCCCGGAGCCCCGAGGTTCACGGCCGAGGAGAAGAAGTTCACCGCGAGCCCGGCGCCGTTCTGCCAAGGCTCGAAGCCGGCCTGGACACTGGTGAGATACCAGTTGTTCTGGGCCATGCCGCGGGAGACGGTATTCCGGACGAAGTCCATGACGTCGAAGCTCCAGCTGGAGACAGCCGACGGGGCGACGAAGGAGATGACGTCGTTGGAGCCGTTGCTGCCCGTCCACACCTGCCAGGTGCGCCCGCCCACGGAGGCGGTGCCGACCTGCGAGCCGATCGGCTGGACGGGGCCGGCCTTGTTGAACCAGATCATGATCTCGGTGCGGTTCACCCCGTCCTTCCTGGGCGTTGGGTCCAGCCAGATGTCGTACGACGCGTTGTAGACCGCGTCGCCGACATAGCCGTAGGAGATGCTGGTGGGGGCGCTGGCGATACCGCTGACCTGCGCCGGGAGGTTGGTCCCCGGCGAACAGTTGGTGTAGTGACAGCCATTGAAGACCGAAGGATAGGACTTCGGGGCGCCGTTCGTGGGGACGGAGCCGTCGGCCTGGGTCACCCTGAAACCGCTGTCGGTAGCGGTGACGCACTGGGGGGCGCTGGTGCCCCAGCGGTTGTTCTGGACCACGTAGCGGCTCTGTATGGTCGTCGAACCGTACTGTCCGCAGATCAGGGTGTCCGCGTGGGCCGCTGGAGCAGCGCCCAGGACGGCCGCCACGGTGGCGAGGGCGAGGAGCAGCGCGCCGAGCACGCTGCGCGAGGTTCTGGGTCCGTACGGTGACGCTCGCATGCGGGGCCTCTCCAGGAGGGATGACCGGGTGGGGCGATCAGGGAATCGGGAAGCGCCCAGCCGTCTCGATCTGGGAGCGCTCCCACCCTCTGGTTCAGGGGACTGTAGGAGTGCCGGTGTGTCCCTGACAACCTGTTGGGACGGAATACGGCAGACGAATTCCGAAGATGCAGGTCAGGGACAGGGGCTGAGCAGCGCGATTTTGGGAGCGCTCCCGGTGTGATGAGTCCTGAGGCGCTGCGACGCCTCTGCACCGGGCGGTCCGTCGGCCACCGGCCAGGTGTGCGAGGGCGGCTCAGGCCGACTCACGCGCCACCAGCCGGGTCAGCAGGATCACGTGGAGCCGCCGTCACCGGTCCCGTCGCGACCCGGAACAGCGCGTGAGCCAGCCGCACGCACTGGGGGCACGGCTGGGCTGCCGTGCCCCCAGTGCGTCGGCATGCAGCCCCGCCGCTGGTGGCCGAGCGTGCTTCCAGCGATCTTGGCATCCACCTCCGGCGTGCGTGTCTGCACCCGGTGCCGAGGCGCTCCCGGGTGATCACGCGGCCCAGCGAGTCGTCCGGGGCGAGGCGGTGATCCTGCCCGAGGGCATCTTCCAGCCGGGTCGGCGGATCGACGGCCTCAGGAGTCAACTCGTATCTGTCCTACGGCACCAGGGCCTCACCGGCGTCGAAGCCGCGCCGAGAGATGGTGCTGCAGCGGCCGGCCGACCGCAGCGAGATCATGGACGAAGTCGAGTGTGCCGTCGTCCGTCCATGCGTACCGGCGACGGGTGGCCTCGACCTCCTTCGCGGTGGGAGCGAGGGCCACTTGCTGACTGGCGAGGTCGGCCGCGCCGCCACCCGCACGGCCGGTGAGGATCTCTGCCACACCTGTGGGCTGAGTGATCAGTGCCTCCACGCGACCGTCCGGCTGCACGCGCCACCAGCCGCTCTCCCGGGCCGAAGGACGCAGCGGAACACCCTCGGCGTCGAGCAGCCAGGCACGCGCCTCGTAGTGGAGGAAGGGCCGCCCGTCATGGCTGAAGGTGATCTCCTGTGCGTAAGAGAACTCCTCGTCGAGCGTCGGATACCCGCCGCGCCCTCGGCCCGCCCAGGTGCCGAGCAGCCCGGTCAGCGGCGCGAGCAGAGCGTGGGGCGCCGGGAGCGCGTCCGGTCGGAGAGCGTCGGGGTACGGGAGACTTCCGGCGGGGTCGAACATGACACACGCTCCTGAATCGATGTCGGGGCCGTGTGGCAGCCTAGAACGTCGGAGTGGGGTGACCGGCCCACACGCGCGTGACCACCCCCGGGCCCCTGTCCACGCCCCCGCCGGGAGACCGGTTCAGCTGCGCCGGCCGGGGTGAGCGCAGCGTGCGCGCTGTCACCCGCCGGCTGTTCCCTCTCCGCCTGGCCCTGCCGGGACGCTTGCCTGGGCGAGGTGGTAGCGGCCGTGGCGCGGGCCCCCCCGGGCGGGGGGGCCCGGCCGGCGGGGGGCCCCCCTGGGCCGGGGGGGGGGGGCCCCCGGGGCCGCGCCCCGGGCCCGCGGGCCGGCACGACCCCGCGGGCCCCCACACACCGCCGCCCCCCCCCCCCGCGGGCCGCGGGGCGTGGCGGCGCGGGGGGTGGGGCCCGGCGCCCCGCCCGCCCCCCGCGGCGCCGGCCCCCCCCCACGGCCGGGTTCCCGCTGTGCCCGGGAGGTTGCTGCACCGAGGTCCGCCGCGCGGGCGACGCGGCCGGACTCCTCCCGGAGGCACGCTACGAGACCTGGGAGCGGAGCCCGGTCACGGGCAGGGAACTGCGCGGTCTCAGGGCACCGCATGCCCTGAGACCGCGCTCGTGCGGGGCGGAGGCCGAGGGAACGGCCCCGGCCCCGCACTGTTCAGGCCGTCAGGAGCAGCTGACGCCGTTCAAGGTGAACCCGGTGGGCGCGGAGCCGGGTGCCCCCGAACCCTGGAAGCCGAACGAGGCCGAACCGCCGGGCGGGACCTTCCCGTTGTGACCGGCGTCGGTGGCGGTCGCGACAGCTCCGGACTGGGTGACGGTGGCGTTCCAGCCGCTGGCCACCTTCTCGGGACCGCTGAAGGTCCAGTTGAGGCGCCAGCCGTCCACAGCTGTGCTGCCGGTGTTCTTGACGGTCACGTCGGCGGTGAACCCGCTGCCCCACGACGAGCCGACCTTGTAGGTCACCGAGCAGGCGGAACCGGCGGACGGAGTCGCAGTAGGCGTAGGCGTAGGAGTGGGGGGCTGGGTCGGCGTGGGAGTCGGGGTCGGCGTGGGAGTCGGGGTCGGGGAGGGGGACTCACCGGGACCGCTGTCGGGCAGCTCACCCCACTGCTGTGACGTTCCGTCCAGCAGCACCAGCCTCGCCGCGTCCACCGGGGTGGAGCCCGGTGTCGTCGGCAGACCCGCGTACGACCAGTCGTTCGACGGATCCCAGGCGCCCGCGGAGGCCACCCGGAACTGCACCTCCTTGCGGTAGGCCGACTGCCCGGCCGGGGCGATCACGGTGTTCGAGCAGTCCACGGCGATGTAGTAGACGTTCCCCTCGTACTGCTTGGGGCCGGAGGCCGTGCCGCACTGGTTGTAGTTGGTGGTCACCGTGATGTCCGCCGGCGAGACCCCGGGCTCCAGGGTGAAGTAGTAGCGCAGCGAGGCCTTGGCCAGCGGCCTGGCCGGCCACGCCGACTTGTTGACCAGGTACGCCTTGATCTCGGTGAAGTTCGCCCCGGACGCGTTCACCGACGCCTGGGCCAGCACCTCGGGCCCGTCCGGTGTCTCGGCCCTGGGGAACGAGCCGAGCGGGGCACCGCCGTACTCGGCGTACAGCCGGGCGAGGGCGCCGGTGAAGGCGGCGTTGTAGTCGGTGGCGACCTCGTTGTTGACGTAGTTCTGCCGGTCGTCGGTGTAGGAGTCGTCCGCCGCGCCCGGCCCGCCGACGAGTGCGCCGTACAGGACGTGGCGCGTCTCGACGGGGTTGGTCATCTGATCGGTCCACGACCCGTGCGCGGTCCGGTGGTGCGGCTTGGTGGGCGGGGTGGCGCCGAAGCCGACGACATAGCTGGCCTTGCGCGGGTTGTCCCCGAGAGCGTAGTTGATCTGGCGTACCGCGAAGTCGTGGTAGCGGGCCTTGCGGGTCGTGTCACCGGAGAGCCAGTCGCTGTAGGAGAGCGCGGCGAAGGCTGTGTTCGCCGCGTAACGCAGCGACCCCCAGGAGTCCAGCACGGCCTGGCCGCCGGGGGAGTACGCCACCTTGGCGCCGTTCACCCCGGTCGTCCACCAGTCGAGCCAGCGGTTGGAGTCGTCGATGTACCTCTGCTTCCCTGTGAGCTTGGCGAGCATCACGTACGAGCCGTACGAGGTGTCGTCCCAGGAGAGCGTCCACCGGTATGAGCGGGTGGAGGTCTGCGGCTCCGTCGACAGGCCGTCGTAATACGTCTCGGCCTTGGCCAGGTAGGAGGCGTCACCGGTGGCCTTGTGGAGCCAGATCGCGCCCCACACCAGCTCGTCCTGGTAACCGCTCCAGGAGTTGTAGTACGACTTCGCGTCGGTGATGCAGTCGCTGTACTTGCCGCGGTAGGTGTCGGCGAACGAGTAGAGCTGCTTCGCGTGGGTGAGGAGCTTCGCCGCGTACGCCGGATCGTCGTCGGCGAAGAGCATCGAGGAGGACGCCATCGCGGCGGCCGTCTGACCGGCCAGGTCGGTGCCGGGGCAGGAGGCGTCGATCTTGTACGCGGGCCGGGCCATGGACATCACTTCGGCGGGGCCCCACCACTTGTGGTCGTCGCCGCCGTTGCCGACCTGCCCGTAGAGCACGTCGGCGGAGGGGTGGGCCTTGACGAAGTAGTCGTTGACGAAGCGCAGGTTGTCCTTCAGACGAGCCAGCTGCCCGGACGCGGCGTAGGCGGCCTTCTGCTCGATGCCGCCCCAGGCCAGCACCGTGGCGCTGTAGGCCACGGGCAGGCCGAACTTCACGTGGTCGCCGGCGTCGTACCAGCCGCCGGTCAGATCGAGCCCGACGTCCTTGCCGTCGCTCATGCCGGAGTCGCCGCGCCAGGAGACCCGGTTGTCCTGGGGAAGTTTGCCCGAGCGCTGGGCCTCGTAGAAGAAGAGCGACTTCTGGAGGGCCTCGCCGTAGGCGAACGCCGGGGCTGCCTGGGCCGGAGTGGCGGCCAGGGGCATGAACCCGGCGGCGAGCAGCGCGGCCACGCCGGCGAGGGCGACTCCCAGGCGGGAGCGGCCGGTGGTGCTCGGCGGAGTGGGGCGGGACATCGATGTGTGGAACGCGCGGGGGAGTGAGGGCAGTCGCAACGGATCGTCCTTCGGTGCGGCGGGCGGCGTGTGGTGCCCGTGGTCGTACCGGACCGGCGGGTGACATGCCGGACAGGGCCGACGGGCGGTGGTGCGGCTCGAGCGGAAGTGCGGCGTGCGCGGGTGCTGAACGGTGCAGATGTGCGGCTCGTACGACGGGGCCGGTGCAGGGTGACACCGGCCCGCGCGGAAGCGTCGGCAGCCCGGAGGACGTCCGACACGATGGGTGTGGGAGCGCTTCCATGGACGTGCTCATGAAGCCAGCGCGGGCCCGCCCTGTCAACGGGGCGCGTAGGAAGAAGGGCATCGTGGGCTGGCCGCGAAGGCCCCACCCCTGGACCGCGCAACTGAAGAAGATCGCCCGGCGAGGCGGCGAGGTCGTCCTGATCGACGGCGCCCTCATCCCCATCCAGCGCCGCACCGGGAAGGCGAACCGGCCGAACTGCTCCGGCAAGCACCCCCGTCACGGCCTGCACGTCCTTACCCTGACCGATGAGAAAGGCCGGCTGATCTGGATGTCCGCTGCCCGGCCCGGCCGCCCCCACGACGTCACCGCCGCCCGCCGCAGCCACTTGCTGGCCCACCTGCGCGCTGCCGGCCTCGGCGCCCTGGCCGACCGGGGTTTCCTCGGCCTTAAAGACGATCCGGACAACCCTGTAGTCGTCACCGGATTCAAGGCCACCCGCGCCCGCAAGCTGACCCCCGGCCAGAAGGACGCCAACCGGCACTTGCCGCCGGACGCGTTTCCGCTGAACGCAGCTTTGCCCGTCTGAAGAACTGGCGGATTCTCACCGATTCCCGTACTGCCCCAGGGCGCGCCACCCACCTTTTTCGCGCGCTGCTCGTCCTGACGAACATCGAGGCCACTACCGACAATTGATCTCTACCGCAGGTAGCCCACGATCAGCTCACGCCCCCGGAACCGCGTCACCGGGCAGGGATCGGCTGAGTGAGGTTCACCGGGTTGCCGTCGGGGTCCTTGATGTGGGCGACGCGCTGTCCCCACGGCATGTCGTTGGGGCCGCCGCTGACCGAGCCGCCGAGCGCCTCCACCAGGGCGAGCGTCTCATCGACGTCGTCGACACCGATGCTGAGCAGGATCCGCGGCGCCGCCCCGGAGCCCGGGATCGCCTTGGCCACCAGCCCGAGGTCGGTGTCGCCGATACGCAGGCCGAGGTAGAAGGCGGTGCCTTGCTCCGGTACCCGGAAGATCTCCTCAGCGCCGAACAATTTCGTATAGAAGCCGAGCAGAACGTCCTGGTCGGCAGTAAGGATCACGGGCTGGATGGTGGACATGGCACTCCTGTCGAGAACGGTCGTGTCGCTGGGTAGACCGTTCTCGAACGGTGAACTCATCGGCAGAAACCACCCTGCCGGACGATCTGCACCACAGACTGCCGCCCACGACCAGCACGAGCACGAGCACCCCGAAACGAGGTCACGCCATCCCGCTGACCAGGTACTTCAAGATGGCGATGCTTCACTGGGCCTCACACACGAGCGCTCGACAGATACGGTCGGCGCGGCACAGATCGGGATCTGCGTCACAGCCACCACACCCTGCGGCGACAGGGACGGGGCGGCTCGGGATCCACTCCGGCTCGGGGGAGCGTCCGCGCCCAGTGGCTCATCGTGCGTTCGCTCCTCCGTGCCCCCGCTGCCACTGGATCGAGGAGCCCGGTGCGCGGCCGGGCGCCTGGGGGAGGCCACTCGGCAGCCGCTCGCAGACGAGGGTTCGGCGCCGATGGAGGCGGAGCGACTCCTCCTGTAGCCGGTGCCTTGATCCAGGCAACGGAGCAGACGGCGAGGACCGGGCATCCTCGTCACCGTCACCGTCACCGATCAGAAGATCCGATGAAACGGCTGCGTCCGACACTGCTGTGGGGATGCGAAGCTGACGCGGCACTCATCGTCGAGCGGATCTCTCTACTCTCGGAGGCATGGCCCAGTTCATCAGCGAGTGGCGCCGGCGGGTGTTGTGGACGTCGCCGTCGGGACGCTGCTCGACATGCCACCGTGCGTAGCCGGTGACCACGCGCATGTGGGTGAGGTCGCAGTCGATGAGATCGTTTTCCGGGTGCGCAGCAGTCCACGATCCGGCGGCCGGAGGCGTGACCGGTGTCCCCGGAGCGGTTCTCTGCCCAGCATCGCGGGCTGGCAATTACCGAGCCATTCATCCAGCTGACCGGCGGTCATGTTGACCGATTCGCTGAAGTTGTCAAGCGTTGTCTGACGACGCTCGTCGCTTCCGCTACTCGTCAGCTGCCTTTCTTCTTGTGCAGCGACTCCGGCTTGTGAACGGCGTTCGCGCCCGTCTTGTCGCTTCGCACCTCGTATTGCGGTTCGTCGTCCGAGGCGTCCACGGTCCGGCCGGCGGCCTCGGTGTGCTCATCGATCTTCCGGGTGACGGAGCCTTTGACCTCCTGACCATGACTTTTCCAAGTGACGTCGTCACCCTTGGCAAGTTTCTTGTCCTTTTCAGCCATGATGATCTTCCTTTCCTGTGCCAGTTGGGCCTGCCGAGCTACTTACGGGACCGTGGTCCGGATGCCCGCCCCAGCCAGGATCAGGGCTGCGCGGGCGGTGCGCACGGCGGCGGGAGCCGTTGCGCCGGCGTGCAGATGAGCCGCCGGCCGGTGCGGGCGGGCCCCACCACCCCATACGGCGCCTCACCGGACGTCGCTCACAAGGAAGCCGCTGCGCGGTCGGAGTGACGTCCTCGCCCGGGACGAAGGTGGCTGGTGGCCGCGCCCCCGCCAACGCGTTGCACGAGCTTGTCGCGCCCCGGCTCGTGGAGGAAGCGGCGGCAGCGGCCGGGCTTTGCCGACGCGGGGCCTGCGGGGGAGCAGCGCCCAAGCGACCACCTCGCTCGTGGTCGGCCACCGGTGGTGTGCGGGGCAATCGCGGCTTACGAAAACCGATCGTCAGCGCCGAGGTGGAGGCGGCTCGGGCCTCAGCCTGCCCAGCCGGATGGACAAACACCACTGAGGGCGTCGGCCCGGAAGCGGCGGCCCACCGGCAGCTGGAAGGTGTCCTGAAAAGCGGCGGCCCACCGGCAGCTGGAAGGTGTCCTGAAACAGGAGCGCGTTGTGCGCGCCAGAAAGGAGATCGTCACTGTACGGCCCCACCACCGGACAGCGGCCCGTCCGAAACCTGGCCGCGAACGGACAGAGCCGCACCGCCGACTTCTCGAACGTTCCTGCCTGCACAGGCACGGCCCGCCCGCGCGGACGGTACGGATTACTCATGCTCGCACCGGGGGATCAACGGTCCGGGTCGCCGAGCCACCGCGCCCGGGGCACGCGTCACAGCTGTGGCGTTCGCCCGACCGTTTCAGTAGCACGTCGTCGACATGGTCATGCCCTGCGGCAGACGAGACCCTTCTGTCCCGGCCTTCGGGTGCAGGAACCCGCGCCTCGGCGTCACTCAGGCACGTGCTGGCCGCGCCGCAGCCACTCGATCGTCGGTTCCCTCTCTCGGAACCGGCTTCCGCGAGACCGCCCATCGGCTGCTGACCGCCACTCGCGAGGTAGCCCTGCACCTCATTCCGGACCGAGTTCGGCTGGCGGTCGCATCGCGTGAAGGGTACTCAGCGCTTCGTCTCGTACCTGGTCAGGATCACGCCGCAGGGAAGTGTCCGCGTCTCCACCAGGTGCAGGTTCACCCAGCTGTCGAGCGCGGTGAAGAACGGTGTGCCGCCGCCCACCAGGACCGGTGCGGTGGCCAGCACGTACTCGTCGATCAGCCCGGCCCGCATGGCCGCCCCGGCCAGCGTGGCGCCGCCGATGTCCATCGGGCCGCCGTCCTCGGCCTTGAGCCGGCTGATCTCGGCGACCGCGTCGCCGCCGACCAAGCGGGTGTTCCAGTCGACGCGGTCGATCGTCGAGGAGAAGACCACCTTCGACATGTCCCGCCAGCGGCGCGCGAACTCGATCTCCGCAGGGGTTGCCTCGGGCTGCTGGTCGCCGGTCGGCCAGTAGGAACTCATCGTCCGCCAGAGCTTGCCCCCGTACAGCGACAGATCGGTCGCCTGCAACTGGTCGGACCAGAACTGGAACAGCTCGTCGCTCGGCACGCTCCAGCCGATGTCGTCGCCGGGCGCGGCGATGTAGCCGTCCAGACTCAGGTTCATGCCGTAGATCAGTTTCCGCATGGCGTCAGCCTTCCGCGAGTCGGTCTCAGATGTACAGACCGGCGCGCGGCGGCAGAGTCATCGGTGCACAATCCGAGCGCAGGTTCACATCTTCGATATCGCCCCTGTCCCCGTCCTCCGGCGCTCATCTGTCACTGCAGCTTCGGAGGTGTACGCGCCCGTCTGCACGGCGATCACCGACTCCTCGGAATCGGTCACGGGATCCTGCCGACCGGATGAGATCGGCGGTGAGGTGGAGTCCGGCGAGACCGACGCGGTGGCGTACGAGTCCAGGGCCGCCTGCGGGGGCCGGCCGCACCCGTTCCAGTGTTGGCGAGCCGCGCGCCAGGGGCAGTCGTACGCTTGTGCGGTGCAAGGCATCGAGCTACTGCCTGACCAGGCGACCGAGAGGGCCGTCGGCAATGTCTGGCGTCGACTACTGGATGCCGGCCTCCCGAGCCAGGCCGCACACCGGCATCCTACGAATCGCCCGCATCTCACTCTCGTCACCGCCGACGACTGCCCAGCGGAGATACGCGTGCAGCTTCAAGATGCCTTCACCGTTCTGCCGGTGCCGTTGCGCCTGGGCGGAACAGTGCGATTCACCGGCCGGATCAACGTGCTGGCGTGGGCCGTCCTGCCTGACCCGGACCTGCTGCGCCTGCAGGAGAGGGTGTGGGAGGCGCTGGCCTGCGCCCCGGCCTGCGGACGATTGAATCCCCTGCAGAACCCGGAGCGCTGGAAGCCGCACATCACCCTCGGCCGCGGACGCAGTGCCTACTGGCCGGGCGTCGACGCAGATATTCTGCCCGAGGCGTCCGGAGGGCCCGAGCACGTTCTGCTGGGGCGATGGGTGGGCGCTCGCACGTACGACTCGATCGCTCGCACCACTGCCTGCCTGGGCCCTTGAGGAGCGGGACGTCCTCCCGGTCCGGCGACAGGCAGCACCGCTGACCACCCACCCGTGCCCTCTGGCCTCGATCCCAGGCGGCATGCGCCGCCGGCGGGCGTGGACGCGGTGCGGCGCAGGCTGTGCGCGTGGCCACCGGTGCGACACCATCGGCGACGGTGACCACAGGTCGGCGCCGCGACGGTTCGGATGAGTCTCCTGCGCATGTCCATCCTCCCGTGGCGACGGAGGTGAGGCCCTGAGCCACCGGCTCGGAGGACCTACGCCCGCGCCGCCGAACCGCCGCTCCAGATGGGAATTTCAGGGACTCCGCACACAGCTTTGTGCGCACAACCGGCTGTGCCCACCGCGGGCGCCCGTGTTCGCAGGAGTGGCTCCATGCGGTGGAGTCCGTGAAGCATCAGGGCGATGGCGCCCGGCTCGACCGGTCGGGTCGGCCGAAAACGAGTACCGGCCGGGCGCGGTCGGCGGGGCAGGCCGAGGATCTCCCTCACAGGCCGCCGTGTATCCGGCTGACGAACGAGGCCTGCTCGCCTCAAATATTCCGGCAGTCGGCGAGACCTCCAGTGCCCGAATCGAGGTTTTCTGACTACAGAGATACGGTGATTGAGGACCAGATGGATACAAAGCCACGTATCTGGTGATAAGGCTTCCGTGCATCGGAAGCCCCGCTGCACGCCGCGACCCCTGGAGGAACGATGGCCTACCCCGAGCGCGACGCGAACGAGAACGAGGGTCCTGCGGACGGTGGTGCGGCGGGTGCTCCTGGTGTTCACGACGGCGGTGCCGATGGCGGGGCTGAGGGTCCTGCGGACGGTGGTGCGGCGGGTGCTCCTGGTGTTCACGACGGCGGTGCCGACGGTGGTGCCGATGGCGGGGCTGAGGGTCCTGCGGACGGTGGTGCGGCGGGTGCTCCTGGTGTTCACGACGGTGGTGCCGATGGCGGTGCCGACGGTGGCGCTGGCAGCGGCTCTTGAGCGTGTTCCGGACCCGAGTTCAGGACGCCGGCGCCAAGCAGGGTGTCGGCGTCCTCGAGTCTCGTCTGACCGGACTGAGCCGGGAGGAGTTCGCCCGTGATGTATGGGCGCGGACCGCAGCGCTCACCCGGAGTGTGAGTGACTTCTCGGACGTGTTCTCCCCGTCTGCCGTGGACGAGTTGGTTTCCCGCCGCGGACTGCGCACGCCCTTCCTGCGTGTGGCCAAGGACGGCTCGACACTTCCACCGGCGTCGTACACCGCACCGGGGGGAGTCGGCGCCACCATCGCCGACCAGGTCGATGACACCGCGCTGTGGCGCGCCTTCGCCGACGGGGCCACGCTCGTTCTCCAGGCGCTGCACCGCACCTGGGAGCCAGTCGCGGACCTCGTGTCCGCTCTGAGCACGGAACTGGGTCATCCCGTGCAGGCCAACGCCTACGTCACGCCTCCGCAGAACCGCGGATTCGACGCGCACTACGACGTGCACGACGTCTTCGTCCTCCAGATCGAAGGGTCGAAGCGGTGGACCATCCATGAGCCCGTGCTGCCCGACCCGTTGCGCGACCAACCCTGGACCGATCACCGATCGGCCGTCGCCGACCAGGCAGCACACGGCAGGCCGCATCTGGACACGCTGCTGGGTCCTGGCGATGTGCTCTACCTGCCGCGTGGCTGGCTGCACTCCGCACAAGCGCAGGGAGAGGTCTCGATCCATCTGACTCTGGGCGTCCACACCTGGACCCGCTACGCCGTGGCCGAGGAACTGACCCGGGCCGCACTCGCGGTGCTGCGCGAGGACCCTTCGATGCGCCGTTCCCTCCCTCTGGGGAGCAGTTGCCCTGAGGCCGAGAGGGAACTGGTCCGTGAGCATCTGCTGGCTGCCGTGGCGCAGGCCGACCCCGCTCCGTCGTTCGAGCGCGCACAACGGGCTCAAGGCAGACCAGCACCACTGGGACCGCTGGCCCAGTTGTCTGCGGTGAACGGCCTGCACCCGATGTCACCGGTGCGGCTGCGGGAGGCATTGGAGGCACGGCTGGCGGGGACACGGCTGCTGACCCGGGTGGGTTACGTCGACTTGCCGGAATCCGACCTCGCACCCGTGGTTCGACTGCTCGACGGCCGCATTCGCACGGCCGGCGACCTCGGGCTCACCCTCGCCGGGCGGCTGCTGCGCGCCGGGATGCTGCTGCCCGGAACACGGTGACCTCCGGGGCGCGGTTCTTCTGCTCCGATGCCGCCCGCGCACGCGGCGATGCGTTCAGGGGAACCGCTCCCTACAGTCGGGTCTGGGTGCTCATCGAGTACAGACGCAGCTGGCCTGCCAACGGCTTCGACGGTCTCGACCTCGACCCTGAAATCAAGGCGCTCGTCGTCTCGGCGGCCCGGGCGACCCGGGCGAGGGTGCTTCTGGTCAGACGTCCCGGACGCCGCCGTGCCGACGGAGGTGACCGCTGGGCGGTGCTGCGCCACGACGACTCCGGCGCCCTGCGCCAGCAATGGGGCACTTGGCGACTGGACCAGGACCTGGCCCAGATCGGGCACGCCCTGCAAACCCCGGGGGAGCGAGGCCGACCGCCCGTCGTCCTCGTCTGCGCCCACGGCGTCCACGATGCCTGTTGCGCTGTCCGCGGCAGGCCCGTGGCCCGGGTCCTCAGTGAGCGCTGGCCGGATCTGGTGTGGGAGTGCACGCACGTGGGCGGGGACCGGTTCGCCGCCAACGTCATCGTCGTACCCGACGGCGTCTACTACGGCGGTCTCGACGCCACTTCCTCGCTCACGGTGGTGGAGGAGCATCTGGCCGCCCGCATCCACGCCGCCCACCTTCGAGGCTTCACGACCCTGCACCCGCCGCAGCAGGCAGCGGTGGCGGCGATGCTCGATCGCTTCGGTCCCGCAGGCCTGGGCGACTACGCAATCGTCGGGACGGTTCGCGACAACGATGCGTGGAACGTCAGGATCAGCCGAGTGGGGACGGATGGACGAGTGCTCGATGTCGAGGTCCGGGCCAGGCGCACGCCCCCCAATCGGCTGACCTGCCGCGGGCCGGAGGACAGCTCTGCTCTCGTCTACGAAGTGGTCTCCGTCCGTGACGGATGACGCCGCACCGGATTCCAACTCTGGACCAGGGGGATGTCACCAGGAAGCACCGGCACCTGGCATGGTCCGGGATGCGCACACAACCCCAGGACATCTGACCAGCTCTCGCGCCCACGGTACGGATCCGGACGGAGCTCTCCGCGAGCCCTCTGGGGCCTTGTCGCGCTGAGCTGTCCCACGCGCTCCTTTCGGCGGGGCGCGACCGCAGCGCAGACCCGTGCGGATCTGTCCTTCGAGCGGGCTGCGCTGCCGTTCTCACAGCGGAGTAGTCACGAAACGGATACGACAGCCGAACTCGGGACTGGCCCTCGTCGCCCCGGGCACCTGACGCAACGAACTTCCCCGAGATCAGCAGCGCGGCTGTCGCCAAGCCACGCTTTCCGTTCAGCCGCCGTCGAGAAAGGCACTCCACCGATGCGTTCTCTCCACGAACCGGTGCGTCCCGCAACAAGCGTCACATTCGATCAGATGCTCGAAAAGATCAGATCGGAGGGCGCGTACCCCGCGCTCGAGCGAGCCGAGGACGTCGCCCACGCCGTGCTGTCCGCTCTGGGTCGGCAGCTGACAGGGGACGAGCGTGCCGACCTTGCCGCGCGTCTGCCCGTCGAAGCCGCCCTGATCCTCACCGCACAGATCCCCGTCCCCGATCTGCTCACCGGCTGGGGGTTCGTCAAGGATCTCGCAGCTCGCCACGGTGGAACACTCGCGACCGCACGGTGGGACACCGGAGCCGTCCTCGCCGCTGTCGGACAACTCGCAGGGCCCGAGCTCCTCGGACGCATTCTGGCGCAGTTGCCCTCCGGATATGCTCTGCTCTTCGGCCGAGCGGAGCTTGTCCAGGTTGCATGAACCGCATGTCCGGAAGCACGCTCCGACTCCGCGGTGCCGGACCGCAAGAGGCCCTGTCCGTGCCGACGTGTCCAACGGAACAGTCCTCGATCATCTCCCGGCACCGGAACCTCCTCCGCTCTCCGACTGGATCTTGCTCCCCTGCGATTCCCGGGCCGGACGGTTTCCTGCGCCCCGTATGAACGCCGCAGCGACAGGCTGAGGATCCTCGGAGCACTGCCGGCGGCGTTCGTCACGACCTCTCCTCACGATGTGATCAACAGGGCGTGACGACTCAGCCGCTGATCCGTGCCGGGACAGACGCTAGTGATCTTGGTCTTGAGTCTGCCTGCCCGAAGCTCCGTCGTGAGTAAGAATTGCTCAACTCACGCGACGCCGCCCGGTGGGACGTGCGGGCGCCGTCGTCCCCGGAGCCCCCGCCCGCAGCTGCGCTCCGGACAGAGGCGGCCAGTTGTCCCGCCGGCTGCGCACCTCCGCCTCGCCCGGGCGCGTACCGCCTGCCTGACGCCCGGCACACGTCGGCTGGTCCGTGGACGCCTTCCCGTCTGCTGGATGCAGTCGACGCAGTAGCTCGGAGCAGGCATCAAGCCGGCCGCTACGTCTACGGCCCAGCGTCTACGGCCCCACGGCCGCGGCCGTCGTTGCCGGTCACATCATCCTCCGGTGCCGCGAGCGGCTCCTCTGAGCGCGGGTCTCGCAGGTCCCGTGCGGTGCAGCCGCACAAGGCCCGGGCACGTACGTGAGCACCTGGGGTCCGGCTCCTTGGAGCCGGACCCCAGGTGCTCACGCGTCCGCCGCCCGCTGGGACCTCCTGACGGAGACACGGCCCGGCACCTCCCTCAGCCGACGAAGGACCAGGGCCCGAATCGGCCCCAGGCAATGAGGACGGCCAGCGCGAGGTACACGGAGTTCAGCACCACGAGTCCGTACTGGCCGAGTCGGCCGTGTGTGATCATCGCGCCGACCATGAGGGCGACCCAGCAGGCCGCCGTCACCGGCACCATGACCGGCGCGACGTCGAGCACGGCCGGCAGGATCAGGCCGACCGCGGCGAGGAGTTCGAGGACTCCCAGGGTCCTGATGAAGGCGGGGCTCGCCCCCTGCGTCCATTCCCCGCCGTGCTGGGCGGCCAGTCTCGCCTTGGGTATCAGGCTCTTGCTGACGCCGCCGGCCAGAGCCACCGCGGCCAGCAGTCCGGTGGCGATCCAGAGGGTGAGATTCATCGGTGGGACTCCTGGTCTCGTGTGAAGGGCGTCGGGTGCGCGCGCCCACCCGGCCCGCGATGGGACGCCGAGGGCGGACTGCCGGTCTCCATCAGGGTCCGTGTCCCGGCTGCCGGGGGCGGCGCCCCGGCGAGCGCGGCGGAATCGGCGTATCTGACCTCGTAGACGCGTTCGCTGAACCTCCAGCCGTCGGCCGTGCGCCGGTAGCGGTCGTGGTACAGCGCGTGGTTCAGGTGCGAGCTGCCGTTGCGCAACCGCCCGAACTCCTCGATGTACACGCGCCCGTCCGCGGTGTCTCCGTCGAGCCGGACCGCACCGGGCTGGACGTTCTGCACGAAGAAATCCCACAGCCCCTGGCCCCACTCGATCCCTGCGCGGATCTCCTCGCGGCCGACGAACTCCTTGCCGATGTGCGGCCACCGCATGGCGCCGTCGGGTGTGAACAGCGAGGTGAAGCGGTCGAAATCGCGCATCATCACCGCGTCGATGACCTCCGCGCGCAGCGCCTCGATCTCGACGCGATCAGCGACAGCCTGCATAGTGATCATCGGATTCCCCTGCCTCATCGATCCGCCGGCACGGTGTCGGTCGCCTTTCCGCCGGCTGATGGATCCAGCTTCGATGCAGGTCAGGGGCGGAACAAGGGAGAGTCCGTGGGGCTTTCCATAACGTGAGGGTTATCCATGGAGCTCCGGGACATCGACATCTTCCTGACGCTGGCCGAAGAGCTGCACTTCGGCCGTACGGCGGAGCGACTCCATGTGTCCCAGGCTCGCGTCAGCCAGGCGATCAGCAAGCAGGAACGGCGCCTGGGCGTAGCCCTGTTCCACCGCACCAGCCGTCGCGTGGCCCTGACTCCTGTCGGCCGACGCCTGCGCGAGGACCTTCAACAGGCCGTCGATCTCCTCCACGCAGGGCTCGCCCGAGCCGAGGCGGCCGGCCCAGGTGCCGGCCGGACCCTGCGGCTGGGCGTCTTCGGCCACGCCGGACACGAACTCCGGCCTCTCGTCGACGCGTTCCGCGCCCGCCACCCAGGCAGCGACATCCAGTTCGGCGAGATCAACGGTCATGACGCGTTCACCGCCCTGCGTGCCGGGGAGCACGACGCGCACGTGTTGTGGCTGCCCGTCGCCGAACCGGACCTCACTGTCGGCCCCACCGTCCTCACCGGGGGCCGCGTACTGGCCGTGTCGGCCGGCCATCCGCTCGCCGGGCGCGGCTCCGCGTCCCTGGAGGACCTCGGCGACAACCTGGTGGTCGACCTCGGCCCCGAAGCCCCCGAGTACTGGGTCGCATCCATGGTCCCCACCCGTACCCCGCTCGGTCGGCGCATCCCCCGCGGGCCCGCCGCGCGGACCTTCCACGAGATCCTGACCCTGGTCGCCTCCGGGCAGTGCGTCCACGTGCTGGGCGAGATCGCCGCCCGCTACAACAAGCCCCCGGGCATCGTCTTCCTTCCGCTCGACGACGCCCCTGTCCTTGAATGGGCACTCACCTGGCGCACCACCGCCGACACCCCGCCCCTCCGCGCACTGGCCCGGACCGCTGCCGAGATCGGCCCCATCACCCTGTGAGCGCGGCACCGGCCACCTGCCCCGTCTGCCACGCTCCCCGCTCGCGGCAACCCGGATTTCTTGCAAGCCCTCGCCCAGACGCGAGCCGCATCCAGGCACCGCGACGCGCCCTTCCTGTGCCGCTATGCACGTATGCGTCCGCCCACCCCGTCACTCCCTCCGCTTCCGGCCGGTCGAACAACTCCTCCGCTTCCTGCAGCCTCGCCCGATGCCGGAACTGACATCCGGATCGTCATAGGCGAGGACGCGGCGATCCCTCGCGGATGGTGACCTGCCGGCTCCCCGTAGGGAAGGGTGGTGAATGACTTCGGCGCGCTCATTTCCAGGATGCGGACCCGACGTCGTCACAGCACGTGGTCGCTCCCGCGGTCGTGCCTCAGGGCGGAAGTCGTGCACAGGGGCCGTGAGCGAAGAACGGAGGTCATGGCAGCCGGGCGAGGTTGTACCTGAAAGCGGGATCTACGAGTGCGACTGCGGAGCCGGCCAACACTGCCGTACCGAGATGAGGGGGCATTGCTTGTGGCCCGCCGGTCCCGACCCGCGCTACACCGTCGCGCACGCCGCAGCGAAGGCGCTGACCTCCTAGCCCGACGCGCGTCCCGGCGTCGATACCGCCCGCGCTGCCGATCTGCTGTACGGGCTACTCAGCCCGGAGCTGTACCTGATCCTTGTCCGCGACCGGGGCCGGTCCCCGCAAGCTTGGGAGGAGTGGGCCTGCGCGGCCCTCACTGCCTACCCCTGCATTGATCACGAGTAGGCCAAGCCTCACCGGTGACAGCCGCCGACAAGGGGAGTCAGTGCTGGCGCGAGGCATCACCACGGCAGCTCAGATGCCCTGCGCTGTGGTGCGGTTGTACCGGCGGGGAGCGGTCGCCGGTACAACCGAAAGGGATGTCGAAGGCCTTCTCGCTGGTGCTGAGTGGGCCAGGCAGGGTGTGCTTGCCTCGGTGGGCGCAGGGGCGTGGGGTCCGCGATCCACGTGGCTCGGTCACGTGTTTTCTCAGCGGAAGTACAGGGCCGCTTTCTCCAGTACATGGTTGGTAAACAGGCCGCCTACGGGGACCTGGCCCCTGTACATCGTGACGCGCACTCCCTCAGGCAAGGTCTCGACCGTGAGGGGCCGGCCGATCAGTGTCGCGCCGACGGTTCGGGCATCCTGGGCGGCCCATTGAGCTGCCTCCGTGTGGACACGCGCGCTGACCAGAGCGGGGAGCACCATGGCCGCGTTGCGGGCCCCCGGTATCCCTCTGCGTAAGCTCTTGGCGTAGCTCATGGACCAACCGGTGAAGTCCGCCAGGGTGACCAGGTCGATCTCGGGCACGACCGCCGCGAAGACGAACAACTCGGTTTTCGTCCCGAACCAGCGGGCCTTTCGGTCGGCGCGGCGGCCGATCACCACCGGGCGGTCCTTCCAGTGCGGCGAGATCACCGTGCAGCCGTCACGGGTGAGCCGTTCCTGTAGTGCCATCAGGTATGCGTCCGCCGCGTCTGCGGTCGGTCCGCTCGATTTCGGATTCATGCGTGCATGCTCCAGCACCCTTGCCGCACGAGGGAAGGGAACTGTGGAGCCCAGGCTTCACCGTGTTGGGGTCACAGGCGTTGATCAACGGTCTCCACAGCAGCTGCGCCCACCTGGGCGACGCCTGGGACAGTGCGTTTTGCGGATACCTCTGAAAGGGCAGAGCGACAGGCATGGGCAACTACGAAAAATCGATCACTGTGGCGGTGCCGCCGACACGTCTCTTCACCTATCTCGCCGACGTGCAGAACCTTCCCGCCTACATGCCGAGGCTGACCTCCGCGCGCCCGCACGGCGGCGAGCAGGTCACTGTCACCGCCCATATCGACCCGCCCGACGGTCCTGAACAGGACGTCACCAGCGAAGCCTGGATCCGCGTATTCGAAGAAGGCAAAAGTCTGACCTGGGGCGCACCCGGCCCACACGATTACCACGGCGCACTCCACGTAGCACCGGGCGCCGACAGCAACGCCGAGTCACAGCTCACCGTCGAACTGCATACAGAGAGCGCTGAGGGAGAGCACATCGAAGAAGGCCTTCAAGAAGCTCTCGGCGGCATCAAGTCCGCCGTCGAGGATGCGGAACGCTGATCGATCCTGTCCTGGACTCTCACTGAGGTGCCCGCTCGGACGAGCGACCCCACCTTCCACGGCCGCAGCCGCGGGAGTACTACGACGCCTGCATCGAGCGGCTGCCGTGCCTCGCGGATCGCATTCTCCTGGGACGGCATGCCTGCACGGAGCCCCATGCGTGGTCGGAGCTGTAGTTCCCCTCAACGTCCAGCCTTCAGCGGCTTTGCGCAGGCGCCGCTGGGTCGGCGCCTGCGCAAAGCCGTTCTCAGTTCTTCTACAGGGTGGGTCACGTCCGCGACGACCGCGGTCGTCAGCACCCACCCCGAGGCCAAGAGCGCGTAGGCCAGCCATTGAGAGCAAGGTGTCGTCCCAGCCGGTCTACGTCTCGTCCGGGACGGCTCACAGCATGGGCGGGCTCGAGCCCAGAGCCCGGTGGGTTCGGTGAGGAGCTCGGATTCGGCGATGAACGTGCTGGGGAGGCGGTCGGCGGTGAGGCGCCGGCTGCACTGGCGCAGCACCAGTGCTTCTGTCCGGCCGAACGTGATGCGCTCGAGGTCCAGGCATGGGAGCGCGGCGCGGGGCCGGCGTCCGTCGGTCGGCATCCTCGGTTCCGTGTCGCTGCTGGCCAGGTACAGGCCGCGGAAGGCTGTGGCTAGGCGAAGGTCCGTTCGCCGACCTGGTGGAGCGTGCCCAGGCCATTGATGTTCGGGCAGCTCTCCCGAGAGCAGCAGTGCCCGTCTGCGGTGAGATACCCGTCCTGCTGGTGGGCATCGGCTCGACCTGGCGCGGCCCCTGCTTGTCTGCAGCCAGGTGATCTCGTCCCGATCGGTGGTGTCTGGTCCAGCACTGAAAGGGACGGGCCGCCGGCCCCCTCCCGGGGGCCGGCGGCCGGGCCTCAGGCCTTGTGCTGCATCGACGAGCGGGCCGGGTTCCCCTGCTCGCCCGCCTTCGGATCCTTCTCGCCGGCCTTCGCACGGACGCCCTGCTCGACGCGCTTGCCGAGCGTGCTGTCGATGTTCGACCAGTACTGGAACGCCCGCTGGAGGACCGGTTCGCTCACGCCGTTGAGGAGGTGGCCGACGACGTTGTCCACCAGTCGGTCCCGTGCCGCGTCGTCCAGGACCTCGCGGACCATCGTGCCCGCCTGGCCCCAGTCGTCGTCCTCGGCATGGTCGACGTACGCCGCCCGGGTGATGTCGCCGTCCGCGTACCAGCTCGGCGGGGAGCCGTAGCGCTCCGTGTCGGCTGCCGGGCCCCCCTTGGAGTTCGGGGCGTAGACCGGGTCGGAGGTCTTCCGGTACGCCATGGCCCCGTCCTTGGAGTACGTGTGTACCGGGACTACGGGGGCATTGACGGGGATCTGCTGGTAGTTGCCGCCGATGCGGTGACGGTGCGCGTCCGCGTAGGAGAACAGCCGTGCCAGGAGCATGCGGTCCGGGCTCGGACCGATGCCCGGTACGAAGTTGTTCGGCTGGAAGGCCGCCTGCTCGATCTCGGCGTGGTTGTCCGTCGGGTTGCGGTCCAGCGTCATCCGGCCGACCTCGATCAGTGGGTAGTCGCTGTGCGGCCACACCTTGGTCAGGTCGAAGGGGTTGAACCGGTAGTCCTTCGCGTCCTCGTACGGCATGACCTGGACCTTCAGCGTCCAGCTCGGGTACTCCCCGTCGCGGATGTGCTCGAAGAGATCACGGGTGTGGTAGTCCGTGTCCGCGGAGGCCATCTGGTCGGCCTCGTGCTGGGTGAACGTCTCGATGCCCTGGTCGGTCTTGAAGTGGTACTTCACCCAGAACCGCTGGCCCTGCGCGTTGATCCACATGTACGTGTGCGAGGTGTAGCCGTTCATGTGGCGCCAGGTGCGCGGGATGCCGCGGTCGCCCATCAGCCAGGTGACCTGGTGGGCCGACTCGGGCGAGAGAGTCCAGAAGTCCCACTGCATGTCGTGGTCGCGGAGGTTGTTGTCCGCCCGGCGTTTCTGGGACCGGATGAAGTGCTGGAACTTCATCGGGTCCTTCACGAAGAACACGGGGGTGTTGTTGCCCACCATGTCGTAGTTGCCTTCGCTGGTGTAGAACTTCACCGCGAAACCGCGCGGGTCCCGCCAGGTGTCCGGGCTGCCCCGCTCCCCGGCGACGGTGGAGAACCTGATGACCAGGTCGGTCGTGGTGCCGGGCTGAAAGAGAGCGGCCTTCGTGTACGCGGAGACGTCGGCGGTCACCTCGAACTTTCCGAAGGCGCCGCTGCCCTTGGCGTGTGGCTGGCGTTCGGGGATGCGTTCGCGGTTGAACTGGGCCATCTGCTCGATCAGGTAGGAGTCCTGGAGCAGGATCGGCCCGCCGGGGCCGACGGTGAGGGAATGCTCGTCGCTCTCCACCGGGGCGCCGGAGTCGGAGGTGGTCGGCTTGCGCGAGATGTCAGTCATGTCATCGTTTCCTCTTTTTTGTCTTCTGCGGACGCGTCGGCGATGCCTCCTGCTACGGCTGCCCTACTGGACCTACACCAATGTAGGCAAAAACTCCCGAATCGACCCGCCGGGAAGTCGGCTGTGCGGCCGCCCGAGGGCGTGGGCCGGGTCAGCGGGAGCGCTGTCCCGCGATCAGCCGGTAGACCAGCAGCACGAGGACCGAACCGACGACCGCGGCGATCCACGTCGACAGGCTGAAGAATCCGTCGATCGAGTCGACGCCGAAGATCACCTTGCCGAGCCAGCCGCCGAGCAGCCCGCCCACGATGCCGATGACGATGGTGACGAGACAGCCCCCGGGATCCTTGCCGGGAGTCAGCGCCTTTGCGATGAGCCCCGCGAAAAGGCCGATGAGGATCCAGGCGATGATGCCCACGAAAATCTCCCTCTATGTTGCCGGCGCCTGACATCTCGCCAGGAACCCTCTACGTATACCTGTAGTCGAATCTCCCACACGTGCGGCCGCATCAACCACACCGAGATGGTGAGGTTATTTATCCTTCAGCTCGCCTCAATTTTTCATCGGAAAAGGCTCAGTGACTGCAGGACCGGAGGGAACTCCGTACCGTATGGGCAGGGGGCGGCCGTAGTACTCGCCGGTCGTGCGGTGGAAGTCCGCATCGCCCACGTGCTTGTCCTTGTCGAACTCGGGGGAGTTCTTGATCTGGTCCTTCGTAAGGTCGACGTGGACCTTCTGGTCATCAGTGTCGATCCGGCTCACCGTGCCTGCGGGAAGCAGAACGTGCTTCCCGAAGATCCACACGCCGGTGTCGACCACCAGATACGACGAGGTGACGTCGTCGGAGTGCTTGTCGACCTTGCCGATGCTGCCGTCCGTCGCCTCGACCTTGTAGCCGATCAGGTCGGTTCCGGCGGTGTGGCCGACGCTCGGCTGGTAACCCCACAGGTTGTCGCTCATGAAAAACTCCCTTGTCACGTTGAAAGGAAAAACTTGTTTGAGGTGGCCCCAAGGGATGCTGGAGCCCTTGCGCTCTGTCACCCGACTGTGCGGCCTTTTACCTCGGTAAGCGCTGACAGCCTCGTGCCCCGCCGCGTCCTGGCTATGCTCGTGACATCGATCGTTTTTCGAACCGATTAGTGGGAATCTGGCAACGAAGCGGGGCTGTGCTGCTCGTGCCGGCGTCGGCAAGGTGCGGGAAGTGGAATCGTCCTCGCCCTCGGATCGATTCACGCCGAAGGCCAGTTCGGGGCTCCTGCGCCCGGGTGGCTGAGCGCCCGATACGACGAGACCGTTGAGTTGAACAGTGCCGCCCTCGATTCGTACTCCACGCGGACACCGGGATCACCTCATGCCCGAGGACGGCCTGACCGGCTCCGAGCGCACCCTGCTGTTTCACGCGGAGGCGGGACTCGCGGCGGGAGCGGGCGTCCACGACCCCGACTTCGCCCTCCACGCCTTCACGCGCCCGCTGCCGGACGGCTGACCGCCTCGGTCCGCTGCGAAGGCCGAGGGCCTGGTACGAACAGCACGGTCGAGGCGTTTGTATTGCCGTACCTGCACACAACGAGGCAGCCCCCTGCCCGAGAGCGCGTAATTGTCCGGACGGCGCAGGTGCGGGCTTCCCAGGGCCTGCCGGGCCCCGGGGACCGGCGAGTACCCGGCGCCGTCGGTGGCGACCGCGAACAGCCGGCGGCCTGCCTCAGTCTTGGCCGTGACCTGTGTGTGCGTGCAACTGTGGGCCCCGAGCAGAACGCCTACACCCCGTCGAGCCATCAGTGGCGGAGTCGCGGCGTGCTGGCTGGGCGGCAGCGCGGGGATTGACGGACGTGCTGGTGGAGGCTTCGCGGCGTCGCGAAAGGCCCCTGCTGGAGTCCCGGAGCGCGGTGCACTGACGATACGGCTCCTGGTGGCGGCCGACTCCTGCACCGACATCACTCGCTCGGATGCCCGGACGCTGGGGTGCGGACGTCGTGGAGGGAGGGCATCGGACGGCAGGAGCAGCACGGGCTGCAGCCGTCGCCAAAAGGCTGCGCTCCTGCGGTGCCCGTCCCGAACCACCTGGGTTGCGACGACGGACGCCGACTGCGTGGTGCGTCCCTCTTGGCTCGCGCGCCAGCTGGACTGCGCCGGTCACCGTCTGCCCGACCTGGTCAACTCAGGCTCTGTGCCACAGCACGAACCGCCCCGGGCAGGCCGCCGCCTGAGGTCGCGGCGGCAGCCGGCTAGCCAGGCCACGGTGCCTTCCACGGTCCAGCGATGGCGACCCAGCCGTTGCGAAGATTCGACTCCCTTGCGGGCGATGCGGTGGGTGATGCCGCGTGCGCGTAACCATCGCCGCAGGTGGGCGTAGTCGTAGCCCTTGTCCGCGTGGAGTTTGCCGGGCTTGCGCCGTCGGCGGCCTCGGCGCGAGCGGATCGGGGGGTATGTCCCTCACCAGTGGGAGCAGGGCCTGGCTGTCGTGCAGGTTGGCCCCGGAAATGCTGATGGATAAGGGCAGACTCGATTGTTCCGTGATCAGGTGGATATTCGAGCCGTACTTGCCCCGGTCGACAGGATTCGGACCTGTCAGGTCCCCCTTTTCAGGAACCGCATGTACCAGTCCAGCTCGCCGCGAGTACCGAGTTCGTCGAGGACCAGGCGATGGAGTCTTGCCCATACCCTGGCCTTCGACCACTCCGAGAACTGCCGGTGGGCGGTCGCTTCGAACGGGCCGAACGATGCCCACGGCAGCTGCCGCCAGGTAACTCGACGTAGCCACGAAGACGATCGCGGCCAGCACTTCCCGGTCGCCGTGCCGACTTCGGCCGCCTCCCTGCGGCCGCGATGGCGCCTCCGGCATCACCTGCTGGAACGACTCCCATAATTCGTCTGGCACCAGCCGCTCCACGATCCCCACCATGGCTCCCAGAATACCGAGTCACTCACATGAGATGGCTTCTTGGAAGCCCATCATCTGGCGACGGTCGGCGATCGTCGCGACCTGCCAGTCGGGGCCGGGGGCACGCCTCTCCGTGCTCCGTAGTCTGGTCTGGTGGATGCGAAGTGGATGATGGGTCGGTGACGAAAATCAGTGACGACCACGTGAAGGTCCATTTCCGCATGGAGATGGACCAGGACGGCTGGCCGCCGGGGAGTGTCGAGAGCCTGTGGGCTGTCGACCTCGGTGATGAAAGGATGCGGCTATACAACACTCCCTGGTTTGTCCGCGGAGTCGCCAGTGGTGACGTCATCAGGGTTCAACCGGATGATGACGGTATTCTCTGGGCCGGTGAAACGGTGCAGCCTTCGCAGAACTGCACCATCCGGCTCATTGTGCTGAAGGACGACGGCTCTGCCGCTGCCCGGCAGAGCGTGCTGGAAGTATTCCATCGCCTCGGCGCGACGGGCGAAGGCATCGAGCGGTTCGGGATGGTGGCCCTGCAGGTCCCGCCGCAGGCAGACCTGCTGAAAATCCGCCAGCTGTTGGTGCACGGCGAGACGAAGGAATGGTGGCACTGGGAAGAAGGGTGCGTCACTACCGCTTGGGAAGCCACTGCGCGGCTGTGAGGGCAGCGGTGCCCCGTCCTGCGGCCTGGACGGCGGCTACCCAGGTACCGGGCTCGTCATGCCCCACCGCCGCCGCAAGGAGCACGTCTTCGCCCGCATGAAAACCTGGAAGATCCTCCGCGACTGCCGCCTCAAAGGCGACGGCGTCCACCATGCCATGCTCGGCATCGCCCGGGTGCACAACCTTGTACTTGCCGGATAGACCAGCGGGCCACACCGCGGCCACCCCAGACCGAGGCGACGCAAGAATCATTTACGGGACAGCCCTTAGAGGTCGTAACACGATCTTGCTGAATCGTCCTGGTAGGCCGTTACCGGTGTGATGATTCGGCCGTTCGTGAGGGTGTGGGTACCCGACCGTGGATCGTGGACGATGAGTTGTGGGCGCTGGTCGAGCCGTTGCTGCCGCCGTGGCGGGAGCGGTTTCCGGGGCCGAGGCCGGTGTCGGACCGGCTCTGCCTCCAGGGCATCCTGTTTATCCTGTACAACGACATAGCCTGGCAACTGCTGCTGCTGGAGCTGGGTTTCGGCTCGGGGCAGACGTGCTGGCGCCGGCTTGAGCGGTGGCAGGAGGCAGGGGTCTTCGACCAGTTGCATCGGGTCCTGCTCTCCGAGCTGAACGCGGCCGGCGAACTCGACTGGTCGCGTGCGTGTGTGGACGGTTCCCACATGCGCGCGAAAAAGGGGGCGCCGATACCGGTCCGTCGCCGGTCGACCGGCGGAAGACGGGCAGCAAGCACCACCTGATCTGCGACGGACGCGGTACCCCGCTCGAGGTCATCACGACCGCGGCAAACGTCAACGACGTCACCCAGACCCTCGCCCTGGTCGACGGCATTCCACCCGTCGCAGGCCGCCCCGGCCAGCCCCGCCGACGACCAGAGGCCCTGCTCGGCGACAAAGGCTACGACTCCAACCCCAACCGCGACGAGCTGCGTCGCCGACGAATCCTGCCGGTCATCTCCCGCAAGGGATCACCCAACATCAAGGGCATCGGCAAGATCCGCTACGTCGTTGAGCAGACCTTCGCCCTGCTCCACCACTTCAAACGCCTCGCTGTGCGCTGGGAACGCCGCACCGAACTCCACGACGCCTTCGTCTCCCTCGCCTGCAGCCTCATCTGCTACCGACGCCTCAAGAAGGCCCGGTCATGATCGTGTTACGAGCTCTTAGTACTCCAGCCGTAGATCGTTATGTGCGCTGGTCTTGGGGTCGTCTGCTGCTGGCGGAAACTCAGATGATCTGAGCCCACCATCCGGTTAGGGTCGGGCGGTGTCCAAGCTGAAGCGGCTGCATGCCGGCCATGCCCCGGCGGTCCTGGCCTTCGAGTTGGCGAACCGTGCCTACTTCGCTGCCTCGGTCTCCGACCGCGGCGACGACTTCTTCGACAAGTTCACTGACCGGTACAGCGCCCTGTTGGCCGAGCAGGAGGCCGGGATCTGCGCCTTCTACCTGCTCGTTGCCGAGGACGGCTCGGTTCTGGGCCGGTTCAACCTGTACGACCTCGAGAACGGCACTGCTGAGCTCGGTTACCGGGTCGCGCAGCACATCGCCGGCCGCGGCGTGGCGACCGCGACCATCCGGGAGCTGTCCCGGCTGGCGGTGGCGCGGCACGGGCTGCGCACCCTGCGGGCGGGCACCTCCCGCGAGAATGTCGCGTCCCAGAGGGTGCTGATCAAGGCCGGGTTCGTCCTGGTCAGCCCGGCCAACCCGGCCGACCTCGGTGGTGAGTCAGGCCCCTGGTTTCAGCGCGACTTGGTACTGCAGCAGTAGACCGTGATCTTGCTGGTGTACCGATTGCGGGAAGGCTGCGGCCACCGCTGATCATCGATGTGTGAAGACAAACGATCGTGCCGTGGCCGCAGGTCCCAGGGTGGACCCTGCCCGCTGGCAGGAGGCGTTCGAGGTCCTGATGGGCCGGATAGCGGGCCGGTTCGCGCGGGTGGAGCCCCGGCGCCGGGTGAGGGACTTGGTGCTGGGGCTGCTGTCGGACCTGCCGCGCAAGAACTGCTGGTCGATCGCCGAGTGGGCCGGGGAGAAGAGGCCGGACGGCATGCAGCACCTGCTCGCCCGAGCCAGGTGGGATGCCGACCGCGTGCGTGATGACGTGCGTGAGTATGTGCTGGAGCATCTGGGCGACGAGGATGCGGTGCTGGTGGTCGACGAGACTGGGGATGTGAAGAAGGGCACGCACACCGTCGGTGTCCAGCGCCAGTACACCGGCACCGCCGGGAGGATCGAAAACGCGCAGGTCGCCGTCCACCTCGTCTATGCGGGCAGCCGCGGGCACGCGGCGGTGGACCGGGAGCTGTACATTCCGCGCTCCTGGACGCGCGACCCGGACCGCTGCCGGGCCGCGGGCCTTGTCCAGGACACCGTCTTCGCCACCAAGCCGGAGCTGGCCGCTCGCATGATCGGCCGGTTCCTGGACGCCGGGCACCGCGTGAGCTGGGTCGCGGGGGACGAGGTCTATGGCGGCAACCCCAAGCTGCGGTCCGCGCTGGAGGAGCGCCAGGTGGGCTACGTGCTCGCCGTCGCCTGCTCGGCCGAAGTGACCACCGGCGCCGGGAAGCTTCGCGCGGACGCCCTGGCCACGAGGCTACCGAAGCGGGCCTGGCAGAAGCTGTCAGCCGGGGCCGGGGCCAAGGGCCACCGCTTCTACGACTGGGCCGTCATCGACCTGGCCGAGCCGCGGCCCGGATGTCACCAGCTGCTGATCCGCCGCAACCGCACCACAGGTGAACTCGCCTACTACCGCTGCTACTCGCCCGCTCCGGTGCCCCTGACCACCCTCGTCCGCGTCGCCGGGTCGAGATGGCGGGTGGAGGAGACATTCCAGGCCGGAAAGGGCCTGGCCGGACTGGACGAGCACCAGGTCCGACGCTTCACCTCATGGTCCCGCTGGGTCACCCTGGCCATGCTCGCTCACGCCTTCCTCGCCGTCGTCCGCGCCGATGAACACGCCCGCCACCCCGCCCCAGACGGGCTGATCCCGCTCACCTGCAACGAGATCCAGCGACTGTTCACAGCATTCGTCCGGCCGATGCGCGACGCGCTCCACCGGCTCCGCCGGTCCGCCTGGCGACGCCGTCACCAGGCCCGATCCCCAGGCCAGCCATTACCACCGACAACCCGCGAATCAGACTTGAAGATCACGATCTACGGCTGGAGTATTAGGCCAAGTAATGAGCCCTCACTAACGACCTCGTGCACGATAAGAATTTTTGCAGGTCAGGGGCTTGTGGCGTTTTGGTGCCCGAGCCCCTGACCGCAACGATATGACGGTCAGCGCTATCGTGCACGAAGTCGTAAGGGCCGTTCCGTAAATGATGACCAGGCGTTACGGGGTAGTCCACGGACTCGTACGCCAAGGAGAGGGTCACCTGCCGCCCGACTTGATCCATGGCCATTTCACGATGCAGACCACGACTGGGGCGACGAGCATGGTCAGCAGCCACAGGCCCAGGCTCGTTGGAGAGTAGATGTAGTAGCGCCAGCGCTCTGGCAGGGGTGACGGTGCAAGTAGAAGCAAGATCAGCGTGGCCCATGTGGCCAGCACGGCGACTGCCGTACGTGCTGCGGTCATCTCTATCGGCCCCATCAACGGTGATCATCTCTATGGATCGGATGATATGGCTACTGGGATGAGATTGGTGTGGGTGGTGTGATCACGGCGTCGGAGCCGGCCTGGGCGAAGAGGCCACCGGCCTCCGGTGTTGTTGTCGGCCGCGAAGGGGCCATCAGGTCCATTGCCGACGACCCGCACGCCGCTGTCGTGGGTCAGCGTGACATCGACGGTGTCCTCTCCTCGTCGATCCTGACAGTGTCGTACCCCATCCTTTTCCCACTCATGAAGACCCCTCTCATGGTGCCCGGCAGACCTCCGCAGCCTATGCGAGGTCACGGAAATCGCCAGGTCAGAGGCATGCCTGCGAAGCTGCGGGCGGGGGCGTGAGAACCTGCCGGGAAGCAACTGGCCCAGGTGCCCTACATCACGCCCAGAACATGTCCGCGGGCCCGAAGAAGCCGCGCACGACCCCACCCCGGGCGCCCCTGAGGCCCTCAATTCCATCAAACGACGCGTAAGCAAGCGCGCGAAGCTCGTGGGCGAGAACCCGTCTTGCCCGGAGGCCGCTCCGGCATCGTCACCCCCGAGGGCCTGACGTGCATGGCCAACCAGACCCCGGCCATCCAATAAGCGCCGTTGTTCGTGGACGACTCCGCCGACCTGTCGATGATGGAGATCCGCTCCCGGCCCGGCGCATCAAGCAGCGGCGAGGCCTGGAGCTCCTCGCCATCGACACCGCCTGCTCATGCAGTCCGGGACCACCTGCCGCTGCGTAGGATCTGTCCAGGCGGATAAGGGGGCGACAGTCGGCACGGGCCCCTGAAGAGCTCTGTGACCGGCAGGGGCCTGCAGGCGACGCCGCGTACGGGGAGCGGCGTGACGAGGCGGGAGTCCTGCTCGGGTACGCCGCACCCGCCCCGTCTGGTTCTCCGCCCGCAACTCGCCCACGACCCGTATCTGTTCCGATCCGCGAGCGCTGCCCCCATGGGCCCGGTCAACTGCGGTTCCGGGATGAGTCGGCGGATTTTCGCGAGGAATCGACCGGAACTCGACTTTCAGCCATGTGTGAAGATTTCGTGGCTGGTTTATTCCTTTCCAGTCCGAGAGAAGTCTTTATAAGATCAACTAGATTATTCCGGGTCGCTGGAATCAGTCTGGGAATAGATACCCCGCCTCGCAATCCCGCAGCGGGAAATCGATTGAGGAGATGAAATTCCTATGCGCTTCAAAGCTCTGACGGTTGCTGCCGCCACTGCGGGTGCCCTCGCGCTCGCCGCCTCACCTGCCAGCGCTGCAGCGAACTGGCAGGAAGTAAACACGAACAGCAACTGGAACTGCCTCCCTTACAAGACGCACACCATCTCCGCGAACATCAAGTTCAAGCCGTGTGTCGTCACCAATGCCAACAACGACACGCAGGTCGTTCTCGTCGTCCAGCACTCAGGCACTGCCGCTGCCGTCATCGCTGGTGAGGTCATATCGAGCTTCGGCAGCAACACCCTGTGCAACAGTTCCACCCTCAACCCGGGATTCACCCGCGGCTGCTACGCACCGACAGTCAACGTTCCCTCGTCGGGCGGTGGAACCATCAATGTGCGGCTGAGTGTCAACGGCACGAGCAACTGGTACGCCTAATTCATAGTCGCGCAGATTGATCTCCGGCATGGTCGGGCCCAGCCTGTGGTGAAGTCCAACCTTCGTCCCGTCCGGCCAGGACGGCCCGGCCGCGCCGACCATCGACCCGGAGCTGGTTGCGCGGCGGGCGGATGCTTCGATGCTCCTGGAGGGCCCGGCCGTGGCCAGTCCCCGGGCCGCGGGGATGTATGTGGTCGGGATGCCGATGTGGGCGACGCCCTCGACGTCGATAATCGGTCCGGCGACCGCTACGGCCACGGCCGGCGGCGTCACCGTCACCGCCACCGCGAAGGTGACGACCGGCGGTGGGCGATGGGCGACGGCACCACCGTCACCTGCCGCGGCCCAGGCACCCCCTACAGAAAGTTGCAGGAGGTGACCTTGTCGCCGGACTGCGGAGACCTCTAAGAGCGCCCCTCCTACGAGCAGCCGGACGGCCGGTACCAGGGCACCGCGACGGCGGCCTGGACCGTCACCTGGACGGCGCCCGCCCTCAACGACGGCGGCCAGTTCACCGAGACCCGCGCGACCGGGTTCACCGCCAGGGTGCACGAGGTCCAGGTCGTCAACTGACTCTGGCAGGGCTCTGACCTGCCGTGGTGAGTTCGGCGGCTGTCCCGCTGACCTGCCGTGCGCGTTGTCCTGCACCACCACCGGGCCGGTAGCCCACGACACTGCGCTGGCAGCCTCACCCTCCCGGCCGTTCGGCGTGGCACGGTCATGCTCCACGGGCGGCCGACGTCGGTGAGGCTGACGCCGAGCTCGGCCGCTTGGCCGGGTGCGGCAGGTTCAGGCGGGGATGGCGGAGCCGAGGCTGCGGGTGAGTTTGCGCTTGATCTGGGCGAGTGTTCTGCGGATCCCGGATGAGCTGATGCCGAGTCGTTCCGCTGCGGCCCGGGAGCTGAGGTCTTCCGCGTAGCCGAGGAGGGCCACCTGCTGCTCGTGCGGGGTGAGTGCAGAGAGGAAGGCGGCTCTGATGTTGTCGTGGTCGATGCTTCGTATGACGCTCTGCTCGGCGGACTCCTGGGTGTGGTTGTCCAGTGGCTGGACGTCGAGGTGTACGGCTTCTTTGCGCTGTCGCTGGCGTGCCTGGGTGACGACCATGTTCTTGACGACGCGGTACACGTAGGGGCGCAGGGGCACCTCGTCGGCGAGAAGACGCTCCCAGTTGTGCATCATCGTCGTTTTCGTGCTGAAAGGCCAGGACGGCCCGGCCACGCCAACCATCGACCCCGAGCTCGTCGCGCGGCGGGCAACGGCCTCGATGTGCCTGGAGGGCCCGGCCGTGGCCAGCCCCCGGGCGGCCGGGATCTATGTGGTGGGGATGCCGATGTGGATGTGGGCCACGCCGTCCCGGTCGACGCTCGGCCCGGCGACCGCTTCAGCCACAGCCGGCGGCGTCACCGCCACGGCGAAGGTCACCAGGGTGCGATGGGCGACGGCACCACGGTCACCTGCCGCGGCCCCCCCCGTATGCGAAGTCCCGGGGCGCGACACCCTCGCCGGACTGCGGGCACCTCTACGAACGTCCCTCCTACGGGCAGCCGGACGGCCGCTACCAGGCCACCTCGACCGCGACTTGGACCGCACCCGCCCTCAACGACGGCGGGACCTTCACCGAGACACGCGCGACGGAGTTCACCGCCGACGTCCACGAGGTCCAGGCCGTCAACTGACCCTGGCAAGCCTCTGACCTGCCATGGGGAGTTTCCATGGTGAGTCCGGCCGAGCCGTGGTGAGTTTTCGCGGTGATTTGATTCCGCCGTGGTGAGTAGGCCCCTGGACCGTGGTGAGTTTCCCGGCCAGAAACTTACCACCGCAGGTCAGATGCGTGCGCGGCCACTCACCACGACAAGATTGCGACATTAAGGACTACTGTGTTTCGGATCTTGTCGCTGGTTTCCCCCGCCTCCCTGTGCTCACCCGCCGGGCGGCAGGATGGGCGGATGTCGATGGGAGAGACGGAACTGCTGGTCCTCCTGCGTGAACTCGACGATCCCGAGCGGCTGGAGTGGCCGCTGTATTACGACCGTGCCGTGGTCAGTCTCGCGTTCGGCGGGCTGGTGCGCCGGCTCGAGACGGACTTCGGGGTCCAGTGCGAGTTCGAGCAGGACACGCAGGATTCCAGTGAGTACGGGCGTGTCCGCGTGCCGGCCGAGGCGACCGTCTGCGGGACGCGGATCGTGGTCTGCGTGAGCAAGTTCGGCTCCCTCGCCGAGGTCTGCGCCGACAATCCCGGGGGCCTACTTCGGCACGGACGACGCCCGAGAGGAAGGCGCGCTGGACCCTGCCGACCTCGCGACCGTGGAGCGGGCGCTGGCCGAACTTGGCTACGTGAGCGTCCCCGAGGAACTGCTGGAAAGTGACTACGAGGGCCCCACCGCCCTGGAGCACTTCGTGGCGCGGCCCACGTGGTGGACGCGGTACTTCGGCTTCATGTGATCCCGCCTGCCCGCAGGGGTCTCCGCGGCAAGACCCGAAAGCGACGGCCTAGCGAAAGACCGTCAGGGTGCCCGGGGCGGGAGTTCCGTTGCTGGTGCCAGAGACCAGCCACCCGCTCCAGGCCCCGACACCCTTGCACACGACAACCGCGGCGTCCCCCGCGCAGCGGCTCCTCCTGCTCCTCGAGCACCGCCGCTGCAGCGCCGGACGGGTCGCTGCGCAGTGCATCGGCTGGTGAGGGGTCCGTCGGTCGGCTGCAAGCGCAGCCGGCGTGGAGCTCGACAGCAATCCCGACACCATGACCGACGGTATGACCGAGAACATGGCCGACACCTCTCGGGAGCGGGCCTCTGCATAAGGGCAGTTCAGGCCCCGGTTCTTGGGCGGTGAGTGCTCAGACTTCCCCTCTTCTACCCGGCTGCCTGGCTATGGGGTGGTGGCTGGTGTTGGGCGCGGTCTCGGGGAACCGGGCGGCGCTGCGCTGGCCCGGCTCCCGGCCCGTCGCGGAGCTCCGGACCGGCGACCAAGCGGCGGTGGTGGTTGTCCTGCTCCGGCTGCGGGGCCGGCCGCTGCGCTTTCCACTCGGTGGCGTCCATCCACCACCGTGGTGCGAACGGGCCGCCTGCGTGGCGAGGGCCGCGCTCGTACGGCTCACACCGCTCGCAGCAGCCGCCTCCCGCTGGAAGACGGGCACCCGGCGGCCCTCCCAGCACCACCGACGACTACGCAGAAGGCCGACAGCACCTACTCTTCCAGGACTTCCGGGCTATCCGTATGGGCACGGGAGGCGGCCGCTTCCTCGTCCGCGCCCGCCCGCGCATACGCGGCTGCCGATTCGTTCCACGCGTCACGCACCTGCCCCGAATCGCCACCTGCCGCGGTCAGGGTCGTGGCCAGTTCACCCCACGCCTCACCGGTCCGGAACCAATCCTCAGCCGTGACCAGCATCTCAACAGCCTGTCGGCCGACCGCCATAGCCTCCTCGAAACGGCTCAGCCCTCGACACGCGGTGCCGAGGTTGTTCCAGGCCATGGCTTCGCTATGGGTGTCGCCGATCTGTTGGTAGAGGTCGCGGGCGGTTTCGTGGGCGTCGTGGGCGTCGTCGAAGCGCCGCAGTTCTTGGAGTGTGAGGCCGAGGTTGTTCCAGGCGTTGGCTTCGCCGCGCGTGTCTTCGGTCTGCTGGTAGAGGGTGCGGGCGGTTTCGTGGGCGTGGACAGCTTCGTCGTAGCGGCGCAGTTCCTGGAGTGTGAGGCCGAGGCTGTCCCAGGCGCTGGCTTCGCCGCGCGTGTCTTCGGTCTGCTGGTAGAGGGTGCGAGCGGTTTCGTGGGCGTGGACAGCTTCGTCGTAGCGGCGCAGTTCCTGGAGTGCGCCGCCGAGGCTGTCCCACGCGCTGGCCTCGCTGTGGGCGTCGCCGGTCTGCTGGTAGAGGGTGCGGGCGGTTTCGTGGGCGTGGAGGGCTTCGTTGAAGCGCCGTAGTTCCTGGAGTGCGCCGCCGAGGTTGTTCCAGGCGTTGGCCTCGCTGTGGGCGTCGCCGGTCTGCTGGTAGAGGGTGCGGGCGGTTTCGTGGGCGTGGAGGGCTTCGTTGAAGCGCCGTAGTTTCTGGAGTGTGCCGCCGAGGTTGTTCCAGGCGCTGGCTTCGCCGCGCGTGTCTTTGGTCTGCTGGTAGAGGGTGCGGGCGGTTTCGTGGGCGTGGAGGGCTTCGTCGAAGCGCCGCAGTTCCTGGAGTGCCCCGCCGAGGTTGTTCCAGCCGGTGGCTTGGCCGTTGGCGTCGCCGGTCTGCTGGAAGAGGGTGCCGGCGGTTTCGTGGGCGTGGAGGGCTTCGTCGAAGCGCCGTAGTTCCTGGAGTGCCCCGCCGAGGTTGTTCCAGGCGCTGGCTTCGCCGCGCGTGTCTTTGGTCTGCTGGTAGAGGGTGCGGGCGGTTTCGTGGGCGTGGAGGGCTTCGTC